>JBMYLP010000030.1:0-510 GCA_049596455.1 Flavobacteriaceae bacterium | reverse complement strand
CTTATTAGTTGGGACTCAATTGATGTTGATATTGTTGCAGAGTGTACAGGAATTTTTACTTCTTTAGAAAAAGCTCAAGCTCACATTGATGGTGGTGCCAAAAAAGTAGTTATTTCTGCTCCATCTCCTGATGCCCCTATGTTTGTTATGGGAGTTAATCACAACGATGTTAAATCTGATGATTTAATTGTCTCAAATGCATCGTGCACAACTAACTGTTTAGCACCAGTTGCAAAGGTTTTACATGACGATTTTGGAATTTCTGAGGCATTAATGACTACTGTTCATGCAACTACTGCAACTCAATTTACCGTTGATGGTCCATCAAAAAAAGATTTTAGAGGTGGTAGAAGTTCTTTAGTTAATATCATGCCTGCTTCTACTGGAGCTGCAAAGGCTGTAACTAAAGTAATACCAAGCTTAGTTGGAAAAATTACTGGTATGGCTTTTAGAGTTCCTACCGCAAATGTTTCTGTTGTTGATTTAACTGTTAAACTTGAAAAAGAGACA
>JBMYLP010000029.1:0-707 GCA_049596455.1 Flavobacteriaceae bacterium | reverse complement strand
TCCACATGACGGACAATTGGCTTGGAGGTGTCAAGGGTGGACACATCCGATTAATTGATAACAAGGGTACTAGAAAGTACTTGCAAGTACAAAACGGTCTTACACAGGTAACAGACCTTGCTCCTGACGGGGGTATTGTTACTACCTGGCAGTTAGGAGGACAGTTTGTCGATGACACAGAGTTTGACCTTAACGGAAATGACTTTGTATTGGAAAATGTACTTCAAGTTGACGCAACAGATCTCACAGCAGGGGTTCCTGCAACGGCGGTATCCTTACGTTCAGATGATGCTACAGCAACAACGGGATGGACAATTTTAGTACGTGATGAAGCAACGGGCGGCGTTAAAAAGATGCTAGCGTCAGACTTGATTGTTAGTGGGCAAACGATATTTGAAGCATCGTTAGCTTCTGATGGAAATGCAACAACGGCAGAATTGACTTTTGATGTTACTGCAGGTACTCCGGCAATGGCAGGTGCTCAGATACCCTTACCTGATTTTGAGAAAGTATGGGTATACCGTAATGGTGCAAAATTGTTAGCAGGTGTAGATTACACTATTTCAGGCAACACAGTTGTGCTTGATGAAACACCATCTATTGGAGATAGCTGGACACTGTATGACGGTGATGTTATTGAAGTACAGTACTTCAAATAAAAAACAAATAGTGTTTGTGTTGTCCTATAGACAGCGAATACGTTTTAA
>JBMYLP010000028.1:0-960 GCA_049596455.1 Flavobacteriaceae bacterium | reverse complement strand
CCCGCTGATTCATCATAAAAACACCCTCTCGTGCCAATCGATCAAGATTGGGGGTTAGGTTTTTACCTTTTCCCTCTGGTAGGCTGTTAAACATTTCGGGGGTCATGTCATCTGCAATAAAGAAGATGATATTAGGTTGCTCCTCGAACTCTGATCTTAGCTGCAAAAAAACAATAATGGTGATAGCTAAGATAACTAGCAGTGATAAGCCAAAATATTTAATGTTTATTACCCTCATATTGTACTTAATTGGAATAGTTTTTTCCGTTAATTGTTACATTTTCCAGCACGACTTGGTCGTGTGCATGTATTTTTACAGCTGTCTGGGCTTTCTCGATGGTTACATTTTTGATATGTACATCCGTAATCGGAGATTCTACATGCCCCTGTACCCGAATACCATAGTCGGTTTCTTGACAGGTGATATTTTCAATATTAAAATTTCGGAAAGTGGGTGGAAAATGACCCCCACGAAAGCTGTGGTAATCGGTTTGAAAATAAATTAAAGCTTTAGTCGCCTGCCCTACCTCAATATTCCTTACACTTACATTCTCAATCATGCCACCACGGTCAAGATTGGACTTAAAATAGATCAGATGACGTCCGCTTTTGATGGTGTTGTTTTCGATAAACACATTGCGTACGGAGCCGGACATCTCACTGCCAATCGCTATGCCGTTATGTACTTCAAGACAGGTATTGTTACGAATCACTATATTTTCCGAAGGTCTTGCTAACTGACGTCCTTCATAATCGCGTCCGGATTTGATGACCACGGCGTCATCTCCAGTGCTAAACGTACAGCCTTCAACCAGTGCATCGGTACATGAATCCAAATCTATACCATCGTTGTTAAGACGAAAGCTCTCAATGCGCAGGTTTCGCATGATAATATGAGAAGAATAGACCGGATGAATAATCCAGAACGGAGATTCTATCACCTTAACACCCTCCATTTTT
>JBMYLP010000027.1:0-1301 GCA_049596455.1 Flavobacteriaceae bacterium | reverse complement strand
TTATTTGGTGTTATTCTATTTCTTTTTGGCGTTGGGCGTATTGAGTAAAGGGCCTGTTGCCATCGCCCTTCCGGGGCTTTCGGTGGGATTGTTTTTGGTGTTACAAAAAGAGCTCAAAAACACCTTTCGCTATTATCCTGTTTTGGGGCTTTTGGGCATTGCGCTGTTGGTCGTGCCGTGGTTTTGGCAGGTACACCAAAAAACCGACGGCCTTTGGACGCAAGGTTTCTTTTTTGATCATAACATCAATCGCTTTTCTGCACCAATGGAAGGGCACGGCGGTAGCTTTTTGGTGACTTGGGGATTTGTGTTGTTGGGATTGCTCCCCTTTTCATTTTTTATCCCGCAAGCATTTTGCCATGCGTGGCGAGAGCGCACAAATGCTGCATTGTTTTTTGCGTCTTGCGTAGCAGCGGTATTCATTTTGTTTTTTAGCATTTCGTCCACCAAATTGCCTAATTACACCATGCCGGGTTATGCCTTTTTAGCATTGCTATTGGGAGCATTTTTTGCCAAAAAAATAAAAGTAGGTTTTTCGCGATGGGACATCATAAGCGTGGTGCTGTTAACCCTTTTAGGCTTGGCATTGCCTGTAGCCGCATACATTGGAATGCAGCAAGAAGCAACGCTGGTGTCATTAAGTTATTTGGCATTTGGATTAGCACCCACAGCTATTGGCACATTATTGGGGTTGGTGTTTTATTTCCAAAAAAAAATCACTGCATTATTACTGACGACCGCTTTTTCGTGGGGCATATTGCTTTTTATACTGCATGGTTATCTATATCCGAATTTAACCCCTGTGCTGCCCGCAACTGCCGTGGCTGAAGTACTGCCAAAGGATGCGAGTATTGTGGTGTATAAGCGAATGGACGCTGCTTTTCCTTTTAATTATCAACAGACTTTTGAGGTCATTGACAACATTAACGATGCAACTAACTTGCATGGTTTTTTCCTGTTGACCAATCATCCCGAAGGAAAAGATTTGGATCAGTTGCCAAATATTGAACTCGTGATACGCCGAAAGGCACTTTTTGAAAATCACACCACGGTGCTGTATCGTATTGAATAAATAAATACCTTTAAACAAATAATAAATGTATGGCAACTTACGAATGTAATCAGTGTGGCATGTCGGTAAACGCTACTTGTGGAAAATGTGATGTACCCTTAGAAAATGGCTATTTAAGTTTAGATGATGGCTCCGAAGTGCAAATCTCACAATGCCCTTCTTGCGAAGGCAAAATCAAGTCGCCTCAATGTTGTGGTGCCGATATGAGTTGTGAGCTGTAATGACACAC
>JBMYLP010000026.1:0-1581 GCA_049596455.1 Flavobacteriaceae bacterium | reverse complement strand
CCTTTTTCACGGCGCTGGGCTACGTCCTACTACTGCTGACCGAAAGCCCATTTTAGGACAACATTCAACTCATGCCACTCTCTGGTGCATAAATGGTCTTGGTTCAAGGGGAGTGTTGTGGGCACCCTATCTTGCCACACTCTTTGTAAATGCATTAAAAAGAGCCCAAAAAGTACCTCGAGAACTTGATACAAGACGTTTTTTAATGCCTTAATGATGAATGAGTTGTGTTTTTTTTTGGTTTTTACCCAATTTTTTCAAAAAAATCAGTTGATTGAGCCAAAAGGGAAACTATATACGTATAACTTGTAACTAACACATTATATGTAAGTTATAATTGATATACGAAGGAAAGGGTAAAGCTTGAAGTTAGAATTTCAGAATTTGGGAATTTGAGCGGTATTTTTTTACGATTTACAGGTTGGTTATGCAGTTTTTTTACTAACTTTAGAAAAATTAAATAGATATGGCTTACTCATTTCAAAACAGTAAAGGTAAAACGTATTACCTGCACACAAAAGATGTTACACTAAAAGGAGGAAGAAACCAAACGATTTACTACTTCGCTAAAGACCAGCGTTCAAACGCTTGCGATTTGCCAGCTGGTAAAAAAGTGGTAGAAAACGAACGTACAGGACTTCCGTTTGTAAAGTCTGCTTAAGTTTAAGCAAACCGTAAATTTTTAAACCCTGCCATTAGGCGGGGTTTTTTATTTATTATTTTTTTGATGCATTTTTATTTGAAAGGCAACCATTTACTTCCGTCCCAATATAATTGTACGGTTTCGTAATAAATATGATTTGTTGGGTTTAAAATGCCACCATTTAAAATATCAGTTGTTCCATCTTCATCATAAATTAAAATCTCTTTAAATTTTTTCCAACCTGACGTAGACCCTGTAGGTGGAGCACTACCATTACCATTTGTGATATTTCCATTTTCAACAAGTTTTATAATTTTACCCTTATCTGATAGAGTCAAGTCAGCAACTTTTATCTTTAATTTTGAAATTTGAAAGCTATTGCCTGGGGGGCCAGGAAAATTTATGTAAAATAGATTATAAGCTAAAATTCTAATAGAAGTTAAGTCAAATTCGTCTATTGTAGCTATATCATTATCCACATTCATGGGATGTGGAAAGTTCATATCAGGGTCAACATTAAATCCAATTAAATTATCAACATAGGCTGTAGAGGGTATATCTGTTCTAGAAACATTATAATCATCCGTTAAGGTGTATGTGTTGTCACCATTGGGCATAAAATTAGCTCTTCGCACGTCTAAAGTGGTGTTCCCCCCATCTTCTGCCACGTAAGTAATCACACCTGTGGAGTTGTTTTGAATAATTGAAGTTAGAGTTTCATTGGTTTGAACAGTAGCTTGGTCTAAGTACGCACCACCATCGGTACCCGTGGTTAAAATATTTGTTGGGTCTGTACTGGTTACATTTGCTGTGTCGGTAAGCCCATCTTCTGCCACGTAGGAAATCACACCTGTAGTGGTGTTTTGTGATAGACTTGTGTTACTTTCATTGGTTTGAACAGTAGCTTGGTCTAAGTACGCACCACCATCGGTACCCGT
>JBMYLP010000025.1:0-1886 GCA_049596455.1 Flavobacteriaceae bacterium | reverse complement strand
TAGAGCGTCAGCCTTCCAAGCTGAATGTCGCCGGTTCGAACCCGGTCTCCCGCTCTAAAGTTGAAGTAAAATGGTATCTTATGTGTAACATTTGTTTCAACAACAGGCAAAGTAGGGTGAGAAGTTTATGCCGCATTAGCGGTAAACCCGGTCTCCCGCTCATAAACTCCTACAAATGCCGATGTAGCTCAGGGGTAGAGCGTTTCCTTGGTAAGGAAGAGGTCGGCAGTTCAAATCTGCTCATTGGCTCAATTCTCTTTTATTTACAGCAACATTTCTGTTGCATTTTTTGCATTAGTGTAAACACAAATAGTCCCTTTGCTATAAAGTATATGCCGATGGCTGTAAAAAGATAATCATCGTTATAAATTGCTAAAATACCTCCAGCAATCATGGCTATTGCCGCAACGATACTCAACAGGTTTAATGATTTGGATTTCATATGTCAGATTTTAGGAACAACTAAGATATGAAAATTCTTTATATTTTTTTTGTTTAATTGTGCTTTTAAAACAGGAAAAGATTATATTTGCGCTCATTTTAAAAGAATAAACGTACATTATTATGGCTAAAGAAACTTTTGATCGGTCCAAGCCACACCTTAATATCGGTACAATTGGACACGTTGATCACGGGAAAACAACGTTAACAGCTGCAATCACAAAAGTTTTGGCAGATGCAGGTTTGTCTGAAGCAAAAAGCTTTGACCAAATTGATAACGCTCCTGAAGAAAAAGAAAGAGGTATTACTATTAATACGTCACACGTTGAATACCAAACCGCAAACCGTCACTACGCACACGTAGATTGTCCAGGTCACGCCGACTATGTTAAAAACATGGTAACGGGTGCTGCGCAAATGGACGGTGCTATCTTAGTAGTTGCTGCTACAGATGGTCCTATGCCACAAACACGTGAGCACATCCTTCTTGGACGTCAGGTTGGTGTACCTCGTATTGTTGCGTTCCTTAACAAAGCTGACATGGTAGATGATGAAGAGCTACTTGAGCTTGTTGAAATGGAAGTACGTGAGTTGCTTAGCTTCTACGACTATGATGGCGACAATGGACCTGTTGTACTTGGTTCTGCACTTGGTGCTTTGAACGGAGAGCAAAAGTGGGTTGACTCTGTAATGAAATTAATGGAAGAAGTGGATGCTTGGATTGAACTTCCAAAGCGTGATGTTGACAAAGACTTCTTGATGCCAATTGAAGATGTATTCTCAATTACTGGACGTGGTACTGTTGCCACGGGTCGTATCGAAACTGGTGTTGCTAACACTGGTGACGCTGTTGATATTATTGGTATGGGAGCAGAAAAATTGGACTCAACCATTACGGGAGTTGAAATGTTCCGCAAAATCCTAGACCGTGGAGAAGCTGGAGATAACGTAGGTATCTTACTTCGTGGTATTGAAAAAACAGACATCAAACGAGGAATGGTAATTTGTAAGCCAGGATCTGTAACACCACACGCTAAGTTTAAAGCTGAGGTGTATATCCTGAAAAAAGAAGAGGGTGGTCGTCACACGCCATTCCACAACAATTACCGTCCACAGTTTTATGTACGTACAACAGACGTAACAGGAAATATTGCGTTACCTTCTGGAGTAGAAATGGTAATGCCTGGAGATAACTTGACAATTGAGGTTGATTTAATTCAGCCAATTGCACTTAATGTAGGACTTCGTTTCGCAATCCGCGAAGGTGGTCGTACTGTTGGTGCGGGTCAGGTAACAGAGATTTTAGACTAATACTATCAACGTTTTGTGTAATAAAGGTGCTGCTTACAGGCAGCACCTTTTGACGCACTAAACGGGTGTACCAACTCAAACAGCCATAGCCGTATACGGATATATCGCATGGAAAAACATCTTAAACAACACCC
>JBMYLP010000024.1:1843-2076 GCA_049596455.1 Flavobacteriaceae bacterium | reverse complement strand
CCACAAGTGGCGACAACTCACGCTTACCATATACTTCACCTTTCATAATCCAAACCTTGATACCTAAACGACCATAGGTAGTGTGCGCCTCTACAAGAGCATAATCGATGTCTGCACGGAAAGTAGACAATGGAATACGTCCATCTTTGTAGCTTTCCGAACGTGCCATTTCAGCACCGTTCAATCGACCTGAAATTTGCACCTTAATGCCCTCAGCGTTCATACGCATAGCA
>JBMYLP010000024.1:0-1833 GCA_049596455.1 Flavobacteriaceae bacterium | reverse complement strand
CGGCGGTATGAAATACGACTTTCAATCTGACGTGCAATACTTGATGCAACCAATTGTGCCTCAAGCTCTGGGCGTTTGATTTCAAAGATGTTCAATTGAACCTCCTTGTTGGTGATTTTCTTAAGCTCTTCTTTAAGCTTGTCCACTTCTTGTCCACCCTTTCCGATAATGATACCCGGACGTGCCGTAGTAATGGTAATAGTAACAAGCTTAAGTGTACGCTCAATAATAACACGCGAAACGCTTGCTTTGGCTAGACGTGCATGTACATAACGGCGGATTTTATCGTCTTCAGCGAGTTTATCGCCGTAGTCGTTACCACCATACCAGTTGGATTCCCATCCACGGATGATGCCTAATCTATTGCCTATTGGATTTGTCTTTTGTCCCATATTCAGTATTAGCTTTGCGCGTTATCTTTAGCTCCAAGCACGAGTGTAACGTGGTTTGAGCGTTTTCTAATTCGATGACCTCTTCCTTGTGGAGCAGGACGCAAACGCTTAAGCATTGTACCCCCATCCACGCGGATTTCTTTAATGTAAAGACCTGCTTTTTCTACGTCAGCGTCTTCGTTTTTAGCTTGCCAGTTTGCAATTGCCGAGAGTAATAGCTTCTCTAGACGTCGCGATGATTCTTTTGCGCTAAAACGCAAGATAGATAAGGCTTTCTCTGCGCCTTCACCACGAATCAAATCTGCCATTAAACGCATTTTACGAGGCGACGTTGGGCAATCGTTAAGCTTTGCAAAAGCAACGTGCTTGCGATTTTCTTTCAGCTGGTCTGCAGTTTCTCTTTTACGAACTCCCATAGCTTATTTTTTTCCTTTGTTTTTAGCTCCAGCATGACCACGGAACGAACGCGTTGGGGAAAACTCTCCCAATTTGTGTCCTACCATGTTTTCTGTAATGTACACAGGTACAAACTGACGTCCGTTGTGTACAGCTATTGTTTGCCCTACAAAATCAGGTGTAATCATAGAGGCACGTGACCATGTCTTAATCACGGCTTTTTTACCTGAATCTACATTCGCTTGTACTTTCTTTACCAAGCTATGGTGTACGTAAGGTCCTTTTTTTAGTGATCTAGCCATTGCTTATTTTTTTCTACGTTCAATAATGTACTTGTTAGACGCCTTGTTCTTGTTGCGTGTGCGGTAGCCTTTTGCAGGAATACCATTACGCGAACGTGGATGACCTCCAGAGGCACGTCCTTCACCACCACCCATGGGGTGATCAACTGGGTTCATCACTACTGGACGAGTTCTTGGACGGCGACCCAACCAACGGCTGCGACCCGCTTTTCCAGAAACCACCAATTGATGATCAGAATTTGAAACTGTGCCTATAGTTGCCAAACAAGTGGTCAAAATCATACGAGTTTCCCCAGATGGTAACTTGATTGTTGCAAATTTTCCATCGCGAGCCATAAGCTGCGCAAAAGCACCGGCACTACGTGCAATAGTTGCTCCTTGTCCAGGATGCAACTCAATGCAAGAAATGATAGTACCCAACGGAATGTTTGCCAAAGGCATTGCATTTCCAATTTCGGGCTGTACTTTTTCACCCGACACCACATGTTGTCCTACTTGGAGACCAGCTTGCGCAATAATGTAACGCTTTTCGCCATCTTCAAACTGCGTAAGGGCAATAAACGCCGAGCGATTTGGATCGTACTCAATCGTTTTTACCTCTGCAGGTGCATCAAAACGATTGCGCTTAAAATCGATAATACGGTAGCGTTTTTTGTGTCCACCACCAATGTAGCGTGCCGTCATGCGACCGCTGTTGTTACGACCACCTGAACGTTTTTTCGGAGCAAGCAAGCTTTTCTCCG
>JBMYLP010000023.1:0-3000 GCA_049596455.1 Flavobacteriaceae bacterium | reverse complement strand
CGTGAATAGACGTAATGGTTTTAAAAAACACATTGGGTTTGACATTCATCAATCTTGCGCTACATACTTTTTCGTTTTCAAAACGAACTTCCCGTACATAGGGTGCTTCACGCGTTTTACTTCGGATACTACAATAGATTTTTGCATTTTGTTGCTTGTCACAACACCGATGCGTTCTTTACGTAAATTTCTAGTTTCCATATTACGCTTGTTCTAAGTTTCGTTTTGTTAATGCTGTTTTGATACGTGCAATGGTTCTACGCTGCTCACGCAAAGAAATAGGATTCTCTAGTGGTGATAGTGCATGCGTAGCACGAGCACTTTCATAGCTTTTTTGAATAGCCGTAAGCTTTTCGTTAAGCTCCTCAACCGATAATTCGTTAATCTCTGTTTGTTTCATACCTACTCCTTATGCTTCGTAATCACGAGCGATAACAAATTTTGTTTTTACAGGAAGCTTTTGAGCCGCAAGGCGCAATGCTTCTTTAGCTACTTCAATAGGCACCCCAGAAAGCTCGAACATAATACGTCCTGGCTTTACTACAGCAACGTAGTGATCTAGCGCCCCTTTTCCTTTACCCATACGTACCTCAAGTGGTTTTTTAGTGATGGGTTTATCAGGAAATATTTTAATCCACAACTGTCCTTCACGTTTCATATATCGTGTGGCAGCAATACGCGCAGCTTCTATTTGGCGCGAGGTAATAAATTTGGAATCAAGAGCCTTGATACCAAACATTCCATTCGATAATTCATGTCCACGCTGCGATAGGCCTTTCATGCGGCCTTTCTGCATTTTGCGGTGTTTTGTTCTTTTCGGTTGTAACATGACCTAAACTTTATTTTCTACGGCGAGGACCACGTCCACCGCGTTTTTCGTTTTTTCCTTTGGCAGCACCCAAACTCATACCCACTAGTGGCGAAAGTTCACGCTTACCATATACTTCACCTTTCATAATCCACACTTTGATACCTAAACGACCATAGGTGGTGTGTGCCTCTACAAGTGCATAATCAATATCTGCACGGAAGGTAGATAATGGAATACGTCCATCTTTATAACTTTCAGAACGCGCCATCTCAGCTCCGTTCAAACGACCTGAAATTTGAATTTTAATCCCTTCTGCGTTCATACGCATTGCAGCAGCAATAGCCATTTTAATGGCGCGGCGGTATGAAATACGGCTTTCAATCTGACGCGCAATACTTGCTGCAACCAATTGAGCTTCAAGCTCTGGACGCTTAATTTCAAAAATGTTCAACTGAACTTCTTTGCTCGTAATCTTTTTAAGCTCTTCTTTTAGTTTGTCAACTTCTTGTCCTCCTTTACCAATAATAATACCAGGACGTGCCGTGGTAATGGTAATGGTAACAAGTTTTAATGTGCGTTCAATAATAACACGCGAAACACTTGCTTTGGCAAGACGTGCATGAACATAGCGACGGATTTTATCGTCTTCGGCTAACTTATCGCCGTAGTCATTTCCTCCGTACCAGTTAGATTCCCATCCGCGGATGATACCTAATCTATTGCCTATTGGATTTGTTTTTTGTCCCATATTCGGTATTAGCTTTGCGCATTATCTTTAGCTCCTAGCACGAGTGTTACGTGGTTTGAGCGTTTTCTAATTCGATGACCTCTTCCTTGTGGTGCAGGGCGTAAACGCTTAAGCATAGTACCGCCATCCACTCGGATTTCTTTTACATAAAGACCTGCTTTTTCAACATCAGCGTCTTCGTTTTTGGCTTGCCAATTGGCAATAGCCGATAGTAATAATTTTTCTAAACGTTTTGACGATTCTTTTGCGCTAAAACGCAAAATAGACAACGCCTTTTCAACGCCTTCGCCACGAATCAAATCCGCCATAAGACGCATTTTACGAGGCGATGTTGGGCAATCGTTTAGTTTAGCAAAAGCAATGTGCTTTCGATTTTCTTTTAGCTGTGCTGCTGTTTCTCTTTTACGAACTCCCATGGCTTATTTTTTTCCTTTGTTTTTGGCTCCGGCATGACCACGGAACGAACGCGTTGGTGAAAACTCACCTAACTTATGTCCTACCATGTTCTCGGTGATGTATACAGGAACAAACTGACGACCGTTATGCACGGCAATCGTTTGACCAACAAAATCAGGTGTAATCATAGAAGCACGTGACCATGTTTTAATAACGGCTTTTTTACCTGAATCTACATTCGCTTGCACTTTCTTTACCAAGCTATGGTGTACGTAAGGTCCTTTTTTTAGTGATCTAGCCATTGCTTATTTTTTTCTACGTTCAATAATATACTTGTTAGACGCCTTGTTTTTGTTACGTGTACGGTAGCCTTTTGCAGGAATACCATTACGCGAACGTGGATGCCCACCAGAAGCACGTCCTTCTCCACCACCCATGGGGTGATCTACTGGGTTCATCACTACTGGGCGTGTTCTTGGACGACGACCCAACCAACGGCTGCGACCCGCTTTTCCAGAAACCACCAACTGATGATCTGAATTTGAAACCGTACCGATTGTAGCCAAACAAGTGGTCAAAATCATGCGGGTTTCACCAGATGGCAATTTAATTGTTGCAAACTTGCCATCGCGCGCCATAAGCTGCGCAAAAGCACCTGCACTTCGTGCAATGGTTGCTCCTTGTCCTGGGTGTAATTCAATACACGAAATAATCGTACCCAATGGAATATTTGCCAACGGCATTGCATTCCCAATTTCAGGTTGTACTTTTTCGCCTGACACCACTTCTTGACCAACTTTTAGTCCAGCTTGAGCAATGATGTAACGCTTCTCGCCATCGGCAAACTGCGTAAGAGCAATAAATGCAGAGCGGTTTGGATCATACTCAATCGTTTTAACCTCAGCAGGAGCGTCAAAACGGTTGCGCTTAAAATCGATAATTCGGTAGCGTTTTTTGTGTCCACCACCAATGTAGCGCGACGTCATGCGTCCGCTGTTGTTACGACCACCTGAACGTTTTTTCGGAGCAAGCAAGCTTTTCTCCG
>JBMYLP010000022.1:0-3528 GCA_049596455.1 Flavobacteriaceae bacterium | reverse complement strand
TTGCATTTATATGCCCATGACGCCAGAATTAGCCATTGCTGTTTTGGCATGTGCGCGTATTGGCGCAATTCACTCGGTAGTTTTTGCAGGTTTTTCGGCAACAGCACTTGCAGCACGCATTAATGATGCAGCCTGTACCATGCTGCTCACTGCTGACGGCGGCTATAGAGGACCAAAAATCACCCCACTAAAAGCAATTGCAGACGAGGCCTTGACGCAATGCCCAACAATAAAAAACTGTATTGTTTTTAAGCGTACAGGTCAGGAGGTAACGTGGAATTCCATTGATTTATGGTGGCATGAAGAGCTTGAAAAGGTTTCTGATGATTGCCCTGCAGAAATCATGGATAGCGAAGACCCACTATTTATTTTATACACTTCGGGTTCTACAGGAAAACCCAAAGGTATGGTGCATTCCTGTGGTGGTTATATGGTGTATACTGCCTATTCGTTTCAAAATGTGTTTCAATACCAAAAAGGCGATGTGTATTGGTGTACCGCTGATATTGGCTGGATTACGGGGCACTCCTATATTGTGTATGGTCCTTTGGCTGTTGGTGCAACAACTGTAATGTTTGAAGGGGTTCCATCATATCCAGATTATGGACGTTTTTGGGAAGTGTGTGCCAAACATAAGGTAAATCAGTTTTATACTGCACCTACAGCTATTAGAGCGCTTGAAAAACATCCAACTTCATTAGTGGAAAAACATGATTTATCATCTCTAAAAGTATTAGGATCTGTGGGTGAACCGATAAATGCAGAGGCATGGCATTGGTATGATGAGCACGTTGGTAAACATAATTGCCCTATTGTGGATACGTGGTGGCAAACCGAAACAGGGGGGATTTTAATTTCTTCTTTGGCGGGCGTAACTCCCCAAAAACCAACTTATGCCACACTGCCCATGCCAGGTGTTCAAGCGGTATTGCTTGATAACGATGGTAACGAATTGGAAGGCGAAGCAGAGGGGATTTTAGCAATTAAACATCCTTGGCCCTCTATAGCACGTACTATTTGGGGCGACCATGAGCGCTATAAAAAGGTGTATTTCTCAGCATATCCAGGATATTATTTTCCGGGGGACGGCGCACTTCGTGATGCAGACGGTAATTATCGCATTACGGGTAGGGTAGATGACGTGGTGATTGTTTCGGGACATAACCTGGGAACAGCACCCATTGAAAATGCACTAAATGAACACACAAATGTGGTAGAAAGTGCTGTGGTTGGTTTTCCACATGATGTTAAAGGAAATGCACTTCACGCTTTTGTTATTCCAAACAAGAGTGTTGATGATGCAGAAAAACTTGCAAACGAACTACGCGATTTGGTAGCAAAAACTATTGGACCAATTGCCAAACCCGACCGCATACAAGTAGTTAGTGGGCTGCCTAAAACACGTAGCGGAAAAATTATGCGTAGAATTTTACGCAAACTCGCTGCTGGGGAGTACGACAATCTTGGCGATATTTCTACTTTGTTAAACCCAGAAGTAGTCGAGGAGATTAAGCAAAATAGCTAAACTCCTCACCGTTCTTGATGGTTTGCACTGTTTCGTAAATCAACTTGATAACGTTTTCAACATCTTCTTGGTGTACCATTTCTACAGTGGTGTGCATGTATTTTAGTGGCAAAGAAATCAGTGCAGAGGGAACGCCGCCGTTACTGTACGCAAAAGCGTCTGTATCTGTACCCGTATATCGAGAAGATGCTAAGCGCTGAAATGGAATTTTTTTCGCTTCTGCTGTTTCAATAATTCTATCGCGAAGCAGTTGCTGCACTGCAGGAGCATATGATATTACTGGACCTTTACCTATGGCATTATCTCCTTGCTTTTTTGGATCTAACATAGGTGTAGTTGTATCGTGACAAACATCTGTAACGATGGCTACATTGGGTTTAATACGTTGTGTAATCATTTCTGCGCCACGCAAGCCAATCTCCTCTTGTACCGAATTGGTCACATATAATCCAAATGGAAGTTTGATGTCATTCTCTTTTAAAAGTCGGGCCACTTCTGCTATCATAAAACCGCCGATACGGTTATCTAGTGCGCGACAGACAAACTTATTATTGTTCAGCACCTGAAACGTGTCGGGGTATGTAATGACACAGCCAACGTGAATGCCCAACTTTTCAACTTCATCTTTGGTAGCTGCGCCAACATCAATAGTAATGTTATCAATCTTGGGTGTTTCTTCTTTACCCGGAGTTCTAGTGTGAATAGCTGGCCAACCAAAAACCCCTTTGACAATGCCTTTTTTGGTGTGAATATCCACCCATTTTGATGGCGCAATGATATGGTCGCTACCACCGTTTCGTATAACCGAAATCAATCCTTTTTCCGAAATATAGTTGACATACCATGAAATTTCGTCTGAATGCGCCTCAATAACAACTTTAAACGCTGCTTCAGGGTTAATTACACCAACAGCAGTTCCGTAAGTGTCTGTTATAAACGCATCTACATAGGGTTTGAGATAGTCCATCCAAATCTTTTGGCTTTCCCACTCATAGCCCGTAGGCGCAGGGTTATTCAGGTATTTAGCTAGAAATTCATGTGATTTTTTATTGAGTATGCTTTTCATTTGGAATAAAAAATTAAAGCCCCTAAAGTACAACATAAACCTAAAACAATCTTAGTACTTTTGAACCCATGCGAAAACTATTTTATTTGGCTCTGCTAATGAGTGGTTGTTGGCTTTTAGCTCAACAGCCGCAACCAATATATATAGTAGAGGGCGATACACTCGTAAATCCTTATGTTGATTTAGGCGAGGTGGTTGTGCTACCAAATTTAAAATTCGACAATTACAATGCGTATTTAACGTATTATAGACTTCGCAAACGCACCCTAAAAGTATATCCCTACGCCAAAATGGCGTCGGAACGCTTGGTGGTACTAAACGAACGCTTGGCAAAAATCAAACGCAAACGCGCCAAAAAACGCTATGCCAAACACGTAGAACGCTATTTGGAAGGCGAATTTGAAGCAGAATTGAGGCGGCTTACACGTTCTGAAGGACGTATTTTGATTAAATTAATCCATCGGGAAACGGGTCAAACCACATACGAATTGATAAAAAACCTTAGAAGCGGGTGGCGTGCATTTATGTATCAAACCACGGCAAAGTTTTTTGATTTAAACCTGAAAACAAGATTCAATCCCGTTGAAATTGAGGAAGATGCCATGATTGAGGGGATTCTACTTCGCGCACAGGCTGATGGTAGTTTAGATGCTCTAAATAAAAAAATCAAAAAATAATAACTTTAAAGT
This sequence comes from Flavobacteriaceae bacterium, assembly GCA_049596455.1. Classification (GTDB taxonomy): domain Bacteria; phylum Bacteroidota; class Bacteroidia; order Flavobacteriales; family Flavobacteriaceae; genus UBA7446. Next base: position 248 of record JBMYLP010000022.1, on the reverse strand, counting down.
AGTATGTGGAATTAAAAGGGTTGTATATTTGCAGTCCGCAAAAAAAGCTGTGGACCACATCAACTAAAAAAAGTTTTATTTTTTTTTCATGTGGGGTTGTGAGAACCAAAAAGCAGCGTATATTTGCAACCGCTTTTGAAAAATAAAGCACAAAAAGTTCATTGAATTATTGAGAATGACAAGGGCATTTTTACCAAAGAGCTCGACACTTGTGTTCAAGCCGTAGGCGAGTGATTGTCCAACTAGGA
>JBMYLP010000021.1:0-5816 GCA_049596455.1 Flavobacteriaceae bacterium | reverse complement strand
TTCATTGGTTTGAACAGTAGCTTGGTCTAAGTACGCACCACCATCGGTACCTGAAACTACAAGGTTTCCAGTATCAGCACTAACGATAGTTTGAATTTCGTTTGTTGGGTCAGGGTCAAGGTCATCATTGCTACCCGCCTCCCAATCTGTTCCATTAAAAACAAGAACCTCGTTAGCAACAGGTGTTGATGTTAAATTTACATCGTTTAAATCGTTAAGTTCGCCATCAAAAGTTATAACTACAGGGTCTGTAGTGGTTCCTGTTCCAGTGACATTAATGGGAGGAGTTCCTTGTACAGAGACAACAGAAGACTGTGAATTCAATGCATAAAAAGCAAAAGGCACATAATTAAGTTCATCATAAGAGACATCTGTCCAGCTTGTGCACGCACCATTGTAATCCAATTCAACTTTTAAATATTTTGTTGTTCCATCCCATTTTAAGTCATCAAGCCTTCCCGGTGTAGTGGGATTATTGCCTCGCCCAATGATGAGATTAACCTGTCCATAGTAATCTGTGATAGTCGAGTGTGTTTCACTGTATTCGAACACGTTTAACTCGTCGTAAATGGTAAACCTAAAACACACTTTTTTTTCTGAATAGGGAGTTACTTTTGAATCCACACCAGGTAATTCTACTTCGGGGTAAAGCACTACGCCTTGGTAGGATATTCCACGTTGTGCAAAAAGCGCCCCAACAAATAACACACTAAAGATTACATTTCTTATAACCATAAACGAACGCCAATTGTGAGTTGATTCGAATTAATTTTAAAGTCTTCCTCTGTATCTGTAACGTTCAACATGGGGATGTAATTGTATGTTAAAATTAAACTAATTATGTCAGAAGCATCAAAGCGAACTTTAGTGCCCAGTATTGGCGAAAACCAAATCCCCTTAAAATCTTCAATCCCCCTTAAATTGTAAGTGTCGGTGTTAATTTTTTGAGTACCGCTGAGTAATGAAGAAAATTGAACACCTGCATTTAGGTAAAAATTAAAATCAGTACACGAAGCACAATAGCTTCTGTTGGCTAGGGAAAGCACATTAAAATGTGACAGTGCAAAAACCCCTAAAAATTGCGTACGATAATCCAATTCTGTAGTAATAACCTGCCCCAAACTATTGGCTTCAAAAAGGGATGCACCAAAGCTTACTTCATGGGTTTTCAAAAAATCTTGAATAAACGAAACTTTTAATACTTGGCCCTTATCGCTAAAAAAAAACGCTTCGGGACCAGAAGCACTGTTGTGAGTAAAACCAGATGAGGTTTGTCCAACTTCAAATAAAATACTTTGAGCACTCAAGGCTTGTATGCTCCATATTAAAAAAAAGAAAGTAAATATTTTAATAAATCTCATATCTTTATTGAGCATGAAAATTACAATAATTATTTTTCTTAGCGCAATATCTTCCACTTTTGTTTTTTCCCAAAATGTTGTAAGAAGCGCAATTCACTCCGGGACAAACAGTTCGACAGCCAAGGTGCAACAAACTGTGGGGCAACCTATTGCTCCTAAGTCACAATCTTCTTTTTTGTACGGATTTCAGGCACCCATACTGATTAAAGTCGAGGTGAACATGACCACAGCTATTTCAATATATCCCAATCCCGTTCGTGAAATTTTAAATATTGAGACTCCAACACCAAAACACTATTTTACCCTTTATGCGCTTTCTGGTAAGCTTGTAAGAAAGGGGGATTTATTAGAAAAACAGGGTACTATTTCATTACAGAATTTGCCCAAAGGGGTGTATTTACTGCGTATCTATGACAATAAGGACATTATCAAAGCTGTAGCCAAAGTCATAAAAGAATAAGTTTTAGCCTGTTTTTAGTAGCGGGAGCTGGAGTAACTCGCTATGCTCGTTGGACCACAATAGAGATGCTTGTACAAAGAAGCTCTCATTATTTCATAATGACAACTTGTATTTTTTCATCAAATAGATGCAAGCATCATTTGACTTCAAAATAAAAGCTCCTTGATTTCTCAAGGAGCTTCTTTGTAGCGGGAGCTGGACTCGAACCAGCGACCTTCGGGTTATGAGCCCGACGAGCTACCTACTGCTCTATCCCGCGATATGGACGGCAAATGTACAAAATTCCTCGTATTGGGCAAAGTGCCTCTGTGAATCCCTACCTTTGCAATATGCATAAAGCGGGTTTTGTAAATATCATCGGAAGTCCAAATGTCGGGAAGTCTACGCTTACCAATGCCATTTTGGGTGAAAAACTCGCAATTACCACTGCCAAAGCGCAAACCACTCGTCATCGAATATTGGGAATGCGCAATTCCGCTGACTATCAATTAATTCTGTCTGATACCCCTGGTATAATTGCACCTGCATACAAGCTCCAAGAGAGCATGATGGAGGCCGTACAATCTGTTTTTGATGATGCCGATGTGCTGATTTATATGGTTGAAATTGGGCAAAAAAAATCAAAACACCCTGAAGTAATTTCTCGATTGGCAAAAACCACAAAACCTCTTATTCTAGCTATTAATAAGATAGACATAGGAAATCAACAATTACTTGAAGAAACCATTGACGAATGGAAAGAACAACTTCCTCTTGCAAAGATTTGGAGCATTTCTGCTTTAGAAAAATTTCAAACCGATGCTTTAGTTGAAGAAATTGTTTCGCTTTTACCAGAGCATCCTCCGTATTTCCCCAAAGATCAGCTTACCGATAGGTCTGAGCGGTTTGTGGTAAACGAAGTCATTCGTGAAAAAATATTGCTTTTATACGATAAAGAAATTCCATACGCGGTTGAGGTAGAAACGGAACTTTTTAAAGCATCCGAAAAAATCATTAAAATTCAGGCAATAATTTACGTTGAACGCAATTCTCAAAAAGGAATTTTAATTGGACATAAAGGGGAAGCCTTAAAAAAAGTAGGGACACTGGCACGCAAAGATTTAGAAGGCTTTTTTGACAAGAAAATTCATTTAGAACTTTTTGTAAAAGTCAGTAAAGATTGGCGTTCAAACCCCAATTCTTTGAAACGTTTTGGTTATTGACCTTTAACTAAATTACCTTTGTAACCTTATCATGAGAAACCTAGTAGCAATTGTTGGTAGACCGAATGTGGGTAAATCCACATTATTTAATCGTTTAGTACAGCGCAGGGAAGCTATTGTTGATGCATCGAGTGGTGTAACTCGTGATAGACATTATGGAAATGCCGATTGGAACGGTCGTGAATTTACACTTATAGATACGGGCGGATATGTAGTAGGTGGCGATGATGCTTACGAAAAAGAAATTGATCAGCAGGTTGAGCTTGCCATTTATGAAGCAGATGCTATACTATTTTTAGTTGATGTTGAAATGGGTCCAAATGTTATGGACGAGGAAGTAGCAAAGTTGCTACGCAAGTCTGACAAACCTGTTTTCCTAGTCGTCAACAAGGTGGATAACGCGCTGCGTGTGCCTGCAACAGTAGAGTTTTACTCTTTGGGAATCGAAAACTTATATCACATTTCTGCTATTAATGGCGGCGGTACTGGAGAGCTTCTCGATGCACTGGTTGATGCGTTACCTCTTCACACAACCACCACTCGCGAAGATCTTCCACGTTTTGCTGTGGTAGGAAGACCCAATGCAGGAAAATCTTCATTTGTAAATGCCCTAATTGGTGAGCCCAGAAACATTGTGAAAGACGAAGCGGGCACTACCCGGGACAGTATTGACACGGTATACAACCGTTTTGGGTTTGAATTTTGTTTGGTCGACACTGCCGGTATACGGAGGAAATCAAAAGTAAAAGCCAACATTGAGTTCTACTCCGTAATGCGTGCGTTGCGCTCTATTGAGTATTCAGACGTGTGTATGTTGATTTTTGATGCCACACGGACGTTTGATTCCCAAGTAAAAAATATTTTTTGGCTGGCAGCTCGAAACCATAAAGGGGTAGTGATTTTGGTTAACAAATGGGATTTAGTTGATAAAAATACGAGTACCACCAAACAGATTGAAGACCAAATTCGAAAAGAAATCGCTCCATTTATAGATGTCCCCATCATTTTTATCTCCTCACTCACCAAACAACGTGTGTTTAAGGCAATAGAAACCGCTGTAGATGTGTATAAAAGGCGTTCGCAGCGCATTCCCACTCGCAAATTGAACGATTTTATTTTACCGATAATTGAAAAAAATCCTCCGCCGGCTATCAAAGGAAAATATGTGAAGATAAAGTTTGCAACACAGCTTCATTCGCCACACCCACAGTTTGCTTTTTTCTGCAACCTGCCCCAGTATGTTAAGGAACCCTACAAAAGATTTTTAGAAAATAAAATCCGTTCTGAATTCAACTTTAACGGGGTAACGATTGATATTTTTATTCGAAAGAAATAGTTACATCTCATCCCTAATGCGAAGAAGCTCCTGACGAATTTTCTGCAGTTTTTTTAGCACCTCTAGTGTTCCTTTGTCCCCTTGTTTTAACTGCTTTTTGGCACCTTCCAACGTGAAACCACGTTCTTTGACTAGGGTGTAAATGAGTTCTAGTTTTTCAATGTCTTTAGCAGAAAACTTACGCGTCCCACGTTGCGTTTTTTTTGGACTTATAAGTTGGAATTCCTTTTCCCAAAACCGAATCAAAGAGGGGTTTACGTCAAAAGCTTCGGCAACTTCACCAATACTGTAGTACAATTTTTCTGGGAGTTGACGTCGCATTAGTCAAGCGATTGGTTCTCACGGCTGGCAACCTCAAGCATAGCCTCAAATTCTTCGGGACTCAAGTCACCAGAATAGAAGTTAATGGGATTTACAGCCACACCATCTTTTAGTACTTCATAATGCAAATGTGGTGCTTGCGAACGCCCCGTATTGCCCACATAGCCAATAATATCGCCGCGCTTAACACGTTGCCCGCGTTTTACATTGTATTTGCTCAAATGCGCATACAGCGTGGTATAGCCATATCCGTGATCAATTCGAATGTGTCGCCCATAACCTGACGAGCGGTTATCGGCTCTTTTTACAACACCATCGCTAGTAGCGTAAATGGGTGTCCCTCGTGGTGCGGTAAAATCCATTCCCTTGTGTCTGCGTCTGGCTTTTGTAAACGGGTCGGTACGCCAACCAAATCCAGAAGCCATTCGAGTAAGGTCTTCATTTGTAACAGGTTGAATGGACGGAATGGCTGCTAATAGTTTTTCCTTGTCTAGTGCCAGACGTTGTACTTCGTCGAAGGATTTGGACTGTACTACCATTTGCTTAGACAAAATATCCAGCCGTTTGGTTGTGCTGATAATCAAATCTGAATTAGCAAAACCTTCTAAATTTTTATATCTATTGGCACCCCCAAAACCTGCCTTTCGTACATCGTCGCTTATAGGATTTGTTTCAAAAACAACACGATAAATTTGGTTGTCGCGTTCTTGCAGATGGTCCAATACTTGCTCTACCTGAGCCATTTTGCGTTGGAGTTGCTCGTAGTTGAGCTTGTAATTTTCTAACTCTCGCGCTTGTGAAATTTCAGTTGGTGTACTAAGTAGTGGAGTAGAGAGTAGGAACAACAAAAAACCAGCACCAAACAATGCAGAAGCAAGAATAAAAGCCAGAACGTTTCGGACCTTTTTTCTACTTCTTACTTCAATTTGTCGATACGATAAACTTTCTTGGTCGTAGTAATACTTTACCTTTGCCATTACGTAAAATGTACTATTTTTACTCCGTCGAAACAAAGTATCTGACAAAGATACATATTTCGGACTAACCACTAACAGGTTTCATGAAAGCACAACATATCCGCACGCAATTTCTAGACTTTTTCGCTGCGAAAACCCACAAAATTGTTCCCTCTGCAC
>JBMYLP010000020.1:0-8289 GCA_049596455.1 Flavobacteriaceae bacterium | reverse complement strand
GGCAAAAACGTCCACTACTCTTGGAATTTTACTCAATCCAACAATGTGTCCATCAAGGGCTAGGCGATGTAGGTCCCGCTTCGACCTATGCGTCGCTACCCACACTTGGAAAATGGTGGTGCGCTTTCTTGATGCTTATCGGTAGGTTGGAATTATTTACCGTGCTTATTTTGTTGTCTCCTTACTATTGGCGGAAGCACTAACTCACGGCTTCTCTAATTCTTCGAATTGCTTCTTCGATTTCTTCCAACGAAGCCGCATAGGAAATACGGATATTGTTTGGGCAACCAAAAGCGTCGCCAGTAACGGTAGCCACATTCGCTTCTTCCAACAAATACATGGCAAAATCAGACGCATTTTCTATTTGCGTTCCCTTTAATTTTTTCCCAAAAAATGACGAAACATCAGGGAATACATAAAAAGCACCTTTGGGGATATTCACGGTAAATCCATCAATATCTTGCAACAAATCTATAATACGCTTTCTACGAAAATCAAACTCATCCACCATGTACTTGATTTTACTCACAGGAGCTAAAACCGCTGTAATCGCAGCACGCTGCGCAATACAGTTTGTCCCGCTGGTTACTTGTCCTTGCATCTTGGTACAGGCTTTAGCAATCCATTCTGGACCACCCAAATACCCAATACGCCAACCTGTCATCGCAAAGGCCTTAGCAAGCCCATTTACAGTAACCGTACGCGCATACATACTTGGAATGGCAGCAAAACTAAACGGAGTTATGCCGTCATAGTTGATATGCTCATAAATTTCATCGGACATCACGTAAATATTCGGATGCTTTTCCAAAACTGCAGCTAATGCTTCGTACTCCTCTTTTGAATAAACAGATCCACTTGGATTGTTGGGTGAGTTAAGCATCACCAATTTTGTTTTGGGCGTAATGGCAGCTTCAAGTTGTTCGGGTGTAATTTTAAAATCGGTTTCAATGCCAGAGCGAATTTCAATCGGATTTCCTTCGGCGAGAATCACCATTGCTGAGTAACTTACCCAGTAGGGCGCGACAAGTAGTACATCGTCTCCAGGATTGACAAGTACTTGAACTACGTTTGCGATAGATTGTTTTGCGCCTGTAGAAACGACAATCTGGCTAGGGGTGTATTCCAATCCATTATCGCGCTTAAATTTGGTGCAAATACCCTCCTTGAGTTCTGCATAGCCATCAACGGGTGTATATGAATTGTAATCTGCTTCAACAGCTTCAATGGCAGCTTCTTTGATAAACGCAGGCGTATTAAAATCTGGCTCTCCCAGGCTAAGCCCAATAATGTCTTTGCCTTCGTTTTTTAATTCTCGTGCCTTTGCAGCCATGGCAAGGGTAGCCGATGCTGGCAAACTTTTTATACGTTCCGATAGTGGTTGACTCATCAATTAAAATTTTGTCAAATATACTCCCTTGAATAAAACGAAAACAAATTTTTAATCAACAGCTTCCGTATTTTTGTGCAATACATTATGAGTACACCAATATTTAGTCAATTTCCCAACCTAAGTCCGCTGCAAAAAGAGCAATTCGAAGCGTTATATCCATTATATAATACTTGGAATCAACGAATCAATGTGATTTCACGCACCGATATGGAGCATTTTTATACGCATCATGTATTGCATTCGCTAGGTATTGCAAAAATTCATACGTTTATGTCTAATGCAAAAATTTTGGATGTGGGTACTGGCGGTGGATTTCCTGGAATACCGTTGGCGATACTGTTTCCACAGGTGCAGTTTACTTTGGTAGACTCCATTGGTAAAAAAATTAAAGTGGTCAAAGCAGTGGTAGATGCACTTGAACTCAAAAATGTCAGCGGATTTCATCAACGCGCTGAAGATGTTGATGGCATTTTCGATTTTGTGGTCAGTCGTGCTGTTACCCGAATGGAGCGATTTGTTCCTTGGGTACAAGACAAAATCAGTACAAACCACAAGCACGTACGTGCCAATGGGATTTTGTACTTAAAGGGCGGCGATTTGGAAGAGGAGCTTGCGCCCTTTCCAAAGGCTGAAGTGTTTCATTTACAGCAATTTTTTACCGAATCCTTTTTTGAAACAAAAAAGGTGGTGTATTTACCCCTTTAGTCCATACACGGATAGCGGTAGTCAGTTGCGGGCACAAGGGTTTCTTTAATCAATCGTGGCGATACCCAACGCAGCAGGTTTAATGCCGAACCCGCCTTATCGTTTGTTCCCGAGGCACGACTTCCCCCAAAAGGCTGTTGCCCTACAACAGCACCACTTGGTTTATCATTGATGTAAAAATTACCAGCTGCGTGTCGTAGTTTTTTTGATGCATCTTCAATGAACTTGCGATCTTGCGCAATAATAGCACCTGTAAGTCCATACTCCGAAGTTGTGTTTACCAACTCTAGCGTGGCTTCACAATCCGAATCTTCATACACATAAACCGTCACCACGGGTCCAAAAAGCTCCGTTTCCATGGTGGTGTAGTGCGGATTTGTGGTTTTTAGCAGCGTGGGATGCACAAAATAACCAGTGCTTTTGTCGTAAGTTCCACCTGTCAAAACTTCCACGTCTTTATCTTTTTTGGCTTTGTCAATATAGTGCGCCAATTTATCGAATGAGCCTTCATGAATAACAGCCGTAATAAAATTATTCATGTCTTCTGGCGAGCCAATAGTGAAACTTTTTATGTTTTCAACGACGCCATCAAGAATTTTATCAGCAATAGATTTGGGTAAATAAATCCGCGAAGCGGCTGAGCATTTTTGTCCTTGAAATTCATAACCACCGCGTGTAATGGCGGTAATTACGGTTGGAACATCGGCGGTGTGGTGTGCGAAAATAAAATCCTTACCCCCTGTTTCACCAACTATTCTAGGGTAGTTTTGATAGGAAGCTAAGTTGTTTCCAATTTGCGTCCAGAGGTTTTTGAATACTTCTGTTGAGCCCGTAAAATGCAATCCGGCAAATTTTGGATGTTCCAATACAACATCCGAAATCATGACAGGGTCTCCCGACACGAGGTTAATCACACCAGCAGGAACACCAGCTTCCTCAAAAATATCCATAATTACTTTGGCGGAAAACATTTGATGGTCGCTTGGTTTCCAAACAATTACGTTGCCCATTAGTGCAGGAGCCGCACATATATTGCCTGCGATGGCAGTAAAATTAAAAGGGGTAACAGCGTATACAAACCCTTCTAAAGCACGGTACTCCAACCTGTTAACGACTCCTGGACCTTGAATAGGTTGCTGGGCATAAATGTCTGCGGCAAATGCAACGCCAAAGCGCAAAAAGTCCGCGAATTCGCAAGCGGCATCAATTTCAGCTTGGAAAATATTTTTCGATTGCGCCAACATGGTGGACGCATTAATTTTAGCGCGATATGGTCCAGCAATAAGATCGGCAGCTTTTAAAAAAACCGATGCCCTATGTTCAAATGACATATTTTCCCAATCACTTTTTGCGTTTAGTGCTGCTGCAATCGCTTTCTCCACGTGAGATTTTTCTGCTAAGCTATATGTCCCCAGCGAGTGTTTGTGGTCGTGCGGCGGCGCCATGTTCGCGCGCTTTTTTGTGACTACTTTTTCAGCCCCAATATACAGCGGAACAGTTAGAGGACTATTGTACATTTCTTTGTAAGTGGCAAGCACTTCTGCACGTTCTGGACTGCCTTTACGATAATCAAGAACAGGTTCGTTTACGGGTTTTGGTACCGAAAAAAAACTATTTGACATAATGATTGGTTTTAGGGTTAGTTAAGCGCAAAGGGCGGACTTAACTCAAATTTGGGAATATAGACTCTAAATTTTTTAGTGGTAGCAAGGTTTATCATGTTGTAGTGCCCTTGCATAGCTCCAAGTGGAGAAGATAGCAAGCAACCCGATTCATAAGTATATACTTGCCCGGGCTTAATAACAGGCTTTTTTCCTACAACACCTTCGCCATCAACAATGGAAGTTGCTTTAAGCGCATCAAAAATTTTCCAATGCCTAGACTGCAACTGGACAATATCTTTTCCTTGATTTGAAATAGAAATACGGTAACCAAAAGAAAAGTGCAAGCGGTAGTTTTTGAAGTAGGTGCCTTCAAAAAACGATACTACTGAAATGCGTATTCCTTGTGTTACTTGTTGAATCATTGCCATAAAGGTAGTGATTTTTGTCAATTCGAGTGAATTTAGTGTCGAGAATAAAAATTTTAAACAAAACCAATTCTCAATACCGTTTTTTGAGCCTAAAAGTCACCTGCTTTCAAGCCAGTTTTAAAGCCCAATATCTTTTGCATTTGCGCTTCCAACAGCGATGAGTTCATCGCAGCGGGCGCCTAGTGGACGATAATACACAAACGCCCAATAGGTATTTTCCGTTGGCCAATAACTTCCCGAAATAAGGTTGTCGTAGGATGCTCCTTCAAAATCTTTGCTGACAAATTTGTAGTTGTAGACACCTTGTTTAAGTAAAAGTTCCGCTTCAAAGCGTTCGGTTTCTGGATTGTATTTTAGTTTATTTTCCCCGCTTTTTATGTGTTGATTAAAATCACCCACTACAAAATGGTCTGCATCAAACAAAAAATCTTCAGCAAAAAGTGAAAATATTACATTGCTGTAATCGGATTCGGTATGCGGATTTTCTCCTTGAAATGTATTAATCCGGAAATCACCATTGATATCTGGCGCATAGGTATAGGGGCGTCCTGCCCGAACCCATTGCGGTGCCAAAACAGATACAAACACACTGTCGCGAAGCACGTAAGCTACATTTCCACCACCACCTCGAATGTCTTGTGTTTCAAAAAAATGATACTCATTACCACCGGCGAAAAGGGTTTCGGGTTTGTAGGTAAACTCCAATTTATTTCCCAGTGTGTAGGTTGCATTTCCAGCCGAACGCCACGTTTGCCATTGTTGGTTTTGCGCTACAAAAATCTTTAATTGCTGTTCGGGAATGCGGAGATTTAATCCATCGGTAATCAAACTCAAATGTACACTTTGGTGTGTTTGAATTTCATTTATATGTTGCGCTCGTTTCACGCGCAATCCTATGGCTGTGGCTTCGTCAACCACTACAAAGCGTTTTTGAAGAACAAGATTTCGCGCATCATCCCAAATTTTTAAGATATAATTTCCACTTTTTTTAATGCGTGTTTGGGTGTTTGGGAGCTCTAATTTGTAGTGAATATAAGATTGCAATGTGCCCACCGAATACGAAATATCTTGAATTCGTATGTCGTCATAGCCGTCCATAAAATCGGCTCGAAACAAATCGCTTTTCTCCCAATTGGCATTAGCACGTTCCACAGTATAATAGTATGTGCTATCGTCTGCGTTTAAATCGTCAAAGCGCAACGTAATAGACTCATTTAGCGGCATTATGGGCAAGGACGTGGTTTGCTCGTTTACGTAAAAAAGAACGCTTTTTATATGCTCTGGTGGCGAAAATTCGGATAAAAACTGTCCAAAAGCACTTGTAGAAAGTAGTAAAAGAAGCAGATTTTGTTTAAGAACTGAATTCAAATTGGCTTGGTTTAGAGTTGTTTTTTCAGATAGGAAAATGCGTTTGTCAAAAAGCATCAACTCTTCAAAGTTAAACAAACTATTTATTCGTTGATAAATTTATGTATTTACGCTTGATAATCCTTTACTTTTAACGGTCTGTACCTTACATTTGCACTGCAAAAAACAACCACACATGTCCGCTGACATAACCTTAAAAAAAGGCCTCTCAATTCCCTTGAATGGTGAAGCAATCAAAAAAACTATTGCGCCCAAAACTTCAAATACTTTTATACTTTATCCAGACGACTTTCATGGCATAGTGCCAAAAATGCTTGTTAAAGAAGGAGAAAAAGTTTCACTTGGGCAACCCGTGTTTTTTTCTAAGGCAAATCCTGAAATCCAATTTGTATCTCCAGTAAGCGGTGCATTGTCAAAAATTGTTCGCGGTGCTAAACGTCGTATTTTGGAAGTTCAGATTGAGTCTGACGGAAAAGATAAGGCTGTAAAACACAAAATAGCCCAGTTAGATAAACTTAGTGATGCAGATGTGAAAGCGCATTTGTTGGCTTCGGGCTGTTGGCCGTTTATTAAGCAACGCCCTTATGACGTTGTGGCAAATCCCAACAGCACGCCAAAAGGGATATTTATTTCTGGCTTTAATACTGCGCCACTTGCTGCAGATGTAGCTTTTGTGTTGGAAAGTCAAGAAGAAGATTTTCAAAATGGAATTCATGCGCTTGCCAAATTGGCACCCAAAGTGCACCTTTCTGTTTCGGCTGACGACACTTCCTTTTTATCTGATGTAAAGGGGGTAGAAATGCATCGCGTTAAAGGAATTCACCCTGCTGGAAATGTGGGTGTGCAGATTCATCATATCGACCCCATCAATGCGGGCGAAACAGCTTGGGTGGTAAACCCCGAAGATGTGGCACGCATTGGACGCTTTTTTGCTTCAGGAATTTTTGATCCCTCAAGAAAAGTTGCGGTTGTAGGACCTGTGGTCAAATCTCCAAAGTATTTCAGCACACGCATCGGGGCTGCGGTTGAGCCGCTTCTCAAGGAGGCAGGCATTTCTGCAAACGGACAAGTGCGTATCATCAATGGAGATGTTCTTTCTGGAAAAGTAACTCATGCCGATGGTAGCATTGGGTTTTACAACAACACACTAACTACTCTTGCGGAAGGAAATCGCTATCGCATGTTTGGTTGGTTGCCTTTTGTGGGGAGTAAGATTTTCAGCATGTCACGAACATCGCTTTCGTGGTTGTTGCCAAATCGCAAATATGCACTTGACACCAACATGAACGGCGAAGAACGTGCTTTGGTAGTTACAGGCGAAATGGAACGCGTTTTGCCCATGGATATTTTTCCAATGCAATTACTAAAAGAGTGTATGGCGCAAAATATTGAAAAGATGGAGGGACTTGGTATTTACGAAGTTGCCCCCGAAGATTTTGCTCTGGTAGATTATGCAAGTACCTCCAAAATAGAAGCGCAAGCTATTATCCGTGAGGCACTAGATTTAATGATTAAAGAAGTTGGTTAAATAGACACATATGAAACTACGTGAACGTATTGACGCAATAAAAAAACCTTTTGGCAAAGGTCAAAAATTTGAGCGTTTTGCCCCTGCGGTAAACGCCTTTGATACTTTTTTGTTTGTACCTAATCACACCACCCACAAAGGAGCGCACATCCGCGACGGCGTTGATTTAAAGCGCACCATGGTAACCGTAATCATTGCGTTGCTGCCTGCCTTTGTTTACGGTGTTTATAACACAGGGTATCAGTATTTTATCCAATCTGGAATTGCCTTTACTTTTTGGGATGCACTTTTGCATGGCGCACTTAAAATCATGCCTATGGTTGCGGTGTCCTACGGTGTTGGACTTGCCATTGAATTTGCCTTTGCCGTATATCGTGGTCACGAGGTGAATGAGGGCTACTTGGTTACAGGACTTTTGGTTCCAATGATAATGCCTGTAGATATTCCGCTTTGGATGGTTGGACTGTCTGTTGCTTTTGCGGTCCTTATCGCCAAAGAAGCTTTTGGTGGAACAGGAATGAACATACTCAATCCTGCCCTGACCGCTCGTGCTTTTGCCTTTTTTGCTTATCCAACCTATATGTCTGGAAACAAAGTCTGGGTTTCGGAAGCAAGTAACGTTGATGGTATTTCGGGTGAAACTATTTTGGGAAGCCTTGCTGCGGGCAACGATGTGAGCTATTCCATGGTTGATATGTTTATGGGAGCTATTCCAGGTTCTATTGCCGAAACTTCAACCCTTTGGGTGTTGGTAGGTGCTGCTATTTTGATTCTCACGGGTGTTGGAAGTTGGCGCATTATGGTAGGTGGTGTGCTTGGCGCAGCTGCAACTGCATTTTTATTTAACCTTTGGGGTGCAAATGCCCTGATGTCATTTGATTGGATAAACCATCTTATTGTTGGCGGATTTGCATTTGGTATTGTGTTTATGGCAACAGATCCCGTTTCTGCTGCTCAAACCACCAAAGGAAAATGGATTTACGGAATCCTTGTGGGGCTTTTCTGTATCCTTATTCGTGTATTTAATCCAGCATACCCTGAAGGGGTTATGCTAGCCATACTATTGATGAACGTTTTTGCTCCTACAATTGACCATTATGTGGTTGAAGGAAACATCAAACGTCGTAAAAAACGTCTTAATGCATCACTAACTCCTGCATCATGAACAGAGATTCGAACGGATATACTTTTGGTTTTGCTGCTGCCATGGTTTTGGTAGTAGCCTCAGTGCTTGCTTTTACAGCAAGTTCACTCAAAGACCTA
>JBMYLP010000019.1:0-9077 GCA_049596455.1 Flavobacteriaceae bacterium | reverse complement strand
GTTCAGAACGCCAAGCATTAATGACATATCATCTGAAAGTGTGAAATCAGCCTTTAAACCAGTATGGGAAAAAGGTCCGTTTGAGAACATATACGAAGTAGAGTAGTTAAAGTTACCTGCTGGCGAAATCACTTCGTAACCTAAGAAGGTATTGAAGTTACCAAGGGTAAGGGTAAAACTATCACTTACGTTATAGTAAACATACAATTGGTTTACTATACTATTAGATCCGTTGCCTTGAGATCCAAAAACGGCAGCCTCTCCTCTTGGTCCGTAAACCATGTCAGCAACAAATCCAGCTTTCTCACCTTCGTAAGACAACACAACGTTTGCCATACCTAAAGCAAAACCATTAAGGTCTGCAAAAGATGTAGAAGGAGCATATTCACTGCTTCGGTAATATGTGTCAACAGAACCAGACACACTAAACGAAGGTGCCTCTTGCGCTTGCATAGTCATAAAACACAATGAAGCAATTAGTATAGTAAATATATATTTAGTTTTCATAATCATTTAGTTTAATTAAAGTGTAAAATTATGTTAAATTTATTAAAATAAATAAAAAAATTCAAAGTGGCATCCGCTTTTAGCAAATATTAACCTTCGAAAATGCGCTAAATACCCGCTTAAAGAGTTGATGGGCACACATAGTCTGTTACCTCAATTCCAGCCTCTTTTATGGCTTTAAAGCCACCAGCTACATCAACTAGATTATGAATCCCTCTGCTTTTAAGTATTGAAACTGCTATCATACTGCGATAACCTCCCGCACAGTGCACAAAAAATGTTTTTTCATCAGGGAACTCAGCCAAATGTGAGTTTAAAAAACTAAGCGGCGTACTTTGTGCAGTTGGGATATGCTCCGAGATATATTCGGATTCCTTTCGTACATCAAAAATGGGTATGTTTTCTTCGTTTAAGGCTTCTTTTAAGCCAGCAGCTTGCACAGACGTCACGCTGTCATATTCGTTGTTGGCTGTACGCCATGCTTCAAATCCGCCTTTGAGATAGCCAAGGGTGTTGTCAAAACCAACACGCGAAAGTCGGGTGATAGCTTCTTCCTCTCTCCCCTCTGGCGCAATTAATAAAATAGGTTGCTTTACATCGGCTATTAGCGTACCAACCCAAGGAGCAAAACCACCGTCTAAGCCTATAAAAATAGATCGTGGAACATGTCCTTTTGCAAAGTCGTTTTGATGCCGGACGTCTAGAACTACTGCCCCTGTTTCATTAGCGGCAACTTCAAACGCCTCTGGCGAAAGCGCATGTGTTCCCTGTGCAATAACTTCGTCCAAATCAGCATAACCTTCTTTATTCATTTTTACATTGAGTGGGAAATACTGAGGAGGAGGTAATAAACCATCTGTTACCTCTTTAATAAATTCTTCTTTGGTCATATCAGCACGCAGGGCGTAATTCATTTTTTTCTGATTCCCCAACGTATCCACTGTTTCTTTCATCATATTCTTGCCACAAGCCGAGCCTGCGCCATGCGCCGGATAGACAATCACATCATCTGCCAGGGGCATGATTTTGGTTCGTAAACTATCAAAAAGGGTTCCTGCCAATTCCTCTTGGGTCATATGGGCAGCTTTCTGCGCCAAATCGGGACGCCCTACATCGCCCAAAAACAAGGTGTCTCCTGTAAAAACAGCATGGTCTTTACCTTCAGGATCACGAAGGAGATATGTGGTACTTTCCATAGTGTGTCCAGGTGTGTGGAGTACCACAATGGTTGCTTTTCCTAAAGGAAACTCTTGACCATCTGTAGCGATAGTGGCATCGAAACTTGGATTTGCGTTTGGACCGAAAATAATGGGCGCACCTGTCTGTTTGGCAAGGGTAATATGCCCACTCACAAAATCGGCGTGGAAGTGGGTTTCAAAAACGTATTTGACTTTGGCATTATCACGTTGGGCGCGTTCCAAATAGGGTGCGGTTTCACGAAGCGGGTCAATGATAGCAACTTCCCCCTCACTTTCAATATAATAAGCGCCTTGCGCCAAACATCCCGTGTATAATTGCTCTACCTTCATGTTAACTTTGATTGCTTGTGTAAAAATACGGTTTATCTTTCATCAATCCTCACTTTTGGTTTGAAGTGAAATTTTTTCTTGAAGGTTTGTTTTGGGGGTTTTATGGGTAGCAAATTCATAAGCTTCCAGGGTATTCACAAAGAAATTTTCGTGCCCTATTAGGTCAATGAGTTTTGAATTTTTGATGATATCTCTAGTGGGGCCAATCACTTCAGAGAACAATACGGCAATTCCTTGTTGTTGCAGGTCTGTTATCAGTTTTTCGAGCATAAAAACTGCGCTGCTATCAATATAATTTATGGGATCTGATTTTATAATAATGGTTGCAGGAGCTGTTTTTTGCGCAGCTATGGCAGCCAGTAATTCGGATTTAAAATAGTCTTTGTTTCCAAAGTACAATTGCGCATCAAAACGAAAAACAAGCACGCTGGAATTGGGTTGTATAGCTTCTTTAAACCTGTTAATGTTTCTAAAATAAGAGGTGCCTTTTATCCTTCCTAAAACAGCAACATGCGGTTTAGAAGTTCTGTACACCATAAGCAGCAACGCCAACAGCGTTCCAAACAAAATCCCTTCTATAATCCCCACAAAAAGGGTGAGTAAAAAAGTTGTGATAAGCAAAGCAAACTCGTCCGTTCGTCTCTTAAATAATTGTTGCGGATAACGGATATCAACCAACCCAAAAACAGCAACTATAATTATGGCAGCTAACACGGCATTAGGCAAATAATAGAACAGGGGTGTCAAAAACAACAACGTGAGCCCAACCAAAACAGCACTTACAAGGTTAGCAAGACCTGTCTTGGCACCGCTTAAATCATTTATGGCAGTTCGTGTAAAACTACCCGTAGTAGGATACGATTTAAAGAATGCACCTACAATATTTGCCATGCCCAATGCAATGAGCTCTTGATTTGCCCTTAGTTCGTTGCCATGCTTGCTTTCCATTACTTTGGCTACCGACATGGCCTCCATAAAAGCAATAAGCGCTAAGGTAATGGCAATGGGAAAAAGTTCTTTTAGGCTTGCAAAATCAAATTCAGGGAGGGTAAAATCGGGCAGCCCTTTTGGAATTTCGGCAACTATTTCCACGCCTTTGGTTTGGAGTTTTAGCACCATTACCGCTATAATACTTACTACCACAACCACCAATGCTGCGGGAATCCGCTTGCTGACTTTTCGCATAACCATAAGCAGTACTATAGCAGCTGCCCCAACACCAAAAGCATATAGGTTGATATGCTGTAATTCAGAAAATACAGCCATAAGAATGTTGTGGAGTTTGCTATCTCTCCCTGTCTCAATGCCAAGCAAATGGCTTAGCTGGCTACACCCAATGATAAGCGCCGCCGCAGAGGTAAATCCACTAATAACGGGCGTTGACAAAAAATTGACCAAAAACCCCATTTTGAGTACGCCAAGGGCTAATTGAATACAGCCCACAAATAGGGCTAATAGTAATGCCATAGCTATGTATTCGTTAACGCCTGTCAAAGAAAGCGCGCCCAAACCTGCAGCCACCAACAAGGAGTCCATGGCAACGGGTCCCACATTGAGTTGCGGTGACGTGCCCATAAGCGCATATATCAGTTGGGGCATTAATGCGGCATAAAGGCCGTATACAGGTGGAAGCCCTGCAATCATGGCGTATGCCATACTTTGTGGAATGAGCATAACGCCCACAGTAAGCCCCGCCGAAAGGTCACCTAGAAGGAACCCCTTTTTGTAGTTTGGCAGCCAAGAAAGTATGGGAAATAACCGTTTTATCATGCATTGCAAAAGTACTACTTATTAAAAAAAGCAGGATTATTTAACCAGCCCTCAACGTCTTCGGTTCAATTACATTACTTTTGCCGCTTAAATTTTAAGCGATGAAGCCATTTAGACTTATTGATTCCACTAACGGCGGAAGCATAAAAAACGACATTCTTTCTGGGCTGACCGTAGCTTTGGCACTTGTGCCCGAAGCGGTTGCATTTGCTTTTGTGGCAGGGGTGTCGCCCGTAGTGGGACTTTATGGGGCATTTATGATGGGGCTTATCACATCGATTTTTGGTGGCAGACCAGGCATGATTTCTGGCGCAACAGGTGCCATGGCAGTGGTGATGGTGCATTTGGTAAGCGAAGGCAATGCGATTGGTGGAAACGATACCGCTGGACTCCAATTTTTGTTTGTGACGCTCATTTTAGCCGGACTGATTCAAGTGGCAGCAGGTGTGTTGCGATTGGGAAAATTTGTTCGTATGATTCCGCATTCGGTGATGATGGGCTTTGTGAATGGCTTGGCGATTGTCATTTTCTTGTCCCAGTTGGGGATGTTTAAAAGTCAGGGCGAATGGCTTTCTGGAACAGCGTTGTTAACTATGTTGGGCTTGGTTGCCCTAACCATGAGTATTATGCTTGGCGTTCCTTTTTTGACCAAAAAAGTACCAGCAGCACTTACGGCAATTGTAGTGGTGTCGCTTTTGGTGATTTTTGGTGGATTGGAAACCGAAACGGTACGTTCGTTTGTGGTTGCCAATGGCGGTAGCAGTATTCAGGCGGGATTCCCAAGTTTTCATGTTCCTTTTGTGGAGGTTTCTTATGATAATCTACTTTTTATCCTCCCTTATGCATGTATTTTGGCAGCGATTGGGCTTATCGAATCCTTGATGACCCTAAACCTTATTGACGAACTCACCGACTCGCACGGTAGCGGAAATCGCGAGTGTGCTGCGCAAGGACTGGGCAATATCGTAAACGGCTTTTTTGGCGGTATGGGCGGTTGCGCCATGATTGGACAAAGTATTATTAACATCAAATCTGGGGGGCGTGGACGCCTTTCGGGCATAACGGCGGCGGTAGCATTGCTGGGCTTTATTTTGTTTGGGGCGCGTTACATTGAACAAGTTCCTATTGCGGCTCTGGTAGGGGTGATGTTTATGGTGGTTATCGGTACGTTTGCATGGAGTACCTTCCGCGTTTGGAACAAAGTGCCGAAGGCAGATATTATTGTGATTGTATTGGTTACTGGGCTGACGGTAGTATTTGATTTGGCGATTGCCGTGTTGGCAGGTGTGGTGGTTTCTTCGCTGGTGTTTGCTTGGGAAAACGCCAAGCGCATCCGTGCGCGTAAGCATATTGACGAACATGGCGTAAAGCATTACGAAATTTATGGCCCCTTATTTTTCGGTTCAATTGAATTGTTTAACAGCAAGTTTGATGTGCAAAACGACCCAGACGAGGTGGTTGTTGATTTTAAAGAATCACGCATTGTAGATCAATCTGCTATTGAATGTATAAACAAACTCACCGAACGCTACCTTAAAAACGGAAAAAACATTCATTTAAGACACCTCTCAGCAGACTGTATTAAACTGATTAAAAAAGCAGAAAAAATTTGTGAGGTAAACGTACTAGAAGACCCCGACTATTTTGTGGCGATAGACAATTTTAGGAAAGCGCAGCAATCACTGACATAAGTTGTCACTTGGAGCTTGCCTACTGCAAGCAGGCTTGCCTACTGCAAGTAGGTGAATTTCACGAATGGAATGAGTGGAATTTGTATCGAGAAGTGTATATGGTTCTCGATACAATTTTCTAACGAAAATCACTCGAACTGACAATTTTTGTTACAATTTTCCAACGAAAATAACCTGCCGAAATAGCCTGTCGAAGTCAACTAAAAAACCCCTTCGCAAAGCGAAAGGGTTTTTCTCGGTTAAATCGCCCCGAAGCAAGGCTTCGGATCATGAAAATCTCGCCATGAAAAACGAGAACGTTCAAAGTACTAAATCCTACTTTATAAGTTTAGCGGTGCTGCTTTGACCAGCAGACTCCAAAGACATCATATAAACGCCTTTATTTAGGTGTGCGGTGTGTAGCCTAAAGTGCGCTTTGTTGGGCGCAGCGCGTAATACTTCTTTTCCAGCAATATCAAATACACGTACTTGTTCTACCGCCTGTGCCGCGCTAATTTCAATATGACTTGAAAATGGGTTGGGGTATGCTGAAAATTCAGATGAAACATCCTTTGCTGATAATAATGCAGCATTGTTGTGAAAATAAACGTTATCAATATATAACGTCACGGTTTGCTTAGGATCTGCTGAAAAAATATACTGCGCCAAATTATCTCTATTTGTTAAACCGGTAAAATCTGCCAATGCAATATGGTGGCTGTTCCATGTATTTTGAGACGGACTAGCAATTTCTATTTCATGTTCAGTATCATCCCCGCCGGCGTTGCCGACCCCGTCGCCCCAAGCTTCATTAGCCCCAAAATCTACTAGCTTAAGTGCATACGCAGTTGCATTGGTTGTGTATGCATCAAAGTGAATATATGCATAACCTGATGCATCAACGAGGTTTGCGCCAACAGTCTCGACACCAACAAAGTCTAAGTCTGTGTATTTTTTAACATTATCACCCGAGATAGCTTCTTCTGTTAAAGTTCCATCAGACCATGGCGTTCTCCAAGTATCAACAGTTACGTCTGTGTATGCATCACTAAAAAGTGAAAGGACACTTGCTGCGGGTTCAGTTGGAGCAGTTGGTCCAGCAGTAGGCTGCCCAAAAGTAACGGTAGCACATAGCGCTATTATAAAAGTAAAAATATATTTCATGGTAAATGGGTTTTAAATTTATATGTACCCAATGTAAGCACATTTATATTATGATATTCGGATTAAAACCTATACAATACCTATAAATTTTTAATAAAAATGACTGAAAATTATTTAAATAATAACAAAACAAAAAATAAGTGAATTTATTTAAATAATCTATAATTTTTAAAAAGGCGGGTACTGGCGTTGTTTTAGGACATAAAAAAACCCCGCCATTTGGCGGGGTTTTAAATAGTTAGTAAACGTGGTTGTGTGATTACTTCACTAACTTGGTTATCATTTCTTGGTCACCAGCTTTTAATGAAATAAGGTATAGCCCTTTGTTGAGGTCAGCCACATCTAAGCTAAACGCAGCAGCGTTTGGTGTAGCACGCAACACTTGACGACCCGTAAGATCAAAGATACTTACATTATCTATGGTAGCACCTGCGCTTACGTTAAGCGTGTTTTGAACCGGGTTAGGATAAACACTAAATGTGCTTTCTAAATCATTAATAGAAGCCGTGGCAGATTTATATAAATAAATATTATCTATATAAACAGTGTTAAGTGTACCTGCAACTGCAATCAAAAATTGTTTCAAGTTTGCTCTACCATCAGAACCAGCCCCACTTAATAAAGTCCAATCGCTAAATGGTAGGTCGAGAGATACCCAGCTTTCAGCATCAGTTGCTCCAACTTCATAAAGGTATTCAAACTTATCAGTTTCGGCAGAACCATCTCCACCCCAATTCGAAAAAGTAGGTTTGAAAACTTGTCCACCAGCAAAAGCATCTGAAATCCAGATGTCAAGATGCATGTGAGTCATATCTGATGCATCAATTTCACTACCTAAATCAAATCCAATGAAATCAGCAAAGGTGGTTTTCAAAACAGCATTTCCTGCAATTGTTTCCTCTGTTGTATCAGAACCACCATCCCAACCTACAGCGTTAAGACCTACAGCCGCTCCATAAGCTTCTCCATAAATTGAAATTACATCTGCAGCATCACGAGTTGGAGGAGTAGTTGGCGCATCAGTTGGTGCAGCAGGTTCGCTTGCTGTTCCAGACGTCGTTAAGGTTAAATTGTCAATCAGTAATGTACCTCCTGCTCCAGAGAAAGCACCGGCAGCCATCTCGAATCTCAGAACTAAATCATCAGTAGCTCCAGTTGGCGATACAGGAATGTCGAAAGAATAATCTGTCCAAGTATTGTTGTTAAGACCTTGTGCTTGTAAATCATCATTTCTAGTTGAATTTACAACAAAATGCACTCCAACACCTACTAAATCTCCCTTTGCTTGAAAACTTACGTTTAAAGATGCACCACTAAAATAATTGTAGTCAGCATCAGTAACTTGAAATTGATAGTTTTTACCGGCTTCGTCAGGGTTATTTGCAAACAACGAAAGAGCTCCATCTGGGTTTCCACCTGTAGTTGCACGCGATAATGCCGCAACGTTAGTGTCTGTTGTATTAGCATCTCCCACACCTGTCCAACCTCTAATTGATCCGTCATTTTCAAAATCAGTTGAAGTTACAAAAGAGCAAGTTCCATAGGCATTATCTAAAACATCTCCACCTACAGATTGTACCCAAACACGGTTAGCATAGATGTTGTAATCTGTAATAAGCTCGCCTGCATCAATTCTAACTGTACAGCCACCACCACCAGCGCTAGCCACTAAGCTTTCTTGTACACCATCTACAACCCATAGATATTCCATGTTTTCCGTTGGCGCGGCCATAGTAACAGTCCATGTATTATCACCATTGTCGGTTGCTTCTGGGCCACCATTAGGATCCCAATTCCACCAAGGACCTGTAAGCCTTACTGCCGTGGTACCATCAGGAACCGTTACAGTCAAATTGATATCTTGAGAATTTGAAAAAGTAACAACAAACAATGTTGCTATAATTATATATAATTGTTTCATAATTTTAAATTTATTCAAATATAAATGACACAATTATTGAATTATAAATTTAAATCTCTACAATATATCTACATGGTAATTTAGTCACTTCCCTATTGCTAATCTGTAAAAAAGGAATTATTTAGGTTAACAAATCGTAAAATGTTCAGGCAGGCTACAACACTAGAAGCGTTAAACCATTTCGTTTGACTTTAGTGTAAATTCAATTTATTGCCAAGGCACTTATTTCTTTGGCGAGAGTGATGTCAAGGTCAGTAACGGCATTTTGGTCGTGTGTAAATAGCCGAACGTTAACATTGTTGTAACTGTTTTGCCAATCGGGATGATGGTGCATGCGTTCCGCTGCTACTGCCACCTGTGTCATAAAGGCAAAAGCAGCTTTAAAGTCGGGAAAAATAAAAGTGGCTTCAAGCCCATCGGATTGCCATTTCCAATCGGAATGTGCACTTCCTAGTGCATTAGAAAAGGTTTCAGTAGTGAGCCCTTAGGCGAATTGATTTTAGGTTTAGAATTGCC
>JBMYLP010000018.1:0-15551 GCA_049596455.1 Flavobacteriaceae bacterium | reverse complement strand
CTCTTGACATTTTTGACAGAATCGTTCCACACCATATTGCATCATTGGATTAAAATACCCCATCACGATAAGCGGTACGCTTACGTGTTTGCGCACATCTTTGAGTTGCTCAAAGAGTTTGTCGGTGGTCATGCCGTTGCGCAGGGCTTGAGTTGAACTTTCTTGTATGGTTGGACCATCTGCCAACGGATCTGAAAAGGGCAACCCCAATTCAATCATGTCCACACCAGCTTCCTCTAACTGCTTTAAAATGGTAACCGTATCGTTGAGGTTTGGAAACCCAGCGGTAAAATAAATAGATAGCAGTTTGTGGTCTTGTGCAAGTGTTGACTGAATACGATTCATGAAAATAAAGTTGGCTTTATTTTAAAAAACCAAAAATACTCTTTTCACAAGGTACAGGCAACAAAAAAACGACAGACGACTTATTTCTTTAGCAAATCCCGAATTTCGGTGAGCAATACCTCTTCTTTTGAAGGCGCTGGTGGCGCAGCCGTTTCAGCTTCTTTCTTTGCCATGCTGTCTTTGAGTTTGTTGTAAAACTTAACCACCATAAAAATGGCAAAGGCAACAATTAAGAAAGTGATAATCGTGTTGATAAACACTCCGTATCGAATGGCAATTTCTGCTATTCCGTCGGTTTCTGAGGCAGGTTGGATGACGTATTTGAGCGCTGCAAAATCGATACCACCAATAAGTTTACCAATGGGCGGCATAATAATGTCGTTAACAAGTGATTTTACAATGGCACCAAAATAGGTGGCCATAATCAAACCAACCGCCATTTCGACTACATTTCCTTTGCTGATGAATTTTTTGAACTCGTTCATGATTTGTGTTTTTAGTAGTCCTAGTCAAATCCAAACAAGCTGAAGCAACAAGTAGTTTGCTTAAAGTACGAATAAGACAGGGGACTTAATTCACCTCAAAATTACAAACTTTTTGAACATGTAAGCAAGCGGAAACAAAAATACAGCCCCTTTTTGATAACAAAAATTATGTACATTTGATACATGAACATATAGTATGGGAACTGTTGAGTTAAAAAAAAGCATAAACACCTTTATGGAAAAGGCAGACGACCGCGTACTTCGTATAGTGAATGGTGTATTTGAACACTATTACCAAAACGAGACCGTTGCTTTTCACCCCGATGGCACACCCATGAACAGAGAAGCGTATATATCAGCCCTAAATTCCTCTGAAAAGCAGATTGATAACAACGAGATAGTTTCTGTTGAAGAGTTAGCGGCTACCGATTAGTAGCCATGACAAAAAAAGCCCCGCCAGTTTTTTGGACTTTTCAAGCAAAAAAAGCCTTACAACAAATTTTAGATTATCGTTATAAAGATGCGCCAAAGGCGAGGGAAATTGTAAGAATGGATATCATTACAAGTTCAAAAAACATTGTTTTTGCCGAACAATTTCAACGAGATGATATCTATCCAGCATATAGAAAAATTTCAGTTAGAGACTACAAAATTCTTTATACAGAACGTAAAGGTAAGGTGTACATCATGAACGTTGTTTGCCAAAAAGCAGGGTAAATCTACAACTTAAAATAATCGATATAGGTATCAAGGTCTTTGTCGCCACGTCCCGAACAATTAAATAGCAACACGTCGTTGGGTTCAAATTTGCGCTCATCTAGCAGCGCAAAAGCATGTGCAGTTTCAATTGCAGGAATAATCCCCTCAAGCTGTGATAGTGAAAGCCCCCAGTCCATAGCTTCTTGGTCTGGAATAGAAACAAACTCGGCACGTTGACTGCGATACAAATGCGCGTGCATGGGACCAACACCAGGATAGTCTAAGCCTGCTGAAATGGAGTAAGGCTCTGTGATTTGCCCATCGGGGGTTTGCATCAACAATGTTTTACTTCCGTGAATAATCCCTTCTTTACCCAAAGCGGAGGTTGCCGCACTTTCACCCGAATCGATGCCCTTTCCTGCGGCTTCTACAGCGATAATGTTTACACGTGGGTCGTCTAAATAATGATAATAAATTCCTGCAGCGTTGCTTCCGCCACCTACACAAGCAATCACGTGGTCGGGGTAGTCACGTCCTTCGGCTTCTAAAAGTTGCGTTTTGCATTCTTCGCTGATAACCGCTTGAAAACGCGCCACCATATCGGGGTAGGGATGTGGTCCTACTACCGAACCAATAATGTAATGTGTATCTATAGGATTGTTAATCCAATCGCGGATGGCTTCATTGGTTGCATCTTTTAGGGTTTTACTGCCCGATTGTGCTGAGCGCACCTCAGCACCTAACATTTTCATGCGCGCTACGTTTGGCGCTTGACGTTTAATGTCCAATTCCCCCATATATACGACGCACTGAATACCCATTAGTGCACAAACCGTAGCCGTGGCTACACCGTGTTGTCCGGCACCAGTTTCTGCAATAATGCGGTTTTTGCCCAAGCGTTTTGCTAACAAAATCTGCCCGATGGTATTGTTGATTTTATGCGCTCCGGTATGACATAAATCTTCACGTTTTAGGTAGATTTTGGTGTTATACTTTTCGGATAATCGAGACGCAAAATACAATGGCGTAGGACGACCCACATAATCTTTTAGCAATTGGTCAAACTCTGCTTTAAAATCGTCCTGTGCGGTAATTTCCAAATAGCTTTGTCGTAGCTCTTCTACGTTTGGATAGAGCATTTCTGGAATATAGGCGCCCCCAAAATCGCCGTAGTAGCCTTTTTCGTTTACGTGGTATGTGTTCATAGCGCTAATTTTTCTTTAAAATTTTTTAGTTGCTCCGCATTTTTAAGTGCTGGAGCGGTCTCAAACGAACTGTTTACGTCAATCGCATAAACAGGTAAGTCTGCATTGCGAATGTCGTTAATTTTAGCAATTTCTGCCATCCCAATGCCGCCACTTATAAAAAAAGGCAAGTCAAATGGGTAATTGTTTAATAGTGTCCAGTCGAAGGTAGTGCCATTACCGCCTGGAAGTGGTCCTTTGGTGTCAAACAAGAAAAAATCACAGTAGGGGAGATAATCTATAAGTGCATCAAAATCAAAATCTACACCCACACCAAATGCTTTTATCACTTGCGTTTTGCCTTGCAAGGCACGGCAAAGGCTAGGCGATTCATTTCCGTGCAATTGCACCGCGCCTAAGTAGTATGTGGTAATGGCGTGTTCAATTTCCTCCAAAGGCGCATCAACAAATACCCCCACTTTAGTAATGCCAGTAGGCACTTCGGGAGGTGTGGGGCAATAGCGTTTGGAGCCATCCCACAAAATAAAACCCATATAATCGGGTTGCAATGCAGCTACTTCAGCTACATTGTTAGGGTCGCGCATGCCACATACTTTCCACTTCATGACCTAAAGT
Source organism: Flavobacteriaceae bacterium (assembly GCA_049596455.1). Lineage (GTDB taxonomy): Bacteria > Bacteroidota > Bacteroidia > Flavobacteriales > Flavobacteriaceae > UBA7446. The sequence goes on along the minus strand of JBMYLP010000018.1, from coordinate 12,202 downwards.
TTTGAATAAACTGTTGCGCTGCTTCGCCAGGCGATTCGTGCAGCATAAAATGTTCGCCCATCAAAAAGCCGTCAAAGCCCGCTTTTTGCAGTGTGGCAATGGCGTTATGCGAAGAAATACCACTTTCCGAAATTTTAACTTTATCGTTGGGGATAAACTCTGCCAATGACAGGCTTGTTTCCAATGATACCGAAAAATCCTTAAGGTTACGGTTATTTACACCAACCACATCAACAAACTCCAAGGGTGATTGGTCGAGTTCCGCTTTGTTATGCACCTCTAGCAATACTTCCAATCCAATGTCTTTTGCGGTTTTGGCAAGTGAATTGATCTCATTGGGACTCAAACACGCGGCAATAAGCAAAATAGCATCTGCGCCATAGGCTTTTGCCTCATGAATTTGATAGGTATCCACAATAAACTCTTTTCGCAATAAGGGCAGATGACATGCGCTTCGCGCCAATAGTAAATCTTCTACTGACCCTCCAAAATATTGATTATTGGTGAGCACAGACATGGCAGCAACCCCCGCTTTTTCGTAACCTTGCGCCACGGCTGCAACTCTAGATTGCAGCTTTATTTCTGGTTTTGAAGGCGAACGCCTTTTGTGTTCAGCCACAATGCCCAAAGGGTTGTTTTTAATTGCATGAGAAAATGAAATTTTTTCTCTGTTGTATAAGGGCATAGCTGTAAGTTGTGCTTCCGAAATCACCTCTTTTTTTAAGGCAATTTCCTTACGTTGATCGGCTACAATTTGTGCTAAAATACTCATGCCTTACTTAGTTCTAACAGTTTTTTGAATGCCCCCAGCGCCTTTTTAGATTCAATAGATTCTTGCGCTTTGGCGTAGCCCTCGGCAATTGAAATGTCCAATGCGGTGGCAATTGCCGTTCCGGCATTTGCACAAACCACCTGTTTTTGTGCGGGTGTAGCCTTGTCGTTAAGAACAGCAGTGAAAATAGCCGCCGCATCTGCAACCGAATTTCCTCCTCCAATCGCCTTGGGCGATAGTGGTTTTAATCCAAAATCAACAGGACGAATAAGCATTTCACCGTGTTTGGAAACAGCTTTGGTGGCTCCCGTAAGGGAAATTTCATCATAGCCATCTAAGGCGTGTAAAATACAAAATTGCTTATCAGTATCCTGAAACAAATAGGAGTAGAGGCGCAACAATCCCAAATTGAACACCCCTACGATTTGTCGTTTGGGCGAACACGGATTTACCAATGGCCCCAACATATTGAAAAAAGTTTTTAGTTGCAGGGCTCTACGGATAGGTGCTACATGTTTCATTGCGGGATGAAAAAGGGGTGCGTGCAATACACAAATACCTGCTTGGTCAATGCATTTTTCTAAAAAATCTGCATCGTTTGAAAATTTTATGCCCAAATGTTCCATGACATTACTTGACCCGCATGATGAAGAAACACCATAATTGCCGTGTTTTGCTACATGAATCCCTGCACCCGCAGTAACAAAAGAAGACAAGGTGGAAATATTAAAAGTATCTTTTCCATCGCCTCCTGTTCCACATAAATCAATGGGGTTGTACGCTGACAAATCTACGGCAACGCAAAGTTCTAAAAGCGCATCTCGAAAGCCCGCCAATTCCTCTACCGCAATGCTACGCATCATAAACACACTCAAAAACGTTGTTATTTGATACGGATCACCAGCACCACTGCCAACAAAAAGCAATGCTTCTTTGGCCTCTTGCCGTGAGAGTTTTTCGTGTTGGATAAGTCGAGTTAAAAGTTCTTTCATAGCGCAACCCAATTTTTCAGCAATTGTTTCCCATGTGGCGTAAGCACCGATTCGGGATGAAATTGTACACCATAAAGCGGATAGCTTTCGTGTTTAAATGCCATCACTTGCCCATTCTCTTCTTCGGCTAAAAGTATAAATCCATCGGGAAGAGGTTTGTCAACCACCCACGAATGATAACGTCCAATATCAAATTTTTCTGGTAGTTCAGCAAATAGGGGATCATCTTGCAGTACCGTCATGGTGCTGGCAACTCCGTGAAATACAGTGGATAAATTGGTAAGCGTACCGCCAAAAACCTCCGCAATGGCTTGATGTCCCAAGCATACGCCAAGCATGGGAATGCTTTTGGCGTATTTTTCAATAACAGGCTTTAGTAGCCCAGCTTCATCTGGAATTCCAGGACCGGGCGAAAGCACAATCTTGTCAAAGGCAGCCACTTTTTCTAACTCAAATTGGTCGTTGCGCCAAACGGTAACCACACAATTGAGCTCTTCCAAATAATGCACCAAATTAAAGGTGAACGAATCGTAATTATCTATAACTAATATCTTCATGGAAATTGTTTTTCTGCTTTGTCCATGGCGGTGTTTAACGCCCGTAATTTGTTATATACTTCTTGAAGCTCACTTTCAGGATTTGATTTAGAAACTACTCCCGCACCTGCGTGATAGTGCAACACATTCTCTTTGCTCAAAAACGAACGTATGATAATGGCATGGTTGTAATTTCCTTTAAAATCAATAAAGCCTATGGCACCGCCATAAAAGGCACGATCGCTGTTTTCATAAGCATCAATAAGTTGCATGGCACGGTGCTTGGGTGCACCGCTTAAGGTTCCTGCGGGGAAGGTGTCTGCAACCACTTGCATGGTAGAAGTATCTGTTTTTTTCTGCCCCGTAACCTTTGAAACCAAATGAATAACGTGCGAATAAAACTGCACTTCACGGTCTTTTTCTACTGTAACATGGTGTCCATGACGACTTAAATCATTGCGTGCCAAATCCACCAGCATCATGTGTTCGGCATTTTCTTTGAGGTCTTGCGCAAGTTCTTTTGCTTTAGCTTCGTCTTGTGCATCGTTGCCTGTTCTAATAAATGTTCCCGCAATGGGATGAATTTCTGCTACGCCATCTTGCACGACCAATTGCGCTTCGGGTGAGCTACCAAAAATCTTAAAGCTCCCTAAATCAAAATAAAAAATATAGGGAGAAGGATTGATAGAGCGCAGCACACGGTAAAGGCTAAAATCGTCTCCTTTAAACGCCTGCTTAAAACGGCGGGACAATACAATTTGGAACACATCGCCTCGCATGCAATGATAAATACCTTTTTTGACCAATTCCACAAAATCCTCGTCGTTCATGTTGGAAACAGACGCACCTTCTTTACGGAACGCAAACGAGTCACGTGCAGGTGCCTTGAGCAGTTTTTCTATTTCGTCCAAATTGCTTTCGCTTTTGTAGCAATGTGCAAATAATTTGGCTTGATTGTTAAAAACATTTACTGCAATGATGTTTTGATACAAGGCATAATAAATTTCTGGAATTTCAGAGTTGTTTTCTTTTTTCTCAAATGAAATATCCTCAAAATACTGCACGGCTTCATAAGCAGTATAACCAAACAAACCATTGCTTAAAAAGCGGGCTTCGGGTAGATTGGTTTCAAAATACGATATAAATGTTTCGAGTGCATCCACCACAGAAATTTCTTTGGTCAGGGCTGTTTTTTGCGTTGTACCATCGGGAAACGTTTGTACCAGATGTCCATTATGCACCTTAAAAGAGGCAATGGGATTAAAGCACAAATAAGCGACGCTGTTGTCGTTTGCACCATAATCGGAGCTTTCCAAAAGCACACTTTCTGGAAATGCGTCCCTAATTTTTAGGTACATATTCACCGGTGTCATGGTGTCGGTGAGTAGCTCACGTGTATCTGTTTTGAGTACAAACTTCATGGTTCAAAAATAAAAAAAAGGCTTGCCAATACGACAAGCCTTTTGTATGATTCTAAAACGCCTATCGTCTCCTAATTAGGAGTTCCACCAAAGCGATTTAGTATTAAATTTTTTCATCTGCCCAAAGATACAATTCGGTAGTTAAAAAACAAGGAATTAATAAGTAAAGCTTACGCTAAGTTCCAATTCGTCGTTGATGAGTTTGTCTCCGAGGTTTTTAAAGAACGAACCAGAACGGAATTTCACATTGTATTTAGAGCGGTCAATTTCCAAATCTGCGGTTGCTTTGTTGTCATTTAGGTTTAGGATAAAGGTCTCTGGGTGCGTAATGCCGCGAATGGTAAAATCACCAGTAACTTTATATCCACCTTCTGTTGGAACTACTGAAGTGAACTTGAGTATAGCTTCTGGATGTTCAGCTACGCCAAAAAAATCATCTGATTTTAAATGCCCAACAAGTTTTGCAGCATATTTCTCTGACAAATCTGTGCAAACAATACTATTCATATCAACCACAAAAGTTCCATCTACAAGAGTATCTCCATCAAACGATAGTGAACCAGAACTAATATTAATTGTCCCTTCATGGAATTCTGTTGTTATTTCGGTTCCTTTCCAGTTGATAACGCCATTAGAAATGGCAGTAGTTTGTGCATATAACCCAACGGCTAAAAATAGTGTTGCCCCAAGGGCGATTAGATTTCTCTTTTTCATGTGTATGTATTTAATGTTTATTTTCTGATTTTAATTTTGCTAATAGCAACAATAATTGTTCCATTTCCTGTTGAGATAAAAAAGAAGTGATTTCTTCTTCTTTTGCTACCAAAACAGGCTCAATTTTATCAAGCAAATCAAGACCTTTTTTGGTGATGAAAATATCCACTTTACGTCGATTTTCTGCACATACCTCTCTTCTTACTAGCTCCTTGTTAATGAGTCTATCCACAAGTCTTGAGGTATTGCTCATGCGCTGAATCATGTCATTGGTTACACTTTCCAAACAAGCTGCCTTGCCGTTTCTGCCACGCAAAATGCGCAGTACATTAAACTGTTGTAGTGTCAATCCAAAAGGCTGAAGCATAGTGTGTATTTGGTTGTGCACCAAATTTCCACTTTGCATTAGTCCCACTACCACATCTCGGCTTTTCATTGTAATAACAAATATTGTCATAACAAATATAGTATGCTTTTTTAAATTATATTTGTAATTATGAAAAAATATATAAGTATCGCAATTGGCGTGCTAATTGTTTCTTGTGTATTTTCGCCCAAAAAACAAACAACTATGAACGAATTAACGCCCAACGAATGGGCTGAACTACACAGCAAAACCCCCGAATCTGTTATCCTTGATGTACGTACCGAAGAAGAATTTGAAAGCGGTTACATTGCTGGAGCCAAGAATTTGGATATTCGAGGCGGGGCAGCCTTTGTCTCTTCTGTTGAAGAATTGGACAAGTCAAAGGCGTATTTTGTGTACTGTCGTTCTGGTGCTAGGAGTGGGCAAGCCTGTCAGCTGATGGAGCAAATGGGCTTTGAACGTGTGTATAATCTTGAAGGTGGCGTCCTTGCTTGGGAGGGCGATTTGGAGGAGTAATCCACTTATGTTAGGTGCGCGAGGAATTGCTTACCTATTTATGGAAAACACAAAAACTTCGCAAAGGTCAATTAAAGACGACTGACGGAGAAAGGGTTGTTATTGTTAAACCTGGACAGGAAAACACCCATGCAGGACCAGATTTTTTTAACGCACACATACAGATTAATGGAACCCTTTGGGTGGGTAATGTTGAACTTCATGTGCAATCTTCCGATTGGTTTCGGCATCGGCATCAAAAAGACAAAAACTATGACAACGTTGTGCTTCATGTGGTGTGGAGCGATGACGTGCCCGTTTTTGATGCAAGTCAACAACCTATGCCAACGCTGCGCCTGGCAGATTATGCGCCTAAAAATTTTGTAAATAAATACATTAAGTGGCTAGCACAAAACAATAAGTGGACACTATGCGCAGATGAGTTGCATAAACTCCCTCAATTGGTACGGAAACAGTTTTGGGAGCGCTTATACGTAGAGCGATTAATGGAAAAAACGGCTTTGTTTCAAAGCTGGTTAGCGTTAACCCAAAACAATTGGGAAGCCGTATTTTTTGTAGCACTTGCTAAGGGTTTCGGACTTAAGCAAAACGGCATGGCGTTTGCCCAAACAGCACTATCTATTCCGTGGAAGGCAATTCTTAAAAATGCTGATAAAGTGGAAATCTTAGAAGCACTTTTAATGGGGCAAGCAGGTCTTTTTGATGCGCCTCTGGAAAACGAATATTTTCAGAAACAGCAAAAAACCTATGCGTACTTAAAACATAAATATAGTCTCACTCCACCACCCGAAAGCGCAAAGTTTTTTAGGTTGCGCCCAACCAATTTCCCTACCATTCGTTTGGCACAATTGGCTTGGCTACTACACCAAAAACCAAAAATATTGACGCTTGTCCAAAAAGCGAAAACCATAGAAGAATGGTATGATGTGCTAGATGCTAAAACCACGTCTTTTTGGGAAACACATTATCACTTTGATACACCTTCCAAAAAACGTACAAACCGACTGACCAAGTCCTTTAAGCAATTGTTGTTGCTGAATACGGTTTTTCCATTTTTATTTCAGTATTACAACTATTTAGGCGATAAACGAAAAGAGCGTGTTTTGGATTGGGTGCGTCAACTTCCTGCTGAAAAAAATGTATATGTTTCAAAATTTAATGCGTTGGGATGTCCTGTAGAAGATGCTCTTGAAAGCCAGGCGTGTATACAGTTAAAAAACACTTATTGTGCACCGCGCCGTTGTCTTAAATGCGCTTATGGACACAAACTTTTAAATCTTTGATTACATTTGTATGATGAGTTTTTTGCACGAAACACGCTATTTTTTTGAAAAAAGAGGATTTGAAGTCTGTTCTCGTCTTGCGGAACGACTTGGGATGAAAGCAAAAAATGTGCGCATCTTCTTTATTTATTTAAGCTTTTTTTCGTTGGGTGTAGGTTTTGCTCTATATTTAGTACTTGCTTTTTGGCTTAGGATGAAAGATTTCTTATTTGCCAAACGCTCATCTGTTTTTGATTTATAATCCAAAATTTTTTATGAAATATTTAGCCACCTTTTTTTTGACGCTTTTCTGTTTGCCACTTGCCGCACAAACCCCAGAAAAGGGACTTGACGAACGCATCAATGAAGCTTTTACACCTATCGCCGATTGGTGGGGTGGTGTGGTGTTGCATAACTTTCCTGGTACTGAAATTCCGACCATAATTTTCTTACTTGTAGGGGGAGCGTTGTTTTTTACCATTTATTTCGGATTTATTAATATCCGAAGATTTCCATTGGCAATAGGAGTTGTTCGTGGTAAATACGATGAGATTGATCATCACGAAGCAGAAGAAAAAGCAGCTGTAAATATTGACGCAGGCGATGTGGTTGACACCATAAAAGATGAGAGTAAAGATGGCGAAGTAAGTCATTTTCAAGCCCTTGCTACTGCCGTTTCCGGAACGGTAGGAAACGGAAACATTGCGGGTGTTGCATTGGCTATTGCTGTAGGTGGTCCTGGAGCTACTTTTTGGATGATTTTATGTGGTCTTATTGGCATGTCAACCAAATTTGTGGAGTGTACCCTAGGAGTAAAATACCGTGATGTTGGCGAAGACGGTACCGTTTATGGCGGTCCTATGTATTATCTTACGAAAGGACTCAAGGAGCGTGGATTTGCCAAATTCGGAAAGTTTTTGGCAGTTGTGTTTGCGCTTCTGTGCGTAGGCGCTTCGTTTGGTGGAGGCAACGCTGCGCAGTCAAATCAGGCTGCCATGCAGCTTGTAGATTCTTTTGGTATGTCTGGGGGCAGTGCCCGCACTATAATTGGCATCATCATGATGGTTTTTGTAGGGATTATTATCATTGGCGGCATTAAGCGTATTGCATCTGTAACAGAGAAAGTGGTACCCCTCATGGCACTGATGTACATTGGCGCATGTTTATACATCATTCTTACCAATTTTAGCTATGTGGATAATGCTTTCGGACAAATTTTCTATCAAGCATTTAGTCCACAAGCGGGGCTTGGAGGGCTTTTAGGTGTACTTATCACTGGATTTAGACGTGCGGCTTTCTCCAACGAAGCTGGTGCAGGTTCGGCATCTATTGCGCATTCCGCTGTGAAAACTAAATACGCTGCTTCAGAAGGGCTGGTTGCGCTTTTGGAACCGTTTATTGATACGGTGGTAATTTGCACCATGACCGCTTTGGTTATTATTATATTTAATGGAGATAATTCGGTTTTTGCTTATGGCGGTGAAAATGGAGTTGTATTGATAAATGGTGAAGCTGTGGAGGGTGCTGGAATTACGGCTGCTGCATTTGCCGAGTACATTTCTTTCTCTGGACCATTTTTAACCATAGCCGTGGTATTGTTTGCCATTTCAACAATGATTTCTTGGTCGTATTATGGGTTGCAATCTTGGATGTATATTTTTGGAAAAAGCAAATGGTCTGACCTTACGTATAAATTGTTGTTTTTGGCGTTTATTGTTATTGGTGCAGCGGGAGATATGTCTGCCGTTTGGACGTTTTCCGATGCGATGATTTTAGCCTTGGTGTTTCCAAATATGATTGGATTATTTTTCCTATTCCCAAGAGTAAAAGAAGAACTTACCAGATATCTTTCTGCCATTCGCAATAAGGTGTAAACTATGCCGTGAAAAAAACGCCCTCATTTCTTAACCTTACCAAAGCCCAGCGTAGAGGGGTGCTCTGGACGTTGGTTTTGTTTTTGCTGCTGCACTTAGGAATCACATTCCTTCCAAAAAAAACTCAAAATGGTGACACCTCTTTGGTACTTGACACCATAGCACAGCAACAAGTAGATGCACTTATCGCAACGAAACAAACCACGATTAGGGATACCATTTACCCTTTTAATCCTAACTTTATATCTGATTTTAAAGCATATCAACTCGGTATTTCCATGGATGCCGTGTATCGAATTCGAGCATACCGCAATGCGGGGAAATACATTACCTCAGAAAAAACCTTACAGCAGGTGGCGAAACTTTCAAATGAGGAGTTATCACGCATACGACCCTACCTTAAGTTACCCAAGCCCTTTTTAGCCAAAACAAAAAAGCCAAAACAAAAAAGTATAAAAAAAGAACTTAATGCAGCTACCGCCACCGACTTGCAGCAGGTTTATGGGATTGGCGAAGTGTTTGCCAGTCGTATTATTTCTACACGGAATAAGCTAGGCGGATTTGTAGTTAAAGATCAGCTTAACGATGTTTGGGGGCTCAGTCCCGAAACCCAACAACGCATTTGGGATTACTTTATTCTTGATTCAGTACCTACTATTACAAAGCAAAACATAAATAATCTTACCATTGCGCAATTAGCACAACACTACTATGTTAGCACTTCGCTGGCAAGTCGCATAGTAGCGGTTAGAACACAAAAGGAGACTCTTGGTTCGTGGAACGATTTGGCTGGCATTCAGCAACTCGATTCTGTTAAAAAAGCTAGATTATCCTTATATTTGTCTTTTAATTAGCTATGAAAACTGAACTACAAACGGGTCCTAGTTTTGACTTAGGTGAAACCCATAATTTGGTGGCTGCTTCTGCTCGCGATTTTGCGCAGCAGTACATCGCACCCCACGTCATGGACTGGGACGAACGCCAATTTTTTCCCAAAGAAGTCTTGCATCATGCAGGCAGTATGGGTTTTATGGGTGTACTTGTGCCCGAAAGTTACGGAGGTGCAGGCTTGGGTTATTTTGAATACACCGCCATTATTGAAGAAATCTCAAAGGTCGACCCTTCCATGGGGCTGTCAATTGCTGCACACAACTCATTGTGCACCAATCATATTTTACAGTTTGGCAATGAAGATCAAAAGCAGCGTTGGCTGCCAAAATTAGCTTCGGGTGATTGGATTGGCGCATGGGGACTTACCGAGCATAACACAGGCTCTGATGCTGGTGGCATGAATTCAACAGCCGTCCGCGATGGTGATGATTGGATTATTAATGGTACTAAAAACTTTATTACTCACGGTAGTAGTGGCGACATTGCGGTTGTGGTAGTGCGAACTGGCGAAAAAGGCGATAGTCACGGCATGACGGCTTTTGCCGTTGAGCGTGGAACACCTGGTTTTAGCGCTGGAAAAAAAGAGAATAAATTGGGAATGCGTGCTTCCGAAACTGCAGAATTGGTTTTTAATCAATGCCGTGTTCCAGATGAAAATAGATTGGGAGAGGTTGGAGATGGTTTTATTCAATCTATGAAAATATTAGATGGAGGGCGCATTTCTATTGCGGCACTTTCGTTGGGAATTGCACGTGGAGCATACGAGGCTTCTTTAAAATATTCTTCCGAGCGTGTGCAGTTTGGTAAGCCGATTAATGCCTTCCAAGGAATTTCATTTAAGTTGGCACAAATGGCTACAGATATAGAAGCCTCAGAATTATTGATGCACAAAGCGTGTTATGAGAAAAACATGGGCAAGAGAATGACAAAAATCAGTGCCATGTGCAAGCTTTTTGCTTCTGAAACCTGTGTTCGCGTGGCAAATGAGGCAGTGCAGATTTTTGGCGGATATGGCTATTCTAAAGAATTTCCAGTAGAGAAATATTTACGCGATTCTAAGTTGTGTACGATAGGTGAAGGAACATCTGAAATCCAAAAAGTGGTGATTGCCAAGCAAATTTTAAAATAGTCCTTGTAGGTTATTAAAAATTACTGCTATATTTGCACCCTAATTTTAAAGAAAGGAGGTACGGTTCATGTTAATAATTCCAATCAAAGACGGTGAAAATATCGATCGCGCACTAAAGCGTTTCAAACGTAAGTTTGATAAAACAGGAACCATGCGTCAGCTACGTGACCGCCAGACGTTTACGAAACCTTCCGTTTCGAGACGCGCTCAAGTTCAAAAGGCTTCCTATATCCAGCGCCTCCGCGACCAAGAAGAAAATTAATTTCTTACCTTGTCCAAATGGACAACGTCGCTGCTTTTCTTCGTTATCTAACGGCTGAAAAAAACTATTCTGCACATACACTTCGTGCTTATCGCAAAGATTTGGACGATTTTATGCTGCATTGTACTACTAACTATCAGCTTAAAAACCTAACCAAAGTACATTATGCTATGGTTAGAGATTACATTGTTGCGTTATCAAAAAAAGGGTTGACTATGCGCAGCATCAATAGAAAGTGTGTTACGCTAAATTCTTTTTACACTTATTTGCGCACCATCGGGGTAATAGACACACACCCGCTTGCACAGCATAAATCCCTAAAAGCCAAAAAATCATTTATTGTTCCTTTTAGTGAGTCAGAAGTAGATCGTGCCATACAACAAATAGACCGATCAACGTTTTCAGGGCTAAGAGATGCCACAGCCATAGAGTTGTTGTACAGTACTGGTATGCGTCAAGCAGAGCTTATTGGTTTGCGAGCTTCAGATATTGATTGGGCGCAACAGCAGTTGCGTATTTTGGGTAAACGCAACAAAGAACGACTAGTGCCAATGCTTCCCTCATTAATAACAACATTAAAAACGTATTGCGAGCAGCGAAACAAAATCGACAAAGCCAAAACACACGATTTTTTGTTGGTCACAGATAAGGGTAAAAAAACCTATCCTTCGTTTGTATATCGGCTAATAAAATTGTACTTTAGGGGGGTATCTAGTAAGATACGCACCTCACCTCATGTGTTACGTCACAGTTTTGCGACACATATGTTAGATGCAGGTGCCGACATTAACGTGGTTAAGGAAATTCTTGGCCACGAAAGCTTGGCTGCAACACAAGAGTACACCAAAGTTCAGCTCCCCAAAGTGCAAGACGCCTATCGCGCTGCACACCCTAGAGCAAAAAAGTAAGTGTCCTCGCGCCAAGTTCGCCCATTTTTAACGTTAAAACTCATTATAAATATGCGACTTACTATTCAAGCAATTAACTTCTCATTAAAATCAAATCTTAAAAAATTTATCGCCAAACGCATTGATAAATACCAACACTATTACGACAAAATCTTGTCAACAGACCTATATATGAAACTTGAAAAATCAGCGCACAGTCGTGGTAAACAAGTGGAAATCAAAGTTCAAATACCTGGCGACACACTTATAGTAAAAAAGAAAAGCAACACATTTGAAGAAGCCATAGATGCTGCTTCTAGCGCTTTAGAGCGATTGCTTATTCGAAGTAAAGAAAAGCAATTGCGATCGTATCAAAATGGGGTTTAATTTTTTTGAAGCCAAATAAATTAATTGTTACATTTGCATCCGCTTCCAATAAGGGAGCATAAGCCGATGTAGCTCAGCTGGCTAGAGCAGCTGATTTGTAATCAGCAGGTCGTGGGTTCGAGTCCCTCCATCGGCTCTCTTTCATTTTTCGAAATGATGTTCTTTGTAATACGGGGAGATACTCAAGCGGCC
>JBMYLP010000017.1:0-15576 GCA_049596455.1 Flavobacteriaceae bacterium | reverse complement strand
TTAATTGTATGTCAGTTCGAGTGATCAGTCGCAGGCAGATTGTATCGAGAACTGTTTATATAGAGGCAGTAGTTAATAGTGAATAGTTATTGGTTAATAGTTAATTGTATGTCAGTTCGAGTGATCTGCCACAGGCAGATTGTATCGAGAACTGTGAGACTTGTCTGCCTACGGCAGAGGCATTAGTGAATAGTTATTAGTTAATTGGGAAAACTGTTATCTAATAACGATTTACTCAAAAATAAAGCGCATACGTTCTTTATCCTCATTGATAAACTCCAATTCGTAAATGCTGTCTTCGTCCAACGCCAACACATCATCGGTGGAGGTTACTTCCTTTCCATTTACTGAAAGCAGAACGTTACCCTCCTGTACGCCACGGCGATATAAACGTCCGTTTTCTACAGCAGAAACGTGAACACCTTCTTTTAAGTCTAATTTCTTTGCTTCTTTGGTGCTGAGGTCGCGCAGGCGCATGCCGTAATAGTTCACAAACGGGGTGCGTTTTAGCTCTACCGAAAGTGTTTTTTCTTCTCCGTCACGAAGAAATGTTACGTTTACTCGGTCTCCGGGACGTTTTGAGCCCAAATAACCTGTAAGGTCAGCAAACTTTCGAATAGGCGCCTCGTTGATTTTAATAATCACATCTTCTTCTTGCATGCCAGCCTCTTTAGCACCCATGCTTTCTTCAAGCCCAGCAACATAGAACCCTTCGGTTTCTTCAATGCCGAGTTCCTCGGCAATGCGCGCGTTTAGCCCGTTTCCACTCACACCCAACAGCGCTTTTTGTACGTTGCCAAACTCTACAATGTCCTCGTAAATTTTACGCGCCATGTTGCTGGGCACGGCAAACGAATATCCTATAAAGGTCCCCATGCCGTTACTGGTAATGGCGGTATTGATGCCGATTAAGTCACCGTCAAGATTTACCAATGCGCCGCCGCTATTTCCAGAATTTACTGCAGCATCAGTTTGAATAAAGGATTGATTTTTTCCGTCATAGCTGTTTAAATCTCTCGATTTTGCACTAATAATACCTGCAGTAACCGTGGAGTTCAGGTTGTAAGGATTCCCTACGGCTAACACCCATTCGCCAATACGGGTAAGATCCGAATCTGCAAAACGTACATGTGGAAACACCTGCTCACTATTGATGCGTAATACGGCAATATCTGCACTTGGGTCAGTGCCAACAAGTTCGGCCTCATACACTTTGTTGTCGTTAGTGGTAACTTCGATTTCGTTTGCGTCCTCTATAACGTGGTTGTTGGTAATGATGTATCCATCTGGCGAAACAATTACCCCAGAACCCATACCAATCCTTGGATATTCACGGTTAGGAGTGCTGTAAAAATACTCCCATATGCTGCTCGGCTGACGCGAACGCCCAATGCTGGTGTTAGTGATATGCACTACGGCATCAATGGTTTTTTCAGCAGCTACCGTAAAGTCGGTACTGATGGCACTAACGGTAGTGGTTGGTGTAACAAAATTGGTATTCACCACTTGCGGTAAAGTAGTCTTGGAAGTTGGATTTTGTTTTTGCACGCGGCTAAATGCCCAAACGGCAACAAAGGCTGCAACGAAAGCAATAATACTGGTTTTAAGAATCGATTTCATTTCTTTAATTTTTTTGTAGTTGTTCGATAAAACACACAAGATGTGTGTGTTTCAAACTAAAGTTCAAATGCCCAATTAGGGTATTTATAGCAATTATATTTCATTTTATAACCAAAAGTAACGCAACTTATTGTTAGTAAAAAATGCTTTAACGCATTTTTAACAATAGGGCATAGATGTAGAATAGCTATATTTGTGCCATGATTTTTTCGTTTGTAAAATATCAGGGAACGGGGAACGATTTTGTGATTATCGACAACCGAGACAAGCAGTTTCCCATCCAAAACCATTCGGCAGTAGCCCAAATCTGTCACCGAAATTTTGGGATTGGTGCCGATGGCTTTATTCTTATCGAGTCGGACGATACTTCCGATTTTTATATGCGCTATTTCAATGCCGATGGTCACGAAGGCAGCCTTTGTGGAAATGGCTCACGATGCGCTGTTCATTTCGCAAAATCGTTGGGACTTACTACAGAAAAAGTCCTATTCCGTGCTTCAGACGGGCTGCATAAAGCTCGGTTTATCGCAGAAGAAGTTGCCCTAGAACTTCATGCGCTATCACAGTGGGAACAACGTGAAGATGCTCTTTTTTTAGATACAGGTTCCCCGCATCACGTTGTTTTTGTAACAGATGTTAATGCCGTGGATGTGGCAGTTAAGGGAGCTGAAATTGCGCATGGCGCACCCTATTTTTCAGATGGAACTAACGTAAACTTTGTGCAAATAGAAGATGCCGACACCCTTCACGTAAGAACATATGAGCGCGGTGTAGAAGCCGAAACGCTTTCTTGCGGAACTGGGGTTACAGCAGCAGCATTGGCAGCCCACATAAGTAAAAAAACAACAGCTGAGAAAATTCAAATTCAGACCCGTGGCGGTAATCTAAATGTCTCCTTTTCTCCTGCTGCTAACAGATATGAATCTATCGTTTTACAAGGCCCTGCAACACCAGTATTTACAGGTAATTGGGAAATTAACTAAACATGAAACAACGAATTTTAGTCGCCATCGCTCTAATCGGTGTGCTCATAGGTGGAATTTTTGTGACACACTTCTACCGAGTATTTTTTGCTAAAAACACGGCATTTGATACACCAACAAAAGAGGTGTTAATACCTTCCGAAAATGTGCAAAAGGCTGCGTATGATACACTCTCTAAAGTAGTAAAGCGTATAGATTTATTCCAACAAGCGGCTATACGAAAAGGGTATAGTCCTGTGCCGGGTCGTTTTGTATTAGATTTTGGCATGAATAACAACGAAATGATCAATCGGTTACGCTCCCAAAACAAACCGTTAAAGTTGACGTTTAACAATCAAATGACGTTGATGCATTTGGCGGGATTTGTAAGTAAAAAAATTGAAGCAGATAGTTCTGCTATTGTGAATACCTTTTACGATACCGCTTTTTTACAAGAAAATGGGTTCTCAACAGATGATGTGTTTTCTATCTGTATTCCAAACACATATGAGTTCTTTTGGAACACTAGTGCAGCGCAGTTTCGGGATAGAATGTTGTTGGAATACAATCGATTTTGGACACCAAAACGTGAGGAAGCACGTAAAAGCATGAACCTTGATCGCACCGAAGTCATTGCGTTGGCAGCCATCGTGCAATTAGAATCGTATCGAGTAAATGAGCGTCCCACAATTGCGGGCGTATACCTTAACCGTATTCGAAAGCGCATGCGCCTACAAGCTGACCCTACCGTTATTTATGCGCTAAGGCGAAAAGCAAACGATTTTGATTTGAATATTCGCAGGGTGCTCTACAAAGATTTAAAAATTAAATCGCCCTACAATACATATAGAACTAGAGGGATTCCACCCGGGCCAATTACCATGCCTGATGTGAGTGCTATTGATGCGGTGTTATTCCCTGAAAAACACAACTACCTCTATTTTGTTGTTGATCCAGAACGCACGGGGTACCATCTTTTTGCGAGTACATTAAGTCAGCACAACAAAAACAAAAAAAAATATACGAGTTGGTTGCGTCAGCGTAACATCTATCGCTAAGACGCCAAAAACGAAAAAACCGCTGGACGACGAGTAAAATCTTCGTTACTGTTTTTCCATTCCGCTGCGGTTTGGGTGCGTATAAACTCTGTTGGAAGTGTGATGTCACATGCAATGCTAAGCCTTGTACTAGGGCGTAAACTTTTGCTTAATTCTTCCAATAATGGATTGTTTCGGTAAGGCGTTTCAATAAACACTTGCGTTTGTTGGAGTTCTGTTGATTTTTTCTCAAACTGCTTGATAGCATTTTTGCGCTCGGCTTTGTCAATGGGTAAATAGCCATTAAAAGCAAAAGATTGTCCGTTTAGTCCAGATGCCATTACGGCTAATAAAATGGACGACGGCCCCACAAGTGGTGTTACACGGATGTTATGTTGATGAGCAAGTGCTACTAAATCTGCCCCTGGATCGGCAATTCCCGGACAACCTGCATCGGTGATTAGCCCAATATTTTCGCCGTTTTGCAAGGGAGTGAGCATGTCGTGAAGTTCTTCTGTGGTTGTAAACTTATTGAGCAAAAATACTTCGATGGCATTTTGTGGTACTTTTGGACTGATGCGTTTGACAAACGCACGTCCAGCTTTTTCCTTTTCAAAAACAAAGTGCCGTAAGTCTTCAATTGTTCTTTTTATTGACATCGGGATGACCTCCAGCGGAGCAGTATCCCCCAATACATTGGGTATCAAAAATAAGGTGCCTGTTGGTTGTTGTTCCATTAGTCTTGTTTAGCTAACCAATTTTGGCAACACGTATACACTAAGTTAAATACGGCATCAAAATCTTGTTCGTTACCATAGTAAGGGTCAGGAACATGCGTGGCACTATGACCACTTGCAGCGGTTAGCAAGTCAATTTTTTTTCGTTGGTCCTTGGAAGTGCAAAGCGCAAGCGCATCGAGGTGATTTTGCTCATCCATAACCAAAATATGATCAAATACTTCGATGTCATTACCAGTGAGTTGCCGTGCTTTTTGGTTACTGATATCTATGCCATTTTTGGCAGCTACTGCAATGCTACGACGGTCTGGGGCTGCCCCAGTGTGGTAATTTGCAGTTCCTGCCGAGTCCACCATGAAGTTTTGCCCTTCAGAAAGGTGACGGAAAATTCCCTCTGCTAGTGGTGAACGGCAGATGTTGCCCAAACACACCATAAGCACTTTGGTTGCCATGATTTAATGTGTAAGTTTTTTACTTAGGTCTTCTACGTATTTGCGGAATTGCTTGTCTGTAAATGCGAGGTTATCAACGGTTTTACAGGCATGTAGCACGGTTGCATGATCGCGATGCCCAATCTTGGCGCCAATACTTGCCAGAGAAGCCTTAGTCATTTTTTTGGCAAAATACATGGCCAATTGTCTGGCTTGCACAATGTGGCGTTTTCGTGTTTTGGACTGCAATGTGGTAACGTCCATTTGGAAATATTCGGACACTACTTTTTGTATATGATCTATAGAAACCTCGCGTTTGGTGTTTTTTACAAACTTCTCTACCACTTGCTTGGCAAGTTCTAGGGTAACTTCCTTACGGTTGAATGAGGATTGTGCAATCAAAGAAATGATAGCACCTTCTAGTTCGCGTACATTGGTCTTCACGGATTTCGCTACAAAATCGATGATTTCCTCGGGCAATTCAACGCCATCTCGGTACAATTTGTTCTTGAGAATCGAAACACGAGTTTCATAATCAGGTCGCATCAACTCTGCTGAGAGTCCCCACTTAAAACGAGAAAGCAAACGCTGTTCGATATCTTGCATATCAACAGGTGCTTTGTCAGACGTTAGTATAACTTGCTTACCGTTTTGGTGTAGGTGATTAAAAATATGGAAAAACACATCTTGCGTACCAGATTTTCCAGAAAAGAATTGTACATCGTCAATAATGAGTATGTCCATCACTTGATAAAAGTGAATAAAGTCGTTGCGTGTGTTCTTTTTTACTGCCTCAATATATTGCTGAGTGAATTTTTCTGCCGAAATATACAACACCGTTTTGTCCGGGTACTTGTTTTTAATATCAACCCCAATAGCGTGTGCTAAGTGGGTTTTTCCTAAGCCTACGCCCCCAAAAATGAGTAGTGGATTAAAGGATGTTCCACCCGGCTTGTTTGCTACGGCAATTCCTGCCGAACGTGCTAGCCTGTTGGCATCACCTTCTAGAAAGTTTTCAAAATTATAGTTTGGATTCAGCTGTGATTCGACCTTTAAATTTCGGATGCCAGGTATAACAAAGGGATTTGTTAATTCAGCCGTGTGTGTTCTTAAAGGCGCTTCAACGTCTTGTACTTTTATTAGTCCTTTATTTTGACTTGGAATTTTCTCGGTAAATGGTTTTTTATTACCGAAAGTATTCTCCATTCGGATAACGTAAACAAGTCTGGCATTTGCACCCAATTCTTTGGTGAGTGCAACTTTAAGAATGTTGATGTAATGTTCCTCCAGCCACTCGTAAAAAAACTTACTTGGCACTTCAACACTCAATGCATCTCCATTAAGCTTTAGTGGGTTAATAGGCTCGAACCACGTTCTAAATGCCTGATTATGAATGTTGTCCTGTACAAATGCTAGACAGCTATTCCAGACGCTTTCGGCGGTTTGTTGCATTTTAGTTATGATTGTTATTTGTTTTGCTGCACAAAATAAGCGTATTTGAGGCGCGAATTATTTGCTCTTTTGTACCGTACAAATATGTGTGTAATTTTTTTTTAAAAAAAGTCAATTTGCTATTGAATTTTTAAAAAGTTTGTTGCATATTAAGAACCCATTATGTCCATTAAAATTGACATACAGCATTTACAATGAGTAAGAAAAAGACTACAATTCAGCTTAAAGTTAATTATCATCAAGTTGACCAAATGGGCATAGTGCATCACGCCCAATATGCCTACTTTTTGGAGCAAGCAAGAATAGATTGGCTACATAAACAAGGAGTTAGCTACGCAATCTTAGAACAAAAAGGAATTTTGCTACCACTCACTCAAATATCTATTGAATATAAGCGTCCTTTAAGATTTGACGAGAATTTTCTTGTTCACACCAGCATAGACATTTTTGAGCCCTATTATGTTGCTTTTTCTTATCACATTGAAAATGAGGAGCAAACTATAATTACAACAGCGCATACACGTTTGGTTTTTGTAGACGGTACCACTATGCGTGCTATGAAATGCCCAAAATTCTTACAAGATAAATTTACTTTTTGATAATTTGTAAGAAATCTCTTACAGCTTGTTTTTCTTCTATTTTCCCATTTGGAGCTATAGGTGCAGTTATGCCACCATTTAGGTTCTTTGGGCTGTAAAAAATGCGGCATTCGTCCCATAATTTTGCGTTTAAAAAATGATTTAGGGTAATGGCGCCCCCTTCCACAAGTATTGACTGAATGCCATGAAGCGTTGCAATTTGCAATAGCGATCCCAACATATTGCCTTTTTCTATTTTTTCCCAGACCAAATGTTCCTTTACTTCTGCTACCAATTCATTGAAAATAATGGTCTGGGCGGAGTTGTTAAAAACAGCAGCACTGTAATCAATTTTTAAGTTGGGGTCAAGAACAAGTCGGATAGGGTTTGAGCCACTCCATTTCCTCGTGGTGAGTTGTGGATTATCAGCTTCAACAGTTTTGCGTCCTACCAAAATAGCGTGTTCCTCAGCGCGCCAACGGTGTGCCAATTGCTGACTGTGCGCATCACTAATCCACGAAACAGACCCTTTGACATCATTTTTTGGTGCCATGTACCCATCTGCTGACTGCGCCCATTTTAATATGATATAAGGGCGCTTTTGGGTGTGAAAGCAATAAAAACGCTTGTTGAGTTCAATACACGCATCTTCTAACACCCCAACAACAACCTCAACTCCTGCTTCTTGCAGGGCTTTAATGCCATTGCCCGCTACTTTTGGATTGGGGTCTTTTGCCCCAACAACAACTTTTTTTATCCCTTTTGCGATAACCAAATCACAACACGGGGGTGTTTTGCCATGGTGTGAACAGGGCTCTAAATTCACATACAACGTTGTGCCCTCGAGCTCCTTTGGACTTAATTTTGCTATTGCGTGTACCTCGGCATGAGCTGTTCCAGCTTTTTGATGCCACCCCTCTGCAATTACAGCTCCTTCTTTAACTACAACCGCGCCCACCATGGGGTTTGGGTAAGTATTGCCAAATCCTTTTTGAGCAAGCACCAAGCAGCGCTGCATGAATATGTTATGGTTGCTATGCAATGGGAATGCGTATTTTAGCAAAAATATCAAATATCCCATCAATATGCAGTGTGTTATTAGACCTGTTCAGTTAACTGACAACAAAGCTCTTGCACGCGTTTTACGTCATGTATTGATTGAGTTTGGAGTTCCCAAACAAGGTACTGCATACGCAGACCCCGAACTTGACCACATGTTTCAAGCCTACACGAAGCCCAATCACGCCTATTGGGTGGTGGAGTGCGATGGCGAAATTTTAGGAGGTGCAGGAATTGCTCCGCTGCAAAACAGCGACACGCATACATGTGAGTTACAAAAAATGTATTTTGATGTCAATGCAAGAGGGAAAGGGCTGGGGAGACAAATGATTTTAAAACTATTGGAGTTGGCAAAGGGTTTCGGATTTACGCAGTGCTATTTGGAGACCATGCCCAATATGGCTGATGCGCAAAAACTATACTTGGCAAATGGCTTTTCATATATTGATGCACCAATGGGTAACACTGGTCATTATTCCTGTCCGGTTTGGATGATTAAATCGTTGGTGTGAAAGTAGTAGATCTCCGCAACATTTTTGAGCAGGAGCTTCAGTCTTTGTACGAAGTAGATGAAATCCGACAGCACTTTGCAGCATTGTGTGAATTATATTTTGGCTATTCACCCGCAGAAGTGGTTTTACATCTTCAAGAAGCTGTTTCAGCAGCTGACTCCACACGATTTAAAAATGATTTATTACAGCTTAAAAAACATATACCCATACAATATATAATAGGTAAAGTAGATTTTGCTGGTGTTCGGATGTCCGTAAATACATCCGTGCTAATTCCACGTCCTGAAACCGAAGAGCTAGTCCACTGGATTTTAACTTCGTTCCCCAAAGACGAACCACTTCAAGTACTTGATATAGGTACAGGCAGCGGATGTATTGCCTTGGCACTAAAAAAGGCTCGTCCAAATTGGCATATTTCGGCATGGGATATTGATATAAATGCATTGCAGGTTGCGCAGCAAAATGCAAAAGACAACGATTTACGCATTGATTTTCATCAGGTGGATAGCTTATCTAAAAACCTCCCTCAAAAAAAGTGTGATATCATTGTTTCAAATCCGCCCTATGTTCCCGAAGCACTTAAAAAGACAACCCAACCGCATGTGTTGGAACAGGAGCCATTGCATGCCATTTTTGTTCCCGATAACAATCCGCTTTGCTTTTATGAACGTATTTGTGATTACGCAGTGCAACAGCTTAACCCCTCAGGAAAGCTCTTTTTTGAAGGGCACACTCCACTAATGAATTCTGTAAAAACACTTTTACAACAAGCAGGTTTTTCCGATATTGTACTTCAAAACGATTTCAACGCAAATCCTAGATTTATACGGGCAATTAAACAATGACGATAGCCGAACAAATTAGCAGTCTCAGAAAAGAACTTCATGAGCATAACACACGGTATTATGTGGACGATGCCCCTATTATTTCAGATCAACTTTTCGATGAAAAGTTAGCCATGTTAAAGGCACTAGAAGATGCACATCCAGCATTTTTCGACCCTAATTCGCCCACGCAACGTGTAGGAGGTGCTGTAACCAAAAACTTTAATACCGTTACACACGAACATCGCATGTATTCGTTAGACAATTCGTATAACAAGCAGGATTTGTTGGATTGGGAGGCACGCATGTGTAAAATCCTTGGTGTAACAACACTAGACTATACATGCGAGTTAAAATACGATGGCGCATCTATCAGCCTAACATACACCAACGGAAAACTTACGCAAGCCGTAACGCGCGGTGACGGCATTCAAGGCGATGAGGTTACAAACAATGTAAAAACCATTAACTCGGTTCCCTTACAAATTACAGCAAATGATGTTCCTGAATCCTTTACGATTCGAGGTGAAATTATATTGCCTTTAGCAGGATTTAATGCCATGAACGCTGCGCGAATTAAAGCAGGCGAGGAGCCTTACATGAATCCTAGAAATACAGCTTCGGGAAGCTTAAAACTTCAGGATAGTAGTTTGGTTGCTGCACGACCGTTGGATTGTTTTTTGTATCAAATTGTTGCCAATCGTACGCTTTTTAAAACGCAATTGGAGTCGTTAAAAGCTGCCACTCGCTGGGGATTTTATGTGCCAAAGCACTACACGCACGCTGCTAATATGGGTGCAGTTTTGGCGTATTTAAACGAATGGGAAGAAAAACGTTCATCATTGCCTTATGAAATAGATGGCGTTGTGATAAAAGTAAACCAACTAGCCTATCAAGAGGAATTGGGCTACACCGCCAAATCGCCGCGTTGGGCGATGGCGTATAAATTCAAAGCCGAGGCGGTGGAAACACAACTCCAAGATGTTGTGTATCAGGTAGGAAGGACGGGTGCCATTACGCCTGTAGCGCAACTCACACCTGTATTGTTGGGAGGCACGGTAGTTAAACGCGCATCGTTGCACAATGCCGATTTTATTGCAGACCTCGATTTACATTATTACGACACGGTTTCTGTAGAAAAAGGAGGCGAAATCATTCCAAAAATTACGGCTATAAACACAAATAAAAGACAGCCAAACAGCGTGCCTGTTACGTATATCAACAACTGTCCAGAGTGCCATACGCCTTTGGAAAGAAATCCAGATGAAGCACAGCACTATTGTCCAAATGTTACAGGTTGTATGCCACAGCGCGTAGGTCGTGTGGCGCATTTTATTTCTAGAAAAGCCATGGATATTGATGGTCTTGGCGCAGAGACCATTCAGCTAATGATGCAAAATAATCTGATAAATTCCTATGCTGACTTGTACAATGTTAAGGCATCCGATTTAATTCCATTAGAGCGTCTTGCAGAAAAATCAGCGCAAAATATTGTTCAGGCGATAGCAGCATCCACAGAAGTTCCTTTTTCCAGAGTATTATTTGCATTGGGTATTCGGTATGTGGGGCAAACGGTTGCCAAAAAGTTAGCCGAACATTTTGGATCTATAGATGCTTTGGCGTTAGCCAACTCGGAAGCATTAGAAGGCGTAGATGAGATTGGATCTCGAATTGCCGAAAGCGTACGGGAATTTTTTGCCTCAGCTGAAAACCGCCAAATTATTGAGCAGTTGCGTATTGCAGGTGTGCAGTTGGAACAACAAGCAAAAGAAGGTCCTGTTTCAAATGTGCTTGCGGATATGCGCTTTGTTGTGTCGGGAGTGTTTACTGATTTTTCAAGAGATGAACTCAAAGCACTGATAGAACAGCATGGCGGAAAAATTGCATCTTCCATATCCTCAAAAACATCTTATGTAGTTGCTGGAGAAAATATGGGACCTTCCAAAAAAAGCAAAGCTGATGCATTAGGCATTCCTATTATCACAGCTCAGCAATTTGTATCCATGTTAACGCCTTAATTGTTATATTTATAACAAGGCGTTAATTTTTTATAATTTAATACACCTTCAAATAGCTACGTCCTTTTAAAATGCTATTTTTGCGACCTATGAAATTCTTTGCCAAACGTGCTGTTGCAAAACAGCTTAATGCACTTAAAAATCGCTCGGCTTTTAAGCCGAAAGCGATTCGGCGTTTGGTATTTATTCACGATACAGATTTAACCATTACAGAAGCGCAATTTGACGACATGTGCCGGGTATTTTCATCTGAATTTACTGCTATAGAACGTGTTCATTACAACGTTAATAAGAAGATGCTAGAAGGAGTTGCAAAACCCCATTTACATCCTCAAAGCCTAGATTGGCGCGGGCGTATTATAGCTGATGATTTGCTTTATTCTATTGCCCAGCAATACGATTTAGTTGTTCATTTTGTGGATCAAATTACGTTGCCTTTGGTGTCGTTTTCTGCACAACTCAAGGTGTCATTTCGCATTGGGCCTTCGTCCTTAGACAACAGACTAAATGATTTGGTACTTCCTCCAACAACCGATTTTGGAGAGTTTTTATCTAACATAAAACAATATTTTAATAAAATTGATCCAAATGAGCGTACTTAAAGGTACATCAACAGGTGTTGCGGTAATCACCCCTTTTACTCATGAGGGTGCTGTAGATTTTGACGCGCTTAAGCGCATTATTCATTTTTTGATTGATGAGGGCATTGATTATTTAGTTGCTTTGGGAACTACTGGCGAATCTGTTACACTGACCAGCGATGAAAGAAATGCTATTTTCGACACTTTTGTTTGCGAAGTAGATGGTCGTGTTCCATTGGTAATGGGTCTTGGCGGTAATAACACTGCTGCTCTGATACATGAATTTCAACATATAGACACTAAAGGATTTGACGCTATTTTGTCGGTCACTCCTTATTACAACCGCCCATCACAAGAAGGGCTTTACCAGCATTATATGGCATTGGATGCCGTTACCCCTTTGCCACTCATCATGTATAATGTTCCTGGAAGGACGGGTGTTAACATGACCGCAGAAACCACACTTAGACTGGCAAATGACGCAAAACACATCATTGCAGTAAAAGATGCAAGTGGTGATTTAAATCAAGGCAAAGAAATTATTTCCAATGCGCCCGAAGGCTTTTTGGTCCTATCGGGTGATGATGAAACAGCTATTCCACTCACGCTAATGGGCGGAGCTGGCGTTATTTCGGTGGCAGCTGGCGGTTTTCCAAAAACCTTTGCTGCTGGAATACGAGCTGCCATAGCCAAAAACACAGAAGAAGCAAATCGAATTAACAATACGCTTCTACCTCTAATTGATTTGTTATTTATGGAGGGAAATCCAGCAGGTATTAAAGCGGTTTCTGCTCTGAAAAATTTATCTACTGACGTGGTTAGACTTCCATTAGTTAAAGCCTCTAAAGGCTTGACGGCGGCGCTACGCCCTTTTGTGGAGCAGTTAGATTAAATATTACACCCAAACGCACACCCAAGGTATTGTGTCCTGAATTTGGAAATTTTAAATTCACATTCGATTCGTGTCGAATGATAACCATATTACTGAGCCACATCTTTTTGCTCAATTTAAATTTCACCCCTACACCAATATTGTCTGAAAAGGCAAACCCTTTGGCAAGGCGTTCTGTTAGTTGCGAAGTCCACATCGGGCCAATGGCAGCATAACCAAATACTTGTGTTTTTGGATTTAGATAATGCGCTATTTCCACAGCTGCATGAAAAGCCACCTGATGGATAGGTTTTTTTTGCAACATTTCCTGGTGAAAATTCTCTGGAAAATGATTGAAAAATTCAGATGAGGTAAACCATTTGTTAATAAGCTGGTGCTGCGCATAATAGTAGCCGCCCTCTGCTAAAAACTGTACATCAACCTTCTTAAAAGTGTAATTTTTCAATCTCAATTGTCCCAAAACATGCCCTTGTTCAAGGTCATAATCGTACGAGTGAAAAGGGGCTGTTTGTTGCGTGCTGTAGCCAAAATGAATGCCCCAGTGCTTGGATTTTTTTATGTCCTGTGCTGTTAGGTTGGAAAAAATCAAGCACAAAACAAACAATAAATTGATTTGCATGAAAGTTGTAGGTATGTAATTGGTTTTAATTAAGTTTGCGGGCATGAAAGTACCAAATTATATTATCATTGTAATGCTACTCTTTTTTGTAGGGTGCAGCGATTTGCAAAAAGCATTAAAAAGTGAAGATGTTGCTTTAAAAAATGATCTTGCACTAGAGTTATATGAGCAAGGGAAATACCGAAAAGCAGCACAGCTTTTTACTCAACTTAAAGAAATTTACAGAGGTAAGCCTCAAGCTGAGCGCATTGTTTTTTTCTATGCCAATTCGCTCTTAGAAACCCGAAATTACATCTTAGCGGCTTACGAATTTGAAACCTTTGCAAAGGCATATCCCAAAAGCCAAAAGGCAGCTGAGGCATATTTTTTGATGGCTTTTGCCCACTACAAAACGTCACCAAACTTTAGTTTAGACCAGACCGACACGGAGGAAGCTATTGATAAAGTTCAAGAGTTTATCAATCGTTACCCAGACGACGAGCGTATGCCAGAAGCTAACGCCATGGCTAAAGAGCTTAGAGAAAAAATTGAGAAAAAAGGATTTGAAACTGCAAAACAGTACAATACTATTCGCGACTACAAAGCAGCATTGGTAGCACTTGACAACTTTATTGCCGATAATCCAGGGACAAGTTTTAGAGAAGCTGCCTTGTTTGTGCAATTTTCTGCTGCTGCTACTTTAGCGATAAATAGTGTTCAATATAAGAAGGAAAAACGCCTTAAAGATGCCAAAACTAAATTTGATAATTTTAAGCGTTTATATCCCAATTCTGATCATATGTCCGATGCTACAGAAATGATGGAAGATATTGAACAAGAAATCCGTACTTTTGCATCCAATTAATTTCAACGCATGGATTTAAAACGCACACAGGCCGCAGAAACCACGAAAACATATAATCGCAACGCATTAGATGAAAGCACGGGTAATATTTATGAAACCATTTCGATTTTAGCCAAACGTGCTGTGCAAATCAATGAAGACATTAAGACAGAGTTGTTTGAAAAACTTGAAGAGTTTGCCACCCCAACAGAAAACTTAGAAGAGATTTTTGAAAACAAAGAACAAATAGAAGTTTCAAAATTCTACGAAAAACTTCCAAAGCCACACGCTATTGCTATTGAGCAATGGTTACAAGAAAAGATTTACTATCGTCATACCGATACCGACTCAGAAGCATAGCCATGTCGGTTTTGCATGACAAGCGTATTCTATTAGGAATTTCGGGGAGTATAGCCGCGTACAAAACGCCACTTATTGTCCGACTGCTTGTCAAAACTGGTGCTACTGTTCAGGTAGTAATCACTGATGCTGCCAAAACTTTTGTTACCCCACTAACGTTATCAACAGTTTCTAATCGTGAGGTACTGAGTTCTTTTACGCATGAGGAAAACGAAAATGCTGTTTGGAATAACCATGTCGATTTGGGTCTTTGGGCCGATGCCATGCTTGTTGCGCCCGCTTCAGCAAATACCCTTTCCAAAATGGCACAAGCCACCGCAGACAATTTACTCATTGCTACGTACCTTTCAGCAAAATGTCCTGTTTTCTTTGCGCCTGCTATGGATTTGGATATGCATAAACACCCTGCAAACAAAACCAATATTGAAACCCTTATTGCAAATGGTAACATCTTAATTCCTGCAACTTCGGGTGCGCTTGCAAGCGGTTTAGAAGGTGAGGGCAGAATGGAAGAGCCCGAGAAAATCGTTGCTGCATTAGAAGCTTATTTTTTGGAAAAATCTCCGTTTTTTGGAAAAAAAATAGTGATTACCGCAGGTCCTACATACGAACCTATAGACCCCGTACGTTTTATAGGTAATCACTCCTCAGGAAAAATGGGATATGCTTTAGCAAATTGCGCCGCAGAACAGGGTGCAAAGGTAACCCTTATCAGCGGTCCAACCGCTGGAAATACGGCACACCCTAATGTTAGCGTTCTACCAGTAACAACTGCAGCGGAAATGCTCAATGCCTGTATGGAAAATTACGATGCTGCAGACGCATTAATTATGGCTGCTGCTGTTGCCGATTTTAAACCCACTAACGAAATCGACCAAAAAATAAAAAAGCAAGATGGCTTAGATGCTATTTCGCTTGCGCCTACAACTGATATTCTTGCGCACTTGGGTAAGATCAAAAAACATCAAGTTTTAATTGGCTTTGCCCTAGAGACTAGAATGTATTGCGCCTTTGCTAGGCCCTTTACTCAATACGCCCAACGCCAAAAAGAAATAGAATAACACCAAATAA
>JBMYLP010000016.1:0-23315 GCA_049596455.1 Flavobacteriaceae bacterium | reverse complement strand
GATAGCTTTTAGTAAGGTAGAATTGGGCGATTTTGTTTTGGAGCACATCGAAACATGTTACCACAACGCTAAATCATATTTCAACTTTAACCAATAATTATATAAATCTTAAAATGAAAAAAGTAGTCACTTTTGGCGAGATTATGTTGCGTTTAGCGCCTCCAGGCTATTTGCGTTTTTCGCAGACCAATTCTTTCGATGTTATTTATGGCGGTGGCGAGTCCAACGTAGCAGTATCCCTTGCCAACTATGGCGTTCCGGTACGTTTTGTAACCCGTGTTCCTAGCAACGACATTGGAGAATGCGCATTTATGGAAATGCGCAAACGAGGTGTTGAAACTGATTTTATGCTTCGTGGTGGTGACCGTTTGGGGATTTATTTCTTAGAGACTGGTGCTGTCAGTCGGGGCAGTAAAGTAGTTTATGACAGAGCCCATTCGGCCATGTCTGAGATTGAGCCCGGAATGGTGGATTGGGACAAAGCTTTTGATGGAGTGGAATGGTTCCACTGGACGGGAATTACGCCGGCAATTTCACAATCTGCAGCAGATGCGTGCCTAGAAGCTGTGAAGATTGCAAGTGAGAAAGGAATCACCATTTCTACGGATTTGAACTACCGCGCCAAGTTGTGGAAGTACTGCGATGATGCACACCGTGAAAAAATCATGACCGAGCTTACATCATATTGCGATATTGTACTCGGAAACGAAGAAGATGCGGAGATGCACTTTGACATCAAGCCTGAAGGCTTAACGGTACAAACGCAAGGTCATGATGTAAAAGCAGAAGCGTTTTTGTCTGTGTGTAAACAAATGATGGAGAAGTTCCCAAAGGCTAAAAAAGTCATTACAACGCTTAGAGGTTCGATATCAGCCTCACACAACACATGGGCTGGGGTATTGTATGACGGAAAAACCATGTATGACACCACCCAGTATCAAATCACGGACATTGTAGACCGTGTAGGTGGTGGCGACTCGTTTATGGGCGGTCTTATCTATGGACTATTAAAATATCCAGACAACGACCAACATGCACTGGACTTTGCTGTGGCAGCCTCTTGCTTAAAGCATACTATAAAAGGCGATGCCAACCTTGTGACGGTAGCTGAAGTAGAAAAACTCATGGGTGGCGACGCATCAGGTCGTGTAGCCCGTTAAACCAATAGATATGGCACAGTTTACAAGAATAGAGGTAGCGCAAACGATGAAAGAAAGTGGTATGGTACCACTCTTCTTTCACAGTGATGTAGCAGTCGCTAAAAAGGTACTCAAAGCCTGCTATGATGGCGGTGCACGCCTTATGGAGTTTACCAACCGTGGTGACTTTGCCCTTGAGGTATTTACAGAACTCACTAAATACGCCATCAAAGAACTCCCTGGGATGATTATGGGCGTAGGCTCGGTAACAGACGCAGGAGCTGCATCAGCCTATATGCTAAACGGGGCCAACTTTGTGGTGACGCCCGTGCTCAGAGAAGACATTGCCATGGTGTGCAACCGCAGAAAAGTGCTTTGGTCACCGGGCTGCGGTTCACTTACCGAAATTGCTAAAGCAGAAGAACTCGGATGTGAAATCGTAAAGTTATTTCCAGGAAGCACCTATGGCCCAGGATTTGTTAAAGGAGTACTAGCACCCCAACCCTGGACAAGCATCATGCCTACAGGAGGCGTATCTCCAACAGAAGAAAACCTCAAGGGTTGGTTTGATGCCGGGGTAACCTGCGTGGGTATGGGTTCAAAACTTATCAGCAAAGAAATTGTTCATAACCAAGATTTCAAGAAATTAGAAAACAATGTACGCCTGGCTCTTGAAATCATTCAAAAAGTGAGAACTATTTAAGCTCTATTTTTTTTGTTTTTGCGTAGTTGTCTCCCCTAATTTCTTTGAACTTCTGAATCATTTCATTAAGCTTTTCTGACTCGGCTTCTGCCATATTGGTTTGCTGACTAATATCTTTCGAAAGATCATAAAGTTGGTATTGTTTACTATTGCCAATTTCAATATTAACAGCTTTTAGTTTAGCAGGTCCATTGTAAGGAGGAATCATTACCCAATCCCCACTTCTTAATGCAGTTCTAGAAGTTGCCTCCAAAATAAGCTCTGAACGACCCACATCGCTTTTACCTGTAAATGTATCCAATAAATCTACGCTATCATCAGCACGTAGTTCACTTCCAGTTAATCTGGCTAGAGACGAAAATAGATCCAATTGGCTCACCAATGCATCTGACTTTTTAGGCTGTATCTTTCCTTTCCAATAGGTAATGAATGGAACCCTAGTTCCAGCTTCAAATAAGCTGTATTTTCCACCACGCAATGCTCCAGCAGGAGTGTGGTTTCCATTTTTTTCAACCGCATCGTCATAGTACCCGTCATTTAACACAGGACCATTATCACTTGAAAACACGATAAGTGTATTTTCCAAAAGCCCCTCTTCTTCTAGCGTCTTAATAAGCTCTCCGACACACCAATCGGCTTCAGCAATCACATCTCCTCTTGGTCCTAAAGAAGTAGCTCCAACAAAACGCGGGTGAGGTGTACGCGGTACATGGGGTTGCTGCATGCCATAATACAAAAAGAATGGTTTGTTTTTTTTTGATTTGATATAATTTTTAACCTTATTCAAAAAATGATCTGCCATATCTATATCACTCCACTTTGCAGATTCGCCCCCTTTCATAAAACCTATTCTAGGAACGCCGTTTACTATAGTGCCGTTATGTCCATGGTGCCACATCATTGACAATAATTCAGGATTGTTTTTACCTGTTGCCTGACCTTCATAATTCCTTTTGTAACTGATTTCAATGGGATCTGCTGGATCTAAACCATCCACGTAACCATTCTCAATATAAACTGTTGGCACTCTGTCCTGTGTTGCTGCCATGATGTAAGCGTGGTCAAATCCTATCTCATTTGGTCCCGGACTAATATGGGAATTCCAATCTACTTGCCCTGTACCAAGGCCAAGATGCCATTTTCCAATGACTGCTGTTTCATAACCTTGTTTTTTAAGCATTTTGGGCAATGTTATTTGGGCTGTATCAATGATTAATGGCGCTGTTCCTGGAAGGATACGTGCTCGTTTTTCTTTCCACGGATAGGTTCCTGTAAGTAGCGCATATCTACTAGGGGTGCATGTTGCAGAAGACGCATAGCCTTGAGTGAATAGCACTCCATTATTGGCTAAAAAATCCATATTAGGAGTATTAATTTCTGTAGCACCGTAAGCACTTACATCGCCATAACCCAAATCATCCGTATAGATAATAATTATGTTAGGGTTTTCTTTAAGCTGAGCACACCCAAATAACGAAAAGGTGGTTAAAAAAATTATGGAAAATAGATGTAGTTTCATTGTATTTGTTTAATTAAATCAAATTTAAAACATAAAATATATTACACCCAACACAAATTACCTTGACTTAAACAATATTTAACATGCACAGGGTAATATTCGTATAGTGCTGGGTAAATCTTCGTTATATGAAAAAAAAAAAATAGATGTAATTTTATATCTAATTTTTAAGTATTCATCACATACATGCGCTTTAAACTTCTAGCATTATTAATAACGTGTATTGTAAACATTTGCACTGCGCAAACAACTGTAGCATCATTTTTTAGCGATGGAATGGTTCTGTCTACTTGATTAGTTTTAGTGCTAACCCTTATTTCGTTAGGAGTAAATACATTTGGGCTTTCTAATGTAATTTTAGGGTTTCCACCGCCATTTACTTGTATTTTTGAATTTGAAATTTTGCTTGATCCATTAGAGTTTATCGTAAGTTCGGTACCAGAGCCAAGAGTAATATCCCCTGTATATCCCGACAAGTCAGATGAACTGCTTCCAATGGTAACATTTGCATTTGATCCAAGAAGAATACCTTGAGTTCCTACAAGATTACCTTCAATGTGCACCTCCCCGGTTCCATGAAAACTAGTTGTTGATGATCCTGCAAGGGTTAGTGTTTTCCCAGCGGCAAACTTTATTATGTTGTCAGCAGTAGCATCTGTTGAAGTAGACACCACCGAAACGCCTTTGTATTGTTGAGGGGTAACAGAATTTGCAATGGTTACATTGCAATCTAGCGTTAACGTTGTAACAGAAGTTGATGCGCTTTCTATTGCAAACGTACCTGAATTTAGATTCCCTTGATCAGCATCAGCAATATCAATGGTTAATGTATTATCACCTGTTACTGTAAAATTATTTGCTTTATTAGAAGGAATCTTTAGCCCTTTCGCCGTATAATTTTCATCAAGCGTAACAGTTATAGGATTGGCATAGAAGTCTATTCTTTGGCCTGTATCAAGATCAGTGACACCACTTGGGAAAGCCCAATTGGCATTATTAGACCATAAGTCATCGGTTCCATTGCCGTTGTAACCGGCCCATTGTGCATTAGAAACAAAAGATAAAATAAAAAAAAGTGTTGAATAAAGTATTTTCATGATGGATAAGTTTGATTATTGTGTAGAACGAATTACATGCTTTTTGTCATTTTAGCAAAAAAAATGTTAATTATATGCTATTATTTGATAATATATTGTTAAAAAAAGTGTAGGTGCTATTTTCAGCGCAGAACTTTGGAGGATCTCGGCGTAATCCTTACGAGGATTACTACAGAAACACAACACTTTTCCACCGTTTGTCCAAATGCTTTTGTTGAAATATCCCCCACAACACAAATAAAACAGTCAAGCTATTTGATTTTTTATTCGGATATAATTTAGTGTATTCAAAATTTTTATAGATTTATAAGATGAAGTACTTAAAATATCTCATGGCATACACCGTTCCGCTGAGTGTAGTTGTTAGTTTCTATTTTAAAGGAGTCTTCTCCTTCACTGCATTGGCTTATGTGTTTGTTTTAATACCCTTTCTTGAAGGCATAATTCCGATAAAAAACGATGAATTTTCAGATATTGATAAACAAAAAAGGGGGTTGAATCGTTTTTTTGATTGGCTTCTTTACTTAAACGTTCCTATTGTTTACTCTGTGCTATGTTATGGGATATATAGCTTTTCAACAGCAAGTTTAAGTATTTATGAATATGTGGGGTTAATTTTTGCGCTAGGCATTTTGTTGGCAACTAACGCAGTGAATGTTGCACATGAGCTAGGTCATAGGAAAGGAAAATTTGAGATTTTACTCACAAGGCTATTGCTATTGCCTTGTTTGTATATGCATTTTACTCTGGAGCACAATTACGGGCATCATAAGTATGTTGCCACCGAACAAGACCCAGCAACTGCAAAAAAGGGGCAGAGTTTATATCATTTTTGGATAACATCGGTTTTTGGTCAATATAAAAATGCATGGCGGATACAAACCAAACTACTCAAAAAGAAAGGGGCACATTTTTTCTCAATCAAAAACAACATGCTGTTGTTTATCATTTACCAAGTAGCATATTTGGGTGGTGTTTATGCTTTTTTTGGAGTAAAAATATTTTCTATTGCTTTATTTGTGGGGATAATTTCCTTCTTGTTTCTCGAAACCATCAATTATATAGAGCATTATGGCTTGGCTCGAAAAAAAATCAACGGCAATTACGAAAAGGTTCAACACATACACTCATGGAATTCCGATCATATCATGGGTAGAATTGTGCTCTATGAGTTAACTCGGCATAGTGATCACCATTTCCGAGCTTCAAAAAAATATCAAGTATTAGATAGCCTAGAAAACAGCCCAACACTGCCATTTGGTTATCCAGCATCCATGCTTTTAGCACTTTTTCCGCCTCTTTGGTTTCGTGTTATTCATCCAAAATTAATGCCCAACAAGTAGTTGAAAACGGCTAGCTTACAAAAGCTTTCTTACTTTCTGCTCCCATTTCCATGCCGAAGCAATAGCTTCGTCCAGGCTGCGTTTGGTTTTCCAACCCAAAACCGTATTTGCTTTGGTGGTGTTAGCATAGGCGGCTACTACGTCACCTTCACGGCGTGCACCAATTTCGTAAGGGAGTTTTTGCCTTGAAACACGTTCAAAACTTTGAATAACCTCCAATACGCTACTTCCTTTACCTGTTCCTAAATTGAACACTTCGTAGGCGTCTGCACTTTTCTGCTCCAAAATACGCTCCATGGCTACCACGTGTGCCTCTGCTAAATCTACCACATGAATATAATCTCTGACGTTGGTGCCGTCGGGGGTGGGGTAGTCATTGCCAAACACGGTGAGTTTAGGATAAATCCCCGCTGCAGTTTGGGTAATAAACGGAACCAAATTCTGCGGTTTGCCAAGGGGTAATTCGCCAATGGCAATAGATGGATGTGCACCAATAGGATTAAAATAGCGTAACGCAATGACCCTAAACCCTTCGATAGCGTTTACGGCATCCACCAAAATTTCTTCACCAATTTGTTTGGTATTCCCATATGGCGACATGGCAGGTTGCACAGGCGCATTTTCAGTAATGGGGAGCTCGGTAGCTTCGCCATAAACGGTGCACGACGAGCTAAAAATAAACGGAATGGGCGCATCAGCTTTTTCTACTTCTGCCAATAGATTGAGCAGTGAACCCAAATTATTTTGGTAATACGCCACCGGTTTTTGCACGCTTTCTCCCACTGCTTTAAAGGCTGCAAAATGGATAATTCCCGTAATGCGATGTTTTTCAAAAAGCGAAGCCAACGCTTTGGCATCTTGCAAGTTGAGTTCAACAAATGTTGGGCGATTACCACTAGCCGTTTCTATGCCATCCAATACCTCAACGGAAGAATTTGATAAATCGTCAACAATAAGCACTTTGTACCCTTTTTCTTGTAGGGCTACTACGGTGTGCGACCCAATATACCCTAAACCGCCGGTTACTAAAATCATGTATAAAAATCTTAGCTACAAAAGTAGCTATTTTCAGTTTAGGATTTCTGTGATATAGTTATCCAATCATTGATTTTATCTTCCAACAATGCCAACGGAATACATCCAGATTCCAACACAATACGGTGAAACGCACGGATATCAAACGCATCGCCGAGTTCCTGCTCAGCCATGGCGCGGAGTTCCATAATTTTTAACTGTCCAATTTTATACGACAATGCCTGTCCGGGGTTTGCCATATAACGCTCAATTTCAGAAATAATGGCGTATTCGGGTTCGGCTTCATTAGCTAGTGAATAGGCAATAGCTTGCTCGCGTGTCCAACCTTTGGTATGAATGCCGGTATCTACCACTAAGCGAATGGCGCGGTGCATTTCGGCACTTAACATTCCAAAATACTGATACGGATCGTCATACAAGCCAAGTTCTGTTCCCAACGACTCGCAATACAATGCCCAACCTTCGCCGTAGGCGCTGTACCAAAGTGTTTTTCTAAAATCGGGTAGGGAAGTGTCTTCTTGTTGCAACGAAATTTGAAAGTGATGCCCCGGAATGGCTTCGTGCAAAAACAAGTCCTCGTCAGAGAAGATGTTATATTCACGCACATTTGGAATCGGCACATAAAACACACCGGGTCTGGTGCCGTCAAGAGAGCCGGGATTATAATGCGCTGCCGCTGATTTTTCTCTAAATGCCTCCACACGACGCACTTCAAATGGTGTTTTGGGTTGTAGCTCAAACAACGCATCCACTTTTGCCTTCATTTTGTCGTGAATGGCGTTAAAGTTATCAATAACCTGTTGTGGGTCGTCAAAAGGCATGAGTTTTGGCAGTGTACGCACATGCTCAAAAAAGGCGTTCAAATCCCCTTTAAAGCCAACTTTTTCTTTGACGCGTTCCATTTCGCTGCGCAAACGTGCTACTTCTGCCAGCCCAAGCTGATGAATTTCATCGGCGGTCATATCCGTAGTAGTATATAACCGAATGGCGTAATCGTAATATGCTTCACCAAAAGCGTATGCGCCAAATCCGCTGCTGTTACGTCCTGCCTCCAAATACGCTCCATTCATAAATTCTGCCAAATCTTGATACGCAGGAATGATTTTATTGGTTACCATATCAGCATAGGCAGACGAAAGACTGTCTTTTTGAGCAGTGGTAAAATCCTCTGGGAAGTTTTTGGCAGGCATGTAAAAAATATGTTTGTCCAAATCGGGTTCCGTCATCGCTTCAAGTTGTGGTACCACTTTTCTAATCAATGATTTTGGCAGCACAACATCTTGCGCAATACCTTCTTTCATACGCGTTTTGGCACTTTTTAACCAGGCTATATAATCATCTACTCGAGAAAGCCAATTGGTATAATCGGTTAGGGTAGCAAACGGTTGTGCGCTAGAGCCTGCGGCTAACTGCCCCATGGTGAGTTGGAGCGTCCACATTTGGTTTATGGGAAGTAGTTCGGTTGGAAATTCCATGCCCATCAAGTTGGTTTCACACTCCCACTGCAACACTTTTTTACTGAGTTGGTCATGCTCATTTAGGTCTTTGGTGCTAATGGCTTGAAGTGCCTCTAAAATTTCGGAATAAAACGCTTTTTGCGATGCCATCACCTCATCATCAAGATAGTTTGGTAAATAATCGTTGTAACGTGTATCTCCCTGAAAGGTTGCACCTATGGGGTTCATTTGCAAGGTTTGTTCGTGATAATCTTGCATAAGTTTATGTAGTTTTTCTTCAGCAGTTGGTTGTGTACAACTTGTAAGAAGTATAGCAATGAAAAGGAAAAAGAAAGTAGTTCTCATTAGATTGGTTTTAGTTGTTATTGCGCAACTGTTGTTGCATTGATTTTTTTGGCTAGCGCTTTGGCTTCGGGAATCCAGCTTTGCAAGTTAGCAATTCTACGCACTTCACTTGGGTGGGTGCTTAAAAACTCAGGTGGACCACCCTTAGATTGTGCCTTCATGCGCTCCCATAATTTTGGTGCCTCTTCGGGATTATAGCCTGCAATGGTCATAAGTTCCAAGCCAATTTTGTCTGCTTCGGTTTCATGCTTTCTGCTAAAAGGCAACATGCCTCCAAGCGTACTTCCAATTCCGTATGCCATCATGATTTGTTGTCGTTTTCGCGCATCTTGATTTTTGGTGGCTTCAGCAGTGATGATACCTCCCGCTTGTTGTACAATACCAAGGCTCATGCGTTGTGCGCCGTGGTCGGCAAGGGCGTGCGCCACCTCATGACCCATAATGGCAGCTATGCCATCGGGGTTTGCAGCAATAGGCATAATGCCTGTATAAAATACAATTTTTCCGCCAGGCATACACCAAGCGTTTACTTGTTTGTTGTTTACCAAATTGTACTCCCAATCGTAATCACTCAACATGTTGGGCTGTCCTTTGTAATTGAAATAAATTTGCGCCGCACGGGCAATATCCTCCCCAATAGAACTTATCAAATTAGCATCTTTGGTATTTGTTACCACCTCGTTTTCACTTAAAAACGACTGGTATTGTTGCAACGACATGCTAAAAAGTTGCTTGTTGTTCCCAAAAAAATTAAGTGTTTTTTTGCCAGTAAGTACGTTGGTTTTGCACCCTAACAGCAACAGAGAAACTGCAATAAAAGTATAGCATATATTTTTCATAATAAAGATTTGATTTTCTAAAAATAAGAAAATAAATCGTTTAGTATGAATTAGGCATTTGCTATGGTGTGCAAATCAGAGATGGTTTGCGAAGGATTTTCAGATTTAAACACAAAACTACCTGCCACAAGTACATTTGCGCCAGCTTGTACCAGCGCAGCCGCATTTTCTGAAGTAACACCTCCATCAATTTCTATCAAAACTTCAGATTTTTTGGCATTGGCAAGTGCACGCAAGCGACGTACTTTGTCATAAGTGTTTTCAATGAATTGCTGTCCGCCAAATCCAGGGTTTACGCTCATCACGCAAATCAAGTCTATGTCGGAAATAATATCTTCTAAAACTGAAATGGGAGTATGTGGATTTAGCGCTACGCCCGCTTGCATACCAGCAGCTTTGATGGCTTGTACCGTACGGTGGAGGTGTGTACACGCCTCGGCATGAACGGTAAGTACGGCTGCGCCCAAATCGGCAAACGTTTGAATGTATCGATCAGGATCGACAATCATAAGATGCACGTCAAGGGGTTTATTGGCGTGGCGTGCCATGGCTTTTAACACCGGCATACCAAATGATATATTTGGAACAAAAACCCCGTCCATAATATCCATGTGAAACCAATCTGCTTGGCTTTGGTTTACAAGTTGTACGTCACGCTCCAAATTGGCAAAATCAGCCGCCAACATCGAAGGTGCAATTTTAATAGTTCCCATTATCCTAAATAGGTTTTTAGGATTTTACTTCTTGAAGTGTGCTTTAATCGACGGATGGCTTTCTCCTTAATTTGGCGTACACGCTCGCGCGTAAGGTCAAAGGTTTCGCCAATTTCTTCCAAGGTCATGGGGTGTTGATTTCCAAGACCAAAATAAAGTCGCACTACATCGGCTTCGCGAGGCGTAAGCGTTTCAAGTGCACGTTCAATTTCAGTACGCAACGATTCATGCATAAGGGTCTTGTCGGGGTTTGGCGACTCACCAGAACGCAATACATCGTATAAGTTGGAATCTTCGCCTTCCACAAGTGGCGCATCCATCGATACATGACGCCCTGAGTTTTTCATAGACTCCTTGACGTCAGAAACCGTCATGTCCAATTCTTTTGCAATCTCTTCTGCCGAAGGCACACGCTCGTGTGCTTGCTCCAAAAACGCATAGGTTTTGTTGATTTTGTTAATCGACCCAATTTTATTTAGCGGTAGTCGTACAATTCTAGATTGCTCTGCCAGTGCTTGCAAAATAGATTGTCTAATCCACCAAACGGCATACGAAATAAACTTAAATCCACGGGTTTCGTCAAAGCGTTTTGCAGCTTTAATAAGCCCCAAATTTCCTTCGTTGATAAGGTCTGGAAGGGTAAGCCCTTGGTTTTGGTATTGCTTGGCTACAGAAACCACAAATCGAAGATTTGCCTTTGTTAGTTTTTCCAATGCAATTTGGTCACCTGCTTTGATGCGTTGCGCCAATTCCACTTCCATTTCGGCGGTAATAAGGTCAACCTTTCCAATTTCTTGAAGGTATTTGTCTAGCGATGCAGTTTCACGATTGGTAACCTGCTTGGTGATTTTCAGCTGTCTCATGCAATTTTTTTGTGTGGATGATATATGTTATACGCAATCAGTCTGCAAAAGGTTACATAAAATCAAAAAAAATCCGCTAAAAATTTTTAGCGGATTTGTTCTTATGTATGATGACGTAGGGTTAGTCGCGTTTTGGTCTTCTGTTTTGTCCGCCACCTTTTCTTCGGTCGCTACCTGGTCTAGGCTTACGTTCCACATAGCCTTCGGGCTTTTCCAAAAGTGCTTTGCGCGATACCTTTTCCTTTCGTGTGCGAGGGTCAACACCAAAGTATTTTACATCAAACACATCTCCCATGTTTACCACATCGGTTACGTTTTCGGTGCGTTCCCAAGCCAATTCACTTACGTGAAGCAGTACTTCATTTCCAGGTGCATCCGTATATTCCACAACGGCACCAAACTCTAAGATTTTGATAACCTGTACTTCGTACACTTCGCCTACCTCTGGCTTGAACATAAGTGCATCTATACGTGCAAGCACTTGATCGATTCCTTCAGGACCAGTACCAAGGATTTCTACAATCCCTTCTCCATTATCTGGATCTTCGTTGATAACAATGGTAGTATCGGTTTCTTTCTGTAATTCTTGAATTACTTTACCACCACTTCCGATAATTGCACCAATGTACTCGTTTGGAACAGTACGCATCACCATTTTTGGTGCGTGTTCTTTCACATCGGCAGCAGGAGCAGCAATGGTATCTGTAAGCTTGCCTAAAATATGCAAACGACCATCGCGAGCTTGCTTTAATGCTTGAATCAAAATATCATAAGAAAGTCCTTTAATCTTGATATCCATTTGACAGGCCGTGATACCGTTTTCGGTACCTGTAACCTTAAAGTCCATGTCACCGAGGTGGTCTTCATCTCCCAAAATATCTGAAAGTACAGCAAAGCGCTCGCCGTCAGAAATAAGTCCCATAGCAATTCCCGAAACAGGATTGCTAATTTGCACCCCAGCATCCATCAGTGCCATAGTACCAGCACAAACTGTTGCCATAGAAGAAGAACCGTTAGATTCTAATACCTCAGAAACCACACGTACTGTGTAAGGACAGTCGTCTGGCATTACTTTTTTAAGCGCACGTTGCGCTAAGTTTCCATGTCCTACTTCTCTACGAGACGTGCCACGTAATGGACGTGCTTCGCCCGTACAGAAGGGAGGGAAATTGTAATGCAAATAGAAATTTTCTTCACCTTGTTCGGTAGGTAAGTCAATAACGTTTGCTTCTCGAGACGTTCCTAGCGTAACAGTAGCCAATGCTTGTGTTTCACCTCGTGTAAATACAGAAGAACCGTGCGTAGAAGGCAAATAATCTACCTCACACCAAATAGGTCTAATATCAGTGGTTTTGCGCCCGTCAAGGCGAATGCCTTCTGCAAGTACCAATTCGCGTACGGCTTCTTTTTGCGCTTTGCCAAAATATTTGCTAATGAGCTTACCGTTTTCTTCTAATTCTTCTTCAGAAAAGGTTTCTAACAAAGCCTCTTTTACCTCGCCAAAAGCAACGCCACGCTCTTGCTTAGAACTGCCTTGTTTGGCAATATCATAGCATTTTTGATATGCGAAATCATGTACTTTTTGTTGCAATTCTTCATCGTGTGCTTCAGGCTCGTATTCACGAGTTTCCTTTTTTCCTACAGCCTCTGCCAATTCAATTTGAGCAGCAATTTGGTTTTTGATAGCTTCGTGTCCAAAGCGAATAGCATCTGCCATCACTTCTTCTGAAACTTCATCAAATTCTCCTTCCACCATACATACAGAATCTTCACTTGCACCAATCATGATGTCAATGTTAGATTCTTTGAGTTGATCTTTGCTTGGATTTACGATAAAACGCCCGTCGATTTGTCCTACACGTACCTCTGAAATGGGATATTCAAAAGGAATGTCAGAAAGTTGAATTGCTGCCGAAGCTGCCAATCCTGCTAGTGCATCGGGCATAACTGTTTCGTCGTGTGACATCAACTGAATCATAACCTGCGTTTCGGCATGATAATCTTTTGGAAAAAGTGGACGCAATACACGATCAACCAAACGCATGGTTAAAATCTCTTCATTGCTGGGTCTTGCTTCGCGCTTAAAGAAGCCGCCTGGGAATCGTCCTGCGGCAGCAAATTTTTCGCGGTAATCTACCGTGAGCGGTAGGAAATCTACAGGGGAAGCTTCTCGTGCCGAAACAACGGTTGCTAACAGCATGCAGTTGCCGGATTTTACGACAACAGAGCCATCTGCTTGCTTGGCAAGCTTGCCTGTTTCTAGTGTAATAGTACGACCATCGCCTAAGTCAATAGTCGAAGTATGTACGTTGGGTATCATACGTTTTCAATTTTAAGTTAGTATCTGTGATGTTGTGTTGTGGTCGTAGATACCCGATGAAAAACCGAATGATGCGGAAGCTTTTATGTGCTTACTTTCGAATGCCTAACTCCTTAATCAAGGAACGGTAGCGTTCGATATCTTTGTCTTTTAAATAATCTAGAAGACTTCTTCTTTTACCTACCAACATGACCAATGAACGCTCTGTGTTGTAATCTTTGTGATTTTTTTTCAGGTGTTCTGTTAGGAAGTTGATACGGTGTGTAAATAAAGCAATTTGACCTTCTGTACTACCGGTGTCTTTTTCAGACTTCCCGTACTTTTTGAAGATTTCTGCTTTGGTTTCTTTACTTAGTGACATGCCAATATTATTGTAAATGATTTTTATGCAACTCCGAGTCTTTCTCGAAGGCTGCAAATATAGTATAATTATTGGATGAAACTACTCCTGTGCAGAAAGAGGTCGATTTAAAATTAAATCGAGGTATAAATTGATGTTTTGCTTTAGGTCTTTTCGATGGGAGATAAAATCTAAAAAGCCGTGTTCTTGCAAAAATTCAGCAGTTTGAAACCCTTCTGGTAAGTCTTGCCCTGTAGTGTCTTTTACAACTCTGGGTCCAGCAAATCCAATCAATGCGCCTGGCTCTGAAATATTAATATCGCCCAGCATAGCGAAGGATGCTGTTGTACCGCCAGTTGTAGGATCTGTACACAACGAAATGTATGGAATTTTAGCATCAGCAAGTTGCGCAAGCTTGGCAGATGTTTTTGCCATTTGCATCAATGATAATGCCGCCTCCATCATGCGCGCGCCTCCCGATTTAGAAATCATAACAAAAGGCAACTTGTTTTTAAGGGCATAATCTGCAGCGCGATAAATTTTTTCACCAACCACAGAACCCATCGAGCCACCAATAAAACTGAAATCCATACAAGCCACTACTAGTTTGTTTCCATTGGAATTTCCTACGGCAGCTCTTACGGCATCGTTTAGATTCGTTTTTTTCTGAGCGACCTTAACACGGTCTTTATACTTTTTGGTGTCTTCAAACTTGAGCGGATCTTTTGACTTTAGCGAAGCGTCTAACTCTTTAAACGTATTATCGTCAAAAATAATTTCAAAGTATTCCTTACTGCCAATTCTTACGTGATACCCATCTTCGGGCGACACATAAAAATTTTCTGCAAGCTGCTCGGTATCTATAATTTTTCCCGTTGGGGATTTATACCATAAGCCCTGAGGGGTATCCTTTTTCTCGTGGGTTTGGGTTTGAATTCCCTTTTCGGTACGTCTGAACCACGCCATAGGCCAAGAATTTTATCAAATATATAAAACCCTAGAAACTAAAGGGTGTTTACATTGTTAAGATCTTCAAAAGCTTGTTCTAAACGCGCAACAAATGCCTTCTCACCCTCACGTAACCAAACCCGTGGATCGTAATATTTTTTATTCGGCACATCGTCGCCCTCTGGGTTTCCAATTTGTTGTTGTAAGTATGCCGATTTTTCTTGCATATAATCGCGCACACCAGACATAAACGCATACTGCATATCGGTATCGATATTCATTTTGACAACTCCATAGCTAATGCCTTCACGAATTTCTTCAACGGTTGAACCAGACCCACCATGGAACACAAAGTCAATGGTATTAGAACCTACACCATATTTCTCACTAACAAAGGCTTGAGAATTTTTCAGGATTTTTGGCGTAAGCACTACATTTCCGGGTTTGTAAACACCGTGAACATTTCCAAATGCTGCCGCAATGGTAAAGCGTGGGCTAACCTTTGACAACTCCTCAAAAGCATAAGCTACCTCCTCGGGCTGTGTGTAAAGTTTTGAGCTATCAACGTCGGTATTATCAACCCCAT
The DNA here is from genome assembly GCA_049596455.1 of Flavobacteriaceae bacterium. Lineage (GTDB taxonomy): Bacteria > Bacteroidota > Bacteroidia > Flavobacteriales > Flavobacteriaceae > UBA7446. The sequence continues at coordinate 8,068 of JBMYLP010000016.1, read as the reverse complement.
CTTCTTCACCGCCAGTAACACCAAGCTCAATTTCTAATGTCATGTCCATTTTGGCCATGCGCTCCAAATAAGTTTTACAGATTTCAATATTTTCTTCTAACGGCTCCTCAGAGAGGTCAATCATATGTGAACTAAACAATGATTTTCCTGTTTCTGCAAAATGTTTTTCACTTGCGTCTAGCAAGCCATCAATCCAAGGGAGAAGTTTTTTAGCAGCGTGATCGGTGTGTAAAATAACGCTCACACCATATAATTCAGCCATTTGATGTACGTGCTTTGCACCTGCAACAGCACCTGCAATCGCTGCTTGCTGATTTTCGTTAGACAATCCTTTGCCTGCATTAAATTGTGCACCACCATTCGAAAATTGAATAATAACTGGAGCGTTAAGTTTAGCAGCGGTTTCTAACACGGCATTAATGGAATCTGATCCAATAACATTCACCGCAGGGAGGGCAAATTGTTTTTCTTTAGCTAAAGCAAAAATTTCTTGAACTTCGTTGCCAGTTGCAACACCTGGCTTTATGGAATGCGACATTTGTTTGTTTTTTTGATCGGTGCAAAAGTAACAAACAATTATGTGCCTAAAAAGGATAATTTATACCAAGTGTGGGATTTGCATTTTTGAGCTGATAATTAAAGTTCCAACGCGACCCTTTTGGCAAAACAGGATTGTGTGTTTTAAAGCCCATATCTAGGCGTAGTAAGAATAAGCCAAAGTCATAACGTAATCCAAAACCTGTACCCACAGCCAGCTCATCTAAATCTTGAAATCCATCAAATCTGCGTGCCGATTCATTGACGTTATCCGCCACATTCCAAATATTTCCAGCATCAATAAATAGTGCGCCTTTAAAGGCACCAAGGATATCAAATCGGTATTCGGTATTGAACGCAAGTTTTAGGTTTGCTTCGTTAAATTCATTTCCAGTAGCACTAGACCCTGGACCCAATCGATATACTTCCCAAGCGCGGTTGTCATAGGCACCACCCGCAAAAAAAGAACGATTAAAGGGAATGTTATCTGCATTACCATATGGAATAGCAGCTCCAGCAAATCCCCGAACTGCAAAAACTTGATTTTCTGATATTTCCCAATATTTTACAATGTCAGCTTCTAGCTTTATAAACTGACTAAAGGGCACATCAAAAAGAAAATATTGACCATTTGATTGCTCCCAATCAAATTGCTTTGCAAGTGCTTGTAACAGATTTCCAGACCACGAAAGATTTGCTCTAAATTGTGTAAATTCTTTATCGAAAACACCACTTTTGGTAGCGTTGTAAAATTGCAAACTCGAACTAAAAATAAGGTTGTTTTGCGTTAATCTACTTCTTCGTTCTTCAATGCGCTGTACGCGATTATATGAATCGTCAGTGGGAGCCAAGTTGGTTTTACCATCCAACACATCGGTAATAAAAGATTGCGTTCCTTGTGGAATAATAAGGTTGTTGTTTAATAAATAGGATGGATTTGCATTGGTATTTTGCGCAATTTTATTTAACTCTCCATAGGCATTTGTGTATACCCCAAAGTAATTCTCTTTGTTTTTATTGTTGACAAACTCAACATCGATTAGCGAAAAAGTCCAACGCCTATTTTTCTTTGGACTCCATTGGTATTGAATAGCCCCCATTAGGCTTTGCTTATCTAATCCGATATTCTCTTGAACAGCAGAACCTACTCTGAAAATAGTTTGCGGCGCAATTTCTTGCCGGTTTATTTTTTTGCTGAATGGAAGTAAAAACTGAGGAGCTCGCAACTGAACATCAAATGCAAATTCGGTAATAGCCACATCGGCAGATCTACCCACAGATCCTCGAGCCCCAAACTCCAGGGTTTCGGCTCCTCGAAACACATTTAGTGCACTTAATCCAGAGCTAAAAGCCACACCGCGCTTAATAATGTTTGATTGCGTGACATCCAACCCAAAGTTAAGTGCATATTTTTCTTTTGGCATCAAGTAAATAGATGCATCAAGTAGCGTTTCCTTTTCGTTTGCATAATTGTAGCGTATGGTTGGATAGTCAAAACTTTGAAGGCGCGTTAGTTGCTTTAGTGTTGTACTCCTTGCTATATCACTGTAAGGCTCGTTGGTTTTAAATGATATAGTCTCACGAAGTAGCCTACTGCTGTAACGCATTTTTCCCTGACTATAAAGTGTTAATCCATCATATATGCCAATTGAGTCATAGGCTTCATTCCCAGTGTTTCCAACTTTACTTACAAATACGTTAACCTTATTCATTCGAGAAATTTGATACTCCTTTTCAATAGCAGTTCCTTCTTGATTTTCAATAAAATCCCGAATATTAAGTTGTACAGGAAGGCGGTAATCTGTGCCTGTAGAATCAATACGTACACTAAAATCAATAGCGTTTAATTGAAACGGAAAAACTCCTGCATTTCGGAACAATATAAACAAGCGATTACGCTCTTTGTCAAAGTCCATAGTGCGAAATCTGTTACCGCGTTGCAGCGCACTTTTTTGGACAGTAGCGTGATAAATAGAGTCCAAAACAGGGCTTTGAATATTGGATTGAATGCTATCTAAATAATAAGGGGCATTGGTTGTAACATCGTAACGCACACTAGATTTAAACTTTTGCGTATTTGTCACTGTTTTTACCGCAGCGTTAAAATATCCTTCATTTGAAAAAAAGGCTTTTAATTTTTGAGCGTTTGATGCGCTGGAAAGCGAGTCGGAGAATACGGGTGGTTCGCCATTGCGCTTTTTCCAATCTTGAAACCCTACTTTGTAGTCCTTCATTTTTGCCAATTGCTTTTTAGACCACAGCGATTCCATTCGCTTCTTTCGATTTGGTTTTTTGGTCAACCACCGATCAAACGCAACACCAGCACTATCGTTTGCAGATTGATACAACAGTAATCCAAACGGGATGCCCAAAAAACGTTTATTCGGTTTTGGCTGTATGATGTTCTCTACAGAGTCTACAGCGCTTTCACCATTGACAATCACCTCATTTTTTTGTAGCAATACAGCATCTGGTGGAAGGCGTTTAGTAACAGAACACCCCACCGCAAAGGCCAAAAGCCCACAAAAACCTAGTATTTTTGAAAATCGTGTGGTCAACAGAAAAGTTGTAATGAACAAAAATACATCAAATACATGGTTAGCAAAAACGCGCTAAAACAGTTGGGGCAATTGGGACAACTAAAGTTTCGAAAAAAACAGGGGCTTTTTGCAGTAGAGGGTAAGAAGGCAATAGCCACCTTTTTGAAGCATAATTTTGAACTTGCATATTGTTTTACGATTGAAAAAGACACTCAAAACAATTTTGAAGCTGAAATTATCACGCCAATCGAAATGAAAAGATTAAGCAACTTAAGCACGCCTGCCAACTATTGGGCAGCGTTTAAGTTACCAGAGAATGTAGCATTTGAGCCACAGTGGTTGAATTTAGCGCTGGACGGCATACGTGACCCTGGAAATTTGGGAACCATCATTAGATTATGTGATTGGTTTGGCATTCAACATTTGATTTGCTCTGCAGATACGGTTGATTGCTTTAATCCTAAAGTGGTGCAGGCAAGCATGGGTTCGTTGGCAAATGTTCATGTACATTATGTTGACTTAGTATCATTTTTGCAGCAACAAAATTTGGCTGCCGTTGGTACCGATATGCAAGGGGAGAATTTGTATGCTGCTACACTTCCACCAAATGCCATTTTGGTTATGGGCAACGAAGGGCAAGGAATTTCAGATAATCTCAAGTCTGTTTTGCAAAAAAACATAGCGATACCAAGTTTTGGTGTTCCTGCGGCAGAAAGCCTAAACGTTGCCATGGCAACAGGGATTTTACTAAGTGAATTTAGGCGGAAGGAGTAGTTACTCAAACGTAAACCGAAGAAAAACACCACGACTCTTCATAGAAGAAATATAGCGTGTAAAGGGACTGTTTGGGTTGTTATCTGGAACAATTTCGTTGTTAAGGGCGAACAAGCCGTGCACTGAAGGTGTAAATTTAAAATAGGGAAGGTAAATATCGGTTCCAATGGCAAATTCCCATGCATACATTTTACTTCGCATACGAAATGTCCCAGAGCTGTTGTCCTCGGGATGCGTTTCTTCGCTAGTAATATTAACGTTATACGACATGCTTCCCATAATATAGGGTCTTGCATTTCGAATACGGCGGGTGTTTAGTTTAATGCCTATCGGCAAACGCACATAATTCGATTTAACATCGCGTTCCCTCAAAGGTTTTGAGAATGATTCTTCTGAAAAAGGAAAAATGATTTCTCGTTCTACAAACGCTAACCCAGGGTGAAAACGGATATTTAAAAATTCATTGATGCGTACATCGGCAAGCAACCCAACATCAAAACTAGGTTTGGGTTTAATAGCTAATCTAAACGGCTGACCGCTAGAAGTGGGCAAGTATTCCATTTTTGCACCAACCGAATTAAGACCAACATAGTAACCAAAACGCAACCGTTTTTTATCATCGGTTTTTAGGTTTTCTATATTTTGATCTTGCCCATATATTGTTGAAAACATGGGAAATAGAACAAGAAAAATAGTCAAAAAAGCTTTCATTTTTGTGCAATATACAAGCTAACTACACCTCCGCTTAGCGGTTTGTGTGTTACTGTAGAAAACCCAATTTCACGCAATTTATTGCACATTACTTCGCCGTCTGGGAAATGCGTTGCAGACTCGCCCAGATATGCGTAAGCACTTTTATCTTCGGCAAAAAACTTTCCTAACAGCGGAATAATCACATTTGACATAACAAAATGCGCTTGTTTCATTGGAAATTTTTTGGGTCGAGAAGTTTCTAAAATATACAAACATCCAATTGGACGAAGTACACGATGCATTTCGCTAAGCCCTTTTTCAAGGTTGGCGAAATTTCGAATACCAAAGGCGACGGTAACCGCATCAAATTGCTCTTTAAAGGGCAATTTTTCGGCATCGGCTACGCTGAGTTTTATACGGTCATTGAGGTTTAGCTTATCCAATTGCTTTGCTTGTACGGCTAGCATTTGGGTTGAAAGGTCAACGGCATCAATATGAACCGATGGAATTTTACTCAATGCAATAGCAACATCGCCTGTTCCGGTAGCCACATCAAGGATATCTATTGCTTTTTGCGCTCGAACACCATTTATTAGTTTTTTGCGCCAACCCTTGTCTAACCCCAAAGACAACACTCGGTTGAGCCCATCGTACTTTTGGGCAATACGGTCAAACATCAGGGTTACTTGCTCCTTTTTGGACAAGGAAGAATCTTTGTACGGCGTAACGTTTTTGCTCATAAGGCGCAAAGGTAGCTATTATCTGTTGATGATAAATCCACTTCAACGAACAGAAACTTGCTATATTTGCAACATAATAATCTTATTATAGATGAACATTGCCATCGCTGGAGCTAGCGATATTGGCTTTCACTTAGCCAAATTGCTTTCGTTTGAGGCACAGGACATTACGCTGATTGACGCGGATAAAGAAGCGTTAAACTACGCAGATAACAACCTTGATATTCGTGCTGTAAAAGGCGACCCGTCTGCATTGGCAACCCTGAAAAATGCAGGTGTTGATAAGGCAGATATGATGATTGCCGTCACACCATCTGAAACCACAAACCTGATGTGTTGTTTGTTGGCTAAGCAATTGGGTTGCAAGCGTACTATTGCGCGTGTAACAGATATTGAATTTGAAAAATATAAAGAAGATGTTGATTTTCAAGCCTTGGGAATCGATGAATTGGTTTCTCCAGAGGAGTTGGCTGCCGAAGAAATTCAATTGCTCATTGATCAATCTGCTTTTGAAAACAGCCACGAATTTGAAGACGGCGCGCTAACCATGATGGGAACTACTTTGGAAGAAAATGCTCCATTTATTGGAAAAACAGTTCGCGAGGCAGCATCTGTGTTTCCTGGCGTTCACTTTATGCCTATCGCCATAAAGCGTACCGCATCGCAAAACACCATTATTCCGCGAGGGGATACTTGCTTTGAACAAGGTGATCAAGTGTATTTTACAACCCTTCCACAAGGGGTTTCTGAACTTTATAGCCTTACGGGCGAGGTGAAAAATAAAATCAAAAATGTGATGATTTTGGGTGGCGGTCGTGTTGGGTTTAAAACCGCAGAAGATCTCTGTCAGCGCGGCGTAAATGTTAAACTTATTGAGTTGGATAAAGAACGTGCCATTGAAATGGCGGAACGTCTTCCCGACACGCTTATTCTTCACGGAGATGGTCGTAATGTAGAACTGCTTCTCGAAGAAAACCTTCAAGAAATGGATGCGTTTTTGGGTGTTACCAACGATGCTGAAACCAATATCATGTCTTGCCTAATGGCAAAGTCCAAACAAGTGCCAAAAATCATTGCACTTATCGAAAACATGGACTACTTTGAGCTTACAAAATCGATAGGTGTAGATACGCTTGTGAACAAAAAAATGCTCACCGCGAATACCATTTTTAGGTATATTAGAAGAGGAGAGGTAGTAGATGTAGCAAAGCTAAACAACATGGATGCCGAAATTGTGGAATTCAAAGTACAACCTACTGCCAAAGTCATAGGCAAAGCCATAAAAGACTTGGATTTTCCCATAACAGCAACCATTGGCGGTGTAATACGTAATGGGGCTGGAATTATCGCTTTGGGAGATTTTGTAATACAAGAAGAAGACCTTGTGTTGGTGTGTTGTTTGCCGCAATCCATCAAAAGAGTTGAACAGCTTTTTTTATAAACCATGAAGGGTTTTAACCTTAAACTTATTGTACATATTCTTGGGCTGCTTTTGTTGTTCAATTCCCTTTTTATGGGAGTAGCTACGCTAAGCAGCTATTTAATGGATGATGATGCTACACGGGGAATGCTTATTGCGTTCCTTATTAATCTTTCTGTTGGTGGGTTGGCCATGGGCTCAACCTTAAACCATAAAAAAGAAATTAAAAAACGTGAAGGTTATTTGATTGTGGTTTTTGGCTGGCTTGCAATGGTAATTTTTGGTATGCTGCCATTTGTGTTTACCAACACCGTTTCTTCGGTTTCCGATGCACTTTTTGAAACCATGTCTGGTTATACCGCCACAGGCGCTACTATTATGGATGACATTGAGTCGTTACCAAAAAGTATTGTTCTTTGGCGCTCGCTTACGCACTGGATGGGCGGTATGGGAATCATTGTACTGGCAATAGCAATTTTACCGCTTTTGGGGATTGGTGGCATGCAACTTTTTAGCGCAGAAGCACCTGTTTTGGGCGGCGATAAACTACATCCCAGAATTAGCGATACCGCCAAAAGGTTATGGTTGATTTATGTAGGTCTTACGGCTGCAAATGCACTATTGCTTTCACTCTCTGGCATGTCTGTTTTTGATGCCATTAATCATGCCATGAGCACCATGGCATCGGGAGGTTTTTCTACTAAAGATACAAGTCTGGGTTATTGGAATGATATTCCTCAAATCCAATACATTACCGTATTTTTTATGTTTTTGGCGGGAAGCAATTTTGTGTTGTTATACTATGCGTTAAAAGGCAAATTTAAACGCGTTTTTTCCGATACGGAGTTTCGTTGGTATGCTGGTTTTATAGGTGCTTTTGTGCTTATTGTGACTGCATCATTGATGAAAAATGGAGCGTATGCCATGGCAGATTCAGCTGCTTGGACATCATTAGAGCAGTCGTTTAGACATGCTTTATTTCAGGTTGTGGCGGTTATCACCACAACGGGGTTGGTGACCTCTGATTTTACAGCGTGGTCCCCTTTTGTTACCATGCTCTTCTTTGGCTTAATGTTTTTGGGTGGCTCAACAGGTTCTACTTCGGGTGGAGTAAAAGTAATGCGTCATCTTATTCTTATCAAAAATGGGTTTTTAGAATTCAAACGCGCCCTACACCCCAATGCCATTTTGATGGTTAGATTAAATAAAGTAACGATTGAGCAGTCTATCGTGTATCACGTATTGGCGTTTTTTATTCTTTATATGATATTATTTATTATCGGCGCGGGTGTATTAAGCATTATAGGACTAGATTTTACCAGCGCTATTGGTGGAGCAGCAGCCTCATTGGGAAATGTAGGTCC
>JBMYLP010000015.1:222-28348 GCA_049596455.1 Flavobacteriaceae bacterium | reverse complement strand
CGGATACGATTAGCTAAATCGTAAAGTGCATTTTTTAAAATATCTTTTTCTTTATCAGAAAAGTCATTTTCGAGATTATTGCCATCATATCCATTAAGTCGTTGACTAAACCAACTTCTTGATTTGCCAAAGTAATGTGTTGAAATGTGCGCCCATTTAACACTCAATAAAATATCTGACATTGCTACTTTTATGGATTTTTTTTCTACGGTTTCCATACTATATATTTTAAATCCATTCTTTAGAGAACGGAGAATAATTATTCCATCAATTTATCTAACAAAAACTCTATGTAGAGTTCTAAGTCTATTGAACGAGGATAGGTTTTTCGGTAATTCCTGATGCTACTTATCAAATCTCGCTCGTCATCTGTTAATTCTATCACACTCATAACTAATGTTTTAAAATTACATTTCAAAGATAGTAAACTTTTGTTTATTATCTAAAAGAAAACCCACAACAGTAGTTGTGGGTTTTTACATATAATAAAGCTACTCTATACGCTCTGGATAATCCGTAATAATACCGTTTACGCCCATTTCAGTAAGCGCAGCAATATCTGCTGGATTATTTACCGTATAGGGAATTACTTTTAATCCATAGGCCTGTAAGGTGTGGACAACATCAGCATTGAGTTGTCTGAAATTCGGATTGATAGCAACTGCATTGAGTTCATAGGCTATATCTACCGCATCTAACGGATTTTTATCTGTCAGTATGGCAATATCGTATTTATTTGTAACTTTTCTAAAATCACGGAGTTCGTCCCAATTAAAACTAGAAACATATAACTGTTCAGTAGTAAAAATTCCTCTGGAAACAAAATCATCAAAAAGAGAAATTGTGCCCTCGGCAGTATTTGCGCCTTTAAGCTCCACATTTACACTTGCTGCACCACTAATTTCTGTAAGTACTTCTTTGAGCGTTGGAATTTTGGCGCTTCCCAGCACCGATAATTTTGACAATTCATCAAGGGTTTTGGTCTCTATCGCACCGCTTCCGTTTGTAAGTTTTCCAAGGGTTTTATCATGAAAAACAACCAACTCACCTGAAGCAATGCGAAATACATCAATTTCAATAGCATCCACGCCGAGTTTTAGAGCAGCTCTGATAGAAGGTAACGTATTTTCGGGAGCATGTCCCATGGCACCGCGATGCCCTATCACTAAAGGTTTCCCCTTGACATACTGACAACACATAGGCAAAGCATCATAGGCTTCGTCCGAAGCAACAATACCATTTGCTTCATGCCCAACAGCTGCAATGTTCGTTGCCACTTGTTTGACAGAAGTTTTTTTTGTGTTGTAAAACACGGTTAATTTTTCTGTGTCTGTTTGCCAAACGGCATACTTTACCCCTTTGGTTTTTATGGCTGCTTTTTCGATACGTGCTTTGCACATCCCGCAATTACCACGAACAGAAATAGTCGCTTTTTCAGTTTGCGATACCGCTGTTGCAGTCAAAAAAAGCATGATTATTACATTGATTTTCATAAGGCTAAATTTATAAATTAAAGCGGAATCCCGCATATATCATTCTACCAAAAACAGGCGCATATACCTGACTGGTATCAAAACTTGCGCCAAACGGATTGGAAGCACCCAAAACCGCATCAGACTGTTTTACGTCAAACAAATTTTCTGCGCCCAAATACACCGAAAAGTTATCCGAAAATTGGCGTGTAAGTTGTGAACTCAACAGTGAAAATCCGTCAGCCATTTTTGATGGTGTATCAAATTTTGCTGCCAATCGTTGCTGTCCAACACGGTGAAAAGTAGCATCGGCGCGCCATTGTTTTCCCGCGTTTATTTCAGAGCCATAACCCAAAAATGCAAACCATCGTGTTTTGGGCTGAAGTGGTACACGCTTCATCCCTGATTTATACGTCGTTTTGATGTCATAGGCTTTGTAAGCAAAGCGTACATCTATGCGTTCATTAAAATTGGTACTTGCCGAAAATTGCACACTTTGCGCATGGCTTTTTCCTTCCAAATTATAAAAAGATATCGCGCCTGGTGTTTCCCAATCTACCACCACGCGATTGGTAAATTGCGTGCGATACACATCCAATCCCATTTCTATGGGCTGATTTAAAAGCGATGCCTTTTGTATCCAACTCAATCCATAATTCCAAGCACGTTCAGGAAGCAATCCATACATGGGTTTTGTGGGTTGCGCAATAGCTAAAATACGCTGACTTCCCAAAAACTTTTGGTGCTCGGCAAATATGCTAGACACACGTCTGCCCTCGCCTGCTGAAAAACGCAACACCGTTTTGTTGTCATTTAGCGCATATCGAATGTGCGCACGTGGCGTAACAAAATTTCCAAGGGTATTATGATGATCCAATCGCAATCCTAAAATCAAGTTAAACTGCTCTTGACTATCATAACTATACTCAAAAAATCCACCTAAATTGGTTTCATTTCTATGGATTTTAGTTCCCAAAACGGTTTCGTCATAAACATCTGCCATGTATTGCAACCCTGCTTTGAATTTGTGCAACGTATTGCCAAGTATGGATTGATACACCAAATGATGAAAATAGCTTGTATAGGAAACATCATAGGTGTTGTTGCCAAAATAACCTTCTTGTTTGTGTTGGCTAACCGCCGACTGAAAGCCAAAACTTCTGTATGGAATTTCGGGGAAAACGTAACCTGTTTTTAGGGTTATGTCCCATTTGTCCGTTTTGAGTTCACCACCCCAAAAAGACGTACCAAATTGATGTTTCTTTGGATCGAAATCCAGTTGTCCAACTTGCTTTTCATCTGTAAGATAACGCAAACTGGCAAAGCCAACCCAGCCTTTTTCTGCATCAATATACTGCCATCGATTTAGGATATTAAACTGATGTGAAAGCGGCATATCCAAAAACCCATCGCTGTTTTGATCGGTTTTTTTGGTGCGCTGATTCCCATGCAAAAAAAGCGTTGTTGCCCATTTTGGAGAAAGCTCTTGCTTTGCTTGAATATTCACTTCATTTCGCCCATCCAAAGAGCGATAACCATTTACAAAAAGTGGCGGTGCGGTTAAGGGCTTTATCAGTTCCGTATTGATTTGTCCCGAAACACTTTCGTAGCCACTTGTGACGGTTCCCGCACCTTTGGTGATTTGAATACTCTCTACCCACGTTCCTGGGGTAAAAGTCAGCCCAAAAGTTTGGTTGCTTCCGCGCAAACTGGGAATGTTTTCTTGCGTAAACAATATGTAAGGGCTTGTCAGTCCCAACATTTGAATTTGCTTAGTCCCTGTAAGCGCATCGGCATAGTTTACATCAATAGACGGATTGGTTTCAAAACTCTCCGAAAGGTTACAACAGGCTGCTTTTAGCAATTCATCGCTACCAATGGTGGTTACGTTTCTGGGGGTAAAAATAGCACGTTGCAAGGGCTTGCGCTTTTGTGAAATGATTACCTCATCCAATGCTGCTGCATCGTCTGAAACCAAAACGACTTCAATAGGATGATGAAACCCAGAAGTAATTTTCACGGTTTTAAAACCTAAATAGGAAATCACCAGAGTGGTGTTTTCAGGTTTGTGGACTATTGAAAAATAGCCTTCATCGTTGGTAACGGTACCTGTAGATGAATTTTCCCAATACACACTTGCGCCTGCAAGTGGTTGGGAGGTGTCGCCTTGTTCATAGACGTATCCAGAGACAAGGTGTTGTGCATGTAGTGCACCAAAATTTATGATAAGAATTAGTGTTAAAAAAGATTTGAACATGATTTTATGATTTAAATTAAACAAACAAAACGGAGGTTGTTTGTCAATCAAATCAAGTATTGTTCAAATAAAATATGTAATGATGTTTGATACGGTTCGGGAGGTGATTCGGACCTTAAAAAATGATGTTTTGACGTTTGCTCAAATGCGTTTATTTCAAATTGAATAACAGGAATGAATGCCACCAATTTACTAAAGGTCACATCTATATCTGCAACTACAGTTTCTTGAAGCTCTGCAGTAAACTGCGCCATTTCACAACACTGCTTGGTCAGCGTGGGTTGTTGTTCGGTAGTTTTTTTACAACAACTAGAAAGCGAGCGATTGATAGAAGTCTCTACAAGAGCATCATGGCAAAAATGCATGCCAATGCTACTCTCAACAGAGAGAAGCAAGACAAAAACTGCCAATACTAATGCACCTATTCGCTTCATATCTAGGTCAAAATTAGAGATTTTATTGTTTTTCCATTTAAAACTTCTAATGTTCTGTCTCGAACTTGTTCAAAAACGCTCTTAATTTCACAATTTTCTTCGTCGCATTCATCGCATGATCGGTAATAATTTAACGATACACAGGGCAACATGGCAATGGGTCCATCAATAATTCGCATGATTTCAGTAAGACTAATATCCTCTGCTGGTCGCAACAATCGAAAGCCACCATCCTTGCCCCTTTTGCTTTCCAAAATGCGATTGTTGCGTAAATCGCGCAGTATGATTTCTAAAAACTTACGTGGAATGTCTTGTTCTCGTGCAATGTCAGCAGTCATAACTGCCTTAGAACCATCGTCATGGCGAGCAATATGAGTCAATGCTTTAATCGCGTATTTGCACTTATTTGAAATCATACTACAAATGTAAAAAAAATTAATTCTATTAATCCTATCTATTTGATAGTATTTATTATATTTGCCTTGTTTTTAAACTATGTTAGTAGATCAATTTATTATATCATCCAAAAAAGGAAAGCGTAGCGCACAGCAAGAACGCTTTTCTCGTTCACTGATAAAATCAGTGAGTTGGCGTATTATTGGCACCCTGGACACTATTGTTATTTCCTATTTCATCACTGGAAAGCTAGCCTTTGCACTTTCTATTGGAGGTATAGAATTGGTAACAAAAATGATTTTGTACGTAGTTCACGAGCGGGTTTGGAACAAAATAAAATGGGGGAAAAAATGAGTGTGTTGCAAGCAAAAGAACTTAACAAAAAATTAAGCGCAACTACTTCCCTAAGTGAGCTGTTTAATTTTCTACTCAATGAAAACTTGGGTAATATCACGTTTTCAACTTCATTGGGGCAAGAAGACCAAGTAATTACACATCATATTGCGTCACAAAAACTTCCCATTGAAATTTTCACCCTTGATACAGGTAGGCTTTTTCAAGAAACCTATGATGTCCTTGACATAACACAACGTAAATTCAAAACGCAAATCAATGTATTTGCTCCCCGCACAAAAGCTGTGGAAAACTTAGTAACCACAAAAGGTCCAAATAGCTTTTACGAGTCTGTAGAAAACAGAAAAGAGTGCTGCAACATTCGAAAAATAGAGCCACTAAAACGTGCGCTAACAAATAAAGACGTTTGGGTAACAGGCTTACGTCAAAGCCAGTCGCAAAATCGGGCAGACCTAGATTTTTTCAGCTATGATGCGTCTTTTGGTATTTTAAAATTCAATCCGTTGTTGCATTGGTCGTTGGAGGATGTTACCGCTTATTTAGACCAATACAACGTACCCCAAAACAAACTGCACGCCAAAGGCTTTGTAAGTATTGGCTGTGCGCCTTGCACAAGAGCCATAGAACCCGAAGAAGACCTGCGCGCAGGTCGTTGGTGGTGGGAAACCAGTAAAAAAGAATGTGGACTACATACAATTAAATCATGAGTATCCTAAAACAACTAGAAGAAGAATCCATTTATATTATCCGTGAGGTAGCTGGGCAATTTAACAACCCATGTTTGCTATTTTCGGGCGGAAAAGATTCCATTACCTTATTGCATTTGGCGCAAAAGGCATTTGCTCCCGCAACCATTCCGTTTCCATTAGTACATATAGATACGGGACACAATTTTCCAGAAACTATTGAACTGCGAGACAAGCTTGTTGCGGAGCACGGGCTGCGTCTTATTGTTGGAAGTGTGCAAGATGATATTGATGCCGGAAATGTGGTGGAAGAAAAAGGAAGACATGCCAGTCGAAATAGCTTGCAAACTACTACCCTTTTGAACACCATTGAAAAACACAAATTTGATGCGTGTATGGGTGGTGCACGCCGAGATGAAGAGAAAGCACGTGCCAAAGAACGTGTGTTTTCGGTTCGTGATGATTTTGGGCAATGGAACGAAAAATTACAACGCCCTGAATTGTTTGACATGCTAAACGGCATGATACACAACGGCGAAAATGTCCGTGTATTTCCTATCAGCAATTGGACAGAATTAGACGTTTGGCACTATATCCGTCAAGAAAATCTTGAGATTCCTTCTATTTATTACGCCCACGAACGTGAAGTGTTTAAGCGTGATAATCAATGGATGCCTGTTTCAAATTACGTCAGCGTGGAAGAAACCGATGAGCGTAAACTGACATCGGTACGTTTTCGTACGGTTGGTGACATGAGTTGTACCGCAGCCGTACTGTCAGAAGCCACAGAGCTCGACAACATTATCAATGAAATTGGAGGCTCAAATTTCTCGGAGCGCGGCGCACGCATGGACGACAAACGATCTGAAGGAGCTATGGAAGAACGTAAAAAAGTAGGGTATTTTTAAAATGGAACTAATTAAAATTGCCACCGCAGGAAGTGTGGATGATGGAAAAAGCACCTTAATTGGTAGGCTTTTGTACGAAACAGGGGCGTTAAAAACGGATCAAATTGAGCATATTGAAGAAAAAAGTGCAGCGCGTGGATTCGGATACTTAGACCTGTCTTTAGCAACTGACGGTCTGCTTACTGAACGTGAGCAAGGCATCACTATTGATGTGTCTCACATCTTTTTCTCCACACCCAAAAGAAGGTTTATCATTGCAGATTCTCCAGGACATGTGGAGTACACTCGAAACATGGTTACTGGAACCTCTACGGCTCAAGCAAGTATTATTTTGCTGGACGCCAGAAAAGGTGTAATTGAGCAAACCAAACGCCACTTTTTTATCACCCAGCTTTTAGGTATTAAGCAAATCATATTTGCTGTGAATAAAATGGATTTGGTAGACTACAGTCAAGACGTTTTTAATGACATCAAAAAAACACTGGAACATTTGGTGGAAAAACACGGGCAAAAAGGCGTAAGCTATCACTACACACCCGTATCGGCGTTATTCAACGAAAATGTTGTCAGCACTTCTGATAAATTAGATTGGTACGATGGTGCGCCACTTCTTCGTTTAATCGAGTCGCTCCCCGTGGAAAAAAATAAAGCGAACGATGGTGCATTTCAAATTCAGTATGTGATTCGTCCAAAGCGCGAAGAGCTTCACGATTATCGAGGCTTTGCTGGTAATGTGCGTTCAGGGAGTTTTGCGGTGGGTGACCCCATTAGTATTCATCCATCTGGCAGAAAAAGTATTATTAGGCATATTGAAAAATACGGTAAAAGCGTAGATCAAATCTCGTCTGGAGAAAACGGCACTATTCTTTTGGTAGATGAAATTGATGCCTCTAGAGGAGATAGTATCCTAAACGAGCAAGCCAATGTTAATCGTGGAAAAAGTCTTAGTGCAACGTTTTGTTGGATGCAAGACACCCCATTAACGCCTGGCAATAAATATTGGTTGCAACAAGGCGTTCAACGCAGTTTGGTAAAGGTGCAAAGCATACGTTCTAAAATAGATTTAGAGGCATTAGAAAACCGTCAATCAAATCAGTTGGAACTCAATGATATTGGAAAAGGCGCATTGGCATTAGCCCAACCCATTACCTCAAAACCATATAAAGAAAATCCTGCTTTGGGTGCTTTTATTTTAATTGATCCAAACACATTTAACACTGCAGGTGTTGGCTTTATTGAAACCGCATGAGAAGTTTTAGAACCGAAATAGAAGACCCCATTGTTGAGCATGATATCCTTGAGTTAGAGCGTAAAATATTTGCGTTTAAGGAAGGAAAAATGGACGAAGAAAAATTTCGTAGTCTTCGTTTAGCGCGAGGTGTCTACGGTCAGCGTCAGCAGGGTGTGCAAATGGTGCGCATCAAAATTCCATATGGGAAATGTACGGCTAAGCAATTGCGCCGTATTGCACAAGTTTCCGATGAATATTCAAATGGGAATTTACACATTACCACGCGGCAAGATATTCAAATTCATTATGTATCGTTAGAAAGAACGCCCGAACTTTGGGCAGAGTTAGAGCAAGACGACATTACCATGCGTGAAGCGTGTGGAAATACCATTCGCAATGTCACAGCATCGGCTTTGGCAGGGATAGACCCTAGTGAGCCGTTTGACGTAACGCCGTATGCGCATGCTTTTTTTGAACATTTTTTGCGTAATCCCATTTGTCAAGACATGGGACGGAAAATTAAAATCGCGTTTTCAAGCTCAACAAAAGACGACGCGTTAACATTTACGCATGATATCGGATTTATTCCTGTGCTGCAAAATGGTACACGTGGATTCAAAATGCTTGTTGGTGGTGGCATTGGCGCGCAGCCAAGAGTTGCAGATGTAATTCAAGAATTTATTTCAGTGGAAGAATTTATTCCGTTTACGGAGGCGGTTGTACGGGTTTTTGATCAGTACGGAGAGCGCAATAGACGCAATAAGGCACGCATGAAATTCTTAATCAAAGAGCAAGGTTTTGAAGCTTTTCACAACCGTGTGCTTGAAGTGTACAAGGCTATTTCTCCTAAAAAAATTGAGATTGCCCCTGCTGAAATAAGTATAAAAAACACAGCAGATTTTGACGCCAACAACGCTGTTGATACCCACTTTTCAAGCTGGAAAGCAAATAATGTATTTACTCAAAAACAAGACGGATTTGTAGCCGTGGGGATTGCTATTGATCGTGGTGATATTTCATCAGACAAAGCCCGAGCGCTTGCCGAAGTAATTGACGCATTTTGCGGAGACGATTTGCGCTTTACCATTGGGCAAAGCATTTTGTTGCGAGGCATCAAAGAAGCTAATCTTCCTGCGCTATACCAAGCCTTGCAGCAATTAAATTTGGCAAAACCCGGGTTTCACAAAATCAATGATATTGTAGCCTGCCCAGGAACAGATACCTGTAATTTGGGCATTGCCAGCAGTATGGGGTTAGCCGCAGAACTGCAACGTGTAATTGAAACAGAATATCCCGAAGTAATCGAAAATCATCAACTTAGTATTAAAATCAGCGGTTGTATGAATGCCTGCGGACAGCATGCCATTGCCAACATTGGTTTTCAAGGTATGACCGTAAAATCTGAAGGTAAAATTGCGCCTGCTACACAAGTGTTGTTGGGTGGCGGAATTTTAGGGAACGGCGAAGGCAGATACGCCGATAAAGTTCTAAAAGTACCCGCCAAGCGTACGCCTGAGGTCTTGCGTTGGTTGCTGAATGATTTTAATAAAAATGCACAAAATGGAGAACTCTTTTTGCAGTATTATCTAAGAAAAGAAGCCGATTATTTCTATCAAAATCTAAAAGGCTATGCCGATACTACCACACTTACAAATACGGACTTTGTAGATTGGGGTAATGAGGAAGTATATAAAAAAGCTATAGGTGTGGGCGAGTGTGCTGGTGTAACCATTGATTTGGTACAAACCCTGTTGTTTGATGCCGAAGAGCATATCGAGAAGGCAAAAACAGCATTGGAAAAAGAGGAATGGGCAAATAGTATTTATTACAGTTATGCGGGGAGAATTAGAGCCGCAAAAGCATTGTTGACCACACGTGCAGCTAAAATCAATTCGCACCACTCCATTATTGATGCCTTTGAAACACATTTCCCAACCTACAGCAGCATAGAAAATGCTTCTTTCAGCGAAGTGACAAGACTATTAAACACAACCTCGCCAAGCGAGGCATTTGCCCATCAGTATTACGATGAGGCATTGCATGTTTTGGATTGGATAAAAAACTATAGACATGCACAACAAAACTAACGGCACCCTTACCATAGTTGGTGCAGGTCCAGGCGATCCAGAGCTCATTACGCTAAAAGCCATTCGGGCTATTGAGCAAGCGGATGTTATTTTGTATGATGCGTTAGTAAATCCAGTATTACTGAAGCACAATACTTTGGGCAAGCATTATTTTGTTGGAAAGCGAAAAGGGGAACATTCCTTTAAGCAATCGGAGATAAATACCATGCTTGTGGATTTTGTTTTGGAGGGAAAAAATGTAGTTCGATTAAAAGGTGGCGATGTTTCGATTTTTGCACGAGCAGCAGAGGAAGTTGCACACGCTGAACGCTTTGGCATAATCGCAACCCTAATTCCTGGAATTTCATCTTTTGCCGGCATAGCTGCCACGCATCGCATTCCACTCACCAGACGCTGCCAATATGAAAGTATTTGGGTAACCACAGGCTATACTTGCGACGGAAAACCCTCAGAAGATATTGCGCACGCAGCGCAATCATCGGCAACGGTGGTTATTCTAATGGGTATCACGCATCTTGAAGAAATCGTATCTATTTTTAGTACACACAAATCTGCAGATTATCCTATTGGTATTGTTCAAAATGGAACTTTACCAAACGAAAAATGGGTAACAGGAACACTAAGTACAATAGTCAGCCGTGTTAAAGAAGAAGGTGTAAGCAATCCTGCTACAATTTTTGTAGGACCAGCCGTAAATGATCCAACAACATTGTGGAACGTTCAAAAAGAGATCCAGTACGCATGAACTCCCTCTACCCTATCTTTCTAAAAACAGAACAATTGCACATTCTTATAGTAGGAGGTGGATATGTGGCACTAGAAAAACTACAGTTTTTGTATAAGTCTTCTCCAAATGCAAAAGTAACCTTGGTAAGTCCTATGGTTCGGGAAGAAACAGCAGCCTTTATTGAAGGCAAAAACGTAGTGGTAATTCAACGCGCTTTCCACAGAAAATATCTAAAAGGTAAAAATATAGTCATTGCAACAACAGATAAGCCCAACGTAAATGAAAGGGTTTATAATTTGTGCCAAAAAAGAAACCTTTTGGTGAATGTAGCAGACAATCCACCCTTGTGTGATTTCTATATGGGAGGCATAGTAACCAAAGGAAATTTGAAAGTCGCTATTTCTACAAATGGAAAATCCCCTACTTTAGCAAAACGAATGCGTCAGTGGTTGGAAGGCTTTTTGCCAGAGGAAACCGATGCGCTTTTAGATAAACTTTACGTATATCGAAACAGCTTAAAGGGTGATTTTGAACAAAAAATTAAAGCTATGAACACGTTAACAGAAAAATTACTCGAACGACATGATTAAAACAGATATCATCATTATTGGTGCTGGTCCAGTGGGGCTATTTGCAGTTTTTGAGGCAGGATTGATGAAACTTCGTTGTCATCTTATCGATGCCATTCCGCAACCCGGTGGGCAGCTTGCAGAAATTTATCCCAAAAAGCCCATTTATGACATCCCTGGATATCCTACGGTTTTGGCGGGTGAATTGGTGGATAATCTTATGGAGCAGGCTGCGCCTTTTAAGCCTAGCTTTACCCTTGGTGAGCGTGCAGATAGTATTGAAAAACAAGAAGACGGAACTTTTATTGTTACCACGAGTAAAGGAACGCAACACCATGCGCCCGTGGTGATGATTGCTGGTGGATTGGGAAGTTTTGAGCCTAGAAAACCCCTGATAGACAACCTATCAGATTATGAAGAAAAAGGAGTGCATTACATTGTAAAAGACCCCGACCAATTTGAAGGAAAAGATATGGTGATTTCAGGTGGCGGAGATTCTGCCCTTGATTGGGCGATTTACTTTGCTGAAAAAGGAAGTTTTGTGCATTTGGTGCATCGCAGTGATCGCTTTAGAGCACACAAAGATTCTGTAGCCAGAGCTCATGAATTGGCAGCGGCAGGAAAAATGCAACTTCATACGTTTGCAGAAGTAAAAGAATTGGAAGGCAAAGATAAATTGGAAACTGTTGTAATTCACACCAAAGAAGAAAAAACAGCCGTAAAAACAGCTTTGTGGTTTCCGTTGTTTGGACTTTCGCCAAAGCTTGGACCCATTGCCGATTGGGGTCTAGAAATAGACAAAAACGCTATTGTAGTTGATACGTTTGATTATCAAACCAATCGACCAGGAATCTTTGCCATCGGGGATGTAAACACCTATCCCGGAAAATTAAAATTGATTTTATGTGGCTTCCATGAGGCAACACTAGCGGTACAAACCGCCTATAAAATCATTAATCCAGACAAGAAATTTACGCTCAAATATACTACCGTTCAGGGAGTGCAAGGATTTGAGGAAGAACAACCTAAAGAAACTGTTAAGTCTTGAGTGCAGACATAAGCATTACGGTCATTGACCGTGAAGGAACAGAACACGAGTTTACCGTACCTACCGATATGAATCTCAATCTGATGGAGGTTTGCAAGGGGTTTGAACTTCCTGTTGAGGGCATTTGTGGTGGCATGGCAATGTGCGCATCGTGTCAAGTGTATATTCTTACTGATGAGCACTTTGGCGAACGTAATGACGACGAAGAAGCTATGTTAGACGAGGCTTATTTTGTGGAAGAAAATTCACGATTGGGTTGCCAAATTCCTATAACACCTGAACTAAACGGTCTAAAAGTGGCTTTGGCACCCGAAGCACCTTAAATTAATTTTGATTTAAAAACTCGCTGACTCGAAGAGAGGCATTTTCTTTAATGTCTTGCCAAAAAAAGGGAATGTCAAAGCGGTGGTAATTTTTGATAAAAGACACCCAAAATCGTTTCGGTACTTTGGGTAAGCTCACCCAAAGCAACCCATCTGTAACCTCCACAGTAAGACAAGATGGAATAATTTCTTGGTTGTAATATATCAACCCTTTATGTTGAGAAAATTCACTCTTTGTACTATTATTCCACGTTACAGGGTTTGTGGTTACAGCAGATGTATACCAATTGGCATATTTTGGGAGTTTCCCCTTTTTGTAACTATTCCAACTCACATATCCACCAACAGACTCTGGAGATCTAAGCGGTTTTAAAACGTTAAATTCATCTTCCATGACTCTTGCACCAATCAAATATGCGGCTACAAGTTGTTGTTGCAACTCGGTACCATCAAAAGCCTCTTGCAACAATCTTTTTAGGTGAATAGCCCCTTGACTATGACCTGCCAAAATAATAGGGCGTCCGTTATTTTCGTGGGTTAAATAATATTCAAAAGCCGTCTTAACATCACTATATGCTAATTCTTGTGCTTCTTTCCCGCCTTGTTTTACATAAGGCTCAAAAAAGGCGCGGTAGTGATTTTGACGGTAATACGGCACATAAAGACGTGCTGCTGTTGCCCATGCCGAAGCTTGATAAGGCACAACCCATTTAAGCACATCGGAGTTAATGACACTG
Source organism: Flavobacteriaceae bacterium (assembly GCA_049596455.1). Classification (GTDB taxonomy): domain Bacteria; phylum Bacteroidota; class Bacteroidia; order Flavobacteriales; family Flavobacteriaceae; genus UBA7446. Next base: position 15,119 of record JBMYLP010000015.1, on the reverse strand, counting down.
TCTTTAATAGGCGCATTCCAGCGGGTATCTTTTTTGTCGGTCAGCAGCGTTGGATACACAAAAAACACATCGGCTTGGAGTGATTCTGAAGATGCACCAATGACTTTCCCGTCAATGGCTTTGCCAGCAAACACCGCCCAGTTTGCTTTATCACTATACGATATTGACGTTGACGGGGCATCAAATGTTGTACTGCGATATTGAACCCCGCACGAGGTCAAACACAACAAAAACATCCCCAGCAAAATAGATAATTGTGGACGCATAGCAATTCTTTTTTCAAATATGCATAAAATTCAATTACTTTAGAGACATGAAAAAGATATTACTATTATTAATACTCACAACAGTGTTTACTGGTTGTCAACGAAGTCAATTGGAAATTGGATTAAATCCTAAAAGCGGCTCAAATGCCGCAGGATTTGCATTGTTAAGCGAAAAAAATGGCTTGGTGAAGCTAAGCGTTACCATTCGTGGGCTTTCAGAAGGCACGCATGCGATTCACTTACATGAAAAAGCAGATTGCTCATCCGACGACGGAAAATCTACAGGTGGGCATTGGAATCCAACGTTTGCGCCTCACGGGAAATGGGGCAACAAGGATGGTTATCACAAAGGAGACATTGGAAATTTTGAGGTTGGCGCTGATGGCATTGGTCAAGTCTATTTTGAAACGGATCAGTGGTGTATCGGCTGTGACGACGAAACCAAAAATATTTTAGGAAAAGCCATCATTGTGCATCAAGGTGCGGATGATTTTGTGTCACAACCCTCTGGTGCAGCGGGTGCGCGGATAAGCTGTGCAGGGATACTAGAGTAGCTATTTTTTTACCTGCCCAATCGCTTCTGCAATCTGTGCAACCAACTCATCGTTCGATTTTTCAAGGTCAAAGGTAATAGGTGGTTTGATATGCATCGACTGCTTAATTCCTTTCTTTTTGATAAAAATTCCTTTTTTATCAAACGACCTGCGAAACCCATCGATTTGAATGGGAACAACTACGGGGTTATAGGATTTGATGATGTGAAGTGTGCCTTTTCTTATGGGGGCAAAGGGTTTTGTGGTGCCTTGCGGAAATGTAATGACCCATCCATCATCTAATGCTTTTCCAATGTTAGAAACGTCGCTCATTTTTACTTGACGATTGATTTCTTGGCCCTTTTCACGCCATGTGCGCTCAATGGAAATAGAGCCAGTATAAGCTAAAATTCTAGGCAATAAACCAGCCTTCATGGTTTCCTTAGCAGCTACATAATAAACATTGAGTTTTGGTTTCCATATATAACTTAAGTAATTTAGGTTATCGTCTCTACCTGCCAAACTTGCAAAAAACACGTGCATCATGGCGGTAACATCAGCAAAATAGGTTTGATGATTCGAAATAAATAAGACGTTCTTTTCTGGTAATTGACGAATAATTTCTGAGCCACGAATCTGAAGATCGTTAAACCCATTAAAGCGTTTGCGTGTGATGCATCCTAAAAGACGGATAAGCCACAGCTTAATAAAAAGGTAATGTCCAAAAGGGTTACGTTTAAACACGATTTGGTTTTGAAATACAAAAGTACAAAAGGTGTGGAAATGAAAGCACATATAGAGAAAATGAAAACCTATACCTTTGCGGTATGCAAATAAACTGTTGGAAATATCTTTTAAAATGCTGTTTTGTGGGGCTGCTGATTTCATGCAGCACACCAAATCAATCAAAAAAAACACAAGTGGCAGTTGCTGCGCCAATCAAAGAAACGCCTAAAAAAGTTGCAGAACCAAAAAAGAAAAGTGATTTGCCACTTACTGCCGAAACAGCAATTCCTTTTTTACAGCGCTTTGCAGCAGAAAATCCTGAGAATAAAGTGCGCATAGAAACGCCACTTGGTAGTTTTGATGTTTTGCTTTTTGACAAAACACCTTACCACAGAGCAAACTTCATCTTCCTGACCAAACAAAAGTATTTTGACAACACCTATTTTCATCGTGTTGTTCCTGACTTTATCATTCAGGGTGGGAATTCAGACAATCATGATACGGGAAAAAAGCGTAGAAAAATTGGAAAATATCTACTACCACCCGACACACGAAAAGGATATAAACATCACAGAGGGGTAGTATCAATGCCGAGTAGCGAAATTGAAAATCCGCATAAATTAGCATCGCCATATGAGTTTTTTATTGTGCAAAAATCGCCCGGGGCTTACCATTTAGATGGAAGCTATACACCTTTTGGAAAAGTGATTCGTGGCATGGATGTGGTGGATGCCATTAATGCATTGCCAACAGACAAGCGCGAATGGCCACTAACCAATATGCGTATGCAAGTAACCGTTTTAACCCAATAATTATGACCATAACCCAACTTAAATACTGCATTGCCGTAGCAGAACATCGTAATTTTACTACGGCAGCCGAACATGCTTTTGTAACACAACCCACGTTGAGTATGCAAATTCAAAAGCTAGAGCAAGAATTGGATTTAACCATTTTTGACCGAACACAAAAACCCATTGCGCTTACAGAAGTGGGTAAAAAAATTGTTGAGCAAGCAAAATTAATCGTTGCTGAATCGGAGCGTATGCTTGATGTAGTAGATCAAGAAAAAGGAGTCATTGGCGGTACGTTTAAGTTAGGAATTATTCCCACCATAATGCCAACACTACTCCCCATGTTTTTACAAACTGTTTTGAAAGCATATCCGCAATTGGCATTGGAAATTGAGGAAATGCCCACGCAGCAAATTTTAGAGCATCTTGAAAAAGGAACTCTTGATGCTGGAATTGCTGCCACACCACTAGGCATGGATCAGATTGTGGAAAAACCACTTTATTACGAGCCTTTTATGGTGTATGCTCCATCGCATTCAAAACTAAGTAAAGAAGCATCAATTACTTCCGAAATGCTAACGGATGAGCGTATGCTGCTGCTTCAAGACGGGCATTGTTTTCGAGATTCTGCATTAAATATCTGCAAGTTACAGTACAATTCCCCAACGCCTTTTGAAATCAAAAGTGGTAGTTTTGAAACCCTTGTACAGCTTGCAAATGAGGGGCTAGGAATTACACTCCTACCCTACCTAAATGCGCGGCAATTAGGGCAAGAACATCAGCAAAATTTAAAGTCCTTTAGTGCGCCAGAGCCTGCGAGAGAAGTTAGTGTAATTTATCACAAGAGAGAGTTAAAGCTACACATCATAAAGGCATTACACGAAAAAATTCGTGCTATTATCAGAGGTGCGATTGTTTACGAAGACGTAAAAATTATCAGTCCAAAGTCAAGCTAGTGAACTGCTTTTTAGAAAGCCACGCTTTCAACATTTTATATTCATATGCGCTCAAGTGCGTTTTTGCTTTGTCAAGCTCTTTTTTGAATACTGTTGGATAGCCGTAAACCTTAGAAAGTACCGTCTTAAAATAAGATAGATTTAATTTGGATGACATGTTGGCTTGTTTGTTTACGAAGTAATATGTTTTTGCAACACAAAAATGTTGTAGAAATGTTAATTCTTACGTTTAACAGACCATAAAAAGGAAAATAAACAAACCTCATCTCCCGTCTCATCTATGCCTTTTGAGTGTAACCAAATTTGTTGTGGCTCTTGAGATAAATTTTCTAATACGTTGGCTATTTCTGCTCCTTGTAAACAGTCAAAGACAATTTTACCAACAGCCTTTTTGGAAAACGTAGCTTTGGTTTCAATTACAAGCATAGAGGCTTTGGTATTTTTTTGGGATAGCGTTCGCATTAGCAACACTCCTGTAGAAAGCTCTGCAGCCATACCTTGCACCGCCCAAAACATAGAACGAAACGGATTTTGATTTGCCCAGCGTAGCCGTACGCTTACTCTGCACGACTCGTCAGAAATAGTACGCACACGAACGCCAGTAAAATAAGCGGCGGGGAGTTTAAATAAAGTAAATCTGTTTATTGTTGCTGCTGTGATTTTCATTTTTCAAAAATAATTAAATTTTACAGTTAGTACCTTGCATTACAAGTTACCTTTTTATACATTTGATCTAATGAAAATAGATAATACCAAAGCGCAGATGCGAAAAGGAGTACTTGAGTTATGTATTCTAGCATCGGTAAGTAAGGAAAGAAAGTATGCTAGCGAAATCATAAATCACTTGAAAAGTGTAAAATTGATTGTTGTTGAAGGCACACTATATCCGTTGCTAGCTAGGTTAAAAAGCGCAGGTCTATTAAGTTACGATTGGGAAGAATCATCTAGTGGACCTCCAAGAAAATATTACCACATTACCGAAGAAGGTGTTCTTTTTTTGGAGGAATTAAACGCAACCTGGAATGAGCTTCACAACTCTGTAAAAAGCCTAACAAAAATCAAAAAATCATGAACACAACCATTAATATCAACTTGGCAGGACAGCTGTTTTATATGGATGAGAATGCCTATGACATGCTAAAAAGCTATTTGGAAGAAATTGCAACATACTTTAAGAATTCGGAGATACGGGAAGAGCTAATGTCGGATATTGAAGGAAGAATATCGGAACTATTCTCTGAGAAAATGACACATGAACGCCAAGTAATTACATCTCAAGAGGTGGCATATGTAATTGAGGTTATGGGACAACCAAAAGATTATCACGTGTCAGATGATGAAGAATCTGGAGAGGGGAAACGAACTGAAAAAAAGTTTTTTCGCGACCCAGATGATACCGTGATTGGAGGGGTTGCTGCTGGATTAGCACATTATTTTGGATTTGAAGTATCGTGGGTACGTATCATTTGGCTTCTTCTAGCTCTTTTTTCGTGGGGCGGCTTTATCATTTTATATTTCGCCCTTTGGGCATTTATAGCACCTGCAAAAACGACTGCCGAAAAGCTTTCTATGACAGGAGAACCAATCAATATATCTAACTTAGAAAAGAAGTTTAAAGAAGGAATAAACGATGTAAAAGAACGTATAAAAGAGGTAGATTACGAAGCCAAAACAAAGAAAGTACAGAGCGGGTTACAACGTTTTTTTGATGCGCTTGGCAGCTTTATTCAAGTTTTAATAGGTGTACTTGGCAAGCTGATTGGTGTGATTTTAATAATCGTTTCTTTTGCAACATTGTTTTCACTCACGATTTCCATTTTTGCCATAGGATTAGCAGATATTTTTGGCTTTCCATTTACAAGTATAGAAGAGTTTATATCCTTTCGCATATCGGGATTATCTATTTGGTTTGCTAGCATTCCCATTCATTTTGCAATTGGTATTCCATTTGCATTTTTGGCTATTCTAGGGCAACGCATGATTGGAGCCTCAAAAAGAAGCAACAAAACTGTATTATTCATCATGCTTGGGTTGTGGCTTTCTGCAATTATAGCCACTATCGCCATGGGGCTATACTACGCCTCGGTGACTTTTTAAACAGACTCTACCGAAGCCAAATAGCGCTCTGCGTCTAAGGCTGCCATGCAACCTGTTCCTGCTGCAGTCACCGCTTGGCGATACTCTTTATCCTGTACATCGCCAGATGCAAATACACCAGGAAGATTGGTTTTGGTTGATTTTCCTTCTGTAATCAAATAACCGGCATCATCCATATCAAGCTGTCCTTTAAAAATATCTGTATTGGGCTTATGCCCAATAGCGATAAACAACCCCGTTATGGCAATTTCTTCCTTCTCTCCTGTTTGATTGTTTACCATACGGAGACCTTCAACCACCTGATCGCCTAACACTTCATCTATTTCAGTGTTATAGCGCAAATCGATATTTGGTGTAGACGTTACACGATGCTGCATTGCTTTTGAAGCACGCATATGGTCTTTGCGCACCAACATGGTCACCTTTTTACAGATATTTGCTAAATAAGTGGCTTCCTCAGCAGCGGTATCGCCGCCTCCCACAATGGCAACCTCTTGACCTTTGTAAAAAAATCCGTCGCACACCGCACAAGCAGAAACACCACCTCCACGAAGACGCTGCTCACTCGGCAATCCCAAATACTTGGCAGTAGCGCCTGTAGAAATAATTACTGTTTCGGCAAGCAATTCCTTATTGTTATCAATAGTAACCTGATGTAAACCGCCAACGTCTTTAGAAAAATTAACTGCAGTTGCCATACCAATACGTACTTCAGTACCAAAGCGCTCTGCTTGTTGTTGTAATTGCACCATCATGGTAGGGCCATCAACACCCTCTGGATAACCTGGAAAATTGTCTACTTCTGTCGTGGTTGTTAATTGACCACCAGGCTCCATTCCCGTATAAACTACAGGTTTAAGGTCGGCGCGAGCTGCATAAATAGCCGCCGTATATCCTGCAGGACCCGACCCAATGATAAGTGTTTTGATGTGTTCAGGTTGATTGCTCATTGTCTAATATTTACAGCCAAATGTACAGGATTAAGCGATTTACATAAGCAGATAGGTATCAAAAGTTATTATCAATATATTATTTAAAATGATAAAAAATTAAGTTTGTCAGGGTAATGATATATTCTATATTTGCAGTCCGTTTTACGGGGTGTAGCGTAGCCCGGTCATCGCGCCTGCTTTGGGAGCAGGAGGTCGCAGGTTCGAATCCTGCCACCCCGACTAAATCAATTTATGGGATGTTGATGACTTGTCATCGCGTCCCGATGAAATCGGGAAGGTAGCAGGTTCGAACTCAGCGAAGCGGTCTCACGACCAAAGGGAGTAATTCTGCCTTACGGCAGGTAGGCCTGCAAGCCCGACTAAATCAACTTTTTGGTTTTATGACCACGGGATGTGGCGCAGCCTGGTAGCGCACACGCATGGGGTGCGTGGGGTCGCAGGTTCAAATCCTGTCATCCCGACTTTTTTAAAGTCATAAAATATTATTTTCTCTCATTAATCACCTACAATGTGTCGCAGGTTTAAACTTAGCGAAGCGGTCTCACGACCAATGGGAGTAATCCTGTCATCCCGACAAGCAGATGCCTAACTTCAAAGAAGTTGGGTGTTTTTATTTATGCTAGAGCCACGCTATACTTGAGCGAAAAGCATAAATAACAGCACCTAAATGCAATAGCATTAGGCAGCTATTTGCAATCAATGCCATGTAAAAGGGTTCTTTAAATCCTGTCATCCCGACTTTATTTTTTCGCTGTTTAGTTTTTTCTCTTTGGAATACTATCTTTACGAAAACAATTCTAGTGATTATTGGATTTTGTGGTGGAACAGGCGCAGGAAAATCAACATTAGTTGAACGTGTAGCCCAATTTTTAGGCAAAGAAAACACGCTCATTTTAGCACAAGACCATTATTATAAGCACTTACCCCATCTCACATTTGATGAACGCACTCAAATAAACTTTGACCACCCAGATGCTTTGGATTTTGAACTTATGACAGCAGACCTAGAAAAACTAAAACAAGGAATCTCTATTGAGTGTCCCGTATATTCCTTTGCGGAACACCTCCGCATGGAAGAAACTGTAGTTTATACTCCTAAAAAATTTATTTTAGTTGAGGGCATTTTGGTTTTTGCTCATACGCCGCTTCGTTCTCTTTTTGATTATAAGGTGTATATTGAGGCAGATAAAGAAACACGTGTAAAACGTAGAGTAGCAAGAGATGTGAGTTTTAGAGGCAGGTCTGAGGAAAAAGTTCGTCAACGATTTAAAACCACATTGCACAGCATGCACAATAGGTATGTTGCCTCAAACAAAGAAAAAGCCGACATTGTCATAACAAACAACGGAGCTATCAAAAATGCAGAAGCAGCGGTTACACAATGGCTTAAAAACGTTATTGAATGAAAAAAATTCGTGAAAATCCTTGGTTTAAATTAGCAACCAACGTGTATGCGCTCATTGGGTTGTTTTTTGTTATTTGGATGGTATTTTTAGACACCAACTCGCTACTTATTTACCTTAACCTTGAACGAAAACTAACCGCATTAGAACAACAAAAAGCAAATCTGGAACGTGATATTGCAACCGACAAAAAAACACTCTTGCAATTGAATGACTCCATTGAGTTGGAACGCTATGCAAGAGAAAAATACAATATGAAACGAAAAAACGAAGATGTGTACCTAATTGAGTACGCAGATAGTATCCAATAATTTTAACAGCACAACATGAAACACACAGAACAAATGCTTCGGGAAGATGCGCTAAGTGGCAAGGTGATTGTCGTTACGGGCGGGGGAAGCGGATTAGGAAAATCCATGACACGCTACTTTTTACACCTTGGTGCAAAAGTGGCTATTACATCAAGAAACTTAGAAAAACTAGAAGGCACTGCTTCCGAACTTTCGGGGGAAACAGGCGGCACTTGCGTTGCTGTTGCCTGTGATGTGCGAAATATTGAGGAAGTGGAAGCCATGCATGCACAAGTGATAAAGAAACTCGGTCCAGTAGATGTTTTGGTAAATAATGCGGCAGGGAACTTTATTGCGCCCACAGAACGATTGTCTTCAAATGCCTTTGATACCATTTTGGATATCGTGCTCAAAGGAACCAAAAACTGTACCCTAACATTTGGTAAGCATTGGATTAAAACAAAACAGAAAAACACCAATGTCTTAAACGTAGTTACTACCTATGCATACACTGGTTCGGGCTATGTAGTTCCATCGGCTTGTGCAAAGGCGGGTGTGCTTGCCATGACACGCTCTTTGGCGGTGGAGTGGGCAAAATACGGCATGCGATTCAATGCAGTTGCGCCTGGTCCTTTCCCCACCAAAGGGGCTTGGGACAGACTCTTACCCGCACCTATCAAGAAAAAGTTTGATCCTAAAAAGCGTATCCCATTAGGGCGCGTGGGCGAACACCAAGAGTTAGCAAATTTGACTGCTTACATGATTTCTGATTTTGGCGCATACCTCAATGGAGAGGTAATCACCCTTGACGGAGGCGAATGGCTTAAGGGTGCTGGTCAATTTAACAACTTAGAGCAAGTTTCTAAAACCATGTGGGACGTATTGGAAATGGCAATTCGCAAGAAAAAATAGTTAACAAAAATTTGATTTCTTGTACGGCATATAAATGCTATTTTTACACTTTAGAACAAACCATGGGCAAAATAATAGCTGTAGCAAATCAAAAAGGAGGCGTAGGAAAAACCACCACATCTGTAAACCTTGCCGCATGCCTTGGTGTTCTTGAAAAAAAAGTGTTGTTAATTGATGCTGACCCACAGGCAAATGCCACATCTGGTCTTGGGATTGATGTTGATCGTGTAGAAAAAGGGTCGTATCAAGTGCTTGAACACACACTGCCAGCAAAAGAAGTGATCGTAAGTACAAATTCACCCAATTTAGATTTGTTACCGGCTCACATAGATTTAGTTGCTATTGAAATTGAATTGGTGGATAAGCCCAATAGAGAAAATATGCTTCGCGATGCCCTTGAGCCCATAAAAGATGCATACGATTATATTTTTATTGATTGCGCGCCCTCATTAGGACTCATTACACTAAATGCACTCACGGCTGCAGATTCAGTTATCATCCCTATTCAATGTGAATATTTTGCACTTGAAGGCTTAGGAAAGCTACTAAACACGATTAAAAGTGTACAAAAAATTCACAACCCATCTTTAGGAATTGAAGGAATGCTCTTAACGATGTACGATTCACGGTTACGCCTATCCAATCAAGTGGTTGACGAAGTAAAAAAGCATTTTAATAGCATGGTATTCAATACCATCATTCAACGCAATGTAAAAATCAGCGAAGCACCTAGTTACGGTGAAACGATTATTGACTATGATGCTTCTAGTAAAGGGGCTTCAAGCTATTTAAAGCTTGCGCAAGAGTTTATAAAAAATAATAATTGATATGGCAAAAGCACAAAAACGTCAAGCCATGGGACGTGGCTTATCTGCACTACTACCAACAGAAGAAAACCTTGAAAAGGGAAAAGTTGAAGGACGCGTGTTGGAAGTGCCACTAAGTCAAATAGAAACAAATCCGTTTCAGCCAAGAACGCAGTTTAATCCTGAAACGCTACAAGAACTTGCTTCTTCTATTGCGGCGTTAGGGGTTATCCAGCCCATAACAATTCGAAGAATGGGCGCCGAAAAATATCAATTGGTTTCTGGTGAACGTCGCTTTCGTGCCTCTCAGTCGTTAAATCTCGAAACCATACCAGCGTTTATTCGTGTTGCAAACGATAAAGAATCGCTTGAAATGGCGTTGGTTGAAAATATTCAGCGAGACGACTTAGACCCCATTGAAATTGCTTTAAGCTACCAAAGACTTATCAACGAAATCAACCTCACACAAGAAGAAATGAGCAGCCGCGTGGGTAAAAAACGCTCCACCGTTACCAATTATTTACGTTTGCTAAACCTCGACCCTATTATCCAATCGGGCATTCGCGATGGATTTATTAGTATGGGGCATGGGCGTGCGCTACTTGCGGTTGAAGACCCTAAGGAACAACTAAATCTGTACAAAAAAATTGTTGCCACAGGAATGTCGGTTCGAGCTACAGAACAGGCAGTAAAACCTAAAAAAGAAACGGAATCTCCAGATATTGAAGACTATACCGCCAAGCACATTGATGCATTTAGCGACTTCTTTGGCGCTACGGTAAAAACAACCGTTGACAAAAAAGGAGCTGGTAAAATTGTTATCTCTTTTGGATCTGAAAAGGAGTTTCAAACAATTCGAAAAAAGCTAAAATCGTGAAACCGTCTGCTTTTTTCTGGCTTTTGATTTTTAGTTGTGGGCTATCCTCAGCCCAGCAAATTGTGGCAGATGATGTCCAGAAAAGCGAAAATGAAGACCCTCTAAGACCTGCAAGGGCAGCCTTTTACTCTGCTGTTTTACCGGGTTTGGGTCAGGCTTACAACAAACGCTATTGGAAAGTCCCTATTGTATATGGTGCTTTAGGTATGTCTATTTACACATACGACAGAAACCAAAAAAATTATGTGCGCTACCGCGATGCCTACAAAAGGCGGATTGCTGGATACAACGATGATGAATTTCAAGGGCTAATTTCGGATACAAACCGACTAATAGATGGACAGGATTTTTACAAACGAAATCGTGACCGTTCGATGCTTTTTATTTTGGGATTTTATTTTTTGAATATTTTAGATGCCAATATCGATGCGCATCTAAAACAATATAACGTAAACAGCGACCTTAGCTTTAAACCCTATTTTGACGTAGCACCAACAGATGCTGCACCAGTTGCGGGAATGCATGTCGCACTAACTTTTTAGTATGAAAATAGCCTTACTTGGATACGGTCGTATGGGCAAAGCCATTGAAGCCATCGTCAAAGTGCGAGGTCATGAAGTTGTGGCAAAAATTGACAAAGACAATCCAAACGATGCCATTGACCACGCCGATGTTGCCATTAATTTTAGTGTGCCATCAGCGGCAGTTACTAACATTACTCATGCACTTCAACAAGGCATTCCTGTGGTTTGCGGTACTACAGGCTGGTTGGAACACAAATCGGATATTGAAAAACTGTGCGAAGAAAAAAAGGGAGCTTTTTTGTATGCTTCCAATTTTAGCCTTGGTGTAAATATCTTCTTTGCACTCAATGAAAAACTTGCCCAAATGATGGGGCAGCACACGCAGTACAAAGCAAGTATGAAAGAAGTTCATCATACCGAAAAACTAGACGCACCTAGCGGAACTGCCATAACACTTGCCGAAGGAATTCTCCCACACACGGCACAACAGTCATGGAAGCTTGCCGAAGAAGCTAGCGATAGCGACCTAGCCATTACGGCAAAGCGTGAGCCACATGTGCCTGGTACGCATACGGTAGTGTACAACGCTGAAAATGATGCAATTACAATTGAGCACATTGCTCATAACCGTGATGGTTTTGCGCTTGGCGCAGTTGTTGCCGCCGAGTGGATTCTGGGAAAAAGCGGTATTTTTACCATGAATGACGTGTTAAACATCACCTAATCTTATATAGTTATGACAACCTCTCAGTGGATTTTATTCCTAGCACTTTGCCAAGTCTATATTTTTGTAAAGCTCTGGAAGCTTTATAAAAAAGCAGGGGTTTCACCTTTGTTGGCGCTTATCCCCTTTTACAATTCGGTTATGCTATTGCGCATCATCAAACGTCCGCAATGGTGGGTTGTTTTGCTCTACATACCCATAGTAAATTTACTTATGCTCCCTGTTGTATGGGTAGAAACTGCTCGTAGTTTTGGTAAAAACAGTCTTAAAGACAGTTTTCTTGCGTGGGCAAGTTTAGGATTTTACGGGTTTTATCTCAACTATGCTGCAGATGTAACCTATCAACCCGATCGCTCCTTAGAACCCAAAAGTGGATTTGGACAATTTGTTGGCTCTATCATTTATGCGGTGGTTATAGCCACGCTGGTGCATGCCTATTTTATGCAACCTTATATCATTCCAACAAGTTCGCTTGAAAAAAGTTTATTGGTGGGTGATTTTCTCTTGGTGAGTAAATTCCATTACGGCGCACGAACACCTCAAACGGTGGTTTCATTTCCTATGGTGCATGACACCATACCGCTTGCAAAAGTGCGTTCATATCTAAAAAAACCGCAACTCCCCTACTCGCGTTTTCCTGGTTATCAAAAAATAAAACGCAACGATATTGTAGTGTTTAGTTGGCCAGCCGATACGGTTAGACAGTTTTTTAAGAAGGAAGCAGGTGTGGTAAAACCCATCGATAAAAAATCAAATTACGTAAAGCGCTGCGTCGCCGTTCCAGGCGATACGCTGACCATTGTTGATGGCATTATTCATATTAATGGTAAACAATCCATCATGCCCGACCGCGCCAAACCGCTTTATGGTTACACGGCATATAACAGTAAGGGGATTTCTGCACGTAAGCTTAAAGAACTTGGCTACAATGACCTGAATAGAAAATTTGTCATTAAAAATATCTCGCAACCTATGCTTGATGCTTTGATTCCTTACATAACGGGCTTTGCAAGTCAAGATCCAAATAATTATCAAATCTATACAGGTGCAAAAGGAATTCCCATTGATGTTGTACGCGCCTACCGTATTCAAGCTAAAGAACTCCTAGAAACTAGAAAAACCTTGTTTTTAACCTTAAAAGAGGCGGAGGCATTACAAAAATTTATGGCGTTAGATAGCTTAAAGCGAGTAATAAATACTTCTCGATCTCCAAATGAGGAATTCTTCCCAAACAACGTGCTGTTCAATTGGAATAAAGACCAATTTGGACCAATTGTAATGCCCCAAAAAGGAACAACTGTATCCCTAACGCAAAAGACACTACCGCTCTATAAAAAAATTATTCAAGACTATGAGCATAATACGCTAAGCAATAGCGGAGGTGTAATTAAAATCAATGGAAAACTTGCAGACTCTTATACGTTTAAAATGGATTATTATTGGATGATGGGAGACAATCGGCATCGTTCAGAGGATAGCCGCTACTGGGGTTTTGTGCCAGAAGATCACGTGGTGGGAAAACCAGTTTTTATTTGGATGAGTATTGACGGATTTACAGAAGGATTACGCAATTGGCGGGTACGCTGGGATAGAGTATTCACTACTGTTGGTGGCGCAGGGGAACCGGTTTCGTACCGCTGGTATTTTGTTGCTTTTGTTGCCCTTTGGCAAGGTATTTCGTGGTATAGAAGACGAACCAAAAAGGCGTAAATGGGCACTGTTGTTGCACCACTTGCCTATGGTGGCTCTGTAACCCTTTGGGCGTATATGGTGCAAGCAACGCATGTTATTTTAGAAAAGCACGACCACTACCAAAAGCAAACACAGCGCAACCGACTTTATATTCACGGGGCAAACGGAAAATTGATGCTTTCTGTCCCTGTAAAACATCTTGGAAAAGAGGGGCATCAACACTACAAAGACGTAGAAATAGACAACAGCTTTTTGTGGCAAGGACAGCATTGGAAATCGCTAGAAGCTGCCTACCGCTCATCTCCCTATTTTGAATACTATGAAGATGAAATTGCATTTTTGTATCAAGAGCGTTTTACACATCTCTATGCATTTAACAACGCTATTTTTCAAGTTTTGCAAAGCCTGATGGGACTTTCTTTTGAGGTATCTTTTACGCAGTCCTATGAAAAAAAAGTAGCATTTCAAGACATACGACCACTCGAAGAAGTTAAAAAAAATCAAGCTGTGGCTGAAGTGGTGTACACACAAGTTTTTGAAAACAAAAATGGCTTTATCCCCAATCTTTCAGTGTTAGATTTACTCTTTAATCAAGGTCCGGAAAGTTTGCATTTGCTAAAAAACTGCGCGTTACCAAAAAAAGTGTAACTTCATAGTGCTAAACCTTACATCATGAGCGACCCTAAAATCATTGGTATTGGTGGTATTTTCTTTAAGTCCACATCTCCTGAAAAATTAAAAAAATGGTATGCACAGCACCTTGGCTTGGTGCTTAATCCGTATGGAGCAACCTTTGAAATGCGACATCTAAAAAACCCTGATAAAGCAAAGTATATTCATTGGTCTGTATTTCCAAACGACACTGACTATTTTGATCCATCGGACAAACCCTTTATGATAAATTACAGAGTGCAAGAAATTGAAAAATTGGTCAAGAAGCTAAAAGAAATTGGGGTGATTATCATTGATAAAATCACAACTTACCCCTACGGGAAATTTGTACATATTCTTGATCCTGAGGGAAATGCTGTGGAACTCTGGGAGCCTAAAGAAGATTTTTTTGACACCATGAAGGTGCCCACAAACAAATAAAAAAGCAGGCCATAAGCCGGATTCTGTCGTGCCTTATCATTAATCTAGACGTTACATTACTGCAACGCTCCATCCGCCTACCCTCCAACTTGGGCGCGCTACCCTTAGCGTTGGTTTACATGGCGTTTCACCGCATAGAGTTTACCTGATTTCACTACAGCCAAACTGTACTTGCTTTCTGTTGCACTGGTCCTGTCCGTCAAAGACGGACGACGGGTGTTACCCGCTATGCTGCGCTATGGTGTCCGGACT
>JBMYLP010000015.1:0-212 GCA_049596455.1 Flavobacteriaceae bacterium | reverse complement strand
CGAGGCAAAAATAAGGGATTCTTTGCTTAGATATCGTTTTTGCAACGACCCAAGTTTATGTATATTTACCTCATGGGGGATTATGTTGTATCGGCCTTAAAATACAGACCGCAAACCTTTGCGGATGTTGTGGGGCAACAAGCCATAACACAAACATTACAAAACGCAATTGACCTAGGTAAAATTGCCAAAGCAATGCTTTTTTGTGGCCC
>JBMYLP010000014.1:0-30023 GCA_049596455.1 Flavobacteriaceae bacterium | reverse complement strand
GGAAGCCTTTTTGTTTTGTTAGGTGAGCATCTACTTAAAGTGTGCTAACGTGCTTTGCTAGTTTTGACTTTAGGTTAGCCGCTTTGTTGGCATGAATGATGTTGTTTTTTGCCAACTTATCAATCATAGATGCTATAAGCGGAAACTTCTTTTCAGCCTCTTTTTTCTTTTCTAACGCTTTAAAGTCGCGGATAGCGTTACGGGTTGTTTTATGCTGAAAACGGTTACGTTGACGCTTCGTTTCGTTTGAACGAATTCTTTTTAAGGCGGATTTATGATTTGCCATATTTTAAATTTTGTAGCCCGTAGGGGAATCGAACCCCTCTTACCAGGATGAAAACCTGGCGTCCTAGCCGATAGACGAACGGGCCTTTCGGATTTTACGAGGTGCAAATTTATACTTAAAATTATTATTACACAACCCATAATTTAAACAAAACAATAGCGCTTAAATCTTGCTTATTATTGTGAGTGTAAGAATTTTAACATTTAAGATTGAGAATAATCTGTATCTTTGAGTAACTCAATCTTATCATATATGCATTATTTCAAACGCCTCCCCTATTTATTTTACTTTTTAGTTTCATTTCATTTCTTAGCAGTTGGCCAGGCAGCTGATTCACATCAAAATCTTAGTAAAGATAAACTAGCCCTATCTGGTTATGATGTGGTGGAATATCACAATGATACGGCAGTAAAGGGAAAGGCTGCATTTGAATCAACTCATCAAGGAGGTAAATACCGTTTTAGTAGTTTAAAAAGCAAA
Organism: Flavobacteriaceae bacterium; assembly: GCA_049596455.1. Classification (GTDB taxonomy): domain Bacteria; phylum Bacteroidota; class Bacteroidia; order Flavobacteriales; family Flavobacteriaceae; genus UBA7446. The sequence goes on along the minus strand of JBMYLP010000014.1, from coordinate 29,257 downwards.
TTGCTGTTCGAAAAAAATCCAGAGAAGTATCTTCCGCAGTACGGAGGGTGGTGCGCCTATGCCATGGCATATAGTGGAGAAAAAGTTCCTATCAACCCAGAATCTTTTAGTATTGAAAATGGCAAACTTTATCTTTTCTACAAAACATTTTTTAACGACACCAAAGCAAAATGGACTGAAAATACAGCAGCATTAAAAGAAAAAGCTGACAAAAACTGGATTAACCTTTTAAAAACCTCAAAAAATGAAAACAAAAATTGACTTTTTACTTCGATTAATAACATCAATTATTCTCCTGCAATCCTTATATTTTAAATTCACAGCACACGAAGAAGCTGTCCATATATTTTCCACATTAGGTGTAGATCCTTGGGGAAGAATTTTATTGGGCGTAATTGAACTACTAATCGGCATCTTACTTCTTTTACCGAGAACAAAATTTTATGGTGTAATCGGGGCGATAGGATTAATGACTGGAGCCATTGGCACACATCTGTTTACACCCGTTGGAATTGTAGTTAAGTGGGGCGACAAATCTGATAATGGACAACTTTTTGGCATGGCTATTGTAGCTTTTTTGTTTAGTGTAATCAGTTTTTTAATCCAAAGAAAGTCAGGGCGAAAATAAGTGACTCGATAACGTAGTCAAAAACAAAGCCCTAAATGCAATGAATTTAAAGCGTATATACCATTACGAATTTTGGCCTTTTTGGGTGTTTTATATACCATCATATTTCTACTATTTCTGGCTGGCGCTAAAGTCTAGAAAATGGGTGTATTTTTCTGTACTTAACCCTTGTATGAACTTTGGTGGGGCGTTTTTAAGCTCAAAATTCAACTACTTAAAACATGTTCCTGAAAACTGGAAACCAAAGACGCTATTTCTAAACGCAAATGAAGATATTGCAGATGTTCATAAAAAAATTGAAGAAGAAAAAATGCTCTTTCCCGTGATTGCAAAACCAGACATGGGTGAGCGAGGCAAAAATGTTAAATTGATTTCATCTATTTCTGAACTTAACCATTATCTAAAGAAAACTTCACAAACATCCATCATACAAGAATACATCACCTACCCTATAGAGTTGGGTATATTATTTTACTGGGACGCTGAAAAAAATCCAAAAATAAGCTCTGTAGGGGTCAAAGAATTTTGCCAGATTCAGGGTACTGGAAAGGATACACTAGAGGCATTGGTTAAAAAGAACCACCGCATAGCGCATCGCATTGATGTTTTAAAAAAAACTTTTGCAAAAAAATGGCAAACCATTATTCCAAAAGGGGACAAGATACTTTTAGAACCTATTGGAAATCATAATCTTGGAACAACTTTTTATGACGCTAGGAAGCACTATACAAAAGACATGTTAGATTGGACCGCAGAATGCGTCAGCCATATACCTGGATTTGATTACGGACGGTTAGATGTTAAAATTAAGAATTGGGATGCATTTAAATCAAAAAAAGGGATTAAGGTTCTTGAAATCAATGGAGTAAATGCTGAACCCATCCACATTTACGATCCGAGTTACTCCATATGGAAAGCTTACAGCGATATATTCCGTCATATGGATATTATTTATGTGTTGAGTAAGAAGAAATTAAAGCAAAAAAAGAAAACGCAATCGCTATGTGATTTTTTACGCGGAAGCAAGGAAGTTTTAAAAACAAAAAATGCAACTCAAATTTTATGACTATGAATATAAACGCGCACATCATCGTTCTTGACTCACTTAAAAACCTTCTGAAAAACCTAACTAATGAATCTTTTTCAAAAAAGAATGATTTGTTGTTTGGAGCATCCATTGGAGAGCATTTTCGCCACATTATCGAGTTTTATTTATGTGTCATGAATCAAGATACGCAGGAAGTCATAAATTATGATCTACGGAAAAGAGACCGTATTTTGGAGACAAAAGTAACTGAGGGAATACTTGTAATTGATCGCATCTTGACTAAGCTTGGGAAATTAAAGGAGCAGGATAATATTCCTATTAAAATAGAAACTTGTTTGGATGAAAACCAATCCAATCAGGGGGTCTCATCTTCACTTTTTAGAGAATTGATGTATTGTATGGATCATTGCATACATCATCAAAGTCTTATAAAAATTGGACTTTTAGAACAAAAGCTCTCTCATATGGTTGATACAAATTTTGGTGTAGCCTTTTCAACCCAACAGTATAGAAATCAATGTGTGTCGTAACATTTCTTAAAACTAAAAAGGGGGTCTTTTTAACCAGTAACAGGGACGAAAAAAACACTAGAAAAGCGTTGTATCCTAAAACGTATTTGCATGACAACCTACAATTATGTTATCCAAAAGATTTAGAAAAAGGCGGCACGTGGTTTGCTTTGGACACACATCAAAAAAGGGCTACTTGCTTGCTAAATGCAAAAGGTGTGCAGCCAAGTGCGACTAATCAATTAAGCCGTGGAGAAATACCAATACGCTATTTAACAAATGAAAAAAGCATCTTATCTAAACCCATTTTAATAAAAATGGCCCCGTTTACCTTGATTTGTATGCAATACGATAACGATTTTTTAGTAAAAGAGTACGCATGGAATGGCAAACAAATGGATGTTAAGATATTAGATGAAAATGTACCGCATATTTGGTGTTCAAATACCCTTTATGGCAAAACAGAAAAGGATCGTCTAACAAAAACATTTATGAAAAAATCGCATAATTTGATGACGTTAGAAGACATCGTAAGTTTTCATAAATCAGTTGCTCAGCCACCAAAAGCAAATGTTTTTCTAAAACAGGATAAGGATTTACAAACTGTTAGTATAACGTCTATAAAAGCAACTCAAAACGGAGAAACATCGTATTACACGGATTTACTAGATGGGGCAACTCACGTTTTAACTAAAGTCTATTAATACGACTTTGCAAATAAAACTCTTTTTGTCGCTGGTTTTCCAGAGTACACACAAGTTCCATTTTCCGTTTTTCCATCAAGAGGAATGCATCGGATGGTAGCTTTAGTCGCTTCTTTAATAGCTGTCTCAGTAGCTTCGGTGCCGTCCCAAAACGCTGAAATAAAGCCTCCTTTGGTTTCCAACACTTCCTTAAATGCATCAAAAGTATCCACTTCAGTGGTGTGTTCGGCTCTAAACTCTTTAGCACGATCAAACAATGCCTGCTGAATTTCTGTAAGCGTTGATTGGATTTCGTTAACCAAATCAGACTGCGCAACGCTCTTTTTAGAAAGGGAATCGCGGCGAGCCAATTCTGCCGTGCCGTTTTCCAAATCTCTTGGGCCAATACCAATGCGTAAGGGTACTCCTTTAAGTTCGTATTCATTAAACTTAAAGCCGGGTTTGTGCGTATCGCGATTATCAAAATGCACTCGGATATCCGCTTTTTGCAATTCCGTAACAATGGGCGCAACAGCAGCCTCAATGGCAGTGCGTTGATCATCACCTTTATAAATAGGAACAATCACCACCTGATAAGGTGCCAATTCGGGAGGCAGTACCAAACCGTTATCATCGCTATGCGTCATGATAAGTGCTCCCATAAGTCGGGTAGAAACACCCCACGAAGTAGCCCATACATGCTCCAATCCACCTTCTTTTGTGGCAAATTTCACATCAAAGGCTTTGGCAAAATTCTGCCCTAAAAAGTGCGAAGTGCCCGCCTGCAATGCCTTTCCGTCTTGCATCAATGCCTCAATGCAGTAGGTTTCAACGGCTCCCGCAAAACGCTCCGCCGCTGACTTTACCCCTTGTATCACTGGAATTGCCATATATTTTTCTACAAAATCGGCGTATACACCATTCATACGTTTGGCTTCTTCCAAAGCCTCCGCTTCGGTAGCATGGGCGGTATGCCCTTCTTGCCATAGGAATTCGGCAGTGCGCAAAAACAAGCGTGTACGCATTTCCCAACGCACCACATTTGCCCATTGGTTTAGTAAAATCGGTAAATCACGATAGGACTGTATCCAATTTTTGTATGTATTCCAAATAATTGCTTCGCTCGTTGGACGAACGATAAGTTCTTCCTCTAATTTTGCTTTTGGATCCACACGAAGTTTACCCACTTTGTCGGGATCGTTTTCTAAGCGATAATGCGTTACTACGGCACATTCTTTAGCAAATCCCTCGGCGTTTTGCTCCTCCGCTTCAAACAAACTTTTAGGCACAAAAAGCGGAAAATAGGCATTGCTATGCCCTGTTTCTTTAAATTTTTTATCCAAAATGGCTTGCATGCGTTCCCAAATAGCGTACCCATAGGGTTTGATTACCATACAGCCACGCACGGCTGAAGTCTCTGCTAAATCGGCTTTTACCACTAGTTCATTATACCATTTGGAATAGTCCTCGGCACGAGTTGTTAAATGCTTCCCCATAAGTTTGGCACAACTTTTGATTTTTGATTAGTTGTAGTGCAAAACTACTTAAATTTGAAGTTAATTAAACGTTTCCACCATGAGAACTATTTACCAACAACATCGTTTTAAAAATATACCCATCACTTTGGTTTTATTTTCAGCACTACTCTTTGTTGGTTGTAGTGGGTATCAATCCGTCTCGTATTATCAAGACGGCATCTATGGAGAAGCACCCATGCAGGAAGTTCCACAACAAGCTGTAAACACAACTGCAGCCCCGCAACAAAGTGGGTCATACTATAAAAATTATTTTGCTGAAAAGGCATCCCAAGGCATTCAAGACGATTATATTTTCACAAATCCTGAACAGTATCAAAGTCCGGCACCCGAACAAACCAGTGCAGGAAACTATCAGGCACATGGCTCATGGGGCGATCAGTCTGACAGGATAAATGTGAACATCATATACAACCGCCCGTTTGGTTGGAATTGGGGCTGGGGTTGGTACGATGCGCCATACACTTTTGGTCGCTCTGCTTTTTGGGGATATAATTACCACCCTTGGTATTTTACATTTGATCATTACCACAATCCGTATTACAACCCCTATCGTTGGGGATGGGGATATCGCAGTCCGTATTGGAATCGATGGAATCGTTGGAATCGTTGGGATAACGGATATCCTTACTGGGGGATCAGGTATTATAACGGAAGCGTTTACCGAAATACGCCTACGTACAGTAGGATAAGAGGAGGGCGTGGCGAAAGTGGTGTTTCTAGGTCATCATCGAGAAGTTCAAATGGGCAAAGTGCCAACACTGAAAGAAGACAAACAAACTCCAGAAACAATGGTTCATTAAGGGATAATATGCGTCGCTCAAGAAACAATAATTCGTATTCTACAAACTCCACCCAGCGTCAGCAAAGAGATGCCACGACTACAAACAGTCGCAGTAGAAGTGATAATTCCTATAATCAACCGAACAACAACAGTTCTCGAAGTAGTAATAGCAGCTACAGCAGAACAAGATCTTCGTCAAATAATAACTTTAGCAGGACATCTGCCGGAAGTAGAAGTTCGAGCAGCGGTTCGTCATCAAGAAGTAGATCATCAACAAGAAGGTAATATGAAAAAGAAAAGTCTAATTTTTGGAATGCTATGCGCATTCCTTTCAGGGAGCATTATACACGCTCAAAACCTAAATGAAGTGGTGCGTTATAGTACCGAAACCCTTAACGGCACAGCACGTTATCAAGCCATAGGAGGTGCTTTTGGAGCGCTTGGGGGTGATTTATCAGCAATTAGCAACAACCCCGCCGGGTCAACTGTTTTTGCCTTCAATGAGGCAAGTGTGACTGCTGACTTTCAAAGCTTTGAAAACGACGCTACGTTTTATGGAAATCAAGAAAGTGATCAGAAAAATTCATTTAACATTGGTCAGGTTGGATTTGTATTAGTGCTTAAAAACCCGTCATCCTCCAAATGGGATAAACTCGCTTTTGGGTTTAATACGCATCTGGTAAACAATTTTAATAAGCAAGTATATTTTGAAGGAACAAATATCAATCGTGGGTTGCAAACCTATTTTTTGGCACATGCAACTGGTGTTTCTTATGATTTTGATTTGAGGGATACTAGAAATATTTCAAGTGAATACCTTTTTCAAGGAAATCGAGGGTATGGCGCACAACAAACCTATTTGGCATTACGAAGCCATCTCATGAATTACGATGAAGACAAAAATGAGTATTATGTTCCTGGTATTATCAATCCGAACGAGGGTAAAGGCGTTAACCAAACTCATTTGGTCTATTCCAAAGGGGGGCAACGCTTATATACCTTAAATTTTGCAGGGAGGTATAACAAAAAACTCTCTATTGGTGCCAATCTTAATTTTTATTCTATTGATTATTCAGAAACCAAAGAAACGTTTGACTCTTACACAGATCAAGCAAACTCTTTTATCAAAGAAGCATTATTTCAGGAAGAGCTTCGCACTTTTGGAACAGGTGTCTCATTACAAGTCGGTGCAATTTTTCAGGCATCCAAAGCACTCCGCCTTGGGCTAAGTTACACCTCACCTACCTTTTACGCATTGGAAGATGAGCAAATGCAAGTATTGAGTGTAAAATCACAAGATGACTTGGACGGAGATGTGTATACAGAAATAATCGAACCTAATGTGGTTAATGTTTTTGGCCCTTATAATATTCAAACGCCGTCTAAAACACAAGCAAGTGCGGCGTTGGTTGTTGGAACAAGCGGATTTATTAGTGCTGATTTTGGTGTGAAAAATTTTGCCAATTCGAACATAAGCGATAACGCCGGTACAGATTATGGTTATTTAAACAATCGTATCGAAAATGACCTCGATTCAAGTACGTTTATGCGGATTGGAGGCGAAAAGCGCTTTGGCGATTTCACCCTTCGGGCAGGTTACTGGATGGAACAAAGTCCGTATAAAAACACTGCAATTAAAGAAGATTTTACAGGGTATTCACTGGGTCTTGGGATTCGGTTTGGAGGAAGTGCTTTGGACTTTTCGTTTAATGTAAGTGACCAAAAATATAAGCAGCAAATGTATAGTTTAGGGCTAACCGATGCTGCAGATATAAGCCAACGAGCTGAGCAAATTGCACTCACATATAGCTTTAGTTTCTAAACAAAGCTAATTTTTCCGAATGTAGTATCTTTGCAAATCATGAAGGATGCTATGAAATTTGACCGATTGCTAAAAGAGACCCTTGCGGACATCAACGACGATGATCACCTAAGCGGAAACATCAACACGCCGCTGCGTGACGATGCTTTTGAAATGTCAAACAATGAAAAAATTGTGAGCATTGAAAAAGACGTAACCCGCATTTTGGAAACCTTAGGTATGGATCTTACGGATGATAGCCTAAAAGGAACGCCCAAGAGAGTTGCCAAAATGTTTGTCAATGAACTTTTTGCAGGACTACATCCCGACAACAAACCCAGCGCATCTACCTTTGATAACAAATACAAGTATGGGGAAATGCTGGTGGAAAAAAACATCACGCTCTACTCTACTTGCGAGCATCATTTGCTGCCCATAGTAGGTAAAGCTCACGTTGCCTATATTTCCAATGGTACTGTGGTTGGGCTTTCCAAAATGAATCGTTTGGTGGACTATTTTGCTAAGCGTCCGCAGGTGCAAGAGCGCCTTACTATACAGGTGGTAAAAGCCCTACAAGAAGTGCTAAACACCGAGGACGTTGCTTGTGTGATTGATGCCAAACACCTATGCGTAAACGCGCGTGGTATTCGTGACATAGACAGCAGCACAGTAACCGCAGAGTTTGGTGGCGCTTTCAAAAAAGCTGAAGTCAGAAAAGAGTTTTTGGGGTACCTAAACCTTGACACCTCATTTTAATTTATGAGTGATACATCCTCATCTTTGCATATTTTCAATTCGCTAAGCGGTAAAAAAGAGCTTTTTACTTCCATTGAAGATAAGCATGTGGGCATGTATGTTTGTGGTCCAACGGTGTACAGCAATGTTCATTTGGGCAATTGCCGCACGTTTATCTCATTTGATTTGGTGTACCGCTACCTCAAACATTTGGGTTATTCGGTGCGTTATGTGCGTAACATAACAGATGCCGGACACTTAGAGCACGATGCCGATGAGGGTGAGGACAGGATTTCAAAAAAGGCTCGTCTGGAACAAATTGAACCCATGGAAGTGGTGCAACGCTATACGGTAGATTTTCATCAAACCTTAGCTGCCTTTAACACACTTCCACCAAACATTGAGCCCACCGCAACTGGGCACATTATTGAACAAATTGAAATAGTTAAAGGAATTATTGCAAATGGATTAGGCTACGAGGTCAATGGGTCTGTCTATTTTGACGTTCAAAAATATAATGCAACTAAGCATTACGGCGTGCTTAGTGGACGTAAGTTGGAAGATATGATTCACAACACGCGGTCACTTTCGGGGCAAAGCGATAAGCGTTCGCCTCAAGATTTTGCGCTTTGGAAAAAAGCCGAACCTCAACACATTATGCGGTGGCCCTCGCCTTGGGGCGATGGTTTTCCAGGTTGGCATTTGGAATGTACGGCGATGAGCACCAAATATTTGGGGGAACAGTTTGATATTCATGGAGGAGGTATGGATTTAAAATTCCCGCACCACGAATGTGAAATTGCACAAGCTGAAGCCCTAAACCAAAAAAGCCCTGTTAATACGTGGATGCATGCCAATATGCTCACGCTTAATGGCAAAAAAATGGCAAAATCCACAGGAAATAATATTTTACCAAACGAACTTTTCAGCGGGTCAAATCCTGTGCTTTCAAAAGCATTTTCGCCAGATGTGGCACGTTTCTTTATGCTACAAGCGCACTATCGTAGTATTTTGGATTTAAGTAGCGATGCATTAGAGGCTGCCGAAAAAGGCTATAAACGCTTAATTCAAGGCATTGAACTGTTATCAGATTTACCCATAAGCAACAAAAGCAGTGTTGACATTAACGCGCACATTGACACCTATTATGCTGCCATGAATGATGATTTTAACAGTCCAGTGCTTATTGCGCAACTGTTTGAAACGGTCAAACTCATCCATCGTTTGAAAAAAGGGGAAGAAACCCTAACGGCTACGGACGTGGAAAAACTCAGCAATTCCGTACACGGATTTGTATTTGATGTGTTGGGATTAACCCTAACCACAAAGGAAGAAGATAATACGTATCTGGATAAAGCCTTATCGGTACTGATTGATTTGCGCGAGCAAGCAAGGGCAAATAAAGACTTCGCCACCGCCGACCGTATTCGGGACGAACTATTAGCCAAAGGCATTCAACTCAAAGACGGAAAAGACGGTACTACTTACGGCTTGTCGTCATGAAAAAAGTACTGATTTTCCCCTTTGTTATTCTTATTCGGATCTACCAAACACTTATCTCTCCCCTACTTCCCTCTACGTGTAGATTTCATCCCACTTGTTCTCAATACAGCATAGAAGCACTACAAAAACACGGGATTTGGAAAGGTAGTATATTGGCAATCAAGCGTATAAGTCAGTGCCATCCGTGGGGCGGAAAAGGACACGACCCTGTACCCGATTAGGTGAAATTTTCCTGTATATTTAGGCAAAATTTAATCCATGTTAGCACTCAAATTTTTGTGGGCGCCCGACCCAGTAGCCATCAGTCTTGGCAGTTTTAATGTTTACTACTACAGCTTAATGTTTGTAATTGCCTTTGCCTCGGGGCTTTACTTGATGAAATTTATGTACAAAAAAGAGGGAGTTTCTTTGGACTACCTAGACCCACTTTTACTTTATATGGTAGCAGGGACACTCATTGGTGCACGTCTAGGAGAGGTGTTTTTCTACAACTGGGATTATTTCCAAAACAACCTACTCGAAATTATTTTGCCTGTAAAAATCACTGAAGATGGATGGAAATTTGTGGGATTTAGAGGGTTGGCAAGCCACGGCGCGGTCATAGGTATTTTATCTGCACTGTACCTCTACACCAAAAAATACAACTATGCATCTATGGTTTGGCTGCTTGACCGCATTGCCATTACGGTTGCTTTTGGTGGTGTTTTTATACGAATTGGAAACTTCTTTAACTCCGAAATTGTAGGAAAATACACGGGAAGTAGTTTTGGTGTTGTGTTTCAAAACAATGGAGAAACCTTGCCTAGACACCCTGTTCAACTCTATGAGTCATTAGGTTATTTTATTGTATTTATAATCCTCTTTTTAATCTATAAAAACTCTCGCTTCAGAAATCAAAAAGGCTTTTTGATTGGTGCTTTTTTTAGCTTACTATTTACCGTTCGGTTTTTTGCAGAGTTTGTAAAAGAAAGTCAAGGTGGTTTTGGAGAAAAGATAGGTTATCTTTCCACCGGACAATGGCTTAGCATTCCGCTTATACTATTGGGATTAGCGTTAATCGCCCTTTCGTACCGAAACAAAGCAAAGGCTTAGTCGTTTTCCTTGTTCTTTTTAGAGGTATCAAACATTACCGGCGTGGCAATAAACAACGACGAATAAGTACCCACAAGCACTCCAACAATAAGGGCGAACATAAATCCACGGATAGCTTCTCCTCCGAAAATAAATATCGCTAACAATACCACCAAGGTGGTAAGTGACGTATTGATGGTTCTACTCAACGTACTATTGAGGGCGCTGTTTACCGTTTTGCTGCTTTCCCAACCAGTATGCAGGCGTGTAAATTCTCGAATACGGTCAAATACTACCACAGTATCGTTTAACGAATACCCAATTACGGTAAGTACTGCAGCTATAAATGCTTGATTGATTTCCATGCTAAACGGCATAAACGTGTACGCAATTGAAAACACACCCAATACGATCAATACATCATGGAATACCGCAGCAACCGCACCAAGTGAATATTGCCATTTGCGGAAGCGCAACAAAATATACAGAAACACCACAATGAGCGATCCAAATACCGCCAAGAAGGAGTTTTTCTTAATATCATCAGCAATGGTGGGTCCTACTTTGATAGACGACATAATACCCACTTGTTTGTCTTCAGCGCCATTAACAAAATCATCATAAGATAAGTTTTGTGGTAAAAAAGTAGAAAGACCGCTATACAGTGCCTGCTGAATTTCGTTATCCACTTCGGTTCCTTCCACATCAACTTTGTAGTTGGTGGTGATTTTTAGCTGATTGTCCTCACCAAAGGTTTTGGCTTCGGCACTTCCAAGAAGTGATACCAGCTGTGCCTGTGCGTCAGAAGGATTCACTGCCTGCTCAAAACGAACAGTATATGAACGTCCACCAACAAAATCAACACCTTGATTTAATCCCTTTGTGAAAAGAGAGAAAACACCAATGGTAATAAGCACACCCGAAATCACATAAGCAATCTTGCGTTTTTTAAGGAATGTAATTGCTAGGTTTCGGAATAGATTTTTGGTTGCTTTAGTAGCAAACTCAAGTGAATATCCTTTATGAAGGCGTCCATCTACAAGAAGTCTTGTAACAAAAATGGCGGTACACAACGAAGTAGCAATACCAATTAGCAAGGTTGTAGCAAAGCCTTTAATAGGTCCTGTTCCAAAAATAAATAAGATAAATGCCGTGAGTCCAGTGGTAATATTTGCATCTAAAATAGAAGACAACGCATTTTTGAATCCATCAGAAACGGCTTGTTTTTGACCTTTTCCTTTGGCTAGTTCCTCACGAATACGTTCAAAAATAAGTACGTTGGCATCTACCGACATACCAATAGTAAGTACAATACCTGCAATACCAGGAAGGGTAAGAACGGCACCAAGCCCAGCAAGAATACCAAAAATCAATACAATATTCAGCGTAAGTGCAATGTCGGCATACAGTCCGGCACGACCATAATAGAAAATCATCCATGCCAGTACCAAAAGCAGTGCAATCACAAAGGAGTTGATTCCGCTTTCAATAGCTTCTTGACCAAGAGATGGCCCAACAATTTCAGATTGAATAATTTCGGCAGCAGCAGGAAGTTTACCTGCACGTAATACGTTTGCCAAGTCAATGGCTTCGTTAAGCGAAAACTGACCCGAAATTTCAGAACGTCCACCCGCAATGGCACCTTTAGAAACACCAGGAGCAGAATACACCACATCGTCTAACACAATGGCAATATTGCTGCCCTCACGAAATGCTTTGCCTGTCATATCCTCCCAAATACGCGCGCCTTTTCCGTTCATCTGCATGGAAACGGCAGGCGCACCAAGTTGGTCGTATGTTTGTGCTGCATCTACAATTACGCTACCGCTAAGAGGTGGTTCATTGGATCTGTTTGCTTTGACTACGTATAAATCAACTAAATCGGTTTCCGCACTGGGAATTCCCCATAAAAATTTGGTAAAACGCAAATCGGCAGGAAGCAGCGCACGTACGTCCGAACGATTAAGATACTCCTCCAAAATGGGTTGGTCTTTTGCATCGACTTGCAACAGCACTGGACCGCCAGCATAACCAGCCCCTTTAACATAGTCGTATATGGGGTTTACCACTGTACTTATTGAATCTTGCTGCGCAGATACGTCTGAAAGCAAATCGTCAATTTCCGAAGTCTCTTCAGTAGTGGTTTCCTTTTTGGCTGCAACAACTGTTTTGAGCAATTCGTTGGCTTGTGCCAAAAACGTACTATAGGATTGGTTTGAAGCTGTCTCCCAAAATTCTAGTTGCGCCGTACTTTGCAACAGATTTTTTACACGCTCAACATCACGTGCTCCAGGTAACTCAACCAAAATGCGCCCCGAATTTCCTAATCGTTGAATGTTAGGCTGAGTAACGCCAAACTTATCGATACGCTTCCGCAATACCTCAAATGCTGAAACAATGGAAGCATCAATTTTTTTACGAATAATAGGTTGCACCTCCTCATCGGACATATTAAAGTTGATGTCATCGCTGAGTGTGCGATTGGCAAAAATATCTGGACTTGCGAGCTTTGAGTCGCCTTTAAGTGCGTCAAAGGCTTCAAAAAAACTTTCTACATAGGTATCATCAGAAGATTTTTGTAAGGCATCAGCGTCTTCTAAGGCACGGTTAAACAATGGATTACGCGAGTTTTCTGCTAATCCTTTCAAAATATCTTTTACAGATACTTGCAAAATAACATTGATTCCTCCTTTAAGGTCAAGGCCTTTGTTGAGTTCGCGATCTTTTGCCGTTGCATACGAAGTATATCCAAAAGCGGTTTCGTTTGAAATAGAGTCCAGATAGTTCCGCTCAGCAATGTCCACAAGCGCAAAATAGTTTGCATCATCGGGGTTTACCGATGCTTGTGCAAACGTCTTTGCGTCTGACTCAATCTTGGAGGTAACAAAGGTGAATGAAAGTTGGTATAGGCTGACAAGGCCAAACAAAACGGCAAAAAGTCTGATAAGTCCGTTATTCTGCATGATAAAGAATTTAGTGTCGTATATGAGACGAGCAAATATAACGTATCCGCCCAGATTAACAAATACCTAATTAAAGAGGTAAAAAAATTACGAAAGGATATTATCTAATGCTGCATTCATGGTACGAACGGCAGCAGCACTTTTGTCAAATGTTGCTTGTTCTTCTTCGGTAAGGTGTACATCTACAATAGATTCCCATCCGTTACGCCCAATAACACAAGGCACGCCAATACAAATATCCTCTTGCTTGTATTCCCCTTCAAGATAAACTGAACAAGGAATAATACGTTTTTGATCGTTCAAAATACTGTCTACCAAATAGGCAACAGAAGCTCCAGGAGCATACCACGCCGATGTTCCCAGTAGTTTTGTGAGCGTTGCACCGCCCACCATAGTGTCGGCAGCAACTTGCTTTAATGCATCATCTTCCAGTAAAGTAGAAACAGGAATACCATTGTATGAGGCCAATCGTGTAAGTGGAATCATGGTTGTATCGCCGTGACCGCCGATAACCATACCGTGAATATCGTTTGCGGGCTTATCCAAAGCTAGAGATAAATAGGTTTTGAATCGTGAACTATCAAGTGCACCACCCATTCCAATAATGCGGTTTTTTGGCAACCCCGTTTTTTTCAACGCCAAATAGGTCATGGTATCCATAGGATTTGACACCACCACAATAATGGCATTTGGCGAGTTTGCCAAAACATTTTCAGAAACAGTCTGAACAATTCCTGCGTTTATGCCAATAAGTTCTTCGCGCGTCATGCCGGGCTTTCGTGGAATACCAGAAGTAATAACAACCACATCGCTGTTGGCAGTTTTGGTGTAATCATTTGTTGTCCCAACAATTTTGGTATTAAAGCCAAGTGTAGTAGCGGTTTGCATCATATCTAGGGCTTTGCCTTCAGCAAAACCTTCTTTAATATCGAGCAATACAACTTCGCTAGCAATGCGTTGTGTAGCAATGGCATCTGCGCAAGTGGCGCCAACATTTCCGGCACCTACAATAGTAACTTTCATGTGTTTGTTATTTTGGTTTTGCAAAAATACGTCTTGAAGCTTAATCCCGAAAGATTAGGCATCAATATTTGCGTAGATGGCATTCTTTTCAATGAATTCGCGTCGTGGCGGCACCTCATCACCCATAAGCATGGAGAAAACACGGTCAGCCTCGCCCCCATTATCAATAGTAACTTGACGTAAGGTTCGGAACTCTGGATTCATGGTGGTGTCCCAAAGTTGCTCTGCATTCATCTCTCCCAACCCTTTATAACGCTGTACCGATGCACCTTGACCAAAGTCCTGAAGTAGTCTATCACGCTGGTCGTCATCCCAAGCATACTGTTTTTTGGTACCCTTTTTCACTAAATAAAGTGGTGGGGTGGCAATATACACATAGCCATTTTCGATAAGCTCGCGCATATAGCGGAAAAAGAAGGTCAAAATAAGGGTTGAAATATGGCTTCCGTCAACGTCGGCATCACACATAATCACAATTTTATGATAGCGTAATTTTTCTAAATTTAGCGCTTTGGCATCTTCTTCGGTACCTATGGTTACACCCAATGCTGTATAGATGTTTCGAATTTCTTCGTTTTCAAACACTTTGTGCTGCATTGCTTTTTCCACGTTAAGGATTTTACCACGTAGTGGCAAAATGGCTTGAAAATTTCGATCACGACCTTGCTTTGCCGTACCACCTGCCGAGTCTCCCTCTACCAAAAACACCTCGCACAAATGCGGATCTTGTTCTGAGCAATCGGAGAGTTTTCCAGGCAAGCCACCACCGCTCATTACGGTTTTGCGTTGCACCATTTCACGGGCTTTGCGCGCAGCATGTCTTGCTTGGGCTGCCAAAATAACTTTTTGGACAATGGATTTGGCATCGTTGGGATGCTCTTCCAAATAGTTTTCTAGCATTTCAGAAACGGCTTGTGAGACCGCCGCACTCACTTCTCTGTTTCCTAGTTTTGTTTTGGTTTGTCCTTCAAACTGCGGCTCGGCAACCTTAACGGACACAATTGCTGTTAGCCCTTCGCGAAAATCATCACCAGATATTTCAAATTTGAGCTTATCAAGCATACCTGATGCGTCAGCATATTTTTTTAATGTAGTTGTTAGACCACGTCTAAAACCAGATAGATGCGTACCACCTTCATGCGTGTTGATATTATTCACGTAAGAGTGTAAGTTCTCTGTAAATGAAGTGTTGTAAATCATAGCCACTTCAACTGGAATGTCATTTTTCTCCCCTTCCATAGAGATGACATCGGCAGTAATGGGTTCACGATTGGCATCCAAAAAGCGGATAAATTCTTTTAACCCTTCTTCAGAATGAAATAACTCCCCAACAGACTCCCCTTTATCATCTTTTTGCCTGTGGTCTGTTAGTTGAATTTTGATTCCCTTATTCAGAAAAGCGAGCTCTCGCATTCTATTGGCAAGGGTTTCGTAGTTGTATTCTATGGTTTGCGTGAAAATGGAACGGTCGGGTAAAAAGGTAACCACCGTACCTGCTTTGTCAGACTCGCCAACTGTTTTGACAGGGTATTGTGCCTTGCCACGTTCATATTCCTGCTCCCATACTTTACCTTCGCGATAAACGGTTGCTTTTAGTGTTTCTGAAAGTGCGTTAACACAAGAAACACCCACACCGTGCAGTCCACCCGATACTTTATAGGAATCTTTATCAAATTTACCTCCAGCGCCAATTTTAGTCATTACCACCTCAAGAGCAGAAACACCTTCTTTTTTGTGCATTCCCACAGGAATTCCACGTCCGTTATCTTCAACTGTGATGGAGTTATCTTCGTTGATTTGGACTGAAATAAGGTCACAGTGCCCTGCAAGTGCCTCATCGATGGAATTGTCTACAACTTCATAAACAAGGTGGTGTAATCCACGAACACCTACATCTCCAATATACATAGACGGACGCATGCGCACATGCTCCATTCCTTCTAACGCCTGTATACTATCTGCGGAATAATTTTGATTGGGTTGATCACTCATATAATCTGATTAAGAAAAAAGCTATTCTTACAAATTTAACGTAAAAGCCTCACTTTTAAGGTTAAAGCGAGGCTTGTTTTAAGTCAAGTTATCAACATCATGTGTGTAAAAAAACTCCTATTCATACGCGTCTACGTGCACGGCACCAATAGCACGTCCAGAAGGCTCGTTCATGTTTTGAAATGATGCATCCCAAGCCAATGCCGTAGGCGTACTACACGCCACAGAAGGCACGGAAGGAACAGTCAAGGCTGCTGCCTGTGAAGGAAAATGTTCCTCAAAAATGCTTCGGTAGTAATATTCTTCTTTGGTACGTGGCGGTTGCACTGGAAAACGATGGCTTACTTGCGCCATTTGCGCATCGGATACAGCCTCCTCTACAACTTCTTTAAGGGAGTCGATCCAACTGTAGCCCACGCCGTCGCTAAACTGTTCTTTTTGACGCCAAGCCACCGATGCTGGTAGTTCGTCCTCAAAAGCCTTTCTAAGCACCCATTTTTCCATGCGCTCTGGCGTAATCATTTTATCCTTTGGATTGATACGCATCGCTACATCCATAAACTCTTTGTCCAAAAAGGGTACGCGCCCCTCTATACCCCAAGCCGCTAACGACTTGTTGGCGCGCAGACAATCGTACTGGTACAACTTCTCAAGTTTTCGGACGGTCTCTTTATGAAATTCCTCTGGATTTGGTGCTTTGTGAAAATATAAATACCCACCAAACACCTCGTCGGCACCCTCGCCAGAAAGCACCATTTTTATTCCCATAGACTTTATTACACGAGCAAGCAGATACATAGGTGTAGACGCACGAACAGTAGTAATGTCATAGGTCTCTAAATGATAAATAACATCTTTGATGGCATCCAATCCTTCTTGTACGGTAAAAGTCACTTCATGATGCACTGTTCCAATCTTATCGGCAACCACTTGAGCAGCAGCCAAATCGGGCGAGCCTTCCAATCCGATAGAAAAAGAATGTAATTGCGGCCACCATGCTTCTTGTTGATCATCAGCTTCAATACGGTTTTTAGCAAACTTTTTGGCTAACGCTGAAGTTATGGACGAATCCAAACCACCCGAAAGCAGAACGCCATAAGGCACATCGCTCATCAATTGTCTATGTACGGCATCTTCCAGTGCTTTTCCTAAATCGTCGATACTCGTTTCGTTGTCTTTAACGGCATCATAATCCTCCCAATCGCGTGTGTACCACTTTTTTGGTTCGTAGTCTTTTTCAGTCATGTAATGCCCTGGAGGAAAAACTTCAATGGTATGGCAAACGCCTTCTAATGCTTTGAGTTCAGACGCCACGTATCTCGTCCCGTTTTGGTCAAATCCATAATACAACGGAATGATACCCATATGGTCGCGAGCAATAAGGAAACTTCTGTTGGCAACATCATACACAACAAAGCCAAAAATACCGTTTAAATCGTCGATAAAGTCAGCGCCTTTTTGCTTATAGAGTGCTAAAATAACTTCGCAGTCAGAACCTGTTTGAAAGGCGTAATCTGGTGTTGTAGCACGAAGTTCACGGTGATTGTATATTTCTCCATTGGCAGCTAATACCAAATTTTTATCAGCACTATAGAGTGGCTGACGTCCAGAAGTTGGATCAACAATTGCCAATCGCTCATGTGCCATTACGGCAAAGTCATCTGCATGAATTCCACTCCAATCGGGACCGCGGTGGCGGATTTTCTTTGACATTTCAAGAAGCTGCGGACGAAGCTCCTCAGCGGGTTGCTTAATATCTAAAGCACAAACAATTCCACACATAGTTTAAATTTTGATGCAAATTTGTATTTTTTATTTTTATTTTAAACTATTATTTCTTTTTTTAATTTAATTATTAAGCTATAATTGCTATTTTTATTTAATACTTTAATTAAATGTGATTGTTAAATAGAAGTTTTCTTTAACTCCTTCTAAAAACATGCTTACTTTTATGGCAGATATGAGTTCATCAATAATCAAAATAGAAAATGCAACCATCAGCCAGCACAAAAAGGTGGTCGTGAAAGATGTTTCACTTGAAGTGGCTGAAGGGGCGTTTGTATATTTTATTGGTAGGACGGGAAGCGGAAAGAGCAGTTTGATACGAACGATGTATGCTGCACTTCCACTGGGCGAAGGTGAAATTACCATTTGTGACACGGCGCTATCATCACTCAAGAAAAGGCGCATTCATAAGCTGAGAAGAAAACTAGGCATTGTGTTTCAGGATTTTAAACTCCTACCCGATCGAAATGTTAGTCAAAACTTATCCTTTGTATTGCGTGCTACTGGCTGGAAAAACAAAGACGAGCGCAACGCTAGAATAAGCGAGGTATTGACGCTTGTTGGTTTGGAAGGCAAAGAAAAGCGTTATCCGCAAACCTTATCGGGTGGCGAACAGCAGCGATTATCTATTGCTCGGGCACTACTAAACAACCCAAAAGTGCTTCTTGCCGATGAACCCACAGGGAATTTAGACCCCCTTACACGCTGGGAAATCATGGAAGTGCTGCTTGAAATAAACAAAAAAGGCACCACCGTTTTGATGGCTACGCATGACTTTGGCATCATTCAAAAATATCCTGGCAAGACCTTTAAGTGTGAAGATGGTAAGGTGTCTGAAGTAATGGTTAAGCAGTAAAGATTTTATCAATTATTTTTTTGGCCTCATTTACGTTGTTAAAAAGAGACATAATCGACTTTCTTTTTTCAATATCCTCGGATGAAAAATGAAAATCTTTATACTTCTGAATCATTTCAATCCATTCATTTGGAGCGTTGGCTTTGACACAATACGACTCAAGCTCGGTATTATCAATCATAGCGTTATTAGCAATGCAGTGACGCCCTTTAAAAAGGGATTCCAATAGCTTCAACTTTATGCCCGTTTCTTGAAATGTAGGCAGAAGGACCAGCTGCGCATTTTGTATTAAATCGTTCATTATTCTTTGGCTTGGGTTTTCCACAAGGGTAATGTTCGAATGACTTTTAATTTTTCTACTAAGCTTTTCACTTGTGATTTTCCCGGCAACTGTTAATGGATAATCGATTTTTGAAAAGACTTCATCTAACAAAAAACGCAAAGCTTTTATATTTTCTGGTATGGTCAAATTTCCATGATAGAGCGCATATTTCCCTTTTCCTGTTTTGGATTGAATGGTAGTGTTTGAATGAAAAGCCCTAACTAAGCATGTTTTAGAAAAGCTTGAAAAGTGTTTTTGATCGTTTATGGTTATTGCGAAAATTGCTTCAGCGCTTGAAACGTGTTTTTCATATCTTAAGATTTTAAAATACTCAACATATAACAGGGCTCTACGCAGGACATTGGTCTCGGCTTTTGCCAAATACAAAAAATAATCTGCTTCTACATTGTGTGGTCTAAAGTACTTTTTTTGGCTTATTGCAGCAGTATTTAACGTGAAAGAGCTGTGTAAACCATCGTAAAGAATAGGAAAAGGATTTTCATTTAACCGCTTGGTAAGCGCATCGGCATTCCTACTGTTTACTATGTAAGGTACTTTTGAAAAAAACTTTTTCCATAGCACACCCCTTTTGTAATAGTAAACTTTTTCGCAATAGCCTTCAAGTTCTTTTGATTGCCCCCTATTATATTCAAAACAATGTAAGTGGATACGAACACCAAGTTCTTTTAAAGCAACAATTCTATAAAACACATCAATAGCACCGCCAAAGTCTGCAGGAAAAGGTATATATGGTGTAATTAAATGAAGCTTTTTTATCATTATTATTTTTGATTGATTTCAAAAATTAGCTTTGTCCATTGGTTTTGAATGCGATCGCTTTGCAAATTAGAAACTGACTTTTTTGCATTCAAGCGGCATTTTTGAAATAGATTTTTATCTAAATACAACCTATCTACCGCTTCTTTTAGGGCGCTTCGATTTTGATACTCCACTAACAATCCATTTTTTTCGTGCTGAATAATTTCTCTTGGTCCTGTGGGGCAGTCATATGAAATTACAGGAGTGTCACAAGCCAAAGACTCAATAAGAACCATTGGAAATCCCTCATAATGGCTTGCCAAAACAAAAAACATTGCATTAGCAAAATATGGAAATGGATTTTGCTTGAAGCCCAAAAAGTGAATCATAGCATGGCAAGGCAATTCATTTTTTGACTGCTCAAATTCTGGTTTCTTTCTTCCGTCTCCTAAAATCAACAAATGAACACCCTGATTTGGAAGACTACTTTGGGCATAAGCTTCTATTACATGGTTGATTTGCTTTATATCATCATCCATTCTGCCGGCAGTTATAATAAAAGGCTTGTCGAAGTCTATAGGGTAATCTTGCTGCATTTCAATCCATGTAACATCTACAGCGTTTTTTATGCATTTGGCGTTGGTAAAACCATGTTGTTGTAATTGGGAAGTTATGGTTTCTGAGACAGAAATAATCGCTGGGTATTTAAGGTATATTTTTCTAAAAAGTGACCAAGGTTTTGGAATGTAATTTTGAAGTAATGCTAAATGAACCGTTGGTATAATGTGTTTAGCCAAAGGATAGATAGCTGCAGAATATAATATTTCAATCCAAAAAATGCGTCTTGACCTAAAATCAATCACAAAATCAAAAGAGGTCTTTTTAAAAGCTAACCGGAGTTTAAAAAAAGCCAAAACCATGAAAAAAGGTTTAAAAAAAGAACCTTTTTTCATTCCTAAACACGTGTATTTTCCTCCGTGAGGATACAAATAGTCAGGGTAGGCAGCGAATACACTAACCTGGTGACCTTCTTTTTCCAAAAAAACAGAAACTTGTGCAGAAACGCGCTCAGAGCCACCAAAACCTAACGAGGGTGTTATGATTGCAATGCTTACTTTTGACATAAGTTAAAAAGCATAATTTTCATGATGTTATCCGTACACATACTCACTTATAACTGCGAAAGATACATCAAAGATGCGTTAGATTCTGTACTTCACCAAAAAACAACGTTCCCGTTTGAAATAGTTATTGGAGATGATGCCTCTAGTGATGATACTTTCAATATTATCGAGAAATACGCCAAAAGGCATGATAACATAAAGGCACATAAAAACCCTAAAAACCTGGGGATTCTAGAAAACTTTATTGAAACACTTAAAAGATGCCGCGGTGAATATGTGTTTGATTTGGCAGGAGACGACTGGCTGTCTGATGAAAATGCCCTACAAATTTTGGTTGAAACTCTTGACGAAAACCCCACCTACAGCTTTGTTGACAGTGGCTTTGATTGCTATTTTGAGCGCACAGGAAGGTACAAGCGTTTCTACAACAAAAAAAACATGAAAATGTCTAAGGAGGGCTACATAAACTATCAAAAAGTTTATGGAAATTCTTTTATGGGCTGTTGCTATAGAAAAGATGTTCTTTTGAAAATTACTGATTTTAGTGTTTATAAGCAGCAGGGATTTGAATTTGAAGACTACCCCATCTTGACTGATTTAGTTATGAATTCCGATTTCGGATTAATCCCAAAAGTATTGAGTGTATATCGTATTCATCGAAATTCTCATTCCAACAATACAAAGTCTTATTTGCGCACAAAATTATTTTTTGCTGAAAAATATAACTTCTCGGCAGATGAAATTGACAAAATCCGACGTATTGACCACAACCATATGTTACACAATGCAAGCTTGACAGGAAATAAGAAAAGAGGAAAAAAGCATTATAACCTATTCAGAAAACCAATGCTTTTGAATTTGATATACTTTATATCGAGTCAAAACAGTACGGCAAGGAAATTTTTTAATTTATTAAGAAAAATTTAAATTTTCCATTAAAGTACAGGAGCACCCAAACGGAGTATATAAAGTACGTAGCTGCATAAGCTATAGATGCGCCTTCCACTCCAAAGCGGTCAATTAAAAATAAACTTAACACCAAAAAAAGAACACCCGAAAAAAGCTCTGAAATCACAAAAGTCTTTGTCATTTTTTTTGCAATCATTAAAAAAGAAAAGGTGAATGAAATCAACTTAAAACCAGTACCTAGAAGCTCCCACTTGAGCAAAAAAACAGCTTGAAGAAAATCGTCTGTATAGAGTAATGGAATAATCTGATTGCGAAAGATATAAATCAACACAAGCGAGGGCAATCCGATAAATAGCATGAATTTTAACCCCCAAATAATTACATTTTTAATTTCAAAAGTAGTGGCAGCTTGAGTGAGTTTTGGCAAATAATAAAGTGAAATGGAGGAAATCGCTAATCCACTAATAAAAAGCGAAAGTTTACTATAGCCCTCCCAATAGGACGCCAATTCCAAACTCGAAGTCGTTGTCAATAGCGACCTAATAAACAGAAAAACAGATGGAAAAACAATCGCTGTCAGAGCTGACATAAGCGTGTAAGAAACAAGTGGTTTTACCATAAGCAGTTTAAAGCCGCTTTTATTAAAGCTATCCAAAAACTGCTTTGTGCTTTTGGTGAAAAACAAATAGGTGAAAAACAATGTCACACTTGGCATTAGAACACTGGCAACAGCGCCTGTTTTTCCAAAAAAGAAAATTAACAAAACTGAAATTCCTAGGCTTAACACTACTGAAATAGCAGAAGTTAGCACAACCATTTTGTACTCCATTTTTCCATGAAAAAAAGATTGAAAAAGAGTATGAAGCACAAAGCAAATCAAACTGAGTAGTATACCCAAAGAAAGCCAAAATTTCAATGTATTTTCTTCGGAACTAATGGGTAATAATTCGAAAATAGTTGATGAGAAAATTCCATACAACAATATCGCAACAACAAGTCCAACCAGCATTAGTGAAAGTCCAGCCTGAAGCACGTAGGACGCTCGGTTTTTATATTCTCCCGAGGTGTATTTAACTATACCCTCATATACACCTGCGCCGCTAATTTGCTGTAAAATGGAAAAAATATTTTTAAGATTTCCTAAAAAGAGTAAGCCTGAACCTCCTAAAAATACAACTACTAATTTGTTAATGATAATAGCGGAAAAGGCACGTAAAAGAAGTACTACGCCGTTTAGAATTGAATACCCTAATCCTTGAGAAAAATTCACAACAAGAAAGGTTCTAGTAATTCATGGCTGTCAATTTCAGTCTTATAAAAATCTTGAACAAAAGTACTGCCACCAAAGCTTTCCTTCCAATAGCTCAGTGATTGGTTTAAAACACGTCCATTATTTTCGTTTGAATGCCCAAAACTGAAATACGTAAAAGTATTGGCGTATTCAGATATAATAAAATCAAATAATTTGGAAAGCGCATCCAAAGATTTTCCCTTTTCGGTAGCAGAAATATATTGTGCAAGAGATGTTTCCTTCGAGTTAAACAAGGTGGTTCCGCCAAGAATCTCACCATCCAAATAAATATCAAACTGTTTTATATTATCTGGGAAAGTATCTCTTAAAAACTGTATTTCTTGCAAGGAATGCACAGGTCTTCCATTGTGTTTGATTTGCAAATTTGGGATTAGCACATCGTTCCAAAAAGGTGTCATATCAATCGTTTCGCGAATTTCCAACTGCAGGTTCTTGGTAGTCTTTATTTTTCTTCGTCTGTTTTGATTTGGCTTATAGTTTTTTGGATTGAGGCAAATTGCTGCATCCCGCCTATATAGCACAGAGTTGGTTAAAAAGAATGCATAAAGCATTTCATCCGAAGGAGCTTTGTGATGCATTGATGGGGTTTGCTTTATGTATAGTTCTTGAACACCCAAACTTTCATAGTGCTTTAAGATTGCATGAAAAACAGCTAGCACTTCGCTCAGTTTTACAAAAGGCTTTAACACCAAACCGCCATAACTTAATCCTTGATGAGAATAGACGGCAGCATCTTTACGGTTGGCAGGAAAAACCGCAATTAGCTTCTCGTTTTTATAGATTAACAATGATGTATCTTCAAATTTATTCCCGTGATAGTTAATGAACTTTCTGGTCAACATAAATGTTCCATTCTTTGATTTATAGACAAATTCGTCCCAGTCCTTTTCATAAGTTGGCTCAAAGTTTTGAATGCGAAGTATAGATTTATTCATAAAAAGGATAGCTACTTTTTTGATTTTACTTCATAGATATTAAAATATGTGTTTGACCATGAAATACTGTACTCATAATCAGCTATAAATTTATTAAAAGCTTTAACACGTTCTACATTATAGCTATATACGTCTCTGGTTTTATCCTCTCTGAGGTAATAAGGGTTTGGCTCACCAAACCCACCAATTGTTTCAAACTTTTGTTGAACAATTACAGGTAAATATGGTTGCTCTTGAACTGCTCTGTTTAACTGTTTGGAAAAGGAATAACCATCATAAATCCATATCCAAGGATTGTACATAAACGGACGAGTTTGTGTGAAAAAATGAACCATCGGAATACTGTCATAAGTTAGTAACAAATCACCTGGTTTAACAAAGGAAGGCAATACTTCGAGCAATCCATTGATAACATCAGCTTTTTCTTTTGTGGTATAAATTCCTCTTGCAAAGTTAGAGTGAATAGGGTGTGTCTTTTGCCACCTTGGTCCATAATCAAAATATGCATTGTGCGAAATTTGGTATGCTTTAGTAAAGAGTGTTGCAAAAACAAGAAGTAGCGAAAACACGTGAAAGGTTTTTTGCTTAGCATCAACTAAAACAAGTGAACTATTAAAAAATAGCTTTGATGCCAAATAACTAATGCTCAATGGCATGGATATCCATAAACAAATATATCCCGTGTTATACAATCCCTCACTACTGCCCAAAGGAGTTACGTACATCATAACCAAGGACAAAAAAGTTAGCAACCGAAGGTCATAACTTTCCTTTTGAGAAAATAAAACATACAGCAAAATTAATGTGCAAAAAGCATAAGAAAATCTTATTCCCCCTATGAAAATTAAATATGAAAAAATAGCAGTAAATACAACACTCAAAAAAACAACGAGGAGTTTGCTTTTATATAGTTTTTGGTAACATCTTGAAAATACAAAAGCAAGACATGCGATAACTGCCATGAACTTGGCAATCGTGTAATAATTGAACAACTCAATCTTAATCATTCGCAACAAATTATGATCGCTGTCTGTTGCTTGCGAAAATTGAAATAGTGTTGCAATTGCCTCCTTCATATACGGCAAATGCCCCAGTGCTAATTGTAGCACAAACACCAGTGAAAAACCAACAAATACACCTGTTAAATAAGTTCCTAAATGCCGAAATACTGTCGACCAAGAAAGGTGTTTACTTACAAAGAGCTTATCAAAAAACAATACTGATCCAAAAGAAATTAAAAGCACATTAGGTATTCGAACAAAAACGTTGATTCCAACCAAAATACCTGCTAGTAAAAAAGACTTTATATTTTCATGTTTTATTGCATAATACAATAGAATGACCACCAAAGTATTTAAAAGTGCTGTAAGATGGTTGTGATAAAAAGCAAGAAATCCGTAATCATTTAAAAACAAAGCTATGCATAGCCCAAAAAAAATAAACTTACTATTTAAAAACTTTTTTAGAAACTGAAAGCAGATTAGGAGCGTGCTCAACTGAATAATTATAGTAAGAATCCGAAACCATAAAATACCGCCAGTTGGGTAAAGATTGTACCAAAGACCCCCAACAACTCCTGTAACGTAGTGAACAAAATTATACCTGACAGAACCTATATCATTGAAAAATTGCTGGAAAAATGTAAGTTTCGAACCCTCGTCACAAACATCAAACCCCTGTATTGCAATTAAGACTTGAATCCCAAACAATGGCAATAATGCCAAAAGTATGATAAAATCACTTCTTTTACTCATGATAATAAGTAGTCAAAAATTTGATTAATGACCTATAACCGATAACGCAAACTTAGCAAATAAATTACCCGACTTGCTTACCGCGACGTTTACGCTCGTTTTCGTCTAGGTATATTTTACGTAAACGCAACGCGTTTGGCGTAACTTCTACGTACTCGTCTTTTTGGATATACTCCAATGCTTCTTCGAGGCTAAACGTGATTGGAGGAGCTAATTTAACTTTATCATCAGAACCGGCAGCACGGACGTTTGAGAGCTTTTTGGTTTTGGTTACATTCACAACCAAATCGTCGGCGCGGGAGTTTTCGCCAATAACTTGTCCCGTGTAAATCTCAGCTCCTGGAGGAATAAAAAACTTTCCTCTGTCTTGAAGCTTATCTAACGAGTACGGAATTGCTGTTCCCTTTTCCATGGAAATTAATGAGCCGTTAATACGACCTGGTATTTCACCTTTGTAGGGTTCAAATTCAATAAATCGGTGATTCATAATCGCCTCACCTGCCGTAGCAGTAAGCAACTGATTTCGCAATCCAATAATGCCTCGGGATGGAATTTTAAACGAACACAACATACGTCCACCCTTAGGCTCCATAGCGGTCATTTCGCCTTTTCGCATGGTAACCATTTCAACGGCTTTGCCAGAAACATCTTCGGGTAAATCAATAGAAAGCTCCTCTATGGGTTCACATTTTTTTCCATCAATTTCTTTGATGATTACTTGCGGTTGCCCAATTTGTAGTTCATAACCCTCTCGGCGCATGGTTTCAATAAGCACAGACAAATGCAACACGCCACGCCCAAACACCATGAATTTATCTGCGGAGTCTGTTGGCTCCAAACGCATGGCTAAATTACGTTCCAACTCACGTTCCAATCTGTCTTTGATATGACGCGAGGTAACAAACTTTCCTTCTTTACCAAAAAACGGCGAGTCATTTATAGTAAACAGCATGCTCATGGTAGGCTCATCGATCGCAATGGTGGGTAGCCCTTCGGGAGTTTCGGCATCGGCAATGGTATCGCCAATTTCAAAATCTTCGAGACCAACAACAGCACATAAGTCTCCTGCTTTAACCTCATCCACTTTTTTTCTACCTAATCCGTCAAAAACCAACAGTTCCTTAATTTTTGATTTGACCACAGATGCGTCTCTCTTTACCAAAGAAACCGTATCCGATGCTTTGAGCACACCTCGGTGTAAACGTCCAATCGCAATACGACCCGTAAACGAAGAATAATCCAACGAAGTTATAAGCATTTGTGTTGTGCCCTCGGCTACTTTTGGTGCAGGAATATGTTCCACCACCGCATCTAGAAGTGGTGCTACCGAATCGGTTTGTTTCTGCCAATCGTCAGACATCCAGTTATTTTTTGCCGAGCCATACAAGACAGGAAAGTCTAGCTGCCATTCTTCGGCACCCAATTCAAACATCAAATCAAAAACAGCCTCATAAACCTCCTCTGGTGTACAATTTTCTTTATCCACTTTATTGACAACCACTATGGGCTTCAGCTTTAAACCAATTGCTTTTTGCAACACAAAACGGGTTTGTGGCATGGGACCCTCAAACGCATCTACAAGAAGTAAAACGCCATCTGCCATATTCAATACACGCTCCACTTCGCCGCCAAAATCGGCGTGACCCGGTGTGTCAATGATATTAATTTTAGTGTCTTTATACTGCACCGAAACGTTTTTAGACAAAATGGTAATACCTCGCTCACGTTCCAAATCATTATTATCAAGAATCAGTTCACCTTTAGTTTCGTTGTCTCGAAAAAGTTGACAGTGGTGAAGGATTTTATCTACCAGAGTAGTTTTGCCATGATCTACGTGTGCGATGATGGCAATATTGCGGATGTTTTCCATAGTCTATTTTGCGCGGCAAAGGTACATTTTTTTCTGTTGGGACTTCGTGTGCTTTGCGTTAGCTTAATCCGTATTTTTGTACTATGAAACAGTTTGTAAAACGTCAATCCGAGTCTAATCAATTTTTCTTAATCGCAGGACCCTGTGCCATAGAAGGGGAAGACATGGCGCTGCGCATAGCAGAACACATTGTCGAAGTAGCCAATAAACTTCAAATCCCATATGTATTTAAGGGAAGTTTTAAAAAAGCGAATCGGAGTAGGTTAGATAGTTTTACAGGAATTGGCGATGAAAAAGCATTAAAAATCCTACGTAAAGTCAGTGAAACCTTTGAGGTGCCTACGGTGACAGATATTCACGAAGTTACTGATGCAGAAAGGGCAGCCGAGTATGTTGATGTGCTTCAAATTCCGGCATTTTTGGTACGCCAAACCGACTTGGTTGTTGCTGCAGCTAAAACAGGGAAGTATGTAAACCTAAAAAAGGGGCAATTTATGAGTCCTGAGAGTATGCAACATGCCGTGACTAAAGTAATGGATTCGGGAAATAAAAACGCATGGATTACAGATAGAGGCACTATGTTTGGCTATCAAGATATGGTGGTTGATTTCAGAGGAGTTCCTGTAATGAAGTCTTTTGCTCCTACCATTTTAGATGTGACCCATTCGCTACAACAACCCAATCAAGCAAGTGGTGTAACTGGTGGTCGCCCTGAGCTTATCGAAACGATTGCAAAAGCTGGAATCGCAGCAGGTGTGGATGGCTTGTTTATGGAAACGCACTTTGACCCAAGTTCGGCAAAAAGCGATGGTGCCAATATGCTTCCTCTACCTCTTTTGGCAGGATTATTGGAACGGCTAACTATACTGCGTAAAGCTGTAAATGAAATTTCGTAAATTTGCACTCCTTTTTGGGAATGTTCTTTGAAACGCATGGGGTCGACTGGTATTGACAGCGAGATTCATGACAATGTAAGCAAGTCGAGCGCTGGACTATAGCTCGTAAATCTCATAGTACCACCATTTTAAATGGCGAGAATAACTACGCTCTTGCAGCCTAATTGACTGAATTATAGTAAGTCCAGGCCCTAGTCCCGCAAGGCGGGAAGGCGAGATGTCTTTGGGAAGCCCTTGTTGACGGCGTCCCGCAAAAAGGCACCATTAATGTCAACATAGCAGTTGCGGTGCTTCGACGCTTCTGCAAAACAAAGAAGCTAAGGTAACTGTGGGCGGTTTTCGGTCAGCAGCTATTCGAAAATCAAACGAAAACTATACTTGTAGAAAGCGTTAGATTGACTTGTTTGGACGAGGGTTCGATTCCCTCCGACTCCACCAAACGGGACAAACTCATATTTTT
>JBMYLP010000013.1:0-47354 GCA_049596455.1 Flavobacteriaceae bacterium | reverse complement strand
TTTTTCTTTGTCGACAAAATGGCAACAACTAAAGTAGCAAAACCAGCCAAGTTTTATAAACTTTCTATTTCTGTTGAGTTTGGCTTTAGGAACAACTTGTAAAGAAAATAAGGCGATGTAAAAAGAAAATAGGGTTAGTATTTTCTTGAGTTCCATTTCCTCAAAAAAAACAGCTATTGTATTTGATAATAAAAACGCTGTAAGCCCCAAAAAAATGCCAAACGAAAAGACAATTGTGTGCAAAGTGTTTAAGTCTTTATTATCAAGCGTTTTATTTTGAATTACTGAAGCTGATATTCCTAAATCTGCTATTATCACTAATAATGTGGAAATAGAAACTGCAATCGCAACAATTCCAAATTCTGATGGTGATAGAACCCTTGATAGAATAACAGTAACCACGAATGTGATTGCCATCCCAAAATATTTTGAAAGACCTATTGAGACCATCCCTCTAAAAAAACTTTCTTTCATTTTGTGTTAAAATAATGCTTCCATACGTTGTCAATACAAATGTCATTATGTGATTCGTGGACGTTGGTTCGGTTTAATGGAGATTTTTTATTAAAATTAATTTCAAAAAAGGAAGGGGGTGTTTTTTTAACCTTTTTACAAAGCACTCCTTTTTTTAATGACATTGCCTTGAGCCAAACGTCATCATTTTTGAAAGATAGTCTTTTATATAACTCTTTGTTTAAAACCTGCTCATCTAAGTGGTCAGGTGCATATAAAACTCCACAAACTCCTGTAGGGAATAGCTCTAAAGATGGGCCTTCAATCCCTATTGATTCAAATTGCCAATTATTATATTTTTTAGGTCTTCCACAATCGTGAAATGTCATATTGTGAGCACGATAACAATGAATGTTTTCTGGTGATTTTAAATACGATTCATAGAGATCTTTAAGCCACTTTCTGGGGTATATTATATCGTCATCTGATGTAACAATTATTGAATTAGGATAGTGCTCTTTAGTTGGCAAAAACTTTGTCAAAGGTCCTATGTCCTCAGTCTGATGTATTTCTAATCCATACTGTTTTAATTTTTCCAATAATTTTCTTCCCCTTTTATTAAGCGCTTTGAAAGTTTGATTTTCTGATTCTGTTATCCATAAAATAATCTTATTAGGCTTTATCTCTTCTTGAAAAAGCAAATAATATATTGTGATCAGACTACTTTTTGTGCGGTGAGGAAGAGTTGTTAGGCTAACAATGATATTTTTATCTGAACTAGGATCTATTCCGGTGTGGGTTTTGGGCTTACTAAAAAAAATAATCCTAAAATAAATTATAGACGACACTATTTTAGATAAAGAAAGTTTAAAGAAAAACCCGATTTCAATGATTTTTCTTTTAACGTCTAAAAATTTAACCATTTGTTTATAAGGTTTTTGTTTTTCTCGATGGCTGTTCTTAATGTTCTTTTAATTCGGATATAATCAGAACTAATATTTAATTTTGTTAAATTGTCCTAACAAATATAAGGAGTTGTTTAATGCTACTAACAATTATATATGTAGCTTTTTGTGTTTGATTAATAATATTTTATGTATTAGAGTTTTACTAAAAATGGGTGAAAACTTCCTTCATTTTTTAAATTATATTCTGTTGAAGATTTAATTCGTCTTGGTAAAGACAATGATGGTGGCTATTTAGTTACACGGTCAAGTCTTCTAAAAGCAACTGTCTTGGTTAGCTTAGGAATAAATGATGATTGGAGTTTTGAACGCGATTTTATTAAAAAAAATGATTTGCGTTTGAATGCATATGATGCCTCTATCGACAAGTTTTTTTTAACGTTTTATAAAATCTTTATTTAAATTCTATTGGCCTAGATTGTTTTTAAAAAACGCCGTGGCGTTTTTTGATTTTATCCTTTTCTTTCGTCACAAACGTCGCCATATCAAAAATTTTGTTGGTCTAAACGCTGATAATGAACTTTATTGTTCTCTTGAATCCATTCTTGAGCAATTTCAAGAAGAAACTATTTTCTTAAAAATGGATATTGAAGGTTTCGAATGTAGGGTTTTGGAAACAATAATTAAACACCAAGATAACATTTGTGGATCAGCAATAGAATTTCACGATTGTGATTTGCACCTTTTAAAAATTAAAAACTTTATTGAGCATTTTAAGCTAGATTTAGTTCATGTTCATGCTAATAATTCTGCCCCAATAAACCTTGATGAAGGGTTGCCTTTAGTTTTAGAGCTTACTTTCAGTGAAGGTCCCAATTTAGAAACAATTATAACGCTTCCTCAACCTCTAGACATGCCTAACAACCCTGCTAAAAAGGAAATAACTTTAACATTTTGATTTGTGTTTTTAATTGCTGATTATGGGCTTAAAAAGATGTTAGGGTTGTGTCCTTCGGTCTATCCGCTTTAAGATTCAATGTTTCTGAAGCTATTTCATTAATGGCTTTATTGGTAAGCTTTTGAGCCAAATCATACCAGCTCATGGTTTCGCCATCACTAAAGTGGTATACTTTTGAAGCAAACGCTAAGCCCTTTATTTTATTGAGTATAAATACAACTAAATTTGGGGCATAGGTAGGCGTGCCGTATAAATCACACACCACTTCTAAAAAAGGTTGTGTTTTCGCTTTTTCTAAAATTTTAGTTTGGAAATTATTGCCAAACTCGGAATATAACCATGAGGTGCGTACAATACAATAATCGCCACCAATAGCCGCTATAGCTTGTTCTCCCGCTAATTTTGATGCGCCATATACGTTTATCGGGTTTGGTGTGTCTTTAACGGTGTAAGGACTTCCTTTGGTGCCGTCAAACACATAGTCCGTAGAAATATGAATCAAAAAAACGCCGTGTTTTTTACAGGCCTCAGCCAATAGGCGCGGTGCCGTTTCGTTTAATAAAAACGCCGCTTGAGGTTCTTCCTCAGCCTTGTCGACGTCAGTGTATGCGGCTGCGTTTATACAGTAATCTAATTGGTTGTTTTCAAAAAAAGCTGCTATCTCTTTTTCACTGGTAATATCCAATTCCGCTTTTCCAGCAAAAACAAACTGAAGTTTAGGAAAATTAGCGGTTACAGCTTGTATGGCTAACCCTAATTGCCCATTTGCCCCCGTAACTAAAACGGTTTTCATGCCTTGTGGTCATTAAATGATGGCAGTGCCAAGTCTTTTTCAGAAAGCAGCTGTGCGGCTTTGGGGATTCGCCAGTCAATGGCTAAATCTTTATCTAATGGGTTTATTCCTCCCTCTGATGCTTTGTGATAATATGCGTCGCATTTATAACATACGATTGCCGTTTCTGAAAGCACTGAAAAGCCATGAGCAAAGCCCTTGGGAATCCACAGTTGGTTTTGCTTTGCTGCTGATAGTTCCACCGTGATGTGTTTGCCAAACGTGGGTGATTCTTGTTTTATATCAACAACAACATCCAAAATGGTGCCCTGAACCACCCGGACAAGTTTAGATTGTGCGTACTTTCCTTCTTGAAAATGCAACCCCCGAATGGTGCCGTAATGGGAAAAGGACTGGTTGTCCTGTACAAAATTCCCCGAAAATTCCACCAACGAATCCATCCACGATTGGCGAAAGCTTTCCATAAAATAGCCTCGCTCGTCTGCAAGTATTTTTGGGGTAACCACCACACATCCCGCTAGCTTGGTTTTATCTATCTGCATACCTATCGTTTTGCGTAGCCGCTTTTAATAAATGGGGAGATAAAGGTGTCGTATTGCGCTTGATTGATATAGCCCATTTGAAGTGCCACATCTTCAATAGCACCAATCCGAATGCCCTGTCGCTCTTGTAACACCTGTACAAATTGTGCTGCCTGCATAAGCGAAGTAAACGTGCCCGTATCTAGCCACGCCGTTCCGCTGTCCAGTACCTGTACTTGAAGCTTTTGCTTTTGCAAATACGCCTTATTTATATCTGTAATTTCCAGCTCTCCCCTTGGGCTGGGCTTAATTTGTTTTGCAATAGAAACCACTTCGTTGTCATAAAAATAAATCCCTGGAACAGCATAAGACGAGGCTGGGTTTTTGGGCTTTTCCTCTAGTGCAGTTGCCTTCCCCGATGCATCAAAGGTTACCACCCCATAGCGTTCAGGGTCTTGAACCTTATACGCAAAAATAGTTCCGCCTTCTGGTGTTGTGCTGTTTTTTAAGGTTGCTTGTAGCCCTGTTCCGTAAAAGATATTATCCCCCAAAATGAGTGCTATGGAGTCGCTCCCAATAAACGATTCGCCAATCAAAAAAGCTTGTGCCAAGCCTTTTGGTTCCGGCTGAACGGCATAGGAAAACGAACATCCCAATTGACTCCCATCCCCTAGCAAGCGTTCAAAAAGGGGAAGGTCTTTTGGGGTGGAAATAATCAAAATCTCCTGAATTCCTGCGCTCATTAGCGTTGACAGCGGATAATATATCATCGGCTTGTCATACACGGGCATAAGTTGTTTGCTCACCGCCAACGTTATCGGGTGAAGCCGTGTTCCAGATCCTCCTGCAAGTATTATTCCCTTCATGTCTTAAATGTAACATTTTGATACGAACCATCAAGAATGGCATCTGTCCATGATGGGTTACTTAAATACCACTGAATCGTTTTTACAATCCCTTCTTCAAAAGTGTGCTCGGGTTTCCATTGCAGTTCACGCATAATTTTGGTGTTATCAATGGCATATCTTTTGTCGTGCCCGGGGCGGTCTTTTACAAACGTAATCAGCGGTAGCGACGCACCCTCAGGCCTGCCAAGTGCTTTGTCGGTTTCCCGAATTAACACCTTGACCAAATCGATATTCTTCCATTCATTTAGCCCCCCTATATTATAGGTTTCGCCAGGTGCTCCTTCCTCCAAAATGGTTTTTATCGCTGCTGCGTGATCTTCTACATAAAGCCAATCGCGGGTATAATTTCCATCGCCATAAATGGGAATGCTTTTGTTGTTCACAATGGCTTGAATACAGACTGGGATAAACTTTTCTGGAAACTGATTTGGCCCATAGTTGTTGGAACAATTTGATATAATCACTGGCAGTTTGTAGGTTTCGGCATAGGCGCGCACAAAATGGTCTGAGCTAGCTTTTGATGCGGCGTAAGGCGAATTGGGTTGGTAAGGAGATGTCTCTGTAAAGAGTCCTGTTTCCCCTAGGGTTCCATACACTTCATCTGTACTAATATGGTAAAATATCCCCCTTTTTTGATGCGCTGCCTTAAAGCTATGCAGCAGGTTTAGTGTGCCTAAAATATTCGTTTTCGCAAATACAAAAGGATCCGTAATGGAGCGATCCACGTGCGACTCTGCCGCCAAGTGGATAATGTGTTTAAATTGATGTTTCTCAAAAAGGGTTTGGACAAAAGATGCATCTGTAATATCCCCATGAACAAAGGTATAATTCTTACTTTTTTCTATCCCTGTAAGGTTGTTTGGGTTGCCTGCATAGGTAAGCTTGTCTAGGTTATAAACATGGTAGCGACTATCCGCTAAAAAGTGTTTGACTACATGCGAGCCTATAAACCCTGCTCCGCCTGTAATAAGGATATTCATTAGTCGTCTTTTTTTGATAGAATAAAGGCGTCTAAGTGGGTAATCAGATAAAATAAAGATAGTAAAACAAGACCCGCAAGAATACCTTGAAACTTTCTGTTTTTCCAAATAGAGGTGTCCAAATACCCTACCTCAGGAAAGGCTGAAATAACATCCACCACGTTTTTGGCTTTTAACTTAGCTGTGCGGATTTCTTCTAATTTATTTGACAATGTAATTTTTCTGTTTAACAATGATATTTCAGTGTTGTCTTCCGCTTTTTCAGACATAT
Organism: Flavobacteriaceae bacterium; assembly: GCA_049596455.1. Taxonomy (GTDB): domain Bacteria; phylum Bacteroidota; class Bacteroidia; order Flavobacteriales; family Flavobacteriaceae; genus UBA7446. Next base: position 41,565 of record JBMYLP010000013.1, on the reverse strand, counting down.
AAAGATTCGTTCCATTCGAAAATTCTTTATTCGCTTCCACAATTCTAACGTCTTCAAAAAGCGATAGTAAGGAGTCGGTTTGTACAATGGATACTTGTGTGATGGAATCGCTAAGCTCCAAGTTTGACAATCTAGTGGCTTGTTGGTCTTTAAAGTAACTTACCTCAGAAACCGATTTTATCAATGGGCCTAATAATCCCCCAAAAATATCTTGTTTTGAGGATTTTATTTTTAGGGTATGTATTTTGCGGTCAAATTCATCTATTTGATCTGCATAGTCTGCAAAGGTGATTTCTTTTGCTACCAACGTGTCCAATTTCGATACATAATCATTATACTCTTGCAGTAATCTCGTTTCTGTAATAAACGGAGTTATTTCAATGGAAGATATTGCTGCTGCTGTGCTTTGAGAAATACCAAAAAACGCACTTAACTGAACCGAGTCTTGTTGCTCGGCAAGGTCATTGATATACCCCACATTGCTGTACAGTTGCCTTGAACTATCAAAGTGCGGCTCCAAAGTTGCTGTTGCTATATACCTAGGAGGAACTGTTCTTTCTACAAAAACACCTGCTATAAGTCCAATCCCACAGGCGGCAACAAAATACACAATGCGCTTGCGCACAAAAACTACTACTGCAAAAATGGTGTTTAGCACAAACATGATGGCGCTGCCGATGGCGGCAAAAAGCTTAGAAATGCCTTTTCCAATCGAATTAAACAGAACGCCTAAGTCTATTTCTTCGTCATTCGTTTTTTTGGGTGTAGATGTACTCATAATCTGGTTTTTATATTGCTGGTCTGCTAAAGCAAAACGAGGGTTTTTTAATTTTATTTTGTGTTGAATACTTTATTTAACGCATCTGCAATTTGTCTGTCGTTCTTTAATCGCGGGGTCTTGTTTTGACCTCCAAGCTTACCAATGCTTTTCATGTACAACTCAAATGCATCTTTAGGTAATAATCTAATCACCAAGGGCCGGAGAACTCCTCCCGAAATCAAATCATCATAATAGGTGTTTTGATGACGCATTTCTTTGTCTAATGTTGCTGCAAAGATAGCTAAATCTTTTGGTGGTGACTCAAATGCTATCCACCATTCGTGGTAGGGCAGCCCCTCTGTGGGTGTTACCTGTGGTGCTACCGTAAATTCCGTGACATGAGCGCTGTGCGTTTCAGCTGTTTTTTGCAAAGCCTCCTCCACTTCTTTCCCTATGACATGCTCGCCAAAAGCCGAAATAAAATGTTTTATTCTACCCGATACAATTATTCGATATGGATTTAGGCTTACAAACTCAACGGTATCGCCAATGTTATAGCCCCAAAGTCCTGCAGAGGTGTTTAGAATAATGGCGTAATTAATCCCCATCTTAACATCTGCTAATGAGATGCGTGGTGGGTTTTCATCAAAAACCTTGTCTGCTTCTATAAATTCATAAAAAATCCCTGAGTTCAATTGAAGCAGCATACCCTTTTGATCCAATTGGTCTTGAAAGGCAATAAAGCCTTCCGATGCAGGATACAGCTCAACACTATCCACTTTCTTGCCCATTAATTCCTCCAAAACAGCACGATACGGCTCATAGTTCACGCCGCCATATACAAACAAGGAAAAGTTGGGAAACAACTCAGAAATAGATTTCCCTGATGCGTCTTTTAATCGTTCAAAATACATTTTGACCCAAGGCGGAATACCGCTAATTAAACGCATGTCTTCATGCCGTGTTTCTTCCACAATGGCGTCTACTTTTTGCTCCCAATCTTCAATGCAGTTCGTTTGCCAAGAGGGCATGCGGTTACGCTGCAAATAAGAAGGCACGTAATGTGCCACTATACCCGACAATCGTCCCGTGGCAATTCCATTTGTTTTTGAAAGCGTTGGACTGCCTTGTAAGAATATCATTTTGCCGTCCACAAATGATGCGTCGCCAGAATTGTAAATGTAATGGAACAGTGCATTTTGTGCGGTCTTGATATGGGTTGGCATGGACTCTTTTGTAATAGGAATATACTTTACCCCAGAAGTGGTGCCTGAGGTTTTTGAAAAATACAACGGTTTTCCTTGCCAAAGTACGTCTGCTTCGCCTGCCACCACACGATCTACATAAGGGCGTAAGCCCTCGTAATCACGGATGGGAACGCGGGAAACAAAATCGGCGCAACTCTTGATGTTTGCAAAATCATGATCCCGTCCAAAAACAGTGTTTTTGGCTTTGTGTACCAATTCCATTAGAACATTTTCCTGTGTCTTAATGGGGGTTTTTGCCCATTTTTTTGTGGCTTTTACAGCGCGCTTTGCCCATCGCTTTGCAATACGTTGTTTGATACTCATCATTCAAATTCTATGAATTCTTCAGGGTTTAGGGCATAGCCATCGCTCCAAAGTTCAAAATGCAGATGTGGTCCCGTAGTCATGGTACCCGAGTTTCCCGCTATGGCTATAACTTGACCAGGCACCACTGCCTCGCCTTGACGCACATTTAGCGAGGCGTTGTGTTTGTACACAGAAATAATATTATAGGGGTGGTTGATAATAATTACGTAACCCGTTTCTGTGGTCCATCCAGCAAAAACAACGTTCCCCTCAGCTGCAGCCTTAATTGGAGTGCTCCTTGGAACAACAACATCGACGGCATAATGTTCCACGCTTGCATCATACCCTTGGCTAATAGTTCCTGTAACTGGAGGAAACAGCACAAAAGGCACGGTTTGATTCGCAGATTCAAGTACGTTGTATTTGTCGTCTTGTGCCACATCTGCACGGAGCAGGGAATCGGCTTTTGACGTAGGAAAATCCACATAGGCTGTGTCTATTTGCAAAGAATCGAACTGACGCTGGGTTTCCAACTCCTGAAGGTCTAAATCGCCTCTTAAAACTTTATTTACAGATGCAATATACCGTTGGTTTTGCTCTAAGGTAAGCTGTAGCGAATCAAGCCTGTCATTGTTACGAATTGCCTGACGGCGAAGTTCTGATGAGTCATAGCCCGGAATATACTCTTTAAGTTGGGTTTGTGAAATCACCAAAAAAGTGGCAGCAATAAGCAACACAACCGAAATACTAATGGTAAGAAACACATTGAGCCGATTAAGCTTGTATGAAAAGCGTTCTTCGTAGGTTTCCTCATTAAAAATAACAAAGCGATAGTTGGCAAGCCACCGTTTCCAAAAGTTCGACTTCTTTTTCTTTTTGCTATCCATTTGCTACAAATATAGGCAGTTGGTTTGTACTGAAATCGCGAAGCGAAATAAATCCAATTACTTTGTTACCTTTGTTAAAAATACAAACTATGTTTTTTGCTATCAGCCCTGTTCAAATACTTGTAATTGCGTTAGTTGTGCTGCTATTGTTTGGCGGACGAAAAATCCCTGAACTCATGAAAGGTCTCGGAACTGGAATTAAAGAATTTAAGAACGCTACCAAAGAAGAGGAAAAAGATAACGACAAAAAAGAAAGCTAGTCTTTATTTTTCTTTCCGCATTGATTGTATAACAGCTTCTGTTTCAAATATATAGTCGCGTTTAGCTACGGACGGAGCAAATACAAATCCCTCCAAAATCAGATACCGGTTAGTTGCTTTATCGTCAATTAAATACTGCACAAAAGGACCTGCCATAAAATCTCCTTTAACCTCCCAAGTGCCTCGTGTTTCAATGGCTTGCATGCCTGCCATTTTAGTGTAATTCACATAGGGTTCGTAGGCCTCTTCAGTAATTAAATGTGTTCCCTCAAGCCTTCCAGGAACAAATGCCCGCCCAACAGAATCTCGAATGCGGATTATATCTTGCAATGGATTTTGCCAATCTAAAGCTGTGCTATTGGGAAGCTCGTAAACCAACAGGTTTACATGCCCTTTTCGGATTTCACGCTGAAACCAAACCGTTTTGGCGCCTTCCTTAAAAACACGATACGCCGACGGTATGGTGAGATCAATCCCAAAATGATTCTGTAAGGCGTTCTGCTTTAATGTGGATTTACCTATACGGCGTTGACGTTCAGCTATTTCACCTTGTTTTATGGATTTAATAATTCCTGTGGATTGAGACAAAATCATTTCTACTAATGAAGGTGTATCTGGCGCACTAAGTACCGTCATTTGCTGCGGACGCGCATAGCGGTTTGTGTCTGTTCTGATAACAACTTCGTCACTAAAGCCTATCCATAAAATTGCTCGGCTTGAGCGTGCAAAACCTGTAAATACTTCTGGTGGCATTTGGCGCAAATCAAATATTGGCTCTTGCTGCGGAAGTCCCTCAGCAGGGAAAGCAAATACTGCTCTGACAGCATCACCAACTTCGGATTCCCATAGCAGGTCCGGGATGACCACTGTAATGGTGTTGATGTTTCCGCTAGACAGCTTAACCAATGGGGTTGAAGAGCGTTTACAGCCCCCCAAAACAAGAATGCACAATAAAAGACGTAGCTTCATGCACCACAATAAACAAAAATTACGCCAATATCGCAGCAATTCCAGGAAGTGTTTTTCCCTCAAGGCTTTCAAGCATAGCGCCGCCTCCTGTGGAAACATAGCTAACCTTATCTTCAAGACCAAAAAGCTTTACTGCGGCTACGGAGTCTCCGCCGCCAACAAGCGAAAATGCACCTGCGGCTGTTTGAGTCTCGATACTAGCGCCAAGAGCACGAGTGCCTTTAGAAAAATTGGGGAATTCAAAGACCCCAAGTGGCCCATTCCACAAAATGGTTTTGGATTGCTTTACAACTGCATCAAAGTTTTTTTCAGAAGCTGGACCCGCATCCATACCCTCCCAATCGTCTGGAATTTCATTAATCGGAAACACTTGCTGAGGCGTGTCGTTTGAAAACTCTTGCCCTGCGCGCACATCAACGGGCAAATGAATTTTCACGCCTAGCTTTTCTGCCTGTTCCAAAATGGATAATGCCAAGGGCATTTTGTCATCTTCACATATTGATTTTCCAATAGCCCCCCCTTGAGCCTTGATGAATGTAAAAGCCATCCCGCCGCCAATAATAAGGTGGTCTACCTTTGGCAAAATGTTTTCGATAATTGTAATTTTTGAGGATACTTTCGCACCACCCAAAACAGCCAACACGGGCTTTTCACCTGTTGACATGACCTTATCAATGGCTTTGATTTCTGCTGCCAATAAGTGACCAAAACATTTTTTTCCTGCAAAATACTGTGCCACTACTGTGGTTGAGGCATGGGCGCGGTGCGCAGTTCCAAAGGCGTCGTTTACATATACCGTTCCCAGCTTTGACAAGGCTTCAGAGAAGGATTGATCTCCTTTGGTTTCCTCTTCATGAAAACGCAAATTTTCCAACAACAACACGTCGCCTGGTTGTAATGCTGAAGCTTGAGCCTCGGCTTTTTGACCAACTACTTCATTGCAAAATTGCACTGATTGGCCCAAATGCTTTTCGAGTGTAGGGACAATTTGACCAAGGCTAAGCTTTGGGTCGTTCCCTTTTGGTCGGCCCAAATGCGACATCAGTACACAGCTCCCCCCCGCTTCTAAAATGTGCTTAATCGTGGGCATGGCGGCGGCTATTCTAGTAGCATCCGTTACGTTACCCGTATCGTCTAAAGGGACATTAAAATCCACACGAATAAGTGCGCGCTCTTGATCAAAAGAAAGGTTTTCTAAGGTATTCATGGTGTTGTTTTACTTGCGCAAAAATACAATTTCGTTTGGGTTTATCTAGTAGTGATTTAGTTAAATACGGTTTGTATCTTTAGGCATGCATTTTTCTGACATTGTTGGGCATCAAAGCCAAAAGAAAGTATTGCTTGACAGCCTTTCTATGGGAAGAATTCCGCACGCACAATTATTTGAAGGAGACGATGAACAAGGTGTCCTTGCAATGGCAATTGCATATGCCAATGCTGTGGTTTGTGGCGATGATAGCAGCGAATCTAACGCGCGGTTAAAGGCTAACGGGCTTATTCATCCTGATATCCACTTTGTGTTTCCAACGGCAACAACCGCTGAGGTAAAATCAAAACCGACGTCTAGTGAATTTAGCGTTCCGTGGCGGCAGTTTGTTCAAAAACAACCTTACGCTACGCTATACGATTGGTCACAGTTTTTAGGGATAGAAAACAAGCAAGCTGCAATCAATGTAACCGATGCGCTTGCTGTCATGCAAAAAGTAAGTTTGAAATCGTTTGAAGGCGGGTGGAAATGCGTTGTTATTTGGCATGCCGAAAAGCTTACAACTGCAGCGTCTAACAAGCTACTAAAAAGCATTGAAGAGCCTCCTGCAAAAACCTTGTTTTTGTTGGTGTGTCCAGATGAAAATCAACTCATTTCTACTATCCGATCACGCTGTCAGCGAACGCATTTTGGTCGTGTGTCAAAACAAGAGGTTGCTCAGTTTATGGTTGAGAAAGGGGCTAGTCAAGAATTGGCAAACACCTTGGCTGCTCAAAGCAATGGTGCTGTTGGAAAAGCGCTTTCGCTTTATAATCAGCAAGAAAATCAAGAACGTTATGAGCAATGGTTTGTGCGTTGGGTACGCACGGCTTTTCGCGCCAAGGGGAACAAGGGTGTGGTGCTTGAGCTTGCCGATTGGAGTCAAGAAATTGCATCTGAAGGAGTGGAAACGCAAAAGCAATTTTTGGCGTTTGCCATCGCGCTTTTTCGTGCAGCGGTTATGGATCACTACACGCTGAACCAAATTGCTGCTTTTCATGCGTCAACAGATTTTAATATTTCAAAGTTTGCGCCTTTTGTGCATGGCGAAAATATTATACCCATTGTTGATGCGATAGAAAAAAGTGCCTACCACTTAGAGCGAAACGGAAATGCGCAAATGATTTTCACTGATTTATCATTTATGCTCACACGACTGCTCCATCAAAAAGCGACATAGGTTTTTCTTATTGCTTTTGATTAGCATAATAGCTGCGGACTATTGTTTTGGGTTTAAAATTCGCCCGTTATTTCTCTTTTCTTATTGCGTTCCACGCCATTCTATATGATTATTGGTCCGGCTAGCTTAAATGGGCTTATTTTGGCTTTTGAAGGATGATTGTTAGCGAAGATGTGTTTTTTCCCCTCCAGCCGACCAAGTTTGAGTAGAGCCCTTTAATAAACGCAAAGGGCCAGGAAATTGGATTTTTTCGATACTGTTCTGAAAGCAATGAAATATAAAATGCATCCCAAAACATATTGTATGTTTTTAAAACTGCAAATCCTGATTTCCGTGCAAGTGTTGAAATAGCCTCTTTGTTGTAGTGCCACAAATGACGTGGCACGTCATAGGCTGCCCAATATGCGCCGTAGTGTTTTGCGTCCCATGAATTATGATTTGGTATAGCCAACACCAAAATTCCGCCTGGGATTAACGCATCATAAAAGCAATTCATTTGCTGCAATGGATTTGGCAAGTGCTCAAAAACATGCCATAGCGTTATGGCGTCGTACGTGTTTTTTTGAAGCGATTCATTGATTTGCCTTACTCCCTTTTGAGTCAGCAGGCTTTTTGCTTTTTTGGAAAACTCAAAAGCAAATACGTCCCAGCCTTTTGCCTGTGCCGCTTGTGCAAATGCACCATTGCCTGCGCCAAAGTCCAACAATTTTCCTTTACTTCTTGACTTGGAAATCCAATGGAGTTTTGTTCGAATATTTTTCTTTTTGATCCACAAATACAGCTTGGCTTTTAAGCCTTTTGCTTGATCCGTATGTGATAAATACGCTTCTTTTGGATAATACTTTTCAAGCGCTTCTGGCGAAATCTCTGGTGTTGTTTGCCATGCGTTTATAGAGGCGTCATGCTTCAGCAGGAACGTTTCTTTGCTAACCAAAAAGTCTTTGATGCGTAGTGGTTTCACGTGGAACAATTAACGACCCATATACACAAGCAACACCGATAAATCACTTGGTGAAACACCGCTAATTCTAGAGGCTTGTGCTATGGTAACAGGTTTAATTTTTGATAATTTCTGCCGTGCTTCTATAGAAAGGGACTTGACTTTTTCGTAGTCAAATTCTTTTGGAATGGGCACGTGGTCAAGCTGGGTGAGCTTATCTGCTTGCGCTTTTTCTTTGGCAATATAGCCTGCGTACTTAACTTGTATTTCTGCTTGCTCTAAAACGGAGGCATCCATGTCTTGCGCTGCTACATAATCCGCAACGGGCTTGTGCGTTAAAAGGTCTTCTATGGTGATGTTGGGTCGCGCCAATACTTTACTCATTTTGAACGATTGCTTTACGGGCGCAGATTCGTTTTGGAGCAAAATTGGGTTAACTTCTTCCGGACGAATGCTTGTCTTATTAAAAAATGAAATTAATGATTGGGCTTTGTTGGACTGGCGCTCCATTTGCTGCAGCCTTTCATCTGTCGCCAAGCCCACTGCATGCGCTTTTGGGGTAAGACGAACATCGGCGTTGTCTTGCCGAAGCAACGTACGATATTCTGCACGAGACGTAAACATCCTGTACGGCTCTTCTGTGCCTTTGGTAATAAGGTCGTCAATTAAAACGCCTATATAAGCTTCGTCACGCGAAAGAATAAATGGTGATTTGTTAGCTACATGTTGATGTGCGTTGATTCCCGCCATAATGCCTTGAGACGCCGCTTCTTCATAGCCTGTCGTGCCATTTATTTGACCAGCAAAAAACAGGCCATCAACGGTTTTGGTTTCTAGGGTGTGCTTAAGCTGTGTTGGGGGGAAATAGTCGTACTCAATCGCGTAGCCAGGGCGGAAAAATTTGACGTTTTCAAATCCTACTACAGCGCGCAAGGCTTTGAACTGAACTTCTTCAGGCAACGAAGTAGAGAACCCATTAACATACACCTCCACAGTATCCCACCCTTCTGGTTCTACAAAAATTTGATGGCGTTCTTTTTCAGCAAAGCGATTTATTTTATCCTCAACCGAGGGGCAATACCTTGGTCCAATACTTTTGATGCGGCCATTGAACATCGGTGATCTGTCAAAGCCTTCGCGGAGCAAGTCATGAACCACTGGGCTTGTATAGGTCATATGGCAAGAACGCTGATGGGTGAGCGGAGAGGTCTGAAGTGAATAGGAAAACTTAGACGGGCTTTTATCGCCAGGTTGTTCTATCATTTTGCTATAGTCCAGCGAGCGCCCATCCACACGGGGTGGCGTTCCTGTTTTCATACGTCCCGATTCAAATCCTCTTTCGTTTAGTCGTTCCGTTATTCCAAAAGAAGCGCTTTCTCCAGCGCGTCCACCGCCAAATTGTTTCTCGCCAATATGAATAAGACCATTTAGAAAAGTGCCGCTAGTTAGAACTACAGATTTTGACTTTATCTTGACACCTAATGAAGTAACCACGCCAGCAATTTTATCTCCTTCGAAAAGCAAATCGCTAACCATATCTTGATAAAAATCAAGGTTGGGCGTTTGCTCCAACATGTTGCGCCAAGCAGCAGCAAACAACATCCGGTCTGACTGCACCCTTGGGCTCCACATAGCGGGTCCTTTAGAGCGATTCAACATCTTAAATTGAATTGCTGTGTTGTCGGAAACAATTCCGCTATAGCCCCCTAAGGCGTCAATCTCCCTAACTATTTGTCCTTTAGCTATGCCGCCCATGGCCGGGTTGCAGGACATTTGTCCTATGTTTTGCAAATTCATGGTAACCATAACGGTTTTACTGCCCATGTTTGCAGCAGCGGCGGCGGCTTCTGCGCCAGCATGTCCTCCGCCAACTACAATAACATCATATACCTCATGAAACATGGTTGGTGGTTTTGTGTTCCACGTGGAACAGTTTCATGCAAGAATCTTCTGCGGCTCTCATTTCTTGTTGTGCCTCTTCCGTCTTATCGTTAAATCCTAAACAATGCAATAGCCCATGAGACATAACGCGGAGGAGTTCGTCTTGGAAAGATTGTGAATAGGTTGTGGAATTATCTTCAATCCGGTCAACAGATATAGCAATGTTAGCAACTACATCTGTTCCTACAGTATCGTCAAAAGTGATAATGTCTGTAAGCGTGTCGTGGTTGAGGTGTTTAAGATTAAGGGCGTGCAGTGAAGTGTCATCCATAAAAGCAAATACGAGATTAATCGAAGAGGCGTTGTGCTTTTGTGCGCAAGCTATAAGCCAGCTAGTGTACCTTTCCTCATCAGTGATGGAAAAGTCTGTGTGGTACATAAATTCAACGGTTGCTTGCATGGCGCAAATATATTCATTTCACCCTGTATTAGAAGGCATTAGGGTTGTATCTTTGGGCAAAAGTAAATATGTCTGTTCGAGTTCGATTTGCGCCTAGTCCAACAGGCCCGCTGCATATTGGTGGTGTGCGTACGGCGCTGTACAATTATTTGTTTGCCAAGAAGCATAAAGGTGCGTTTGTATTACGCATTGAAGACACAGACCAAAACCGATATGTTGAAGGGGCAGAGAAATATATTGCTGATGCGTTGTCTTGGCTGGGTATAACACCAGACGAAAGCCCTAGTGGTAATGGAGCTGTTGGTCCTTATCGGCAAAGTGATCGTAAGAAGCTGTATGTCAGCAACATAGATGTTCTTCTAAGCTCAAAAAAAGCCTATATCGCCTTTGATACACCTGAAGAATTAGCAGCAATGCGAAGTGCTGCGGAAGCAGAAGGGGAAACCTTTATATACAATTGGAAAAACAGGGGCGAATTGAAAAACAGCATTTCTTTGTCTGAGGAAGAAACACAAAGGCTTTTAGACGAGGGCGCGCCCTATGTGGTTCGGTTTAAAGCCTTTTCTGAAGGGCAAAGCAGCATATTAAAATTAAAAGACGAAGTGCGGGGAACCGTTACTGTTGACACATCGTTACTTGACGATAAAATTTTAGTAAAACAAGATGGTATGCCAACCTACCATTTAGCAAATGTGGTAGATGACCATTTGATGAAGATTACCCATGTCATTCGCGGTGAGGAGTGGCTTCCGTCTATGGCGTTGCACGTGTTGTTATACAATGCGTTTGGTTGGGAAACGCCCGCATTTGCTCATGTGCCGCTTATTTTAAAACCATCTGGAAAGGGGAAGCTTTCTAAACGTGATGGCGATAAATTTGGTTTCCCTGTGTTTCCCCTACAATGGGATAAACAAACGCCTGGATTTAGAGAAGCGGGGTATATGCCTGAAAGCTTGATAAACTACCTCGCTTTATTGGGTTGGAGTCCAGGTGGAGAAAAGGAATTGTTTTCGATAGATGAGCTTATAGATGCGTTTTCGCTAGAGGGCATTACAACGTCTGGTGGGCGATTTGATCCCGAGCGTTGCAAATGGTTTAATCAGCAATACCTACAAAAAGCTAATCCCATGACGTTGGTAGCTGTTTTGGAAAAGGACTTAAAAGAAAACGGGGTTGAGAAGAATGAAATAGATTGCGCCCGTGTTATTGGGCTCATCCAAAATAGGCTAACACTTTTGACAGACGTTTGGGAGGAAGCGAAAATCTTTTTTGTTTCGCCAAAAGAATATGATGAAAAAGCTATGCGTAAACAATGGAAACCCGAAACGGACAACGTTATGGCTGCAGTTGCTGAGCTAATTGAAAACACAAGCAACACATCTGCAGAGGGGTTAAGCACCCTTATAAAAAGCTGGGCAACCGAAAACGGCGTTGGATTAGGTAAAATCATGGCGCCGCTAAGGATTGCGCTTGTAGGTAGTTTGCGCGGACCTGATGTGTTTGAAATTTGCAGTACAATTGGCGTTACAAATTGTATACAACGAATTAACGCGGCCATAGGCTATAATAACGGCTAAATCACTATATTTAGGGTTCACTCTAAATTATTGATTATGGGATTTATATTTAACTTACTGTTTGTTTTTGCTGCTTTTGTTTTTGTGGCTTCTGCGATTTTTATCGTTAAGCAACAGTCAGCGGCGATTGTAGAACGGTTTGGGCGTTTTCAAAGTATTCGTCAATCAGGGCTTCAGCTTCGTATTCCAATAGTTGACCGAATTGCAGGACGCCTAAGTCTTAAAATTCAACAGCTTGATGTAATTGTAGAAACCAAAACGAAAGACGATGTCTTTGTAAAGCTTAAGGTTTCTGTGCAATATATGGTCATAAAGGACAAAGTTTATGACGCTTTTTATAAGCTCGATTATCCGCACGATCAGATTACGTCCTACGTTTTTGATGTCGTGCGTGCTGAAGTGCCCAAAATGCGTCTCGATGATGTCTTTGAGCGAAAAGACGATATTGCTATTGCTGTAAAATCTGAACTTAATGATGCGATGATAAATTATGGGTATGACATCATTAAAACACTTGTAACCGATATCGACCCTGATGAACAGGTAAAGCACGCCATGAATCGAATCAATGCGTCTGAAAGAGAAAAAATAGCTGCGCAGTATGAAGGTGATGCTGCTCGTATTTTGATTGTAGAGAAAGCCAAAGCAGAAGCGGAGTCAAAACGTCTTCAAGGACAGGGTATCGCCGACCAACGGCGTGAAATTGCGCGCGGTTTAGAGGAGTCTGTCGAGGTGTTAAACAAAGTGGGGATTAACTCCCAAGAGGCCTCTGCCCTTATCGTGGTTACCCAACACTACGATACGCTTCAATCCATCGGTGAAGAAACCAATTCAAATCTAATTTTATTACCCAATTCGCCGCAAGCAGGATCAGACATGCTAAATAATATGGTGGCTTCATTTACAGCAAGTAACCAAATTGGCGAGGCGATGAAAGCAAGCGGTAAGAAAAAAGAAGGCGAAGAATAAACACCTTTATTAAATAGCGAAAAGCCTCAGCCAAAAGCTGAGGTTTTTTTATATGTTAATTGTATGAGATAATGACAACAAGAACACCCAGCTTTTAAGGTTGGGAAACTGCCAATGCATCAACCCAGAGTTCAACTGCAACGCATCTGAATGCTTATGTGAAACCAGTGCTGTTACGCGGTTTTGGTTAAAGCTCGTCCCTGAATTTTGTAGAAAAACCTCTTCTGTTAAGCTCAATGCCGTTTTGGGTGAAAGTGGAATCTTTGCTGTAAGCCCAAATCGGTAGCGCAGTTGAAAGTTGTCGCCCAGCCAACGCTCTTCTAAAAAGAATGAGTTGGTGAGTTTTATTTTATTAAGCTGAGTAGAAAACGCTATTTTTTGGTACATCCCGTTTTCCGAAAGGGCGCCAATTTTTCTATATCCTGCCGAAACGATTACATTTGGTGAAATCACGTGGCTCAATCCCGCTGTGATTAGTGCTTGGTCTTCCGCAAAATCTAGCGAAAAACTCCTGTGCTGATATTGCGTATCTATGCTCGTTTTGTTATTAAGTTTTAGTTTGTTTTTATATATCAACCACGAGCCCACATCGTTTTGTGCTACAGAAAAAGTGGAAACAACTAAAAAGAAAAAGAGAAAATTAAATTTTGATTTCATGTGCGAGTTTACTTAAAAATTCGTTTTTGTCCTGTTGTGCTTTTGCTATAAATTCTTTTGCTTGTGGGGTTACTGAGATTGATTTTAGCTGTTCCCTAAGTGCTAGCAGAACAACGGCGCGCGTACCTACTTTTTTTGCTGCAGTATTAAATAGCGGCTCTAGCTCTTCATGCGAAATGTGAGTCGCCAATGCTGCGATTTGAGCAGTCGCCTTTTCTTGCTTTTCAGCAGACATGTTTGTGAATTTTTTACCTATGCGTTTAAGCTCATCTATGGGTTTTACAACTACTTTGGGTTGTGTTTGCTGTGGTTTTTGCTGTTGCTTTTCCCAAGTGTCGCGTAGCCCAACTGTTTTGTTAAACACTCTTTTTGTTGAAGTGCTTTCTGGGTCACAAACAAAATATCCAAGGCGTTGGAACTGGAACCGCTCGCCTGGGTTTGCTTGTGCCAGCATGGGTTCTGCAAAAGCGGTACGCACTTCCAGTGAGTCTGGATTTAGATGCGTCATAAAGTCAACTTCTTTGTCCCCGTCTGGTGAAGCTGTTTTAAAAAGTCTGTCGTATTGCCGCACTTCTATTTCTTTCGCATGAGAGGCTTCAACCCAATGAATTGTGGCTTTGACTTTACGCTGGCTTTCAGGAGTGCCGCTTCCACTAAGGCTTTTTGGGTCGTAGGTGCAAAAAACGGTAGCAGCATTTCCTGCTGCATCTTTTTCAACCGATTCTGCCTTAAGGATATAAGCACTCTTAAGCCGAACTTCCCCTCCTAATTTTAGTCGGAAAAACTTGCGGTTTGCCTCTTCTCTAAAATCATCTTGCTCGATATAGAGCGTTTTTCCAAACGGTATCGTCCGTGTGCCCGCAGTTGCGTCTTCTGGATTGTTTTCCGTTTCAAGCACTTCCGTTTTGTCCTCAGGGTAATTCGTAATTATCACTTTGATTGGGCTTAACACCGCCATAGCCCGTGTTGCGGTTTTGTTTAGGTCTTCACGAATACAAAACTCCAACAACGAAGCGTCGATTACATTTTCCCTTTTAGCAACCCCCACGATTTCGGCAAACTTGCGTAGTGACGCTGGTGTATAGCCCCGTCGGCGCAACCCACTAATGGTAGGCATACGAGGATCGTCCCATCCTGAAACGACTTTTTCCTCAACAAGGCGTTGCAGTTTTCGTTTACTGGTAATGGTGTAGTTTAGGTTTAGTCGTGCAAACTCTCGTTGCTTTGGGCGTATCCCCCCCTGAACCAAATTGTCTAAAAACGCATCGTATAAATCGCGGTGTGGTTTAAACTCAAGCGTGCACAACGAGTGTGAAATTTGCTCAATATAGTCAGACTGTCCATGCGCCCAATCATACATGGGGTACAGACACCATTTGTCTGCTGTGCGGTGATGTGATTTATGTAAAATTCGGTACAGAATGGGGTCTCGTAACAACATGTTGGGGGAAGCCATATCTCCCTTAAAGCGAAGCGTGAGCGAGCCTTCAGGGTGTTTACCCGCTTTCATTTCTTCAAAAAGGCGAAGAGATTCTTCAGTAGGTTGATTTCTATACGGGCTTTCTGTTCCCGGTGCGGTTGGCGTGCCTTTTTGCGCTGCCATTTGCTCAGGTGTTTGCGGGTCTACGTATGCGTGTCCGTCTTTTATCAATTGTACCGCCCACAAATACAGTTGATCAAAATAATCTGAAGCGTAACATTCGTTGTCCCACGAATAGCCTATCCAAGCCACATCTTTGCGGATAGCGTCTACAAAGTGCTGTTCTTCTTTGGCAGGATTGGTGTCATCGAAACGTAAGTTAACGGGGGCATTGTATTTTTTTCCCAACTCAAAGTTGAGGCATATTGCTTTTACGTGCCCAATGTGTAAATACCCGTTTGGCTCGGGGGGGAAACGAAAACGCAATAGCTCAGGAGAAAGCCCTGCTGCTAAGTCTTCGTCAATGATGTGTTCAATAAAATGTTTAGATGGCAGTTCGCTCATCAGAAAATGTTTCGTGCAAAGGTAATTATTTAGGTATACTTGACTGTTTTAGTTTCTATATTTGGCGGACTATGGGAAAAGTATTTTTAGAGAATGTTCAAGTATATGCGTATCATGGGTGTTTGCCCGAAGAAACCTTGATTGGGAGCGACTACCGCGTTGACCTTTGGGTGGAAGCTGATTTGCAGCCTTCGGCAGCATCGGATGCGTTAGCAGATACGGTTGATTATGTAACCTTGTGCGCTTGCATACGCGAAGAAATGGCAACGCCAGCAAAGCTATTGGAGCATGTGGGGCAACGCATTTTGGATCGTGTTTTTGCTGCCTCGCCACTAGTAACCGAAGCGTGGGTAAAGGTGGCAAAAATAAACCCTCCGATTGGTGGGCATGTCGCTGCGGTGGCTATTGAGTTAAAAGAACACCGTCCAATAAAAAAGTAGTATTTTTGCCGTCCAACAGGCACCGTGGCCGAGTGGCTAGGCAGAGCTCTGCAAAAGCTTGTACAGCGGTTCGAATCCGCTCGGTGCCTCTACTTTAAACGCTCTTGTAGTGTTGCCTCCAATTTTTGCTTTTCGTCTGGAAAGGCTCCCTGAAAAACAAAAAACAAACCAAACAACATTAGAATTATGTGTACAAACTGCTTGAGTTTGTAAATCACCTGTGGCGTTAGTCTAGTTTTGAGTTGTTTTGCCAAATATATTTTTATCAAATCAAAAGACAAATACACCACTAAAATATAGGTAAAGAAGGGGATGATTTTGCTGTAATCCATTTGGTATTTACTCCCAAAAACCACCATCAATCCCAACCAAAAAAGCAATGACCCCATGTTAATGATATTAAGCAAAAAGCCTTTACCAATAAAGAAAAGGTAATTTCCTCTGTTAAGTTGTTCTGGTGCAAAGACAACGTTTTTTTTATTTGTTCGTGTTCGAAAAAAAGATATCAACCCAAAAGCAAGCAACACCACGCCGCCCAACAAAAACCATCGCGGGTTTCCCTGAAGGCTTTGGCGGATAGAGTTTGCCCCCAAAGAAGCAATAAGTATAAACACTATATCGGCGATAACCGCCCCAATATCAACACAAAATGCTCTGCGTGCCCCTTTGGAAATACTCGTCTCAATAATAACAAAGAAAACAGGACCTGTAGAAACAACCAACAATAACGAAAAGGGTATTGCGGCTAAAAATTCATTCATTAGTAGGTGTTTGCTCCGTTAGTGTAGCAAGGGCAATAGTGCCGCCAACGGCTATTTTTTTAATCAGCTTTTTTGGTTCGCCATAGACCTTAACTGAGCCGCCAAAAGAAACCCTTGCCTCGGCAAGCTCCGTGGCGTGAACTGCTGCATTACCGCCTGCTTTTACACGTACTTCTGCCTGCTCAGAGTCTAATGTTGCTGCGTCGACTACGCCGCCAGCACTCACGCGGTGTTCCTGAATAACAGCTGCGCCTTTTAGGTTTACAATACCACCAGACACTGTTTTGGTAGATACTTTTTGCACATCCAATAACGCATCTATTTCCGCGCCCTCTTGGGCTTTTAAAACAATACTTTGTTGGAATAATACATCTTGACACGACACAAAAGCACCTTCGTTGGCATCTATCACTTCTAGGGGGTTAGACGTAAAAAGCGCAACTGTAGTATTAAAGCCGCTAAGGCGTTTTTTTACATCCATCCGTATATAAAGCCTCCCGTTTTTGTTTTTATAAGACAAGAATTCTTTGTTTTTTCCTTCAACAACTAAGGAGTCAGCTCCTGAAGGAATAACGGTAACACGAATGCCATCAAAAACTTTTATTTCATCAAATTGACCTAAGCGAATGGCTTGCGCATGAGTTAGCGAAGAAGTTAAAACAAGAAGGATAAGCAGTCGCATAAAAAGGTTTTATCAAATATACGATTTATTCTGCGTGTCCTAAAAGTAGAAAATCCAAGTGTCTTTTGATTGGGTCGGCTGCCTCTACTTGTACCAAAACCCTGTCGCCGAGTTGATATGTTTTTTTTGTTTTCTCCCCAACAAAAGCATAATTCATTTCGTCGTATAGAAAGTAATCGCCCGGAAAATCTTGTGGGCGAACCATCCCCTCACATTTATTTCCCTCTACTTCTACATAAATACCGCGCTCCACTACACCAGAAATAACGCCAGTAAATTTCTCACCTATTCGCTCTTCCATGTATTTGACTTGCATAAACTTGATAGAATCCCGCTCCGCTTTAGTGGCAAGAATTTCCATAGCAGAACAGTGCTTCATCATAGGTTCATATATCTCTTGTTTGGGTGGTTTGTTGCCGTCTAAATAATGTTGTAACAACCTATGCGCAACTACATCTGGGTAACGTCGTATGGGCGAAGTGAAATGTGTGTAATAATCAAAAGCTAACCCGTAATGCCCAATATTTTGTGTGGTGTAAGTGGCTTTGCTCATGCTCCTAATGGTAAGCGTGTCAATAAGGTTTTGTTCGCGTTTGTTACGAATGTCTTTCAATAATTTATTAATAGAATGCGCTGTAGTTTCGGGGGAAGCTAAATTTAAAGAATATCCAAAACTTCCTATCACGCGCTTCAATTGATCTAATTTAGCTTCGTCTGGTTCGTCATGCACCCTAAAAACAAAGGTTTTATTAGGATCTTGTTTGGCAATAAACTCTGACACCTTTTTGTTGGCGAGCAACATATATTCTTCAATAAGCTTATTAGCTTCTTTGCTGGTTTTTACAAAAACTTCTGTGGGTTGTTGGTTTTCGTCAAGTTTAAATTTAACTTCTTCTTTATCGAATGAAATTGCCCCACTTTGCATCCTTTTTTGGCGTAGTTTTTTTGCTGTTTTATGCAATTGCAAAATAGCATCAACTACAGATTTATCCGTTGTATAGGTTTTGTTTGTTAGTGAAATCTGTGCAGGTATTTCGCCAAGTTCTGTTTCGATTATATGCTGTGCCTCATGGTATGCAAAACGGTAATTGGAATTGATAACTGTTCTACCAAACTTTTGATCGCGAATATTTCCAAAAGCATCTAATGTGAAAATAGCGGAAAAAGTAAACTTCTCCTCATTTGGTCGCAGCGAACATACTTTGTTGGAAAGTTGCTCTGGTAGCATAGGAACAACCCTATCAACCAAATAAACAGAGGTTGCGCGTTGATAGGCCTCATCATCTAACAGCGTTCCTGGTTTTACATAATGCGACACATCTGCAATATGAATCCCTACTTCGAACAAGCCTTCTTCTAATGGAACAAAAGACAAGGCGTCGTCAAAATCTTTTGCGTCTGTAGGATCAATTGTAAATGTAAGTACATCTCTGTAATCCATTCGGCGTGAAATTTCTTTTTCATCTAAATGGACATCTATTTGATTTGCTTCCGCTTCTATGTGTTTATCAAATTTATATGGTAGCCCGTATTCTGCTAAAATGGTGTGCATTTCTGTGTCAGCTTCCCCTGGAGCTCCCAATACTTCTTCAATTGTTGCTTGTGGTGACTTCGTTTCTTTCCAAGATGTGAATGAAATTAAAACCCGGTCGCCGTCTTGGGTCTTCATTTTTGGTTCTGCATCAATATAAAAATCTACTGGTGCTATTTTTGGGCTTACACGCACAAAGGAAGTTCCATTCTTTTTTTGGAGTGTTCCTACAAATTGTGTGCGTTTTCTAGAAACAACTTCTAAAATTTTTGCTTCTTTTCGTTTTTTTCCTCGTGCAGGATACACATAAAAACGTACCGTGTCACCGCTAAATGCTTTATGAAACTGATTGGAAGCAACCATCAAATCTTCTTCAAAATCTTCACAAATAATATAACCAACTCCTTTTCCTGATAAATCAAGAATTCCTTCGTGATGAATTTTGCGAGATTTTGCTTTATAACTTCCTCGCGAATGTTGCTCGATTAGTTTTTTCTCTGCGAGTTTTTTAAGGTTTTTTATAATGTGATTTCGCCCGCTTGGGTCTGTCACACCAAGTCGTGCGCCAATTTGTTTGTAGGTAAATGTTTGCGTTGGGTGCTGATCAAGTAGATTTAAAATGTTTTTTTGTACAGAAAGTGTTTTCTTTTTCTTACCCATATCAGCAAAGGTACTGTTTCTATAACCACTCAAACACTTATCCACATGTTAATTAATCATCTTTTATTTTCTTTTTATTTAATTTAAGTATGATGGTTATGATAGGGTGTGGATAAGTGGTATAACTTTTTTCTGGTTAATTTATATTGCTTTAAATAAAGACGTTAAATGATTATTTCACCAAAAACTTCATGTTAATAAACCAAAAAAAAGTGTGGATGGAGCTTCAATAAACACCTATAACATTTATTCTAAAATCATATTATTTTTTCATTGTAATTATTATCCATTTTCTTCTCAACAATTATTAAAAGAAATAAACACCGCTATTTACAAAACTAAATTTTGATTACGCTGAAAAAAGGTGGTTTATCAACAACAATAAAATTGTAATTTAGTGCATAATTTTCTTCTTATGCATATTGCTATTGGTAACGACCACGCTGGACCTGAACTTAAAAAAGAATTGTTTTCTCTATTAACCGAACTAGGACACACTTATCACAACCATGGAACTGACACTACAGAAAGTGTAGATTATCCTGATTTTATTCATCCGGTTGCAGTTGATGTGCGTGACGGTAAAGCAGATTTTGGTATTATTATTTGCGGTAGCGGAAATGGCGCAAACATGACCGCAAATAAATATCCAGAAATACGCTCGGCACTTTGTTGGACAGCAGAGCTGAGTGCACTCGCAAGACAACACAATAACGCGAACATATTAAGCATTCCCGCGCGTTTTGTTTCTAAACAAGTAGCAAAAGATATGGTAAAGGCTTTCTTAACTACAGATTTTGAAGGCGGAAGACATGAGCGCCGGGTAACTAAAATATCCCAATGTTGCTAACGTGGCAGCTTTATACTTGGAAAGAACTTTCGCCAGAATTACTTTACAAAATTTTGGCGCTACGCGCCGAGGTGTTTGTTGTTGAGCAAAACTGCCCTTATTTGGATTTAGATGGAAAAGACGAAACAACCCTTCATTTATGTGCGTTTTCTGATAGTGATTTAATTGGCTATGCCCGAATTTTCCTCAATCAAAACCCTTGTGTAATTGGGCGTGTTGTGGTGCAT
Organism: Flavobacteriaceae bacterium; assembly: GCA_049596455.1. Classification (GTDB taxonomy): domain Bacteria; phylum Bacteroidota; class Bacteroidia; order Flavobacteriales; family Flavobacteriaceae; genus UBA7446. The sequence goes on along the minus strand of JBMYLP010000013.1, from coordinate 21,091 downwards.
CAAAAACACCGAGCAAAAGATTATGGGCGAAAACTAATGCAAAAAAGCATTGCCGCAGTACCCGCAGACAAAGAAATTTTTATTTCTGCCCAAGAGCGCCTAAAAAACTTTTATGAATCTTTGGGTTTTTCCCAATCTGCGGAAGGGTATTTAGAAGATGGCATTCCGCATATTCCTATGTTGCATCCGCCGCGGAACGCCACTGCGAAATAAGTGTTTCCATAGGCTTCTCGAGCGCATCAAGCGTTGGCAACTCTCTTCCCTCAAAAACAAAAAACCCACTACCCAAAAAAGGAGCGTAGCCTTCTTTGCTGCGCACCAACTTAAACTGTTCTCGCATCAAACGTTTAATTCTATTGCGATCAACCGCACGAGGGAATAACCGTTTAGAAACACCAAAGCCCAAAGCAAGCTTGTTCGAACCATCAATCGTAAAAACCAACTTTAATGGTTTTTTTCTAATGTGGTTGCCTTCAGCAAAAAGCGTTTCAATTGCTTTTTTGCTTTTTAGGCGCGTTATTTCATTGGGTATTTTCGAAAACATTATTGGTTAAATCAATATCAGCCATAAGCCCTGTTGGGTCTATGCGCAACTGTGAAATTTCTTCTAAAGGCGTATCTATCGTGAACGTGTATGTTGGGCGCGCCCACGCCCAATCTTTTTCCACAGTCCAGCCCGAAACACCAGCCAATGCAGGCTTTTCGCCAAACATCATTTGCAACGGAATATAATGCACCGTTTGCTCATCATTTTTATATAACACCCCAACATCAATAGGCATTCCCATAGTACCAATACGCTCCAACACAATTTCCGTTTGCTCGCCTTTTGGTGTAACGCTTTTAATATTGTAGTCAATAGTGTTTGTGGTGCGCGTCCAATCATTAAGGTACCACTCTAATTGAATACCAGAAACCTTTTCCGCAATACGTTTAAAATCGTTGGGGGTTGGGTGTGTAAACGCAAATGCTGCATAAAAACGCTGCAGCGATTCAATTAAGGCATCGGCTCCAATAATGTACGCCAATTGACTTAAAAAAACAGCGCCCTTGTCATAGCTTCCCGTTCCGTAAGCGACATTGGTGCTAAATCTGTCGGCGTGCGTGGTTAGCGGTTCTTCAAGGCCACTAGCCACCAATGCACGATAGTCATCATAGGATGGAGCAAAAGCATCCTTATTTCCTTTTAACCTTTGTTCGCCTAAAGCGTCTAAAAAAGTTGTGAAGCCCTCATCCATCCACGCGTACTTGGACTCATTAAATGCCAACACATGCTGAAACCACGAGTGTGCCAGCTCGTGCGAGGTAACACCATACAAGCTCGGGTAGCTGCGCTCACCTGTTATCAAGGTACACATAGCGTATTCCATACCACCATCGCCCCCCTGTAAAATGGTGTATTGCTTATATGGATATGGACCAATGGCGTTGTTAAAAAACGACATTAATTTTGCCGTGTCGGGCTGTAGTTGCTTCCAATTTTCAATAATTTTCGGATTGTTTTTATATAAAAAATGAAGCGCAACCCCACTTTCTGTTTCTAGTGTGTCGTGAATGTAATCCGGGTCAGCAGCCCACGCAAAATCATGCACGTTGGGCGCAACAAAATGCCACGTTAAGTTTTTGCCTTTTGTTTTTTTGGTTTTCTCCCCGTAGCCATGACCCACCTCATCGGGGTTTTGCAAATAGCCTGTTCCACCAACAACATATTTTTTGTCAAGAGTGAGTTTTACATCAAAATTTCCCCAAACCCCGTGAAACTCACGCCCAATGTAAGGGTTGGTGTGCCAACCTTCATGGTCGTATTCTGCTAATTTTGGATACCATTGAGTCATGGAAAGCGCAACGCCCTCTTTACTGTTGCGACCACTTCGGCGAATTTGTTTCGGGACTTGACCCTCAAAAACCATAGAAAGTGTGGTGGTTGCTCCCGGAGCCAAAGGCTTTTCCAACGGCACCACCAAAACCGTTTCTTCTTCTAGAAAACTCAACGCCTCACCGTCTTGAAGAAGCGATGTGACGTGTAAATACCCCATTTCACCAGGAGTTAATTTTTCAATGCGCGACCCAACACGCTTATCAGGGTCAGAAATGGTTCTGGAGCGCACATCCATTTCGCTGCCAGGCTGAAAAGCGTTAAAGTATAAATGATAAAACACGCGCTTTAAGGTGTCGGGCGACTTGTTTGTGTATACCAGTTCTTGTGTACCGGAATATTTGAAGGTTTTTACATCAATATCTACATTCATGGTATAATCGACGTGTTGTTGCCAATAGCTAGGCTGAGGTTGTGCTAAAAGCACCGTGCCAAAAAGTAAAAAGAAAAAGGGTTTCATAAGTTTACAGGGAATTTAAAGTTTCAAGGGGTAATGTTTCTAACAAGCGCACACCCTTTTCGGTGTGTTGTACTGTAATTAAAGGGTTGTGTGCGTCATGTTGCATAAATAGGACAAAATTTTCATCAGCGGCTTTTGTTAAAAAGGAGTCTTTCTCTAGTAGTGTTTTAAGCGGACGCACATCATATCCCATTACGTAAGGCAAAGGTAAATGTCCAGCCGTAGGCAATAAGTCAGCGGCAAAAACAATTGTTTTTCCATTAAAAGAGATATGCGGAATCATTTGCTTTTCGGTATGTCCATCCACAAATAAAATGCCAAAACCAAGTTCGCTTTCGTTAGTATAAGCAGCGCCGTTTTTTGATACATACTTTAATTGACCACTTTTTTGAATTGGCAACAAGTTTTCAGATAAAAATGAGGCTTTTTCTCTGGCATTTGGCTTTGTTGCCCACTCCCAGTGTGCTTTGTTGCTCCAATACGTTGCGTTGGGAAAAGTTAATTCAAAACCTGTTCTGTTTTTATTCCACCGTACTGCACCACCACAATGGTCAAAGTGCAAGTGCGTTAGAAACACATCGGTAACATCTGCGGCTGAAAAACCAGCCTTATGCAATGATTTTTCAAGCGAATGATTTCCCCATAGCCCGTAGTGGCGAAAAAACTTGTCGTCTTGTTTGTTTCCCATACCTGCATCAATTAGAATAAGGCGGTTGCCGTCTTCAATAAGCAAGGAGCGGGCAGCAAGCTCAATACGATTTTTATCGTCAGCAGGATTGGTTCTGCTCCACAAAGCTTTGGGCACTACGCCAAACATGGCGCCGCCGTCCAGCTTAAAGTTTCCCGTTTCTATGGCATGAAGTTTCATATCCAACGAAGGTACAAAAGTTTTATCCGTCAATTTTTTTCTTCAATGTAAGCCCAAATTCAATCATAGCAGTAGCCTCGGCAGGGGTGGCGGGGCGTAAAAATTGACGCACAATCAACTCGCGCCCATTACACATAATATGGTAAAACCCGTAAGCCGAAAAGAAGGAAATGAGATCAGGGGTAAAGAAACGGCGAATCTTTTCGGGATTATTTCCGCGCACATAAAAATCATCTGAAAAGTCGGGATGTTCGGGAAAATCAATATCACGAAACCCCGCCAAATGGGATAGCTTTTCAAGCAGCATTTCTCTATCAAACGAAAACACAGGAATAGGATTTGTAAGCTGGACACGCAACAACGTGGTTTGCACGCTTTCCTTGGCAATAAACACCCCCTCGCTGTATCTAATATCAAACAACGACACTTCTTTGTTTGGACTTGACAATTGATTGTAGACACGCTCAACAGAGGTGGTTTGGTAGCCTAAATGGTCACGAAGTAGTCGTTTTTGGGTTTTTGGCGAAGCCTTATAATACCAACCTCTTTGTTCAGCCAATGCTTCAAGCTGTTGCTGACGCCTTGTTTTTCCACCACCAAAAACACGTAATTTTTGCATGGGGCGCAGGGTGCGCACCGCAAAGGGATGGCTGGAATCGGTTTCGTGAACATCTAACCCAATAATTTCAACCACACCACCCTTGCGTACAAAAAGCTCCTCGTAATTGTGTAAACTTTCTTGTACCGTATGATCTACAAAAGAACAGAGCGAAAAATCGACGACTACTTTCTCCGTCTGCGGGATTTTATCTAGCTTGGCTTTAAGCCTGTAAAAGTTTAAAAAAGTACAAAAGTGAATCACCCCCACGTAATAGCTTTGCGTTTCCGCCTCTTTATACATCAACACATTAGGCTTGAGTAGGTTGCGCGAAAACAACCAAAACGCCTTGTTTAGCACTACGTGTACCGCAAATGTGGCAAGTAACCCAATTAAAATCCCTGAAATTAAATCCGTTACCAGTGTAGCAATAAGCGTGGTAAGAAAAATGAATAACTGCTCTTTTCCAATGTGGTACATCCGCACAAAAATGGCGGGAGCAGTTAACTTATACCCCGTATAAACTAAAATTGCCGCCAAAGCGGTAAAGGGAATTTTCCCCAATTGGCTTTGAAAAGCAATAACAAATAACAAAAGAAAAATGGCATGGAAAAAGTTTGAGGAACGATTCGTGGCCTGGTTGTTGACATTAACCGAGCTTCTAGAAATAACCGTACCCACATTCATACCCCCCAAAAACCCACTTACAATAGTAGCAATACCCAAAGCCCTCATGTCTTTATTGATGTTAGACCTTCTTTTTTCGGGGTCTAACTTATCTACAGCCTTTATGCTTAACAACGACTCGATGCTAGAAACTAGTGTAACAGACAATACAATTCCCCAAAAAACAGGCTCTTTCCATTTTGAAAAATCAGGGGTTGGAACAGATGTCAGCATATCGTTGGGTAACGAAATAAGCAGCTTTTTGCTAATGGGGTTTTCGCCCGTAACAACAGAGAAGTACGCATCAAACCCTAGTGCCAGCAGAATAACCCACATTGGGGCAGGAATAAGCCTAAAAAACCGATTGGTTATTTTGCTGTAGAAAAACATAATACACAAACTTATCACCCCAATTCCCACGGCATACAACTGTCCTGAAGGGGCAACTTCTAGTGATTGTATCAATTTGGGAACACCCCCCAAAAGCTCTAGCACTGTTCCTTTGGTTTTCATATCACCAAGCATGACGTAAAACTGCTTTAGCAGCAGCGTTACACCAATTGCGGACAGCATCCCTTGAATAGCACTAGCGGGAAAAAAATCGCTAAGCGCGCCAAAGCGCAAAAAACCAAAAAGCAATAGCAGCCCACCCGAAATAATAACCGCTGATAACGCATACAAATAGCCCGCTTGCATATCACCATCTCCCAATACCGCAACGGCGCTTAGCAGTACAACCACCAAGCCGTACCCTGGACCTGTAATGGTCACATGCGAACCCCCAAAAATGGAAACAAGCACACCGCCTACCACCGCGGTAACAATGCCCGCAACCATAGGAAACCCAGAAGCCACAGCCAACCCAAGCGCCAAAGGCAAGGCGATAAGCGACACCACAAACCCAGCAAAGATGTTCCTGTGAAGACCAGCAAATATGGAAGACTTAGCCATTAGCGCACAATTAAAACATCGGTGGGTAAATCAGACAAAATATATTCTAAATCATGGGGGAAAAGACGATCCCAAAGGGAGTGTTTTTGTGGGGCATTCATCACCAACAAATCCGCGCGTTTTACTCGGGCAAAATGCCCGATAGAATACCCTCGGCGCCCAAAAATAGGTTGCACATCATGCGCCACCGTTTCTTTAAAAGAGGCAGGAATTTGGTGTAATATTTTCTTTACGCGCGAATCTTCACGCAGCTTAATGCGCTCTTTTACAATGGTAGATTTTCGCAACCCACGATCGTCATCCACCTTAACCGCAACATCATCTTCGGGAATTTCTTCTACAATAGTAAGGCGGTTTGCTCCAAGCGCATGTAACACATAAAACGCACGGGCAATGGCAACCTCGGTTTTTTCATGTGCCAACCCATTTACCACAGCATACGAGCAAGGGAGGCGTTCAACAGAAGGTTTAATGAGCAACAACACATCGCAAGGACATTTTCGGGTGAGCTTTCGCGCCACAGAACCGATATAATATTTTAGTAACCCTTCCCGTTGAAGCGCACCCAGAATGAGTAAATCTGCTTTTTCATCCACACAGGCGTTAAGCAACACTTCCGCAGGGTGTCCTGCCTTCCACAACACGGAATATTTTGGAAGCGTTTCTGGAAAATCGGAAATAATTTTTTGAAGCGCAGCTTCTTTTTTGGTGTTCTTTTCACCCACATGCACCATGACCAACGCGGCGTTAAACAAGACACTCATACGGAGCGCCTCAAAAACATTGGCTTTTAAGTTGGGCGAAAACGCCACACCAACGACAATTGTGTGATATTCGTTTTTGTGCATACGCTAAAATATAGGAAAAAGTTGGTTTTATACAACCTTAAACCTTACTCGTTAAGCTTTAGCACCGCCATAAATGCTTGTTGCGGAATTTCTACATTTCCAATTTGGCGCATTTTCTTTTTCCCCTTTTTCTGACGCTCTAGGAGTTTTCGTTTTCGGGTGATGTCGCCCCCGTAACATTTTGCCGTTACATCTTTACGGACAGCTTTAACGGTTTCTCTTGCGATAATTTTTGCGCCAATAGCTGCCTGAATAGGAATATCAAATTGCTGGCGCGGAATCATTTTTTGGAGCTTTTCACATATTTTTTTCCCTAAACCATAAGCGTTATCTGTGTGAACAAGCGCCGAAAGGGCATCTACTGAATTACCGTTAAGCAACACATCTACACGAACCAGTTTGGACTGGCGCAAGCCCATGGGGCTATAGTCAAAAGAAGCATATCCTTTGGAAACAGACTTTAATCGATCGTAAAAATCAAATACAATTTCGGCTAATGGCAAATCAAAATGCAATTCTACACGCTCGGGCGTAAGGTAGGTTTGGTTGGTAATGACGCCCCGTTTTTCAATACACAAACTCATTACATTGCCTACAAAATCGGACTTGGTGATAATCGTTGCTTTTATAAATGGCTCTTCCACACGGTCAAGCACTGAGGGGTCTGGCAAATCCGAAGGATTGTTAACGATAATGATATCGTTTGGGTTTTTTTTGCTGTAGGCATGATACGACACGTTGGGCACTGTAGTAATCACGGTCATATTAAACTCACGTTCCAACCGCTCTTGAATAATTTCCAAGTGCAGCATCCCCAAAAACCCACAACGAAAACCAAAGCCAAGTGCCGCCGAACTTTCGGGCGCAAAGACCAACGAAGCATCGTTAAGCTGCAGCTTTTCCATAGAGGCGCGCAACTCTTCATATTCTTCGGTATCCACAGGGTAAATCCCCGCAAAAACCATTGGTTTTACCTCCTCAAAGCCTTCAATGGCGCTTTCTGTTGGCCGTGCCACTGAGGTAATTGTATCGCCCACCTTTACTTCTTTGGCTTCTTTTACCCCCGTGATGAGGTAACCCACATCGCCGGCAAGCATTTGTTTACGAGGTTCTTGTTTGAGTTTTAATGCACCAATTTCGTCGGCGTTATAATTTTTTTGGGTTGCCATAAATTGTACCTGCTCCCCTTTGTTGATTTTTCCGTTAAGGATACGGAAATAGGTTTCCACTCCGCGAAATGGATTATAGACGGAATCAAAAATAAGCGCTTGTAGTGGCGCATCAACATCGCCTTTGGGTGCAGGAACACGCTCCACAATGGCGCGTAGCAACGCATCAATTCCCAATCCTGTTTTGGCAGAGGCGTGAATGACCTCATCGGCATTGCAGCCCAACAAGTCCACAATATCGTCAGTAACTTCTTCGGGATTTGCAGAGGGCAAATCTACCTTGTTAAGCACGGGAATAATTTCCAAATCGTTTTCGAGAGCCAAATACAAATTTGAAATAGTTTGCGCCTGAATGCTTTGGGCGGCATCTACCACGAGCAGCGCACCTTCGCAAGCCGCAATGGAGCGTGACACTTCATATGAAAAATCAACGTGCCCCGGCGTGTCAATCAAATTAAACACATAGTTTTCACCGTCGAGTTCAAAGTCCATTTGAATGGCGTGCGACTTAATGGTAATGCCACGCTCGCGCTCCAAATCCATGTCGTCTAACAGCTGGTCTTGTTTTTCTCTGTCGGTTACGGCACCGGTGGCATCAAGCAGCCTGTCGGCAAGCGTGCTCTTGCCGTGGTCGATGTGTGCGATAATGCAGAAATTTCGAATGTGCTTCATGGGAAACAAACGCCTTAGCCTACAAAGATACGCTATGCAAGCCTAGAGGCGACGAAAGTGCCAAAGAAAAGTTATTTTTGGCAAAAGGAAATTATGGCACACTTGCGCACCATTTTACAGTTATTTTTGGCAGCCACCTTTTTGTTTTCGGCATATACGAAGGCAATTGCCCCTGGATTTTTTGAAATTCTTTTAGAACAACAAGGAATTGTTCCCAATCGCCTCTACGGTGCATGGGCAACACGCGCCATTATTGCGCTAGAAGTTTGGCTCGGCATTGGCTTGTTGTTACCTTTTTATACTCGCTTAGTATTGCGTATCAGCTTTTGGTTGTTGGTAATTTTCTCGGTGCATTTAGGCTATTTGGTTTTTATTGGCGACACAAGTAACTGTGGCTGTTTTGGCGAAATGATAGCGATGTCGCCTTTAGAGTCGTTGGGCAAAAATGTAGTGCTTTTGGCGATAAACGGATTTTTGTTGCGATACAAATACAAATTTGGAAAGAAGTCATGGCTCACCTGGGCATTGCTTCCTGCGCTATTTGCAGCAGCAGTATTTGTGTGGCCCATACAAACTGAGCCTGATGAGGTGGTGGCAAAATTCCCTGCGTTTGAAAACGCTGTCGAAATCGATTTTACCAAGGGTAACTATTTGGTTGCAGTGCTAAACCTTAGTTGTGAGCATTGCCAAGAAGCCGCCCAAGAACTGGCGGAACTACAACGCAATGGCGCAGACTTGCCGCAAGTGGTTGCGCTATTTTTTGAAGAAGGCGACACCACAGTGAAACAATTTAATGCACTAACAAATTCAGATTTCCCCTTTCAAATGATAGGCGTAAACACCTTTTTTGATTTGATTGGAAGCGCGCCACCGCGCGTATATTGGGTCAAAAACGGAAAGATGATGCAGTTTTGGGACACCGAAATTGCCAAAGGAACTCAAACGACTTTTGCGTCCTGATGGTAAAAATTGACGACATAGCACTTGGCGAATTTCCGCTACTGTTGGCACCCATGGAAGATGTCAGTGACCCGCCGTTTCGAGCCCTTTGCAAAGAACAAGGCGCAGATGTGGTCTATACCGAATTTATCTCCAGCGAAGGATTGATTCGTGATGCTGCCAAAAGTGTGATGAAATTGGACATCTACGAGGCGGAACGCCCTGTGGGAATTCAGATTTTTGGTGCCAATTTGGATTCCATGTTACAATCGGTAGATATTGTAGCACAAACCAAGCCCGATATTATTGACATCAATTTTGGGTGCCCTGTAAAAAAAGTGGTGTCCAAAGGCGCAGGGGCAGGGATTTTAAAAGACATTCCGCTGATGGTGTCCTTGACCGAAGCCATGGTTAAGCGAACCCATTTGCCTGTAACTGTAAAAACACGTTTGGGCTGGGACCATGAAAGCATTCAAATTGTAGAGGTTGCCGAGCGATTGCAAGATGTGGGTGCCAAAGCGATTTCCATTCACGGCAGAACGAGAGCCCAGATGTACAAGGGCGATGCGGATTGGACACATATTGCAGCGGTAAAAAACAACCCTAGAATGCATATTCCTGTATTTGGCAATGGCGATGTAAATTCCCCCGAACGCGCGCTAGAAATGCGGGATGCATTTGGTCTTGATGGTGCCATGATAGGCAGAGCAAGTATTGGCAACCCTTGGTTTTTTAACGAAGTAAAACACTTTTTTAAGCACGGCACACACGCACCCCCACCAAGCCTAGCGGAGCGCGCTGCTATGGCACGCCGTCATTTGGAAATGTCTATTGACTGGAAGGGCGAAAAATTAGGGGTTTTTGAAACCCGCCGCCATTATACGAACTACTTTAAAGGCATCCCTGATTTTAAACCCTACCGCCAACGTTTGGTAACCGAAGACGACCCCGCAGATGTGTTTGCCGTATTGGACGAAATTGAAGCGCTCTTTGAGGTTGGGGTTTAAGGACCATTTAAATTATCAATCTCGAACCACCCCTTTTACCACCTTAGCGGTAAGCCAAGACACGAGCGTACTTAATGCTCCTACGACTAAAAGCACCGTCCAAAAAGCAGACCACTCCAAGGCTACAGGATACGCCAAATATGACCCAGGAATTTGCACAAAAGGCGTTGTTTTTTGAAGCACCACCAACACCAAAGCCACCAAAAACCCAATGCCGCCACCCACACCACTTAGCAACACCCCTTGACTAAAAAACACTCGCTGTAAGGCAGTTACGGGCGCACCCAGTTGGTAAAGGGTTTTTATGTTTTCCTTCTTTTCCAAAACGGTCATAATGATAGCCCCCACCACATTAAACAACGCAATAAGCACCACAAGCGAAAGAATTCCGATAACGACCACCCGTTCTGTTTGGAGCATTTTATACAACGCCGGGTTGCGCTCTGCTTTGGTCAGCACGCGGTAGTTACTACCCAAGGCTTGCTGAAGATTTTCTTGCACCTTTTGGTCATTGACTTGCGACGCAAGTTTTACATATAATGCAGAAGCATTTTCGGGAGAAATCCGCAACAACTGTCGCACCATAGCAAGGGGAGCAAAAGCGGTGGTTTCGTCTACGGTTTCGCCAAGCTGAAACACCCCACGTGCTAATGCCGTTTGCGATCGAAAAGGCTGTTGGTTGAGGACGCTTTTACTTTTTGAATTCGGCACCAAAAGCGTTACCCCTTCAGGGTGGTCATAGGCAGCGCCATCCAGTTGCGACAACACGCCAATACCCAACACAAGATCGTAGGCATCGGGGGAAACCCATTCGCCCACCATGGTTTCTCCCGCAACCACCTTGCTAAATAAGCTATCCACACCAATGATGTTGGCAAAAGCAGTGCGGTCTTTAAAGCGCAGCATCATTTCTTGTGACAGCGCAGCGGAAACCACCTCAACATCGGGATGTTGGTGCACGGCTTTAAGCGCACTATCGTTAATGTCAAAAAGTTCGGCGGAGGTAGATTCGATATAAATATCTGGGTCAAATGCGTGGGTAAATTCCAATCCAAATTGCCGCAACCCACCAAACACCGACAGCACAATAAAAAAGGCAAACACCGAAACGCCCACCACAAAAGCCGCAAAGCGACTGATTAGCGTAACCGCTACTTTTTTTCGTAGTCCAAACGTATAGCGTAACGCAAGTAAGCGAGTAAAGCGCATGTTATTCTTTCAAAGGGTCATTTTTTCGCGTAAGCGAAGCTTCAATCGCATCGATGTATTCAAGCGAATCGTCTAAGTAAAAAATTAAATCGGGAACCTTGCGCAAATCGTTGCGTAGGTGTTGTGCCAAATCGTGCTTCAACACATTTTTGTTCCCTTGAATTCCTTGCAAAATCTCTTTGGCTTTGTGGTGTGGAAAAATGGAGAGATACACTTTTGCCACACTAAGGTCAACGGTAATGCTGACTTTGGAAACCGAAAGCACCAAGTTTTTTACGCCCTGTGCGCGAATGGCACCCTGCAAAAGCGCTGTGATTTCTTGTTGCAATAGCGCATTGATTTTTTTCTGTCGTTGTGTTTCCATACACCAAAAGTACTAATTAACGGAACAACGTTTAGTAGTTAATGCTGTCACTTCGAGTGAAATGCTTTAAGAATTTAGTATCGAGAAGTACTTGTATCAAAAAATTTTCTTGTCTGCCATTTAGAGCAATAACGCACCCAAACCTGTATTTTTACGTATGGATTTTCCCATTCGTAAAATTGTACATATTGATATGGATGCGTTTTTTGCCTCTGTAGAGCAGTTGGACAACCCTGAATTGCGAGGCAAACCCATTGCGGTTGGCGGAGGTTCTGAACGAGGTGTTGTTGCTGCAGCCAGTTATGAAGCACGACCCTATGGCGTGCGCAGTGCCATGTCGGGAAGGCAAGCCAAAAAGCTATGCCCAGAGTTGATTTTTGTGCCCTCAAATGGCACGCGATACAGAGAGGTTTCGGAACAAATTCGGGAGATTTTTTATGAGTACACCGATTTGGTAGAGCCGCTTTCGTTAGATGAAGCCTACTTGGACGTTACCCAAAACAAAAAAGGGATGGTATCGGCAACGCAAATTGCCACCGAAATTCGAGCTAAAATTCACACCAAAACCCAACTCACGGCATCTGCTGGAATATCAATCAATAAATTTTTGGCAAAAGTGGCAAGCGATTACAACAAACCCAACGGACAAAAAACCATTCCCCCTGAGGAAGTGTTGTCTTTTATGGAGGCGTTGGACATTCGGAAGTTTCACGGCATTGGAAGGGTAACCGCCGACAAAATGTATCGGTTGGGGATTTACACGGGGGCAGATTTAAAAAAGCGAACGTTAGATGAACTTTCAGAAAAATTTGGCAAGTCGGGCACGTATTATTACCACGTTGTGCGGGGCATTCACACGAGCGAAGTTAAACCCACGCGTATTGCAAAATCTGTAGGGGCAGAGCGCACTTTTTCAAAAAATCTTTCGAGTGAAATTTATATGGAAGAGCGCTTGGCGGAGATTGTTTCAGCTTTGCAAAAACGGATGGGTAAAAAGAAAGTAGCAGGAAAAACGGTTACCCTCAAAATAAAATATGCCGATTTTGTGATACAAACACGCAGCAAGACGCTACCGTTATATATTTCAGACGCAAGTCTAATTTTGGAGGAAGCAAAAAAGCTGCTGTATCAAGAAGAGTTACAAGATTCTGTGCGCCTGTTGGGCGTGTCTTTATCAAACTTTAAAAATGAAAAGCAACAAACCCCTATAGAGGAACAATTGCGTTTTCGCTTTTAGATTGTTGATACGCGAAGTGTATTTACCATACCGCGGTCGGCAACTGGCATTGCCACCAAATTGATAAGGGAATCGCCCTCAACCACATAGCCCTTTTCTTTGGCAATTTGATTGACTTCTTTTACCGTGTCATCTGTAGATCCATCGCCTTCATACAAATATCCTTTAACGCCCCATATAAGATTGAGCTGTGCCAAAATGCGCTTGTTTGTGGTAAACACCAAAATGGAAGCACTAGGGCGCCAAGCTGAAATTTGATAGGCAGTATAGCCGCTATTGGTCAGCGTACAAATGGCTTTGGCTTCAATTTCATTTGCCATGGTAGCTGCGTGGTAACACACCGACTTGGTAATAAAGCGTTCGTTTTTGTTTTGAGGCGCGCCAAGAGGTACTTGAATATGTGGAGAGTTTTCTACGCTGACGACAATTTTACGCATGGTTTGAATGACCTCAACAGGGTATTTTCCTACCGAAGTTTCTCCAGAAAGCATTACCGCATCTGCGCCGTCCATTACCGAGTTTGCCACATCGTTTACTTCAGCACGTGTTGGAGTAAGCCCATCAATCATTGACTCCATCATTTGGGTAGCCACAATTACGGGTATCCGCGCGCGTTTAGCGTGTTGTACCAGCTCTTTTTGTACCAATGGCACTTCCTCGGCAGGAACTTCCACGCCCAAATCACCCCGTGCTACCATTAGACCGTTACTGGCTTTTACGATTTCTTCGATATTGACAAGCGCTTCAGGTTTTTCAATTTTAGAAATGATAGGAATATCGTACTCGCTGTGCTCTTTAATAAGCTTTCGCAAATCTTCAACGTCTTGCCTGTGGCGCACAAACGAAAGCGCAATCCAATCTACATTTTGCTTAACGGCAAAAACAGCATCCTTAACGTCTTTTTTTGTCAGTGCGGGAAGTGAAATGTTGGTGTTAGGCAGGTTTACGCCCTTTTTGGACTTTAATACCCCGCCTTGAATAACTTTGGCTGTTACACTTGTTTTTTTGTCTGTGTCAACCACCTCAAAAATAAGTTTACCATCGTCCAAAAGAATGCGCTCACCAGCACTCACATCTTTTGGAAATTGGCTGTAGTTCATATAAATGGCGTCAGCGGTTCCTTCGTCAATTTTTTCCGTGGTAAAGCACACTTCTTGTCCATCCTCCACAATTGTGTCGGGCGCCATCTTTCCCACCCGAAGTTTAGGACCCTGTAAATCAGCAAGTATGCCTACATGAAAGCCAAGCTCCACATTGAGCTCACGTATAATTTGAATGCGCTCTAGAACATCCTCGTAATCTGCGTGAGAAAAGTTGATTCGAAACACATTAACACCACTAAGCATCATTTCTTTGATTACATCTCGGGTAGAAGATGCTGGTCCTAGTGTAGCTACAATTTTAGTCTTTTTAATTTTTCTCATTGTTAAAAGGTAAGTTGTTCTTTAATATTGTTTAGTTTTTTTGGTAGGCGATAGCACGAAATTACTCGTCTAATAGCCGTAATTTTTTTTAGTACAGCATCAGTAAGACCGTTTACGCAAATCAACAAGTCGGTTTGTTCCAACTCAGGGAACAAGGAAAAGCGTTGTTCACTCTGAGCAAAAAGGCTGATTTCAGACTCGGCTTTTGTTGTATTAAAATGATTTTCAATCACCCGCCAGGTTTGTTGCATAACATCACAATGGTATTCATAAACCGCAAACCTATGGTGTGCACTACTAAGTGAAAGGTCTTCTTTATTTCTAAAAAGGGATAGGCCAAGCAGTCTGTTTAGCTGGAAAACAAACAAATATGCTGGAAGCGAAGTGTGTACACAAATAACATCTTGGTCGTGTACTTCTGGTTCCAAGTCAAGTTTATGGGTTATCATAAATAAAGCTAATATACGGCACAAAAACAGAACAAATAGCGTGTTTGAGTTAACATAATGTATACTTAATGTCTACTTTGAATGGACTTTATTTGATGTTGAAATTGAAAATAGGCACGCTTTGAAACCTTTTCAATCGCCTTTTTTTTGTTGGTTGCTCTAGCTGTGGCGATTACCTTATTATCTAGCCAAAGCTTTGCTTTGTAATAAGTTGTTTTTTCGGCACCATTATCACTTGCTACATCGTACTTATAGCGCAATCGGTTTTTTTGAAACCAATCCACCAAAAGACTTTTATAGCTTAAGACCTTGTTGTGAAGCTTGATTAAATCAACGTGTGGTGTAATCATGCATTTGTGTACAAATGCTGCACAAGCATCAAAACCACAATCCAAATAGACCGCACCAACAAGCGCCTCAAACAAGTTTCCGTGAACATCGGAACCATAGTTTTCTTGCGGCACATTTGAAGCTAGATGATGGATTAGTCCTAGCCTTTCGCCAATTTGATTTAAAAAATCACGGCGTACTATTTTGGAACGCATCAGCGTTAGCGAACCTTCGCTATTTTGAGGAAGCTCTTTAAACAAATGCGCCGCAACAATGGTGTTTAACACCGAATCGCCCAAAAACTCCAACCGCTCATAATTAATCTTTTTGCCGGCAGCATCTGTTTCTTCCATAGAGGTGTGTGTAAACACTCGGGTATAAAGCGACAAATCTTTTGGAGAAATTCCAGTGATGCCTTTAACGACAGTGAACAATGGCTCTTGCTTGTTGGAACGTCCAGACCGCAAAAACCGTTGAAGCTTCATATCAATCCATTTTAGCAAACAAAACGCAAGCGTTATGCCCACCAAAGCCAAAAGTATTGCTCATGGCCATGGATACGTCTCTTTTTTGAGCAGTATTAAAAGTAAAGTTGATTTTGGGGTCGATATTTTCGTCAGCAGTAGAGTAATTAATGGTTGGCGGAACAATTCCATGCTTTACACTCATAATGGACGCAATGGCCTCCACAGCTCCAGCAGCTCCGAGTAAATGTCCCGTCATGGATTTGGTAGAGTTGATATTCATTGAATACAAATGTTCACCAAAGACCTCTTTTAATGCTTTTGTTTCAGCGACATCACCAAGTGGCGTAGACGTACCATGCATGTTGATGGCATCAATATCTGAAGCAGTCACTCCTGCATCTGCCAAACAATTTTCCATAACACTTGTTGCGCCGATCCCTTCAGGGTGAGGTGCCGTAATGTGGTGTGCATCTGCAGATAAGCCACCACCCGCAAGCTCAGCATATATAGTTGCGCCGCGTGCTTGGGCGTGCTCAAGGCTTTCCAAAATTAGCGCACCAGCGCCTTCGCCCATCACAAACCCGTCACGGTCTTTGTCAAAAGGTCTTGATGCTGTTGCGGGGTCATCATTTCGTGTCGATAGTGCATGTAATGCATTAAACCCACCAATACTTGCTTTGGCCACACCTGCTTCGGAACCTCCAGTCACCATAACGTCGGCATAGCCCAAACGAATATAATTTAGCGCGTCAATGATAGCGTTTGCAGAAGAAGCACAAGCCGAAACGGTTGCAAAGTTTGGACCCCTAAAGCCGTACTTAATCGAAATCATTCCAGGCGCGATGTCTGCAATCATTTTTGGGATAAAAAACGGATTGAAGCGCGGTGTTCCATCGCCATCTGCAAAGTTTAGCACTTCGTTTTGGAAGGTTTCCAAGCCTCCAATTCCAGAACCCCAAATCACACCAATTTTTGACTTGTCAACAGTGTCGAGATTAAGCCCTGCATCTTGTACCGCTTCATCGGCAGCCACCATGGCATATTGCGTAAAACGGTCCATTTTGCGCACCTCTTTCCTATCAAAATATTCGAGTGGGTCAAAATCTTTGACCTCACACGCAAATTGAGTTTTGAATTTTGATGCGTCGAAATAGGTTATGGGAGCTGCTCCACTAGTTCCAGCCACAAGCGCATTCCAATATGCATCTCGGGTATTTCCAATGGGGGTTAACGCTCCAATTCCAGTAACGACAACGCGCCGCCTAAGCATGAAAAATGATTATTTACTTCCTTCTATATATTGAATAGCTTGACCAACAGTTGCAATGTTTTCTGCTTGGTCATCAGGAATTTGAATATCAAACTCCTTTTCGAACTCCATAATAAGTTCTACTGTATCTAATGAGTCTGCGCCCAAATCGTTTGTAAAGCTAGCTTCAGCAACTACTTCATTTTCGTCAACGCCTAGTTTATCTACAATAATGGCTTTTACACGTGATGCAATATCAGACATAATTTTGGTTTTAATATTTCGGACAAAAATAGAAAAACTTTACTGTTCACATAGTTTTATTTAAAAAAATGCGTCTTATAGAAGTGAAACAAATGCGAGTTTAAATGTGTAAATTTGTATAAAATATCAAGCACTTTGAAAACAATAGCTGTTTTCGCCTCTGGTTCTGGCACAAACGCAGAAAAAATAATCGCTTATTTTGCTGAGAGTGAACAAATAACGGTAAGCAAAATTTATACAAACAACCCCAAAGCTGGGGTTATCAGTCGCGCGAAGGCTCTTGGTGTAGCCACACGAGTTTTTGACCGAAACGCCTTCGAAAACGAAGTGTTGTTGGAGCTTCAAGAGCAAAAACACGCGTTAATTGTCTTAGCTGGATTTTTGTGGAAAATACCCCCTTCGTTTATAAAAGCGTTCCCGAATAAAATCATCAACATACACCCTTCGTTATTGCCAAAATATGGCGGAAAAGGGATGTACGGGAGACATGTGTTTGAGGCGATAGCAGCGAATAACGAGCAAGAAACGGGCATTACCATTCATTATGTAAATGAGCACTATGACGAAGGCGCCATTATTTTTCAAGCCAAAACTTCTGTTGCACCAACAGATACAGCAGCGGATATAGCACAAAAAACGCACACGCTTGAATATGCACATTTTGCTCCGCAGATTCAAAAATTGCTACAAAACAAATGAAACAAGTCCATTTATATACAGATGGCGCAGCAAGCGGTAACCCCGGACCAGGGGGTTACGGATTGATTTTGGAATTACCAGGAACAGATTATAAAAAAGAGTATGCAGAAGGGTTTGAGCATACTACGAACAATCGCATGGAGCTTTTGGCGGTAATTGTTGGGCTGGAACTGCTAAAAGAATCTCCTTTGGAGGTTACTGTTTTTACAGACTCTAAATACGTTTGCGATGCGGTGGAAAAAAAATGGGTAATGCGATGGGAGCGCGAAGGATTTAAAAAGCAAAAAAACCAAGACTTGTGGTTGCGCTTTCTCAAAATCTACCGAAAGCATCACGTAAAAATTAGTTGGATTAAAGGGCATAATCAGCATCCACAAAACGAACGCTGTGACAAACTAGCGGTTGCTGCATCCAAACATCCAAACAAAAAACAAGACACGGGATACATAACAAGCACAAGATGAAAAACAACAAATTAGTAGTCGTTGGCACAATGGCTTTTGATGAAATAATTACTCCAACTGCCGAATCTGGAAAAATTTTAGGTGGCGCAGCTACATACATTGGGCTAGCGGCGGCATACGCCGAAGCGGACATCGCAGCCGTTTCGGTTGTAGGAGAAGATTTTCCGCAAGAACACTTGAATTTGCTCACGGACAGAGGCATCGACATTTCGGGTGTTGAGCAAGTGCGCGGGGGGAAATCGTTTTATTGGAAAGGCAAATATCACGACAACATGAACAAGCGCGACACCCTTGATACGCAATTAAACGTATTGGCGGAGTTCAATCCAATTGTACCCGAAACGTATCGCGATGCAGCGGTGGTAATGCTTGGTAACCTAGACCCCAACGTGCAACAAAAAGTGTTGGATCAGCTTACGCCAAACCCAAATCGAACCGTACTTTTGGACACTATGAATTTTTGGATGGATTTGCAACTTCCTGCGCTTTTGAACGTAATAAAGCAAGTGGATGTTATTACCATCAATGACGAAGAAGCACTTCAGCTAAGTGGAGAAACCAACATGGTTTTGGCGGCAAAGACCATTCATAAAATGGGCCCAGAATATGTAATCATTAAAAAAGGCGAGCACGGGGCGCTGTTGTTTTATAAAGACCACCCGTTTTATGCTCCTGCACTTCCGTTAGAAAAAGTGGTTGACCCAACAGGCGCAGGCGATAGCTTTGCAGGTGGGCTTTCAGGCTATTTGGCAGCTCAACAATCTAGCGCCGCACACGCTATTAAAGAAGGAATTTTGCATGGCACGGCAGCAGCTTCGCTTTGTGTTAGCGCTATGGGCACGGCGGGTTTGGTGGAATCGAGCAAAGAAGATTTTTTAGCCCAACTTCAAAAACTAGAACGTTTACGAAACATAACGGCATAAACAATGAAACTAACAGTAATTTTATTTAATTTTGTGCAATGAGTGATGCCATCAAGCACGAGTGCGGAATAGCTTTAGTCAGGCTTCTCAAACCCCTAGACTATTACAAGGAAAAATACGGAAGTTCATTTTATGGCCTTCAAAAAATGTATTTGATGCTAGAAAAGCAGCACAACCGCGGACAGGACGGTGCGGGTTTTGCTAGTATAAAATTAGACATGGCACCTGGCGAACGTTTTATGAGTCGAGTGCGCTCGTCGGAGCAGCAGCCCATCAAAGATATTTTCGGAAAAATAAATCAACGGATTAATGGCGTCGAGGAATCTCTCAAAACGCCGGTTACCTCTTCGCAACAGTTAAAATCTGCTTTTCCGTATGTGGGAGAGGTGATGCTTGGGCACCTTAGGTATGGAACGTTTGGGGGGAACACCATTGAAAGCGTTCATCCATTTTTGCGCCAAAACAATTGGATGCACCGAAACCTAATTGTTGCCGGGAATTTTAACCTGACCAACGTAAACGAGCTTTTTGACAACCTGGTAACCCTTGGACAACACCCAAAAGAGAAAGCGGACACCATAACGGTGATGGAAAAAATCGGGCACTTTTTGGACGATTCGGTTTCCAAATTGTATAAGAAACTAAAATCGGAGGGCTTTGATAAAAAAGCGGCTTCTCCAGAGATAGCAAATCGCTTGAACATTGCAAAAATTTTGCGCAAAGCCTCTAAAAACTGGGATGGTGGCTACGTTATTGGTGGGATGTTAGGGCATGGAGATTCGTTTGTGTTTCGTGATCCTGCGGGAATTCGCCCTGCATATTATTATCAAGATGATGAAGTGGTGGTGGTTGCTTCCGAGCGCCCAGCAATTCAGACGGTTTTTAATGTGCCTATCGATGCGGTCAAAGAGGTTTTGCCAGGTTCTGCAATTATCATAAAGAAGTCAGGGGAAGTTGTTCATGAAGAAATTAACCCTCCTACAGAACGGCGCGCGTGTTCGTTTGAGCGGATTTATTTTTCTAGGGGGAATGACGCCGATATTTACAAAGAACGCAAAGCATTAGGGCGATTGCTTTTTCCAAAAATATACGAGTCCGTAAATGGAGATTTGCAAAACACCGTATTTTCATATATACCAAATACGGCTGAAACGTCTTTTTATGGCCTTGTTGAGCGCGTACAAGACTTTATGTTGGAAGAGTCTGAAGCAGCGATATTAAAGGAGCCCAACTTGTCGCCTGAGCGACTGAAAGTACTGTTGTCGCCAAGACCACGTATTGAAAAAGTTACCATAAAAGATGTAAAACTGCGCACCTTTATTACCGAAGACAGTAGCCGAGATGATTTGGTTGCGCATGTTTATGACATTACATACGGATCTGTAAAACCGAACGACAACCTAGTTATTATAGATGACAGTATTGTCCGGGGCACAACGCTTCAAAAAAGTATTTTGCGCATTTTAGACAGATTAAACCCCAAAAAAATCACAGTGGTTTCGAGTGCGCCTCAAATTCGATACCCCGACTGTTACGGTATAGATATGGCACGACTGGAAGACTTGATTGCTTTCAGAGCCATGTTGGCACTTCTTGAAGACCACAACAAAACACATCAATTAGAGGAAGTGTATGAACGCGCAAAAGCGGACATGGAAAAAGAAACACACGAAATTCAAAACCATGTAAAGTCGCTTTACGATCAATTTACAGACGATCAGATTTCAGAAAAAATTGCAACCATGCTTCGCACGGACGAAATTAATGCGGAAGTTGACGTTATTTTTCAGTCAGTAGCCAATTTGCACGACGCTTGCCCGCACAATACGGGCGATTGGTACTTTACTGGGGCATATCCAACACCGGGCGGGAACAAGGTCGTAAACAGGGCATACATGAATTTCTACGAAGGAAAAAAGGAACGTGCGTATTAAATTTAAATAAAAAGTTATTTTTTT
>JBMYLP010000012.1:22272-48117 GCA_049596455.1 Flavobacteriaceae bacterium | reverse complement strand
AAAACAAAGGCAATAACTGCAACATTTAGTCTTTCCATCCGGATTGGGTTACGACAAGTCAAACGACAGAGTTCGAACCCCAAAAGTGAACGCTATTTTTGGCTCAATACCGATTCTATCGAAGGAAATCTCAAACATAAAAAAAGGAGAACCAATTCCTGTGAATCAATTCTCCGATTGCGTGACCTCGGCAGGATTCAAACCTGCAACCTTCTGAGCCGTAATCAGATGCGCTATTCAGTTGCGCCACGAGGCCTTTTGCGGGTGCAAATATATCTTATTTTGCCTATGCTGCAAAACTAAATTGCTCGCATTGTCACATAAGTACGCCAGGCGATAAGCAATAATTGTCCTTTGGTAGCTTTTGCCAAATCTACCCGTTTTTTGGTCAAGCTAGGGAGTAGCAACTTGTTGCATTTTGCCAAAACCCGAAATACTTTTTTTTGCATAGCACAAAGGTACAAAACCTTTCACACCGTATCTTCGCCATAACAATATGAATACACTTTTACTTGTTGGTGGACTTGCCTTGTTGCTTTTGGGTGGCGAATGGCTACTTCGCGCTGCGGTAGCAACTGCCGCACGTTGGCAGGTTCCCAAAGTAGTTGTAGGCATGACCATTGTTTCGTTTGCAACCTCTTTGCCTGAGCTTATTACCAGTATACGTGCGGCACTTGAAGGGTATCCCGATTTATCGCTTGGAAATGTAGTGGGTTCAAATATTGCCAATCTTGGTTTTGTGTTAGGTGTTATTTTGCTTTTTGGGCGTATTCAAGTACAAAAAACGTTTTACCAATTCGATTGGCCGGTGGTTTTTGCCGTTTCCATTTTACTTTTACTATTACTATATAACGGGACAATTAGCACTTCAGACGGTGTACTCTTGCTTTGTATTCTGATAGCCGTCATGACCTACCTGATAAAATTTCAACCTCCTGTAGTACTACAAGAAACGCCAAAAGATGTAACCCTAAAATCGTGGGGATGGATTGTGTTTTTTGTTGTACTTGGGTCGTTGGGACTTGCGTTTGGTTCGCAGTGGTTGGTGCAGGGTGCCGTGGGTTTGGCACGCACCTACGATGTCAGCGAGCGCATCATTGGAATAACATTGGTATCGGTGGGAACCAGTTTGCCCGAATTGGCGGCTTCTGGTATGGCAATTGCAAAAAAGGAGCAGGGGATTTCGATTGGAAACTTAATTGGCTCCAATTTATTTAACATACTCACGGTCTTAGGGATTACGGCGGTTATTCATCCACTGCAGGTAGTAGATCAGCAGCTTTTAGCGCTTGATATTTGGGTGATGATTGGCTTTGCGGTGCTGTTGTTGCCCCTGGTATTTTTTGCCAAAAAACTTCAACTTTCATGGCGGCAAGGAATTGTTTTGACAGTATGCTATGCTGCTTATATGGCATACACATTATCATAAAAAAACACCTGGTTCTCGAGCTTGTCGAAAGACAGGTGTTTTTGCTTAGTTAAAAATCAGATACGATTATACGTCAGCAGACTTAACAGTTTTTATAATACGAGCCGCAATTTTGTATGGGTCTCCGTTAGACGCTGGACGACGGTCTTCCAACCATCCTTTCCATCCTTTTTCTACTGTCATAATTGGAATACGAATAGACGCTCCACGGTCAGAAACACCATAGCTAAATTCATTAATAGACTGTGTTTCGTGATCTCCCGTAAGGCGTTGGTCGTTATAAGCACCATATACCTCAATGTGCTCTTTTACTACCGGACGAAACGCTTCACAAATTTTCTCATAGGTTTCTTTTGAACCACAAGTTCTAAGAATAGTGTTAGAGAAGTTTGCGTGCATACCCGAACCGTTCCAATCTGTAGCACCAAGTGGTTTTGGGTGATAATCAATAGCCAAACCATAGTCCTCAGCCAAACGCTCTAAGATGTAACGTGCAATCCAAATTTGATCTCCTGCTTCAGCAGCACCTTTTGCGAAAATTTGAAATTCCCACTGTCCTGGTGCAACCTCACCGTTTGTACCCTCAACATTAAGACCTGCTTCAAGGCAAATGTCTAAGTGTCGGTCCATGATTTCACGACCAAAAGAATTCTTAGCTCCTACAGAACAGTAAAACTGACCTTGTGGAGTTTGATCTTTAGGGAAACCTAAAGGAAGGTTAGTTTCTGGGTCCCACAGGAAGTATTCCTGTTCAAACCCAAACCAGAAATCGTCATCATCGTCGTCAATAGTAGCACGACCATTAGATTCATGTGCTGAACCATCTGCATTCAACACCTCAGTCATAACCAAATACGCATTTTTGCGAACTGGGTCTGGGTAAATAGCAACGGGCTTTAAAAGACAGTCTGAAGAGCCACCCTCTGCTTGCAGGGTTGAACTTCCGTCAAAAGACCACATATCAACATCCTCTAGTTTTCCAGAGAAGTCGCTAACAATTTTTGTTTTACTTCGTAGGTTGGCAGTCGGCTTATAACCGTCCAACCAAATGTATTCAAGTTTTGATTTATTCATGATTTATTAAAAATGTTAAACAAAAATAAAATTTTAAAGAACCCCACTAAATTAAAGGGAGGTTTTTTGTAAACAATTGTATTATTTTTGTTTAACCCCTAATTTTTGCGGGTAATTATTAACAATATAAAAAAAAATCGAAAATAAATACATAAAACCTAAAAATGGAATTTCAAAGTCTAATCGCAAGATTTAACTTATATTTGTTTTTTACCATAAACACCTAAATATTATGAACAAACTGCGTTTTAAGGCCATTCAGGACGCGGTAAGCCGCCTCCCAAAATCATTTGAATCTGATCAAAAAAAATCAACACTTTTTGCCAGCCATGTCTTTACTAAAAAGGCGATGCGTACATTTCTTACCAAACAAGCGTTTAAAGAAATTAATGAGGCCATTGAAAAGGGAACCAAAATCAACCGCTCTGTAGCTGACCATGTTGCTGCCTCAATGAAAGATTGGGCGATTTCTATGGGAGCCACGCACTACACACATTGGTTCCAACCCTTAACTGGTGCTACTGCTGAAAAGCACGATGCATTTTTTGATATGGACAGTAATGGTGATAGTTTAGAATATTTTGATGGTTCACAATTGGTTCAGCAGGAACCCGACGCATCAAGTTTTCCTAGTGGCGGTATTCGCAATACTTTTGAGGCAAGAGGCTACACCGCCTGGGACCCTTCTTCTCCCGCCTTTATTTATGGTTCTACACTTTGTATTCCTACCATTTTTGTTTCCTATACGGGTCAAGCATTGGATAATAAAACACCCCTTCTTAGAGCCCTGAGCACTGTAGATGATGCGGCTACTCAAGTAGCAAAGTTTTTTGATAAAAATGTTACGCACGTTCATGCTACTTTAGGTTGGGAGCAAGAATATTTTTTGGTAGATAAAGCTTTAGCGGCATCACGCCCAGACATCATGCTGGCTGGTCGAACGTTGGTTGGGCATCCACCACCAAAAGGACAACAGCTCGATGATCATTATTTTGGTTCGATTCCCACACGTGCGATTAATTTTATGCGAGAATTGGAGCATGAATGTATGCTTTTGGGAATACCCGTAAAAACACGCCACAACGAGGTAGCACCTAACCAATTTGAATTAGCACCTATTTTTGAGGAGGCTAACCTTGCTGTTGACCACAATGCGCTTCTTATGGACATTATGGGTAAGATTGCAAGCAAACATCAATTTAAAATACTGTTACACGAAAAGCCTTTTTCAGGAATTAATGGCTCAGGAAAACACAACAACTGGTCGTTGCAAACAAATACAGGTGTTAACCTGCTAAGTCCCGGAAAAACCCCAATGAGCAATTTACAGTTTCTGACATTTTTTGTAACCACAATCAAAGCAGTACAGAATTATGAATCGCTTGTGCGTTCTTCTGTTGCTAGTGCTGGAAACGACCACCGATTAGGAGCTAACGAAGCACCCCCTGCGATTATTTCAGTATTTATTGGCTCGCAGCTATCTGCAGTTTTAGATAATTTGGAACATGTCTCTAAAGGAAAGCTTTCTCCACAAGAAAAGACAGATTTAAAGCTAAATGTGGTAGGTAAAATTCCAGATGTTTTACTTGATAATACGGATAGAAACCGCACCTCGCCATTTGCTTTTACTGGAAATAAATTTGAGTTTCGGGCTGCTGGATCCAGTCAAAATTGTGCTATCCCAATGACAGTGCTAAATACCATAGTTGCTAAACAGTTAATAGACTTTAAAGCAGAGGTAGACGGCTTAATCAAAACCAAAAAACTTAAAAAAGACGATGCTATTTTCAACGTCCTTCGTGAATATATCAAAACCACCAAAAACATCCTTTTTGACGGGGATGGTTATAGCGAGTCATGGGCAAAAGAAGCGGCACGCAGGGGATTGTCTAACCTGAAAAAAACGCCCGAAGCGCTATCTGTTCGCATGCAAGACAACGTGATTGATTTGTTTGACAGCTTAGGTGTGATGAATCCCGTTGAGCAAAAGGCGCGTTACGAAATTCAATTAGAGCAGTATGTACAATGTGTTGAAATTGAAAGTCTGGTGCTTGAAAATATAGCCAAAAACCAAATTCTGCCAACAGCGTTTAAATACCAACATATGCTAGTTGAAAATGTAAGTGGGCTGAAACAAATATACGGCGATAGCTTTACGAAGCACGCCCCTGTTGCTATGGAAACTATTGAGCACATCAGCACATTAACAGACGCTCTTACATCCTCATGTGCTGCCTTGGCAAAAGCCAGAGATAAGGCAAACAGCATGAGCAAACTTGATGATAGGGCACAAATGTACGCCAAGAATGTGCTACCAGTTTTTGATAATATAAGAGAAGCAGCAGATGGTTTGGAGCTTATCGTTGATGATTCAACGTGGCCACTTGCCAAATACCGCGAATTACTATTTTTACGTTAACTATGCCAAAAAACCCTTCTAAGGAACGTTATCAAATGCGCGGTGTTTCCGCTGATAAGGAAGATGTCCACGCAGCCATTAAGCACATTGATAAAGGTCTTTTTCCCAAGGCGTTTTGTAAAATTGTTCCTGATTACCTCACAAATGATAACGATTATTGTTTGGTGATGCACGCCGATGGCGCTGGAACAAAATCCTCTTTGGCATATATGTACTGGAAGCAAACAGGTGACTTATCTGTTTGGAAAGGCATTGCGCAAGATGCGCTTATTATGAATCTTGATGATTTGCTTTGTGTGGGTGCCGTGGATGAAATTCTTATTTCATCTACCATTGGGCGAAATAAGAACTTGATCCCTGGCGAGGTGATTAAAGCCCTTATTGAAGGCACACAAGAATTAGTCGATGAGCTTAATGCTCACGGAATGAAACTTACCTTAACAGGTGGCGAAACCGCCGACGTAGGAGATTTGGTGCGCACCATTATTGTGGATTCTACCGTTACGGCACGTCTGAAGCGTGAAGATGTGATTGATAACGCCAATATTCAATCGGGTGATGTGATTGTGGGCTTAGCGTCTTTTGGTCAGGCTACTTATGAAAGCCAATACAATGGCGGCATGGGTAGTAATGGACTTACTTCGGCGCGTCATGATGTGTTTCATAAATCCCTAGCTGCTGAATTTCCCGAAAGTTTTGATCCTTTGGTTCCAGACGCCCTTGTGTACACAGGTACTAAAAAACTTCAAGATGCTGTAGATGGTGTTCCATTAGATGCAGGAAAATTGGTGCTTTCTCCAACAAGAACCTATGCTCCTGTGATGAAAGCGATTCTTAAGAAGATGGGTAGTGGTGCCATTCACGGTGCTGTGCATTGCAGTGGGGGAGCGCAAACAAAAGTGTTGCATTTTATAGATAATGGGCATATCATCAAAGATAATATGTTCCCCATCCCTCCTTTATTTGAGATGATTCAAGCCGAGTCAAAAACAGATTGGCGCGAAATGTATAAGGTGTTCAATATGGGGCACCGATTAGAGTTGTATGTTTCGCCTGAGTATGCAGAGCAAATCATTTCCGTGTCAAATTCGTTTGATATTGATGCGCAGATTATTGGTCGTGTAGAAGAAAGTTCAATAAAAAAACTTACCTTAACAACGCCAAACGGAACATTTGAATATGCGTAAACTAATTTATATTTCCATCCTATTGGTTGGAAGTTTAGGGTTTTCACAACAAGAAGATTTATTTACTTTACTAAATGATTCTATTGAGGAAACTCCCTTGCTTCCAGAGCGTATGGTGTTTACCCAAAAGTTACTTTGGGGTGAAAAAGGGCTTTTGCGTACTACTGGAATTGCACCGCTCACAATGGAACAGCGCCAAAAGGAGTTAAAGCTACGACGTACCATGCTAACTACACATCAGGTGTTAGGTTACGCCACGCTTGCCGCAATGGTGGCACAAGGTATCATCGGTGGAAAATTATATAATGGGGATTTCGAATTGTACCAGCTACACAAAGACATGGCGACGGTAGTCAACATTGGATATTTTACCACAGCAGGACTGTCGTTATTTACACCTCCGCCGCTTATCAACAAAAAGGTTAAAGGATTTTCGTCCATTAAGGCACATAAAACCTTAGCAACCATTCATTTTTCTGCTATGGTGGCTACAAATATTTACAAGGATAAAAACACAGAAGTTCACAAAGCTGCTGCTTATACAGCTTTTGGGAGTTACGCCATGGCGGTATTGGTATTTAAATTTTAAGATGAAGAACATACTTTTTTTATTGCTTTTTGTGCCTGTGGTACTTACTGCGCAACAGCTTCGTGTGGATACTACCAACTCTTTTATCACTTACGAAGCCTCGCATCCTATTCATGATTGGTCTGGTACTTCTGATGCCGTACAGGGTATTATCATTATGGAAAACAATACCCCCAAGCGTATGGCTATTGCTGCTGCTGTTTCTTCGTTTAATTCTAAAAACAGCAACCGAGATGCTCATGCTTTAGAAGTTTTAGAAGCCCTAAGCTTTCCTAAGGTTTCTTTCTATTCAGAGAATATGGATTTGAATGAAGAAGCCCTCAAGCTATCTGGTGATTTGAAATTTCACGGAGTTGCTATTCCATTGGAAACAGTTGCTACGTGGAACAAAATTCAAGATACGTGGATTTTGGAAGGAAACTTTGATGTGCAGCCTTCAAAATTTGACATCAAACTTCCTTCTTTTATGCTAGTAAAGATGCGAGACAATATTCGTATTCGCTTTCGCTTAGAGTTGCGTACCTTTGCACCTTAGCATATGTTACAAGATAAATTACAAATTGTTAAGCAGCGTTTTGACGAGGTTGCTGACCTTATCATACAACCTGATATTATTGCTGACCAAAAACGCTATGTAGCACTCAATAGAGAGTATAAAGATTTGAGTGCGCTGATGGAAAAGCGTACGGAGTATCTGAATTTGTTGGACAACAAAAAAGAAGCTCAAGCCCTTATTGCCGAGGAAAAAGACACCGAAATGCTAGCAATGGCAAAAGAGGAACTTGATGAGGCAAGTAAAAAGCTTGAAGTATTGGAAGAGGATATTCGTTTTATGCTTATTCCAAAAGACCCAGAAGACGTCAAAAATGTGATGATGGAATTGCGTGCTGGAACAGGTGGAGATGAAGCAAGTATTTTTGCTGGAGACTTGTACCGCATGTATACCAAATACTGCGAAAGTAAAGGCTGGAAAGTCAGCGTGGTGGATATGAGCGAAGGAACTTCGGGTGGATTTAAAGAAATCATATTTGAAGTAAGTGGCGAAAACGTATACGGAACGCTTAAGTTTGAGTCGGGGGTGCATCGAGTTCAGCGTGTTCCACAAACCGAAACACAAGGTCGTGTGCATACTTCTGCAGCTACTGTAATGGTACTTCCAGAGGCAGAAGAATTTGATATTGAGTTAGATATGTCAGAAATTCGAATTGAACGTACCACATCAACTGGACCGGGGGGGCAATCGGTAAACACAACCTATTCTGCCATAAAACTTCATCACGAGCCCACAGGAATGATTGTAAGTTGTCAAGACCAAAAATCGTCACATAAAAACTTAGAAAAAGCCCTAAAAGTACTGCGCTCTAGGCTGTACGATATGGAGCTTGCCAAAAAGCAAGCAGCAGATTCTGAAAAGCGAAAAAGCATGGTTTCATCTGGAGATCGATCTGCAAAAATCAGAACCTACAACTATCCACAAGGACGCGTTACCGACCATCGCATTGGACTAACACTCTACGATTTGCAAAACATCATCAATGGCGATATTCAAAAATTAATTGATGAAATGCAATTGCATCAAAATACCGAGAAACTAAAATTTTCAGACGAGTTACTATAGCATGACGGTACAAACAATTTTTGAGCAAATACAACTAAAAAAGTCCTTTTTATGCTTGGGCTTAGATCCAGATTTGGAAAAAATGCCAGCTTATTTGGTGAACTCAAGCCAAGAGCCTTTATTTGATTTTTGCAAAACTATTGTAGATCATGTACAGCACTTGTGCGTAGCGGTAAAAATCAACACGGCTTTTTTTGAAGCGTATGGAGTGCAAGGCTACGCCGCCTTAGAAAAATTGGTGAATTATATCAAATCACATTATCCTGAGCTATTTACTATAGCAGACGCAAAGCGGGGTGACATAGGTAACACTTCTTTGCGCTATGCTAAAGCTTTTTATGAGGCGATGCCTTTTGACGCCATTACTATTGCACCCTATATGGGCAAAGACTCTGTTGAACCCTTTTTGACGTATAAAGACAAACACGCTATTTTGTTGGCGCTAACCTCAAATGAGGGCGCAGCCGATTTTCAGCTGGAACCAAAAAAATCAGACACCTTATACAAGCAAGTGCTTACAAAATCTCAAACGTGGAATAATGCCAAACAGCTTATGTATGTGGTGGGCGCAACGAAAGCCGAGCATTTGGCTGAAATCAGAAAATTAGTCCCTGATGCATTTTTGTTGGTCCCTGGTGTAGGTGCACAGGGGGGAAGCCTTGAAGAGGTGTTTTTGCATGGGGCAAATGAAAATATTGGACTTTTGGTTAATTCCTCTCGAGGAATTTTATATGCCGGAAATGATGAAAATTTTGCGGAGGCAGCTATAACCGCTGCTGGCGAACTTCAGCAACAAATGGAAAATCTATTGCGCTAATGCTACACTACACACTTTACTCGCACAAAACTTCCCAAGAATGGGTAACATTTGTTCATGGGGCAGGAGGGAGTTCTTCTATTTGGTACAAGCAAATTAGGGCATATACGCAGCACTATAATGTGCTTATGTTGGATTTGCGCGGACATGGCAACTCAAAACCAAGTCTAAAGCAAGCCTTTAAGCAACGCTATACCTTTGACGTGATTGTGGCTGATATTGTTGAGGTGTTAGACCATGAAAACATCAAAAAATCACATTTTGTAGGTATTTCATTGGGAACGATTCTTATTCGTCAATTGGCAGAAACCTATCCCGAGCGTGTGCTTAGCATGGTTATGGGAGGTGCTATCATGAAACTAAATGTGCGCTCGCAAATTTTAATGCGATTTGGAAACGTGGTAAAATCAGTTATTCCTTATTTGTGGCTTTATCGCTTTTTTGCCTTTATCATCATGCCCAAGAAAAACCACCGCGAATCTAGGTTGCTTTTTGTGCGAGAAGCAAAAAAATTGTACCACAAAGAGTTTTTACGCTGGTATAAACTTACTGCCGAACTTAAGCCGTTGTTGCGCCTTTTCCGTCAGGTTGATGTAGGTATTCCAACGCTCTATATTATGGGTGAGGAAGATTATATGTTTCTGCCCAGTGTGGAAAAAATAGTTTCGTTGCAATCTTCGGCGCAGTTAGCAGTTGTGCCGCAATGCGGGCATGTGGTTAATGTGGAACAACCCCAACAGTTTAACACAACTACACTTGGGTTTTTAAATAGCCTATAACGAGCACAGAGCCTGTCGAAGTGCCAAACTATAGTTAGGTGAAAATCACAGTTTTGTTACCGTACACCATTACTTTTTTGGCAACATGATGCTTTACCGCATTGGCTAATACAATTTTTTCTAAATCACGTCCTTTTGCAATGAGTTGTGATACGCTATGACTATGCGATACTCTTGCAACATCTTGTTCAATAATAGGTCCAGCATCGAGTTCTTCGGTTACGTAATGACTGGTAGCCCCAATAATTTTTACGCCACGCTCAAATGCCGAATGGTAGGGCTTTGCTCCTGGAAATGCAGGTAAAAATGAATGATGAATATTAATGATGTTGCTTGTGTAGGCATCAATTAGTGCTGGGGGTACTATTTGCATATAGCGCGCCAGCACAATAAAATCCACCTCGTGCTTTTTGAGTAATCGAAGTTGTTCTTCTGTTGCCTCAACTTTCGTTTCTTTGGTAACAGGAACGTGATAAAAGGGAATTTCAAATGCCTTGGCAATGGGGGCAAGGTCTGCATGATTGCTTAAAATAAAAGGAATCTCTACTGCCAATTCACCAGACTTAAATCTACCCAATAAATCATACAAACAATGGTCATATTTGGACACAAAAACCGCCATTTTGGGTTTGTATGCTATAGGTTGATGGCTCCAATCCATGTTGAAAACTGCCGCAGGACCTTTTTCAAATGCTGTTGTAAATGCTTTATAAGCGCATAATTGCTCATCCAATTCAGCTTCTAACCGCATAAAAAACGCCCCTTTTTCTCTATCTACATATTGGTCGATGTATTGAATATTCCCTTTGTGTTGATACACAAAAGAAGTTACATCTGCAATGATGCCTTTTTTGTCGGGACATTGAATAACAAGCGTAACGGCGTACATATAAAAATTTTGTCACAAACATACACAAAAAAAACCTCCGCTCCTTGATTTTATCGAAGGAAACGGAGGTTTGACACTCCTAATTAAACAAATGAATGTTTACTTTTTTGATACACTAAAGTCAGCATAAGCAGCCATTCCGTGCTCTGCGTCGTCTAGTCCTTCAATTTCTTCTTCTTTACTAACGCGAAGGCCAACAAGTGATTTTACAAGGAATACCAAGATGAGTGTGCTTAATACACAAAAGGCACCTACGATTCCTACTCCTGCGAGTTGCACCATAAACTGATCAAATCCTGCTAAAGCTCCAAATAGACCAACGGCAAGTGTTCCCCACATTCCTGCAAATAGGTGAACTGCAATAGCTCCCACAGGATCGTCGAGTTTTAATTTTTCAAGCAGAGCAATGGCAAGCACTACAACGATACCTCCAATAGCTCCAACAATCATCGCTTCTCCAGTTGACATCTGATCGGCACCCGCTGTAATGGCAACAAGCCCACCAAGTACTCCGTTCATAAACATGGTAATGTCATAGTTTTTGTAAAGTATATGTGAAAATAGTGAAGCAATAACTCCACCAGCAGCAGCAGCTAAACTTGTGGTTACAAGTACTAATGATGTAGTTTCTGGATCAGCAGAAAGGACAGAGCCTCCGTTAAATCCAAACCATCCTAGCCAAAGGATTAAAACACCACCTGCAGCAATAGGAACATTGTGTCCAAAAATTGGATTTGACGTTCCGTCTGAGTTAAACTTTCCAATTCGAGCACCAAGGAAGTAAATTACAATAAGTGCTGCCCAACCACCCACAGAGTGAACTAAGGTAGAACCGGCAAAATCATAAAAGCCCCAACTGCTAAGGAAACCACCGCCCCATTGCCATGAACCAACAATTGGGTAAACAATTCCAACATATAATACGGCAAAAAGCATAAAGCTTTCAAGTTTTATCCGCTCGGCTACTGCTCCTGAAACAATAGTTGCAGCAGTTGCGGCAAACATTCCTTGGAATAGGAAATCTGTCCACCACGTGTAGCCACCGTCAGCGTAGGCTGCGGTCATACCTCCTTCTGGAGGTGCAATGCCCCAACCAGCAAATTTGAAAAAGCCAATAGCTCCTTCTTCAAAGCCTGGGTACATTAGATTAAATCCAGCTAGAGCGTAAATCAATAGCCCAGCTGTAATGACAAAAAAGTTTTTAAACAATATGTTTACTGTGTTTTTTTGTCGAGTAAGTCCTGCCTCAAGGAATGAGAATCCCATGTGCATAAAAAATACGAGTGCTGTACAGATCATCATCCATACATTGTTTGCGGTAAATAATGCGGTATCCATTTTTGTTTAGTTTAAAGTTTCTCCTCCTTTTTCACCTGTGCGAATTCGGTATGCTTCCTCAACGGGGAGGATGAAAATTTTACCATCGCCAATGTGTCCCGTTCCACCGGCTTCGATAATGGCCTGAACAGCAGGCTCTACAAAATCCTCGTTTACTACAATGGAAAGCATTCTGCGTTCGATAGCAGAAGTGCTGTAAGAAACACCGCGGTAAACCCTACCGACTTTTTCGTTTCCAATACCTGTCACATCCCAATAGCTGAAAAAGGTAACGCCTACATCATGTAGCTTCTCCTTTACGTCGTCGTATTGGGCTTTTCGAATTAAAGCTTCTATTTTTTTCATTTATTTAGTTTTAGAGTGAGTAAATGTTAATGGTGGGCAGACAACAAAGCCTACCCACCTTAACATATTTGTTTTGAACAATATTTATATTATGGCAATAGATCACTATTAAAAGCTTCTTCACCATGTTCAGTGATATCAAGTCCTCTTTTTTCATCTTCTTCAGAAACGCGAAGACCTATTGTTTTCTTAAGTACTGTTAGCACGATTAAAGAAGTAATTACAGCCCATGCTCCGTATGCAGCTACACCAATAGCTTGCACACCTAGCTGAGAAGCACCACCTCCGTTAAGAAGTCCAATTCCAGTTGCGCCATCAACGCCCCAAAGACCAATAACTAAAGTACCCCAAGCACCCACAACACCGTGTGCAGATGCAGCACCGATTGCGTCGTCGATTTTAAGTTTTTTCTCGATAAATTCTATGGAGAAAACTACAATTACACCACCAAGAAGTCCAGCTAAAAAGCCACCTCCCATTGTCATGTTTCCACAACCAGCAGTGATTGCAACCAAACCAGCAACAGCACCATTAAGTGTTTGTGATAAACTTGGTTTTCCAAGGTATAACCATGAAGTAAACAATGCTCCAAGTGCACCAGCAGCAGCAGCAAGGTTTGTTACCATAACGACAGCAGATGCAGCTAAAGAGTCGTCGCCTCCCCAAGCCAATTGAGAACCACCGTTAAAACCAAACCATCCTAACCAGAGGATAAATACACCTAAAGTACCTAACAATAAGTTACTTCCAGGGATGGCGTTTACTTTTCCATCAACGTATTTTCCAATACGTGGACCAACCATCCATGCTGCAACTAAAGCTGCCCATCCACCAACAGAGTGAACAATAGATGATCCTGCAAAGTCAATAAAACCTAAGTCGGCTAACCAAGCTCCGTCTCCGTACCACTGCCATCCTCCAGAAATAGGATAAATAATAGCGGTTAGAACAAGCGTAAATATAATGTATGTGCTGTATTTTGTTCTTCCTGCGATTGCACCAGAAACAATAGTTGCAGCGGTAGCAGCAAATACCGTTTGGAAGAATACATCGTGTGCGCCAGCACCTGGGTTAAACCAAAGGTCGCTAACAGAAAAGAATCCGCTTGCATCTTTAGTTCCATACATTAAGCCGTACCCTAAAGCCCAGAAACTAATGGTTCCTACGCTGATATCCATGAAGTTTTTCATGGCAATATTTGCCGCGTTTTTTGCACGCGTCATTCCAGATTCTAGTAAGGTAAATCCTGCTTGCATAAAGAAAACAAGGATACCCGATAGAAGAATCCACAGTATTGTGAAATCTTCATTAGCATCAACAGCTGATGCTGTGCTAATGGTATAAGATAATGTTGTTAAAAGTGACATATGTTAACTATTTAAAGTTCTAGAAAGAATAAATTGCAGCAACAATAAATGCAGCTAAGCTGTCTGTTGCTCCATCAGCATCTGTATAATATTTTCCAGATGCGCTGTCAAGTCTAATTTCAGGCTTGAATATCATGTTGCCTGATGTGTAGCTTCCAGTTAATGTGAAAGAAGTGTTATCGCCTTTTTCAGAAATTGATCCGATAGCACCCAATCCATCATCTGTAAATGCTTCGAATCTTCCGCCAATTGCAAAAGAATCAGAAAGCGTTAGTTGGGGGTATAAGGCAACTCCACTAAATTTTAAAGCATCATCCTCGTAGCTTGTAGCGTTAATGCCCAAAAAGAAGCTGTCAGAAAGATTAAATCCTCCCGTAAAGTCAATTTGAGTAGCATTAGCAGTTCCACCAGAAAGGAAGTTAATGTACTGTCCATAAAGACCTAACTGCGCACCAAACATATAGTCATCACCAACTGGTTGAGACTCTGTTGCATCAGTAGTGTTTAACAACCCAAGCATTAAGGATACATCGTCTGAAAGAGTGAAATCAGCTTTTACACCAGTGTGCGAAAAGGGTCCATAAGAGAACATATAAGAAGTAGTGTAGTTGAAATTAGCTGCCGGAGAAATAACTTCATACCCTAAGAAGGTGTTGAAATTACCCATTGTAAGCGTAAAGCTGTCGCTAAAATTATAATAAACGTAAAGTTGGTTTACTATAGGGTTTGATCCAACGGTAGATCCAAAAACAGCATCGTTACCTCTAGGTCCATAAACTAAGTCAGCAACAAAACCAGACTTTTCTCCTTCATAAGAAAGAACAATGTTTGCCATACCTAATGCAAAGCCATTAAGGTTACCAAACGAGGTGCCAGGAGCAAACTCGCTACTTCTGTAATAGGTGTCAATTGTACCCGACACACTAAAAGTAGGTTCTTCCTGTGCTTGCGCATTATGGCTTCCTAATATAGTTACCATTGCTACTACAAGCGTTAACGTTAAAAATGATTTAATATAGTTTTTCATCGTATTATTTATTTAGTTATTATTAAGATGATTCAATTATTTAATTAATCGTTCCAAAAATAGACTAATAAAAACCTACACCCCTAAGTTTTAGTGGGTCAATATATGTTTTTTATTAAAATTTAAAATTAAACCCCATTAATTTTAGAGTTTAATATATTTTAACATATTATATTGACAATAGACCCCTAAAAAGTGGTAGTGTGCATATGAAAATCTAAAAAATGGATAAAATAACTAGAACGACTTTATCAAATAATGTCCTAACAGAACAAATCCCAGACAAAGTCCAAAGCTTAAAACGGAATAACTGAAGAAATGGAGTAGGTGACCCCCTTTGATAAAAGCGTAATTTTCAAAAGTAAAGGTGGAGAAAGTAGTTAGCCCCCCACAAAATCCGGTAACAAGCAAAAGCTTTTGATGTTCGCTTAATACGCCTGAAGAATGAAAACCTCCCATAAGCATTCCGATAATCAAACAACCAATGGCATTTGCACAAAGTGTAGCCCAGGGAAAATCAATCGAAATTTGATGCAAAAGTTTGGAAATGCCATATCGAACCATGCTGCCTAAACCGCCACCAACAAAAACAAGTACTAAAGATTGAATACTCATTTATACGATACTCTTTAACCCAACTAAAAGCCCTACAAAGATTAAAAACCCAATCAGCACCCAAAAACTACCTTTAAAGTATGCTTTACTTTTTTGTTTGTCTTTGGAGTAGCTGTATATAATGACAATGGTGAAGGCGAAAACAAAAAAAAGTGCAAAAATCAATTGACCCGTGGAGAACATAGCGTTATTTTTAGCGAAACTATAAAAAAATGCAAAAACAATTAGATGCTGTTGCAGCATTTCACAACGCTTTTGGTGTAGGTATGGCAAATACACCTACCGCACATATTTCTGAGGAGATAAATACCCTACGTCATAAACTCATGGCAGAAGAGAACAACGAGTATCTCGATGCTGCTAATACAAATGACTTAGTTGAGGTGGCAGACGCCCTTGGCGATATGCTATATATATTGTGTGGCACCATACTCACCCACGGTATGCATCATATTATTGAAGAAGTTTTTGATGAAATTCAACAAAGTAATATGAGTAAGCTAGGTGCCGACGGAAAACCTATTTATAGAGATGACGGGAAAGTGATGAAAGGGCCAGAGTATCGTAAGCCTAATCTAAAGCAGTTTTTGAGCTAGTCACAAACCTTATAACGCCACCCAAAGGGATCTTCTGCATTATTATATTGAATGTCAACCAAAGCATCTTTGAGTTTTTGGGCGTAGCTATCTTTGGGGAGTGGCGTGTCAAAGTCTGTTCCTTTATAGCCAAAACCAATAATGGGTTGAACAACCACTGCGGTTCCGCTACCAAAAATTTCAAGTAGTTCCCCCGATTTTTTAGCTTCGATAAGGTCTGAAACCTTGAGTGCGCGGACTTCTGTTTTGATGCCTAAGTGATTTGCTAATTCCAAAATGCTTTTTCGCGTAACACCATCAAGGATGCTATCACTTGTGGGTGCTGTAACTAGTGTGTCACCAATTCTAAAAAAGAGGTTCATTGTTCCAGCTTCCTCAATATATTCGTGGGTAGCAGCATCAGTCCAAATAACTTGTTGATAGCCTTCTTCCTTAGCAAGTTGGGTTGGATAAAATTGTCCACCGTAATTTCCTGCAGCCTTGGCATAGCCCACTCCGCCTTGTGAGGCACGACTATAATGGTCTGCAATTTTTACGCGAACATCCCCACCGTAATAGCTTGCCACGGGTGCGCAAATAATCATAAATCGATATTCATTCGCTGCAGATGCTTGAACACCTGCCTGGGAAGCAAAGACAAAAGGTCGTACGTAAAGCGATTTTCCAACTCCCGCCTTTACCCATTCTTTATCTAACGAAATCAGTTTTTTCATTCCTTCTAAAAAAACTTCTTCGGGGAAGGTTGGAATCGCAAGACGCTCCGCAGATTTATTTATTCTTTTGGCATTTTGCTCTGGACGAAACAACCACACACTTCCATTTTCATCCTTAAAGGCTTTCATTCCTTCAAAAACAGCTTGTCCATAGTGCAATACACTAGCAGCAGGAGAAATCTGCATGGGTGCATACGGAACAATTTCGGGTGTTCCCCACGCGCCATCTTTAAAATCACAAACAAACATGTGGTCCGTAAACGTTGAACCAAAAGCCAAGTGGTCAAAATCAACCGAATCGATTGATGATGCAGACGCAGGTGTGATGTTTATGTGTTGTTTCATAGAACAAAAGTAGGAAAATCTTGGGTGTGCGCACCATCTGATGTACATTTACAAAAAAAAGAATGCGAATTTTAATTTCTGGGGCTAGCGGACTTGTGGGAAAAGCACTAATTCCCATTTTGCAACAGAGAGGACATCACATTTCTGTACTTACTACTCGCATCAATTCAACTGTATTTTCATCTGAAATTAAAACCTTTTATTGGAATCCTGAAAAAGGGATTATGGATAATGATGCGCTAAGCAATGTCGACGTTATTATTAGCTTGGCAGGAGCCAAAATTGCACAACGCTGGACACCAAAAGCAAAAAAATCCATTTTGGAGAGTCGGGTTATGGGAACACGTCTTCTTGTTGATGCGCTGAAATCGACTAAAAACCACCACGTAAGTCATTTTATTTCGGCATCGGCAATTGGTATTTATCCATCAAGCTTAACAAAAATATATACCGAAACACACACTGACATTGCCCAAAGCTTTCCTGCAGAAGTGGTTTCTGCTTGGGAAACCGAAGTGAACAAGGTAAATTCCCTAGTTGAGCATGTCAGCAAAATAAGAATAGGCTTAGTGCTTGCCAAAGAAGGTGGTGCGCTGATACCCTTAGCAATACCGACTTCATTTGGATTAGGCGCATGGTTTGGTAAGGGCGCACAATGGCAATCGTGGATTCATATTCAAGATTTGGTGCAACTGTTTGCCTTTGTGTTGGATAACCCTGGAATTTACAACGGCGTAGCCCCTAATCCCGTTTCTCAAAAGGAGTTAGTTAAAGCTATCGCTAAAACCTACAACATACCACAATGGCTTCCCGGAATTCCCAAGTTTGTGATTAAAACAGCTATGGGCGAAATGGGAGAAGTCTTATTTGATAGCATTAACGTTTCTAGCGCATATGTTGAAAATCAAGGGTTTAAATTTCAGTTTCCGTTGTTGGCGGATGCCCTGAACGATTTGCTACCGTTGCGCACAAAAAAGTAATGTCATTTTGACATACTAACTGTTTTGGCAGTACTTTTGCCCACACTTAAAAAACATTTTATGGCTACCAAAAAAGGTAAAAAAGAAGTTGAAGAAGAAGTAGTTAAGGAGGAGCAATCGCCAAAAGCTGAGGTTGAAAAAGATCCTTTGGTAGAAGCAGAAGCGGCTTTAGAGGATGAGAAAAACAAATTTCTTCGCTTATTTGCTGAGTTTGAAAACTATAAAAAGCGTACTGCAAAAGAGCGTATTGAGTTGTTCAAAACGGCTTCGCAAGAAGTAATGGTGGTACTCCTTCCTGTGTTAGACGATTTTGAGCGTGCACTCGCAGAGCTTGATGAAAACAACGAGCAGTTGGCAGGTATTCGCCTTATCTACAATAAATTAAGCGACTCCCTTAAACAACAAGGATTGACCAAAATGGAAATAGAACCCAAAGCAGTCTTTGATGCCGAAATACATGAGGCAATTACGCAACTTCCCGCATCAGATGAGCATCCAAAAGGCACTATCGTTGATGTGGTTGGCGCAGGGTATAAACTAGGAGATTTAATAATTCGTTACCCTAAGGTTGTGGTAGCTCAATAGAGATGAAAGAAGATTATTACGACATACTTGGGGTAAGCAAATCGGCTTCTGCAGCAGAAATAAAGAAGGCGTATCGCAAAAAAGCGATTGCCTATCACCCAGATAAAAATCCGGGGGATGCTGAGGCAGAGAAAAAATTTAAGCAAGCTGCCGAGGCGTATGAGGTGCTAGGAGACGAACAAAAGCGCGCCCAATACGACCGTTTTGGTCACGCTGCATTTGAAGGAAATCAAGGCTTTGGCGGTGGCGGAATGAACATGGATGACATCTTCAGCCAGTTTGGAGATATTTTTGGTAGTGCTTTCGGCGGCGGTTTCGGTGGTTTTGGCGGTGGTCAGCGCAGGGCAAAAGGAACAAATTTGCGCGTTCGCGTTACGCTAACCCTCGAAGAAATGGTACTTGGCGTTGAGAAAAAGATTAAGGTAAAGCGTAAAAAACAGGCTCCAGGCGTGAGCTACGCTACCTGTAAAACGTGTGGTGGTTCTGGACAAACCATGCGCATTACCAATACTATTTTGGGTAGAATGCAATCGGCAACAACTTGTAGCGCTTGTAATGGTGCTGGGCAAACCTTGCGTCATCGTCCTTCGGGAGCAGACGCCTATGGCATGATTTCACAGGAAGAAACAGTTTCTATCAAAATTCCTGCAGGTGTTGAAGATGGTATGCAACTAAAAGTTTCAGGCAAAGGAAATGAAGCACCCGGACAAGGACTTTCTGGAGATTTGATTGTGCAAATAGCTGTTAAAGAACACCCACACCTCAAGCGAGAAGGGAACAACCTGCATTTAGATTTGTATATTTCTATTTCAGAAGCCGTTTTAGGGACTTATAAAGAAATTGAAACCGTTGGCGGTTCGGTGCGTATAAAATTAGACGCAGGAATTCAATCCGGAAAAATTTTACGACTAAAAGGAAAAGGAGTACCAAGCTTAAGTAGTTATGGTACGGGTGATTTGCTTGTCCATGTTAGCGTCTGGACTCCCGAGCAACTTACTAAAGAACAAAAACAATTTTTTGAACAAAACAGTGCGCATGAGAACTTTAAACCAAGCCCAAAATCAACGCACAAATCATTTTTTGACAAAGTAAAAGACATGTTTTCATGATTTTATATCGTTTGTATGCATAAAGTTTATATATTTGGCTCAACGATAGATTTATCTATAGTTATTTTTCTTTTTCATAGCAATTTTTTCCCATCCTCTCTTTTGAGGGTGGGTTTTCTTTTTTAGCCCGTATTTTTTCTATATTCGAATATGGAAAAAATCAAATCAATCTTTCAATACAACATTGGCATAGGGGACGCTGAAATGAGCGTTGGCTCTTTTTTGGTTTGGGTAGTTCTATTAATTGCCCTGTCATTTGTGTTGCGTTTTGTACGTAACATCTTAACTCGTAAGTTGTCGTTTGAACGAAAAGGAAAGTTTAAACCTATTTTCTCGTTCTTTAACTATTCGCTGTACACTGTTGTGATACTGTTGATGTTACAGAATGCTGGTGTAAATCTAACGGCATTATTAGCTGCCTCAGCTGCCCTGTTGGTTGGTGTTGGTTTTGCACTACAGACATTTTTTCAAGATATCATTTCAGGTATTTTTATACTGGTAGATCAAACGGTTCATGTAGGTGATATTATAGAGCTGGACGGCAAAGTAGGTCGTGTGGAAAACATTACGTTACGTACTACTCGCGCTGTTACCATCGACAATAAAGTACTTATTATCCCCAATCATATGTATTTGACTAATACATTGTTTAATTGGACTGAAAACGAAAAGCAAACCCGCGAATCGGTTGTTGTTGGTGTAGCTTATGGAACAGATTTGGATCAATTAAAATCGTTACTTCTTGAACTTGCGCTAAGCCACAATGAGGTGCTTAAAAATCCGCCACCACTGCTATTATTTAAAAATTTTGGTGATAGTAGTTTGGATTTTGAGTTGGTATTTACGCTCAAAGACGGCTTTAAAACGGAATTGGTAAAGAGTGATATTCGCTATGCAATTGATAAGACACTTCGAGAGCACAACATTCAAATTCCATTCCCCCAACGAGTTATCCATAACGCTAACTAAATGGCACATATTTTAATTGTAGAAGACGAAGCAAACATTCGTCGTGTGTTGCGAAAGGTTCTCGCAGACGAAGACAAAACGCTAACTATCAGTGAAGCTGAAGATGGCGTTGAAGCGATTTCAGTAATTTCAAAATCAAAATTTGACCTTATTTTATGTGATATCAAAATGCCCAAAAAAGATGGTATTGAGGTATTGACTTACGCTCAAGAGCACTCACCCGAAACGCCTGTTGTTATGATTTCAGGACATGGCGATTTGGAAACTGCTGTTCAAGCTATGCGAACGGGTGCCTATGATTACATTGCAAAACCGCCTGATTTAAATCACTTGCTACAAACGGTACGCGCTGCACTAAATGTTCAAACCAAGCCAAAAAAATCTGCTACCAAAAGAACACCCAAAAAGTACACCATGGTAGGCGAATCTAAAGCCATAAAAACCATTCACCACATGATTGATAAGGTGGCACCAACAATGGCTCGTGTACTGATTCAAGGACCAAATGGAAGTGGCAAAGAGTTAGTGGCTCGTGCGTTACACCACAAGAGCATTCGCGCAGATGCTCCGTTTGTAGAGGTAAATTGCGCTGCTATCCCAACAGAACTTATAGAGAGTGAGCTTTTTGGACACATGAAGGGTGCGTTTACCTCTGCCCATAAAGACCGAAAAGGAACTTTTGAGCAAGCACATGGGGGAACACTCTTTTTGGACGAAATAGGCGATATGAGTTTGGCAGCACAGGCCAAAGTACTCCGTGCGCTAGAGGAGCATAAAATTCAACGGGTGGGCAGTGACAAATCCATATCTGTAGATGTGCGCGTGGTTGCTGCAACCAACAAAAACATCAAAGAGGAAATTAAGCACAACCGCTTTCGCGAAGATTTATATCATCGTCTTGCGGTTATTGAATTGTATGTGCCACCACTCAACGATAGAAAAGAGGATATTCCAATTTTGGCAACTCATTTTTTATCTGCGTTAAGCCCCTTAAAAGAACTGAATCAAGATGCAATAAAAGCCCTACAGAATATTGATTGGACTGGAAACATCAGGCAATTACGCAATGTTATTGAACGTTTGCATATTTTGGGTGAGCATCAAATTTCTGCCCAAGATGTTAACTTATATACAACACTTAAAGAACACCCATGACCCGATTATTTTTTACTCTTTTTTGCTGCGCCTTGCTGAGTGCACAACCCAACTCAGCCGATAAAAATCAGATAAAACAATTTTATGATTTATCATTATTGGAAGGGCATTCCTACGAATGGTTAGATTATTTGGCCAATCGAATCGGTAGTCGTTTGTCTGGGTCTTTGGGTGCAGAGCGTGCGGTGGCATGGACGAAGTCAGAACTTGACTCGTTAGGTCTTGACCATGTGTATTTGCAACCTGTAAAAGTGCCAAAATGGGTGCGTGGTCCAAAAGAATTTGCACTTATAGAAACAGCTCCTGGCGTTACTTTCAATGTGCCCATAACGGCACTAGGTGGCTCTGTCGCCACGCCATCCGTGGGACTAAAAGCACCTGTGGTTGAAGTTCAGGGTATTGAAGATTTAGCTAAAATTGGACGAAAAAACATCGAAGGGAAAATTGTGTTTTTCAATCGCCCAATGCAAGCAAATCTCATCAGTACTTTTCAAGCCTACTCTGGTTGCGTGGACCAACGCTACGACGGTGCTCGTGAGGCAAGTGAATTTGGTGCTGTTGGCGTAATTGTGCGTTCAATGAACTTGCGACTAGATGATCTGCCCCATACGGGAGCTATGAGTTATGGCGAGCAAGATGTATCAAAACGTATTCCTGCTGCTGCGATTAGCACTAATGCAGCTGAAAAATTGAGTTACCTCTTAAAACTTGAACCTAAGCTAAAGTTTCTTTTTCGCCAGCAATGTAAAACCTTTCCTGATGTATGGTCGCATAATGTTATCGGAGAAATTAAGGGAAGTG
This sequence comes from Flavobacteriaceae bacterium, assembly GCA_049596455.1. Classification (GTDB taxonomy): domain Bacteria; phylum Bacteroidota; class Bacteroidia; order Flavobacteriales; family Flavobacteriaceae; genus UBA7446. The sequence goes on along the minus strand of JBMYLP010000012.1, from coordinate 25,371 downwards.
AATTTCCAGATGAAATTATCGTAGTTGGCGGACATTTGGACTCTTGGGATTTGGGCGATGGCGCTCATGACGATGGTGCTGGCGTGGTGCAATCCATGGAGGTGCTGCGCTTATTTAAGGAATCGGGTTACCGCCCAAAACGCACCATTAGGGTTGTTTTGTTTATGAATGAAGAAAACGGCTTGCGTGGAGGGAATGCCTATGCCGACAGCGCACTTTCAAATCGTGAAAAGCATATTTTTGCTTTGGAGTCAGATGCTGGCGGGTTTACGCCTCGCGGTTTTTCATTTAATTGCTCCGATGAGGAATTTGCACAAGTGGAGTCGTGGAGGCCGCTATTTAAACCCTACCTCATTCATTATTTTGAACAGGGTGGAAGTGGTGCTGACATTAGACCACTAAAAAATAAATACAATGTTTTGGCGGGACTTAGACCTGATTCGCAACGCTATTTTGATCATCATCATGCGGAAAACGATACTTTTGATGCGGTCAATAAACGCGAGCTTGAATTAGGCGCAGCAACAATGACCGCTTTAATTTATTTGTACGACAAATACGGTTTGGTAAAACCAGTTCCAAATGCAATTATGCAATAAGCGCCACTTAAACAATGCTCCAGCAATACACCAAAGAATTTAAAACCAATTTACGGCTTGCCTGGCCCGTCATGTTGGGAATGTTAGGGCATACGTTGGTTCAATTCATAGACAACGTAATGGTGGGGCAGTTGGGTACAACAGAGTTGGCAGCGATTTCGTTAGGGAATAGTTTTGTGTTTATCGCCATGTCTATTGGCATTGGCTTTTCCACAGCTATTACGCCGCTCATTGCAGAAGCTGATTCCGCTAAACAACAAATGGTTTCTCAAAAGGTGTTAATAGAAGGTCTTCGACTATGTACCATTTTAGGGGTGGTATTGTTTTTATTGGTCTATATAGCAAAACCCCTTCTTTTCCGAATGGGACAAGAGCCGTCAGTAGTAGAATTGGCATTTCCATATCTAAATTGGGTAGCGTTTTCACTGATTCCACTTGTGATTTTTCAAGCGTTTAAGCAATTTTCAGATGGCATGGCATTGACCAAATACTCCATGTACGCCACATTGTTGGCAAATGTTGTGAATGTTATCATCAATTATTTCTTGATTTTTGGCGTCTGGATATTCCCAAAATGGGGTGTGACAGGTGCAGCTATTGGTACCTTGGCTTCACGCATCGTCATGCTAGTCTTTATATTTATACTTCTTTACAAAGACCCAAAAACAGCCGCGTTCATTCGTGGAATTTTCCCTTTTTCACAGCACAAAAAAGAGTTAAAACAGATTCTTAATCTTGGTTTTCCTTCTTCATTGCAAATGTTTTTTGAGGTTGGGTTTTTTACGTTTGCCATTTGGGTTTGCGGATTTTTAAGTAAAGATGCGCAGGCAGCGAATCAAATTGCGTTAAATCTTTCTTCCATGACCTTTATGGTAGCTATGGGGCTTAGCGTTGCGGCAACTATTCGTGTGGGTAACCAAAAAGGGTTGGGCGCTTTTAAAGAACTCAAACGCATTGCGATGTCGGTGTTTTTGATTACACTATTAATCGACATTGCTTTTGCTGCTTTGTTTATTCTAGGAAATACTTGGTTTCCGTGGCTGTATTTAGATGCGTCCACAGGACTTGACACTTTTGCGGTAGCAGAACTGGCAGCTTCGTTACTTTTTATTGCTGCCTTTTTTCAGATTTTCGATGGTGCACAAGTGGTGGCACTGGGTAGTCTTCGCGGGCTGCAAGATGTAAAAATCCCCACCGGGATAACCTTTTTGGCGTATGTGCTTTCGGGAGTTCCGGTGATGCTATACCTGAGTTTAAAGGCAAATATGGGTGCGCAAGGTGTTTGGATTGGACTTTGTTTTGGGCTCGTGGTTTCGTCTTTGTTGTTGTATCTTCGCTTTAGATATTTGTCAAATAAACTCATTCGATTGCATGTCTGAAACACTACCAGAATTTTTACTTGCTGATAACGCTAAATTTCCAGATGCCGTTTTTGTGGTTCATACCCATTTCCCTAGGTTTATTCTTAACCTTGCCAATGACGACTTAGAATGGTGGGAAACCTTTTCTAAAGAAGATAAAGCACAAGCCACAGAGGAAATGGCGCATTGGATTGAACGTGCTACGGCATTTTATGACAACGAAATTAACAGTTATACAGACTGATGGATACCTTACTGCTTTGGGATAAAGACCTTTTTTTGTGGCTAAACAACTTAGGAACTCCGCAGTTTGATTCCCTTTGGATGGCTATTACAGATAAAAAACACACCATTGCCTTTTATGTGCTAATAACTGCTATTTGTAGCAAATGGCTGGGTTGGAAAAATACACTATGGTTATTACTTACCATTGCGTTACTTATCACCTTTACAGACCAAATTACCAACGCTTTTAAGAGTGGATTTCAACGTTTACGTCCTTGCCATGAAACATCATTAGATGGATTGATGCGCCGCGTAAAACCAAGTTGTGGAGGAATGTATAGTTATTTTTCTGGCCATGCGTCCAATTCATTTGCTATTGCCACGCTTTTTGTGGTGCTTTTTGCCAAAAGATTTCGTGCTATGCGATGGCTATTTGTGGTGGCCACTTTGGTGGCATATAGCCGAATTTATATCGGAGTTCACTATCCGTTAGATGTGCTTAGTGGTGCGCTTTTTGGTGCTTTTGGAGGGTGGTTATTTGCTAAAATCTATTTAAGATTTATTCCAAATCCGCTTTAACAAGTTCTGGATACGCCTGTAAAAATTGACTCACTCTTGGCTTTGAAACAGCTCTGATGTAAGGGTTAGCGGGATTGTTTTTTTCAAAGTCTTGATGATAATCTTCTGCCTGATAAAACACATCTAATTCTTTTACTTCCGTGACAATTGGATTCTTAAATCGCTTTGCGTTCGTAAGTTTTTCAATGGTTTTTTCAATTATCTTTTTTTCTTCATCAGATTGATAAAAGGCAATGGATCGGTAATGCGTTCCTTTGTCAGGTCCTTGTTGGTTTAGGGTGGTGGGATCATGCGATCCAAAAAAGACTTGAACAAGTGTTTCAAAAGACACCCGC
>JBMYLP010000012.1:0-22262 GCA_049596455.1 Flavobacteriaceae bacterium | reverse complement strand
CTTTGGGTCATAAACGACTTTAATGCTTTCGGCATGCCCTGTCTTTCCTGTAATGACCTGCCTGTAGTTTGGATTTACGGTTGCCCCTCCAGCATAACCAGAAATGGCTTCTTCAACTCCTTTGACATTTTCAAAAACAGCCTCAACACACCAAAAACATCCCGACGCAAAATAGGCCGCTTTGTATTCTTGTGGCATGGTGTAAGTTGCTTTCGCAACAGGTGTTGGATTGTTTGTTGGCTTTGGCGCAGCTATAGTGCAAGCTGCTATTTGAAGACTGATAATAAGAAGTCGCATAGCTTATTTTTTTATAAATGTAGTAGAAAATAATTCACAAAAACGATGCCAACTCTTCTCTTCTTTTAAGACTTCAAATGCTTCTTTTTCGCTAAAGGTTTCGGTACTACCTAACGCAGCTACCATCGTTTTTGAAAGTGCTGTTGGATTAGGCTCGGTAACCATTCCTGTTTTTGGGTGGATTCCTTCTGCAAGTCCGCCTACATTGGTTACAATAGTGGGTTTTAAGAAATGTATTGCCATGGGTGTGATGCCACTCTGTGTAGCTGAAATATAGGGCTGAACTACCCAGTCGCAAGCCGAAAACCACATGGATACTTCACTTGTTGGTACAAATCGGTCATGAAACAAAAGCATGTCATCCACTTTTAAAGCATACGCCAATTCCCTGTATTTTTGCAGGGGCTCGTAGGGTTCTCCCACAACCAAAACACGTGCTCTCGGTCGTTTTTGCCGAAGTTGAGGCAGGCTTTTTATCAATAAGTCTAACCCTTTATACGGACGAATTAATCCAAAAAACAGGACGTATTCTAGCGTATCATCTAAGCCCAAAGCGTCTAATGCCTTAGCTTTTTCCATCGGCTTGGGCAGGTCAGTATTTATGGGATGAAAAAATGTATAAACCGGCTTTTTGATTAGCGTTTTTAATGTATTGGAAACTTTTTCGGACATACACAAAACCTCATCAATTCCCTCTAAAAAAGCCCCTAAAAGTGCGGTGTCTGCTGTTTTTCTTTCATGTGGTAGGGCATTGTCTATCCATGCAATTTTTTTGCATTTGAGTTGACTTGCTATAGCGCGATAACAAAGCGCAAGCCAGGGGGTCCAATACCTAAAAACGACTGCTTTTGGCTGTAATGCTTTGATGCGCTTAGCTGTTCTCCACCACGTTATTGGATTTAGCGTATTGATTTGCTGATGTGATGTAAAATCGGGAGTTGTTTTAGAAGTTGAATATGGGGTTTTTCCAGGAAAAAAAAGCTTTGGATAAAGCAACGAAAATGAAAAGACAACAACCTCTATATTTTGGGCTATAAGGGATTTTACAAAAGCATTGTTGGTGTCTGCTATACCACCACGAAAAGGAAAAACAGGACCAACTAGGACAACCATATTAGCTGTCTTGAATAAGCACCCATTCGCCTTTAGCAAGTAGCGGCTCTGCTTGTTTAAACTTTACGGTCTTGCGTTCGCCACTAACAACGTGTTGTATGTCAACCCTTTCGTTTCTTCCAATTTTTGGGCGTTCACGCACTATAGTTTCGGCTTTTGCAACTGGTGCACTGCCCGAATGTTGCGCCGCCTGGCGCATGGCCTGTTGGTCTTGGTTTAGGACTTCTTCTTTAGAGGTATTCACACGCTCTTTGCGTCGCGTTGCTCGTGCTTCGCGAATTGTATTTGGATCTTGTGTTGGCAATTCGCCTTTAAACAAGAAGGAAATAATGTTTCGATTGACATTGTCCATAAACGCACGGAACAGCTCAAAGGATTCAAATTTGTAAATTAACAATGGGTCTTTTTGCTCGTGAACGGCAAGTTGAACCGATTGCTTTAGCTCGTCCATTTTGCGCAGATGGTCTTTCCATGATTCATCAATAATGGCAAGACTGATATTTTTTTCAAAATCACGCACCAGATTTTCACCTTCACTTTCAAAGGCTTTTTCCAAATCACTGACCACGTTTAGGGTTTTAATACCATCGGTAAAGGGTACTACTATGCGCTTAAAGGTGTTGCTTGGATTTTGATAAACATCCTTAATTACAGGGAAAACACGCTTGGCATTTTCCGCCATTTTGTGTTGATAATGTGCCAGTGCAGCCTGATACACGGTTTCGGTGAGTTCTGTAACCGATTGTTGTTCAAATGCTTCTGCCGTAACTGGGCTTGTGAGTGAAAACAACCGAATAAGCTCAAATTCGAATTGCTTATAATCTTTGTTTGCAAGATTTGTTGCGCAAATTTGATCACAGGTGTCGTAAAGCATGTTGGCAATATCAACTTGAAGCCGCTCACCGTTTAGGGCGTTGTAGCGTCTTTTGTAAATTACTTCGCGTTGCGCATTCATCACATCGTCATATTCAAGCAAGCGCTTACGAATACCAAAGTTATTTTCTTCTACTTTTTTCTGTGCACGTTCAATTGAGCGCGTCATCATACCTGCTTGTATAACTTCACCCTCTTTGTGCCCCATGCGATCCATCATTTTGGAGATGCGTTCAGAGCCAAACAACCGCATCAAATTATCTTCTAACGACACATAAAACTGTGAACTCCCGGGGTCTCCCTGACGACCGGCACGTCCACGCAATTGGCGGTCAACACGCCTTGAATCGTGGCGCTCGGTGCCAATAATGGCAAGTCCGCCTGCTTCTTTTACGGCATCGTTAATTTTAATATCTGTTCCACGTCCTGCCATATTGGTGGCAATGGTTACCACACCTGCTTTTCCAGCTTCTGCAACCACATCAGCTTCTTTTTTGTGCAGTTTTGCGTTTAGTACGTTGTGTGGCACCTTTCGTATGTTGAGCATTCGACTCAACAGCTCTGAAATTTCAACCGAAGTAGTACCAATAAGCACAGGTCTTCCAGCTTGTGAAAGTGCTGTTACATGGTCAATAACGGCATTGTACTTTTCGCGTTTTGTTTTGTAAATAAGGTCATTTTCGTCTTTTCGGGCAATAGGTCTGTTGGTTGGGATTTCCACCACATCTAATTTATATATTTCCCAAAACTCACCAGCCTCTGTAATTGCTGTTCCCGTCATTCCTGCAAGTTTGCGGTACATACGGAAGTAATTCTGTAATGTAATGGTAGCAAATGTTTGTGTAGCCGCTTCAATTTTTACATTTTCTTTGGCTTCAATAGCTTGGTGTAATCCATCGGAATAACGCCGTCCGTCCATGATTCGGCCTGTTTGCTCATCCACAATCTTCACTTGATTGTCCATCACCACGTAGGCAACATCTTTTTCAAAAAGGGTGTATGCCTTCAGCAGTTGATTCAGACTGTGAATGCGTTCGCTTTTGACGCTATAATCTTTAAAAAGCACTTCTTTTTCGGCGGCTTCCTCCTCTGGAGATAATCCTTTTTGCTCTATTGCCGAGATTTCCCCACCTAGGTCAGGAAGGACAAAGAAATTAGCGTCGTCATCTCCTCCAGATAAATATTCAACGCCTTTGTCGGTGAGCTCTATTTGGTTGTTTTTTTCATCGATAACAAACAACAAATCGGCATCCACTTTGGGCATTTCCCGATTGTTGTCTTGCATGTAAAAAGCCTCTGTTTTTTGCAGCAATTGTCGCACTCCTTCTTGACTCAAAAATTTAATGAGTGCTTTGTTTTTTGGTAATCCACGAAATACTCGAAGAAGTAATAACCCTCCTTCTTTGGTATCGCCTTCGCTGATTAGTTTTTTGGCTTCAGCAAGTACTGCTGTAAGATGTTGCCGTTGTTGTGAAACCAATGCCGAAATTTGGGGTTTTAACGTTTGAAACTCGTGTCTGTCGCCATCGGGAACCGGACCGGAAATAATAAGTGGGGTACGTGCATCATCTACCAAAACCGAATCCACCTCATCTACAATGGCAAAATGATGTGGGCGCTGTACCAAATCATCCATGGCGTGCGCCATATTATCACGCAAGTAATCAAATCCAAATTCGTTGTTTGTTCCGTAGGTGATGTCTGCTTTATATGCATTTCTTCGCGCCTCGGAATTGGGTTTATGGTAATCGATGCAATCTACAGACAACCCATGGAATTCAAAAATGGGAGCCATCCAAGCACTATCTCGTTTAGCCAAATAATCGTTCACGGTTACTAGGTGAACACCGTCGCCCGAAAGGGCATTGAGGTAAACGGGTAGGGTAGCCACCAAAGTTTTTCCTTCCCCTGTTTGCATTTCAGCAATTTTTCCTTGATGCAATACAATACCACCAACAAGCTGTACATCGTAGTGCACCATGTCCCAAGTAACCGACTTTCCGGCAGCATCCCAGGCATTAGCCCAAATGGCATTATCGCCTTTAATTTTCACATTAGATTTAGTAGCTGACAGTGTACGATCAAAAGGGGTTGCGGTAACCTCTAATTGCTCGTTTTCTTTAAAGCGTTTTGCGGTTTCTTTAACAACAGCAAATGCCTGCGGCAGAATGCTGTCTAGATACGCAGCCACCTCATCATGTGCTTGTGTTGTAATGCGGTCTATGTTGGCGTATAGCGATTCTTTCTCATCTAAATCGGTAAGTTCATCGATTTTGGCTTTTAGCTGTTCGATTTCATCAAAATGAGGTTTGCGAATTGCAGCAATTTCGGATTTAAACCCAGCAGTTTTCCCTCTCAAGTCATTATGGGAAAGGGCTTTTAACTCATCAGATGCCTTATGGATTTTGTCCACAAGCGGATAAATGGCTTTAAGATCTTTTTTGGCTTTATCGCCAACGAAAGTTTTTAAAATGCCGCTCAATACACTCATAGGGAAAGAATATAGGATACCAAAAGTACGTAAAAAACGGCTAAAGCGATAATGAAATATCAGTATTCGTCTTCGTTCCACAGATAATCCTCGTCTGTGGGGTAATCGGGCCAAATTTCTTGAATCGCTTCGTAAATCTCACCGCCTTCATCTTCAATGGCTTGCAGATTTTCAACTACTTCAAGAGGTGCACCAGTGCGGATGGCGTAGTCAATAAGTTCATCTTTATTTGCTGGCCAAGGGGCGTCACTCAAATACGATGCAAGTTCTAGTGTCCAGTACATAAAGTTTAATTTTTAAAGTCTTGCAAAAATAATTTTTTATCGCAATTGTGCAAGTAAAAAATTACGGATTTGGAATCCACTTGATTTCGTCCTTTTCGTCCCAAAAAGTAAAGGCTCTTGCAAGGCAAAATAAGTAGTCAGATAATCTGTTGAGATATACTAAAAGTAACTTATCGACAAAATCAACACGACTGAGTTGTACCACAACGCGTTCGGCTCTACGGCACACACAGCGCGCAATATGCGTTTGTGCTGAAGCCTTAGAACCGCCTGGGAGTATGAAATGCGTCATTTTTGGAAGCAACTCCTCGTAGTAGTCTATGTATTGTTCTAAATCACTAATATCTTGTTCAGCAATAGGCGAAAACGGTCGTTTTTGTTCGCTAGACTTGCTGGCAAGCTGTGCGCCAACAGAAAACAATTGGTGCTGTATTCCTAAAATTTCATCAACGTGACCTTTAGGGGCGTATTCGGCAATCAGCCCCAACCAAGAATTCAATTCATCTATTGTTCCATAGGATTCAATACGGAGATCGCTTTTGGAAACTCTATAGCCTCCAATAAGTGATGTATCACCTTCATCGCCTGTTTTGGTGTAAATTTTCATAGCTGCGTTTTCGCTTTTCAAAAGTAAACAACTTAACTGATGTGTAAAAACTTTTTTTAGCTAAATCACTCATTTTCAAAACTTTTCAATTTTTCTTTCGAGCAAACGTGAAAAGGAAAATAAAAGCAGCTAAAAACCCGCCAAGACGAAAAATATAGTCGCCGTATTGCACGTAAAGGGTTGTGTTGGTTTGCGGTACTACAGCGTTAGTGAGCACACCTTTGGTGTCGTATTTAAGTTGCGAAGTAATTTCGCCGAGGGGGGTGATAAAACCAGAAATACCTGTATTTGCTGCCCTTACAATTGGTCTGCGTGTTTCGATGGCTCGCAAGCGCGCATACGCCAAATGTTGTTTGTGTCCAGGCGTATTGCCCCACCACGCATCGTTTGTCATTATTGCCAATACCGAAGCGCCGGCACGTACATACTCCGTTACAAATTCTCCATAAACAGATTCATAGCAAATAATGGGACCAATCTTTGCGCCACCATAGATTGGAAAAGCTTCACGGTAGTCTTGCGTTGCCCGAACATAAAGTGTGCCTCCAAAATCGAGCATGACATTTCCCAAAAGCGGCTCAACAAGGCTGCGATAGGGTAAAGTTTCTACACCCACCACTAATTTTGATTTGTGATATACATGAACGCCTGCGCTGTCTGTCATGAAGGCGCTGTTGTAAAAATCTGCCCAAAAGTTGTTTTCAAGTTTGTTGGCAGTATCAGATTTTGTTTCTTCATTATAGGTATTGTAAAATTGGATGCCATGCAGAAATTGTGTGTTATTTAGTGTGCCAAAATCCAATAAATCTGTATACAATTTGCTTTGCTCGAATTTGGGTAAATTTTCACCAGCACCCTCTGAAAAATAAGTTTCGGGGGTAACAATAAGGTTTGGTTTTTTGCTAAACTCGGGTGTTATCTGCGCTAGCAAATTGCTGTAAAGTTCTTGATGTGTTAAATCGTATTTTTCATTATACGGGTCGATATTGGGTTGTACCACAGTAACGTTTACTACCTCGTTTTGCTCGGCCTCAAATTGATGCAAAATGATGTACGAACAAAGTAAGGGTGCTGCAATGAGGAAAATAGGTCTTGAAAATTGCATGCTTTTTTTGGTAGCTATGTAATTTTTTATCCCCTTATACATGGCAATATTGACCACCCAAATCCAAAGCGTACCACCAAAGCTCCCCGTGTATTCGTACCATTGCACCCAATTTGGATGATTGGCAAATCCATTTCCAAGATTTAGCCACGGCCACGAAAAGTCCCAAACCAAATGCATTTTTTCGAAGCATATCCAAGCAAAGGGCAAAAACACAAGCCCCGCTTTTTGTCCTAGTTTACGGTCAACGCGTCGCCAAAGCATGACTACGAGTGTCATGAGCAAGCTGTTTATCAACATCGCGAAAAACATCCCAAAAATGGTAGCGTTCCAAAGCCACCATGTGGTTAGCGCATTCCAAATGAAAAACCCCAAATAGAATCGCCAAAAAATATTACTTCGTTTTTCTGTTTTACTGCGTTCAAAAAGAATTAACAACGGCACTAATGCAACAAAAAGTAATGGGGCAAAACCGCCTGTGGGCCATGAAAGCCCCAATAGAACACCGAAAAGTATGGAAAGGAAAAGTTTGTTTGGCATGTGGCGAAATTACAATTATTGTATAAGTTTGTTTGTGCTTAACCAAAACTTTACACATGAGACTCGTTAATTATATTCCGAATACACTTACGCTGCTGAACGCATTTTCGGGTTGTTTGGCTCTTATATCTGCCATTGAAGGCAATGCGTTAATGACCCTTGTTTGGGTGTTGGTTGGCGTTTTCTTTGATAGCATAGATGGCATGGTTGCTCGTGCCTTTAAAGCAACTTCTGAAATTGGCAAACAGCTAGACTCGCTTTGCGATGTCATTTCTTTTGGCGTTGTACCTGGATTTATCATGCATAAATATCTGTACGAGTGTTTGCCATATCATTTGGTGCCACTTTCATTGTTAGGTTTTTTGGTTACCATAGCTGCCATTTACCGTTTGGCACGATTTAATATCACACCTTCTAGTCAATTAGATTTTGAAGGAATGCCTACACCTGCCTTTGCGCTTTTTGTAGTGGGAATTCCGTTTATTCCGGTAGATGTTCACTATTTGATGGTGATTGGTGTGGTTGCAATTCTGGCACTACTAATGGTATCCAAATGGATGTTACCAAGTCAGAAATTTGTTAATGGAAAACCTACTCGGTTTGCGTTTATTTTTGCGCTTATTGCCACGCCCATATTGCTCTGGTTTAGGTCGGAGTCCTTGTCTTTGGTGGTATTGGTGTATGCTGTTTTTGGGGTGATTTATATGAGGCTTAAAGACTAAGCTTCTTTGTCCTAAGCTCAAAGTTTTGTCCTAAATACACTTTTCGCACCATTTCGTCTTCGGCAAGTTCTTTTGGTGTTCCTGTTTTTAGGATTTTTCCTTCAAACATCAAATAAGTACGATCTGTAATGGCAAGGGTTTCTTGTACGTTATGGTCGGTAATCAAAATACCGATATTCCGCTTTTTGAGGTGGGCTACAATTTTCTGAATGTCTTCAACTGCCACTGGGTCAACGCCTGCAAAAGGCTCATCTAAAAGCACAAACTTAGGATCGGTGGCTAAGGCACGTGCAATTTCGGTACGTCGGCGCTCGCCGCCAGAAAGCAAATCCCCACGATTTTTACGAATATGTGTCAGTCCAAATTCTTCTAAAAGTGCTTCTGTTTTTTCCTGCTGTTCTGTGGGTGTCAAATCGGTGAGTTCCAATACACTTTTGATGTTTTGCTCCACGGTAAGTTTGCGAAACACTGAGGCTTCTTGCGCCAAATAACCAATACCGTTTTGCGCACGTTTGTACATGGGAAAGCGTGTAATGTCAATATCGTCTAAATAAATATGTCCTGTTAGGGGTTTGATAAGCCCCACAATCATATAAAAAGAAGTGGTTTTCCCCGCACCGTTAGGACCCAAAAGACCTACAATTTCGCCTTGCTCAACAGCAACAGAAACTTCATTTACTACTTTTCTGCCTCGATAGGTTTTGGTGATGTTTTGTGCGTGTAACTTCATGATTTTGTAGCAGGAGTTTTTGGTGATTGTTGACTTCTTTTATAAACCGTTTTGGATATAAAAATACTGACTTCGTATAAAATCATAATTGGAATGGCAACAATAATTTGACTGGCAATATCTGGCGGTGTAATTATTGCAGAAAGTGTGAGTACCAGCACCAACGAAATTTTGCGGTATTTCCGCATAAGTTCAGGTGTAATTAGTCCTATTTTGGTTAAAAAATAAACCAAAATGGGGAGTTCAAAAATAAATCCTGCAGACAATACCGAAGCACGCACTAATGCGGTGTAGCTGCCTAAATCAAAATCGTTAAAAATTTCTGCACTGACGCTATATGTTCCTAAAAATCGTAGCGAGAGGGGAGTGATAACATAATAGCCAAACAATACCCCAAGAAAAAACAAAAAGGAGGACATAAAAATAAATCCACGTGCTTGTTGTCGTTCGTTTTTTAAAAGTCCAGGACTGATAAATAGCCATAACTGATAAATCACATAGGGGAACGCAATAATAAACCCTGCCGTTATCGATGTCCAAATGTGCGCCGAAAATTGCCCTGCAACCGTTCGGCTTTGTACTCTAAAGGGTAATTCATCAAGGCAAAATCCTTCGTCAAAACCAAGTGCTTGTGCTGCGCTACAAAGCCATTTGTATGTTATGAAGTCTTGTTTTTTAGGTCCAAAAAGCAAATAGTCAAAAATAAAATCCTTAGCAATAAATGCCGCCCCTCCGGCAATGATAATGGCTAAAATGCTTCGAATAAGATGCCAGCGCAGCTCTTCTAAATGTGCTAAAAAAGGCATGCTTTTATCTTCCATACTAATAAATACCTTCGTTTAGTATATCGTGAATATGCACAATACCACAATAGGTGTCGTTTTGAGTTACGATGACCTGACTGATTTCTTTTTCCTGCATAACTGTAAGCGCTTCTTTTGCCAAAGTCGTATCCTTAAATAAAACAGGGTTTTTACTCATAATATCTTTTGCGGATAATGAATTGAAATCTTTTTGATTTTCCATCATGCGCCTTAGGTCACCGTCAGTGATAACGCCAACAACTTTTTCGTTTTCCAAAACGGCAGTTGCGCCAACAAGTTTTGTGGATATTTCGGTAATTACCTGAGCAATTGGCGTGTTTTGCTCCACGGCAGGTTTTTTGTGTTCTTGCAACAAATGCAACAATTGCACGTGAAGTGCTTTGCCCAATGCGCCTCCCGGATGCGAGCGTGCAAAATCTTCGGGATTAAAACCGTTGCGTTCCATAAGGCAAATGGCAAGTGCATCTCCCATAACAAGTTGAGCAGTAGTGCTGGTGGTGGGTGCTAAGTTGTTTGGGTCGGCTTCGTTGGGAATGCCCACATGCAGCACGGCATCAGATTGCTTTGCAAGATACGAATCGGGGTTTGCCGTCATGCCCACAAGTTTGTTTCCTCGGTTTTTAAGAAGTGGAACCAAGGTTTTTATTTCTGGTGTTGTGCCACTTTTAGATAGGCAAATTACAATATCGGCAGTGTCTATCATGCCCAAATCTCCATGGATGGCATCTGCAGCATGCATAAAAATACTTTTAGTACCGGTAGAATTAAGTGTAGCACTAATTTTCATTCCAATAATGGCACTTTTTCCAATTCCAGTAAGCACTAACCGTCCGTTACTGTCTTGTACCCAACGAATTACAAGCTCAAAATCTGAAGTGAGTTGCGGAATTAAACCTTCTATGGCTGCTGCTTGTTGAGCGATCACAGCTTTGGCTGTATGTATCATGGAAGTAGAATTATTCAAACTTTATTGATAAATAATCAGTTTTGACGTATATTGTGATTACAAATGTACAAAACCCAACATGAAGCCCGAGGCATTAGATGACCAGTTTGATATAAAATCTTCTTTAAAAAAATATTTTGGTTTTAGTGAATTCAGAGGACTTCAAGAGCCAGTTATTAAAAGTGTGCTTAACAAAGAAAATACCTTTGTTATTATGCCTACTGGCGGCGGAAAATCACTTTGTTATCAATTACCAGCGCTTATTCAACCCGGAACAGCAATTGTAGTCTCGCCGCTTATAGCACTTATGAAAAATCAAGTGGATGCCATTCGTGGGATTTCTAAAAATGATGGCATTGCGCACGTTTTGAACTCATCGTTGAGCAAAACACAAATTCAAACGGTGAAAGACGATATTACTTCGGGCATCACAAAATTACTTTATGTTGCACCCGAATCGCTAACTAAAGAAGATAATGTGGCTTTTTTACGCACCGTCCCCATAAGTTTTATGGCTATTGATGAGGCACATTGTATCTCAGAATGGGGGCATGACTTTAGACCTGAATACCGAAATCTAAAATCTATTGTTGGCCGTATTGGAGATAACATTCCCATTATTGGGCTTACTGCTACCGCCACACCAAAAGTGCAAGAAGATATCTTAAAGAACCTAAATATACCAAACGCTACCACATACAAAGCGTCATTTAACAGACCAAATTTATTTTATGAGGTACGCCCAAAAACTACTCAGGTCGACCGCGATATTATTTCATTTGTTAAAGAAAATTCTGGTAAATCGGGTATTGTGTATTGTTTGTCCAGAAAACGCGTTGAAGAACTTGCTCAAGTGTTACAAGTAAATGGAATCAACGCATTACCATATCATGCGGGATTAGATAACAAGCAGCGCGTGTTTAATCAGGATAGTTTCTTAAAGGAAGACTGTGATGTTATTGTCGCAACAATTGCTTTTGGTATGGGAATCGATAAACCCGATGTGCGCTTTGTTATACACCATGATATTCCCAAAAGTATTGAAAGCTATTACCAAGAAACAGGCCGTGCGGGACGTGATGGGGGCGAGGGACATTGTTTGGCATTCTATGCCTATAAAGACATTGAAAAACTTGAAAAGTTTATGTCAGGAAAACCCCTTGCCGAGCAAGAAGTAGGGTATGCATTACTGCAAGAAATGGTGGCATATGCTGAAACTTCCATGTCTAGGCGAAAATTTATTCTCCACTATTTCGGAGAGGAATTTGACGAGGTGAACGGAGATGGCGCAGCAATGGACGATAATACTCGTAATCCAAAGCCAAAAACAGAAGCCCAACAGCAGGTAGGCATGCTTTTGAACCTTATTAGTGAAACCAATGAGCAGTATAAAATAAAAGAATTGATTCACATCATGGCGGGTCAAGAAACACCTATTTTGGTTTCTCACCGTATTCGTACAAATCCATTATTTGGATTGGGCAGTAGTCACGAGCTTCCATACTGGAAAGCGTTGCTTACGCAGCTATTGGTTGCTGGTTATTTGATTAAGGAGATAGAATCCTACGGCGTGATAAGACTTAACGAAAAAAGTAAGGATTTTCTCAAAAACCCACACAGCTTCCTAATGACAGAAAATCATGTTTATGATTCAACTGCGCCAATAATCACACCAACTAAAACAGGGAATTTCGAGGTTAAACTTCAAAAGATGTTAATGCAGCTTAGAAAAGATGTTGCAAACAAATTTGAAGTTCCGCCTTATGCTGTTTTTCAAGAGTCCTCCATTGAAGATATGCTCATCAAATATCCAGTAACCATAGAAGAGCTTAAAAATATCCATGGTGTGGGAGAGGGGAAAGCGAATAAGTTTGGAAAACCTTTTGTAGAGCTTATTGCAAAGTACGTCAAAGAAAACGATATCGTTAGACCAGAGGATTTGGTTATTAAAAGTACAGGCGCAAACTCTTCTCTAAAATTATTTATCATTCAAAATATTGATAGAAAGCTGCCCTTAACGGATATTGCCGATGCCAAAGGCATGGAGTTTCCGGCTTTTTTGGAACAACTCGAAACCATTGTATTTTCGGGAACAAAGGTCAATATACAATATGCCATTGACGAGCTTTTTGATGAGGAGCAACAAGAAGAATTGCAAGAATACTTTATGGAGGCAGAAAACGATGATATTCAAACTGCTGTAGAAGAATTTGATGGCGACTACGAGGACGATGACCTTCGTGTTTTTAGAATTAAATTTATGAGTGAGGTGGCAAACTAATCTTTTTATGGCTACTTTCGCAGCTTAATAATTTTGACTTATGAGCGAAGGAATTTACGCCGTTTTTACCACACCTAAAGGAACTATTAAGGTACGCCTAACACACAACGAAACTCCAGGAACTGTGGGAAATTTTGTTGCGTTAGCGGAAGGAAATCTTGAAAATACGCACAAACCACAAGGCACGCCTTATTACGATGGACTTTGTTTTCATCGTGTAATTCCCGATTTTATGATTCAGGGCGGTTGTCCGCAACGTACCGGAACTGGCGGTCCAGGGTATCAATTTGATGATGAAATTCACCCCGATTTAAAACACGATCGTCCGGGCGTATTGTCGATGGCAAATGCCGGGCCTGGCACAAACGGAAGTCAGTTTTTTATTACACATAACGAAACGCCTTGGCTTGACGGAAAGCACACTGTTTTTGGCTTTGTTGAAGAAGGACAACAAGTTGTTGATGCGATTGCACAAGACGATAAAATTGAGTCTGTAGTAATTGAGCGCATTGGTACAGTAGCAGAAGCATGGAATGCGGTTGAGTCATTTAGAACATTTGAAGGTAGCCGAGAGGAGCGTTTGCGTAAAGAACGCGAGGCACAAGAAAAAGCGCTTGATAAAATTGCTGCAGGGTTTGAAAAAACCGAATCTGGGTTACGCTATCAATTTATTCAACGTGGCGATGGCGCAAAAGCAGAAAAAGGTAAAACCGTAAGTGTCCACTACAAAGGGCAATTGGTTGATGGAACTATTTTTGACTCCTCATACAAGCGCAACCAACCCATTGATTTTGCTTTGGGTGTTGGTCAAGTAATTCCAGGTTGGGACGAAGGTATTCAGTTGCTTTCTGTTGGAGATAAAGCACGCTTTGTTATTCCTAGTGATTTGGCATACGGAGCACGTGGTGCAGGAGGTGTTATTCCTCCAAATGCAACGTTGATTTTTGATGTAGAATTGGTAGCTGTTAGCTAACTTTCCATTTGATATTACAACCCAAACTTGGTTTTTGTAGTGGGTCAATCGCTGCGCCAGAAAGGAGCGCATCCAACGCTGCACGCAAGTCTTTTCCAGTAACGGGAATGTCGTTTTTGGGTCTAGAGTCATCCATTTGTCCACGATAAACCAACAACTGTTCAGCGTCAAATAGATAAAAATCGGGTGTGCACGCCGCATCATAGGCCTTTGCTACCTCCTGCGTTTCGTCGTATAAATACGGAAATGTAAACCCTTGTTCTTGTGCAGTTTCCTTCATGAGTTCAGGAGAATCGTCAGGGTAGTTTTCTACATCGTTGCTCGAAATAGCAACAAATCCAATGCCCTTGCTTTGGTAATCGTTTGCCAAGGAAGTGATTCCGTCAAAAACATGCTTAACATAGGGACAGTGATTGCAAATAAACATCACCACAGTTCCATTTTTGCCATGAATGTTATCAAATGTAAGGGAGTTTCCATCTACGGTATTAGGTAAAGAAAAATTTGGTGCTTTAGTGCCAAGATCGAGCATGTTGGAAGGTGTGCGTGCCATAAAATGTTTAATTGATATTCAAAAATACACGAAAATTATTAGCGCAACACCTCTTTTCCTTTTTCATCAATGATATAGCCCATCAATTCGTTCAGAATCTCGGCAAATCCCTCAAAATGTTCTTTGTATAAAAATATTTTCTGTTTTTTCAGAAGTTTGCCTTCAACATCTTTTTTACGTTCAGAGATGATTAAAAAGTAATCATCTGATTTAGTTTTTTTGATATCGAAATAATAGGTGCGAGAACCCGCTTGTAGGCATCGTTCCAAAACACTTTTTGTTGGATCAAATTCAACCATGATATAAGATTTGTTAGCTTAAAGATAGCAAATCTTATGAGATTTCAACAGATTCTTCTTCCAATCGTTGTTGGGTGTAAAGTTCCTTGTAATAACCCTCTTTGTTGACAAGGCTTTTATGTGATCCAAACTGCGCTACTTTTCCGTTATTTAGAATAAGAATATAATCAGCATTTTTTGCCGATGAAACCCGATGGCATACAATTACCGTAGTGGTTTCTTTTTTTGCTTTTAGCGATGATAAAATAGCTTCCTCCGTTTCGGTATCTACTGCCGAAAGGCAATCGTCTAGCAGCAACAGTTTTGGTTGTTTGATAAGCGCACGCGCTATGGACACGCGCTGCTTTTGTCCGCCAGAAAGGGTTATCCCTCGCTCGCCAAGCATAGTATCATATTTAGCGGCAAAATCAATTATATTTTCGTGTACAGCAGCTTGTTTGGCAGCCGTTTCTATTTCTTCTTGCGTAGCATCTTGTTTGCCAAAACGAATGTTGTTTGCAATGGTATCCGAAAACAAAAAGGCTTGTTGCGGTACCACGCCCATGGCATTGCGAATGTCGTGTTGTGAGTATGCATCAAGTGGATTTCCACCAAGCATCACTTCTCCAGAATGCGGTAAATAGGTTTTTGAAAGTAACTGCAAAAGGGTTGTTTTTCCAGAGCCAGTTGGTCCCATAACGGCAAGCGTTTTTCCTTCAGCCAGCTCAAACGATACATCATTTAGTGCATGAATTCCTGTGTCGTCATAGGTAAAATCCACATTCTTAAACGTGATGCCAAAATCATCTAACGTTTTGTTTGCTTTGCTATTATCCTGAATTTCAGGTTCTTGACCCAAAAACTCGTTAATGCGCTTTTGTGAGGCTTCGGCTTGCTGCACAATAGACGTTACCCAGCCTACTGTTGCTACCGGCCAGGTAAGCATATTCACATAAATAATGAATTCTGCCAATACGCCTAATTCTATCTGTCCGTTGATGTATTGGCTTCCGCCAATAAATATCACTAAGATATTACTGATACCAATAAGCAATATCATCATGGGAAAAAACCACGCTTGCACTTGCACAAGAGACATGTTTTTTTTGCGACTTTCAGCAGAAATACATTGCATTTCTGCCATTCGATCTGACTCAATGGCATAGGATTTAATCACATTAATGCCACTAAACGACTCTTGCGCAAATGTGGAAAGCTGCGAAAGCATCACCTGTACAAGTGTACTTCGCTCGTGTATGGCTTTGCTGAGCCTATATATCATAAATGATAAAACAGGTAAGGGAATTAAGGTATAAAGCGTTAGTTTAGGCGCAACACTTGCCATATAACTAATCACAATAATAAATAATGTAGCAGTATTGATGCTGTACATAAGCGCGGGGCCAACATACATCCGTACTTTCGAAACATCTTCGCTTATGCGGTTCATCAAGTCACCGGTACGGTTTTGTTTGTAAAATCGAAGCGATAGTTTTTGGTAGTGGTCGTAAATAGTATTTTTTAAATCAAACTCAATGTGTCGCGACACATTAATAATAGTTTGACGCATGGCAAATGTAAATCCACCCGAAATCAATGCTGCACCTACAATGAGGGCGATATTGGTCAACAATACCTTTTTTATAGAAGTAAGATCTGTAGCTCCACTTTGAATAAATTGCTCTATTTCAGTAATAGAATCCCCAACCAGGCTAGGGGCAAGCACGGCAAATACCCTAGAAGAAACCGTGAATAGCAACCCTAACAGCAATAAGAGGCGGTATTTTTTTAGATAACGGTTGAGGTATTGAAGTGCGCGCAAGCTATTTTTTTACGAAGATAAGTTTTTAGGCGGTTGTGTCAAATCTAAAGTTAAACATCGTATTTTTGTTGCATCAAATACGTTCTCATTCATGATAACAAGACGGCACCTTCGCACTAAGGTTATGCAAGCACTATATGCCCAACAACTAGACCCAACCGACAATCTTAAAGCGGGCGAATCATGGATACTCAAAAGCAGTCAGGACTTTCAATTACTGTACATCACGTTGCTAGATTTGTTTGGCGAACTTCATGCCTGCGGTCATCAGTTATTTTTGAAAAACACCAAAAAGCATTTGGCGCCAAGCCATAATGAAATCAATCCAAAATTCTTTTCTAATCAAGCCGTAAAGACGTTGATGGAAAATCCAAAATTGGAAATGCTACTTACCAAACACAAATTAAAATATTGGAAAAAACACGACGAATATGTACGGCTAATTTGGGACGCCATTACAGAGAGTGATGTATATCACGCCTATTTGGCTGAAGAAGACACCTCTTTGGAAAAAGATACAGCTTTTTTAGTTGCGCTTTTTACAGATGTTATTGCACCTTTTGAACGATTGCCCGAATTTATTGAGGAGGCAAACATCTCGTGGATGGACGATATTCCGCTTGTCAATACCATTGTGCGCAACAGTCTAAAGCGGATTGACTCATCCGATGCGGTAATTGCGCATCTGTATAAGGACGATGAGGATCGAAAATTTTCATTGGAACTCTTTCGTAAGGTTGCACTAAATAAAACAGCATTACAAAACGAAATTATTGGAAGAACACCCAACTGGGATCCCGAACGTATTGCAGATTTGGATTTTACGTTGTTGCTTATGGCATTAGCGGAGCTGCTTTATTTTCCGTCAATTCCTGTGAATGTTACTATTAATGAGTATTTAGAAATTGCCAAGGAATACGCCACTCCCAAAAGCAGTATGTTTATTAATGGGGTTTTGGATAAGTTGTTAAAGGATCTTTCTGCGCAAAATCGCATTCGCAAAAATGTACGCGGAATGCAGTAATATGTTTATTTTTGGAAAAATTACTATTTATGAAACCATGGATTTTTGCCCTTTTGGGTTTGTTTATTATAAGCTGCTCTGGAAATGCTGCCAAAAAGGTTAAGCAAGAAAATATTGCTGAAGCTGAAGCACGACAAGAAGCAAACAGCGAACTTCCTGTGCTAACGTTTGACAAAAACGAACACGATTTTGGTACTATTGACGAAGGAGATGTTGTGGAAACGGCATTTACATTTACCAACACTGGAAATAGCGATTTGACTATTTTGGATGCCCGTGGAAGCTGTGGGTGTACGGTACCTGAGTATCCCAAAAACACGCCAATTGCACCCGGCGAAACAGGAGAGATTAAAGTAAAATTTGACTCTGCCAACAAACCTGGAAATCAAAACAAAACGGTAACGCTTACCACCAACACTGAACGCGGACGTGAGATTTTGCGTATCAAAACAGTGGTAACCGCTGATCCAGTAAAAGAAAAACAGCGTGAAGCTGCTCGAAACCAAGCTACTAACTAAAAATTATATCAATGGGAAACCAACTTCCTTTCTTACTACTCATGTTTGCGGTCATGTTTTTATTTTTAATTCTGCCGCAACAACGCCGTGCTAAAAAAGAGCGTAATTTTAAAAACAACCTCAAAAAAGGCGACTTGGTAGTTACCAAAGGCGGCATCCACGGTAAGGTGGTTGAGGTAAACGAAAGCAACGATAGCTGTGTGATTGAAACCATGGCAGGAAAAGTAAAAATGGAGCGTAGCTTTATTTCGCATGAGATGAGTCAACGCCGCACTACTAGTGCTAAAAAATAACATTAAAGCACTTCATTTGAAGTGCTTTTTTTTAATGTATGTACAAACGCATCATTCGACCCATACTGTTTTTGTTTGACCCCGAATGGGTGCATTATTTTTCGTTTGCAGTCATTCGTGGATTACACCGCATACCATTTATGGGTGCGTTGATTCGTGCGTTGTACTACTCTAAAAATCCTTCGTTAGCAAGAGAAGTTTTTGGAATCCACTTTCCAAATCCCGTAGGACTTGCAGCGGGTTTTGATAAGGACGCTAAGCTGTATAAAGAACTTTCCAATTTTGGATTTGGTTTTATCGAAATAGGTACGGTAACTCCAAAACCACAAGGCGGAAATCCCAAACCCCGTTTGTTTCGACTCAAAAAAGATACAGGTATCATCAATCGCATGGGCTTTAACAACGAAGGGGTAGTGGCTGCTGCTAAAAGATTACGCGAAAATAAAAACATCATTATTGGAGGAAATATTGGAAAAAACAAAACAACACCCAACGAAAATGCTCAAGAGGATTATCTGATTTGTTTTGATGCCTTGTTTGATGTGGTGGATTATTTTGTGGTAAATGTCAGTTCGCCTAACACGCCCAATTTGCGCGATTTGCAAGAAAAAGAACCGCTTACGGCATTGCTAAACGTACTTCAAAAAAGAAACGATAGCAAGCCCAAACGGAAACCTATTTTGCTAAAAATTGCACCTGACCTTACCAACACACAGCTTTCCGATATTATTGATATTGTAAAGGTTACTAAAATTGATGGCGTTATAGCTACCAATACCACACTTTCTAGAGAGGGACTGCAAAGCCCTGAAAACCTAACAAAACAAGCTGGGGGATTGAGTGGCAAACCACTGACCAAGCGCAGTACGGAAGTTATACGTTATTTGCACACCCAAAGCAAAGGCGCTTTTCCCATTATTGGCGTGGGTGGTATTCATACCCCTGATGATGCCAAAGAAAAGCTTACTGCTGGCGCTTCTTTGGTGCAGCTATATACGGGGTTTGTATATGAGGGTCCTGCTACGGTATGTAAAATCAATAAACAGCTGTAAAACCACAATATTCACAACGTTTTTGTATGCAGAATGTCAAACTGTCAAAAAAAACACGTACATTAGTGCAATATTTGTTTAACCTTAAATCTAATTAATATGGACTCTAATCTATTATGGTTTATTATTGTAGGTATTGTAGCCGGTTTCCTTGCAGGAAAACTTATGAAGGGAAAAGGCTTCGGAATTTTGTTTAATCTTTTAGTTGGTGTTGGAGGAGCACTGTTAGGTGGTTGGCTTTTTGGTCAACTAGGTTTGTCGTTTGGAGGCGGCATTCTTGGCTCACTCATTACGGCATTTTTAGGTGCGGTAATTTTGCTTTTTGTCATTAGCTTAGTTAAAAAGAAATAATTTTTAAGACTATAAAGGGTGTGTTTTAAATACACCCTTTTTTTAGTTCCTAAGACCACATTAATCAAACGTGTGGTACGGATATTTTAAGTAATTTTAAATACGTATTTAAAATAAAATAAATGAATAATTTTCAATTTGTTGCAAGATTAGGAATGTTGTTCCTTGCTTTGATGCTTGTAGCCTGCACTCAAACACCATCGCATACGAATTCCTTACTTAAAGCCTGGGAAGGACCCTATCAAGGAACCCCTGCCTTTGATAAAATGGCAGTAGCAGACGTAAAGCCTGCCATGCTTAAAGCGATGGAGCTTAGCCTTGAGGAAATGGAAGCAATTGCTACCAATCCCGAGCCACCAACCTTTGAAAATACCATTGAAGAAATGGAACGATCGGGAGCACCGCTAGACCGTGCGTTTGCCTATTACGGTATTTTTAGCAGTAATATGTCTTCTCCCGAATTTCGTGAAGTACAAACGGAGTTAGCTCCTTTGTTTTCGGAATTTCAATCTAAAATCACACAAAATGAGCCGTTATTTCAACGCGTAAAAACCATTTATGAGGCATCAAAAGAAAATCCACTTCCCGCTGACCAACAGCGTGTAGCGGAGCTCACCTATCAAAGTTTTGCTATGAGCGGTGCCAATTTGGATGCAGAAAAAAAGAAACGCTACGCTGAAATCAATAAAGAATTATCAACCTTGTACACCAAATTCTCCAACAATGTTCTGCATGATGAGGAAAATTATGTTACGTATTTATCTGAAAATCAATTGGGAGGACTGCCCGATGCTTTTGTAAAATCTGCTGCTCGTATAGCAGAAAGTAAAGGCGAAAAAGGCAAATATGCGGTGACCAACACACGTTCGTCTATGGATCCATTTTTGACCTATTCCAACGAAAGAGATTTGCGCAAAAAAGTATGGACAAATTATTACTCTCGGGGTGATAATGATGACGAATACGACAACAAAGCCATCATCGCACAGATATTAAAACTACGTAAAGAGCGTGTTGCCCTTCTTGGGCATAATAATTTTGCGGAATGGCGTTTGCAAAACAGAATGGCTAAAAATCCAAAAAATGCCTTAGCACTTATGGAAGCTGTTTGGCCTGCCGCTATTGCTCGAGTAGCCGAAGAAGTTTCTGATATGCAAGCAGTAGCAGATGCTAACGGCGATAACATTACCATCGAGCCTTGGGATTATCGTTTTTATGCGGAAAAGGTACGCAAATCAACATACGATTTGGACTCAGATGAGGTAAAGCAATACTTACAAATGGATAAGCTTACCGATGCCATGCACTACGTAGCAGGACGCTTGTTTGGATATGCCTTTTCGCCTGTCCCAGAGGGATCTGTCCCTGTTTTTCATGAAGATGTTAAGGTGTGGGAAGTTACCAACAAAGACACAGGTGACCACATTGGGTTGTGGTATTTAGACCCCTATGCCAGAGAAGGAAAACGCTCTGGTGCTTGGGCAACGATGTATCGCAGTTTTTCCACATTTGACGGAAAAACAAATGTATTAGCATCAAATAATTCCAATTTTGTAAAACCTGCTCCTGGCGAAGCCTTATTGATTTCTTGGGACGATGCCACAACCTTTTTCCATGAATTTGGGCATGCGCTGCATTTCTTTGCATCAAACGTAAAATACCCAACCTTAAATGGTGGTGTGCGTGATTACACCGAGTTTCAATCGCAATTATTAGAGCGTTGGCTTTCAACCGATGAGGTTATTGATCGCTATTTGGTGCATCAAAAAACAGGTGAGCCCATGCCCGAAGCACTTGTGGCGAAAATCAAAAAAGCCGCCACCTTCAATCAAGGATTTGCCACAACAGAATATTTGGCATCTGCGCTGATGGACATGAAATTGCATTTGGCAGACCCAACAAATATTGATGTGGGTGCATTTGAGCGCGAAACATTGGCTGTACTCAACATGCCAAAAGAATTACCCATGCGCCACCGAACGCCTCATTTTAGTCATGTGTTCTCTGGTGAGGGGTATGCCACAGCGTATTATGGTTATATGTGGGCAGATGTGCTCACTGCAGATGCAACCGAAGCCTTTAGGGAAGCCCCCGGCGGATTTTATGATGAGAAGATGGCAGAAAAATTAGTCACCTATTTGTTTGCGCCACGTAACTCCATTGACCCGGCAGAAGCCTACCGCCTGTTTCGTGGACGTGATGCATCAATTGATGCGCTGATGCGTGCTCGTGGTTTTCCTGTACCAGCAAACTAATGTTCTGGTTTTATTAATAGATTTAGTAATTTAAGCCGAAATTTTATCAAATGAAAGATTTGGCTTACCGCACAGCGGATTCCTATCATCAAGCAAAACAACTTGCACCTAAAAATCCAGAAGCCTTTTGGGCAGAAATTGCTAAAAATTTTCAATGGCATACGCCGTGGGATAAGGTATTGGAGTATGATTTTCATGCTCCTGAGGTAAAGTGGTTTTTAGGTGGTAAACTCAATATTACTGAAAATTGTTTGGATAGACACCTCAAAACGCAACCCGATCAAACCGCTATCATTTTTGAGCCAAACGACCCCAGCGAAGCTGCGGAGC
>JBMYLP010000011.1:0-54421 GCA_049596455.1 Flavobacteriaceae bacterium | reverse complement strand
TATCATATTATCAATGGACTGTCAAAACATTTTCGTGATTTGTTAATGTGTCAAAATGATGGGACAACAAAATTGTTAGAAGTTGGTGCCGAGACAGAAGCCAAATTTCACGCTCAGGCGAAAGAGATTTCTGCAACGTTTTTACTTCAAGCATTGGAACTTACCAATAATTATGCGCTGCAATACAAAAGCAGCTTACATCCGCATTTGCAAGTAGAGCTTTGCTTGATGCAAATTGCCTCACTTACTGAGGGCGAAAAAAAAAAGCCTCGCAGCTACATAAAACCTAATGAAAAGGTAGCTTCGGCAAGCTCAGCTACCAAAGATAAAATTACTGAGTCTCCACTGTTGGCAGACAATCCTGCGCTATCGGCAGACAAGCCTGTCGAAACGGTTACTGAGCCTGTCGAAACGGTTACTGAGCCTGTCGAAGTAACTCCCATTCAATTAGACTTATCTGCACAAGGGGTATCTGGGCTATCTTTATCAAGCTTACGAATACAAAAGGAACATCAAACGAAAATAGTTGATGCTGCAGATGAGGAAAAACTCAACAATCATGAAATACAACAAGAGGCGTTAACCGAACAATGGCAAAACTACACCAATCAAATGACCAACAAAGGCGAACGCAACATGGTGGCGTTGCTTCAATTGGATACACCAAGACTTAAAAACAAAACTGAAATACACCTTAGTGTACCCAACGAAACAAACAAGTTAGAATTGGAAAAGAACAGCTCCTTATTGTTGCAGTTTTTAAGAAAACAGTTGATTAACGACCATCTAAGTTTACATGTTCATGTTGACGTGAAAGAAGAAAAGAAGTTTGTTTACACAGCAGAGGATAAATACCAAGAACTTCTAAAGAAAAACCCCATGATTGAAACATTTAAAAAGAATTTTAATCTGGAGTATTAGTGTAATTCTTTGTATAGCAATTTTATCATGCCGTCTGCAAGTCCAACTTTTGGCACATAAATTTTATTTGAACCACTATATTTCATAGCCGTAAGGTATATTTGAACTGCTGGAACAATCACATCTGCTCTATCAGGATTAAGCTCCAAATCCACCATAAGTTCTTTTTGAGTGCGCTTTTTTAAGTATTCATGTTGTTCCGATAGGAGCATAAACGAAAGCGGTTTACCAATTTTTCGCCCTGTCATTTTAAATACTTTATTAATCGTTCCACCCGAACCAACCACAGAAATTCTACTTAACGATTTGGTGTGTGTGGCTATCCAATTTTTATACTTTTCCAATTCGCTGTCTTGCACCATTTTATTGAGTAATCGAACAGTTCCTATTTTAAACGATTTGGACGCAATCGTTTTCCCTTGACGAATAAGTGTAAGCTCTGTACTTCCCCCTCCAACATCAACAAAAAGATAGGATTTGTGCGGTTTTACAACGTTGAATAAGTCCGTCATAGCAATGATTTCTGCTTCGCGTTTGCCATCAATGAGCTCCACAGAAACTTCGGTTTCTTTATGAATGCGTTCAATAAGTTGTTTGCCGTTTTTGGCTTCCCGCAATGCCGAAGTGGCACACGCCATATAGTGCGAAACACCATGAACACCCATCAATAATTTAAACGAATGCATTGCGTCTATCATGCGCTGTTGATTTGGCATACCAATTGAGCCGTGCCCAAAGGTGTCTTGACCTAATCGAATGGGTACACGCACCATAGCATTTTTAGTAAAAATAGTAGGCTTGTTTTTTCGTTCAATCACATTACTGACAAGAAGACGAACTGCATTAGAACCAATATCTATTGCGGCATATTTGGATAATCTCATGGGGCTTCGATTTTATTTTGATAATACGTGTACGTTGCTTCCTGAGAACGCAGCGGAGTTGCACCATTAGTACGATATGTAATCGTCTTGCTGCTGTTTACCCAACGAGATTTTACATTGTCATTCCAACTTAATTCAAACGTATCTACCAATTCTTGTTGAATGTCTTTATCGTAAATAGGGCAAGAAACCTCTACGCGGTTGTCCAAATTTCGTGTCATCCAATCGGATGATGAAATGAAAATATCACGATTACCCCCATTTTCGAAAATGACCATTCTAGGGTGCTCCAAAAATCGATCTACCACACTTACCACTTCAATATTCTCGCTAATGCCTTTAATACCAGGAACCAAACAGCATATCCCACGAACAATCATACGAATTTGCACACCCGCCTGACTTGCCTTATACAAGGCTTCGACCATATCGTAATTTGTTAGATTATTGATTTTAATGCGAATAAGCGCATTCTTTCCATCTTTGGCGAGGGCAATTTCTCTTTCAATGCGTTCCTTTAATCCGCTTGACGTTGTAAAAGGCGAAATAAGCAAGTGTTTGTGTGCGGGCACTTTATAGCTTTTCTCCAAAAATGTAAATACCCGATTTACCTCTTTTAGAATGGACTGGTTTGCCGTAAAAAGGGTATAATCGGTATAGATTCGAGCTGTGGATTCGTTAAAATTTCCTGTGCTTATAAATCCATAGCGCATAAGTTTGTCATCCTCTTGACGTTGAATCAAGCAAATTTTAGAGTGTACTTTTAAACTTGGGATTCCAAAAACCAATCGAACTCCTTCATTTTTGAGCATCTCGGCATAGCGAATATTAGACTCCTCGTCAAATCTGGCTTGAAGCTCAATTTGGACGGTAACCCGTTTTCCGTTTCGTGCTGCTTGAATTAGGGCATTAGCAACTTGAGAATCGCTAGACAAGCGGTAAATAGTTATGAAAACACTTTTGACTTTTGGGTCTAAGGCTGCTTCTCTCAAAAACATAATCACATATGCAAATGAGTGATAAGGCGTATATTGCAAGTAGTCGCGCTGGGCAATTTGAGCTAGGATACTATGATCTAAAGAAAAATCTTTGATAGAAAGTGGTGGCTTTTTGTCATAAATCAAATCTGTGCGACCAAGACTAGGGAATTTCATGTAATCGCGGCGGTTGTGGTAGCGTCCGCCAGGGATAATACTATCGCGAGAACCTATTTGAAATTTATCCAAAAGGAGTTCTAAGGTATCTGGGGCTATATTTTTATCGTAAACAAAACGCACGGGGTCTCCTTCAACTCGTTCTCGTACACTAGAGGCAATTTTGTCTACATAGCTTTTATTGATGTCATCATCAAAATCCAATTCCGCATCACGAGTAAACTTAACCATATGCGCCGAAATGGATGTAGGTGAAAATATGGAAAAAATATACTGCATTTGATGCCGAATTAGGTCATCCAAAAGCATCACGTATTTTTTATTGCCCCGTGCCGGAAGCACTACAATTCGGTCTAAATGTGTTGGAATTTGAATTAAAGCAAACAAGGGTTTTTCAGTATCTGCTTGCTGCATTTTAACCCCAAGAAATACATTGCTCCCTTTGGTGTTTGGTATTCGGGTTTCCTCGCTAATGATGACCGTAAGCAGCGATGGACTCACTTTTTCATTAAAATAATTGTGAACAAACGACGCATGTTCTGCATCTAACATCTGCTCGTCCAGTACAAAAATTTGCTCGCTTTTAAGTTCTTCTGTTAGTTGCTTGATGGTAGTAAAACTTTCGTCATGTAACGCTCTGGTTTTTTCCGTAATTTCTTGTAGTAGCTGCTCTGCTTTTTGTATTTCTACAGGGGGTAACTCGGCACCCATTTGCGCAATACGCTTAACCGTAGCATAGCGGACCTTATAAAACTCATCCAGGTTATTTGAGAAAATTCCAATAAAACGAATCCGCTCAATTAACGGGACGCTGACATCTTGTGCTTCTTGTAAAACACGACGGTTGAAATCTAACCAACTCAATTCACGATTTACAAATGGAATTTCCAATTTATGCTAACATTTTAGGGGAAAAGCACTCGGCTGTTCCGGTTTTTATTGATGCCCATAAAGATACGTCAAAGCGAAAAAGTACGGCACTTGCCGTAGGAATGTTGTTTCCTTGAAATCCTCCCAACGAATGTGCCAGTGCTGTGCATGCATGATTGTGTCCAAAAGTCATTATGGTGTTTTGCTCATCGGGAAGACAACGCACAAACTCCAGTACATCTTCGCCGCTAAAATCATACAACATATTACTCACCGAAAGTTTATGAAGTGGCAAATCCAATTCTTTTAAAACTATGAGTGCCGTGTGCGCTGCTCTATTGGCTGGGCTAGCATATGCTGCATCTACTTTTATGTTTTTAGTTGCCAAAAAAGCACCCATACGGTGTGCATCGTTAATACCACGTTCGTTAAGCGGACGATCGGCATCAGAAACCTGTAGTTCCCATGACGATTTCCCGTGACGCATCATAATCCAAGTTTTCATAGACAGTAATGGTTAAGGTGCTAAACGTTCTCGTGTCCATGAATCGTTAGATTTGGTGTAAACAATGCGGTCGTGAAGGCGGTTTGGTCTTCCTTGCCAAAACTCGATGCGTTGCGGATGAACGATAATTCCACCCCAGTGCTTGGGTCTGGGAACATCTTTTCCTTCAAATTTTTTAGTTAGCATTTCTAGACGTTCTTCCAAAATGGCTCTTGATGCAATCGGCTGACTTTGAGGCGAAACGTGCGCGCCCAATTGGCTTCCACGTGGACGAGAAGAAAAATAAGCGTCAGAGACGGCATCAGAAGTCTTTTCTGCTACCCCAGAAATAATAACTTGACGTTCCAAATTAGACCAAAAAAAAGACAAACTCACCTTGGGATGCGTAAATAAGGCTTCACATTTGTCGCTTTGGTAATTGGAGTAAAACACAAAGCCGCCATCTAAAATATCTTTTAATAGCACTACCCTGCCTCGCAAATCGCCTATTGCATCAACCGTGCTTAGGGTCATGGCGTTGGGTTCTTCTGCGCCTCCTGCTTGGGTTACTTCGTCAAACCATTGTGTGAATAACTCAAGTGGTGTACTTGGGGTGTTCGTTTCATCCAGAGTGTTTGCAGTGTAATTTTTACGTAGGTTTCCTAACTCTTTTTTCATTTTCTAAAAATACGAATAAAGCTTAGGAAATCACAGCACCATCTGCTGCAAGTATCACATTTGGAAATATTGCTTTGGCTTCTTGAGTAAAAAGGTCGAGGTTTTTGTATCGTGCAGAGTAATGTCCCAAAATCAAACGTCCCACGTTTGCATCTCGTGCTATGGTTGCCGCTTCCTGTGCGGTGCTATGCTGTGTTTGTTGTGCAAGGTCGGCGTGTTGCTGTAAAAATGTTGATTCATGATATAGCCAATCAACACTGTGTATAAGCGGTATAATTGATGGGCAATAGGCGGTATCGCTACAATAGGCATATTTTTTTGGTGGATGAGGATTGTGGGTCACAGAATCGTTTTTTACCAAAACACCATCAACCAAAACATCCTGTCCAAGCTGCAACAATCGGAATTGGCTTTTATCGATTCCTGCTGCGTGTGCTGCATCTGCATTTATACGTCGAAATCCTTCTTTCTCAGCAAACAAAAAACCATTGGTAAATACACGGTGTTTGAGCGGAATAGTGTGAACAGTAACGCTGTCATCATCAAAAATACATTCAGAATTACTGCTTTCGAGTTCATGAAAATACAGTGGGAAATTTGTCCATGAATTGGCAAGTTTTAGCAAAAGTGTCAAGGCTTCTTTGATGCCCTTTGGACCATAAATATGTAGCGGTGCCTCACGACCCAACAACCGAAAGGAAGAAACCAAACCTGGTAATCCGTAAAAGTGATCGCCGTGAAGATGTGATATAAAAATGTGTTTGATGTGTACAAAGGATACTTTTGCCTTGCGCAGTTGCACTTGCGTTCCCTCACCACA
Source organism: Flavobacteriaceae bacterium (assembly GCA_049596455.1). GTDB lineage: Bacteria > Bacteroidota > Bacteroidia > Flavobacteriales > Flavobacteriaceae > UBA7446. The sequence continues at coordinate 48,610 of JBMYLP010000011.1, read as the reverse complement.
ATCGATTAAAAAACGATGCCCTTTTATATCTAATAGTTGAGCAGTAGGATTTTTGTTTTCGTGCGGACTTGCAGAGTGGCAACCTAAAATTGTGAGTTTCATCAGTAGCCTAAATCGCGTTCTATCTCTTCCATATCAATCAAATCTAGGGCTTCTTGAAGTGTTGGCGCCACTGAAATATCGTCTGGAAGTGCTTTAATTTCCATAATGCCAATTACCACAACAAACGACTTATTGACTTGCTCTTTGTTATAAACACTAAGTTCAGAAAACTCCAAAATATGGCTAGACTGCAATTTTCCAACAGGTGACAAATCCACCACAATGTTTTGGTCTTGCATATTCTTGTAATGGGCTTTTACAAGGTTTCGAAAATCTACTCCGATGGGGTCAGTTTTTTCCCACGAAAATATGGTTGTATTTTCCTGTTGTGTAATTTGCATAATTTACTTTTTTGCTGCTAAAAGATACAACACTGCCATACGAATGGCAACACCGTTTTCCACTTGGTCTAAGATAATGGCTTGATTTGAATCTACTACTTCGCTGGAAAGTTCCACGCCTCTGTTGATAGGTCCTGGGTGCATGATAACGATTTCTTTTTTCAGTGCGTCAAGTATGGGCTTGGTAATGCCATAAAAGGCTGCGTATTCTCTGTTAGAAGGGAAGTAGCTCGCCGACATACGCTCAAACTGCACACGTAGTACATTTGCCACATCGCACCATGCTAATGCCTTTTTTACATCCGTTTCTACGGTCACGCCCAAACTTGTAATGTGCTTAGGAATCAACGTTGATGGTCCGCAAACCTTAACCTCTGCGCCCAATTTTTGTAGTGCAAAAATGTTTGACAGTGCCACACGAGAGTGCAAAATATCTCCAATAATCACCACTTTTTTTCCTGTCACATCTCCGAGGCGTTCGGCTATAGAAAACGTATCAAGCAGGGCTTGTGTTGGGTGTTCGTGTGCACCGTCTCCAGCGTTGATTATGGTAGCGTTAACGTGTTGTGCCAAAAAGCTGGCTGCCCCTGCACTAGAATGGCGCATCACCACCATATCTACCTTCATGGACAAAATGTTATTTACCGTATCGATGAGTGTTTCGCCTTTTTTCAGAGAAGACATAGACGCCGCGAAATTAATCACATCGGCAGAGAGGCGTTTTTGCGCCAATTCAAACGAAAGTTTGGTACGTGTACTGTTTTCAAAAAACAGATTGGCTATGGTTATGTCACGCAGCGAAGGCACTTTTTTTATGGGGCGGTTAATAACCTCCTTAAACTGGGTAGCAGTTTCAAAAATCAACCGAATATCTGCCTCGTTGAGGTATTTGATTCCCAGTAAATGCTTTACGCTCAGTTCACTCATATTATTTATTTACCAGATAAACTGCATCTTCATTATCATCTTCTTTCCAACATACTACCACACGCTCATTTTGGATAGCATCTACTTGATGTCCGCAAAAATCGGGTTGTATGGGCAGGTGTCTTGAAAACCTGCGATCAATTAGATTGAGCAGCTGGATTTCTGCCGGACGGCCGTAAGAGTCTATGGCAGTAAGTGCAGCGCGAATGCTGCGCCCTGTGTATAACACATCGTCAATTAGTACAATACTTTTGTTTTCTACTCCGAATTCCATGCTGTTATCGTTTGCATTAAGCACTTTATCGCTTCGGCGGAAATCGTCTCTAAAAAAGGTAATATCAAGTTTGCTTAGCTGTACATTCGGAACTTTGTAGTGTTGTGTTAGAATATGCAACAGGCGTTCGGCAAGGCGTACACCTCGTGGTTGTAGCCCCACCAACAGCGTATTTTCAAAATTTCCGTGGGTTTCTTTAAGTTGACAAGCTAAACGAAAAAGGATGATGTGGAGGTCTTCGGCACTAAGTAGTAGCTTTTGGCTCATCCATTAATTTTTACAAAAGTAAAAAAAATTGATGGTTTTTAACGATTTACCATAATTTCAAAAAAATTACTACTTTTGAGTGAACCTTTAATCTTACTATTATGCTTTCAAAAGCCTACCGTTATTTTGCTGGGAGTTATTTCCAACTTATTCCACTAACTATTATTATTCAAGCGTGCATTGGCTCTATGGTGGTGTACTTTTTATTGCAACGAGTGCCTACTGTTGGGGATATGATTCAACTGCTCATTTGTGTGGCTGCCACTACAGCGTATTTGGGTGCCATTTTGGGACAAATTCACGTAAAAAAAGTATTTGCCCTTTTTATTATTGGCTTGATCGTAAATATCCTATTGTTAGCCATACAACTTGCTGGTTAGTAGAGGTATGTTGCTGATATTTAAATCAATAGCAAAAACCTCTTGGTGCGTGTCTCTCTTAAAAAGTAGGATATTTAATTACCAAAAAAAACCTACTTATGACACACATTGCTAAATTATTTAAACAAAATGCCACCAAGATGGGTCACGCGTCGCAGACCTGTCTGCAACAGGCAGACGCGCGCCAGCGGGTCTTGGCAACGATTTGGTAAAATATAGTACATTAGATAAAAATTAAGCGATGTTTTTACGCGCATTAACCCTTTTCTTAATCTGTGTTTTGCTTATGAGTTGTACCCCTTCATCATCAGAAAAAACGCCAAAAGCCGTGTTGGTTATTCACGGTGGTGCCGGTTGGATTTCACGCGGAAGCGTTTCCGACAGCATGGAGCAGGCATATATTAATACCCTAAAAGAATCTTTGCTTAAAGGCAGAGCACTTATAAAAAGTGGCGGTGCAAGCTTAGATGCGGTGCAAATTGCTATTGAGCATTTAGAAGATTCGCCCTTGTTTAACGCAGGAAAAGGCTCGGTATTTACCAATAACGGAACTAATGAAATGGACAGTGCCATTATGGACGGCGCAACAGGCAACGCAGGTGCTGCCACTGGAATTGCTACCATCAAAAATCCTATTCAAGTGGCGCGAGCGGTACTTGACCATTCGGTGCACGTGTTTTTAAGCGGTGCTGGAGCCGAAGAATTTGCCCTTGAGCAAGGACTTACACAAGTAGATTCTTCCTACTTTTTCACGCAAAAAAACTTTGATAAACTCTTAGAGGCAAAAGCCTCCATGAAAGAAGTTAAGCAAGATAAATTAGGTACGGTGGGTGCTGTGGCATTAGACCAAAATGGAAATCTTGCCGCAGGCACTTCTACTGGGGGCATGACCAACAAACGCTTTGGGCGTATTGGGGATTCACCCATAATTGGCGCCGGCACCTATGCCGAAAACGGCGTTTGTGGCATTTCTGCTACTGGACATGGAGAGTATTTTATCCGTTATGTGGTGGCACACGACATTGCTGCACGCATAAAATATGCCCATCAAAGCATTGAAAAAGCCTCCTCAGAAGTGATTGAAAACTTAAAAACCAAAGGCGGTTTGGGGGGTGTTATTGGGTTAGATGCCACAGGAACTGTGGTGATGCCTTTTAACACCAAAGGCATGTTTAGAGGGTATATTTCGTTAGATGGCGAACCAGTGGTAGCTTTATACGCCGATGATTAAGCATCTACACCCACTGCCACATTTTGCGATAAGCGTTCATAAACTCCCGAAGTAAGTTTCTCGCGAATAGCAGAAAATGCCAATAAAGTTTCTTCTACGTCTTCTAAAGTATGTGATGACGTAGGAATAAGACGAAGTAAAATCAACCCTTTTGGAATAACAGGATAAACCACAATAGAGCAAAAAATGCCGTAATTCTCACGAAGATCTTTCACCAAAACCATAGCTTCTGGAATACTCCCTTTAAGGTAAACAGGCGTTACACAGCTTTGGGTTGTACCAATATCAAAGCCACGTTTTCTAAGTCCATTTTGAAGCGCATCTACATTCTGCCAAAGTTTTGATTTTAGCTCGGGCATGGTTCGTAGCATATCCAAACGCTTAAGGGCACCTTTGACAAGTACCATTTGTAGCGATTTGGCAAAAACTTGCGAACGCATGTTGTACTTCATGTAGTCCATGATTTCTTTATCACCAGCGATGAATGCACCTGTGCTTGCCATAGATTTGGCAAATGTGGCAAAATACACATCAATATCGTCCATAACGCCTTGCTCCTCGCCTGCTCCTGCACCCGTTGCGCCAAGCGTTCCAAATCCGTGCGCATCGTCTACCAAAAAGCGGAAACCGTATTTTTCTTTAAGTGCAGCAATTTCACGCAAACGACCTTGCTCGCCTCGCATACCAAAAACACCTTCAGAAATTACTAAAATACCACCGCCGGTTTCTTGCGCAACTTTAGTGGCGCGAACTAAATTTTTCTCTAAACTTTCAATATCATTATGACGAAATGTAAAGCGTTTTCCCATGTGCAAACGCACACCGTCAACAATACAGGCATGTGAATCTACATCATAAACAATGACATCGTTTTTAGAAACTAACGTATCAATGGTAGATAAAATTCCCTGATAACCGAAGTTAAGCACATAAGCAGCCTCCTTGCCTACAAATGCGGCTAATTCATCTTGCAACTGCTCGTGAAAAGTGGTGTGCCCCGACATAAGTCGTGCGCCCATTGGATATGCAGAACCGTGCTCAGCGGCAGCCTCAGTATCTGCCTTACGCACCTCTGGGTGGTTGGCAAGACCCAAATAATCGTTTACGCTCCACGTAATCACTTCCTTTCCTTGGAACTTCATACGGTTTCCAATTGGTCCTTCAAGTTTTGGGAATGCAAAATATCCTTCCGCTACAGATGCCCACTTTCCAAGCGGTCCTTTATTTTCACGGATTTTAGCAAACAAATCAGTTGTCAATGTATTGGTTTTAAAGTTGTTGCAAATATAGTGGATTACCCACTAAAAGTGTGTTTTCTGTTAGCGAATGTATTCAATCGGCTTTTCTTTTTCGATGTTTTTGGCATCAAAAAACCCTTGCTCTCGCATCCATTTATCAGAGTAAATTTTGCTCATGTAGCGCGAACCATGATCACAGAAAATTATTACCACGACGCTATTTTTATCAAAAAAATTACCTGTTTTGTCTAGTTGACGAACCGCCTGAAGTGCGGCCCCTGAAGTGTAGCCTACAAAAAGTCCTTCTGTTTTAGCGATATCACGCGCTGCGTGTGCGCTGTCTTCGTCAGTAACTTTTTCAAAATGGTCGATAACGTCAAAATCTGTAGCAGTAGGAATCAAGTTTTTTCCAAGCCCTTCTATGCGATATGGATAAATTTCGTTAGGGTCAAACTCTTGTGTTTCGTGGTATTTTTTAAGCACTGAACCATAGGCATCTACCCCTATAATTTGAATGTCTTTGTTTTGTTCTTTAAGATACCTGCCAATACCCGAAATAGTTCCACCGGTTCCGCTACTTGCCACTAAATGAGTAATTTGACCATTAGTTTGCTCCCAAATTTCGGGACCTGTGGTAAGGTAGTGTGCATCGGTATTTAGTTCATTAAAGTACTGATTGATATACACAGACCCTTCGATTTCGTTATGCAAGCGTTTTGCTACTTGATAGTACGATCTTGGGTCGTCTGCGCTCACGTGACCCGGGCACACATAAACTTTTGCGCCCATAGCACGAAGCATATCTATTTTGTCTGGGGAAGATTTTGATGTAACTGCCAAGATGCACTCATATCCTTTAATGATGCTTACCATAGCAAGACTAAAACCCGTGTTACCTGAAGTGGTTTCAATTATGGTGTTCCCAGGTTTTAGGATACCTTTTTTTTCTGCCTGCTCAATAATGTGCAAGGCAATGCGATCTTTATTGGAATGACCTGGATTAAATGCCTCAACTTTAGCAAAAAAGCTTCCTGAAAAGTCTTTGGTGGCATGATTAAGCCTCACTAGGGGTGTGTTGCCAATCAGCTCTAAAGCATTGTTGTATGCTGCTATTTTATTGGTTGTCATATCTTAACACACAAGGTGCGGATAATTTGTTTGCGAATTTACAAAAATTCATCAAACTACGTGTTTGTAGGTATTACTTAGTTTCGTTCTAGGTGCAGTAAAAAAGCATATTCCATCGCAATTTCTTTGAGTGCCTCAAAACGTCCAGAGGCACCACCATGACCCGCATCCATATTAGTATGAAGTAAAATTAAATTGCTCCCTTGATGCATGTCACGCAGCTTTGCCGTCCATTTGGCAGGCTCCCAATACTGTACTTGAGAATCATGTAAACCAGTAGTTATCAATGTGTTAGGGTATGCTACCTCGCGTACATTATCATAGGGTGAATACGATTTTATGTAATCGTAGTATTCTTTTTCGTTTGGATTTCCCCACTCGTCATATTCGCCTGTAGTGAGCGGAATACTATCGTCAAGCATAGTTGTAACCACATCTACAAACGGTACTGCAGCTACTACTCCCTTATAAAGTTCAGGCGCCATATTCATTACGGCACCCATCAACAATCCGCCTGCAGAACCACCCATGGCGTATAAATGTTCCGAAGATGTGTATCCCTTTTCAATTAAAAATTTAGAACAATCAATAAAATCTGTAAAGGTGTTTTTCTTTGACAGCATACGTCCGTTCTCATACCATGGTCGCCCAAGATATTCACCACCTCTTACATGCGCAATCGCAAACACAAAACCGCGGTCAAGCAAGCTCAGTCTAACAGATGAAAAATACGGGTCAATGGTGTTACCGTAAGAGCCATACCCATATTGCAACAATGGAGTGTCTGGACTTAATTCGGTATTTACATGGCGTACAAGCGAAATAGGAACTTTTGTGCCATCTTCTGCGGTTGCCCAAAGGCGTTCAGCAGTGTAATTCTCTTTGTCGAATGCACCTCCTAAAACCTCTTGTTCCTTTTTGACTTCTTTGGTTTTGGCCTTTGTATCATAGTCGATAACACTTGATGGCGTAGTTAGCGAAGAAAAATTATAGCGAAATACATGTGCATCAAAATCGAGGTTTGTACTCATCGATGCGGTATAGGTTTCGCTATCAAAATCAAGATAATAATCTTCGGTATCGTCCCAACGCATGACACGAAGCTTTAACAATCCATTTTGACGCTCTCCCACTACCATAAAATCTCGAAAAAGCTCAACGTCTTCCAACAATACATCCTTTCGGTGTGGCAATACATCTACCCAATTTTCCTTACTTGTGGCAGAAGTCGGCGCTTTTACCAATTTGAAATTAGTGCTACTGTCTGCATTCGTTGAGATGTAAAAATAATCTCCAAAATGCGCAACATTATATTCCAACCCACGTTCGCGTTTTTGAATGGTCTTAAATGCTCCTGTTGGCATATCACTAGGTAAAAATTGATACTCTGAAGTCATGGTGCTGGTAGAGCCTATCATAATGTATTTTCTGGATTTCGAAGGATAAACGAACGTGTAAAATGTTTCGTCTTTTTCCTCAAAAACCATAGTGTCAGCCTCTTGACTTTGCCCCAACTTGTGTCTAAAAATACGGTCGGTACGAAGTGTTTCTTCATCTTTGGCGGTATAGAACATAGTATTACTATCAGCAGTCCACGCCGCATAGGAGCTCACGCCTTTAATCTCATCATCAAGCATTTTACCTGTGGTCAAGTCTTTGACTTTAATGGTGTAAATCCTTCTTGAAAGCGTATCAATTCCGTAAGCAAGTTTGGTGTTGTCTGGGCTAACACTCAATCCAGAAACTTGACAGTACGCCAAATCCTTAGCTAATTCGTTTACATCAAGAAGAATCTCCTCTTCGGCATCTAAAGTCTTGTGTTTTCGGGTGTAAATCGGATAGTCTTTTCCTTTTTCATATTTACGGATATACCAATACTCATTCAAAAAATAGGGTACCGAGCTATCGTCTTCCTTAATGCGCCCTTTCATCTCTGCAAAAAGGTCTTTTTGAAGTTTTTCCGTTGGTTTAAGGATTGCTTTTGTGTAGGCGTTTTCATCCTCTAGATATTGAATCACTTCAGAATTTTCACGGTCATTAAGCCAATAATAAGGGTCAATGCGGGTGTCGCCGTGTATGGATAATTCCTTTTCCTTAACAGAAGCATCGGGCGGGGTGTGTGTCATATGGGTACAGCTAAAAAATAAGCAGCAAAAATAAGTAGCGAAAAGAACTTTTGAGGTCATAATAATGTATTTTTGAACAATAAATATATTAAAAATTGACACAAGACCAACTTAAAAGTCTTATTGAGCGCCTAGGTGCGCTAAGGAGGTATCTTTGACGTAGATGCCAAACGCATTGAAATATCGAATAAGGAAGAAAAAACTTTAGACCCAAACTTTTGGAACGATTCCAAAGCTGCCGAGCAATACATGCGCGAGTTGCGCAGCATAAAACAATGGGTAATTGATTACGAAAAAGCGGAGCAATTTGTTGAGGAACTCGAGGTGCTTTATGAATTTCACAAGGCAGGAGAAGTGGAAGAAGCCGAACTTCAATCGCAATGGGAAACCGCCATTACTCATTTTGAGGATTTGGAGTTTAAAAACATGCTTTCCGACGAAGGAGATGGACTAAGTGCGGTGTTGCAAATCACTGCAGGTGCTGGTGGAACTGAAAGTTGCGACTGGGCTGCCATGCTGATGCGCATGTATCAAATGTGGGCGGACAAAAGGGGTTTTAAAGTAAGAGAACTCAATCATCAAGAAGGTGATGTTGCGGGAATCAAAACCGTAACTCTAGAAATTGATGGCGATTTTGCTTTTGGTTGGCTCAAAGGCGAAAACGGTGTCCATCGTTTGGTGCGTATCTCCCCTTTTGATAGCAATGCCAAGCGTCACACCAGTTTTGCTTCGGTATATGTCTATCCTCTTGTAGATGATACCATTGAAATTGAAATTAATCCTGCGGATATTGAAATCACAACCGCGCGCTCCAGTGGCGCTGGCGGACAAAACGTAAACAAAGTGGAAACCAAAGTGCAGTTGGTGCACAAGCCCACAGGAATTCAAATTTCATGTTCCGAAACACGCTCACAACACGATAACAGAGAGCGTGCTATGCAAATGTTACGTTCGCAGCTTTACGAAATTGAGCTCCAAAAGCGTATGGAAGCCCGTGATGACATCGAAGCGGGTAAAATGAAAATTGAGTGGGGGTCGCAAATCAGGAACTACGTTTTGCATCCATATAAACTTATTAAAGACGTGCGGACACAAGAAGAAACCGCCGCAGTTGATGATGTACTAAACGGAGATATAGATCGTTTTTTAAAAGCTTATTTAATGACACAACAACCAAATACTACCGATAGCCCATGGGAAAAATAGATACTGTAATTTTTGATTTTGGCGGCGTACTTATTGATTGGAATCCAGCCTATGTATACCTTAAAGAATTTAGAGGAGATACAAAAAAAATGAGTCACTTTTTGGAGCATATTTGTTCTTGGGAGTGGAACGAAAATCAAGACGCGGGTTACCTCTTGCAGCAAGCAACTGAAGAACGCGTTGCCATGTTTCCAGAGCATGAACGTCTTATTCGCATGTATTATGGACGCTGGGAAGAGATGCTAGGCTACGAACATACTGAAACCGTAGAAATACTAAAACACCTGAAAGAAAAAGGCGAGCACAAATTGTTGGGGCTTACCAATTGGAGTCACGAAACATTTCCCGTGGCGTTAGCGCGTTTTGATTTTTTGTCCTGGTTTGATGGCATTGTCGTTTCGGGAACTGAAAAGATGAAAAAACCAGATGCACGTATTTATCAATTAACACTAGACAGATATCACGTGAAAGCAGAAAACGCAGTGTTTATTGACGATAAAAAAGAAAATACTGATGCCGCAATTAATGAAGGCATACACGGCATTCACTTCCGCTCTGCCATGGGACTAAAAAAGGAGCTTGAACATCTTGGTGTTTTATAATGTTTTTTAAATAGATAATAATCTATTTTTACAAAAAAATTGCATGAATAAGCGCATCTATTGCTTCACTTTTGTCATCATTACATTTTTTGGATACAGTCAAAACCGTTACACCATAACTGCTACCATTGTTGATGAAGCATCTAAAGACAAACTTCCGTTTGCTACTGTAACACTAAAAGACCTTGAATCGCAAACAATTATTGGCGGAGCCGTTTCAGATGAAAATGGTCATATAGTTGTTGAAAGTCCACGTTCAGCCGCTCAAATACAGGTAGATTACGTTGGTTACGAAACTTTAGTTTTTAAAAAACAGAATCTATCGCGAAAAACTGCATTGGGAATGATTTCGCTAACGCCAAAAGAAAATCAATTGGCTGGCATTGATTTGGTGGGCAGAAGATCTGATGTAGAAATCAGGCTTGACAAACGAGTGTATAATGTTGGACAAAATCTAAATGCCAAAGGGACAAATGTAGCCGATGTGTTGGATAATATCCCCTCGCTATCTGTCGATATTGATGGAAATTTAGAACTCCGCGGAAATACAAATGTGCGTATTCTTATTGATGGTAAGCCTTCTGGTTTGGTTGGACTAAACGGCATTGATGCACTTGCTGATTTACCTGCCGAATCTATTGAGCGTGTCGAAGTTATCACGGCACCCTCTGCACGCTATCAAGCCGAAGGGACTTCGGGGATTGTAAATATTATTTTGGCAAAAAATACCCTCAAGGGACTCAATGGTGTTTTTAACATTTCAGCGGGGAAATATGATAGCTATGGTGCAAATGCTAGCTTAAATTTTAAAACGGGTAAGTTTAATTTCTTTACCAATTCTGGTTATCGAGATAATACGGATATTGGAGGTGCTTATCAAAACAACAGGTATCAAAATAATATCAACTATGACCAATTTGTGGAAAGCCGAAGTTTTGACCGAAGAAGGCAGGGGACAAATATTAACCTAGGAGTTGATTTTAATCCAACCGAAAAAACAAAGTTTACGCTTTCGTATGTACGAAATAATCGTGACGGCGACGACCAAACCATCAACAACCAAAACCATTTTTTATCATCCAGTCCTGTAACCAAATCTTTACGTTCGGAAATTGAAGAGGATTTTGACCTGAACAAACAACTTAGCTTATCTGTCACCCACAAATTTAACGATCGTGGGCATAAGCTTGACGTTATCTTACAACGCGAGCGAAACATCGAAGATGAGTTTGCCGACCTCAAAACACAGCAGTTATTGCCTCAAAACATTCTCGGTCGATTAGAGGAAAACAATACTGAAGAAGAGCAAAAACAGTTTTTAGCTCAGGTAGATTATGTATTCCCAATTGATAAAAACACTCAGTTTGAAGCTGGATACCGCACCACAAACGAAGATCAAAACACGGGGTTTGTTGTGCAACTAGAAGACACAAACGGCAACATGATTGTCGACGAAAACTTGACAAATTTCCTAGATTTTAATCAGGAAGTTCATGCGTTATACACGCAGTTCGGTAAAAAATGGGGGAGTTTTTCATTACTTTCAGGTCTTAGGTATGAGCATACTTCGCTGACAGTAATTCAAAAAACTACCAACGAAAACAGTGATAGTGCTTTCGGTGATTTTTTTCCAACATTAAATTTGGGATTGGAGCTTTCTGAAACAGCTAATATTACTATTGGTTACAACCGACGCATTTCTAGACCACGCTCTCGAAGCTTAAACCCATTCCAGTCGCGTTCTAGTGAAACAAGTTTCTTTCAAGGAAATCCTTATTTAAAGCCTAGCTACAGCAATGGTATTGATATCGGATATTTAAAGCAGTTCAAAAAATTTACACTCAATGGCTCGGTTTATTTTAGAAGAACCGAAAAACCTGAGAATCGTATTTCGGTGGAATCAGGAGATTTTGCCATTGTGAATGGCGAAACTACACCTGTAATTAAGCGTTTTCCAGTAAACTTGGGTCGAAGAGATCAGTTGGGAGTTGAAGCGAGTAGCTATATTCGTTGGTCGCCAAAATGGCGTACAAATCTTAGCTTTAACTTATTTAGAAGTGTTGAAAAAGGCGAATATGACAACCTTAATTTTGACAATGAAAATGAAAGTTGGTCTGGAAATTTCAGAAATAACTTAACATTATTTGGAGACATTAACACTCAAGTGAATTTATGGTTTCAAGGTCCGTCCCAATCTGCCTTTGGCAGCCGAAAAGCATTTGGAGGTTTGAACATTGGTTTAAGCAAGGATTTATTGAAAGAAAATGCAACGCTTAATCTTAATTTCACAGATGTGTTTAACACACAAATTTATAAGTGGAAAACATTTACAACCAATGTTATTACAAACGGAGAGTACCAACGAAGAAAACCTGTTTACAGGTTAACGTTTACGTACAGATTTAGGCAAGAAAAAGAGCGTCAACGCAGAGGCGGAGACAGTTATGGTAGCGATGGCGAAGGATTTGAGCTTTAACTAGCTCTTAGACTTTTCGCGTTTTTCTTTTAGCCACTGCATCAAATTTCCTGTTAACCAAAATGGTATAACAAAGGTGATGAGAAAAATCATCAACCAAAAACCTATGGTAAGAATGGTCAAAAACGCAAGGAAGCCGAGATATTGATCAAATTCAATCATGGACAAAGTTTTGACAAAGGTACATATTGGTTCTTTACCTCACAACAAAAGAAGTGCTTCTGCTTTTGTATTTTTGCACAAAACAACCACATGAAATTTAGGGAAGAAAAAGACACCATGGGTACTGTAAAGGTACCAGCAGATAAATATTGGGGTGCGCAAACCGAGCGTTCAAGAAACAATTTTAAGATTGGTCCTGCCGGATCTATGCCTTTGGATATTGTTTACGGCTTTGCAGTTCTTAAAAAAGCTGCTGCCTACACCAATGCCGAACTTGGTGTACTGGATACACATAAGCGCGACTTAATTGCGCAAGTATGTGAAGAAATTTTACGTGGTGGACTTGACGACCAATTTCCATTGGTAACTTGGCAAACGGGCTCTGGAACGCAGTCAAACATGAACGTTAACGAAGTAATTGCTAATCGTGCGCATGTGCTCGAAGGGAACATGCTCGGCAAAGGTGAACGCACTTTAGCTCCAAACGATGATGTGAACAAATCGCAGTCATCAAACGATACGTTTCCTACTGGAATGCATATTGCCATATACAAAAAGCTAGTGGAAATAACGCTTCCTGGTGTGCGTCAACTACGCGATACGCTGGCACAAAAGGCTGCTGATTTTGATGCTATTATTAAGATTGGGCGTACGCACTTTATGGATGCCACACCCTTGAGTTTAGGGCAAGAATTTTCAGGTTATGTTGCACAACTGAATCATGGAATCAAGGCATTGGAAAATACACTTCCACACATGTCGCAATTAGCCCTTGGCGGCACAGCAGTTGGTACAGGCATCAACACGCCAAAAGGGTATGCCGAAAAAGTTGCTGCATATATTGCTGAATTTACCGGACTTCCATTTATATCGGCAGAAAATAAATTTGAAGCACTTGCGGCGCACGACGCTCTTGTGGAAACGCATGGTGCGCTTCGTCAATTGGCGGTGTCGTTATTCAAAATTGGAAACGATATTCGCATGATGGCGAGTGGTCCACGCTCTGGGATTGGAGAACTTATTATTCCTGCTAACGAACCAGGAAGCTCTATCATGCCCGGAAAAGTAAATCCAACCCAATGTGAAGCATTGACTATGGTGTGCACTCAGGTTATGGGTAACGATGCTGCGGTAGCCTTTGCGGGTTCGCAAGGGCATTTTGAGTTGAATGTATACAAACCCGTTATGGCAGCTAACGTGCTGGAATCAGCGCAGTTGATAGGCGACGCTTGCGTAAGTTTTGATGAAAACTGCGCACAAGGTATCATGCCGAATCTAGAAACGATTAATGCGCTATTGAATAATTCGTTGATGTTAGTTACGGCACTCAATACCAAAATTGGGTATTACAAAGCTGCTGAAATTGCCAATTTGGCACACAAGAAAAAGCTAACGCTTAAAGAAGCAGCACTAGAAACTGGACACCTTACTTATGATGAGTTTGACGCTTGGGTAAAGCCCGAAAACATGATTGGCCGTGACTAAAAATCTTGCTATTGCCCCCTTTGAAAAGCGTCTAAAATCACATTTTAAAACGCTCAACGAAGAATGGCTTGAAAAATACTTTGTTGTAGAGCCTTACGATGCAAAACTTCTTGAAAATTGTGAAGAAGAAATCATCGATAAAGGAGGTCATATCTTTTTTGGTATGTTAGACGATTTGGTCATTGGTACTTACGCACTTCTTCCGCCTAAAAATAATGTTGTTGAGCTTGGCAAAATGGCGATAACCGCCGCTTATCAAGGCAAAGGATATGGGCAAGAATTGCTATATCATGCGGTCAAAACCGCCAAAGAAAATGGATATGCAGAAATGCTACTCTACTCAAACAGAAAATTGGAAAATTCCATTTATTTATACCGCAAATTTGGTTTTATTGAAGAGCCTAACAGGGATAGCCCATACGAGAGAGGAAATATCAAGATGAGGCTTCAACTGTAGGCGAACCAATTAAGTGAGCAGCAACGTTTTTCCATTTATATTTTTTGGCATAAATCATAAATAAAAGGGAGTATATCACTAGCGGTCCAATGATATACATCAGCACATTGGGTTCAGACACATCTAAAAAAAGCGAGTCGGTTTGAAAAACCGTCCAGTCTGATGTTAAAAACAACGACAGAAAAAGATTATTACCTGCATGAAAACCTAACGCTAGTTCTAGGCCTTCATCTATTAACGTAATTGCGCCAAGGAAAAACCCTGTAGCCAAATAAGTAATTAAAATGACATTGCCCAACTTGTCAACTTCTGGATTAGCAAAGTGTAATAGTCCAAATAAGGCTGAAGAAATCACAAAAGGGAGTAGTCGTTTAGGGAAAATTCTTCCCAGCCCTTGCATCAAATAGCCTCTAAAAAAGAGTTCTTCTGCGCTGGTTTGCAAGGGTACCATAAGAACGCTTATCAAGACCAATACGGCAAAGGCTTTCGGCTTAAAATTCCATTGTAAAGATTCTGGATCCATAAAATAGCTTACAGCAAGCATTAGGATAAAAGATACTGCCACCGTTCCAAAACCAAAACCAATCCGTTTCCAATCCACTTTTGGACGTGAAGTGATAAGTTCACGCAGCGAAAGTTTATGAAGCACTCTGGTCAGTAACAAAATAGCGCCAAAAACCAACGCAAAAGGAAGAAGTAGTAAAAAAAGTGTGGTGTTGGCGGGGAGAACTTGTAATTGTTCGGATAAGCTGAGTTGAGCAGCACTAATTCCACCCTCGGCAACGAGCGCAATACCAAACGGGATATTTCCAATAAAAAGTACAACCCCTAAAATCAAAACACCTACAACATACAACCAAAATGCGTTGGTGTCTTTGCCTACTTGCTCAATATACATATCTAATAATTTTTAGAAATGTACAAAAACTATTTTTTCTTTGGAAGGGTAAGTGTTGTCAACTTACAAGAAGAAACCAGTTTGTTAGCATCGTCCGTTATCTGAATAGACCAATGCTGCATGGTTTTCCCTTTGTGTGCGGCAGTTGCCTTAGCATAAACAAAACCCGAGCGAACTCCCCTAACATGATTTGCAGAAACTTCTATGCCGCGCATGATAACATCATCGGTTTTGCAAAAAATAGCACAAGCCGCACTACCCACAGTTTCTGCCAAAGCAGCTGTTGCACCCCCGTGCAAAACACCATCTACTTGATGCACCGCCGAAGTCACAGGCATTTTAGCCACCAAATAATCTTCGCCTAATTCCACAAAAGTAACACCCAGCGTATCTACCAACGTATTGGCACATCTTTCTTGCAAAAGCTTTAAAATGGTTTTGTTATCCATAAAAAGTGTTGCGCCCCGCTGTGCGGGGCGCAATGAATTGTAGTTATTTTACTTCTTCAAAATCAACATCTTCTACATCATCATCGTCGGAGGATGAAGATGCGGCAGCATCGTCTGTTGGTGGGGCTTGTCCCCCAGTCTCTTGCTGCGCTTTGTACATTTCTTCAGAAGCTTGTTTCCAGGCTTCGTTTATGTTGTCTAATGCAGGTTTAATTGCATCCAAATCTTTAGACTCATAGGCTTTTTTAAGTGCTTCAAGAGCCGTTTCGATAGGTGCTTTTTTATCTGCAGAGAGCTTGTCGCCAAATTCTTTCAATTGCTTTTCCGTTTGGAAAATCATTTGGTCGGCATTGTTTAAAACATCTGCTTCCTCTTTAGCTTTTTTATCCGCATCTGCGTTTGCTTCCGCTTCTTTGCGCATACGCTCAATTTCCTCTTCTGTAAGTCCAGAAGACGCTTCAATACGAATGTCCTGAGACTTATTAGTGGCTTTATCGAGTGCCGTTACGTGAATCAGTCCATTGGCATCAATATCAAAGGTAACTTCAATTTGCGGCACGCCACGCTGCGCTGGTGGAATCCCATCTAAGTGAAAACGCCCAATGGTTTTGTTATCAGTAGCCATAGAACGCTCGCCTTGTAATACGTGGATTTCTACCGAAGGCTGGTTGTCGGCAGCCGTAGAAAACACTTGTGATTTCTTCGTCGGAATCGTAGTGTTGGATTCAATCAATTTTGTCATCACACCGCCCATGGTTTCAATGCCCAACGAAAGAGGCGTAACATCCAAAAGCAATACGTCTTTCACATCTCCTGTAAGGACACCTCCTTGAATAGCTGCTCCAATAGCAACAACCTCATCTGGATTTACTCCTTTTGAAGGCTTTTTTCCAAAGAATTTTTCCACTTCTTCTTGAATCACAGGAATTCGCGTAGAACCACCCACCAAAATAACCTCGTCAATATCGCCAGTAGAAAGTCCTGCATCGTCAAGGGCATTTTTCACTGGATTCATAGAGCGTTTTACAAGCTCGTCGGCAAGTTGCTCAAACTTGGCACGTGTAAGTGTTTTCACCAAGTGTTTTGGCCCAGATGCCGTTGCCGTTATATAAGGTAAATTGATTTCCGTTTGTGTAGAAGACGACAATTCAATTTTTGCTTTTTCGGCAGCTTCTTTTAAACGTTGAAGTGCCATTGGGTCTTTGCGAAGATCAATATCTTCTGCCTCTTCAAATTCATATGCCAACCAATGAATAATGACATCGTCAAAATCGTCTCCACCTAAATGCGTGTCTCCGTTTGTAGCAAGTACCTCAAAAACGCCATCGCCAAGCTCAAGAACGGAAATATCAAATGTACCTCCACCAAGGTCATATACGGCAATTTTTTTGTCCGAACCGCCTTTGTCTAAACCATAAGCCAAGGCAGCAGCCGTTGGCTCGTTAATGATACGCTGTACTTTAAGTCCAGAGATTTCTCCTGCTTCTTTGGTCGCTTGACGCTGTGCATCGTTAAAATAAGCAGGGACAGTAATCACCGCTTCTGTAACCGTTTGACCTAAGTAGTCCTCGGCAGTTTTCTTCATTTTTTGCAACACCATAGCAGAAAGTTCCTGCGCGGTGTACAAACGACCATCAATATCTACACGAGGCGTATCGTTATCGCCTTTTACTACTTTATATGGAACACGCTCAACATCGTTTTTGGATTCTGAAAACTTATTCCCCATAAATCTTTTGATAGAAGAAATAGTCTTGGTGGGATTGGTAACCGCTTGACGCTTTGCAGGGTCGCCTACTTTTATTTCGCCGCCTTCTACAAACGCAATAACCGAAGGAGTAGTACGCTTTCCTTCTGCGTTTGGAATTACGACGGGTTCATTACCCTCCATTACAGAAACACACGAGTTGGTTGTTCCTAAATCAATACCGATAATCTTACTCATTATTAAAATATTTTACTAACCATTGTCAATCATTATGCCAATTGAATTTACTGACAGGATGTCATATTGCATACATATGCGCTCAATAGTGTATTTTTGGAAAAAAGAAATATGTCAGCTGCTAAAAAAGCGTACAAGCGTGTGACCACAAACTCGCTAATTGAAATGAAACAGGCAGGAGAAAAAATTTCGATGCTTACAGCATACGATTTTTCTATGGCAAAAGCGGTGGACGCCGCAAATATCGATGTGATTTTGGTAGGAGATTCGGCGTCAAATGTGATGTCTGGGCATGAAACCACATTGCCCATTACCATCGACCAAATGCTATATCACGCCACAGCAGTAGTGCGTGCTGTAAAACGTGCTTTGGTGGTGGTAGATTTGCCTTTTGGAAGCTACCAATCCGATCCAAAAGAAGCTTTGCGCTCTTCCATTCGGATTATGAAAGAAGCAGGTGCACATGCAGTAAAAATTGAAGGAGGCGCTGAAATTAAAGACTCCATGACCCGTATTTTAAATGCAGGAATTCCTGTTATGGGGCATCTTGGATTAACCCCACAATCTATATATAAATTTGGGACATATACGGTTCGTGCTAGAGAAGAAGCCGAAGCCAAAAAACTTTTAGAGGACGCAAAGTTGCTTGAGCAATTAGGTTGTTTTGCGTTGGTACTAGAAAAGATTCCCGCTGCGCTAGCTGCCAAAGTAGCCAAAGAGGTCAACATACCTGTTATTGGCATTGGCGCAGGAAATGGTGTTGACGGACAAGTTTTAGTATTGCATGACATGCTTGGACTTACGACCGAATTTAGCCCAAGGTTTTTGCGTAGGTACATGAATTTGTACGACCAAATGACAGATGCTGTGCAACGCTACGTTAAAGACGTAAAGTCCAGCGATTTCCCCAATAAAGACGAACAGTACTAATTGCTCCCTGAAATTCTTTTTGAAGACAATCATTTGCTGGTGATAAACAAACCGGCAGGGATGCTTTCGCAAGGCGATAACACAGGAGATGCATCTGTTTTGGATGTATGTAAAAACATGATCAAGCACCGCGACCAAAAGCCTGGAAATGTGTATTTGGGCTTGCCTCACAGATTAGACCGGCCAACAAGTGGGGTTATGGTACTGGCAAAAACTTCAAAGGCATTGACACGCCTTAACAAGCAATTTGTCGAAAAATCGACCCAAAAAATATACTGGGCAATGGTGACTGGAACGCCAAATGCATCCCCTATCCAATTGAAACATTATTTGGTGCGTAAGGCTTCACAAAACAAATCGTATGCGCACAAAAAGGAAGTGCCCAACAGCAAAATTGCAAAACTCACTTACACCAAAAAACAAACATTTGACCGATACAGTTTGCTTGAAATTGAATTACTAACAGGAAGGCACCATCAAATAAGAGCGCAATTAAGCGCAGAAGGATTAAGTATTAAAGGTGACCTAAAATACGGAGCAAAACGACCCAACAAAGACGGTAGTATTCATTTACATGCAAGAAAACTAACCATTACGCATCCAACACTAAAAGAGCCCCTAACATTTACGGCACCTCCCCCAAAAGATGCGCTGTGGGATGATGTGAACACGCAAAAGGTTTAATGATTTTTCACAAATCACAGTAGTATAGATTTGTACTCATTTTTCCATTTTCATTATAGTTAAAAATGGTTACTTTTGCCCTTAACCTTTAAATGAATGGGAAAAGAACACGTTCAAATTTTTGACACCACCTTGCGCGACGGCGAACAGGTTCCTGGCTGTAAGCTAAACAAGGAACAAAAATTGATTCTTGCAAAACGTCTTGATACTCTTGGTGTTGACATTATAGAAGCAGGATTTCCCATTTCCTCTCCCGGTGATTTTGAAGCCGTCAGCGATGTAGCCAAAACAGTAGAAAATGCTATTGTTTGCGGGCTTACACGTGCAGTTCAAAAAGATATTGAAGTAGCAGCAGAAGCGTTAAAACCTGCCAAACGTGCAAGAATTCACACTGGAATTGGCACTTCAGATTCGCATATCGAACATAAATTTCGCTCTACTCGTGAAAAAATTATTGAGCGTGGTGTAGCTGCTGTAAAGCATGCTAAAAAATTTGTTGAAGACATTGAGTTTTATGCCGAGGATGCGGGAAGAACAGACAACGCCTATCTAGCACAAGTATGCGAAGCCATGATACAGGCAGGAGCTACCGTTTTAAATATTCCCGACACCACAGGATATTGCCTTCCCGAAGAATACGGAGCCAAAATAAAATACTTAATGGAGCATGTGCCTTCTATTCACAAGGCAACGCTTTCGTGTCATTGCCATAACGATTTAGGACTAGCAACCGCAAATTCCATTTCAGGGGTTATTAATGGCGCACGCCAAATTGAATGCACCATAAATGGTATTGGCGAACGTGCCGGAAATACTTCCTTAGAAGAAGTAGTTATGATTATGCGTCAGCACCCAGATTTAGGACTAGACACAAATATCCAAACGCAATTATTATCAGAAACCAGCCGCATGGTTTCGGAAGCAATGGGCATGGTCGTGCAGCCAAACAAAGCCATTGTGGGTGCAAATGCCTTTGCGCATAGTTCGGGTATTCATCAAGATGGCGTAATCAAAAACCGTGAAACCTATGAGATTATCAATCCTCATGACGTGGGGGTAGATACGTCTTCTATCGTACTTACGGCTCGTAGCGGTCGTGCCGCACTTGCCTATCGCGCTAAGAACATCGGCATAGAGCTTACCAAAGAAGAACTCGATTTGGCATATGCTACTTTTTTAAACTTTGCAGATAGAAAGAAAGAAATTACCGACGACGATATTCCTGAAATCGTAAAAACTGCCGGTATTAGTTAAACTTACATGAAGAAAACACTTTTTGATAAGGTCTGGGATAGCCACGTGGTGTCATCCGTAGAAAACGGCCCAGACATCTTGTACATTGACAAGCATTTAATCCACGAAGTTACCAGTCCGCAAGCGTTTAATGTGCTGGATGAAAAAGGGATTCCGCTCTTTAGACCACAGCAAGTTGTAGCTACTGCCGACCATAACGTTCCCACTGAAAATCAGCATTTACCCATTCAAGATGCGCTTTCGCGCAAGCAAGTGGCACAACTTTCTGAAAATTGTGAAAAACACAATGTAACACTTTACGGCTTGGGGCACCCCTATCAAGGAATTGTTCATGTTATAGGTCCCGAATTGGGCATTACCCAACCCGGAATGACCATGGTTTGTGGCGATAGCCACACTTCTACGCACGGTGCGTTTGGCACCATTGCATTTGGTATTGGAACAAGCCAAGTAGCACAGGTGTTTGCTAGTCAATGCTTGTTGGTGGCAAAGCCAAAAAGTATGCGCGTAATCGTTTCTGGTGATTTACACCCCGATGTACAGCCTAAAGACGTTATTCTTTACGTTATTTCAAAATTAGGCACCGATGCAGGAACAGGCTACTTTGTAGAGTTCGCTGGTTCTGTGTTTGAGCAAATGAGTATGGAAGGGCGTATGACGGTCTGCAATATGAGTATTGAAATGGGAGCACGCGGTGGTATGATTGCTCCCGACCAAACCACTTTTGATTACGTCTCGGGACGTGAGTTTGCACCAAAAGGTGAAGAACTGAAAAACAAAATCGCTTATTGGAAAACCCTCCCAACAGATGAAGGTGCAGCTTTTGACTTAGAACATCAATTTGATGCAGCCGATATCCGACCCATGATTACCTACGGAACAAACCCGGGTATGGGTGTGAAAATTGGAGATGCAATCCCCGAATTAGACGATGCTAGTTTTATCAAGTCGTTGAATTATATGGGGCTGAGAGCAGGAAGCAACTTACTTCATATGCCTATTAGTCATGTGTTTATTGGCAGCTGTACCAACTCTAGAATTGAGGATTTTAGAGCTGCCGCAAACTACGTGGCAGGCAAACAAAAATCGCCAGACGTATCGGCATTAATCGTTCCGGGTTCGCAACAAGTGGCGAAACAAATTGTAGCAGAAGGATTAGATCGCATCTTTGAAGATGCAGGCTTTGTATTACGTCAACCGGGTTGCTCTGCTTGTTTGGCAATGAACGATGATAAAATTCCAGCAGGCGCCTATTGCGTTTCTACTTCAAACCGAAACTTTGAAGGACGACAAGGGCAAGGCGCACGAACGCTATTGGCTAGTCCTGTAACAGCAGCCGCAGCAGCGGTGGCAGGTAAAATTGTAGATGTAACCCAACACTAATGGAAAAATTTCAAATCTTAGAAAGCGGTATGGTTCCGCTTACGATAGAAAATGTAGATACAGATCAAATTATTCCGGCTAGGTTTTTAAAAGCCACAGACCGTCAAGGGTTTGGCGAAAATCTATTTCGCGATTGGCGATATACCCCAGACGACAAACCCAAAGCAGATTTCATCCTTAATAACAGTGCTTATGCGGGGCAGATTTTAGTAGCAGGAAACAATTTTGGTTGTGGGTCTAGCCGTGAACACGCTGCTTGGGCATTGGCAGATTATGGATTTCGTGTGGTGGTGTCTAGCTTTTTTGCAGATATTTTTAAAGGAAATGCACTAAACAATGGCATACTTCCTATTCAGGTTTCACCAGAGCAGTTGAAAGCTATATTTGCAGCAATTGATAAAAATCCTGTCACACAAGCCAAAGTTGATTTGGAAGCGCAAGAACTTAACGTCCCTGAGGCAGGAATTGTAGTATCCTTTGATCTTAATCCATATAAAAAAATGTGTTTGCTTAACGGCTATGACGATATTGATTATTTGTTAAGCCAAAAGGAAGCTATCAAGGCGTTTGAACTCAATCGCTCCTAATAACCTATTGAATAAAAACCGATGAAAAAACAAATTGCAGTACTTCCTGGAGACGGGATTGGACCCGAAATTGTACAAGAGGCTGTAAAAGTCTTAGATGCAGTTGCCGTAAAATTTGGACACGAGTTTACTTACACCTATGCAGACATGGGAGCTGTTGCCATTGATAAAACAGGCGAGCCACTTCCCGAAGCTACCCTAAAAGTGAGCTTGGAAAGCGATGCCGTACTTTTTGGGGCTATTGGCGACCCAAAATACGACAACGATCCAACCGCAAAAGTACGCCCGGAGCAAGGGTTGCTTGCCATTAGAAAGGCGTTAGGGTTGTTTACTAATATTCGCCCTGTAAAGACATTTGATGCCTTGTTGCACCAATCTCCACTAAAAGAAGAGCGTGTAAAAGGAACCGATTTTGTGATGTATCGCGAGCTTACTGGCGGTATTTATTTTGGTGAAAAAACCTTATCGGAAGACCAAAATACGGCATCGGACTTATGTGAGTATACTCGAGCTGAAATTGAGCGCATTGCGCATTTGGCATTTGCTGCTGCTAGAAAAAGAAGAAATATTCTTACACTAATTGATAAAGCCAATGTATTGGAATCTTCCAGACTATGGCGTAGGGTAGTAACCGAGTTACATCAAGCGGAATACAGTGATGTTGAGCTTCGCTTTTTGTTTGTGGATAATGCTGCCATGCAAATGATTTTGGCACCTAGCCAGTTTGATGTAATTCTCACTAGTAACCTTTTTGGAGATATTATTTCTGATGAGGGAAGCGTTATTGGTGGTTCTATTGGATTATTGCCCTCGGCGTCTGTTGGGGCAACGCATGCGCTTTTTGAGCCTATTCACGGATCGTTTCCGCAGGGAGCAGGAAAAGGAATTGCAAATCCCATTGCCATGATTCTTTCTGCAGCAATGATGCTCACGCATTTTGATATGGACAAAGAAGCAAATGCCATCACCAATGCTGTTGATTTGGCACTTGCACAAGGCATTTGTACTCCCGAAGTCTTCCCAGAGGGGAACTATACTACAAGTGATGTAGGCGACTTTATCGCGAAAAATATTGCATAAAAAAAGGGGCGATAAACGCCCCTTTTATTTT
Source organism: Flavobacteriaceae bacterium (assembly GCA_049596455.1). Classification (GTDB taxonomy): domain Bacteria; phylum Bacteroidota; class Bacteroidia; order Flavobacteriales; family Flavobacteriaceae; genus UBA7446. The sequence continues at coordinate 24,967 of JBMYLP010000011.1, read as the reverse complement.
TCTATACATTTGGACTAGGCATCGCCATCCATTTTGCGCTTTAGGTCTGCCAATGCGTCCAAATCTCCAAGAGTCGATTTTTCTGCATTTTCCGACATTTTGCGCTTAGCAGTTTTAACATTGTCCGCCTCAACTCCCTTATAAACAGCAGCGTGTGACATTACAACGCGCTTAAAGTCTTTGTTAAATTCAATTACTTTAAACTCAGCTGTTTCGCCTTTAGAAAGTTTTGTGCCGTCTTGCTTGTCTAGGTGACGTCCAGGAACAAATGCCGTGATGTCGTCGTTCAGCACAATGGTAGCGCCTTTATCTACGATTTCAGTCAATGCAAGTTCATGCACAGTACCTTCAGCATAGGTCTTGGCGTATTTTTCCCAAGGATTGTCCGTAGTTTGCTTGTGACCAAGGCTTAATTTACGTCCTTCCACATCAAGTTCCAGAACAATAACGTCCAACTCTTGACCAACAGTAACAACCTCAGAAGGATGCTTTACTTTCTTTGTCCATGACAGGTCAGAGATATAAATTAATCCATCGATACCCTCTTCAAGTTCTACAAACACACCAAAGTTTGTGTAGTTGCGTACCACACCTGTATGCTTAGACCCTAATGGGTATTTGATAGTAATGTCTGTCCAAGGATCTTGCGTTAGTTGCTTGATTCCCAAAGACATTTTTCGTTCCTCACGATCAAGATTTAAAATAACCGTTTCAACTTCATCGCCCACTTTCACAAAATCTTGTGCAGAGCGCAAATGCGTACTCCAAGACATTTCAGAAACGTGAACAAGCCCCTCAACACCTGGTGCCACCTCAACAAAAGCACCATAATCCGCAATAACGGTTACTTTACCTTTGATAGTATCACCTTCTTTCATGGTATCGCCAATAGCTTCCCATGGATGCTGTGTAAGTTGTTTTACACCTAATTGAATACGTGATTTATCGTCATCAAAGTCAAGAATTACAACATTTAGCTGTTGCTCTACTTCCAAAATTTCGCTTGGGTGGTTGATACGGTTCCACGATAGATCGGTAATATGAACCAAACCGTCAACGCCTCCAAGGTCAATGAACACCCCGTATGATGTGATGTTTTTCACCGTTCCCTCTAACACCTGACCTTTTTCAAGCTGCGCAATGATTTCTTTCTTTTGCTCTTCGATATCCGCCTCAATAAGTGCTTTGTGCGATACCACTACGTTCTTAAATTCATGGTTGATTTTTACAATCTTAAATTCCATGTTTTTGTTTACATATTGGTCGTAGTCACGAATAGGCTTTACGTCAATTTGTGAGCCTGGTAAGAATGCCTCAATGCCAAATACATCTACAATCATTCCACCTTTGGTGCGGCACTTTACAAATCCTGTTACCACTTCTTGACTGTCATGGGCAGCGTTTACACGATCCCAAGCCATGATAGTGCGCGCCTTGCGGTGCGACAAAATAAGTTGTCCCGTTTTGTCTTCGCGGGTATCAATCATTACTTCCACCGTATCGCCTACTTTTAGGTCGGGGTTGTAACGAAATTCGTTAAGTGAAATTACGCCTTCAGATTTGGCGTTAATGTCAATAATCGCCTCGCGGTCTGTCATGTGGATTACTTTTCCATGAACAACATCAGATCCTTGCGTATCAACAAAATTTTCAGCAACGAGTTTTTCAAACTCTTTTAACTTACCGTCTTCAACAGCTTCAATGCCCTCTTCGTAGTTTTGCCAATCAAAGTTGGCTAAAAATTCATCGGGAGAAACGGTTGGTGTATTGTCTTCTTCTTGTGGGGTTTCTACTGCTTCAGGTTGCGCTTCTTCAGTAGCGGTTTGGGTAGTAGCAACGTCTTCTGTTGCTTCTTCTAGGGGTTGGTTTTCGTCAGCCATGCTGCGGTTATTTGTATTCTGCAAGCTGAGTAAAAAAGCGCTGCTGTACAGAAGGGTTAATTTTTATTTTCTCTCAATATTACTCTAAGGCGCTTCTTAAGAGGTGCGCAAATGTACTATTTTTATATATATGAGCAAAAGATTATATCAAAACCAACTCAAATAGCAATTAAACTATTTTTATTACCTTTATGCTAAACAAAAACCCTGTTAACCTACTTTATGAAAATATCCTTGCGGTTTTTCTATAGAATACGTTGGTTTTCGGGATTCTTAAAGCCTAAAATCATGAGAAAAACCCATATACTATTGTTTGCTTTTCTGCTTTCCTTTCAAGGTTGTTGCTTTTACTGTGATGAAGAAGAAGTTGAGTATGGCAGCAGGTATGAACCTATATATATGTCAAGGACTGAGCTAAATAATTCACTCCAGCTAAAACCTGCACGGGAAATTATTAATTCGGGAAAAATTTACGTGGTCAACAACTTGCTGTTTGTAGGAGAAAAGCTCGAAGGATTCCATGTTTTTGATAATGCGAATCCCAAAAACCCTGTAAAAGTAAAATTTATGCAGTTGTTGGGAACTACAGATTTAGCAATACGCGACAATGTAGTGTATGCAAATCAATCAACTGATTTGGTAGCACTTGAATTTGATTTGGATAAAGAAACATTAAAACTAACAAAACGCATTGAGAACATCTTTCCAGAGTTGCGTTCGCCAGACGGATATGTAGCAACAGGTCGGGTTGAAGATAATGTTGTCATTGGATGGAAACCAAAAAAATAGCTCAAATGAAAAAACTACATATTTTAACACTTTTGATCATTATCATCTTTTCATGTTCAAAAGATAATGATACCAGCACTTCAAGTCAAAGCACGGACGGACAAGGCGGTTCTTTGGCTACATTTACGCTAAAAGGTAATTACCTTTACGTGGTAGATGAATATGATTTAAACGTCTTTAGCGTTTCCAAAATGGATGAGCCCGTTTTGGCAAACAAGGTTTCTGTTGGTTTTGATATAGAAACTTTATTTGGATATAAAGAGTATCTGTACATCGGCTCTCGTAACGGAATGTTTATCTACAGTTTGGCGAACCCAGAATTTCCAGAAAAATTAGCACGAGTGGAGCATTTTACTGCTTGTGACCCCGTTGTGGCTAACGACACCCATGCTTATGTGACCTTGCACAGCAACACGGTATGTGGAAACAACATAAACATTCTTGAAATTTATGATCTAAGCAAAATTACAGAGCCCGTACTTATAAGCTCTAGAAATCTAATTTCGCCAAAAGGATTAGGGCTTTACGGAAATTACCTTATTGTGTGTGACGATGAGATAAAGATTTTTGACATCAGCAATCCTAAAGAGTCTAAACTAATAAATGCAATAGACAAACAAGCTTTTGATGTGATTATTAGAGAAAACACCTTGATTGCCATTGGAGAAAATGGTTTATATCAATACAGTTTGCAAACTACAAATGAAGGTGTTGATTTTTCTGAGTTAAGTACAATTGAAATATAAGCTGAAAAACTAAATCCCCATTCGTTTTTTCACCAACGCTAGCACATGGGTTTGTAAGGCTGTAATGCTAAATTCGGCAGCGTTAATAGCAATTGCATCTGTTGCTTGCACCAACGGAGAGTCTGAGCGTGTGCTATCTAAATGGTCGCGTTGGGTAATATTTTCCAAAATAGCATCAAGCGTAACGCTTGGGTCAGTGCCTTTAAGCTCATCGTAGCGACGTTGCGCACGGATATTCGCATCAGCAGTTAAAAACAATTTTACGTCGGCGTTAGGAAAAACCACCGTGCCGATGTCACGTCCGTCCATAACAACATTATGTTGTGCGCCAATAGCGCGTTGTTGCGCCACCAAAAAAGACCGGATAGCAGAAACTGCTGCCACCTGGCTTACAGCATTTGAAACAGTCATGCTTCTAATTTCGGTACTGACATCAATTCCATTGAGCAATAATTTATTGTTTTTAAATGTCAATTGAATATCGTCCAAATGAGTTATTAAGGTTTCCGTATCAAAATGCGTTGGGCTAAGCCAGCCTTGTTGCTGCGCAAATAAGGTTACCCCACGATACATGGCACCTGAATCGACATATACAAAATCCAATGCCTGTGCCAATCCTTTGGCCAAGGTACTTTTCCCTGTAGAAGATGCGCCGTCTATGGCAATGACAAATGGTTTTTTCATTATTTTGGCTCTAAGGTTAGTCCCAAAAAGGTGCGGTTTCCAGCAACATTATATCTGGCGTGACTTAACTGAAAACGCAATCGACGTAATTGCATGCCCACACCAAAAGATAAACCCGAAAAATTCCGCACCTCTAAAATACGTAATTCTGCAGCACGCTGTGCGTGATAGCCCAAACGAATGGAAAACAAGCCCTCTGGAAACACTTCCACACCAAAAGTAGCATGGCGCAATACTTTCTTTACCAGTCCCGATTTTTGTTGTGTACTGTTTCCACTCAGGTCGGTAGTAGCTTCTTCAGGATTATCAAAAAGTAGCGGCCATTTGTTTAGGTGATGTAACGACACATGCCATCGCAGAGGCAAGTGCTCTAAGGCGCTAGAAAAGCCAAGTGTTAAGTTGGCAGGAAGGGGTTCAAAAACATCTTCGTAGGCAGAAAGTTGCTTCCCCAAATGTTGATAAACCAATGCTACTCGAAACGGTTTTCCAATAGGGTTATAGTACAAACCAACATCAGCAGTAATCCCAGATGAAGTGTAGGTGTCCAAATTAGATAAAATGTAGCGCACACGTGCGCCAACGTGTATATTGGGACGCAAAAAATAATGCGAAGAGGCTAATCCAATTGCTACCTCGCTACCACTAAAATCTGCGGTGGAATTCCCCAACGCATCGGCACCCTCAAAAGTCCCATAATGAATATAATTAACATCAAAAACTAGCGCTTTTGCGCGATTGAGCGTATGCGCATATACGGCAGTACCTCGATGAATACCATCAAAGTAGGGTTCGTAATTTACCATCAACTGACCACCGTGTTCACCTCGAATGGTTGCTGGATTGGCAATTGTGGTACTAATGTCTTCGTCTTGTAAGGTAACAGGATTACCCAATGCCAACTGTCTTGGCGAAGCAGAAAGTTCCAAAAAACGGTAGGTAGCATCGCCGCCAATTTGCGCTACAGACGTAGTCAACAAAACCAAAAAACAGCAAACTAAAACCCTCTTCATTCGTACTAAAAACGTAAGTTAACGCTTTTTCGTACCCGAAACACGTTGCTTGGTGATGGCAATTTTTAACACTTGATCTATGGAAGTGACATAATGAAATTGTAATCCTTTTAGGTAACGCTCAGGAATTTCTCCTATGTCTGCTTCGTTTTTCTGACTTAAAATGATTTCTTTGATATTGGCACGTTTGGCTGCCAAAATCTTTTCCTTAATCCCGCCCACAGGTAACACTTTTCCACGAAGCGTAATTTCACCTGTCATGGCAATTCGGTTTTTGACTTTGCGTTGTAAAATACTCGAAACCAAAGAAGTAATCATTGTAATCCCTGCGCTAGGCCCATCTTTAGGTGTAGCACCTTCGGGCACATGAATATGGAAATTATGTTTTCCAAAAAAGTCGTCTGCAATACCTAAATCATCGGCATGCGCCTTGATGTATTGCAACGCAATGGTAGCCGATTCTTTCATTACTTTACCCAGATTACCTGTAATGGAAAGTGCGCCATTTCCTTTACTAATTGAAGACTCAATAAACAAAATATCACCTCCTACTCTAGTCCACGCCAAACCTGTAACCACACCTGCAACATTGTTATTTTCATATGAGTCACGGAGCAGTTTTGCTGGACCCAAAATAGATTCTAATTCAGCTACTTGAAGTTTGGGTTCACGTGGTGTTTCTTTTGCCTCTAGCATAGCATAATGACGTACCACTTTGGCAATTTGTTTGTCCAAGCCACGTACTCCCGACTCGCGCGTGTAGCCTGCAACCAAATGCTGCATGGTAGCCTTGGGAAGCTTAATAGCTGCCTTTTTTAGTCCGTGCTCAGCAATTTGTTTTGGCAACAAATAGCGCAATCCAATTTGCACTTTTTCTTCCAATGTATAGCCTGACACTTCAATGATTTCCATACGATCCCGAAGGGCTGGTTGTATAGTGGATAAGGAGTTTGCCGTAGCAATAAACATTACTTTTGATAAGTCATAACCTGTTTCCAAGTAATTGTCGTAAAAAGTAGTGTTTTGCTCGGGATCCAGTACTTCAAGCATGGCAGATGAAGGGTCGCCATGAGCACTCTCTGCAAGCTTATCTAACTCGTCCAATACAAAAACAGGGTTCGATGTGGTTGCTTTTTTGATGTTTTGCACCACACGACCGGGCATTGCACCAATATAGGTTTTACGGTGTCCACGAATTTCTGCCTCATCACGCATGCCCCCTAAAGACATTCTAACATATTTTCTGTCCAACGCCTCAGCGATAGATTTCCCCAACGATGTTTTTCCAACTCCTGGAGGTCCTACCAAACACAAAATCGGAGATTTCATGTCGTTGCGGAGTTTTAAGACTGCTAGGTGTTCAATAATGCGCTGCTTGACTTTGTCCAATCCAAAATGGTCACGGTCTAATATTTTTTGTGCCCTATCTAAGTCAAATGAATCTTCTGAAAACGTATTCCAAGGAAGATCCAAATACAAATCCAAATAATTGCGCTGTACAGAATACTCTGCCACTTGCGGATTCATGCGCTCTAGCTTTGCCAACTCTTTATTAAAATGTTTGGCAACCTTGTCATCCCAGGCTTTGGTTTTGGCGCGCTCTCGCATTTCTTGCACCTCCTCATCATATGAAACGCCACCCAATTCTTCTTGAATAGTTTTCATCTGTTGATGCAAAAAATATTCGCGTTGTTGTTGATCTAAATCGTGGCGCACTTTAGTTTGAATATCATTCTTGAGCGATAACTTTTGATACTCAACATTCATTTGCTTTAAGCACATCAATGCACGTTGTTCTAGATTATCTTGCTCCAAGATATCTTGTTTTCCGGCAACTGTCATGTCCATATTGGACGAAACAAAATTGACCAAAAACGCACTGCTTTGAATGTTTTTTATGGCAAACGAAGCTTCTGAAGGAATTTCAGGATTTTGCGCAATAATTTTTAAAGCCAATTCTCGAATAGAATCGATAATTGCCGAAAAATTGGGGTCATTGTCTTCGGGACGAATTTCTTCTAAACTTGCTACTTTGGCGGTCAAATAAGGGAGTTCTGTTACATACTCCAGTGTCTCAAATCTTTTTTTACCCTGAAGAATAATCGTTGTGTTGCCATCTGGCATTTTGAGCACACGCAACACCCTAGCTAAGGTTCCTTTCTGATACAAATCATCTGGTGAGGGTGATTTGGTCTCTCCCCTTTGTTGTGCAACTACACCTAGCAATTTGTTGCCATTATTTACCGCCTTAATTAATTTAATAGACCTGTCGCGGCTTGCAGTGATTGGAATGACCACACCTGGAAATAGCACTGTGTTTTTTAACGGAAGTATGGGCAATTCTTCTGGTACAGGTTCCTTCTGAATGGCTTCTTCATCATCGGTAGTCATAAGCGGAATTAAATCCGCCTCATCTTCCAAATCTTGTGGCAAAAGGTTTTCGAGGGATAAAATTTTTGTTTCGGACATAATCTATTGGTGTGCCATTTTGTCTGCTTTATCATTAAAAGCAGTTGCAATAAAAGCAATTTTTTATACATACAATATGTTTCAAACGTCGTGCCATTGTAACAAAATATGCTAAAAATCGTTATCATCATATTAACCCAAAATAAATACACATGAAATCAATACACATTTTAGTTAGCACACTTTTTTTAGCTTTTTCTATACCCATGAGTGCACAATGGGGTTCCAAAATCAAAGGAAACGGAAACGTAGTCACGGAAAACCGTGATGTAGCCGCATATGATGAAGTTCATGTAAACGGTAATATTGATGTTGTTTTAGTGGATGGGAAAGAAGGGAAAATTACACTTAAAGCGGAAGAGAATTTACTTGAACACATTGAAGTTAGCGTTAAAAACGATGCGCTTAAAATAAAAAGTAAAGACCGCACTGAATTGCGCCCTTCAAAAGGCAAAAACATCTTAATTACCGTTCCTGTTCAAGACGTACACAAACTTGCGCTTAATGGCTCTGGTGAGATTGAAGGAACATTTCCATTGAAGGCTAAAAGCATAAAACTACAAGTTAACGGCTCAGGTGATATGGATGTTGACCTAAAAGCAACTGACGTAAAAGCCGTGGTGAATGGTTCTGGAGATATTAAGGTTTCGGGAAAAGCCGATTATTTTGAAGCCATCGTAACTGGCTCTGGCGATATTGACGGCGATGAACTCGTTGTTAATATCTGCGAAGGAAAGGTGGTTGGCTCTGGGGATATAAAATTCCATGCCGAACAAAAATTAGATGCCAAAATTGTAGGATCTGGAGATATTGAGGTCAACAAATCTGTAATTGAAATTGAAAAGAAAATAATTGGCTCCGGTGATGTAACCAAAAAATAAATGGTGTTACAATGCCTGTTTGTTGGTGCGCTCTAATCGAATGAGCATTACAGCTCCGGTCAAGAAAAATAGCACAAAAAACAAAATGGCATTACGCATGCTACCGGTAATCTGATCCACGGTGGCGTACATTAGCATACCGATAACGATTCCCACTTTTTCGGCAACATCATAAAAACTGAAATATGAAGTGGTGTCAATTGTTTTGGGAATAAGTTGGGAGTATGTAGAACGCGCCACCGATTGAATACCACCCATGCATAGCCCTACAAAACCCGCTACGATGTAAAACTCAACAGGTTCATAAATAAAATAGGCACTTACGCATAGGCTCATCCAAATGGCGTTGAGCAGAATCAGGGTTTTAATGTTACCCCAACGGTTAGCCAATTTTGACGACAATAACGCTCCAAAAATGGCAATAATCTGAATTACCAAAATACTAACAATCAGACCTGTGGTTTTTTCTTCAGCAGACCAAGAAATTTCTTGCTCACCAAAATAAGCGGCAACTAACATAACCGTTTGCAACGCCATGCTAAAAACAAAAAATGCGCCTAGATAGCGTTTTAAAAAATTAAGATTTTTTAAGCTTTCCCAAACCAATTTGAGCTCGCGATAGCCATTAAAGAAAATATCTTTAGTATATACTTTGTCTTTATTACCACGGGGCAAATGATAAAAGGCAATATGGCTAAACGAAAACCACCAAACGCCAACCGAAATAAACGAATAACGCATAGCTTTAAGTGAAGCTTCACCTCCTTCACCAGCAATGCCAAATGCCTCTGGTTTTAGCACCATAAACAGATTTACAAGAAGTAACAATACACTGCCAATATAGCCAAGAGCAAAACCACGAGCACTAATGCGATTTTGTTGTTCGGGAAATGCAATATCTGGCAAATATGAGTTGTAAAACACCAAGCTAGACCAAGCGCCAACCAAAGCCAAAAAATAGAATAACAATCCCCAATACAAGTTTTGAATGTCAAACCAATACAGCCCCATACAAGAGGCAGCGCCCAGATAACAATAAAATTGCATAAAGCGTTTTTTGTTGCCCATATAATCGGCTATTCCAGAAAGAATGGGAGACCACAAGGCAATCACAACAAATGCCAAAGCCGTAACGTAACTTATTAGAGCTGTGTTTTTGATTTGCATGCCAAAAACATCCAAATAGGTTTGGTCACCACAAATGTAGCCGTAGTAAAGCGGAAAAATGGTTGATGTTATAACAAGAAAATAAACTGAATTTGCCCAGTCATAAGAAACCCAAGCACGTAACAATTTTTTATCGCCCTTTTTGTGTGATGGCATGTTGATTGTTTATTCAAATAAACAAAATAGTTTTTAAAACATAAACACGAGAACGTTATCTTTGTTTTAATGAACAAGAAAAAAAAACACCAACAGGGTTTTAGTGTTCCTGTTTGGTTGCGCCTCATGCTCAAGAACTTAGAACGATTATCGCCCTACTTGGCGATGCGTACTGCGGCATATATTTTTTCTAAACCACTTAAATTTATAATCCCCGAAAAAGAGAAAAAAGCCCTTATAAAGTGCACAAAAAAAAGAGTACATATTCCCGCAATTGATAGAGAAATTTTAACCTTCACATGGAAAAACTCAGGTAAAAAAGTGCTTCTGGCACATGGCTGGAGTGGCAGAGGAACACAACTTTATCGCATAGCAGAAATCTTACACAGAGAAGGGTATCATATCGTTTCATATGATGCACCTGCGCATGGAAAATCATCTGGAAAAACAACCAACATCTTACAAATGATAGCCACGATTTCACATTTGGATAAACAAAATCATGGTTTTGACTATCTCATTGGACATTCGTTTGGGGGAATGGCCATTTTCAACTATTGTAAAACACCTCGGCAAACAAAAAAAATCATAACACTTGGTGCTGCAGATAATATGCGCACGATTTTTGATAATTACATGCTGTCGGTTGGACTAAATAAAAAAACCTCAGCGCACATGATTACCTATTTTGAACAAAAATTCAAGTTAAAAATTGATGATTTTTCGCCATTTAGGGCTGTACAAAATCTCCAAATCCCCACACTTATCCTTCATGACGAAGAAGATTATGATGTAAGTGTACGTTCCGCCGATAACATTGCTGCGCATCACCCAAATGCTACTTTGATTAAAACCAAAGGGTTGGGACATCGTAGAATTCTTCGCGACGAAAATGTCATGCAACACATCAAATCTTTTATTCAAACATCATGAAAACACCATTTTTTATCCTCATATTTTGCTTCTTCACAACACTGAATGCTTGTGGGCAACAACCTGCTGAAAAAACCACAAAAACCACCGTTGATATGAAAAAGACAAACGCTTATTGGAAAGACAAACTCAGCCCAGAGGCTTTTCGCATTTTGCGCGAAAAAGGCACAGAATATCCGCACACAGGAGAATACAATCTCCACTTTGAAAAAGGAACCTATGCCTGTACGGCATGTAAGGAACCTCTTTTTGAGAGTACATCAAAATTTAAGAGCGATTGCGGTTGGCCGAGTTTTGATAATGCCATTGAGGGAAAAATTCGCTACGAAAAAGACACAACCCACGGCATGGTTCGTACCGAAATTATTTGCAACAGCTGCGACGGGCATTTGGGTCATGTTTTTAATGACGGCCCAACTTCTACTGGCTTACGCTATTGTGTAAACTCTGTTGCGCTAGATTTTGATGCGAAGGATAAAAACGCCAAATAGCCCATTAGATTAGGTGATCGTTTCGTATTTTTGCGCAAACTTTTCCATATGAGTCAATACGATATTATTGTTTTGGGAAGTGGTCCGGGTGGTTATGTTACCGCCATTCGCGCTTCTCAGTTAGGATTTAAAACTGCCGTAATTGAAAAAGAAAGCCTTGGAGGCGTTTGCCTCAATTGGGGATGTATTCCTACAAAAGCATTGATAAAATCTGCACAAGTTTTTGAATACTTACAACACGCCGAAGATTATGGACTTACCGTAAAAGAGTATGACAAAGATTTTGATGCTGTGGTAAATCGCAGTCGTAATGTGGCAGAAACCATGAGCAAAGGCGTTCAGTTTTTGATGAAGAAGAATAAAATTGACGTGATTTCGGGTCACGGCTCGTTGCTTCCGGGCAAGAAAGTTCATGTTAAAGCCGAAGACGGCAGTGAGCAAGAACTTTCCGCACAACATATTATTGTGGCTACGGGTGCGCGCTCGCGAGAATTGCCAAGCCTTCCGCAAGATGGCAAAAAAGTAATTGGCTACCGCAAAGCCATGACGCTTGAAAAACAACCCAAAAAACTTATTGTTGTAGGTTCTGGAGCTATTGGTGTTGAGTTTGCCTATTTCTATAACGCTATGGGCACTGAAGTTACGCTTGTAGAATATATGCCGCGCATTGTGCCTGTTGAGGACGAGGAAATCTCAAAGCAAATGGAACGCTCGTTTAAAAAAGCAGGGATTACCGTTTTAACAAATGCTGAGGTAACCTCGGTTGATACTTCTGGAAAAGGCGTTACGGCTACCATAAAAACCAAAAAAGGCGAAGAAGAAATCAAAGCAGATGTGGTGCTATCTGCCGTTGGCATCAAAACCAACATAGAAAACATTGGTCTTGAAGAGGTAGGCATTGCCACCGACAGAGATAAAATTTTGGTCAATGATTTTTATCAAACCAACATTCCTGGATACTATGCCATTGGCGATGTTACTGCAGGTCAGGCGTTGGCGCACGTGGCATCTGCTGAAGGGATTTTGTGTGTGGAAAAAATTGCTGGTCAGCACGTAGAGGCACTAGACTACGGCAACATTCCGGGTTGCACGTACAGCAGTCCAGAAATTGCCTCAGTAGGACTTACCGAAGCACAAGCCAAAGAGCAAGGCTATGAAATTAAGGTAGGTAAATTTCCATTTTCCGCTTCTGGAAAAGCGCAAGCAGGGGGCACTACCGACGGGTTTATCAAAGTAATTTTTGATGCCAAATACGGCGAATGGCTTGGCTGCCATATGATTGGTGCTGGAGTTACTGATATGATTGCCGAAGCAGTACTTGGTCGCAAATTGGAAACTACAGGGCACGAAGTGCTTAAGGCGGTTCATCCTCACCCCACCATGAGTGAAGCCATGATGGAGGCTGTAGCGGACGCCTACGATGAGGTGATTCATTTATAAAAGCATAAAAATATAATTCAGAAGCAGCCTTTTGGCTGCTTTTTTATTTTTTGTACCTTTCCTGTCAATTAACCTCAAAAACTTACAAAAATGAACAGCACCATATCTCGACTTGACCAACTTATAACGATTGGAGAAGCGTATTTATCCAAAACCCACCGTCAAGAATTGGCAGCAAAACCCAAACCAACACAGTGGTCTAAGAAAGAAATTTTAGGACATTTGATAGACTCTGCCCGATATAATTTAAGACGATTTACCGAAATTCACATCAAACCCAATCCTTATCAGGTTATTAGTTATCAGCAAGATGAGCTAGTTCTTGTGAACGACTACCAGCGAGCAGAGCCAAAAGACCTTACCATGCTTTGGGTAGGGCTAAACAAGCAAATTATTCATGTTATCAAACAACAAACCGAAAAAACATTGCAGATTAAAGCCAAACTGCCCAACCAAAAAACAACAAACTTACTTTTTCTTATCAATGACTATCTTGAGCATATGGAACATCATGTAAAACAAATTGTTGATGCATAATCACTATTTTGCAACTCAACTAATCGGTTAACTATGGGGAAAAATATTGTAATAACAGGCGTTTCATCTGGTATTGGACGCGATACCTTGAGATTGTTACACAACAAAGGCTATCATGTTTTTGGTAGTGTTCGCAAAGCAGCGGACGCTAAAAGACTTTCCCAAGAATATCCCGAGCGTTTTACTCCGCTACTTTTTGATGTACAAGACCACGATGCTGTAGTTAAAGCGTCAAAAGTGGTTTTTGAGCAGTGTGCTTCATTAGATGGGCTCATAAACAATGCAGGCGTTGCCGTTCCGGGTCCGTTGCAATACATGCCAGAAGCAGATTTTGAACGTCAGCTTGATATCAATGTAAAAGCCGTTAGGCGTATTACCAATCTATTTTTACCCCTTCTTGGAGCTTCGCCAAAAGCTAAAGCTACGCCCGGCAGAATTATTAATATCAGTTCAGTAGCGGGACTCTTTAACTCCCCTTTTAATGGCGCTTATTCTATTTCCAAACACGCCTTAGAAAGCATGACAGATATTTATCGAAGAGAGCTTAGACGGTACGGGATAAAAGTTATTGCCATTGAGCCAGGACCGATTAAAACGGATATTTGGCAAAAAAACCTCAATAGCATGGAAAAATACGCCGATACAGACTACAACGATGTCCTTCAAAAAGCCGATAAGATGATTGAGAATGCTGAAAAATCAGCATTACCAGTAACACGTATATCCGAATTGATTTTTAAATGCTTAACCAAAAAGAATCCTAAAACGCGTTACATTGTTCAGAAGAACAAACTCGTGTTTAAGCTACTTGCCTTTTATATGCCTGACAAGCTTGTAGATTGGTTTATTCATAAAACCCTAACGAGCGGGAATAAGCATCGACCTATTTAATCGTTATTTTTTAAGAAAACTTTCAACTGCCAAGCGGTACACGTCAAGACCAAATCCCAAAATAAGTCCCTTTGCATTAGGAGTTATATAAGAGGTGTGCCGAAAACCTTCGCGGGCAAAAGTGTTGGAAATATGCACCTCAATCACCGGAGTTTCAATTGCTTTGATAGCATCTCCAATTCCAACAGAAGTATGCGTATAAGCACCTGCATTTAGGATAATACCATCGCCAGAAAAGCCATACTTGTGCAATGCATCAATCAGTTCGCCCTCAATATTGGATTGAAGATAGGAAAACGTGCAATCGGGAAACTGTTCTTTAAGCGTTTCTAAATAGGTTTCAAACCCTTGTGCGCCATAAATTTCAGGTTCGCGCTTGCCTAGTAAGTTTAAATTTGGTCCGTTGATGATGGTCAGTTCCATGCGAAATTTTGCTCAAAACTAAGAAACTCTTGGGAATCCAACGGAATATTTAAACAATCGGTCTGTAAAAGCAGACCGATTGTTTTCGATAGCGTTGTTTTTATTTCCCCACCGCAAACGTAATTTTTACGTTTACGCGGTATTCGTCAACCTTTCCGTTTTTAACGGTTAGGCTAAAATTATTCACGTTAACCGAAACGATATTTTTAACGGTTTTGCTCGCTTCTTTTACAGCGTTACCCGCTGCGTCTTCCCAACTCTTGCTGGAGTTAGACAAAATTTCAATGACTTTTAAAATGGCCATAATAGTGTATTTATAGGTTAAAAAATTAATTAAATAGTTTTCCCAAAAGCCCACCAGAGCCTTTGGAGTTTCCAGAAGTTAACCCACCTAACAAGGAGGTGAGCATACCGGAGTTTCCACCAATTTTTGATGCAACAAGTTTTACGACAAAAGGCACAATCAGTTCCTTTATAGAGCCTGCTTTTTGTTTGTTAAACCCGCTGGAAATCAGCTTTTTGACCAAACTCGAATCGATGCCTTTCAAAAACGAGTTAGATGCAGATGAGTTGTCATCATCCGAAAAAAGGTTAAGCAGCGTGCCTAGCCCACCACCGGATTCTTTGGCAATTGCATCGCCAACAACCGCTTTGGTGCTGTCAATGGTTTTATCCACTTCTTTGGAGCTCAAATTCAAACCGCCTAGCAGTTCCGTTATGGCTCCTTTGTTATCACTTAAAAGGGAATTTAAATCCATCAGAATTAGTTATAAACATGCTCTTTGTTAAACTTCACGGTAAGCAAATAATACACCATGGCGCGGTACTTATTTCGATTAT
The DNA here is from genome assembly GCA_049596455.1 of Flavobacteriaceae bacterium. GTDB lineage: Bacteria > Bacteroidota > Bacteroidia > Flavobacteriales > Flavobacteriaceae > UBA7446. The sequence goes on along the minus strand of JBMYLP010000011.1, from coordinate 9,630 downwards.
CGCTGCCCATTTGTTGCATGACTTCTTCAATGGCGGCATCTAGTGCTGGGCTATCTTTAAGCCCCAATTTTTTGATTAAAAAATTGTTTTTAACCGTTGCTAATTCCTCTGGATCTGTTCCAGAAACTTTTGATGCATCGGCATTATAAATAGCAGGACCCAGTCCTTTTGCCACTTTGATAAGTAGGTCTTTGTCAACACTCATATTGAGTTTACTTCTAAACTCGCTTTGGTACCGTTCTACGGCTTCATCTAATTTACTCATGATAATAGTATTAAAGGTTTATATAAAAGGTTAATTTTAAATTGATTAATTCTCTGTCTGAGGTATATTTTGCCTTTCGCTACGGCGTTGGCATCTGTCACACAAGTCACTAATTTTTTTCATCTCTTTTGCCTGCACTACAGTGCCTTCAAAAATCTCTACTGTTCTGTCGGTATTGATGTAGGAGCAGTCTTCAAATAAGTGATAACTTTTGCCCGATTTCGTCCAATACACATAATCGCGACCACCGTTTAAAGCTTTTACCTGTTCTGTTTCTTCTTGATATTGTTCTATTGAGGGCGGATTAAAATCAATACCAACAATACTTGCAATGAGCAGTGCCACAACAGCAACGGCTCCAATAATTTTCTTTTGCTTTGGGTCTAAGTTTTTGTTCTTAAAGATTAGAATAACAAGCGGCAAAAAGGCAATGATGCTAATGATTACACCCAACTGATTTTGCAAGAAAAATTTAAATTTTTCCTTTTTGGATGCAGGGTTATAGCGGTTGGCTTTTTTCCACAATACCGAGCCGATGATTACAAAAACCAAATCAGCAATAATAAAAACAATCAGCCAAGTGGTGTTGATGGGGTCTTTTTGTAACTGCAAAATGGCAAAAACTTCAAATGCAATTGCCACTACCCAACTTAGTACTGCAAAAATCCTCAGTTTTGAGGCTTTTTGTTTGTTTATTTTAGGATGCGTTCCGTTTGCTGTTTCCGATTGATTATCAGAAACGTAAGAAGTTACTTTTTTAGACGTCTTCCTCTTTTGTGCCATTTTTATAGGTTTAATTGTAAGATTGGTTTTAAACAACTAGAGTGCTACTTAAAAATATGCACAGTTGTTATTGCTTAAATATATAGAAGTAACTAAAATGGTTGCTCATGAATTTGTCTAACCATGACATTTTTTGGGGTTATTAAGGTAGAAAATGAACATTTGATTAAAAAAATAGTTACTATACTTTGAATTTCTATGAGTTGTTAATTTTTATTGCACAAACCAAAAAATAGTTACCTTTAAAAATGAAATGGAAAAAAGCCATAGAGGCCTATTCTTTTTACCTCCGTTTAGAGCAAGGGCTTTCTGATAATACTATAGAAAGCTATCAATTTGATGTAAATCGTCTGGCGCGCTATTGCGAATCCCTAAAAAGAAAAAACACCCCCATTTCATTGCAAGTAGACACCCTTAAGGACTTTGTGTTTCAGCTCTCCAAAGAAGTACAGCCGCCTACACAATCTAGAATTGTTTCTGGGATTAAAGGGTTTTTTGTGTTTTTACAACTCGAAGGATATCGAAATGATAATCCAACACAACTTTTAGAATTACCAAAAATTCGCAAAACGTTTCCAGATACGTTATCAACACAAGAGGTGGACGCGCTTATTGCAGGAATTGACAGTAAAAGCAAACATGCGTTTAGAAACCGTTGTATGCTGGAACTACTTTATAGTTGTGGATTACGTGTAAGCGAACTCACGCAACTTAATAAGTCTGATTTATTTTTTGAAAAAGGATTGATTCGTATTCATGGAAAAGGCGATAAACTGCGGTGGGTGCCGGTGGCAGAAAGTACATCAAAACTTATTGATGAGCACAGACTAAAAGAACAAAAAGCAATAAAAGTGTATGAAGACAGGCTATTTTTAAATAACAGAGGAAAGGAACTCACTCGAAATATGGTATTTACAATTGTCAAAAATGCTGCACTTCGCGCAGACATCAACAAAAAAATAAGCCCTCACACACTACGCCATTCCTTTGCCACACATCTGGTAGAAAATGGCGCAGACATCCAACTGGTGCAACATATGATGGGACATGCCAGCATTACTACCACAGAACGGTATATTCATATGAGTCAACGCCACTTAAAGGAAGCCATTACACGATTTCACCCGCGGGCAACCTAAGCAACCGTCATACGGAATCCCTCGCCGTGAATATTGCTAATTTCAATTGTGGGATCGGCTTTGAGGTGTTTGCGCAGCTTGGCAATATAAACGTCCATAGAACGAGAGGTAAAATATGTGTCGTCTTTCCAAATTCTCTTAAGTGCCAATTCTCTAGGCATCAAGTCGTTTTGATGCAAAGCTAATAGATGCAAAAGCGCACCTTCTTTAGGGGATAGTTTTACAGGCGGACCAGCATCATGGGAAAGTTCTCGTAGTTTGGCGTTAAAATCAAATTTACCAATGGTAAACAGGTGTTTTGCCTTATCAAGATTAACCACATTTTGTTCCATACGATGAAACATGGTCTTCATTTTTAGCAGTAATACATCAGAGTCAAACGGCTTTGTCAGGTAATCGTCTGCGCCCAAATTATAACCTCTTACCACATCTTCTTTCATTGATTTGGCAGTAAGAAAAATGATGGGAACCGCACTATTAACCTTACGAATTTCTTTAGCCAAAGTGAAGCCATCTTTATAGGGCATCATAACGTCTAGCAAACAAATGGCAAATTCTTCTTTGTTAAATTTTTCGCCACCTTCTACTCCATTTCTTGCCAAAACAACCTCATAGTCGTGTAGCTCTAAATAATCTCGAAGTATGGCGCCAAAATTCTGATCATCCTCAACCAAAAGAACTTTTTTCTTTGCAGCTATCATAATGTGTGTTTTAGTGGAAAACGCACCGTAAAGGTACTTCCTTTTTTGAGTTGACTTTTAACAGAAATCGTGCCATTATGCAATTCCACAATACGCTTCACGTATGACAATCCCAATCCATGACCTTTTATAGTATGAATATTTCCTGATTCTTCTCTGTAAAAACGATCAAACACCCGTCTTCGCACACTTCCGCTCATACCAATTCCTTTATCATGAATTTCCACAACAAAGGCATCTTCAGAAATTGTCGAAGAAACATCAATTTCAAGTTGGTCTTTGGAGTACTTAATGGCGTTTTCAAGTAAGTTCACCCAAACGTTTGTCATATGTGACTCAGACATGGGAAGTTTTACTTGCATTGGATCAAAGGAAGTACGAAGCGTTCCTTCATTTTGGTCTATAAGCAAACGAACGTGTTCAATGGCGGTCTTGATGGGAGTGTGCGGGTCAATTTCAGAGGTGGTAAGTTCAAGCTCTCTCCTATCCAGTCTGGAGATTTGCAGCACATTTTCCACCTGTGTATTCATACGTCTACTTTCGTCCCGAATAAGTCCCAAATATTGCGTGACCTTGTTGGGCTGTTTGGCAATGGTAGGGGTACCAAGCGCATCCAACGCTAGCTGAATGGTGGCAATTGGCGTCTTAAACTCATGGGTCATGTTGTTAATAAAGTCCGTTTTGATATCCGAGATTTTCTTTTGTTTAAACGCTTGTGACAAGGTTATCGCAAAAACGCCAATTAAAATCAGCGTAAAAAACACAGATAGCGCAATAGAACTCATAACAGAGGAGCGCAAAAATGCACTCTTTTCAGGAAAAACAAGACGCAATTCATAGTTACTCTCGCCATTTACATCAACAAAAAGTGGTGTTTTGTAATTGGTTTTATTACTGTTTTGAAGAAATAAATCCGTTCCAAGACCAGACATTCGATTTCCTTCAAAAACCCGAAATTCAAAGCTTGCATCAATATCACGAAGCAATAATTCTTGTCCCAATAAAAGTTCCAATTCAAAAGTACTGACACGTTTTTCGATGGGTTTGTTCGATGCAATATCCATAAAAATACTTTCGTACTTAGCTTTGTCCATCGAAGTTAAACGCTCAATGCGCTGCATACGCTCCGCTGATGACATACGGTTTATGGTGCCCTCTACATCTTCTTCCAAAACGGTAGTTGCCTTAATGCTTCGGTAATCTAAAATTGGGGTTGAGTCTGTGGAGGATGGATCATATAAGTCAGGAAAAATACCATAGGTGTCCTCAATGATACCCCTTGACACCAACAATGTTTTGTTCTCTTCTGTGGTACGGTCTATGTACTGAAAAACATCTGTAAGCTGCGATTCTTTTGGAGAGCCAATACTGTCCATCAATTTTTGGGTAGCGGTAATATAGTCGCGTAATTCCCGTTCTTTGATTTGCTCTGAAACAGCTGTTAAAGCATTGGTTACACTCAGTGAAAACTGGCGATCACGATTGTTCAAGTTGGTTTGAATCCAAAATGTCTGTACTATGATTATCCCCAATAAGGATAGCCCCATAAAAACAATCAGTACTGCAAAAAGATTTTTTTTCATCCTTACTCCTGTTTCAGCAAGTGTTGATGCAGTGCATTCACTTGCGATGCTGTGCTGCTAAGGTCTATATTTTCAATCACAAAATCAGCAAGGGGTACTTTTTGCGCATCGGTCCATTGATTTAGCAAGCGTGCCCGCACAGCATCTTCACTTATTCTATCGCGATTTTGCACCCGTCTAATACGTTCCTTTTCGGGTGCAGTAATCAAAACAACACCATCAAAACGATCTTGAGCACCCAATTCAAAAACAATTGGAAACTCGTACATGGTATAGGGCGCATCTTGCGCATCTTGCCATTGTGCATAAGCTGCTTTTGCAGCAGGATGCACCACAGCATTTAACGCCTCTAGCTTTGCTTTGTCTTGAAAAACCTGTTCTGCAAGTAGTGCTCGATTTGGTGTGTCGCCTTTATAGGCCTCATCTCCAAAAATAGCAATGATTTTTGCCTTCACATCTGGGTTGTATTGCATGGCGTGTTTGGCAGAATCATCAGCAGAAAAAGTAGGAATCCCCATTTTTTTGAACATCGCAAGGACTGTGGATTTACCACTACCAATACCTCCAGTAAGTGCATAATGCTTCATTCTATAATAAAATACGAAACTGTAGGGGGTGATATCGTTAGTTGCTTAGCTGTAGCGGGTAGTCCCGTTATACGAACCGAAAGCTGACCTGAAGCTGTTTTCTCAAAAAAAACTTCTGCGCCTAATGATGATTTGTCAATGCTTCGAAGCGACCCCAAAGGTGCTGCAAATTTAATTTCAACTTGTTTTGGTGCAATCGTAACATTGGCATTTTCTGGAGTATTCGTGAGTTTAACAGGCAACACAAAAGACACATCGGAATACCTATCCACGCTGCCGCTTACTTGTATTGTAGTTGTGCTCCAATTTAGTGCTTTAGCAATGGAGTCTGTAAGGGCAGCATTGAGCAAAAAATCAGCTCGTAATGGCTCATGGGATGCTAATTTAAATAGCGCATGATGTAATTTTTCAAGTGCTACTTTACTGCCATATGCCGTAATGCTATCTACGCTAAACTTTAGTGGTGACGCAAGTTGATATCCATCTGCGAATTTGGGTAATGATGCCAATGTTGGAGTAAAAGACTTTTGGGCAGCTTGTGCGATAGGCAACGAAATAACTTCAGGAACAAACGCTCTAATCTGACTAGAATTGGTGTAAAGTCGATTGTATTTGTCCAACAAAAAAGCTGTGTTTACAGCGGGGTTTTCAACATCTTGAATGGGTAATTCTTTAACCGACAACACTACTTTACGCGGAAAAAGTCTTCGATATAAAACCGAAAAACCGGTGCTAGATACCCTAGCTGGAACTTCAATTCGAGGGGTTTGAAGCACAAAAGCGTTTGTGTCTAATTTAAAATTAAACTGAACAGGAACCGTAGTTGTATAGGTTTCTGAAAGTGCACTTAGAGTCCAAATCACGGCAGCAAACACCAAAAACAATAACCCTTGCTTTGAGCCCAAAAATCTTTTTCTAGATGTTCGTTGCCGTGTGGGCATGCTTAGGCGTTTTGTTGTTCCTCAAAGGCTTGCATCACTGCATCGCTAACACCCATGTTGGAAAATCCACCATCGTGGAACAAGTTCTGTAATGTTACTTTTCGTGTCAAGTCCGAAAATAAGGACACTGTGTAGTTGGCACAATCAAGTGCCGATGCATTTCCAAGTGGTGACATTTTTTCGGCATACGAAATAAACCCATCAAACCCTTTAACTCCTTTCCCTGCCGTGGTTGGTGTTGGCGATTGCGAAATGGTATTTACACGAACATTTTTATCTCTACCAAAGAAATAGCCAAAACTGCGTGCAATAGATTCCAAAAAGGCTTTGTTATCTGCCATGTCATTGTAATCTGGAAATACGCGTTGTGCCGCCATGTAAGACAAGGCGACAATACTTCCCCATTCGTTCATGGCGTCTTGTTTGTAAAGCACTTGCATCACCTTGTGGAACGAGCCAGCAGAAACGTCCCATCCTTTGGCTGTCCAATCGTATTTTTGATCGGTGTAGGCACGGCCTTTTCTTACATTCACAGACATGCCAATTGAGTGCAGTACAAAATCAATTTTTCCTCCCAAAACCTCAACCGACTCAGAAATTAATTTTTCCAAATCCTCCAGCGAGGTGGCATCTGCGGGGATAACAGTAGCACCTGTTTTCTCTGCAAGTTGATTAATGGTGCCCATGCGCATGGCAATAGGCGCATTTGTAAGCACAAACGAACCGCCTTCTTCGTGAACGCGCTCTGCTGTTTTCCAAGCAATGGAATTTTCGTCCAATGCACCAAAAATAATTCCTCTTTTTCCTTTAAGTAATCCGTAACTCATCTTAATAAATTATAATTAAACGTTTCGCAGCTCTTGCGCATGGCGCAAAGCTGATTCTTTGATATTTTTTCCTCCCAACATTTCAGCTAATTCTTCAATTCTAGCATCTTCATCTAAAGGTATTAAAAAAGTTTGCGTCGTTTCACCAACCACATCTTTATAAACTTTATAATGGGCATCTGCCAATGCAGCTATTTGAGGTAAATGTGTAATAGAAATCACTTGCATATGACGACTCATCTCGTGCATTCGTTTCCCCATCGCATTTGCCATCTCTCCCGAAACTCCCGTATCAATTTCATCCAAAATTAGTGTAGGAAGTTGTGTTTTCTCTGCCATGATAGATTTAATGACCAACATAATGCGAGACAACTCTCCGCCAGAAGCGACCTTGCCCATAGGGGCAAAATCAATTCCTTTGTTGGCAGAAAATAACAATTCAACTGCTTCAGTGCCGTTTGGTTGAGGTGAAGGTAAGGCATTTAAATTGATGGAAAAACGCACATGCTGCATACCCAAATCACGAGAGCGTGTTGCTAACGCATCTGTTAGCGGCTGGCATACTTTTTCACGCTGATCACGCAGCTTTTGAGCTGCATTATGTAGTTTTTGCGTTGCCTTTTCGACCACTGTAGCACAAGCTGCAATTTGCTCATCTAAATCTTCTACATCTCCGCACAACTGACGCAATTCATCTCTTTTTTCAATCAATCCAGCAGCATTTTGCACCTTGTGCTTTTGACACAAATGATGCAAAGCGCTTAATTGCGCTTCAACTTCTTGAAGTCGCACAGGGTCATCCGAAACAGCTTCGCCCAAGTCCTGTGCTTCCTGCAAAATATCGGAAAGCTCAATACCCACACTTAAAATTCGTTCTTGTAAGGAGGTATATGCTGCTCCAAAAGGAGCAATTTTTGCCAAAAGTTGCGCTAAGGAGTTCAGTTGGTCTTGTAGTCCAATATTTTCTTGTGTACTCACAGCAACCACTTCAGAAAGTGTAGTGCGCAAATCTGTCGCATTCCCTAACATTTTTGCTTCTTCTTCAAGCGTTTCAATGCTTTCTGGAGTCAAGGTTAGCTGTTCCAGTTCTTGCAATAAAAATTTGTGGTAGTCTAGTGCCTCGCTAGATTGTTGTTGGCGTGCTTGAAGCTGAGCAAGTTCTTTGGTGCATTTTTGCCAAAGCGCATATTGGGTTTTGTAGGCAAGCAACAGCGTATTGTCATTCGCATATGCATCAATAAGATTTAAATAAAACGCTGGATCGGTAAGTTGAATGGTTTGCCGTTGGGTGTGAATATCAACCAATGCTGTTCCAAGGGTTTTTAGCGATTCGAGTGTTACTGGAGTATCATTCACAAAAGCTCGAGACTTGCCATTGGCACTTAGTTCACGGCGGATAATGGTTTGTGATTCTTCGTCTACATCCAATACATCAAACAGGCCGCTTAGGTTGTGATTTGCAATCTCAAAAGTGGCCTCAACAACACATTTTGTTGCGTTTTTGCGAATAGTAGATAAGTCTGCACGTTGCCCCAAAATAAGCGACAATGCTTCCAAAAGAATGGATTTTCCAGAGCCTGTTTCACCTGTCAAAATACATAACCCCGAGGCAAAAGAAACCTCAAGATCTTCAATTAGAGAAAAGTTTTTTATGGCTAATGAAGTGAGCACAGTTGTAAAATCTCGTTAAACCAAATATAGTGCGTTTATGCCATTTGAAAACACGAAGTTATCAACGAGCAATCATTGTCCAATAAGAAGCATTGCTAGGCGCAAATCGATTCAAAAACCGCAACAAAGACTCCGTATCTACCTCGGGGCCATCGCTAAATAACTGCCCTATTTCTTCGCCTTTAGCATCAAAAAAAGCGCGCATTAGGTATGAATTTGGCTGACGGCGCATAAGGTTTTGCAAGCTTAACAATTCGTCTTTCAATAACTCTTTCGCCTCTTTAGGTGATGAAACCATGCGGTCTAATCCATTTCTATGGTATTGATAAATGACATCTCTAAAATCATTAAACGCGGGTGAAATAATTTGGTCTATGAGTTCGTAACGCCCATTGCGATTTTGCGTTACTGCCCAGCCTTGCGCATTGCTAGCCTGCGCTGCGTTAGCAATAGTGCGTGCACGTTCAAAGTATGCTGTTCCGCCAAGTGGCGAAAAGCTGTCTAGCTCCATCCCGAGTGCCAAATAAATGTAGTAGGAAAATACCGAGATAAGGTTATTGTTATAGCGGTTCACATCAAAATAAAAGGGCTGAAACTCTTGATAGGTAAATCCAAAATTATCATCCAAAAAATTTAAAAGTGGAGAAGTGTAGCTACTATCGTACACCAATCTACCCGATTGTACCTGCAAAGTTCCACCATAAGAATTATCATTTACACTAGAAATGGTAAGCAACATGGAAATGGAGACCTCTGATTGTTCGCTTCCGTTATCGGAAGTCCATTTCGTGTTATTTAAAAAATCTCGCAGCGATTTTTCTAACGTTTTAATAGGTGCAATGTTCGTTTGATTAACAAGTTCAGTGTTCACTGTCAAATCTACTCGGACGGGTTGCGCCAAAACCATGGCGTGAAACCCTATAATCAATAGTATAATGTTACTGCGCATCAAATATAGTTTTAAGGTGATTCATCACATCTTTGGAAGCCTCGTCTTTGGATTTTAGTGGGTAGTGCACCACGTCTTTGTCGCGTTGCAAAAATGAAATTTTGTTGGTTTCGTGACCAAATCCTGCTCCATCATCTGCAAGTGAATTTAAGACAATGGCATCAAGGTTTTTACGCATCATTTT
>JBMYLP010000010.1:0-55203 GCA_049596455.1 Flavobacteriaceae bacterium | reverse complement strand
TCAAGTGATGATGTGGTGATTGCAGTTGTTGGGGAGTATCCTTATGCAGAGGGCTATGGAGATGATGCAGATTTAAGCCTAAACAAATTAGACAAAGAAATATTGAACCGTGTTTATGCATCAGGAAATCCACTTATTGTTATTGTGCTAAGTGGTCGTCCTTTGATGGTACACGACCATCTCGACAATTGGGATGCTTTTTTGGCTTCTTTTTTACCAGGAATGGCTGGCGAAGGAATTGCAGATGTGGTGTTTGGTGATGCTCAACCCTCTGGAAGGCTTAACTTTACATGGCCTATGTCTTCTAAGGGAGAAGGAGTGTTGTTTGCCCAAGGAAGTGGTATGAGCTTTGACTAATAAACTAACGATAGTTTTGGTTGTATGTTTCTAAAAATACAGACTTATAATTGCTAGTCTAATTTATCTTTAGAAGCATTAAGCTTTTGTAATAATTCCAGTGAAGGTTTCGAAAATAGCTCAATGGGGTGTACAGTCAAACCCGCAACAGGTTGCGGGTTTCTTTGTTTCTTTTTATCAATTTAACATATAGTTTATAATCGATCATGAAATTTACATCATGATTAGATTTAGCTTACTTCTTATATCTTGTTTTGCCTTTGCGCAACAAAACACCTTTACCGTATCCTTTGGCTCGTGTCATAAACATACAAAACCAGAAAGTGATCAAATTCTAAATACTATAGGAGCTGAAAAGCCAAATCTGTTTATTTGGCTTGGAGATACTGTTTATGGCAAAGATGGGGATGCAGAAGATTTAACTGCCAAATACAAACAGCTAAAAAATAAATCTTCTTATCAAAACCTATTAGAACAAACAAAAATGTTAGCTATTTGGGATGACCACGACTATGGCATTAACAACGGAGATAGCAGCTACATTAACAGAACAAAGAGCTTAGCCGATTTTAGTGCATTTGCAAACCTTGTAAATAGCGAAGAAATCTTAGCGCGTGGCGGCGCATATCAACACTATGAATATATTCAAAACGGCTTCAAAATCAGTCTAATACTTTTAGACAATCGCTTTTTTAGAACGCCCTATTTAGGTGAGAAATTAGGTGATAAAGTCTCCAAAATACAAGGAGAGCTACTGGGAGAGCAACAATGGAATTGGCTTGAATACATACTTAAAAATTCCAAAGCAGACATCCATATATTTGCAGGGGGGATTCAATTTTTATCCAACAAACACCGATTTGAAAAATGGAGTAATTACCCAGATGAGAGGACAAAATTTTTATCATTATTAAAGCATCACCATATCAAAAACCCGATTTTTTTGAGTGGCGACAGGCACCACTCAGAAGTATCAATTTTAAAGGAAAAAGATTTTGTTTTGGTTGATATTACCTCAAGTGGTATGACAGAAGCTATTTCCTGGAATAAAAATGAACCAAACCCCTACAGATCTGGTGAGGTAATTACTCAAAATAGCTACGCTTCGCTACACATAGATTTAAACACACTCAAAACCATTGTTTCTTTTAAAAGTATTGATGGGAATACAATTGCTTCAAAAGAACTGGAGCTTGTAAAATAATTTTTTGTTTTAATTCTGCTATGTTGTAACCGAATTAAATTTGCGAACAAGCTTTTTGTTTGATGGTTTTTTTAAGTAATCATTAATAATTTGATTGATGACTTTTTGAGGCGATTCAGAATAATCAACTTCTATAATTTTTTTTGATTTAATCCAGTCTTCAATGATTTTAATGTTGTTTTGATTCAAATCATACATTACAGGCACACCCATGTTTTTGAGTGCTTCAGCATTACACTGTTGTTCGTATTGATTTTTCATTGGAATCACCAAAAGTTTCTTTTTTAGATAGAGAGCTTCTGATGGAGTTTCAAAACCTGCACCACACAAAACGCCACTACAATTGATTAATTTTTCAATAAAACCTTGATTTGAAATTTGCTCTACTTTGATATTACCATAGCTGTATCTTTCTTTGGTGTGTTTTGAAAATACTACCCAATTGGTGTTGTAAATTTTTGATAATACGCTAATAATTTTTTTATCGTCAAATGCAGGCAAATAAACCACAAAATAATTTTCTTTACGTGGGCGTATGCTTTTGAGTTCTTTCTGTATTACAGGAGTATATATGGATGAAGCATAGGACTTAAAATGAAAACCATACCCTACTGATGCGGGCGCATAATATTTTAAAATCAAATGAGATAATCTGGCTTTTTTTTCGGGTATTGGCACCTTTTCATTGAGTAAACTAAACTGATGACTTAGGGCAATACATTGTTTTTTTTGAAGAAAACAAGCCCAAGCCGAAACAGGCTCAAAATCGTTAATTACAAGATCGTATTCGTTTAAAGGTAATCGTTTTATGTCTTTAAAAAACCTCCAAAAATCCATTTGCGCAATGGTCTTCCAGATATTGACCCCACCATTTTTACCAAACACAAAGCTGAGCCCTTTAAAGTAAAATCGTATGGGGAGCCCTAATTCAATATCAGCAGATGTTCCACTTAATAATACATCCACTTCAATGTTTTTTTGAAGATACGGTATGAGTTCTTTAGCTCTAGAAATATGGCCATTACCAGTAGCTTGAATGGCGTAAAGCACTTTCATGAGCTTGTTGGATTTGGATTGATTTCGGCCACCAAATCTGAAAATAGCGCTTTGGGGTCTTTATAAGCTTGATCGTCAAATTTTTTATCTTTAAAAGAAGCTGGGTCGTATTGAAATAAAGTCCATTTTTTATCATGGTACTCCAAAGCAGTCATATTCTCAATCCAATCCCCTGAATTCAAATAGGTAATGCTCCCATCTTTTGTTTCAAAGGTCTTGATACACGGCTGGTGAATGTGCCCACAAACCACATAATCGAAATTATTTCTTAATGCAATATCGGTTACGGTGGTTTCAAATTTATTGATGTATGACACTGCTGCTTTCACTTTGTTTTTTATGGATTTTGAAAAAGAAAGTTTTTCTTGACCAAAAAGGGTTAAAATTTTGTTGACGGTTGCATTTATCAAAATTAGAAGATCGTACCCAAATCCACCCAAACGTGTAAGCCATCTTGAGTGTTGCATGGTCACATCAAACACATCGCCATGAAAAAACCATGTTTTTTTCCCATCCAAATCTAGTGAAAGCTTGTTGGTTATTCTAAAACCTTCTAATTCAAAATTAAGAAATCGTCTAAGCGTCTCGTCATGATTTCCAGCAATGTAATGAACTTTAGTGCCGTCGGACATAAATTTTAAAAATTGTTTGATGACTTTTGTGTGATATTTATCCCAGTGACGTTTATTGAATTGCCACATATCTATTATATCACCATTTAGAATTATTTTTTTTGGATTAATACTTTTTAAATACTTATTTAATTCTTTAGCACGACATCCGATAGTCCCAAAGTGTGTATCAGAAATAACGACAAGGTCAACTATTCTTCTTGAATTTTCCATAACATAAATTTAACAGTGAATATCGAGATGTAGTTTAAATTAACTCTATTATTATTAAACGTTAATGTTAAGAAATTACACTATGAGTTCTTGTGTTCAGCTTGTAACCTTAAGCCATAGGTTCTGTTTTTTTCAAAACTTCGCTTTTGAGTGATTAAATAGAAAATTTTTAAACTCAAAGTTAGCAACAACTCTCAGTAACTCCTCTAATATATTTAGGCTACATTTGCCAAATCTTATGACAGATTTTTCATCTTTGGGGATTTCACCCAAACTTTTAGAGGCCGTTAGTGCCTTAGGCTTTCAATCTCCTACCGAAGTTCAACAAAAAGCAATACCCATATTATTAGAAAAGCAAACAGATATTGTGGTATTGGCGCAGACTGGAACAGGAAAAACAGCCGCCTTTGGGCTACCCATGCTTCAGCAAATAGACACCACTAGTAAATCAACGCAGGGACTTGTTATAGCCCCTACACGTGAGTTGTGTGTGCAAATAAGTAAAGAGCTTACCAAATACGCCTCATCTATTAAAGGGCTAAATATTGTATCGGTTTATGGAGGTGCCAGTATTAATGATCAAGCCAAACAAATCAAAAAAGGCGCACAAATTTTAGTGGCTACTCCAGGTCGTATGCAGGATATGATTCGAAGAAAATACGTGAATATTTCATCTATTGGTTTTTGCATTCTTGACGAAGCAGACGAAATGCTCAACATGGGCTTTAAAGAAGATATAACCAATATACTATCTCATACACCTAGTGATAAGCAGACTTGGCTTTTTTCGGCCACAATGCCCAAAGAGGTAGCTCGGATTGCGAGAGAGTTTATGGATAACCCATTAGAGATAACCGTTGGTAGAAAAAACGCTGCTTCTACAAATATTAAGCATGAGTATTATTTAGTTGCAGGTCGGGAAAGGTATAATGCACTTAAGCGGCTTTCAGATACCCACCCCGATATTTATTCTATTGTATTTTGCCGAACAAAGCGTGATACACAACGGGTTGCCGAAAAACTTATTGAAGATGGGTATAGTGCTGGAGCGTTGCATGGGGATCTTAGTCAAAACCAGCGCGATTTGGTGATGAAGGCCTTTCGTGCCAAGCAGATTCGAACCCTTGTTGCCACAGATGTTGCAGCTCGAGGCATTGATGTAGATAACATTTCTCATGTTATTCATTATCAGTTGCCAGACGAAATAGAAACATACACACACAGAAGCGGTAGAACAGGACGTGCTAGCAGTTCAGGAACCTCTATGATTATCCTTACCAAAGGCGAATTGGGAAAAATCAGAACGCTTGAACGGATTATTAATGCAAAAATTTCAGCGCAAGAAATTCCCGATGTGAATGCTATACTTTCAAAGCAGTTATATCATTTTGCTGAAAAAATTAAATCCACAAAAGTTGACCCAGACATAAACGCCTATTTGACAGATGCGACAAATATTTTTGATGCGTTTTCAAAAGCGGAACTGATACAGAAGTTGATGTCGGTAGAGTTTAATAGACTTAATTCCTATTACCAAAAACAATCGAATAGTATTTCAAAAATAGCATCGGACAAAAACCATTCAAAAAAAGATGCTGACGCCCGATATACCATCAATATTGGGAGTAGAGATGATTATAATTGGAAGCATTTAAAGTCATTTTTAGTCGATTTTTTGTCGCTACAAGCAGATGATGTTTATCATGTAGATGTGATGGAAAATCACGCCTATTTTAATACAGCTATCGACAAAAAAGAATATGTATTGGCAGCATTTGACGACCTAGCCTTAGAGGGCCGCTCGATTCATGTGCGCTTGTCAGATAAAAGAGGACAGCATCTGCAAAAGGGCGATGGTTTTTCAAAAAGAAGAAACAATAGCCCCAAAAGCTACAGCAAGAAACGCAGGAAAGAGAATACCAAAAAATCAAAAAAAAGATTCAGGAAAAAATAAAGGAGTCCAAGTTTAGATAAGTCACAATTTTTATTATATCAAAATTTTTTGTACATTTATTTTGTGAATTTAATAATTCACGTTATGTATAACCCGTGTGGACTGGGTTTTATAATATAGTCGCGGGTGGAGAGAACGCACCCGGATCAATCGTTACAATAAGTTTAACGTCAAAAACATAGAAATTATGGACGATAAAATTATAGTAGCATTAGCTCACAACCAAGGTCACGCTGCGGCTATGCTTGCAGAAGACAAAAAATAAACCCAAGTTTATTTTAACCAAAACGGCTTTTCGAAGCCGTTTTTTTAGTTTTTAGGTATAAGACGATAAATCCCCTCAAATTCTACGGCAATATGTATATAGCCATATGGACCTATAATCACATCACGAACACGCCCTATGCCGTCTGTTATTTTTTCACGTGCCACAACTTTTTTGTTGCGAATGGTAAGTCGTTCCAAATACGTTTTTTTTAATGATCCAACCAGCAGATTGCCTTTCCAATCTGGATATTTAGTTCCTGTAACAAACGCCATTCCTGAAGTTGCTATAGACGGCACCCAATAGTAAAACGGTTGCTCCATGCCGGGTAGGGAACGATTTTTAGTAATTGAAGTCCCTACGTAGTTTTTACCATAAGTGATTTTAGGCCAGCCGTAGTTTTTTCCAGCTTCAATGACATTTATTTCGTCACCCCCTTTCGGTCCATGCTCATGTTCCCAAAGTGCACCTGTTTCAGGGTGTAGGGTCAGCCCCTGTGGGTTACGATGGCCATAGGAGTAAATGGCTTCTTTTGCACCGTCAACACCAACAAACGGATTGTTATTTGGTATGCTGCCATCATCATTAAGACGGTAAATTTTCCCATTGTCACGTGTAATATCTTGTGGGTTTATATCGCGCTCCCCTCTATCTCCAATAGAAAAGTATAAATACCCCTCCTTGTCAAACACAATTCTAGAGCCAAAATGAACCCCTTTCTTTGTGTCAGGTTCAGCTTTGTAAAGCAGTTTTACATCTTTAAGGGAGTTGTCCAGAAGTGTTGCGGAGTAAATCCCAGTGTTTCCACCCGAAGCATCTTCATTTGGCGTTGCCATGGCAAAATAAATCCGATTATTTTGCTCAAAGTTGGGATGTATTGCCAACCCCATCAATCCGCCTTGCCCGCGAACATAGGTGGTGGGAAGCCCCGAAATTTCATTCTTTTTTCCATACTGAAAACGAATTAGTTTCCCCTCCTTTTCGGTATAAAGCAAACTGCCATTTGGCAAAAAAACCATGCCCCATGGAATTTCTACATTAGGCACTACAAGCTCAGGGGTGTATTTTTTGGAATCAGGTGTCTTTATGGGAGGAGTGTTTTCTACTTGAGCACATGAAAATTGCACAAAAACTAATAATGTTAGAAAACCAGGAATTACGCTTTTCATTAGGAGCTAATTTTGTCTAAATATACCCAAAATTAAAAGGAAACCACAACACGTAAAAATGCTTGTCGTGTGGCGGCAGGCTCGTAAAATCTTCCGCCAAAGGCATTGATACGAATATTATCAAAATATTGCGTGTCAGCAATATTGTTTACTCCAATGACAAGTGCAGATTTTCGCCAATTATGCTTAATGGTTACATCTGCTGTCCAAAAATGCGGTACGGGCACCTTATTTTCGTTATCCGCAAAGCGCGCCCCAACAGACCTGGTGTGTAGCGCCAGCGTGCTTTTGCCTATGTGTTGTTGTAAAGTGGTTGCAAATTGATGTTTTGGAACGTTTGGCAGTTCTTTTTTTGTTTCGGTTTGATAGTGTCCGCGACTGTATGAAAACGTCAAATTTCCAGATATAGCAAACTGCCAATTTCCCTCTAATTCTATTCCTTTTCTTGTGGTTTGCCCAATGTTTTTATAAAAGTTTTGCCCGGGAAAGGTTTCCAACTCAAAGGGTAAAATTTCGTTTTTGGTTTTGGTGTAAAAAAATGTCAATGACGCATCAAACTTCTTTTTCCGAAATAAAATACCAAGCTCTGTTTCGGACGATTTTTGGGGCTCAAGCGCATTATTAAATCCTGTTTTTCCAGAGGGATTTGCCGACAGCTCATTCAGCGACGGCGTTTCAAAGCCGGTACCCCAACGCACATAACTACTGAAAAATCTTGAAAACTCTCGATGGATAGCAATGCTAGGCGAGACCGCTGCCAAGTCTTTTTTACCTGTATTTGTGTCCAGAAAGTCAGTTAAGGTTATGCGATGCATATCTGCACGAAGCGCAGTTCGTAATCGCCAATCCAAATAGCTAAATTCTGTAATCCCATACGCCCCAAGGCTGTAAAAGCGCTCGTTTTGATGTAGTGTTTCTTCGCCTTTAGCACCCATATTGTTTTCAAATCGAATACGCGCATCATGTTGTGCTGCACTCTCTATGCCGTATTGCCAAAGCCATTTGTTTTTGGTTCCAGAAGTTTGCGTTCCTAAACCAAAATAATCTCGTCCTAAATCAATTTGACCACCATACACAAAGGGCAACCGAGCATCCAATTGCCTACGTGTGTAGAACGCATACGATTGCCAATTTTTTGTTTCCAGTCGCGCGCTGAGTTGATGCTGTTGCACACGCTCGCCAGCGTTGTAGTTTAGGTTGGCTTGACGCGCCTGCTTGCGATTTTCATTGACTTGCGTAAGGGTAAGCCCTCCTGCATCATACGCATATGGACTATTGAAAAATGAATAATCGATGTTTAATGTGCTACTGTTTTTTAAATCAAACTCATTTGATAGCGAAACAAGTGTGTTTTCAAACCCACTCCATTCCCTGTAACCATGTTGCTTTTGATGTGCCACTATAGCACGAAATCGGTTTTTTTCTTGTGCTTTGCTCCATTGTGCCATTAACGATTGCGATTGAAAATCTCCTAAGGCAACGGCTATATTAGTTTCTGAAATGATAGGTGCACTCTGTAGCGAAATCACACCGCCAGAGGCGTTGCCATATAAGCCACTTGAAAGCCCACGAAGCACTTCAATAGTCCCTATTTGCGACAGCGGAATATGATCCAATTGGGTTTGTCCGTCTGGCGTAGTAATGGGAATACCGTCTAACAAAACTTTGATGCCACGAATCCCAAAAGTGGCACGTGCGCCATACCCACGAATGGCAATACGAGTGTCTTGCGTAAAGTTTTGCTGACTGCTGACAAACAGACTGGGAATTTGTTGCAATAGTCCACCTATTTCTTGTGTGAAATTTAGGTTCAAACTGTCTGAAACGATTGTAGCACTTAGCGGTTGAATATCACTTTTTAGTCGTTGTGCGCTTAATACTACTTCGTCTAATTGCTGCACTTGGCTTTGTACAAGTAGTCCTGAAAAACAAAAAAGACATAAAAGTCTATACATCCTGAATGTATAAATCAATCAATCCCGGAGGTGTGCTTACGTGAAGTGTTTTGGCGCTTCTGTCCACCTGTAGAATGATGTCATCTACTATTGGAATCAGTGCATTTTTTCCGTCAATATCCACCTCTAAAGTGGCTTGTGCTGTGTGCTCATTTACTCGGATAACGTTACCAAGTTTGCCAAGATTTTTATCTTCAACGGCATACCCAATGACTTCGTGGTAATAAAACGTATTTCCTGAAAGCGGAGGTAATTCGGATAATGGTAAGTAGGCTTTTGCTTTTAGGAGCAGATTGGCATCTTCTTCAGATGAAATATCTTCGAGTTTTAGACGCAACAAACCAGGTTTGTGCATACTGCTTTTGACAACAAAATAGGGAATTAGCGTATTGTTTTGTGCTAAAAATAAGCTTTCAACGGATTGATACTGCTCAGGTTCGTCGGTATCAAGTTTAAGTAAAACTTCTCCTTTAAAACTGTATTTACTGACGACAGTGCCCACAAAAAAGCAGTCCTCAACACGCATGGATTATTCAGCAGCTTCTGCTGTGTCTTTGTCATCGGTTGCTTCGGCAGGCTCAGCAACCTCTTCGGCAGGCTCAGCAACCACTTCGGCAGGCTCAGCAACCTCTTCGGCAGGCTCAGCAACCTCTTCGGCAGGAGCATCTTCTGTAGTAGCTTCTGCTACCACCTCTTCGGCAGCCTCCTCTGTTGCTTCGGCAGGCTCAGCAACCTCTTCGGCAGGAGCATCTTCTGCAGTAGCTTCTGCTACCACCTCTTCGGCAGCCTCCTCTGTTGCTTCGGCAGCCTCCTCTGTTGCTTCGGCAGGCTCAGCAACCTCGGCAGGCTCAGCAACCTCTTCGGCAGGCTCAGCGGCAGTTTCTTCGGCTTGTGCTTCTGCTGCTGCAGCCTCTGCTTCTGCTTCCGCAATAGCTGCTTCCGCATCTGCTTTGCGCTTCTCATTAATTTCTTTTTCAGCAGCAAGTGCTTTGGCTTTTTCATCAGCTTTAGCCTTTGCTACCTTATCTTTTGCCACCTCTTGGCGTGATTCTTTATCACTTACCCAAGCAGCAAATTTTGTTTCTACATCTTCTTCAGAATGAGCACCCTTGCGCACTCCATTCACCAAGTGATTTTTAAGTAGTGCACCCGTTTCAGAAAGCAAGTTTCTTGCGGTGTCTGTGGGTTGTGCTCCATTTTGAAGCCAATCTACTGCACGATCTACCTGTATGTCTATCGTTGCTGGATTTGTGTTAGGATTGTAAGTTCCTATTTTTTCTAGGTAGCGTCCATCTCGTTTTGAGCGTGAGTCTGCTGCTACTACCCAATAAAAGGGTTTTCCTTTTTTACCGTGTCGTTGAAGTCGAATTTTTACTGGCATATCAAATTAAATTTTGGGGTGCGAAACCCGTGTTATTAATGCGTGGCAAAGCTACACTATTTTTTGTTTTCACCAAACGTTAATAACTTCATGTTTTGATGCGCCCCATTTCGCCTATAACTTCGTTAAATTAGTGGGCTAATCTTTGTGTATGTTTTTAATCTTTGATACCGAAACCACAGGTTTACCCAAACGCTGGGATGCTCCCATTTCGGATTCCGAGAACTGGCCACGCTGTATTCAACTTGCTTGGCAACTTCATGACGCAGGCGGAACCCTCATTGAACACAAAGACTTTATTGTTACCCCAGATGGTTTTGATATCCCTTTTGAATCTGAACAAATTCATGGCATTAGCACCGCATTAGCAAAAAAGCAAGGTACTTCTATTTCCGATGTATTAACCGCATTTGAAAAAGCACTATCAAAAACACAGTATGTTGTAGGACACAATGTAGGATTTGATGTAAATATCATTGGGGCAGAACTACACCGACTTCAACGCAACACCTCCGTTACCACTATTCCCGTTTTAGACACATGTACTGAAGATACGGCAATCCTATGCCAACTTCCAGGAGGTAGAGGCGGGAAATTTAAACTGCCAACGCTAACAGAGTTATACAAGCATCTTTTTGATGAAAGTTTTGAAGAAGCACATAACGCTACCGCAGATGTTGAAGCCACGGCGCGCGTGTTTTTGGAGCTTATTCGGCAAAACAAATGTTCTTATAACAGCGTAGAAGATGCTGCTGCTTTGGTGGGACGAATTCAAGATTCCTATCCAGATCAAGTCCCCCTTGTAGGGTTAACACATCAAAACCTAAAAGCGGCATCAGCCAAACTTGTACAGCAAGCGCAACCGCCAACCCAAACGGCTACACCACCCACACAGCCTGTTTCGGATTTGCCCTTTGCACACTTGCACACCTTATCACAATTTTCGGTGTTGCAGTCCACTATTCGGGTAAATGAACTTGCCCAAACCGCAGACAAACTCGATATGCCTGCTGTGGCTCTCACAGACTTGGGCAATCTTATGGGCGCATTTCATTTTGTAAAAGCGGTCAAACAAGTAAATGCTCAACGGGTAGAAGATGACCAAAGACCGCCGCTAAAGCCCATTGTTGGGATTACGCTTAATGTTTGTGAAAATCATCAAGACCGAAGTCGTAGAGACGATGGCTATCAAGTGGTGTTTTTGGCAAAAAATAAAGCAGGATATCAAAACTTATCCAAATTATCTTCTCTGGCATATACTCAGGGATTTTATTACGTGCCTCGTGTGGATCGAAATTTAATTCAACAGTACAAAAAAGACATTATTGTACTTACCGGAAATGTCTATGGCGAAGTGCCGTCAAAGCTGCTTAATGTTGGTGAAAAGCAAGCCGAAGAAGCCCTCTTGTGGTGGAAAGAACAATTTGCTGACGACTTGTATATTGAAATTATGCGTCATGGACAAAACGATGAAGATCGTATCAATCCGGTGCTAGTGCAGTTTTCTCAAAGGCATAACGTAAAATTGGTCGCCACGAACTCCGCGTATTATTTAAAGCAAGATGAGGCCAATGCGCATGATATTTTGCTGTGCGTAAAAGACGGCGAAAAGCAAGCAACTCCTATTGGTAGGGGACGAGGTTATCGTTACGGGTTGCCTAACCAAGAATACTATTTTAAAACGGCTGAACAGATGCGGGAAGCTTTTGCTGATTTGCCTCAGGCTTTGGAAAGCATTTCAGAAATTATTGATAAGGTTACACCCTTCGATTTGGCGCGAGATGTACTGCTACCCAAATTTGATATTCCCACCCAATTTGTTTCACAAGAAGATGCTAATGACGGCGGAAAACGCGGCGAAAACGCTTATTTACGACACCTGACCTATGAAGGCGCTAACGAACGCTATACCAATCTGAATGATGAGCTCAAAGAGCGTATTGATTTTGAATTGAGTGTCATTGAAAATACGGGATATCCAGGGTATTTTTTGATTGTACAAGATTTTATTGCTGCTGCGCGAAACATGGGAGTTTCGGTAGGTCCAGGGCGTGGTTCGGCGGCGGGCTCTGTGGTAGCATATTGCTTAAAAATAACCAATATAGACCCCATCAAATACGATTTGCTTTTTGAGCGCTTCCTCAATCCAGACCGTGTGAGCCTGCCCGATATCGATATTGATTTTGACGACGAAGGGCGCTCCAAAGTAATGGATTATGTGATTGAAAAATACGGTGCAAATCAGGTGGCACAAATTATTACTTACGGAACGATGGCAGCAAAATCTAGTATTCGAGATACGGCGCGAGTATTGGATTTGTCTTTGGGCGATGCCGATAGAGTAGCCAAGTTAGTGCCCAACATGAAGCTGAAAAAGATTTTCAATTCGGACGATAAAGCATTGAAAGAAAATTTGCGCGCAGATGAATTTACTCGAGTGGCTCAATTAAAAGCTATTGCCGAGGGCAACGACCTTGAAGCAGAAACGCTGAAACAGGCGCAAGTCCTTGAGGGGTCGCTGCGGAACACTGGTATTCATGCTTGTGGTGTTATCATTACTCCTGACGATATTACTGAGTTTGTTCCCATTGCCACTGCCAAAGATTCTGACCTTTATGTTACCCAATTTGACAACGCGGTGGTGGAAGATGCAGGATTGCTAAAAATGGACTTTCTCGGGCTAAAGACGCTTACCCTTATTAAAGACACGGTCAAACTTGTTAAATACCGACATGATATAGATTTAGATCCAGATACATTTCCATTAGATGATGCACCTACGTACGCGTTATTTCAACGAGGCGAAACCGTTGGTATTTTTCAGTACGAAAGTGCGGGAATGCAAAAATACCTTAGAGATTTAAAACCCAATGTATTTGAAGATTTAATAGCGATGAACGCCTTGTATCGCCCAGGTCCGCTGGAGTATATACCTAGCTTTGTGCGTCGAAAAAATGGACAAGAAGAAATCACTTACGACCTGCCCGCAATGGAGCAATACCTCAAGCAAACCTATGGCATTACGGTGTATCAAGAACAAGTGATGTTGCTGTCGCAATCGTTGGCGGGCTTTAGCAAGGGTCAGGCGGACGTGTTGCGCAAAGCCATGGGGAAAAAGATTTTTGCACTCCTAGAACAATTAAAACCACAGTTTTTGAATGGTGGTGAGGAGCGAGGGCATTCAAGAGAAACCCTAGAAAAAATATGGAAAGACTGGGAAGCGTTTGCTTCCTATGCGTTTAACAAATCGCATTCCACGTGCTATGCGTGGGTGGCGTATCAGACGGCATATCTAAAAGCGAACTATCCTGCTGAATATATGGCTGCGGTGTTATCCAACAACATGAACGACATCAAGCAAGTGAGCTTTTTTATGGAAGAATGTCGTCGAATGGGAATTTCAGTGCTAAGCCCTGATGTAAACGAATCGTTCTATAAATTTACGGTAAACGATCAGGGTGCAATCCGCTTTGGCATGGGAGCTGTTAAGGGAGTAGGGCATGCTGCTGTAAAAACCATTGTAGAAAATCGAAAGGAAAAGCCGTACTCCTCTATTTTTGATTTAACCCAACGTATTGATTTACGCGCGGCAAACAAAAAATCTTTTGAAAGTTTGGCTTTAGCAGGCGGTTTTGACTCGCTCTCATCGGCGCATCGGGCGCAGTATTTTCATCACAATGGGGACGGTGTAAGTTTTGTAGAAAAAGCACTGCGCTATGGCGCACAACATCAGGAAAATGAACAGTCGGCACAGGTGAGTTTATTTGGAGCAGATTCAGCCGCGAGTATTCCCACGCCCACACTTCCCGATTGTGAACCGTGGGGGGCTTTGCATACGCTAAAGCAAGAAAAAGAAGTGGTCGGGATTTATCTTTCGGGTCACCCCTTAGACGATTTTGCTCCCGCCATGAAGCATTTTTGCAATGCTAAAGTGGGCTTATTCAACGACCTTGAGCCCTTAGTCAATAAAGAAGTTAGCTTTGGTGGTATGGTGGGTGAAGTGGAGCACCGTGTATCCAAAAACGGCAAAGGATGGGCGATATTTTCTCTTGAAGATTTTGAGGAATCCTACGAGTTTAGAATTTTTGGTGAAGAGTATTTAAAATACCGCCACTTTTTGGTTTCAGACAGTTTTATCCATGTAAAAGCTCTTGTTAGGGAAGGCTGGCTGAATAGAGAAACGGGGAAGCGCGGAGAGCCCAGATTGCAATTCAATGCATTTCAACAATTACAAGATACATTAGCCACATATACCAAAAAAATTACGTTGCGTTTGGACGTAGTGCACATGGACGAACAATTGCTAAAATTTTTAGAAAAATTGTTTAAAGAAAACAAAGGGGACCATAAGGTAGATATGACGTTTTATGAAACGGAGGACAAATTAAAATTGACTACTGCAAGCCGAAAAGTGAAGGTGCATGTTGGCGAGTCTCTTTTGGCAGCATTAGACGAATATCCAGTTGCATATAAATTAAATTAAGTATCAACAACCCAAATGTGCGGATAACAATTGCTGATGCTACAATATCCTTTTTTGAAAAAAAAGGTAGTACATTTGATTACCTAAAATTAGAATGATATGGCGTTAGAAATTACAGATGCTACCTTTGACGAAGTTGTATTAAAGTCCTCACAACCTGTGTTGGTTGATTTTTGGGCAGAGTGGTGCGGTCCTTGCCGCATGGTTGGTCCCATTATTGACGAGCTTAGTCAAGATTACGACGGCAAAGCCGTTGTTGGAAAAGTAGACGTGGACAACAACCAAGAGTTTGCTGCTAAATATGGTGTGAGAAATATCCCAACGGTGTTGCTTTTTAAAAACGGTGAGTTGGTAGATCGGAAGGTCGGTGTATCGCCAAAAGCGGTTTATGCTGCTGCGATAGAAGAGCAACTCTAATCAAAATCTTTTTTGCGTTTGTGTATCCGAAAATGCGGTGTATATTTGCACGCACCTAACGCAAACGGTCTGGTAGTTCAGCTGGTTAGAATACATGCCTGTCACGCATGGGGTCGCGGGTTCGAGTCCCGTCCAGACCGCTAAGTACATCAAGTGCTTTTGACATCAACGCGTTGTGTTGCTTACAAACAATTGTTTGTAAGAGGTTCGTAGGAGAACCCATGAGAAGCTTTCCTGAATTGGAGGGCTTTTTTGCTTTAAAAGAAGATTTTAGACGCTTCCCTGTTGCTCAAACTCAAATAGTCTAAGGTGAAAAAAGGAGGCAGATGCTAAAATATGATCAAAAATATCTGCAGAAATCGTTTCATGATTTTTCCACATTTTGTCAGAAGTAAACGCATAGACTTCTAGGGGAATGCCGTTTGGTGTGGGCGCAAGTTGCCTACACATGACTGTAAGGTTTTTATTTATGCTCGGATGCTGCTCCAAATACGTTTCAATGTACGATCGAAACAATCCAATATTGGTGAGGTTTCTGCCATTTAGGGGAATGGAGGTGTTGGCTTTTAGGGTTTTGTTATAGGCTTCAATTTCGGCTCTTTTCTCTTGCACTACTGTTTTGAATCGCTCCAATTTTGTAATACCAGTCAATTCCTCATCGCTTAAAAAGCGTACCGAAGATGCACGAATGTACAGCGGACGTTTGATGCGTCTGCCTTCGGATTCGCTCATGCCGCGCCAGTTTTTTATGGAACTTGAAAGTAATTTATAGGTTGGAACGGTGGTAATGGTGTTATCAAAATTTTGAATTTTTATTGTGGAAAGATTGATTTCAATGACGGTGCCGTCGGCACCATAAGATTCCATGGTAATCCAATCGCCAATGCGCACCAAATCGTTTGCTGCAATTTGGATACTAGCTACAAAGCCTAAAATCGTGTCTTTAAACACCAACAATATGACCGCTGATAGCGCACCAAGACCTGTGAAAAAATACACCAAGTCCTTTCCCGAAAGAATGGAAAAAGCAAGGAGTAGTCCAATACCCCACAAAAAAATCATAACCACTTGAATGTAGCTTTCTATGGGTTTGTCTTTAAACTGTGGGCGGTTTTGCAATTCTTGTTTCAGCGTGCGCAACAAGCTGCGAATGGCGACAATAGTTACAAAGACGGCATATACATTAACAATTGCGCTTAGCCAGCTTTCAACAGTGCTATTCCCATTTGCCCATAACCCAACCAGTGCACTTAGGAAAAAATAAGGCACAAAGCGCGATATATTTTTTGGAAACTTGTTTTCAACCAGCGTATCGTCAATGGTTGTTTTTGTGGAAGCTGCAATTCGATGAAAAATACTTACCAAAAGGAATCGCGCAAAGACACGCAATAACCAAGCTATGATGAGTAAGATTAAAGAAAGCAGGGTAAAATCTGCCCACCACGCCAATGTAGCAGACCAGCCTAGCTCAGTTAAGAAGTCGTAAAGTATATGCATAAAGCGAAATTAGTTAATTATCGCACACAAATGCTATATTTAGCTATTCAAAAAAAACACCCGCACATAAAAAAAGTGCGGGCGTCAAAACAATAACCAATAAAAATGTTACAACATTACTCGTACACTCATACACGAATCGTGCCAAAGTTATTTTTGTTAAGACTTTCTACGATATTTTTTGTTGCCTTCCTTTTTAATTCGGAAAAAAGTATCGCTCAAAACAAGGCCCCTTTTGAGATTAAAATTGAGGGCATTGAGTATATTGATGCTGACACAGAAAAACTCACCATTTTAAACTCGAATAGTGTAGAAAAAGAGCTAAGATTATCTCGAAACTACAACCATGTCCACATTGAGCTGGAGGACAATCCAAATATCGAATACGCTTATAGGGTGACTGGCGAGGCGGGTTTGGCAGATTGGAAAAAATCAACCAACGAAATCCACTTAGTTGGGCTTTCAAGAGGAAGTCACCAGTTATACATTCGCGGTAAACGCAACGGACAAATATCTAATTTATTGGAGTTCAAAATATTTATTTCCACTCCGTTCTATTTAAAATGGTGGTTTATCTCCCTTATCATTGTTGTGATTGTTTTTGTTTTTTATATGTTTTTGGTATTGGAAGCTAAACTACTTAAAGAGCGTAGAGATCGTAACCTTCAAGTTTCCAATTTGGAAGCCAAAGCATATCGGGCACAAATGAACCCTCATTTTATTTTCAATGCCTTAAATGGGATGCAAACCGCTATGATTTTGGGCGGAGAAGAGGAGTTTAACAAATACATTACGTCGTTTTCAAAGCTACTTCGAAACACCATTGAAATGAGTAGTGTTGACCGTATTTCCATTACAGATGAAGTTGCTTATATCACCAATTATGTGGCATTGCAAGGGCATAGACTGGAACAAAAAATAGATTTGGAGTTTAATATCGACTCGGAAATTGACCAAAACGGAGTGTTTTTACCTTGTATGATGCTTCAACCCATAGTGGAAAATTCTATTGTTCATGGTATCATTCCCAAAAAAGAAAAAGGAAAAATCACGATAGATTTAGTGCAAGAGGACGAAATGCTAAAAGTTTGTGTAACAGATAATGGCATTGGAAGAAAGGCTGCTGCCAAACAAAGAGAAAAATATGCCAAGCATAAGTCGTTTGCTACGCAAATTATGCGTGATAGAATAGATATAATTAATTATTACAACGACAAAAAACTTAAGTTTCGCATAGAAGATTTATATAATGACGACGGAACTGCTGCTGGCACAAGAGATATACTCTATGTTCCGCTAGACCTTAAAACGCGTCATTAATCAGTGCGTCATAGGGCAAACATGTTGTGTAGCCTTTGTTGGCAAAATAGGTTGGTGTAGTTGCATCTCCACATGCCAAGATAAAATCTCCACCCCAAGCACCGAGGCTTTTTATAGCTCCTTTAAAATCAACAAAAAGACGTTTTTGCACTGGAGTTTCGCCAATCAAATCCCCAATAATTTCTTCGTGTTGCCACATCAATTCTTGAAAAATTTTCAGATTGGACTCCTTCAAAAACGCTGAGGTTATCGCACCTATTTCCTTAATTTTTGATGGGGTTAGTTTGGTTTTATCAAATGCCGCTACCGCCTTTTGGCTGTCTTGCTTTTGGTTTAGGTGCACAAAAAACAATTGTTCTTTAAAAACAGGAGAAAAATTTACAGAAGTAACGGTAGGTTGTAATGGCTTAGTGCGCGTATATACCAATGCACTTTTTGACGTTGCACATGCAATATCATATCCGCTACCCCCAAAAACCTGCTGTTGTAAAATATATGGATTTACGTTTGCCCATTGCGCCAAAAGTGAAATTAGCGTGGAGGAACTTCCCAATCCCCACGAGCGGTCAAAATCAAGTGTGGTGGTAAATGAAAATCCTGTTGAGGTGTTCCAACAGTTTGAGCGCTGCGTTTTGATTGCTAAAAATAATTGTTGTAGCCGATTGCCAATTTCATCAGGATGTTTGGGTGTAAGTGTTGCGATATCAAATTCATTGTGGTACCAAATCTTACCAGTACAATCCACACTTTTCCATTGAATGGCATTCCCTTTTTCAGTAACCTCTAACGACTGCCCCAGTTTGGTGGGCACTGCCAATGCGGTTGCACCACCCAAAACGGCATATTCGGCGGTGAGTAACAATTTTCCGTGTGCAAAAAATCTCATTTGGAACGAAGTTTTTCAAGCACTTCTACTACGGCGTGGTGCGATACCGTGTGCTTTTTAAAGTGCTCCACAACGGCTTTTTTTTCGGCTGGCGTAGCTTCAAATTGATTTAAGATATTAAGTAAATGCATCTTCATATGCCCTTGTTGAATGCCTGTAGTAACCAAGCTTTTCACGGCAGCAAAATTTTGCGCCAACCCTGCTACGGCAATAATTTGCATCAATTCTTCGGCATTGGGGAAGCCCATTAGCTCGTGACACCATTGCACCATGGGGTGCAGCTTGGTAAGACCTCCAACGGTTCCAATTGCTAACGGTAGTGTCAGCGAAAAGTGAAACATCCCATCTTTAATTTCTGCTTTAGACAAACTGCGGTATTGCCCGCTACTAGCAGCATAGGCGTGCACGCCTGCGGCTACGGCTCTAAAATCGTTACCGCTGGCAATGACTACAGCATCTACACCATTCATAATGCCCTTGTTATGCGTTACCGCACGATAAGGCTCTACTTCGGCAATGCGAACGGCTTGCACAAACTTTTCTGCAAATAACTCACTTTCAACTTCATTGGTAAGTAACTCTTTTACTGGACATGACACGGAGGCTTCTACCAAGCAGTTGGGCACATGGTTAGACAAAATACTCATGACCACCTCTATGGCTTTTTCGTTTTCCGAAAAATCAGCGTATTGCGCAGCCAATTCGCCTAATGTTTTCGCCAATTGCTCCAAACAGGAATTGATAAAATTAGCACCCATAGAATCTTTGGTGTCGAAGCGTACATCGAGTTGAAAATAGCCATCCAAAAGGGCGGTTTTGTCCAACAGTTTTAAAGATGTAATGCCCCCACCACGAGCGCGCATATTTTTGGTAATGGAGTCAGTAGATTGTAAAAGTGTTGTTTTGTGTGTGCTAAAAAATGTTTGAAGGGTATTGGGGTTTCCATCAAATATAAAATGCACCTGACCCACTTTTTCAGTGTCTAAAATGCGGGCTTGAAATCCGCCTTTGGTTGCCCAAAACTTTGCCGCATTAGCGGCGGCTGCCACAACTGAACTTTCTTCAATTGCCATGGGAATGGTCAGCGTTTTGCCGTTAATGATAACGTTGGGCGCAACACCCAGGGGCAAGTAAAAGTTAGTGATGGCATTTTCGATAAAGTCATCGTGGAGGCTTTGCCTTTTGGCATTGGGATGGGTGTAGGTATCTAAAACGGCGGCTGCCTCTTGTGGGTTACTAAACTGTTCACTAATCCAAGCTATTTTTTCCGCTTTGGTTTTTTTAGAAAACCCCGAAATCAATGCCTTTTGCCCTTTTTGATTGCTCATGGGGCAAAGATACGGATGTCTTTACAGTTCTAATCATTCCCCCAAAAATCCTATATTAGCCCAACAACAACTTAATTATGGAAACACAATTTGGCGGTTCTGCCTTAAATCAACGTACTATTTTTGGACATCCTGTAGGGCTATTTATGCTATTTTTTACTGAAATGTGGGAGCGTTTTAGCTACTACGGCATGCGTGCGCTTTTGGTATTGTTTTTAACGGCACCTTTCTCTGAAGGCGGCTTTGGATGGACGCGTTCCCATGCATTGGAACTCATGGCATTATACACAGGTTTGGTTTACGTCACACCTATTTTGGGAGGCTACTTAGCAGATAAATTTATGGGCCCTCGCTTAGCCGTTTTGGTTGGCGGATTACTCATGACTTTTGGTCACGGCTCGCTTGCCTTTGAAACACCCTTCACCTTTTACCTTGGACTACTTTTGCTTATTCTTGGAAATGGATTTTTTAAACCCAATATCTCCTCCATAGTTGGAGAGATGTACAAAAAGAAGGAAAATTTAAAGGATTCGGCGTATACCATCTTTTATATGGGCATCAACGCAGGTGCGTTTTTGGGCATATTGCTTTGTGGCTGGTATGGGGTAAATGAAGGCTGGAGTTATGGTTTTGGATTGGCAGGAATCTTTATGCTATTTGGTACCATTCAATTTTATTTTGGACAAAAAATACTTGGCGATTTAGCAGCAAAGCCCTCCAAAAAACCTGCGGTTAGGGCAGAAGATACTGCCAAGAGTGTTAGCTTTACAAATGTAGACACGACGTTATTTTTGGTTGCCACTGTAGCGGGTATAGTGCTTATGGCAAATAATATCGCTGAGGTAATATTTGGCACTACGCTTATTTCTAGTGATATAAACCAAGGGGCATTTTACATTGCAACCATTGGATATTTTGTACTAATTGTCAAGCGATTACTTCGCTATGAACGTGTAGAGCGCGACCGCCTAATTGTAGCTTCTGTGCTTACTTTTGCTTCGATATTTTTTTGGGTAGCGTTTGAGCAAGCCAGTGGCACCATGACCATTTTTGCTAGAGACTATACCGATAGGATTTTAGAGGCGGGCATTCAAGCAGATGCCTTTCGTGTTGTTGACGGACTTTTTCTTTTTGTTCCATTAGTTTTGCTGTCGGGATTACTGTATCTGTTGGGAATGCGTGTGTTTAAAAGCACGCCAATTACGATTTTGGCAACCGCCATTAGTTTTATCATTATTTGGTATGTTTCAGTTTACAAAACACGAATTGACTTTTTGTCTGAAGTTCTCGAAATACCTGCTTCGTGGTTTAGTTCTTTAAACTCATTTTTTATCATTGCATTTGCACCTGTTTTTTCACTTGTTTGGGCAAAACTTAGCAAAGTGGGCAAGAACCCATCAGGACCATTAAAATTTGCTTTGGGCTTATTTGTTTTGGGACTGGGATACGTGGCACTTGCATACGGATCTTCCGAAATTCCTCCAGGTGCTCAAACTGCGTCGGTAAGTATTTTATGGCTGATTTTGGCATACCTCTTCCACACGCTTGGCGAGCTTTGTGTATCGCCTGTTGGGCTTTCTTATATAAGTAAATTATCGCCAAAGCGGTTGGTTGGATTTATGTTTGGCATTTGGTTTTTTGCATCTGCAATCGGAAACTTTATGAGCCACAAGTTGGGAAGCTACATCGATGAAATTTCATCTCAAACGTCCATGAGTTCATTTTTTATGATTTTCTTTATTGCACCAACGGTTATGGCACTAATATTGGTTATACTCAATAAGCCCTTAAAGCGCATGATGCATGGCATGGAATAAAGCCTTTATTATTTTTTTACTGATAGGCACTTCTATTAGTGCCCAAGTAAAATGGTTTACTCTTGATGAGGCTTTGGCAGCCCAAAAGGAAACTCCTAAACCCATTATGCTGGATGCTTACACGGTTTGGTGCGGTCCGTGTAAACTTCTGGACAAAAACACCTTTGGCAACGACGACGTGAGTGCATATTTAAATGCGCATTTTTACCCTGTAAAGTTTAACGCCGAAGGCAATGAAAAAGTCACCTATAAGGGTATAGCTTTTGACAATCCATATTTTGACCCAAAACGCGCCAAGTCCCGTAACGCCACGCATAACTTTACCCGCTATTTGGGTGTTTCTGGCTACCCAACACTTGTTTTTTTTGATGAAAAAGGGAATTATATTGCACCTATTGTGGGGTATTTAACCCCAAAGCAGATTGAGATTTACCTCAAACTAATCCATAAACAAGATTATAAAAACATCAAATCTCCGCAAGACTTTACTATATATATCAAAAATTTTGAGCATCAGTTTAAAGGATAAGCCCCTTGTGTTGCCGTAGCGTGAAAACGGATACCCTTTGCTGCACAGGTTTTCTCCCATCTTGAAATAAATGAAGGATAATTACTGCCATCTGCGATAATAATTTGTGGTGCAATACTATCAATCAGTTCTCCCAAATGGATTTTTGGACTTTGTCTAAGCAATACAGATTGGTAGGTTCCCATTCCACGATAAGTCCCCAAACTATCTACTACAAGCAGGTTGGTGTATGCGTGTTGCATAGGCTTGTACACAGTGTTTTTAAGTCGATAGTGCTGTTGAAATTGTTGCGCCATGCGTTTCACTTTTGGTGTTTGCTTGGCTGCTATTGCGATAACGTTAACATTATCCGCAATCAATAGCAATGAATTTTTATACAATTGTGTGATGGTTGCTTTTGGCGGTTTTTCCCAGTCTAAATACAATTGTGCATGAAACACTAAACTGAGCATTCCAAACAACACAATTCTATTTTTTTTTGGAGATTGCAACAGATAAAATAAAACCAAAATAGTCATGCCAAGCAGTAATGCATCAATGGCTCTAAATGGAATGTATTCCACAAAAAAACCTTCCCATTGTGCAATCCACGCCACGACCCATTGATAGCCCCAAAACACGGTGTCTGCTAAAGTAAAAAACCAGTCTGCAGATGAAAAAAAACTCATCACAATACACCCAATTCCAAACATAATGATGATCCCAACAAAGGGAACAAGCACCAGGTTACTCAGCCAAAACAGCATTGGAAATTGATGAAAATAGAACAAACTCAGGGGTAAAACGGACAACTGCGCAATGCCGCCAATACCAATAAGCGCAGCTACATACCGCACCAAACGATTTTTTTTCACAAACAAGCGTTGCCAATGTGGCATCATCCAGACAATGCCAAAAACAGCTGCGTAACTTAGTTGAAACCCAACGTCAAAAAGCAGTTGTGGCTGCACAAAAAGCAACACCACAAAACTGACCCAAACACCCTGCATTCGCACGTTTTTTCGTTTTAGGGCAAGTCCAATCTGCAAGAAAGAAAACATGGTTACTGCCCGAATTACAGATGACGCTCCTCCTGTGATAAGCGCAAAACACCACAAAAAAACAATAGGTAATACCGCTGCCAAAACAGTCCCATACCGAATTCGTTTTAGGGGTGCCACTAAAAAGCGGAGCAACAGCAACACCACGCCGATATGCAGTCCAGAGATTGCCAGTAGGTGCATAGCACCTGCCCGCTGATACTGTTGGATACGTTCCTCCGTTAGTTCTTTTTTATTTCCCAAGACAAGTGCCATAACCAAAGCTTTGCTGTCTTCTCGCAAAGGCGTTTTTTTCAATTTTGAAATCAGTTTTTGTTGTACGGCAAACGCCCAACTATTTACACTTGATTTGTGCCCAACCAGGATAAAAACCTCGTTTGTAGGCACCAGTTTTCGTGAAACACCTTTATGACGCATATAGGTTCTAAAATCAAAATCCGTTGGGTTTTTTGGAGGTGCTATCGGAACAAATGTTCCATGCACCAAAAGGCGTTCGCCAACAGTAAATTTGTTCTCCAAGTTTGTTTGAAGAAGCGCATTTTCGTTCTGCGTCGTTTTTACCACATATTGATATCCAAAAGCGGTGGTGTTTTGTACTGTTTTAATTTCAATGGTATAATGATCTGGCTTTGAGCTAACAGTTACATTTGGTGGTTTGTATCGTATCGTTCCCAGCAATAAAAAACAACTACATGCCGTAAATAAAAAGAGTTTTTTCATCCGTTTAAAATGACAAAAAATCAGCACGGCTGTGCTTGCAACAAATAGAAAAAAAGAAGGCTCGAATCCTGTTTCACGCAGTAGAATTCCTGCGCTAAGCGATAGTGCAATGACCGCTATTGGTGTACTTGGATGAGGCATGCCTCAAAGTACAAAAAAATTATTTTTTGAGCAGTCTTCGGGTTTGGGCATACGCCTTTTTCCAATAGCTAGAATTTAACGAAGAAACCATCACCCCCTTTGATGTGGAGGCATGAATAAATTGCGGAACACCACCTTTTGTACTTACCACAATACCAGCGTGGGTTAGTTTTCTTTTTTTAGATGTTCTAAAAAAGACAAGATCTCCTTTTTTGGCTCTATCAACTGAAATACGCTTCCCTTTTTTTCGCAATTCGTGAACGGTTCTTGGCACCCGAATGCCTTGTTGGCGGTAGGCATTGTAGATTAGCCCAGAGCAATCAATCCCCCTTTTGGTTGTTCCGCCATAAACATAAGGAGTTCCCATATACCCTTTGGCATAATACACCACCCCGTCACGGGGTTTCATTTTGGTGCCTTTTTTAAAACTACCGCAGCTTACAAGACTCACGGCAAGTAGTATAAAAATAAAATTACGCATGGGTTCGTTCCAAAATTAATTTGGCAACAGCAGCACTTGCGCCACTTCCTCCTAATTTTTCCTTTAATGTTTTGTAGGCGTCAAGTTGCGCTTGTCGCTTTGGTCCAGTCAAAATTTCTGATAAATCTGCTGCTAATTGTTTTGAGTTGCACTCCGATTGGATGCGTTCGTGAACGGCGTTTTTATCTAGAATTAGATTTACTAACGAGATATAAGGTAATTTGACCACTTGCTTTCCAATAACATAGCTCAACGCACTGGTTTTGTAGCATACCACTTGTGGCACTTCAAAAAGTGCTGTTTCTAGGGTTGCTGTTCCACTAGTGACCAACGCTGCTGTGGCATGAGCTAAAAGAGTGTAGGTGTCATTTCTAACAACATAAACGGGTAAGCCTTCAAAAAGCGAATCGCTAAGATGCGGCGCTGCTGCCACCACAAAACAATGGTCTGGAAATTGTTTGGCGGTTGCTACCATCACATCCAGCATTTTTTTCACCTCTTGGGCTCTGCTCCCAGGAAGTAAAGCAATGATGGGTTTGTCTTTAGGTAGCTTGTGTTGTTTTCTAAAATTGGCTTCTGAACCTGCATCAAAATGGGACACTTCGTCTAATAGCGGATGTCCTACAAAATCAACGGGAATGCGGTGTTTTTCTTCAAAAAAAGGCTTTTCAAAAGGCAGAATGACATACAAGTAATCAATAACTCGTGCCATCAATTTTACCCTATTTTCTTTCCATGCCCATACTTGCGGACTAATATAATAATGCACCGGAATGCGCTGCGCTTTTGCCCACTCGGCAATACGTAAATTAAACCCAGGATAATCGATTAAAATCAGCGCATCTGGTTTAAATTTTGCAATATCTTCTTTACAAAGTTTAATGTTGTTCAGAATGGTGCGGAGGTTTTTGGCAACTTCCCAAAAGCCCATAAATGCCAAATCGCGGTAGTGTTTTACCAATGTTGCGCCTTCTGCTTGCATGCGATCACCACCCCAAGCCCTGATCACTGCAGATGGATCTTTATGCCGTAACGCTTTGAGCATATTTGCGCCGTGCAAATCGCCCGATGCTTCTCCCGCAATGACGTAATATTTCATCCAAAAAACTTTATGCCAAAGGTAAACAAAGCCCACAAGATGCAGCCCATAAGAATACCATATGCCATGGTGTCTTTATTTTTTCGAAGTGCCCAAAAAAAGAGCAACAGGTTTGGAACGGCACTAAGGGCAGCAAGCCCAGCCAAAGCGGCGGATTGTATTTCTTTCCCTTGCGTGTCAAAAACAAGTAAAACAATACCCAACAAAAAAGCGGGTAGACCAATTCCAATAAGTACACCCCAACGCATAGAGGGTTTTAGAAATCCCATGTGTTTAGTTTTTGAATACTGTGATGCGCTGTCATGTCAAAATGCACGGGAACCACACTCACATAGCCATTTTCGAGTGCCCATTCGTCTGTATCTTCGCCTTTGTCCTCATTGATAAATTTTCCTGTTAACCAATAATATTCTTTGCCTGTTGGGTCGTTTCGTTTGTCAAATTCTTCTACCCAATACGCCATGGCTTGACGGCAAATGCGAATGCCTTTAATGTCTTTTTCGAGAAGTTTAGGTAGGTTTACATTTAGCACAACACCCTCAGGAATTCCGTTGGTTAGTGCCGATTCGGCAATACGCTTAACAAAAGAGGTTATTTGTGAAAAATCGGCATTCCATGCATAGTCCAATAGCGAAAAACCGATAGCCGGAATGCCTTCAATACCCGCTTCTACGGCAGCACTCATGGTGCCCGAATAAATAACGTTGATGGATGAATTTGAACCGTGATTGATTCCCGAAACACATAAATCGGGTTTGCGTTTTAGGATTTCGTGCACACCCATTTTTACACAATCGGCAGGGGTACCCGAACAGGCGTATTCGGTTTGCGGACCATCGTCAATAGTTACTTTACTACATCGCAAAGTGTTGTTTATGGTAATGGCATGTCCCATTCCAGATTGGGGACTATCGGGTGCAACCACCACCACATCGCCAATGGTGGTCATAACTTTTATTAGGTTTCGCAACCCCGGTGCGCTGATGCCGTCATCGTTGGTAACCAGAATAAGTGGCTTTTTCATTTTTGTTAATTGAACGTTAAAAATACACAATGGCAGCGTGATTTTGGTTTAATTTGGCATGATTATCGAGGACTTATCAAAAAGTTAACAAAAAGTAGTACATTTAACCTTGCTACCAAACACACATATGAGAAAGAAGATTTTTGTTCCCTTAATTTTAATTGCCCTAGTATTTGTTGCGTGGACACGTTTCAATGCGCCTGCAAATCACAGTTTTTCCAACACTGCATCCAAAGATAAGTTGCTCATGGAGCTTATCACATATTTTATGCAACGTGGTCATTTTTCTCCAAAAATTATAAATAACGATCTATCTGAAAAACTCCACACTACATTCCTAGAGGCGCTTGATGGACAAAAAAGGTATTTTTTGAAGAAGGATATTATTCAGTTTGAGCGATATAAATATGCACTTGACGATGAGTTTCGAAGTTTGAATACACACTTTTTTGATTTGGTGTATGCGCGCTATCTTGAGCGTAAAGCAGAAGCAGAATTATTTTATTCCGAGCTGTTGGAAAAGCCCTTTGACTATTCCAAAAATGAAGAAATTGATCTTAATTACGAAGAGCAAGACTATCCGCTTACGCTGCGTCAGCGCACCGAAAAGTGGCGCAAGCAACTCAAGTTTTCAACGCTAAATATTGTACATAGTAAACTAGAGGAGGAAGAAAAAAAAGTAGAAAAAGACGCTTCTTATACACCAAAAACATTTGTAGAATTGGAAGTTGAAGCCCGTAATATTACACGCGAAAATCTTGAAAATTACTTCTCACTTATGGGTGATTTAAGGGAAGAAGATTGGTTTGGTACCTATTTGAATGCTTTTGTTTCGCAGTTTGACCCACACTCGGTGTACTTTGCGCCTGTAGATAAAGATAGATTTGATGCCTCTATGTCTGGAAAATACGAAGGAATTGGTGCAAGACTAACCAAGCGAAATCAAGCGATAAAAATTGTAGAAATTATTTCTGGGGGTCCTTTATGGCGAGATCAATCGATTGAAGTTGGCGATCAAATTATGATGGTCAGACAACAGGAAGGAGATCCGGTTGACGTTCAGTCTATGCGCTTAGACGATGCCATTGAGCTTATTAAAGGTCCCGCAGGAACTACGGTGTTTCTCACCGTTAAAAAAGTGGACGGAACTGTAGAGGAAGTTGCAATCAACCGCGATACGGTTGTCATGGAAGAATCGTATTTGAAATCAACACTAATAGAAAAAGCAGGGCGGTCTTATGGGCTAATCCACTTACCAAAATTCTACGTTGATTTTAAGGACTACAAAGAGCGAAACGCTGCAAAAGACATGCAGCAGGAAATCATTCGATTGAAAAAGCAAGGGATGAATGGACTTGTTATTGATTTGCGAAATAACGGAGGTGGTTCGTTGCAAACGGTAGTTGATATGGCGGGGTTTTTTATAGATGAAGGTCCTGTGGTTCAGGTAAAATCTACGTCTGAAAAAAGTAAAGTACTTAAAGATAGAGACGGAAAGACACTTTGGGAAGGACCACTTGTGATTATGGTCAATGAACTTTCTGCATCTGCATCTGAAATTTTGGCTGCTGCCATGCAGGACTATGAGCGTGCTGTGGTATTGGGTAGTAAACAAACCTTTGGAAAGGGCACGGTGCAAAACGTACTTGAGTTGAACAGATTTGTGTCAAAAAGCACCTATGGTGATTTAGGCGCGTTGAAATACACTACCGAAAAGTTTTATCGCATTACAGGAAAATCTACGCAGTTGGAGGGAGTAAAAAGTGATGTGGTTGCTCCAGACCGCTACGCCTATGTGGATATTGGCGAGAAAGACGAGGAAAATCCATTGGTGTGGGATCAAATTGCTTCTGCGTCGTTTTCTAAATGGAACGGCTATGGGAACTATCAAGACGTGATTCAAAAAAGTGCTGTGCGCATTGAGAAAAATGAGCTTTTTCAGTTAATAGAAAAAAACGCAAAATGGGTTAAGACACAGCAAGACAAAAATGTGTTTTCGTTGAATTACGAGGCGTTTTCATCAGAAATTGAAAAAGACGAAACGGTTGCCGATACTTTTGAAGTTTTAGACGATTATACGAATTCACTTTCGTTTTCATCGCTGCCTTATGAGCGTTCCAAAATGAAATCTGATACTATTCTAGCCGAGAAACGTAAGCGATGGAAAAAAGCACTGAATAAAGATATTTATTTAGAAGAAGCCGTTCATATATTGGAAGATTTGGAACTTAATTTTATTCCTTCTAAACCATTAGCCCTACAACAAAATTAATCCATTCGCTGGTAGGCAATACGCAAATAAATACCTAAGAAAATACTAAACGCCAATAAGCTGGAGCCGCCATAACTCATTAGGGGTAAAGGAATACCAATAGTGGGAACGAGCCCTACTACCATGCCTAAGTTTATAGCAACGTGAATAAACAAAGTACAGGCAAAACCAAGGCAAAAAACTCGCGCGAATGTCGTTTTTTGTTTATAGGCAACTCTAACAATTCGCAGTATTAAGATTAAAAAAAGTAGCAACACAAAAGAGGAGCCGATAAACCCCCATTCTTCCCCAATAGTGGTAAAAATATAGTCGGTTTGTTGTTCTGGAACGAAACCACCTTTTGTTTGTGTGCCCTCCAAAAATCCCTTCCCTGAAAATCTACCTGAGCCAATGGCAATTTGAGATTGGTTGATGTTATATCCAACTCCTTGTGTATCTACTTCTTTGCCAAGCAGTATGTTGAATCTATCCCTATGACGTTGCTCAAAAACATGCTCAAAAATATAGGATACGGAGTAAGTAAATCCACTAAAAAGAATGGTAGCAAGTAGGGCAGGGAAAACAATTTTTTTGCGTTTTCGCTTAGATTGTAGAGCAACATACAAAATTGCCAATAGTACAATCGCAACCATTACCCAATACATGCCCATCCATAATGTTGAAACGAATAAAACAAAAAGACTGATAAGACTTATGAAGAAAAATGAAGGGAGCCCTTCTGTGTGAAGGACTAAAAAGAAACCAAGTAATACAAGTGCGGTTCCTGGGTCAGGTTGTAAAAGGGTAAGAATTGTGGGAATCCCCATAATTACAAACGCCCCGATATAATCTTTGGTCCTTTCAATTTGGGTATTAAAATCGCCCAAATGTTTGGCAAGCGCTAAGGCAACTGCAACCTTCGCAAACTCAGAAGGCTGTAAACTAAAACTCCCAATAGTATACCACGACTGCGCACCAGACACCTCAGTTCCAAACAACCAAAGCCCTAGCAAGCTACCAATTGAAACTAAATAAATAATGCTTGCGTAACGCTCAAAAAATCTGGTATCAAAAAATTGTATAATAAAGATTAATACAACCCCTAGCCCAAAAGAAATCAGTTGCTTTTGCATAAAACTGAGCGCAACAGAGTTATCATCGGCATTATACACTGCAGAGTAAATATTTATGAATCCGATACCAACCAAAACGAGGTACAGCAGCAAACTAAACCAATCAAAACGTGCGAATTTATTCATTTATGTTAAAGGGTTTGTTACTGGTTACTTTAGCGTACTCTGCTTCCAAACTACCTTCCATCATGCGTTTTTCTAACCATGAGCGTTTCACATTTCCAGTGAGGTATTTTTCGATGACCAAACTTGCAATGGGTGCCGCCCATCTACCACCCCAATACCCATTTTCAACAATTACGGCGAGGGCAATTTTTGGATTGTCTTTTGGCGCAAACGCAATGAACATCGAGTGGTCTGTAAGTTGGGTTCTAACTCCGTTGATTTTGGTAAAGTTTTCAATGGTCCCTGTTTTTCCACATACTTCAATTCCTCGTACTGATGCTATGCGCGCAGTACCTTTTTTTACCACGTTCGCCATGCCTTCAATCACTGGGTCAAAGTGTTCTTTTGATATGCTAGTAAATCGTTTTGTTCTGTACTCGGCAGCTATGAAATCACCTTGAATACCCTTCACAAAATGGGGAGTATAGAAAAATCCACGGTTAGCAATTGCTGCAACAACATTTGCCAATTGGATAGGTGTCATTAAAATTTCGCCTTGCCCAATGGCGTTTGAGACAGTTGTTGCACCACGCCAACGCTGGTTAGGGTACCACAAATTATAAAAATTAGCATTTGGCACATAGCCCGATTGCCCCACGGGATGATCGTAGCCCAAATAATTTCCAAGCCCAAAACTACTGAGGTGACTATGCCAAGTATTTATGCCGTCTGGCGCATTATTGTCTTTATCAATAATGCGCCTATACACATTTGAAAAATACGTATTGCACGAATTGTAAATCCCCCTATTTAAGTTATTTATTGAACCAGGTGTACACTTACAAGCCATAAATTGATTTCGCGCATAGAAGTGACCGCTGTAGCACGTGAATGTTGCATTTGGCTGAATTACCTCTTCTTCAAGTGCAACAAGCGCATTGAGTACTTTAAACGGCGAACCTGGCGGATATTGCCCTTGCAACGAGCGATCAAACAAAAACCGATTTAGCGTGTCTTGTTTTAAAACTCTGAAATTTGCAGAACGATCTCTGCCGACAAGCAAATTTGGTGCATAAGTGGGGGTGCTAACACTCATTAAAATTTCACCTGTGTTTGGTTCTATAGCCAAAATCCCACCGCGTTTATTGGCAAGAAGTTTGGTGCCGTATTCTTGTAAATCAATGTCTATGGACAACGTAATATCTTGCGCTGGTGTCGGGAGCGTGTCCAGTTGTTTTTCTTTATAAGGTCCAATAATTCGATTAAACTTATCGCGCTGTAAATAGGTAACGCCTTTTTTCCCTCGAAGTATTTTCTCGTACGTTTTTTCAATGCCTTGCCTACCAATCAGTTCGCCTTGTTTGTAGTAGGGGTTGTTATCCATATCAAAATAATTCACCTCGCTGATGTAGCCCAAAATGTTAGATGCAACATCAGTATGGTAAGCACGTACTGATTTTCGCTGAATGTACATCCCTGGGAATTTCCACATTTTTTCTTGCAGGGTGGCATAATCTTGCTTTGAAATTTGACCTAACAATACTGAAGGAGCACGCAACGAATAGCGTTTGGCTTTGGCAAGTTTATCATTGAGTTCTTGCTTTGTTAGTCGAAGCATTTTGCATAGGTCTAAGGTGTCAAATGACATTAGGTCTTTTGGCACAACCATTAGATCATACATGGGTTGATTGGAAACCAATAATTTTCCGTTACGGTCAAACACATAGCCCCGTTCTGGATAGACAAATTGCTTTAGCACCGAATTTTTGAGGGACAAATCGCCATATTCATCTGATAAAATTTGTAACGAGAATAGCCGTGCAAGCATCACAATTCCAAAAAAACCAATGAGAATGGGGAAAAAGCGTGTTCTCATCACTTGGAATTTCGAGTTAGGATTAGAATAAAAGCACTTGCCAAAATGGTCAGTAGACTATTGGTAAACCATGCACCTAGCAGCCATCCTAAACGGTCAATAGTTGCCACAACAAATAAAAAAACAAAAAAGTGATGCACCAGTACAATGAGTATAACATATCGAAATAAACTCCCAAAGGATTCATGCTCAATTTTTAGGTCTTGTGGAGCCATAGTGTCGCTAAATACCGCTCTAATAAATAATGGGCGTGTGTATGCTATTAACACACATGCGGCAGTGTGAATTCCCCCTGAAAAAAAGATAAAATCGATACAAAAGCCAATAAAAAAACCAGCCAAAAGAATAATCCATGGCGCCCAATCGTTTGGTAAAAAAATAAACAGCAATACATATACAAAAGGAGCATAAGGAATACCCAACAAAACAGGGTCAAACAAAAATGCTTGTACAAATAGCAACACCAAAAACCATAAAATCAATTTCGGCAATCTATTCATTATCACTGTCGTTTATTAGTTTTTTAATCTCATCTGCCGAAGGAAAACGCACTACATATACTTGATTCAAGTTGGTCATGTCTTGGAAAAGGGCAACACTTAAGTTGTAATAATTATCATTAAGCGGAACTTCCGTAGCTGAGACTTTTCCAATGGGTATTTCGGCTGGAAAAATAGCCGACATACCGCCTGTAACAATAGTGTCCCCCACGACAACTTTTGCCGCCAAAGGCACATCCGAGAGTACCACAGTATTAGGCGTCTTGCTATCCCAATGCAAACTGCCAAAATGATTACTTTTTTTGAGTTTAGCATTAACGCGTAGCGATTTGTTAAGCAGTGAAATTACCCCACTGGTTTTTGTAGATACATTTTCTATAACACCAACAATACCGTTGGCAGTGATGACGCCCATTTCTTTTTTCACACCATCTCTTTCGCCTGCATTAATGGTCAAATGATTGTGCTTTAACTGAATGCTATTTCGAATTACTTGGGCTGGAATTACCTCAAAGGGGATAGAATCCAACAAAAATGCTTGGTTGTTTTTAGTGATGAGTTGCTCGAGCAAGTATTGATTTTCCGCTACGAGTTGGTCGTTATGGAGCTGTCTTTTAAAAAAGGAAAAAAAAGTATGACGGGCTTCAAAAAACGGCGCTGAAACAGCATTGTTAAATGCTAAAAAAGAACTTTGTTGGTAGTTTTGATTATTAGCAATAAACCTTAGGGATAGCCCAAACAGCAATATGAACAACAAAAGCGTTCCGTTTCGCAGTATGCTGTTCAGGAGTTTTTGCATGAGCTATCTATTTAACCAAAACAGACTTGTAACGCTCAATGTTTTTAAGTGCGGTTCCCGTTCCGCGCACTACAGCTCTCAGCGGATCTTCAGCAATAAAAATGGGGAGTTCAGTTTTTTGGGATAATCGTTTATCCAGTCCTCTAAGCATAGATCCGCCACCTGCCAAATACACTCCAGTATTGTAAATATCAGCCGCTAACTCGGGTGGGGTTTGCGCCAAGGTTTCCATTACAGAGTCTTCAATGCGAATGATGGATTTATCAAGTGCTTTATGGATTTCACGGTAAGAAATCATGATTTCTTTTGGCTTCCCAGTGAGCAAATCACGCCCCTGCACCGACATGTCATCTGGAGGATTTTCAAGTTCTTCTGTTGCAGATCCAATGGCAATTTTCACTCTCTCAGCAGTACGATCACCAATATATAAGTTATGTTGGGTGCGCATGTAATAGATGATATCGTTGGTAAATACATCGCCTGCAATTTTCACAGATTTGTCACACACAATCCCCGACAAAGCAATAACAGCGATTTCTGTAGTACCACCACCTATATCAATAATCATATTTCCCTTAGGCTGCATGATATCAATTCCAATACCAATAGCGGCTGCC
Source organism: Flavobacteriaceae bacterium (assembly GCA_049596455.1). GTDB lineage: Bacteria > Bacteroidota > Bacteroidia > Flavobacteriales > Flavobacteriaceae > UBA7446. The sequence continues at coordinate 20,954 of JBMYLP010000010.1, read as the reverse complement.
ATGGGTTCGTGTATAAGATAAACCTCCTTGCCGTTTACACGCTCTGCTGATTCGCGCACCGCACGCATTTCTACCTCTGTAATTCCCGAAGGAATACATATAACCATACGAAGTGAAGGGGTAAAAAAGCGTTTTTTGAGTGAAGGGATGTTCTTAATGAACATGCTTATCATTTGCTCCGAGGCATTAAAGTCTGCTATAACTCCATCCTTAAGTGGTCGGATTGTTTTAATATTTTCATGTGTTTTTCCTTGCATTTGATTGGCTTCCTGTCCAACTGCAATTATCTTGTTGCTTGTTCTATCCATTGCAACAATAGACGGGCTATCAACTACCACCTTGTCATTATGAATAATGAGTGTGTTAGCGGTGCCTAAGTCAATCGCAATTTCTTCAGTTAAAAAATCAAAAAAACCCATGGGAGCAAATATTGTATAATATTACGAATTAATGTTTAAAATGCCGCACACCTGTCATGACCATTGCTAATTTATTTGCGTTACAATAATCAACACTTAATTGGTCTTTAATAGACCCGCCAGGTTGAATTACGGCAGTGACACCTGCTTTGTGGGCAATTTCTACACAGTCTGGAAATGGAAAAAATGCATCACTAGCCATTACGGCACCATTGAGATCAAAACCAAAGTGCGACGCTTTTTCAATAGACTGTTTTAGTGCATCTACCCTAGAAGTTTGTCCAGTGCCTGATGCAATGAGCTGCCCGTTTTTTGCCAATACAATGGTGTTTGATTTGGTGTGTTTACAAATTTTAGAGGCAAACAATAAATCACTTTCCTCTTGTGGAGTAACTTTTCTGTCCGTAGCCACCTGTAACATATCGGAGCTATCTGTAATAGAATCTCGCTCTTGAACCAAGTGTCCGTTAAGGCATGTGCGCACTAATGTTTTGGGTTGCGGGTATTGATTAAGTTGCAACAAAATTCTGTTTTTTTTCTGTTGAAGCAGTTGCAGGGCATCTGTGTTAAAATCAGGTGCAATAACTACCTCACAGAACAATTTGTGGATTTGCTCCGCAGTAGCAAGATCAATGGAAGTATTGGCAATCAGCACACCACCAAAAGCGGAAACTGGATCGCCTGCAAGCGCATCTGTGTAAGCCTCAGCAAGAGTGTTACGTGTTGCTAATCCGCAAGCGTTATTGTGTTTTAAAATGGCAAATGTTGGCGCATCGTTTTGAAACTCTGCCATGAGCTGCACCGCAGCATCAACATCCAACAAGTTGTTGTATGATAGTTCTTTTCCTCCGTGTTTGGTAAACACCTCATCAAAGTCACCAAAAAACTGCCCTTTTTGGTGGGGGTTTTCCCCATATCGTAATGTAGTACCGCCTGTGTAGCTGATTTTTAGTGTATCGGAATCATCACTAAAAAACGAAAAAATTTGAGTGTCGTAATGCGAAGATACCTGAAATGCATTGGCAGCAAATTTCTTTCTGTCGGAAAGTCCAGTGCTGCCTTTTTTATTGTTTAACAATGCTAAAAAATCGGCGTAATCATTAACCGATGAAACGCACAAAACGTCACGGTAATTTTTTGCAGCAGCACGAATTAACGAAATACCACCGATATCAATTTTTTCAATAATGTCTGCCTCGCTAGCTCCAGATTTCACGGTGTCTTCAAAAGGGTATAAATCCACCAAAACAATGTCTAAGTGCGGAATGTCATAAGTGGCAAGTTCTTGTTGGTCGTTTTCGTTTTCTCTTCGGTTTAGAATCCCACCAAAAACTTTTGGATGCAATGTTTTTACACGCCCACCCAAAATAGAAGGGTATGAAGTTAAGTCTTCAACTTGTTTAACAGGGATGTTTTGCTCTTCAATAAAAGCCGCCGTACCGCCAGTAGAGTAAAGCGTAATGCCCAAGTCGTGCATTTTTTTGACAATGGGCGCAAGCCCTTCTTTGTTGAATACGGAAACGAGGGCGGATTTGGCTTGTATAGCGTCTTGCATTAAGAAAAAATTGGTAAACGCAAATGTAGGAATTTTCTCTCACTAAAATTGCGCATTTGTGCGCAATAAAAATGTAGAAACGAGAGCGTTTACGGCTTCTAAAAAATCCACATCTTTTTGGTTAAATGCACTGGGTGTATTGGAGTCAATATCGATTTGCCCCACATTTCTGGTCTCCACAAAAAGTGGAATTACAATTTCAGATTTCACGTCAATGCTACACGAAATGTAGTTGTCTTGCTGGGACACATCATCCACCACAAAATTTTGATTACTCACAGCCACTTGACCACATATGCCTTTGCCAAATGGAATAACGGTATGGTCTGTAGGTTTTCCGGCAAATGCCTTAAGATGAAGTTCCTTTTTTTTGGGATGATGAAAGTAAAAGCCTACCCAGTCGTAGTTTGGGAGATTTTGCTGTATCTCATTGCAAATCCAATCTAAACCATCTTGTAGCGTTGGATTTTCATTAAGGAACAATTCAATATGTTTCAGTAGCGTAGAATACATACAAAAACTGCCCCTTATCGGGGCAGTCATTTTAGTTGGTTTTTACATCATGCCTGGCATACCGCCGCCGCCCATTGGTGGCATGGCGGGTGGATTATCTTCCTTGATATCTACCAAAGCGCATTCTGTTGTAAGAATCATCCCCGCAACAGATGCAGCGTTTTCAAGCGCAATGCGTGTTACTTTCTTTGGATCAATGATTCCTTTTTCTTGCATATTGCCGTAGGTGTCTGTTTTGGCATCGTAGCCAAAGTTTTCGTCACCTTCAATAACTTTTGCAACTACCACAGAGCCTTCACCGCCAGCATTAGCAACAATTGTTCTTAGTGGTGATTCAATAGCACGAGCCACAATTTGAACTCCTGTTTGCTCATCGGCATTTTCGCTTTTTAGCTTTGCCAAACTTGGTAATGCTTGAAGTAGCGCAACGCCACCTCCAGAAACAATACCTTCCTCAACAGCAGCTCGTGTGGCATGAAGTGCATCATCTACACGATCTTTCTTTTCTTTCATTTCTACCTCAGAAGCTGCTCCAACATACAACACAGCAACTCCACCAGATAGCTTTGCTAAGCGTTCTTGAAGTTTTTCTTTGTCGTAGTCAGAAGTAGATGCTTCAATTTGCGACTTGATTTGATTTACGCGCGCCTTAATGTCATCTGAGTTTCCAGCACCATTTACAACCGTAGTGTTGTCTTTGTCAATGGTTACTTTTTCTGCTGTCCCCAACATGTCAATAGTAGCATTTTCGAGAGTAAATCCTCGATCTTCAGAAATCACTGTTCCGCCTGTAAGGATGGCAATATCTTCGAGCATTGCTTTTCTGCGGTCACCAAAACCAGGAGCTTTTACTGCAGCAATTTTGAGTGAACCACGAAGCTTGTTTACAACCAATGTGGCAAGAGCTTCGCCGTCAACATCTTCTGCAATAACAACAAGTGGCTTGCCACTTTGCGCAACAGGCTCTAGTACCGGAAGCAAATCTTTCATCGTAGAAATTTTCTTATCATACAATAAAATATACGGCGTTTCCATATCAGCTTCCATTTTGTCTGAATTGGTAACAAAATAGGGTGAGATATAACCGCGATCAAATTGCATTCCTTCTACAATATCAACAGTAGTATCGGTTCCTTTGGCTTCTTCAACAGTAATTACGCCTTCTTTACCAACCTTGTCAAATGCAGCAGTAATAAGTTCTCCAATTGCCTCGTCGTTATTTGCCGAAATAGAAGCTACTTGCTTGATTTTTTCTGAAGAATTCCCTACTTCAACAGACTGATCGTTTAGGTTTTTTACAATAGCATCAACGGCTTTATCAATACCGCGTTTCAAATCCATAGGATTTGCGCCAGCAGCTACGTTTTTCAACCCTTCCTTAACAATAGCTTGCGCTAAAATAGTTGCGGTAGTGGTACCGTCACCAGCAAGGTCATTGGTTTTAGAAGCAACTTCTTTAACCATTTGTGCACCCATGTTTTCAAGTGCATCTTCAAGCTCTACCTCTTTGGCAACACTTACACCATCTTTGGTGACTTGAGGTCCACCGAAAGATTTTCCAATGATAACGTTGCGTCCTTTTGGACCAAGAGTTACTTTAACTGCATCTGCAAGAGCATCTACACCGCGCTTTAATCCGTCGCGCGCATCCACATCAAATTGAATTTTTTTTGCCATGTCTTTATTTAATTATGAAACAATTGCTAGAATATCGCTTTCGCGCATGATAAGGTAATCTCCGCCGTCGAGTTTAAGTTCAGTTCCAGCGTATTTACCATACAAAACAGTATCGCCCACTTGCACAGTGATGGCATCGTCTTTGGTTCCAGGACCTGTTGCAACAACAGTCCCTTTTTGTGGTTTTTCTTTGGCTGTGTCAGGGATAATAATTCCCGACGCTGTAGTAGTTTCAGCCGCTAAAGGCTCAACAACTACACGGTCAGCCAAGGGTTTGATATTGATCGTACTCATGTTTGTTATTATTTTTTAAAGATTTAGCATCAATTGTGCCAAGTGAAATTTTACCAAGATATTGAACAAAAATGCTGACAGGATGACACCTGAATTAATTGTCACCGCTAGTTTCGGGCACTTCAGGTAATTCTTCTGGGATTTCTTCAGGAATCTCTTCCTGAATAACCTCTTCAATAGCGCTTTCGTCTACAAGTGTAGATTCGTTTCCATCAGTAGGAAGACTAATCATAGAGTTTGAAATCAGGATAAGCACCAATAAAAGGGCGGCTAAGACCCAAGTGCTTCGGTCTAAGAAATCAGTGGTTTTTTGTACCCCGCCAAGCTGTTGTGAACTACCGCCAAACGCAGAAGATAACCCTCCTCCTTTGGGGTTTTGCACCATGACCACCAAAATGAGCAAAAAGCAAATGATAACGGTTAGTCCTAAAAAAATGGAAAATGTACTCATGTCAACTGTCTTTTTGTGCGTTCGTAATTTTTCGAATTTGGTCAGCAAAGAAACCACTTTTTTCTGGATATTTCAATGCTAATATCTCATAGGCTTTTTTTGCCTTTTTTAACTTTCCTTGTTTGAAGTACACTTCCGCCAATGTTTCGGTCATGAGTGTGTGTTCGTCAAACTGTTGTTTTTTGGTTAAATCTTGTTGTTTCTCTATTGATTTGGAAACTGTCATTCTGGGCGCATCTGCAATAAACTTATCGATTAACCTATTTTGCTCATTCCCATTTGATGGCACGGTATCCAATTGCTGGAGCCAATCCACAAACGATCGAACTTCATCAGAGGTGTCTTGCGCAGTAGTAACTTGAATTATATCAGTCGCAGCACTCGGATTTGGGATTAGATGCAGCCTGCTTTTAGTATGTATCGAACTCGACTTTAGCAGCGATGCTTCTTCGGGTAAATTATTATCATGCGCAATTTGCCAGCTCAAATAATGAAGGGCTTGGAAGTAGGGATATTGTTGCACCAACGTGTCCAAATGATTTAATGTAGCTTTTGGCTCTTCGTTGCCTTTTTGGCGAAGCTTTGTCAAATATGTACGCTTATGACTTACCATTTGGCTAAGGATTCATTAAAAATATCTTGTGTAATACGTTCAAAAAGAACTTCATGCGCTTCCGCTTGTACAGACTGAAGTTGCGCCAAAGCATTAAAATCATAAAAAAAGCTAAATCGTTTTTCAAAATCATCATCTTCATTGAGCGTATTAAAATAGCGCACATTAACTGCCATTGTAAGTCGGTTTTGCGCAGCTGTTTGCTGGGCGGTTGCTGTCATCGGACTCACACGGTACTCAACAATTTCACCCTCATAAATAAGATGTCCATTAACGTTAGTAAGTTCCAAATTGGTTTGATTGAGCAGCATTTCTTGAACTGCATTGGTAAAGTCTCTGTCAAGCCCAGGTTCAAAAACAGAACCTACTTCATCTGCAGCATTATTAACAAAAAAGTTTACCTGTACCGTTTCTGCTCCTTCCGGAATAGACGCACCTGTAAAAGAATAATACTTACAGCTTGTAAGAAGCAAAAACGCCAAGAAAGCTATTCTTTTCATGCTATAAATCTAAGTCAAATTGCTTGATTTTTCGATACAATGTGCGCTCTGAAATTCCTAATTCAGCCGCAGCGGCTTTTCGTCTTCCGTTATTGCGTTCTAATGCTTTAACAATTAGTTCTAACTCTTTGTCTTGAAGTGATAAAGTTTCGGCTTCCTGTACTTCTTCGGCAAAGTCAAAATTGTCATTGTAAGGCGCAGATTCTCTAGCCGTTTCATGTGATGCCTCAAAAGGTAGGGCCTCTTCAGAAGGGGTTTCTTCTCCGTAAATTTTTTGAATCAATCCTTCGTGCTGTTCCTTAGCTTGATCCATATTTGAGGTATTCATTAACTCATGTGTGAGTTTTTTGAGGTCATTCAAATCTGATTTCATATCAAACAATACCTTGTACAAAATTTCCCTTTCCGAAGCAAAATCGCCTCCCGATTCTTTTGTGTTTATTACGGCTGGAAGATTTGCCTTAGTCGTAGGAAGGTATTGCCGTAAAAGAGGTGCTGTAATGGTACGTTCCTGTTCCAAAACCGAGAGTTGTTCGGCAATATTTCGAAGTTGCCGTATGTTCCCAGCCCATTGTTGTTGTTCCAAAACACCTTGTGCCTGTTCGTCTAAACGTACGGTGGGCATGCGGTATTTTTGGGCAAAATCGGCAGCAAATTTTCGAAATAGCAAATGGATGTCTCCCTTGCGCTCTCTAAGGGGGGGCAAGTTAATTTCTACTGTACTTAATCGGTAGTATAGGTCTTCTCTAAATTTTCCTTTTTGGATGGCTTCCATCATTTGGACGTTAGTGGCGGCAACCACGCGTACATCTGTTTTTTGCACTTTTGATGAGCCTACTTTTAGAAATTCACCGTTTTCTAATACACGTAATAATCGTACTTGTGTGGCAAGAGGTAATTCACCCACTTCGTCCAAGAAAATAGTTCCGCCGTGAGCCACCTCAAAATAGCCACTTCGGGTTTGAGTTGCGCCCGTAAATGCACCTTTTTCGTGCCCAAAAAGTTCTGAATCAATCGTTCCTTCAGGGATGGCTCCACAGTTCACGGCAATAAATTTGCCGTGTTTTCGATTAGATAATTGATGAATGATGCGTGGAAAAACTTCTTTTCCAACTCCCGATTCACCTGTGACCAATACCGATATTTCTGTTGGGGCTACTCGAACGGCTTTGCCTATGGCAAAGTTTAACTGCGTATCATTGCCAATAATGCCAAATCGCTGTTTGATGTTTTGAACGTTATCCATGGTGGTAGCTTTGCGTTGGACCAAAATCTATGGCGTTACCAAGTAGCGTTGCCGAGGTACAAGAATCAATTTTCACATATACAAAATCGCCAATAGTATAGTGTTGTTTTGGAAACACCACAACGGTGTTTTGTTGCGTACGACCACTCCATTGCGCATCTGATTTTTTAGATTCTTTTTCAATAAGCACTTCAACCGTTTTGCCAACAAATTGCTCATTTCTGTAACGCCCATGCGCTTGCTGCAAGGCAACAATATCTTGTAAACGTCTTTTTTTAACCTCTTGTGGAATGTTGTCTTCCAATTTTTTTGCGGCAGGAGTTCCCGGACGTTCTGAATACATAAACATAAACCCAAAGTCATACTTTACATACTCCATAAGGCTCAGGGTGTCTTGGTGATCGGATTCGGTTTCATCAGGAAAGCCAGCAATCATGTCTTGTGAAATACCGCAGTCGGGAATAATACGCTTAATATCATCAATAAGCTCCATGTATTCTTCACGCGTATGCTGGCGATTCATGGCTTTTAGCACTGCATTGCTTCCCGATTGAACGGGCAAGTGAATGTAGTTGCACACATTGGGATGTTTCGCCATAATATGCAGTACATCGCGTGTCATATCTTGAGGGTTGGAAGTTGAAAATCGGATGCGAATACCTGGGTGTGCTTGCGCAACCAAGTCTAACAATTGATGGAAATGAACGGCTGTTTTCTGTTGCAATGCACTTGCTTTGGCAAAGTCTTTTTTAGGACCACCGCCGTACCACAAATAACTATCCACATTCTGCCCAAGTAATGTTACTTCTTTATAGCCCGCTTTGGCTAGCGTATTCATCTCTTCTAAAATACTTTTTGGGTCACGGCTACGCTCACGACCTCTAGTAAAGGGCACCACACAAAAGGTACACATGTTGTCACAACCACGGGTAATGGAAACAAAAGCCGTTACTCCATTAGACTGCAAGCGTACGGGTTGTACATCGCCGTAGGTTTCTTCTTTTGAAAGGATTACGTTTACGGCATCACGTCCTTCCTCAACTTCCGCTACAAGATTAGGAAGGTCTTTGTAGGCATCTGGTCCAACCACCAAATCCACAATTTTTTCTTCCTCTAAAAACGCACTTTTAAGTCGTTCTGCCATACAGCCTAAAACCCCCACTTTAACGTTTGGATTTGTTTTTTTTACACCCTGAAAAGCTTCTAAGCGATTGCGCACGGTTTGCTCTGCTTTTTCTCGTATAGAACAGGTGTTTACTAGAATTAAATCCGCATCGTTAAGTTGGGTGGTAGTTTTATATCCAGCTTCGCCAAGAATAGACGCTACGATTTCGCTATCAGAAAAGTTCATCTGGCAGCCGTACGACTCGATAAACATTTTCTTATCACCTGAAGCAGTTTTCGAATCTAGTTCCAACACCTCACCATTGAAGGTATTCGGGTTTTTTGTTTCTATCTCTTTAGCTTGATGCATCCAAAATTATTAGCTCGTAAAAGTACAAAATATCAATGGAATTGACATTTTGTCATGCGCTAATTTTTGCTAATGAGGTAACCTTGGCTTGAGAACGCCATAGCAATATGTTCCTAAAATGGCAGATGCTAAGACAATAAGTACTGGAAAATACCCTGCGCCAATAAGCACGTAAATGGGTCCGGGGCATGCACCTGTAAGCGCCCAACCCAGCCCGAAAATAATTCCACCAAAAAGCGGTGCTTTTACCAATTTCGCTTTAGATGGAATTTGAATCTCCTCACCAAAAAATGATCTAAGTTTAAAGCGTTTTATGGTTTGCGTAACCACAAGTCCTAATGCAACAGCAGCACCAATGATACCATACATGTGGAAGGACTTAAATTGGAACATTTCGTAGATGCGAAACCAAGAAGCAGCCTCGGATTTAATCATAATAATTCCAAAAAGGATACCGATTGAAAAGTAAAGTAGTACGCGTTTCATAATAAATAAGGTAATAAAAAGTGATTCATAAGTAATCCGCCTATAAAGAATCCAATCACAGCAATGAAGGAGGGCAATTGTAAATTGCTTAAACCAGAAATAGCATGACCTGACGTACAGCCCCCAGCATAGCGCGTTCCAAAGCCAACCAAAAAGCCGCCAAGTGCTAGTAGGACTAACGTCTTCGGATTAGAAAAGGCATCTGTACTAAAAAACGTTTCTGGCATATAGTCTTTGCCTGCGCCTTCAACTCCTAAGCTGTTGAGTTGTAAAACCACATCTTGATTAATGGCACCTACTGTTCCGTCAGTCATGTAGTTATTAGCTAAAAAACCACCTGCTGCTGCACCTAGGGCAACTACCAAGTTCCAACGATATTGGCGCCAATCGAAATTAAAAAAAGCTGTTTTTTTACCCGCTCCTGCCATCGCACAAAGCGTGCGTAGGTTGGAAGACATTCCAAATTGTTTTTCAGAAAAAAGCAGTAAAAATAAAACCACTGCAATGGCAGGACCACCGATGTACCACGGCCAAGGATCTGTAATAATATTCATGTATTAAATTTATTCAAATATATGAATGCAAATTCTATAAATTGGTATTGAAACAGGGTGTTTTAAAATTTCAATTTGCACCTTTAGCAGCCTGTCATTGACAAAATTTAATGCGTTCACAATTTTTACAAACCATAAATTCTTCTACTTTTGTTCCGAAAATTATTCCAATGCCCAACAATTTAGTCATCGTGGAGTCCCCTGCAAAAGCCAAAACTATAGAGCGGTTTTTGGGAGAAAAATTCAAAGTTGTTTCCAGCTATGGACATATTTCAGACCTTCCTGCAAAAGAGCTAGGCGTTGATGTCGATGGCGATTTTAGCCCAAATTATATTGTAAACGATGACAAGAAAAAAGTAGTAAGAGAATTGAAATCACTAGCCAAAAAAGCAGAAATGGTTTGGCTGGCGAGTGATGAAGATCGTGAGGGAGAAGCAATCGCATGGCATTTGGCAGAGCAGTTAGATTTAGACCAAAACAACACCAAGCGCATTGTTTTTCATGAGATTACCAAAAATGCCATTCGACACGCTATAGCACACCCGCGCAGCATTAACCAACATTTGGTAGATGCGCAACAGGCGCGCAGGGTTTTGGATAGATTAGTAGGGTATGAATTATCCCCTATTTTGTGGCGCAAGGTTAAGGGCGGATTATCTGCTGGGCGTGTGCAATCTGTATCCGTGAGGATACTGGTAGAGCGCGAACGTGAGATTGAAGCCTTTATGCCCAAAGCGGTTTTCAAAATTCAGGGAGAATTTGTTACTAGTGAGGGAAAAGTAGTCAAAGCTTCCACTGCCAAAACATTTGATACTGAAGCAGAAGCTCAAGTATTTTTATCTAAGAACAGCGATGCTGTTTTTTCGGTTTCTGGACTTGAAAAAAAACCCGCAAAAAAATCGCCAACGGCACCCTTTACAACATCAACCTTGCAGCAGGAAGCTTCTAGAAAATTAGGCTTTTCTGTGAGTCGTACCATGTCAAATGCCCAGCGATTGTACGAGGCAGGGTACATTACCTATATGCGAACCGATAGTGTAAATCTTTCAAAACAAGCTCTTAACGAAGCAAAAGAAGTTATTACCAAATCGTATGGCGCAGACTATGCCAAAACACGTGTGTATAAAACCAAAAACAAAGGGGCGCAAGAAGCGCACGAAGCTATTCGCCCAACCAATTTGAGCAAGATGCGCGTTGATGCTGCCTCTGATGAGCAACGATTGTATGAGCTTATTTGGAAACGCACCATTGCTTCGCAAATGAGCGATGCCAAACTGGAGCGAACCACCGCACAAATCAGCGCCGATAAGCACGATATTTTGTTTATGGCTCGCGGAGAAGTAATTACGTTTGAAGGGTTTTTAAAAGTTTATTTGGAAGGAAAAGACGAAGAAGAGGAATCTGCCGAAGGCTTACTTCCAAAAATGACGCAAGGCGACACGCTTAACGCCAAAACCATAACCGCAACCGAGCGATTTACCCGTCCGCCAGCGCGTTATACAGAGGCATCTTTGGTAAAGCGGCTAGAAGAGTTGGGCATTGGAAGGCCTTCCACGTATGCGCCAACCATTACTACCATTATCAATAGAAAATATGTAGAAAAAGGTACAGTTGAAGGGACAGAGCGCAAGTACACGCAGTTGACCCTAGCCTCAGATAGCATTAAAAAACAAACGTTGACCGAGCGCGTAGGTTCTGAAAAGGGAAAGCTTGTTCCAACAGATGTGGGAAGGCTTGTCAACGACTTTTTGGTTGCTAATTTTCCGCATATCGTTGATTATAATTTTACCGCCAAAGTAGAACAAGATTTTGACTCCATTGCCCTTGGCAAAGAAGACTGGAAAGACATAATGAAATCATTTTATAATGATTTTCATCCTGTAGTAGAGGATGTTCGTAATAATGCGCAGCGTGAAATTGGCGAACGCATTTTGGGTGTAGACCCTAAATCGGGGCGTCAGCTTAGTGTACGCTTGGGTAAATTTGGTGCTATGGCACAAATTGGCACTGTTGATGATGAAGAAAAACCCCTTTTTGCAAGCCTGCACCCCGATCAGCAGTTGGCAAAAATCACATTTGAAGAAGCCTTAGATTTATTTAAACTTCCCATGCAGTTGGGCGAATTTGACTCCGAAATTGTGGAAGTAAATAATGGGCGTTATGGACCTTATGTGCGTCATGGAAAATCGTTTATTTCCTTGCCAAAAGGCAAAAATCCACTTACAACTACTTTGGATGAAGCTGTGGCACTTATTAAAGAAAAACGACTTGCGGATGCACCGATTGCTACCTATGAGGAATTACCCGTAACCAAAGGCGTTGGACGTTTCGGACCTTTTATCAAATGGAATGGCTGGTTTATTAATGTGTCAAAAAAGTATGATTTTGATGCGTTGAGTCAAGACGATATCGCTACGCTTATTGAGGATAAAAAGAAAAAAGAAGCTGAACGGGTGGTTAAGCATTGGGAAGACGAAGGCGTTCGTATTGAGAAAGCACGTTGGGGCAGGCATAATCTAATTAAGGGCAAACAAAAGGTAGAGCTTTCCAAAGATGTAGATGTATCAAAAATGACGCTTACTCAAGCCATGGCACTACTTGAAAAGCAAAAACCCAAGAAAAAACGCACCAAAAAGAAGTAAGTGGATTTTGAATTTTTAAGTCCGATTGACGATAAGCTTCTAGCACACAACTTGATGCTACCAGAACAAGTTATGGGTCGTAATTTACGAATCCACACGAAGCAAGGCGGCTTTCCTGATTTAAAAGATGTTAAGATAGTTATCGTAACGCTTGAACCACGATTAATCAAAGACGAGCCTTCTCACTTTAGTTTTAGGCAACAGTTTTATCAACTATTTTTTGGGAATTGGGATTTTGTTTGCGCCGATTTGGGTGTGCTAAAAGCTGGAGAAAGTCCTGAGGATACCCTTTTTGCGCTGCAAACACTAACACAAGAGATGTATCAACGCAACATTTTAACTATAGTTGTTGGCGGAGAACAGGAAAATACGCTTGGCTTGTTTCGGGCGTTGAGCGGAATGGACACTTATATCAACCTTACTTCAATAGACGCTCGGTTAGATTTTGGTACCCCTGGAGTTTTGGTTTCGGATGACAGCTATATGTCAAAAATTATCACTGAAAAACCGAATAATTTAAAGCAGTTTACCAATTTGGGCTATCAGAGTTATTACGTGTCGCAAGAGGAATTGGACTTGATGCAAAAGCTGTTTTTTGACGCATACAGATTAGGAGAAATTACCGCAGATATTCATGAGTCTGAGCCTATTTTGCGTGACACCGATATTCTGTCTGTCGATTTTAATGTCATTAAAGCAAGTGATTTGGATTTTAAACATGGAAATCCAAATGGTTTTGACGGCACCCAAATGTGCACCCTTATGCGATATGCTGGTCTAAGTGATAGGCTTAACGTGCTAGGATTGTTTGACATTCCATCTTCCCCTAGAGCAGATCAATTACTTGCCCAAATGGTTTGGTATGTGCTAGAAGGCTATTGCTATCGCGTAAATGAATATCCGATTTCTACTAGGGAATCTTGCACAAAATTTGTTGTTCCCCAAGAGCAAGAAACACTAGTGTTTTTCCGTAGTGAAAAAAGTCAGCGTTGGTGGATAGAAATTCCTAAAGAAGGGAAACATAATAATAAAGGGCAAACTACGTTATTACCATGTGCTGAAAAAGACTATCGAATGGCGCAAAAAGGTGAAATTCCTAGCCGTTGGTGGAAATCAGTACAACGAAGTATGCATTAAATTCCATATTTTTGGGAAATACTTTATAAGATAGAGTGTTAAATTTTAATAATTGAATGAAAAAGGTACTGCTAATCCTTCTTACAGCTTTAATTTTAATTGGTTGTGGAAGAAGAAACCAAGGTGAGCTTGTTGGCGTGAAACAAAAGAAGTTTTACGAAACTAAACCTCACGGCATGGCGCTTATCCCAGGGGGCTCGTTCATTATGGGATCTTCGGATGAAGACATTATTGCGGCAAACGATAATGTTACACGTACAGCAACTTTGCGTTCGTTTTGGATGGATGAAACCGAGATAACAAATGCTGAGTATCAGCAATTTGTAAATTGGGTTAAGGATTCAATTATCAGAACAGAGCTTGCAAAAGCAGCCTTGCTAAATGGCGGTTACTTTTCTGTTTCTGAATTTCCTACTTCTGACGATGAAATAGACACCAATCCTATTTTGGAATATTTACCACTTTATGATCCTGACGATTTGGAAGCAGGAAACGATGATGAAAAAAGCGGATATCAACAATATCTAGAAGAAAATTTCTCTGATTATGTTTCGAATTATTACGAAACTGAGGATCTTCCAGATGATCAATTTCATTATCACTTACCTTTGAATAGAGATGTAGACATTATTAAAGAGCGAGAAGATTATCCAGATTTGGAATACGCTAGAGTCTTTGAAGAAATCGTTTATTTACCCGAAAGCGAATGGTTTAATGGCGAACCTGCGTTAAACACCAAGCTATTTAAATATCGATTTGCCAGTATTGACATGAACCAAGCTGTTGCAAACCCAGATAGCGCACGATCTAGTTTTGCTCGTTACGAAGTTCACGAGGTATATCCTGATACTACAGTTTGGATTAAAGATTTTGAATACAGCTACAATGAGCCCATGCATAACGACTATTTTTGGCATCGTGCCTATGCTAATTATCCAGTAGTAGGCATTAGTTGGCATCAAGCTCGGGCTTTTGCACACTGGCGCACCAAAATAAGAAGCGACTATTTGCGCAGCAGAAAAAAACGCAAATCCACAACAGGTAGATTCAGATTGCCCACGGAAGTAGAGTGGGAGTATGCAGCTCGTGGTGGTTTGGAATCTGCCATATACCCTTGGGGAGGTCCATATTTAACAGACGATAGAGGCTGCTTTATGGCAAACTTTAAGCCGCATAGAGGAGATTATGCAGCAGATTTGTCTTTGTACACTGTTGAGGCTGACTCATTTGAACCTAACGATTATGGTCTTTATAATATGTCGGGGAATGTGTCTGAATGGACAAATTCTACGTACACCAAAGACACATACGAGTTTATGACAACGGTAAATCCGAATTATGATAATTTTAGTGATACTCAAAAAGTAACACGAGGCGGTTCATGGAAAGATGTAGCGTACTATTTGCGCGTTGCATCTCGAGATTACGAATACGCCGATAGTGCCCGAAGCTATCTAGGTTTCCGCCTAGTGCGCGATTACTTAGGCACATCTGACGTTCAACAACAATAAATTAAAAATGAAAAAAAATAAATTCCTCATTCCTGAAAATGTTTTAGAGCTCCTCTTTGGACTAGGTGCAGCAGTAGTGATTATTGGTGCGTTATTAAAAATTACACACAGTGAATTTATATTCTCTGGCAACACGTGGCTTACTGCTGGTTTGGTAACAGAGGCTGTTATTTTCTCTATCACAGGATTAAGAGGATACGTTACCCTTCGCGAAAGTAGCCCAACTGTTTCTGACGAAGACGTAACGGACTTATCTAGTGTAGCTCAAGAAGCACAAGCGTTGAAATTAGCATATCAAAATGCAACTTCACAACTTGAAGCACTTGGGACAAACCTTACCAGTGCGGTTACTGCTACAGGTTCCTTAGAAGTACCCTCTGACTTGCCAGAAAATATGTCAAATTTAAACGTCAATGTTTCGCAAACAAACGAGGCATTAGCCCAGCTTTCACAAGCCTATGTGGCTACAAAAGATGCTGTGGCAACAGAGCCTTCGGCACATGCGCAAGTGGTTGATGATATGAATGCCCTTCAGTCTGAACTTACTACGCTAAAACAAACTATTGCTGACCTTAATGCCAAGTATTCAGATATTCTTGGCGCAATGAAAAACTAGTTATGGCTGGAGCAAAGCAGGATACCCGGCAAAAGATGATCAACATGATGTACTTGGTATTCATCGCCATGTTGGCGTTGAATATAAGTAAGGAAGTGTTGGCCACGCTAGGTTTAATCAATGACGATATTTCACAAGCAACACAAGACTTGGTTGCGGATAGTGATGAAAAATATACAACGTTTAGCAACAACGCCAACAATGAATACTATAGGGTTGCTGCCGAAAACATGCCCAAAATTCAAAAAGTCACAAACGATTATTACGCTTATATTGAATCACTCAAGCAGCAACTAATTGCAAGTGGCGAAAACGGTTACCTAATGGCGCGTGAAGACAAAACCACTGGAGTTGTGGATACCATAGTGGATTACCAAATCATGGATAAGTCGCAATATTTAGATGAATTGTTTTTTGCTGGAGACCAGTACACAGATAAGGGACAGGAATTTATTGACAGATTTTCTTCCTTTCCGTCACAAATCCAAACCGTTTTGGATGCGTTTGTTGCTGCCGATTTGGAAAAAGATCCGCCAACAGAAGAATTGCCTGAAGGAGAGTATGCCGATTTTGATTTTTCTTTTCTTTCAGATTTAAATCAGCGTTTTGCATATGCTGAAAATGTGCTAAACAGAGATGGAAAATACGTACCTTATTTAAATTATCACTTTGAAGGATTTCCGCTTATTGCATCACTTTCAAAACTGACAAAAACCCAATCTGATATTCGTTTTGTAGAGAATAAAATCCTTGAAAATATTTTAAGCACTATTAATGCGCACGAAGGCGGTTTGAACAAATATCAGACCCTGTTGGAATCTTCAAAGTCTTCTTACTATACCAATGAGCTAGTAGATGCATCTGTGGTGATGGGAAAAAAGGATTCAAATTTTAAACCAAGCCGTGTAGAGCTGTCGTTAAATGATCGTCCACTGGTTTTAGGTCGTGATTTTACTATTGCTGCTGGAGGCGTTCAGCTAAACAAAAAGTTTTCCGCACCAGGTTCTTATAAACTCACAGGGAAGTTATTCTTTGAGCGTAATAATGAGGAGCAATCTGTTGATGTGGCGCAAGTGATTTCAGTAATTGACAAACCAAACGACGCCGTGATTTCGGCAGACCAAATGAAAGTGGTGTATCGTGGATTACCAAACGATTTGTCGATTTCCATTCCAGGCATCCCCAACAATAAGCTAAGTGTTCGCGCTACAAACGGAAAAATTCGACGTAAGGGAAATAAGTTTTTGGCTATTCCCGATGGAGATAAAGTTGGGAAAAGCATGCGCATTTTTGTTTCAGGCGAGATTAATGGAGCAACCATTGACGCTCCTGGACAAGATTTTCGCATTAAGCCCCTTCCTGCTGCCCTAGGCTCTATTGATCTTGGCAGTAAATTAGGTAAATTCAATAGCGGCGAAATTATTCGCGAATACGTTCCTGCAGGAACAATTGCAGCTAAGTTTCCCGATGATTTTGACTACAATCTTAATGTTACCGTTAAGAGTTTTAATATCAAAGTAGGTAGTCGCGCAGCTATTCCAATTAAGTCTAATCGTATTAACGATTCTCGTGTGATTCGGTCTTATTTGGAGAATGCTTCAAAGGGGGATATTATTTTTATTTATAATATTGATGCGCAAGTGCGCACCGAAACACAAGTGATTGATAATGTCAAAGTAACAGACTTTGCCTTAACTATTAAATAATGAAAACGTATTTTAGATTGGTTGTAATGTTTTTTGGATATGGCGTATTAAGTGCGCAAGTAAATGTACTTAACGCAGACCAACCTGATGAAATAGGAGTTCTATCTGATGAACAAAAAGATGCGATAAGTAAGAAGAAATACCTTGAGTATCCTTATGTTGATGATAAAGATATCATGTGGAGCAAGATTGTCTATGAAGAAATAGATTTATCTGAAAAGTTTAATCACCCCCTTTTTTTTCCAAAAGATGGACTCTATAATAGTGAAAGAAGATCTATGTGGCGTACCATTCGTGAAGCTATTCTTTCAGGTGAAGTTGAGAATATTTACAACGATGCAAATCCAAACTTTACGGAAAAATTTGACAAAGACACCTATGTAAGACGGCTTGAAAACCGTGAGGGACCAGAGCCAGTACCCTTGAAGTCGATGGATATTGTGTCGTATAAAATCAAAGGAATTTGGTATGTTGATAAGCGCATTGGTGAAATGCGATACCGCTTATTGGGAATCATGCCAAGGGGAAAAGACATGAATAACCTTAACAATGATGAACCTGTTGATTTGTTTTGGCTTTGGTATAAAGATTTACGTCCTATTTTACATGAACAACTCGTTTTTGATAACAGAAACAACGCTAGTCGGGTAACTTTTGACCAGTTGCTCACCTCAAGACGTTTCACGTCACGAATCTATGCGATTGACAATGTTTTCAATGATCGTTCCATTGATAAGTATGTGGATGATCCATTTATGCAGTTGATAGAGTCCGAGCGTTTGAAGAGTGTTATCCGGGACTTTGAGCAAGACCTTTGGGCAAACTAAAATTTCAAACCCACTTCTGTGGGTTTTTTTATGCAACGCGATGTACTTATTGTAGGTTTTGGACTTGCCGGTTGGGCACTTACTGAAGCATTATCAAAACAAGGTATTTCTTTTGTTGTATTTGACCCGTTAAAAAACTCCAGTTCCAGAAGTGCAACAGGAGTTTACAATCCTGTAGTTTTAAAACGATTTCGATCTATTTGGAATGCGAATATGCTTATGGAACAGGCCATTCCTTTCTATTCGCAGCCTAAATATATAGATGCTGTTCATCCCATGACTGTTCATCGTGTGCTGACATCAGTTTCTGAGCAGAATGATTGGACAGTTGCTTCAGATAATCCTGATTTAAGGCATTATTTGGAACCAATAATTCAGCTTAAAACAAATGCTAACCTACATGCACCTTTTGGAGTTGGGATTGTACGACACACGGGTTGGGTTGATACGAACAAGCTACTCACTATTGCACAACAGGAACTCAATCAAAAGGGTTGTTTTGTGGAAGAGTTTTTTGATTATGCCGCGCTTAAGGTATCATCCGAAATGTTACACTATAAAGATTGGGAAGTTAATCATGTAGTTTTTGCAGAAGGAGTAGGGGTTTTTAAGAACCCTTGGTTTTCAAAGTTGCCTATTATCCCAAATAAAGGTGAATGGCTTATCATTCTATGTAAGGGACTTGAGCTAGACCAAATTGTGAAGGGGAGTGTATTTATAGTTCCTCTGGGTAATGATACGTATCGCGTGGGCGCTACCTATGCACGAGAATTTGAAAGCGACCTTCCTACACCAGAAGGGAAAACGTGGTTGCTGGCACAATTAAGAAAACTGACGGACTTACCTATTGATATACTACACCACGGAGCTGGTCTTCGCCCCACAGTGTCTGACAGAAAACCTATTATTGGAACTCACCCAAAGCATAAAAACATTTGGTGCATTAACGGACTAGGCTCTAGGGGTGTGCTTTGGGCGCCATATCTTGCAACTACACTTGTAAACGCATTAAATGGCTCCAAAATTAGCATAACAGAGCTTCTGCTAAGGCGTTTTTTGGGTGCATCACCAAAATAAAACGTGTATTTTTTATCCATTACGAAGTTTTTGCATGAAAATGCTAGTTTTTGTTATAGTTAAGTAAAACAAAAATGAATATATATAAAACATTGATTATCAATAATTTATGATTTTTTATCGACGAAGATTTATTTTTTGATGTAGCTTTTACATTAAATTTTTATAATTTGTTAATAAGTGGTACAATTTCATGCGACTTACAGGTTGGATGTACACTTTTTTTACTAACTTTATAAAAATTAAATAATTATGGCTTACTCATTTCAAAACAGTAAAGGTAAAACGTATTACCTGCACACTAAAGATGTTACACTAAAAGGAGGAAGAAACCAAACGATTTATTACTTCGCTAAAGATCAGCGTTCAAACGCATGCGATTTACCAGCTGGAAAAAAAGTAGTAGAAAACGAGCGTACTGGACTTCCGTTTGTAAAGTCTGCTTAATTTAAATTAAGCATTTTGATAAAATCAAACCCTGCCTTGGCAGGGTTTTTTTGTTAGCGCATGGGGGTCCAGATTCCGTTATACCATAAAAGCTCTACGGATTCATACTTTATTTCTCTACGATTTGCAGAACCACCTACACCACCTAAAATTATCTCTTGAATGTCAATAAATAAGTAATTATCATCGTTAGGATTTGAAGGATTATAGAATATATCTAAAACGGTTTTGATTTTTGGGTTTTGGTTATCGCTTTCTACAATTTTTAAAATTTTACCATTACGACTTACATCTAAATCCTCAAGTGTAATAAATGAATTGTCACTACTATTGTCGATAATTAATATATCTACTTCATCAATATTTACAAACCTCAAATTACTTGAATTAGGAGATGATGGTAAACCAACTATTAATTGATTTCCTTCTGGTGCTGCAGGGTAATTTGACGCTAAATCAACACGCTGTAAGTCTTTTAAAGGCTTATTCACCCACAGCCCACCTTCAAAAGCAAGCACTTCATTGTCGGCAGGGGCATTTATCGTAACATCAGCGGCATCAGCTAAATCCAAAACTTCGGTAAGATTTATCGGTGTAGCAGTTAGATTATTTGTTATGCTTAAGATTTTTGTGTTTAGGCTTAAATCTTGAATTTCGTTAGTTGGGTCACTATCAGCATCGTTAACATTAAGGGTAACGCTATTGCCTCCAGTAATGGAAACTTCTCCCGAGTTGGGACCTGCTGTCAAGTTTTGATTATCTGTATCATCTAGGTATGGAGACAAGTCAACAGTTGTTGAGCCATTAGAAATACTTAGGGTATTTCCTGTGAGGTTTAGGTCTTGATTATCTGAATTATCAAGATATGGAGACAAGTCAACAGTTGTAGAGCCATTAGAAATACTTAGTGTATTACCTGTGAGGTTTAGGTTTTGGTTGTCAGTTCCAGTACCGTCTTGAAGTGAAGCTAAATCCACAGATGCAGGACTTCCATCTTCAATATCAAGTTGTAATACAGTTCCCGAAAGCGTAGCTCCAGTAAGATTTTGGTTGTCGGTTCCCACCAACCCACTTAAATCTACGGTACTGCTTGTTCCATCTTCAATACCCACGGTCAAAATGTTTGTTGCAGCATCCAGCGCAAGACCTTGAATGTTTTGGTTGTCAGTTCCAGTACCGTCTTGAAGTGAAGCTAAATCCACAGATGCA
>JBMYLP010000009.1:60576-60847 GCA_049596455.1 Flavobacteriaceae bacterium | reverse complement strand
ACGCGCTGCTACGGCAAGCAATCACACGGCTACACACTTGTTGCATCAAGGTCTTCGTTCGATTTTGGGAGACCACGTTACCCAAAAAGGCTCTATGGTACGTTCGGGATATTTGCGTTTTGATTTTTCGCACTTTACCAAACTTACACAAGATGAACTCACTTCCGTTGAAGCATTTGTCAATGCGCGGATTCAAGAGCAAATCCATTTAGAAGAACACCGAAACATGCCTTTCCAACAGGCTATGGACAGCGGTGCCATGGCACTTTTT
>JBMYLP010000009.1:46018-60566 GCA_049596455.1 Flavobacteriaceae bacterium | reverse complement strand
CCATTCGCTTTGGTGAATCAATGGAATTGTGCGGAGGAACACATGTTGCAAATACAGCAGAACTTTGGCACTTCACCATTACTGCTGAGTCGGCGGTGGCATCTGGCATTCGGCGTATTGAAGCCGTTACGGCTGATGAAGCCAAAAAATTGGTTTACGACCAAGCTGCTATGGTTGACGCGCTGAAAGTGCAATTAAAAAATCCAAAAAATGTACTGCAGTCGGTTCAGGCACTACAAGACGATAATACCAAACTACGCAAAGAAATAGAGCAGTTGAACAAGCAGTTGGTACAGCAATTGATTTCGGACTTGGAAAGCAGTGTTGCCACAGAAAAAGGTATTTCGTATTTGTTTAAAGAAGTAAATTTGGATGCAGCCAGCATGAAAGATGCATTGTTCCAATTAGGGCAAAATCGTGATAATTTGGTTGCTGTTTTGGCAAGTCGTAAAAACAACAAGCCGATCTTGTCATGTTACGTCTCCAAGGAACTTGCCCAAAAGGGTGAGATAAACGCCAACGCCATAATCAAGGAAATTGGCACTCATATTCAAGGGGGTGGGGGCGGACAACCGTTTTTTGCTACGGCTGGCGGTAAAAACCCCAATGGTATTGCCAATGCCTTAGCGGCTGCTAAAGAATTGGTTTTAAAATAAACTAATAACTTATTCACTACCCCCAGGCGGATAGGCAGCTAAAATTTCAGCCACAAACGCACTTATGCGTTCTTCACGTTCTTGAGGTGAGCCTTTACTCAAACTTCCCGTGCCTTTGCCTTGCCAAATCAGTTTTTTAGTTGATGCATCAATAATGTCAATATATAGCACGCCTGTTGTGGAGGTGTTTACATTATAAGGTCTATTGAAACCCCATCCCCAGCCCCAGCCCCAACCGCCATAAGGACCGTAAAATGGACTACCCCAACCCAAATAGCTTTCGCTAACACGCACGTTTTTTTCGGCTTTGGTGTGAAAATTTATGAGGACAGCTGGTGTTTCAGAGGCGGTAAATCCTTTGGACGCAAGGGTGTTTTCGAGTGCTCTAAGGACACGGCGTTTGTCCAAATCAGAGATTTCAACCTTGTCTATTCCAGGTTTAAAAAACGCATAGGTAGTGTAGTTGTTAAAATCAACGCTAGTATCGTAATCGCTAGAAACACAAATGGAAGCACAAGATGTTAGAAGGAGCGCAGTAGCAAAAAGAAGAAACCGTTTCATTGTATAGTTTTTCTAAAATTACACAAAAAACATGCCGAAAAGCAGACTATATTTCTGTGAGCAGTATTTACTCCCTATAAATCAATATGCTATTTTTGAATATGGATTTTTCTCAAGCAATAAACCAAAAATTGGATTTAGTTCCATTTGCTTCTGCGAAGATTTCCGTTCACCTAAAACGAGAGGATTTGGTTTTCCCCCTTGCTTCGGGGAACAAATGGCGTAAACTAAAATACAACCTTGCTGCATTTAAAGAGTCAAACGCTAGTGCCTTGCTCACTTTTGGAGGGGCATTTTCCAACCATCTTGCTGCCGTGGCAGCTTTAGGAACTCGATATAATATTGCTACTGTTGGCATTGTACGAGGGGCGGAGTTAGCGCACAAACCCCTAAATCCAACCCTTGCAACATGCCAACAAAACGGCATGCAACTCTTTTTTGTTTCAAGAGAAGAATACCGTCAAAAGGAAGAGGGTAAAACGGTTTTAGGGTTGAAAAAAAAGCATGGCGCATTGTATGTTTTACCTGAGGGTGGTACCAATGCATTGGCGGTAAAAGGCTGTGCCGAAATCTTAACTCCTAAAGACGCGACATTTGACACCATTTGTTGTGCTGTTGGTACTGGCGGTACCTTGGCGGGTTTGGCAGCTTCGTGCAAAGTGCACCAACACATTGTGGGGTTTCAGGTGACAAAAGATGCGTCTATACCAGACCGTATTCGTACCTTTGCTCCGCACGAAAATTGGACGCTTGTGCAACATCCCGAGCACCGTGGATATGCGCAGGTAAGCAAACCACTAGTTGCTTTTGCACGTGATGTGTTGCAGCAAACGGGGGTGTTATTAGATCCAATTTATACCGCACCTATGCTGTTTCAGTTGGTGCAGATGATAAAAGACGATACATGGACATTTGGAACAAATTTGCTTTTAATTCACACAGGCGGAACACAAGGAATAGCGGGTTTCAATTTTCGCCACGGACTGCAATGGCCCGAGGAGTAACTCTTATTTTTGTGGTGCTATTTTTAGTTTCTTGTGGTTCAAAAAAAGTGGTTTATAATCGAGAGGTAAAGCGCACAACCAAAAAAATTGAGGAAGCATCGCCAAAAAAATCTGCTAAAAAATTAGCAGAGCTCAATGCGCACACACGCATGAAAGTATATGTGTTGCAATACGCCGAAATGGCGCAAAAGGAAATGAAAAAATATGGTATTCCAGCAAGTATTACCTTGGCGCAAGGGCTGTTGGAATCGCAGGCAGGTATGGGCGAATTGGCGGTAAAGTCAAACAATCATTTTGGAATTAAATGCCACAAAGGGTGGCGTGGTGCGAGTGTTTCGCACGACGATGATGCCAAAGGCGAATGCTTTCGCAAGTACAAAAAAGTGGAACAATCCTATCGTGATCATTCTGAGTTTTTAAGAAACCGCTCTCGCTACAGTGACCTCTTTAAAATGAATAAAAGAGACTACGTTAGTTGGGCGCACGGACTAAAAAAAGCAGGCTATGCCACCGACCCGCAATATGCCTACAAGCTTATTTCACTTATTGAACGATACGAATTATGGCAATTTGATGGAAGCAAAGCACCATTAGAAGCGTCAAAACCCCCAAAGCAAAAGCATACGTATTTTGTACAGCAAGGCGACACCTTATATTCCATTGCGAAGAAGTTTAACTTATCCGTAGAAAAATTAGTGACTATCAATTCGCTTAGCTCAACGGATTTGGCCATTGGACAACAACTCAAATTAAAATGATGCAGTACCAACGCAGTAGCGCACTTTTTGCCGAGGCAAAAAAAGTTATTCCAGGAGGGGTGAATTCGCCCGTTCGAGCTTTTAAAGCAGTTGGCGGAACCCCTATTTTCCTAACCCACGCCAAAGGCGCCTATTTGTTTGATGCGGATGGAAATACCTATATCGATTATATCGCTTCGTGGGGGCCTATGATTTTGGGACATGCACACCCAAAAGTAGTGAAAGCCATTCAAGAGCGTGCTGAAAAAGGTACGTCGTATGGAATTCCAACAGCACTAGAAACCCAAATTGCCAAGCAAGCTTTGGATATGGTGCCACACATGGACCAAATTCGGTTTGTGAATTCGGGTACAGAAGCCTGTATGAGTGCGGTGCGCTTAGCGCGTGGCTTTACAGGACGTGATAAAATCATCAAATTTGCGGGATGCTACCACGGGCACGCCGATGCCTTTTTGATTCAAGCGGGAAGTGGTGCCGTTACGTTTGGTAGTCCAAACAGTCCAGGTGTGACTGCTGGAACTGCGAAAGATACCTTGTTGGCGCAATACAACAATCTAGATCAAGTTGCCGAAATTTTTGCTGCCAATCCCGAAGAAATTGCAGCCATTATTATAGAACCTGTGGCGGGAAACATGGGGTGTATATTACCCAAAGAAGATTTTTTAGAAGGGCTTCGTAGCTTGTGCGATGCGCACGGCACGTTACTCATTTTTGATGAAGTAATGACAGGATTTCGACTGGCACCAGGTGGTGCGCAAGAACGCCTAAACGTTCGCGCCGATATGGTTACTTATGGTAAAGTTATTGGCGGAGGATTACCCGTTGGGGCATTTGCCGCACGAGAAGAAATCATGAATTTTTTAGCACCCGTCGGACCTGTGTACCAAGCGGGAACCCTTAGCGGAAACCCATTAGCCATGACGGCTGGTCTTACCATGTTGGAGTTGCTGCACCAGCAGCCTGACGTATTCACTAGTTTAGACCAAAAAACAGCCTATCTGCACAACGAAATGACCCCTTTACTAGAACAAAAAGGGCTGCCGTATCAAATTAACCGATTGGGCTCTATGATTTCGTTACATTTTACAGACTCCCCTGTTGTGGATTTTGATTCAGCAGCAAAGGGTAATAACGATTTCTTTAAAAAATACTTCCACGGTATGCTAAAGCGTGGGGTGTATTTGCCACCAAGTGCGTTTGAAAGCTATTTCTTAAACGACGCCATTAGCCAAAATGACCTTGACAAAACACTTGAGGCGTTTTCGGAAACCTTGCAAGAGCTTTAGTAAACGGAGGTTTACAATACATCAATTAGAACTTCCTAGGATGAGAATTAGTGTATTTTAATACATACACTTGAACTCAAATTGATAAAGAAAGCATTTGGAAATGTGGTAAATAAACGTTTAATTTGATATCAACAAATCTTATTTATTATGAAATCTATTTATATGCTATTTGCGCTTTTTTGCGCTATTACACTTCAAGCCCAAGAACAATACCTTGATAAATTACCTGATAATCCCGAGCCGGGAAAATGTTATGCCAAATGTATTGTACCCGATGAGTTCGATATTGAAACTATCCGGGTACTAGAAGTTCCAGCCCATACAACCTTACAAGTAGTTCCCGCAGAATACAAGGTTGTGCGTGATGAGGTGGTTGTAAAGCCAGCTTCAAAAAAGTATAAATTTGTTCCTGCTACTTTTACTACAGTAGTAGATACGTTTTGGATTGAGGAACCCTACAACAAGCAATACCCAAGCGAAGCCGTTTTTGCAGATCACTATAAAGAAATTGAGGTGAAATCTAAATCTGGAAAATGGGTTGCAGGCGAGAACCCAGACTGCCCGTCTATTGATCCGAATGACTGCCGTATTTTCCATTTCCGCGAAGACCCTGCCGTAATGCGCTCGGTTCCTGTAAAGAAGTTGGTTACACCAGCACGCAGTACGACTAAACAGATTGGAGGAAAATATAAATTAGTAAAGCGTGAAGTAATCGCTACTCCTGCCAGGACAGAAGAAATTCTTATTCCTGAAGTGAAAGACGTAGTTGAGCGCCGTGTGCTAGTAAGCGATGAAACCACTAGAGCTGTAGATGTTCCTGCCAAATACACAACTATTGAAAAGCGTGTAATTACCAAAAAAGGAGGTATGACCGCATGGAGAGAAGTACCTTGTACGCTTCCAGAACAAGCCATTATTTTACCTATTAATTACGAATTAGGTAGCGCACGTCTAACAGCAAAGTCAAAATCCATCATCGACAAGCATATTTTATCTAAGCTTAGAGCAGATGAAAGCGCTGTTGTTGAAGTAGGTTCTCATACGGATTCTAGAGGTAGTACCGCATCAAACCAAAGTTTGTCAGAGCGTCGTTCTAAATCTGTGGTAGAATACCTAAATCAAAAGGGAATCGAAACCTCAAGAATGATTGGGGTTGGTTACGGTGAGTCAAGGTTATTAAATGACTGTGAAGATGGCGTAGATTGCTCTGAAAGTAAGCATGCTAAAAACCGTAGAACCGAATTTAAATTCTTTTAATCAGCGGAGTACAACCAATAAAGCGTCATCGGTCTTCTTCACTTCGACAACCGATTTGCTTGTAAGACCTTTGATGGCTTTATCCCATTTTTTATTACTAAGCCCTGCTTGTTCTTTCACAGTTGTAAGAACGGCGGGGCTTTCCTTTTTTAGCAAATCAACAATGGTTTGCTCTTCATCAGTCAGCGTTGGTCCTTTTTTCTCAGGGCGCATTTGCGGGAAAAACAACACTTCTTGAATAGAGCTGTTGTTGGTCAGCAACATTGTTAGGCGGTCAATACCAATGCCAATTCCCGAGGTGGGAGGCATACCGTATTCCAACGCCCGCAAGAAATCTTGGTCGATAAACATCGCTTCATCATCTCCTTTCTCTGATAGTGCCATTTGGTCTTCAAAACGTTCTCGCTGGTCAATCGGATCGTTAAGCTCCGAGTAAGCATTTGCCAACTCTTTCCCATTAACCATAAGCTCAAAGCGTTCGGTAAGTCCGGGCTTGCTACGGTGAGCCTTGGTCAGTGGACTCATTTCTTTAGGGTAGTCTATAATAAATGTGGGTTGGATGTAGTGGTGCTCACACAGCTCGCCAAATAACTCATCAATAAGCTTTCCTTTGCCCATAGTTTCATCCACTTCAAGACCCAAATGTTGTGCAGTTTTGCGCAACGCTTCCTCGTCCATTTCAGAAACATCAACACCTGTGTGCTTTTTAATGGCGTCTAAAATAGATACGCGCGGATAGGGCGCTTTAAAATCAATGGTGTGGTCGCCCACTTGCACCGAAGAACTTCCGTTGGCTGCCACCGCTACTTCCTCAAGAAGTGCTTCTGTGGTTTCCATCATCCAGTTATAATCTTTGTATGCTACATAAAGTTCCATCACCGTAAACTCGGGATTATGGGTTTTGTCCATGCCCTCGTTTCTAAAGTCCTTGGCAAATTCATATACTCCATCAAATCCACCTACAATAAGGCGCTTGAGGTACAATTCGTTGGCAATGCGTAAGTATAGCGGAATGTTTAGCGCATTGTGATGCGTAACAAAAGGACGCGCCGCAGCACCACCCGGAATGGGTTGCAAAATGGGGGTTTCCACTTCCAAGTAACCACGGTCATTAAAAAACGAACGCATGGTATTGGTGATTTTGGTACGTTTTATAAAGGCATCTTTTACGTGCGGATTTACAATCAAATCCACATAACGCATGCGGTAGCGTTGCTCCGGATCGGTAAAGGCATCATAGGTATTGCCATCGGCATCCACTTTTGGGAGTGGCAACGGACGCAACGATTTGCTTAGCACAAAAAGCTTGTGCACCTCAACGGTTTTTTCGCCCACTTGTGTGGTAAATAATGTTCCTTCAACTCCAATAATATCACCAATATCCAATAGCTTTTTATAGATGTCGTTGTAGAGGGTTTTATCCTCATTGGGACACAAAATATCTCTGTTAAAATAGAGTTGCACCCTTCCGGTAGCATCTTGCAATTCGGCAAAACTTGCCTTGCCTTGCACACGTCTAGACATCAATCGGCCAGCTAAACAAACCTTGTTGCCTTCTTTAAATGTTGCGGCAATGTCAGTGGCGTAGTGCGTGGTGTTAAATGCGGCGGCAGGGTAGGGGTCTATGCCCAACTCACGTAGTTTGGCGAGTTTTTCCCTGCGGACAAGTTCTTGTTCTGATAATTCGTGCATCCCAAATTTTTCTTCCGCAAAGATAACCAATGCGCATGAGTTCTCAAGTACACCTGAATTTGTATCTTTGAATTCACATGAGTTTATTGCGGGTTCTTTTAGCTATTATTTTTCCACCTTTGGCGGTTATTGACAGAGGCTGTGGTTCTGTAATCATCGTTTTTTTACTTACGCTTTGTGCATGGGTGCCGGGTGTTATCGGTGCGCTTATTATTCTTAACCGACCGTTTTATTATGAGCCCTAAGCCTGTGGTTCAGGTGCGCCAATTGGGATTGGCAGCTTACGATGCCGTAACCAATTTGCAACAAGAATTGTTTCAGCGTACCATAGACCAAAAAATTTACAACCGCAGAAATCCAGATACGCAAGTTTCCACTGAAAATCACTTGCTGTTTGTTGAACATCCGCATGTATATACGCTTGGAAAAAGTGGCGATGAAAATCATTTGCTTATCAACAACGAAACCCTTGCGGAAAAAGGGGTGTCGTTTTACCCCACTAACAGAGGGGGTGACATTACGTATCACGGTCCAGGTCAGTTGGTGGGTTACCCCATTTTGGATTTGGATTGTTTTTTTACCGATATCCATAAATATTTGCGGTTGTTGGAGGAATGTATCATTGCCACACTTGCCGACTTTGGAATTTTGGCAACACGCAGCAAAGGCGAAACGGGCGTTTGGTTAGACCCAGAGGGCGATAACCCCCGAAAAATTTGCGCTATGGGTATTCGCACCAGTCGATGGGTAACCATGCATGGCTTTGCCCTAAATGTGAACACAGAGTTGACTTACTTTGACTATATCGTTCCCTGTGGTATTCGTAACAAAGGGGTTACTTCTATGCAAAAGGAATTGGGGAGAGTGATTGATTTAAAAGAAGTTAGCGAAGTTTTTCAAAAACACTTTGCCCATCATTTTGAAGCCAATTTGCGCTAAGGCATTCGGTAAAACCGCAATTCTTTGTTATTGTTTTGGGCTGCCAAATAGAGCGCCGAGCCGGGTGTTCCTTGTCCTAACATTGCCCAGTGCTCGCCCGACACAGGGAAGCTATCCAACAATTTTGCATCACGATTAAACACATACACTTTTCCCGACTGATTGTCCCAAACTAAAATGTAGGTACGGTTGTTTACCACCTGAATTTGCGGAGGCGCATACACCCCAAAATCCAATTCCACCAACTGGTTGTTGATGGTGATTTTATTTTCGGTTTGCGTAACTAAGGTGTTTCTGTTGGCCGCAAGGGTGTAGCGGGTTTCAAACGGCAGTGCCGTTTTGGTAATTTTTCCTGAGGTGCTGATTTGAATCAACCTGTTTTTTGCATCAATGCTTACAAAACCATTTTGGTATGGATACAGGTCTTGTGTGAATTTGATATCCGTTGGAATCTTAATACGTGTTTTTCCGGTGCGATGCAGCAATTCTCCTTTGCCCGATTTGTGCACTAAGGCAATATAATCACGGTTTCCAATACGAATATGTTTGGACGGATATGCCAAACTTCCTGTGAGTTTTGTTTTGCGCCAACCGCTTACTTTTTTCATACGGCGGTCATACATGCCTAGCGTTTTACCAGACGATAGCGCGATGCGATAGTCCCGTTGGTTGTCGTAATCAAAAATGCCAAGCGTGCTGGAAGTGCTCATCCCTGATTTGGTAAATCCACGTACCGCATTGCCATTTCGGTCTAGGACTTGAAAACTTTTGGTGGTCGTAAAGGCGAGTTGCAATCGCTTGTTACGATATAAATCTACCTGATAAACAGGTCCTAAAATAGCCCCGTCGAGTTGTTTTTTCCAAAGGATTTTGCCCGTGGTGCTTAACAGATACAGCTGATTTTCTTCATCTTGAACCACCCATTCCAACGCTTTGGTATTGTGGTTTTGCACGGCATAGGGTCCCCATTCGATAGGTGTGCTAAATGTTGCCGTTCCAGCGGATTCAATTGCCTGTGATTTGCTACCTCGTAGGCTGGGTTGCTGCAAGCTTAGTGTGATATAAAACACATCGCCTTCCACCACGCCCACATAATCGACTTGACGGAATGCGCCAAAATCGGTTTTGGCGATGCCTTTAACCATTTTTTTGAGGGTGGATTCTGCTTCTGAAGGTGCTGCCCATGCCCATAAGCTGCTTTGGCGCGGAAGGGTTTTGACATAGTTTTGAAAACGAGAATCCTTGGCAAGTACATCATCTTTTTCCAACGCATATAAAAGCGATTCCATCGCTGCTTTGGAAGTACCCAAATAGAGCTGATTATTTAAAAAAGCGGCGTGGGTATAGGTAAGGTTTTTGGCGAGGGGTGCTAATATGTTTGTCTTTTGATTTTCATCCGAAAATTCAAAAAGGGTTTGTCCGCCCACGCTATACTGCGCTTTGGACTGGCGCGACAACCGACTGCTGATATCTTCTGCTTCTTGCTTGGTTTTTAGCGTAAGCACCATATCATTTCCTAACGCCACTTGTGCCACATACACGGCATTTTGTAGTAACGAATCAGGGGTGGTTTCAGGTTGGTTGTGAGTGATTTGAAAACGCTTTGCGGCTTTTGCAAATACCGCATCATCAAACGCAAATGCCTGAATGCTTTTGGCACTGCTTGGAAGGTGTTCCGCTACGTCTTGCAAAGCCGTTGTCTGGTTTGCCAATGGCGCTAGGCGCGAGCCCCCATTTGACGGTAACACCCCGTAGGCACGTACATACACCCCGTTGTCGTTTACGCTTGGCACAAAGGCAGTCCAGTTGCTCCATTCGTTCCACGGCATGGGGGAAGTCTCTGAAAAAAGCGTATTAAAAAACGGTGCACTATGTTGATGTACAAAAAAGGTATGCGCCTCTTTGGTGCTGTTATAAAGTTGCGTGAGGGTGCTATCTATGCTGTTGGGGGTGCTGCGTAGCCGAATGCTGCTTTCGATAAGCAATTTACTTGACGATTGCAGATGTAAGCTGTCCCACGTAGCGTAATAGGTGGGGGGTGACGTCTTGAATTGTAGCAGTTGGGTTTTGGCATAGCTCAGCGTGTCTGCTGCTATGGAATCTAGTTGTGGTGGTTTTTGATGCGTAATCCACAGGTAGCTAAGGTTGTCTTTGCCCTCGGGGTGAAAACTCAATTGCCCGCTGGTGTTTTCCGCCACTGCATCGATTTGCGCAAAGAAGGCAGGAAATAGTTCGGCGAGTGCTGCTGCTGCGCTGTGTTGTGTAGCATAGGATTGCATGGAACCAAACGATTCACTTTTGACTACCACCACAGCATTGTTAGGCAAATAGTCCAATAAAGAGGTTGAATGGCGTTGTTGTTGCTGGCAGGCAGCTACAATAATACAAAGCACTAGGAGCAGCAATCGATTCATACGACAAATTTATAAATCCAACGACAGTTGTTTGGGGTATAACGCAAAAGTTTTACGGTGTATTTCAACAGCGCCATGCGCCATAATGGCTTCGCGGTGTTTGGTGGTGGGATAGCCTTTGTTGGTGTCCCAACCGTAGTGCGGATGCTTTTGGTGATGCGCTAGCATGATATCGTCTCGGGTGGTTTTTGCCAAAATAGACGCCGCCGCTATGTTTAAAAACCGCGCATCTCCGCCTACCATACAATGATGCGGAATGTTTAGGTAGGGTTTAAATTTATTCCCATCTACCAAAATGGTTTCGGGGACTAGCGCCATATTGGCTATGGCCAAATGCATGGCTTCAATGGAAGCGTTTAGGATATTGATTTCATCTATACGGCTATGCGATACATGTGCTATGCCATACGCCAGCGCAACGCTTTTGATTTCTTCTCGTAGCGCATACCGCTGCTTGGCACTAAGTTTTTTGGAATCTGTAAGGAGCGGATGCGTATAGCTAGGCGGAAGGATCACCGCTGCTGCGGTAACAGGCCCCGCCAAACACCCACGACCTGCCTCATCTGTACCGCACTCTAGCGTTTGCGTAAACTGTGTTTGCATAACAGTAAAAATACAAAAGAAATGGGATGGGGGTGTTGTTGCAGGTAACGGTTTGGCTATGTGCAGTATCCCGAAGGGTATTGCGTATAGGTGGTGTTGTGCCCCGTTTTTATTTTTCTTTTCATTTCTTCCGCGTTGGCGTGAAAGCCTTTTTATTTTTTGAGGAACGAACAAAATGAAATGTGCTTGAACATTGCTCGGATTTATTCTTCGATTACTTTTCTAAAGTTAATAATGTTCTGATGATGATGATTAATTTTATAAGCATATGGATAACCAAATGGATAAAGAGGTTTATTATTTTGAAGTAATGCAATTGTTCCAACAAATTCAAACCCGACTTCTTGCATTAATCGAACAATATCAACTTGTACACATATTTCTTTTTTATCAACTGTAAAATCACTGATTACAATTGAACAATATTTTTTGTTATTTAATGCGTTAAAGCATTTAGACATTATTAATTGAAACGATTGTAGAAAATCCTCATAGGATTCTTTATTGCCCAAGTCATTTGGCAAATCAGAGTAATAATCAACTCCGATTCTCGAACCATTTCTAAAACCTTTTTTATTTTTTTTACGTATTCCTGCACCTTTATTTTTTAAAATATTGTGGTAAGGTGGAGAGGTAACTACGTAATCTATATTATTCAAATTTTCAAGAACATCATTTGAATCTCCTAAAAAATATTCATAATCGTTAAACTCTTGAAACTCTTTTTTTGAAAGCCTTTCTATAGCTAAATCCCGATATTCAGAATTTAAATCAATACCTATACCATACCTCTTTAAAAGTGAGGAAGCAAGTAGAGTTGTGCCACTTCCACAAAATGGATCTAAAACTCGCATTTCCTTTTTTGTGAACATACTTATAAGCTTTCGTATGTCCTTTACAAGAAAAGGTGCTGGATGGTTATATGCATCTCTATCATCCGCACATTTTTCACTCATCCAAAAGCTAGCTGTAAGCTTTAGCCACTCTTTTCCTGTTAGATCATTGAGTTTATTTCGCTTATCGTATTTTCCTTTATTTTCTTTTTTTACCTCCATTAATTAAGTTCTTTTGAAAACAAATCAATTGTTTCCATACTTGCTTTTGATTTAAGGATCTTATCTACATCACTATACAAAATATATTTCCAATTATGAGATTTAAAACTTTCTTTAAATAATGGATCTGAAATTCTATTTAGCTCATTTTCTCGATGATCTGGAATAATCATAATTTTTAATACATCATTTGGTAAATTTGATCCACGTTGAATCCCAGAAGTGAAATTAGTAGAATTCTCAACCTCAATAATAACCTTAAATTTATCGTCTTGCACCCAAATTAAATCAATCATTTCGATTCTTTTTCTGGCAGTTGTATTTTTAATATGATTTTTTAAAGAAGTTAAATCACAAAAATCTGAAAGCCTTTTATTTTTAATTGGTTCAGGTTGTTCTCTTTTACCAACAAAACTTTGATACTTTAGTTTTTTTCCAACTCCAATAAGCTTATGGATAATTTCTGTATGTTTTGTGAATTCTTTTTCTACCTCAAGAGCATTGTATAGCCATCTTCCTCCTGACTTTGTTGCATATTTTTGAAGAACGCTCGTAATTGATTTTACATCAGGTGTTAAACCATTAGGATATTTTTTATAAATAACAGCTAAAGCATCATCCAATGTAATGCTGGTTTTTCTTCTTAAAAGTGAAATGATACTTTCTTCAACACGTTCTGTAAGCTGTCTGTCAGGATATTTAATGTACTCTGATGGATTAATAAACCACCAAAATTTACCTGCTTTATTAGAACCATTTTCTGTTAGCTCAAATATTTTACCAATGTATTTATCAAGAATCTGTTTGACATTTTCGTCAAAATCTTCTAAATCAAAGCCAGCACTTGATATTTCTGCTAATAAGCCATTAAAAAGAAAAAGAAAAGGTGTTGGTTCATTTCTCAATGCCAAAATTTCAACTGCTTTGTTAATTACAAAATGTTCAAATTCATCTTTTTCCGTTTTTAATTTAACCTTTGGTGATTTTATACATCTTATATAAAAATCAGTTCCTGAAGTGCCATATGGATTGGCAACATTTGCCTCTCCAGTTCTTCTGTTTTGTTGATGAATTACCTTTTCAATTTTGAAACCTGCTAAAGTAATTGACTTTAAAAATGCATTCCAAATAGGAATTTCTTTATTATGAAAAGTAAAGACTATTTTTCCATTATCTTTTAAAACTGTACGAAGATTTTTTAAAGCGTTTGTGAATCTTTGTTGATATAAATTGATATCTATAATGCCCTTTTTGATTGTGATTTCAGCATTGTAATTTGGAGTGTATTTTTTATCTATATTTTTAAGCCAATTCAGCCAAATAGAAGACAAATCTAAATATTGAACTAATCCACCATATGGAGGATCTGTCATAATAAAATCTATTGATTTTTCAGGAATGTAATCTGTTATTGTATTAATGTCGACAACACCATATTTTAAATCAAAACCGCTTAACTTGTCTTTACTTTTAAGACTCTCACTAACTTTTAGAGTTTTAGGAATTTTACCTAAATAATCTTCCACATCTTTTAAACAACTTTCTACAGATTATTTGCCAAGACAACTTCCCTCAAAAACAAACAATGGATTCATTTCCATTTTCCTACTTGCACAGATGTATGCTGATCTTCCCCAACTTGTTGAAAATGGACGATTTGCACTTGCTCTTCTTGGAACACTCATTTTGGTTGTCAAATGTAGAGTCTGAATAAAACCGAACAGTAACTGAATTTGAAGATCTTTGTCTTTAACCTTTTTTATTAAATCATATATTTTAGAAAGAACGTAAAGGTTTCTTCTTGTCCACAAGTTTGAAAAATTGTTACCACCAACACAGTTAATAAAATTAGCATTAAATGAAGGTGAGTTTATAAAAGGTTCATCAGGAAACCAAGTATTAATTTCAATTTTAGATTGTTCTTTGGCTAATTTTTGATCTTTTTCATTTGGTTCTGCTACGTAACGAAGTTTTCCTCGAGTTGGCCGTCCGTTTGTTTCATCAAGAATTTCAGAGTTGGTGTAATTAACGCCTAATTCATATAACTCATCATCTTCCCATTTAAAACTCTGAACAATAGCTTTTTCATTAGTTTTTCTTGAGGTAGTTGAATAATACTTTAAAAAAGTTTTGTCTTTTTTTATTTCATCAATAATCTTTTCAACTTCAACTTTAAATTTTTCAACTTCAAATTTCGAAGAATAAACTTCAATGATAAAGGATGTCAAAGGGTTTAAATCAAATGCAATGGCTTTTCTATTTGCTTTCACTGCTTCAAAACCGCTAATTCCACTGCCAGAAAAAGGATCTAAATAGATGC
>JBMYLP010000009.1:0-46008 GCA_049596455.1 Flavobacteriaceae bacterium | reverse complement strand
CTTCTGGAGTATAATTTTCGATATATTCTCTCCAGATATTGTGAGGTTTTTTCCCCCAATACTTCATTGCAGTATATATTGGTGGACGCGTGTCCTCTACAAGTGCAAAATTAATATCTGTCATTATAGTCTTAATTTTCCTTGTTTGACATTCTTATTTTTAACACGCCTTGACTGTTCTTCGGCAACAGAGAAAACATTATCAGAACAATTGTATTTGTGAACTTCGTCAACTAAAATGTCAGCAACAAATAAGGTTTTTAGTTCTTCGATATCTTTTTTGATAAATTTTCCAAGCTTTTCGAGGTTTGTAAAAGGGAATTTTTTTCGACCGTTCTCAATTTTACTTATATCAGTCATTATTATTCCAATTTCTTGACCAAATTCGCTTTGATTCAGACCTTTATTTTCACGTTCTTTTCTTAAAAAATCACCAAATATTGCCATTTTCAGACTTGCTATTTATTAACTTTCTATTATTTAGCAAAAATAGTAAGCTAATTCAGATATCAAAAGTTATTTTTCGTAAAACGTTGGTAAAAGGCAAGCTCTTTTTATTTTGTAAGGTACGAGCAAAATGAAATGCGCTTGACTGCGTTGCTGGCTTATCAGAGCTTGGGTACAACTAATAAATAAACACCACCATTACATATAGCCACCCAAAAAGGTTGACTAAACGCACGGCGATTATTTCCATTTAACCCCAAAAAAATCCTAAAAATGAATAACGTAGGCTATCGGTAGTAGAACAAATTTGGGTTGTCTGCCAAGGCAAGACAAATGTCTAACGCTAAGATAACAAAAAAAATGCGTTTATGCGGTATTCGCTGTTAGGGCTGAAACCGCTACCTTTACCAAAATGGTTTAAGGTGGTACAAAAGCTACTTTTTTTAGGTTTTTCGGTAGGGGTTTTGGCGCAATCCACTCCGTTGGTCAAAGATTCTTTGGATATCAATATTCCCAAAATACCCGAGTTTAAACAAGGCTCAGCAGAACTTGCTGCCCAAAAAACGGGGGAACCCCAAACAGACATTACAGACTACCTCATTATTTCGCAAGCGCGCGATACCACCCATGTGGATACCACCCTTACCATGGCAAAATACTATAAGATGAATTCCCAACGGCAAGACAATTTTGCCTTTGTGTCGCTCAACAATTCGGGGCAGGCGCTTAATCCGCTTTCGTTGGAGGCGTGGCGTAACAACACCGCTGCGGCAGCGGGTTTCCGTGCCAAAGAAAGTCAACGGTTTTTACCCCATCAAATTTCATATTATCATGTGCCTACGCCACTTTCAGAAATATTTTACAAGAGTACGCAATCGCAAGGGCAATCCACCGATGCGCTGATTTCTGCCAACATCCACCCACGGCTAAACTATGCCATTGGCTATCGTGGACACCGTTCCTTAGGGAAATATCAGCATCAAATTTCGGGGCGTAGCCAATTGCGTTTTACTACCCGTTACGAAAACCCCAACGGGCGATATCGCATGCGCTTGCAGCTTGCCAATCAAAAAATAGAACAACAAGAAAACGGAGGCTTAGATGCTGCCTCTATCGAAGATTTTACATCGGGCGATGATGAATTTTTTGACCGAGAGCGTTTGGGGGTGCGTTACGAAAATGCAACCAATCTTTTTACAGGCAAGTTCTATTTGCTAGAACAAGATTATTTGGTGATACGCTCTGCAGATTCGCTGCAAACACCCCGACTTCGCATCGGCTATAGGGCGCAAAGCAATATCCACGATAATCGCTTTACGCAAAGCACCCCCTACGAAGGTTACGGCAGTTTGGCAGACGGTATGACCAAAGCCTACGACCAAACAAAATACAGCCTACGGCAGTTTGATGCCTACACCATACTTACCAGTCCTAGCGTGGGTTGGTTTTCGGGCTATGCACGGCACCACAAATACCGTTTTACGGAAAACCATATTGCCGATAGCCCCGCACTTTCAGAAGACGCCTATTCGGTTGGAGGGACATGGCGTAAGAATTTTGGCGTATTGCGCCTTCGTGCCGAAGCGGAATTTGCCCTTAGCGGTTCTCGCACAGGGGATTTTCTAAACGGTGAAATTTCGTTGCCGTGGTTTAAAACCGGTAGCATTATCGCAGGGATTCGTATGCAGCAACAACATCCCGGATTTGTGTTTGAGCAGTTTACAAGTAGCTATGACGATTATCGTTGGCAAACAACACCCAAAATGGAACAGCGAACCGCTATTTATGGCGCATTACGTCATCCAACGTTTGGAACACTTTCCATAACCGCAACCAACATCAACCACCACGCCTATTTTCTTCAAGCCAGTGCCGATGCGCTAACCGTAACGCCCATGCAATCAAACGAGGCAATAAACCTGTTGCAAATCGACTGGGAAGGGGGATTGAAATTTGGTGTATTTCGTTGGGATGCCAAACTGCGTGCCCAGCAACTTAGCGGTAATACCGCTGCCCTGCCACTTCCCGATGTTATTGGTCGCACTGCCTTGTACTACGAAGACCATTGGTTTGAAAAAGCCATGTTTTTACATCTAGGGGTAAGCGCGCATTATTTTTCTGCATTTCACATGCGTGCCTATCATCCGCTACTGTCCGATTTTGTGGTACAACAACACGAGGAACTGGGCGGCTATCCTGTGGTAAATGCCTTTTTTAATGCCAAAATCAGGCAAACACGTTTGTTTTTGGTGGTAGAGCATGCCAATGCCAACCGCAAAGCACCAGATTACTTTGCAGCCCCCGGATATCCGTATCGCGACTTATTGGTTCGCTTTGGATTGGTGTGGAATTTCTTTCAGTAGATTAGTTTGTGCGTAAATGAAATATTTTTATAGTTCATTTTGTCTTGAAACAAAACGAACCAAAAATTCAAGAAGATTTCAAGGAAATTTTTGAGATTTCATCTCCAAATCGCTGCTAAATCATCGCTACATGCTGTTTTCGCCAAGAGCGAACGCACTTTCGCGTGATTTACAGCTATTTCTGAGAAATCTTCGCCTTATAGGCAAACCGAAATAAGACTAGCTTAGTTTGTGGGTAAGTCGCCACCCTCTTTGATAGGAAGCTTAGACGATCCCATCAAAAAGGCATCTACGTGGTGTGCTGCTTCACGACCTTCCGAAATTGCCCAAACAATCAACGATTGCCCACGGCGCATATCACCTGCGGTGAATACATGCGGTACATTGGTTTGGTATTTTTCGTTGCCTTTAACGTTTGAACGCTCGTCTTGCGCCAAGCCCAAACGCTCGGCAAGGGTTGGCTCGGGACCTGTAAATCCAAGGGCTAACAATGCTAATTCGCATGGCCACTCTTGCTCAGAATTCGGTTCTTCCACAAGCGTTGGTCTGCCGCCTTCTTCGCTCTTCTCCCAACGTACGTTTACCGTTTTTAAGCCTTTTAGATTGCCATCCGCATCAGCCACAAATTCTTTGGTCATGATGCTCCACTCTCTGTGGCTTCCTTCTTCATGCGAAGAAGTCGTTTTGAGCTTAAAGGGCCAAAAGGGCCACGGATGGTCTTCGGTACGGGTTTCTGATGGCTTAGGTAGGATCTCAAAATTGGTAACGCTTTTTGCTCCTTGACGGTTGGAGGTTCCAATACAATCCGAACCGGTATCACCACCACCAATTACAACAACATTTTTGCCTGCCGCGTGAAGTGCATTGTCCACTTCTGTAAGCCCATCAACCCAACGGTTGCTTTTGGGTAAAAAGTCCATGGCTTGTACCACCCCCGGCAAATCAGCCCCAGGAATAGGTAATCTTCTGCGTACAGTTGCGCCACCACAAAGTACCACAGCATCAAACGCATTAAGCTCTTCAACAGGCATGTTTTTGCCTACTTCTACGCCTGTTTTAAACTGAATGCCTTCTTCCTCTAAAATGGCTAAACGGCGATCAATAACATTCTTTTCCATTTTAAAATCTGGAATACCATAGCGGAGTAAACCACCAATTTTTTCATCACGTTCAAATACAGTTACCGTATGTCCGGCACGATTTAGCTGTTGTGCAGCAGCAAGTCCGGCAGGTCCAGAACCTACCACAGCAACGGTTTTTCCAGTGCGTTGTGCAGGTGGGTCGGCTTTAATCCATCCTTCTTTAAACCCACGTTCTACGATGTATTTTTCAATCATTTCGATAGAAACCGGCGGGTTGATAATACCCAAAACACAAGCGGCTTCGCAAGGCGCAGGGCAGAGCCTTCCCGTAAACTCTGGGAAGTTGTTGGTGGAATGCAAAATGCGTAACGCTTTTTGCCATTCGTTGCGATATACCGCATCGTTAAAATCGGGAATCATATTACCTAGTGGGCATCCACTATGACAAAACGGAACGCCGCAATCCATACAGCGTGCGCCTTGGTCTTGTAGCGTTTCCTCGCTTGGCGTAACCGTAAATTCCTTGTAATTCTTCACGCGATCTTGAACGTCAATGTTCTGCTCATTCACGCGCTCATACTCCATAAATCCTCTTAACTTTCCCATGCTTATGCGTTTTGTTTTTCTTGCGCCATGCGCTCTAGTGCTGCCTTATAATCGGTAGGCATTACTTTGATAAAATGCTTTTGTGTTGTGTTCCAATCGGCTAAAATTTGTGTTGCCAACGGACTGCCCGTATAATTGATATGATTTTGAATCAACTCCTTAACATGCGCAATGTCTTCTTTGTTAAGGTCTTCCAAACCAATCATTTCCATATTGAAATTGCGGTCGTCAAATACCCCGTTTTCAGCGTAAATATAGGCGATACCACCGCTCATGCCTGCTGCGAAATTTCGTCCAATTTTACCTAAAATCACTGCCTCGCCTCCGGTCATGTACTCGCAACCGTGATCTCCAACACCTTCCACAACGGCAACGGCTCCCGAGTTGCGTACACAGAACCGCTCACCCGCAATTCCATTGATATATGCCTCGCCAGCTGTTGCGCCATAGAGGGCAACATTTCCAATGATGATATTTTCTTCTGGCTTAAAGGTTGCTTCTTCGGGCACTTTGGCAACCAATCGCGCGCCAGAAAGTCCTTTTCCAAAGTAGTCGTTGGCATTTCCTGTGACTTCCATATGCAGTCCTTTGGTAGCAAAACAGCCAAAACTTTGTCCCGCAGCACCTTTGAATAACAGCTTTAGCGTGTCGGTAGGCAGCCCCTCACGACCGTGTGCTTTGGATATTTCATTACTCAACAAAGCGCCAACACTTCGGTCTGTGTTTTTGATGTCAAAGTGTAGCGTTTGCGGTTCTTTGGAAATAATCGCTTTTTGCGCTTTAGATACAATATCCACATCAAGCACGTTGTCTAAACCGTGGTCTTGCTTTGTTATGTTTCGGACGGGAACATTTTCAGCAACTTCAGGTTTGTAAAGGATAGCCGAAAGGTCAATGCCCTGCGCTTTGAAGTGGTCAATAGCAGCATTCATATTTAGCTTTTGACTTTGCCCTACCATTTCGTCAACCGTTCTAAAGCCCAGTTGCGCCATGATAGTTCGCATTTCTTCTGCGACAAAGTGCATGAAGTTGATAACGTGCTCTGGTTTGCCTTTAAAGTTTTTGCGTAGTTCTGGGTCTTGCGTTGCAATACCCACCGGACAGGTGTTTAAATGACATGCGCGCATCATAATACAGCCCGATGCAACAAGTGGAGCAGTGGAGAAACCAAATTCCTCAGCACCCAACAAGCAGGCAACGGCTACGTCACGCCCAGTTTTCATTTGTCCGTCACACTCCATAACAATACGTCCGCGGAGGTCGTTCATCACAAGTGTTTGTTGCGCTTCGGCAATACCAAGTTCCCAAGGGAGCCCAGCGTGTTTTAGTGAGGTTAGGGGAGATGCGCCTGTTCCGCCGTCATACCCCGAAATCAAAATAACGTCTGCTTTTGCTTTTGCCACTCCAGCAGCAATAGTTCCTACACCAACCTCAGACACCAATTTCACATTGATGCGTGCCTCACGATTGGCATTTTTCAGGTCATAGATAAGCTGTGCCAAGTCCTCAATAGAATAAATATCGTGGTGAGGTGGTGGCGAAATCAGTCCTACATAAGGGGTAGAATTACGCACCGATGCGATGTATGGATTTACTTTTGGACCAGGAAGCTGACCACCCTCTCCGGGTTTTGCGCCCTGTGCCATTTTAATCTGAATTTCACGCGCATTGGTCAGGTAGTGTGACGATACGCCAAACCTTCCAGACGCTACTTGCTTAATGGCAGAATTACGCCATTCGCCATCTTCATCACGGGTAAAACGTCGGGGGTCTTCGCCGCCCTCTCCTGAGTTGCTTTTACCGCCAATACGGTTCATGGCTTTGGCTAGGTTTTCGTGTGCTTCTTCGCTAATAGAACCCAACGACATTGCCCCCGTTTTAAATCGCTTTACGATGGCTGTCCATGGCTCAACCTCGTCTAGCGGAATAGGGTCTAAGTCGGCAAACTCAAACATACCACGAAGGGTCATCAATTGTTTAGATTGATCGTTAACAAGCTTTGAATATTCTTCGTAAGTACTGTAGCTCCCCTTATTGGTGGCAAGTTGCAATTTGGCAATACTAGCAGGATTGAGCATATGCGCTTCGCCATTTCTGCGCCAGCGATAGCTTCCTCCAATTTCTAAGTCTAAGCCTTCGCCAGCCGCCTTTTCGCCGAAGGCAAAATCGTGACGTTTGGCAATTTCTTGCTCTACTTCTTTTAATCCAATACCCTCAATTCGTGTAGCCGTTTTGCAGAAATAGGTGTCGATAAATTTCTTGCTTAGCCCAAGTGCCTCAAAAATTTGTGCTCCTCGGTACGAGTGTAGGGTTGAGATGCCAATTTTATTCATGATTTTAATCAATCCTTTGGCAATAGCTTTATTGAAGTTTGCAATAGCATTTTCGGAAGAAAGCCCTTTGATAGCTCCCGTTTCAATTTGATGCTCAATGACTTCATTTACCATGTAAGGGTTGATGGCACTTGCGCCATATCCAAACAGCAGGGCAAAGTGATGCGGTTCACGAGGCTCGGCAGATTCAATGATAATCCCAAATTTGGAACGCAAACGATGTTTCATCATGCCGTGATGCACGTGCGCACACGCCAATAGCATAGGAATTGGCGCTTTTTCGTTGCTTACCCCTCTATCGGAAAGGATGATGATGTTTGCGCCAGCTTCCACTTGTTTTTTGACCTCCAAAAGCAAGGCGTCTAAAGCACGCTCCAAGCCATTGTTCCCCGATTGCACATCATACAGCGCAGGAACGGAACTCGCGTTAAAATCATCGTGCTCAATAAACTTAATTTTATCCAAATCTTCATTGGAAATAATGGGATTTTGAATGCGAAGTTTTTTGGCGTGATCTGCCGTAACATCAAATATATTGACATCACTGCCTACCCCCATAGAAGTGTCGGTTACAATTTCTTCTCGAATACCATCTAAGGGAGGGTTGGTTACTTGCGCAAACAATTGTTTGAAATAATTGTAAAGTAACTGTGGCTTATTGGAAAGCACCGCCAAAGGGGTGTCGGTTCCCATGGATCCAATCGCTTCTTTCCCTTGCGTACTCATAGGAGTAATAAGCGTTTTGATGTCTTCTTCGGTATATCCAAAAGCTTGCAAACGCTTTAGAAACGGCTCTGCCTCAATAGGGGTTTTGTTGCCTGTGTAAGGCACTTCTTTAAGTGGTAATAAATTTTCCTTTAACCACTTGCCATAAGGATGTTTGGCAGAAATTTTCTCTTTGACTTCACGGTCTTCAATGATGCGCCCTTCTTCCATGTCTACCAAGAACATACGTCCGGGTTCTAAGCGTCCGTGTAGCGATACGTTAGCAGGGTCAATATCAATTACCCCTGTTTCAGACGACATGACCACATATCCGTCTTTGGTTACGGTGTATCGCGAAGGACGAAGACCATTGCGATCAAGTAATGCGCCAATGTAT
Source organism: Flavobacteriaceae bacterium (assembly GCA_049596455.1). Taxonomy (GTDB): domain Bacteria; phylum Bacteroidota; class Bacteroidia; order Flavobacteriales; family Flavobacteriaceae; genus UBA7446. Next base: position 38,075 of record JBMYLP010000009.1, on the reverse strand, counting down.
TTTCCGTCAGTAAAAGGCACCGATGCAGGGCCGTCCCAAGGCTCCATGATACAGGCGTTATAGGCATAAAAATCTTTTTTGGCAGGTTCCATGGATTGATGCCTTTCCCATGCCTCTGGCACCAACATCATCATAACCTCAGGAAGCGAGCGCCCCGTGTGAAGCAGCAGTTCTACTACCATGTCCATAGAGGAGGAGTCTGATTTTCCTGGCAATACAATAGGAGTGATATGCTTCATATCTTCTCCAAAAAATTCGTTTGCAAAAAGCTCCTCACGGGCTTTCATGCGTATCACATTTCCTCTGTAGGTGTTGATTTCGCCGTTATGGCACATATAGCGGAAAGGTTGCGCCAAATCCCAAGTAGGGAAGGTATTGGTGGAAAATCGTTGATGCACCAATGCCAGTCGTGTTACTACACGTGGATCTTTGAGGTCCATGTAGAATCCTTCAATATCCTCGGGCATGAGTAATCCTTTGTAGATTACCGTGCGTGTAGAAAAACTTGGTAAATAGAAATATTGGTTTTGAGACATTTTACTGCCAAAGACACGATGCTCTGCACGCTTACGTGCAATAAAGGCTTTGGTGTTAAGTTGGTCTTCGGTAAGTGCTCCTGTAGCATCTTCTACAAAAACTTGCTTGATGTTTGGAAGGGTTTGCTTTGCGATTTTCCCAACCACATCGATGTTTGTAGGCACGTCTCGCCACCCAATAATGCTTAAGTTTTGTCTGCTAAGTTCCTCCTCAAAAACTTCGATACAGTAGGTGCGTTGATTTAATTTTTGTGGCAAAAACACCATACCAAGGGCATAGGATTTTGGCTCCGGCAGTGTAAAAGAACACACTTCCTTTAGAAAATCATGTGGAATGTCAATAAGAATACCCGCTCCATCACCTGTTTTACCGTCGGCACTCACAGCACCCCTATGCTCCAATTTCACAAGAATATCTAGTGCTTTGTGGATGATGTCATTAGTGCGCTTGCCTTCTAGGCTGCAAATAAAACCAGCACCACAGTTATCGTGCTCGTTTTCTGGGTGGTATAAACCTTGAGGAATAGGTAGCATATTGAATTTTTCCCAAATATAATTTTTGACTTCAAATTATTTAAATAGAAGGATATTATAATGATGCTCAACTATTGTATTCCCAAAATCCGCAATCAATATTGCTAAAAAATTAAATTCCATATTGCATAATTATCAAATCATAAATGTAGATAATAACTATAATAGTCACCCCCTATAATAACAGGGGGTTATTTGTTGATTTATGTTGTTTTAACAATTTTAACCCTTATATTCAAGGGGGTAAATCATTTTATCAAAAATAAATAAAACGTAATGAGTGGTATTATTAAAGTGTTACGATGCAAAAATCATACTTTTAAAAGCTATCACATTGCTATATTTGTGCCTTAAATCTTTTACCTCAGTTTATGGAAACCATTATTCTTGTCGTATTCTTTTTGGGATACTTATCCATTACCTTAGAACACAACCTCAAAATAGATAAACTTATTCCTGCCCTAGCCATGATGGCACTTTTGTGGGCACTTATTGCCCTTGGGCATCTTCCCGTGTTTGATGTGGACACGGTTTCCAAAAGTTTGCATGAATCGCATTTGGATGAGGTTTTGTTGCACCACCTTGGTAAAACTGCCGAGATTTTAGTCTTCTTATTGGGCGCTATGACCATTGTTGAAATCATTGATTATTTTGACGGTTTTGCCACGATTAAAGGGTTTATTCGCACGCGCAGCAAAGTCAAGCTTTTATGGATTTTCTCCATTTTGGCGTTTATACTTTCGGCTATAATTGATAACCTTACAGCTACTATTGTGCTCATTACAATTTTGCAAAAGGTTGTAAAAGAGCGTGATACACGCTTGTGGTTTGCTGGACTTATCATTGTAGCGGCAAATGCTGGGGGTGCATGGTCGCCCATTGGCGACGTTACCACAACCATGCTTTGGATTGGGAAAAAAGTAACCACTCCTGAACTTATTAAATTCTTGCTTATTCCTTCTTTGGTGTGTATGGTTGTCCCCACCCTGATTGCCAGTCGTTTTAAGGCTTTTAAAGGAAAAATAGACGCCATCCAAAACAACGATGCTTCTAAAAGTCCCTATGGCGCAACGATGTTGTATTTGGGGTTAGGGGCTATTTTATTTGTGCCTGTGTTTAAAACGGTAACGCATTTGCCACCTTATGTGGGAATGATGCTTTCGTTAGCCATTGTGGCAACCTTTGCGGAGATTTACAGTAACTCAAAATTTTCGATGTCAACCATAGACAGCACTTCTGATGCGCACGGTGCTCATAGTCCTGTACACTCCGCACTGACTAAGATTGAGCTCCCCAGTATCCTGTTTTTCTTGGGAATTTTGATGGCGGTTGCTGCACTTGAGTCATTAGGCTTACTATTTAATTTCGCACAAGATCTTACTGCTACCTTCCCCAATATGGACGTGGTGGTAGCATTGCTTGGCTCGGGTTCTGCGGTAATTGATAATGTTCCGCTTGTAGCTGCCAGTATGGGCATGTTTTCACAGGGCGTTGACGATCCGCTTTGGCATGCGATTGCCTTTGCAGCTGGAACGGGCGGAAGTATGTTGGTTTTTGGTTCTGCCGCTGGTGTAGTAGCTATGGGTATGGAAAAAATTAACTTTTTCTGGTATCTTAAAAAGATTTCACTCTTAGCGCTTATCGGATTTGTAACAGGCTACATTACGTTTATGTTGATGCGAGATTACCTGTTCGTGTAATGGATTATGCAGCCACGTTACATTGGCTATATACCCAGCTTCCCATGTATCAGCGCGTGGGAGCAGCAGCATTAAACCCAAATTTAGACCGCATTATCGCTCTTGCTGCCCATTTGGGTAATCCGCACCTTAAATTTAAAAGTATTCACGTTGCAGGAACAAATGGTAAGGGTTCGTCGTCGCATATGCTGGCTTCTGTATTGCAAGAAGCAGGGTATAACGTGGGGTTGTATACCTCTCCGCACTTAAAAGATTTCTCAGAGCGCATTCGTATAAATGGCATACCAATTACGGAGGAGTTTGTTGTGGATTTTGTAACGGAAAACAAAGATTTTTTTGAGTCAAAAGGCTTTTCATTTTTTGAAATGACGGTGGCGCTTGCTTTTCAGTATTTTGCTTATAATCAGGTAGATGTGGCGGTAATTGAAGTGGGTTTAGGTGGTCGATTAGATGCTACAAATATTATTATGCCCCAGGGGTGTTTGATTACCAATATCAGTTTAGACCATCAGCAGTTTTTAGGGCATACACGCGCCGAAATTGCCCGAGAAAAAGCGGGTATCATCAAACCCAAAACCCCTGTGGTTGTAGCTGAACACGATGCTGAAACCTTCCCTGTTTTTAAAGAAATTGCGTTACAAAAAAACGCTCCATTGCATAGTGCTTCTCTGCATGAGTATTCCACCGATTTATTGGGTGATTATCAAAAACAAAATATCAACGGTGTGGTTTCACTATTGCATGTGCTTCCACAGTTTTCAGTTTTGGAGTCACATATACAAAATGGATTACAACGAGTTGTTAAAAACACAGGCCTGCGTGGACGATGGGAAATACTGGAGCATCAGCCCAAAATCATTGCAGATGTGGCGCATAACCCAGCAGGATTGCAAGCCGTTTTTGCACAATTAAGAAAGGAACAATTTGACAACTTACATATTGTTTTTGGAGTAGTTTCAGATAAAAAGGTAAGCGAAATAACAGCATTCCTTCCCAAAAAAGCGCATTACTATTTATGTGCCGCTGATGTTCCTAGAGCGATGAATACGCCTGAATTGGCAGTTGAATTTAAGAAGTCGGATTTCAGTTTTAGTACACACAATAGTGTACAACACGCTCTTGCGGCAGCCAAAACAGCAGCTTCCAAAAACGATTTGATTTTTGTAGGTGGAAGCTTGTTTGTAGTGGCTGAAATTTTACCCTTAAAAAACACCTAAAAAAGTAATTTTCGAACAAATGTATTTTTATATATTTGCACCCTTCGGGCGCTTAGCTCAGTTGGTTCAGAGCACTTGGTTTACACCCAAGGGGTCGGGGGTTCGAATCCCTCAGCGCCCACATCAATCAAAATCCTGATGCAATGCATCGGGATTTATTGTTTTCAAAAAAAGGGAAGTTTATTTCGGTCTTTTTGAAAACAAAAAAACGTGCACTATGTGCACAGGATTTTATTTGCAGTAGTGGTCGAAATGTGAGCTTTAATCCCTCAGCGCCCACATCAAACAAAATCCTGATGCAGTGCATCGGGATTTTTTGTTTTCAAAAAAAGGAAGTTTATTTCAATCTTTTTATGTAATGGAATAAATTATGCTTTTACGGCAGTTTAAATATATCCTCAACGCTGCATTTAAGTGTTCTTGCAATTTTCAATGCTAGAACTGTTGAGGGAATATAAACTCCATTTTCAATAGCGTTAATGCTTTTTCTTGACACCTCTGCAGAAACTGATAATTCTTGTTGGGTTAGTCCAGCAGACTTTCGCAATGCTTCAAGATTATTCAAAAGCTTTTCGTGGCTTCTACCCAAAACTACTTTTTTTCAAACTTTTCAACAGCATCAGTAAGCTCTTTGCCCGTGTTTGGGTAGAGATACCCGGCAATTAAAGTGCCAATTCCGATAGCAATAACCAAAAATCCCACACCTTCTAATATGCGCATTGATACAGAACCAAGAAGATAAAGTCCAATACCTACAAAAATTGTAATAACTCCATTTCTTCGGTAATCAATTGGTTCTTTTTTTCTTTCATCAAAAATTTTTAGCAACTCTTCCAATTTGGCAGGGTCATCTAAGTGTTTTGATATTTCTAATACAGTCTCTCTTTTTCCTTTGCCTTCATAATATAGCCAGATAAACACAGCTACTGGTATAATGATTCCTGTAAGTATTCCTAAAACGGGTATGATAAGATATTGGTCCATGATTTTATAATTGTTTATATGTAACGCAAACGTAACATTTTTAATTGTGAGAAGCAAACGTTACACAATAATTTTTTAGAGTTAAAAACGGTAGTCTATTTTTGATTGAACTTTCAACCCTTTTAATTATTACAATATCTTTGCAACAGTTTAGGTTTTATCAAAAACAACAACTATGTGTGGAATTGTAGGATATATTGGTCATAGAGAAGCATACCCCATCATTATTAAAGGCCTTAAACGCCTTGAGTACAGAGGATACGACAGTGCTGGAATTACCCTTTATGGTAATGGGTCACAACTTGTAAAAACCAAAGGGAAAGTTTCTGATTTGGAAGAACTTGTTACTGTTGAAAAGGCGCAAGGAAACACGTTGGGGCTTGGGCATACGCGCTGGGCAACTCACGGTATTCCCTCAAACGTTAACTCCCATCCACATACCTCAAATTCGGGTAACATTTCCATTGTTCACAACGGTATTATTGAGAATTATGCCGCTATAAAAAAGGTATTGACAGATAACGGATTTAGCTTTTCATCTGATACAGACACCGAAGTTTTGGTCAACCTTATCGAGTTTATCAAAATCTCGCAAAACGTTAAAATTGGACAAGCGGTGCAAATTGCGCTAACCCAAGTGGTGGGTGCCTATGCCATTGCAGTGTTTGATAACGAGAGACCACACGAAATTATAGTTGCTAAACTTGGAAGCCCACTGGCTATTGGTATTGGAAAAGACGAGTATTTTATTGCCTCGGACGCATCTCCTTTTATTGAATACACCAAGCGTACCATTTATTTGGAAGACAATGAAATGGCGGTTATTTCTAGAAAAAAAGGGTTTAAAATGTATTCTATTACAAGTGATGCCGTTGTAACACCTAAAATTCAAGAGATTCAATTGTCGTTAGAAAAAATTGAAAAAGGCGGTTTTGATCACTTTATGCTAAAAGAAATTCACGAGCAGCCAACGGCTATTACAGACACCTTTCGTGGACGTATGTTTGTGGAAGACCAAAAAATAAACATTTCGGGTATTGAGCAGCATTTAGATGTTTTTAAACAGGCGGAACGCATTACCATTGTTGCTTGTGGTACGTCATGGCATGCGGGTCTTGTGGCTGAGTATTTGTTTGAAGACGCCGCACGTATACCTGTAGAAGTGGAATATGCCTCCGAATTTCGCTACCGAAACCCTGTAATCAACAAAGGCGATATGGTTATTGCCATTTCGCAGTCGGGTGAAACAGCAGATACCTTGGCAGCGATTAAGCTTGCCAAAGAAAAAGGTGCATTTGTATTTGGTATTTGCAATGTGGTAGGCTCGTCAATTGCTAGAGAAACCGACTCTGGTGCATATACCCACGCGGGCCCAGAAATTGGCGTAGCATCTACCAAGGCGTTTACCACACAGCTTACCGTAATTACCATGATGGCTTTGCGTTTAGGGCAGCTTAAGGGAACCATTGATAAAGAGAATTTTGATAGAGTAGCCTCGCAATTGGTAGCCCTTCCTAAACAGATTGAAAACCTCCTTAAGTTTGACAAACAGATCCAAAAAATTGCTGCTGCATACAAAGACGCTGCAAACTTTTTGTATTTGGGTAGGGGATATAATTTCCCAGCTGCACTGGAAGGCGCATTAAAACTAAAAGAAATCTCCTATATCCACGCGGAGGGCTATCCGGCTGCTGAAATGAAACACGGTCCCATTGCACTTATTGATGAGAACATGCCCGTAGTGGTAATTGCCACCAACAAGGGACACTACGAAAAAATTGTCAGCAACATTCAAGAGATTAAGTCGAGGAATGCTAAAATTATTTCAATAGTGACTAAGGGAGACGAAAGTGTAAAACTACTTTCCGACCATGTGATTGAAATTCCTGAAGTTACTGAGGCGTTGGTGCCTATTTTAGCTTCGGTTCCGCTACAGTTGTTATCCTATCATATTGCTGTAATGCGTGGTTGTAACGTTGACCAACCCCGAAATTTGGCAAAGTCGGTTACAGTGGAGTAGAGAGGCAGTCTACATTACATATTTCATCATAAGGTTGTATCTTACCGCTATGCAACCCAAAACACCTTCACGACTTCGTTTATACACTGCTTTTTTGCAGCAATCCTATGGGCTAAGTTTCTCTGGTTACGACAGCCTGCATCAGTGGAGTATTACTGAGCAAGGTGAATTTTGGGAAAGCATTGCCCGCTTTTTTGATGTTGATTTTGATACGCCTTACCAAGACGTTTTTGTCCCTGAAACTCATTTTTGGGAAACCAAATGGTTTGGGGGTGCTACGCTGAATTACGCGCAACATATTTTTAAACACGCTACTTCTAAACGTCCTGCTTTGGTGTTTCAAAATGAGGCAGGAAAATTTTCCAAAATTAGTTGGGCGCAGCTTATTGCGAAAACATATACACTGCAGCAAGAACTTGTTAATCAGGGTGTTACTAAAGGAGACGCGGTAGTTTGCTTTGGTACAAATAGCCCCGAAACAATAGCGGCATTTTTAGCAACCAATGCGTTGGGTGCGGTGTGGTCATCTTGTTCGCCAGATTTTGGTACCCACGCCGTTTGCGAACGTTTTTCGCAACTCCAACCCAAAGTGCTCATTGCGCATCGTGCATACCAATATAATGGAAAGCAGCACGATTGTATGGCGCGTATAGCTGAAATCCAAAAACAGATTCCATCCATCCAGCACACCATTTTTTTGGATGCGCATACTGCTTTTGACGATGCACCAAAAACGATAAACGATATCGCCTTTACTTCCGTGTCTTTTTCTTCGCCAATTTGGGTGTTGTTTTCATCTGGGACTACAGGCAAACCAAAAGCATTGGTTCACGGTACAGGGCACATGCTTTTGGAGCATCTAAAAGCCCTTGGATTGCATCAAAATGTTTGCGAGGGCGACCGCTATTTTTGGTACTCGACCACAGGCTGGATGATGTGGAATTATGCGCTCAGTAGCCTGCTTTGCGGGGCAACGCTTTGTCTATATCAAGGGGCGCCAAACTACCCTACAAAAGATGCGTTATGGCACTTTGCCAATAAGGCAAAAATCAATCATTTTGGTGGCGGAGCCGTGTATTTTCAGCTACAAATGGAACAACTCACGAAGTATGTGGATTCAACCGATTTTGCTTCACTAAAAACCATTGGATCTACAGGCTCACCAATGTCAGCGGAGGTGTGCAAACAGTTGCAACAGCAGTTTCCAAAAACCCAAATTATTTCCCTAAGTGGTGGCACAGATGTATGCACTGCTTTTGTGGGCGGTCATCCCGACTTGCCCGTTATACCTGGAGAAATCCAATGCAAAATGTTGGGTGCCGCCGTGGAGGTTTGGAATGTTGAGCGAAACGCAGTAATTGAAAAGGCAGGAGAATTAGTCCTTAGCGCACCGCTGCTTTCCATGCCGCTTTATTTGCTTAACGATTCAAATTTTTCGCGCTATAAGCAAAGCTATTTTTCAATTTTTGAAACCGTTTGGAGTCATGGCGACTGGGCAATGGAAACTAAAAACGGAGGAGTTGTTATTTACGGACGTTCGGACGCAACCCTAAACCGATTTGGTGTACGCATTGGCACTGCAGAAATTTATGCTGCATTGGCGCAATATACAGGGGTGGAAGACGCTCTTGTGGTGCATATTCAAGACGAAAAGACAGATAAGTTGATGTTGTTTGTTCAGTCGAATACACCATTGGAATTTGAAGATATAAAGGCATATATTCGAAATACCTGTTCGCCTCGTCATGTGCCCGATTACATGTATGTTGTTCCTGAGATTCCATACACGATTAGTGGAAAAAAAGTAGAAATACCTGTAAAACGCCTGCTCCAAGGAGAAAAATTGGAGGACGTAGTTTCTTTGGATGCCTTACGAAATCCAAATGCTATGCAATGGTTCTTAAAACAATTTGGTTGAATATATTTGAAGGATATAATTGACATAAAACAATATGGTCAAAGCGTTAAAAAATATAGTGGGATTAGAGAATGTGTTGCACGATGGTGCTGAAAAAGCACGCTTTTCACATATTTGGGCTACCGATATTCCTTTGGCTGCCAAAGGGGTTGTTTTTCCACAAACTACAGAACAAGTCTCGGAAGTAGTAAAACTATTTAATTCGCATGGACAAGAAGTGATTATTCATGGCGGTTTGACAAATTTGGTTGGCGGTACCCAAACCACACCGAATCAATGGGTTTTGTCGTTAGAAAAAATGAATGTCATTGAGGAGATAGACGAATCAGCCAAAACCATAACCGTCCAAGCTGGTGTTATTTTGGAGCAACTCATAGAAACAGCGGCGCAAAAAAGTCTTTTTTTACCCTTGAATTTTGGCGCAAAAGGCTCTGCTCAAATTGGGGGTGTAATTGCAACAAATGCCGGTGGAATGCGTGTGTTTAGGTACGGTATGACGCGCACTATGGTTTTGGGACTAGAGGTCGTATTAGCAAATGGAACCATTATTTCATCGTTAAAAAAAATCATAAAAGACAACTCAGGATATGACCTCAAGCAATTATTTATTGGTGCTGAAGGAACATTGGGTGTTATTACCAAAGCCTGCTTAAGACTATATGAACAACCCACCTCTCGTTATGCCGCTCTTGTGGGGGTGCAAAGCTTTCAGGAGGTGGTTTCATTACTTCGGTTGATGGACAAAAATCTCTCTGGAAATTTGAGTAGCTTCGAGCTGATGTGGAACGCCACATATTGTGCTGCTACAAGTGCAAATACAGCACAAAAGCCACCACTTCCTCAAGACTATCCATACTATGTTTTTATTGAAAGTTTGGGTAACGATTTGGCAGGTGATTATGCTTTATTTGAGGATGGATTGACGCGTGCTGCCGAAAAAGAAATTATCGTAGATGCTGTTCTGGCACAATCAAAGCGAGAGGTGGAAAAGCTGTGGAGTATAAGAGAGGATACGCATATATTAAGACAATCTTTTGTTGCCACGCAGCATTTTGACATTAGCCTTCCCATTGGCGTAATGGATGCCGAAGTGGCTTTCATTGTAGCTGATTTAGAAGCACTTCCTTTTGTTGAGCGTGTTTTGCCCTTTGGACATATAGCCGATGGCAATATTCATTTGATCGTAGGTAAAAAAGATACGACGCAACAGAATTCAAAAAAAATAAATGCTATTGTTTACCGAAATCTAAAAAAACATTTGGGTTCTGTTTCTGCTGAACACGGTATAGGATTAGATAAAAAGGATTATTTATACACCTCAAAAACCAGTCAAGAAATTGCATTAATGAAGACGTTAAAACAAACCCTTGACCCTAAAAACATCCTTAATCCGAATCGAATTTTTTAATCGTTACGGGTTGTTTGTTTTTGAAAGGTGCTTTCAAAAATTTTGTTTGCATTGTTCACCTCAAAGCCATCTCTACGGTGGATGCTTGAAAGCTCTTCCTTAGCCAAATGCGTAAACGCTGGTAGTACTGCGCGTTCTGCAAATTCCACATAGCTTCCTGCTATTTTGTGTTTTTTACCGTCTGCAAATGTGCTTGTTACCATTTGGGCAACTGTGCTGCTTTGGCGCAATAATCCATCAGTACTTGTTTTTATTTCACCCCCAGCATTATTTAGCCGAACACCAAAAGATTTTAATAAAGTATTGAAAGATTCTAGTTTGTTATATGGTTTGGGTAATGCGTGCACACTAATGGTATAGTGGTTTAAATAATACCTGTTGTACAATACCCAAGCGCCATATTCACTAGTTGACAAAACGGTGTTATAGTCATGCCATGTTGGAAGTTTCCAAAGGGGATGATGCAAAAATTCAACTATAGCATTTGGGTCATTCAAATCAACATCGTCTAGGGGATCGTGTGTAATGTTGTTGGAGTATTTTTTAATTATATCCGATGCTTTTGACGGGAGCTCGTTCACTCGAAGTTCACTAATAAAAACACGTGGATATTTTTCGGATGGAGGCTTATACCAATGCGCATCTAATTTTTTTTGCTCAAAATGATACCTGTCTTGCCTTGTGTATCCATGATGTAAAAAAATGCGTTCCAGTGAGGCAATGCCCAAGTTTGGAACTCCAAGGGTGCGAAATGCAATATGATCATTAATAATATCGGATTGACTTTTGATCAACCCTTTGGTAATCATACCAGAGGTAATGGTGTTGACATCAGGAACACGCATGGCGTAGGGAGTGAAAAGTCCGTTAAGGATAGTGTCTAGAGGGGTATTTGAGGTAAATTTCATGATTCTAGTTGGGTGTTAAATAGGGCGCCATTTTTTGTTGCAAAAAAATCAACAACGTTAATTTCTTCTTGTTTAATAAATCCTTTTTGTGGCAGTTTTCCTTGAGCAACTAACTCAACCACCGCAGCCAAAGAGGCAGCCGTTGTCCAAGAAATGGCACGCCAGGTGTGCCCTGCTATTTCTTTGGGAAAATAGGTGCGGAAAAATTCTTTGCGCTTCATTTTCCCATCAATTAATCCTTCTACGATCGCATAAACATGCACAAGGTCTTCATCTACAGGAGGTTTTGCGTTGGTAAGAATTTCTTCAAGTTTTGTCAAATCTTCTTTAAGAATCAATTCGTAAAGCAAAAAGCGCATGAGTTTACCATGCCCAGGATAACGAATGGTTTTGTAATTTAACGTGTCTACTTTACCCTCAAAGGTTTCGCACATAGTTCCTAATCCACCAGATGTAGTAAACGCCTCATATTCTTGCCCTTCTATATTCATTTGTTCAAACCCGTCAAGCGAGGGAAGCATTTTACGCGTACCATTTTGTATTGCTTCAGCGTCGTTTAGATACTCATTTAAAACCCCAGCCGGAGACCATGTAAACGAATAAGAGAGCTGTCCGTTAGGATACCGTGGAAGTGCGCCCACACGTAATTCTATATCGCGAAGCGTATCAAATTTTGATGCCAAATGCCCTCCAATAACTCCGATTAGTCCAGGGGCTAAACCGCACTGAGGCGCGAGCACACTTGAAGCACTTTTTCCCAAAGATTCAATATAGTGCGTGGTGCTTACGTCTTCTGTTAAATCAAAATAATGTATTCCTTTTTGATGTGCTATGGAAGCAATTCTGCGGTTTAAATAATAAGGAAGCGCCGACACTACAGCATCAACATTTTCAAGAACTTTTGTAATCGATTCTGTTTTGCTTATGTCAGCAACTTGACATGGAAATGGATACTGGATTTTATAATGTGGCTTGGACATATCATAGCCAATAACATCAAAATGCTCGTGGAGTAGGAGGCCAACCAAAGTGCCTACTTTTCCGAGACCTAAAACAGCAATTTTGTTCATTTTATAATAAAATAACAATATATTGTTACGAATATAACAAAATAAAATATATAAAATAAACTTTCGGCTGTGAATTAGACAGCTTGATTAACAGGGAAAACGTTGTGAATAGGTCTTACTTTCCAGTAAAAACACCTTGCATAAAGGCTTCTTGCTCGTCCGCTAGCTCTTTATCTACCAAGATACGTCCGCTATGCTCATCAGTGATGATTTTTTTGCGTGAAGCAATTTCCATTTGCACTTGTGGAGGAATGGTAAAGAATGAACCACCTGAAGCTCCACGTTCTACTGAAACAATTGCCAGTCCATTTTTTACAGAAGTACGAATACGCTGATAGGCTGTTACCAAACGCTCATCTGCTTTGGTGGCAAACTCTTTTGATTTTTCAAGTAGTATGTCTTCTTCTTTTTGGGTTTCAGCCAAAATAGCATCTAACTCATCTTTTTTGTGCTGTAAGTGGTTTTTACGCTCCTCAAGTTTGGTTGTTGTTTCTTCAACAGATTCATTTTTTTGCTCGATAAGCGCCTTTAGCTGTTTGATTTGCTTTTCAGCTAATTGAATCTCAAGCTCTTGATACTCCACTTCTTTGTTCAGTGATTCATACTCACGGCTGTTGCGTACGCTTTTTTGTTGTTCGGAATATTTTTTGATGAGTTCTTTAGAACTCTCAATACCGCTTTTTTTTGTTTTGATTTCGTCTTCGTATGCAGTTACCTCAATCCCTAAGTTGCTAAGTCTTTTTTCCAAGCCTGCTACTTCTGCCTCTAAATCTTCAACTTCAAGGGGAAGTTCGCCACGTACATTTCTGATTTCGTCAATACGCATGTCAACAAGTTGAAGGTTGTACAGGGCACGTAATTTGTCTTCGACAGTAATTTCTGCTTTCTTTTTAGCCATAGTTAGAAATAATGAACAGGATTTGTTTCCGTTTTAGATGAAATGAACGCAAAATTAGGGAAATTTTTGCTAAGAAACTCCATGATTATTTTTTTGGTGAATTGTTCGCTCTCATAATGCCCTGCATCAATCAGTAAAATGCGATTCTCTCCCTTATAAAAATCGTGATATTTTAAATCAGCGGTAATAAAAACATCGGCGTTTTGACCTTTTGCAGCATCAATGGCAAAGCTACCAGAGCCACCCAAAAGCGCGACGCGCTCTATTTTTTTACCCAAAAGCGCACTATGTCGAAGCATAGGCGTTCCTAAAATGGCTTTTAGCTCCGCCAAAAATTCTTCTTCGGCTATCGGTTTTGTCAATTGTCCAATGCACCCCATTCCTAAATCGGATCGCACATTTTCAAGTGCCGTTAGCTCATAGGCAACAGTTTCATAGGGATGCGCTTGCTGCAATGCACGCACCACCTTGTTTTTGCAGTGTTTGGGTAACACTACTTGCAACTGTGCCTCAGCCTCTTCGTGGCGTTTCCCTTTTTCGCCTACAAACGCATTACTGCCCTCTAGGGGTAAAAAACTTCCCGTTCCCTCCGACGAAAAACTACACTCGGCATAGTTCCCCAAAGCACCTGCGCCGGCAGCAAAAAGTGCTGCTTGTACATTACTAAGCTGTGCGTGTGGCACATACGTATTGAGTTTGAGCAAACTCCCTTTGGAAGGCACTAAAACGTTTCGATTGCTAAGCTTCAAGGTATCGGCTAGCCCTTTGTTTACGCCATCTAATTGAACATCTAGTGCCGTATGCAGGGCATAAATGGCAATATCGTTTTTGATGGCTTTTGCCACAGCGCGTTCCACGTAGGCGCTATTTATAATGCGCTTAAGTCCTTGAAAAATAATGGGATGAAAACAAATAATGAGGTTGCATTTTTCTTTAATGGCCTCATCAATAACGGACTCAATAGCGTCGTGCGTTACTAGCGCACGCTCAATTTTTTGGTCATAGTCACCAACCAATAAGCCCACATTGTCAAAATCTTCGGCATAGGCGAGGGGCGCCCATTGTTCCAAACACGATGTTATTTCACGTACTGTCATAGTTCCAAAGATAAAAGTTCTACTTTTGTTTTTATGGCTGTATGGAGAAAAGCATTGTTTCCGTTTCAAATTGTCTTTGCCGGGGCGGTTTTCTTGCGTAAATCGCTGTACAATAACGGGTTTTTATCACGCTATACGGCGCCTGTTCCTGTCATTGCTGTGGGAAATATTTCCACTGGCGGTACGGGAAAAACGCCCATGGTGGATTATTTACTCACCAAATTTTCCAAAAAATACCAGCTCGGTGTCCTTAGTCGCGGATATGGGCGCAGCACAAAAGGCTATGTTGCCGTTACGCCAAATGCAACTGCCGATTTGGTTGGCGATGAGCCAAAAATGCTTGCCCAAAAGCATCCAAATGTTGCGGTGTCGGTGTGTGAGCACCGACCGAACGGACTTGTTCAAATGCTGCAAGATTACCCAAAAACAGATGCCTTTTTTTTGGACGATGCGCTTCAGCATTTGCGTTTAAAGCCATCCTTTAAAATAGTACTTACTACCTTTCAAAATCCATGGTTTTCAGATGCGCTATTGCCTGTTGGGAATTTGCGCGAACCTGCCTCGGCAGCACAACAAGCCGATGTGGTTATTGTTACCAAATGTCCCGCATCCTTACCAGATAAAACCAAAAAAACATACGCTTCCAAACTTGGTGTATTGCCCACGCAACAGTTGTTTTTTACCACATTAGAATACGACAAAAACGTCCGTGGTGTGGCTGAATTAGATTTAGACGAATTTATTAAAACCCCTTTTGTGCTCCTTACGGGCATTGCCAATCCAAGTACATTATGTGCTTTTTTGGATGATAAAAACGCAACCTATTCGCATCAGTCGTTTGCAGATCACCATAACTTTACAGTGGCAGAGATAGCAGCGTTGCGCAACCTAAATCAGCCTATATTAACTACCGAAAAAGATGCCGCGCGCCTTGCGCCCCATAAGCTAGCACACGTATATACCTTGGGTGTTGGTGTACGGTTTTTGGAAGGTGAGGATAAATTCCTTGATACAGTCGTAAAAGCAATAGCAATGTAGCTATTCAATATGCTTATGCGCTTTATAAGAAGATCGCACCAACGCACCGCTTTCTACATGGCGAAAGCCCATTTCCTTGCCCAAAACTTCATATTTTTTAAACTGTTCTGGCGTAATAAATTCCGCCACAGGCAAGTGCTTTTTAGAAGGCTGCAAATATTGCCCAAGCGTGATGATGTCCACATTGGCGTTACGTAAATCTTCCATAGATTCAATAACTTCTTCCTCTGTTTCACCCAAACCAAGCATCAAACCAGATTTGGTACGGTGAACGCCTTCTTGCTTTAGGTAGCGCAATACCTCCAAACTTCGGTCGTATTTGGCTTGAATACGCACCTCGCGGGTAAGTCTGCGCACCGTTTCCATGTTGTGCGAAACCACCTCGGGCGCAACGGCTACAATACGGTTTAGTAAATGTTCTTGTCCTTGAAAATCAGGAATAAGCGTTTCCAATGTAGTGGTGGGGTTCATACGTCGGATAGCTTGTACGGTTTCCGTCCAAATAATAGTGCCTTGATCGGGCAGGTCGTCGCGGTCCACAGATGTAATTACGGCATGTTTGATGCCCATAATTTTAATGGAGCGCCCTACTTTTTCGGGCTCTGCCCAGTCCACCGTATCTGGACGTCCTGTTTGTACGCCACAAAATCCACACGAACGGGTACAGATGTTTCCTAAAATCATAAAAGTTGCTGTGCCTTCGCCCCAACACTCGCCCATATTTGGGCAACTTCCCGAAGTGCAAATGGTGTGCAATTCGTATTTGTCAACCAACCCACGAAGTTCGGTGTATTTTTTGCCAGTAGGCAATTTTACCCGCAACCATTTGGGTTTGGGTGCTCGCGCAGGAGCGGTAGTGGTAACAGTATCAGACATACAGCAATTTTATGACGCAAATTTACAAAACAAAAACGGCATCAAAAAAGCACGGTCAGGTAGGTAATGCTAAACCCGATAAGGAACAAAATTCCTAACAAACTAGCCCCACGAAGCCACTTTTTTGGTCGGTGTTTAACGGGCATGTGTTTTCCGGTAACCAAAGCCAAATTTGCAGCCGCATAGAAAGGCGCAGTCAAAAACGATAGTACTGTTGCAATTTGGACAAGAAGTCCCATTTCAGCCGCAAAAAAAAGAAAAATAAGACAAGTACCAACAGTGAGAATGAGCATCCACGTAAGTTGATTGTTGGCATATTTCCCATTTAGTAGCGTTGTGGTGTGCGCCATCACACGGGGCGAAGCATCAAGCGTGGTTAGGGTGGTGCTTATCATGGTGGTAAGCGCAGCAATGGCAATAATCACAAACCAACCACTTCCCATAACCGAAGTGTACAAACCAATTAATTGCCCAGCAAATGTTGCACCGCTAGCAGAAAACGAAACGCCAGAGCCAAACATTACGGTTGCGCCCAAAACAACAAAGCATAGTCCCAAAAAAAGCGTAACACCATAGCCGATATTAAAATCAAAAAGGGATGATTTTAGTGTTGTTTTTGGGTTCATTTTTTTCTTTTCAAGCGCCCAAAGTGAATGCCAAATCGAAATATCCAACGGTCCTGGCATCCAACCCATAAAAGCAATTAGAAAAATCCATTCCGAAGAGGTTATTGGCAATACTTGAGTAAGGGTCAAATCGGGTTTTGTGCCAAGGGCAAATACCACAGCAATGAGCGTACTGATACTAAGTGCAAGCACAATGATTTTCATGCTTTTATCCAACCAACTATACTTCCCACGCCAAAGTACCCCAAAGCACAACAATGCCACCACCACCGATGTCCACGCTGTGGAATCAATACCCAAAAGTCGTGCTGCGATTCCAGCAGTAACCGCCGTAACTGCCGCCTGAATGGTAAACATAGTACCTAAATTTAGGATGTAGTAGATCACCAAAACGCCTTTACCCATACGCCGATAACCTTCCAATAAGCTTTCCCCCGTTGCCAATGCATAACGTGGTCCAAATTGGAAAAAGGGATATTTTACCAGATTAACAAGAATAAGTGCCCAAATAAGTCCAAGCCCAAAATCAGCACCCGCACGTGTAGATTGTACCAAATGCGAAACGCCAATGGCGGCTCCCGCAAAAAGTAATCCTGGTCCTAATCTTCTAAAAAAAGCGTTCAACTTATATGTTTTGTGTGGCTAAAATTTCAGCTAAAAGTTTTCTGGCTCGCATCAGTTTTACCTTAACGGTACTTTCGCTACTCTCAAGTTTTTTTGCCATTTGCTTGATACTTAGCTCCTGTAAGTATTTGAGTTGAATAACTTCTCGGTAGTGCGGTTTTAGGGTTTTTATATTATTGAGCAAGGTTTCAAGGCGTTGTTTTCGAATAAGGTCATCTTCTGGGTGTGGTGCATTATCAGGTATGTTTTGCGCTACTTCTTGACCAGCTTCTGTGCTTAGTGTAGCAATAGATTTTCTTCTGGTTTGGTCAATGTGGAGATTTTTGGCAATAGTGGTCAACCATGTTTTAAAACTGTATTCGGAGTTGTAGGTGGTGATTTTTTCAAAAGCTTTTCCAAAACAACGAATGGTAAGGTCTTCGGCTTCGTTATCGTTTTGGGTGCGTTGTAGCATAAATCCAAACACATCATTCCAATATAACTCTAACAAATAGCGAAAGGCATGCTGGTCGCCTCGTTGAGCCAACGCAATTTTTTCGTCAAGTGCCGTAGTTTTTGCCACGGTTTAGTTGTGTTCGGGTTTTGGCAATTCGCAGTCTGTTTGTTGACTGGGAAGTTTTCCACAAAGACTACATGGTTCGCCTTCTTTGTTTAAAAATGGACTCTGACTGGCGCAAGTGCCTGCAAATTCTCCTCCTTTTCTCGCCCATATTTTAATGGCAATTCCCGCAAAAGCTAATGCTAAAAGTATGAGGGTGATAATAAAGAGTTCCATGGAATAAAAATAGCTAAAAATTAATTGATCAGATTTACTTCGGGTTCCAGCTCAATGTCAAATGTTGACAATACGGCATCCATAACCCGTTGTGCGTGCTCCCAAAGCTCGGCACCTGTGGCAGCTCCGTAATTTACCAACACCAACGCTTGATTTTTATGCATTCCTACATTACCAAAAATTTTACCCTTAAATCCTGCCTGTTCAATAAGCCAACCCGCAGGGATTTTAGTATATTGATTATCAATGCTGTAAGAGGGCATATCAGGGTAAAGCTTGGCTATTTGCACTGCTTTGTCTTTGAGTACAATAGGGTTTTTAAAAAAACTTCCCGCATTTCCCAATTTAGTTGGGTCTGGAAGTTTGCTGCTGCGTATTCGAATAACGGCTTTTGCTACATCGTCGATGGTAGGGTTTGTGACACCCATTTCGTCTAATGTTTGTGTAATGCCTCCGTAATCCAAATGAAGTTGATGTTGTGATTTTGTAAGCGATAAGCGTAAGGTGGTAATTACGTATTCGTCCTTTAATTCATTCTTAAAAATGGAATCACGATAGCCAAACTCGCAGTCCTCTGCCTCAAAGATTTTTGAATCACCTGTTTTTCTCCCAATACCAATAGCATTGTGGAACACATCACTCAGCTCAACTCCGTAGGCACCAATGTTTTGAATGGGCGCAGCACCCACCAAACCGGGAATAAGACTAAGGTTTTCAATGCCACCCAAGTTGTTTGCAATACACCACATGACCAAATCATGCCAAACCACCCCAGCGCCAGCCGATACAATAGCAGTTTGCTCGGTTTCTTCCATGATTCGGATTCCGGGAATGGAGATTTTAATAACAGGTCTTGACAAATCTTGAAGTAACAAAACATTACTTCCGCCACCCAAAATAAGCGCATCTTCAAAGCGTGGGTCTTTTAGTACTTCTTGTACCTCCAAGCTTGAACGCACTTCTGCAAAAAGGGGTGTGCTGACCGAAACGCCAAAGGTGTTGTATTGCACTAAAGAAACCTGTTTTTTAGTTTCCATAGCCTTCTTTAATGTATGCGGCTAAGCCTATTTTCAACAACTCCAATGCTCTTTTGAGCTTTTCAACATTAAGCACAAAGGCAATGCGAATCATGTCTTTACCAGAAACGTTTCCAGAGAAAAAACCGTTTGCTGGTGCTACCATTAGGGTTTGATTATTGTCTTCAAAAGACTCAAGCATCCATTTGGCAAAGTGATCGCTGTCCTGAACAGGAAGACGTACCAAACAATAAAACGCCCCTTTAGGCTGTGCTACTTCAACGCCATTAATGGCTTTTAGGCATTCCATAGCCGTTTCCCTTCGTTTTTGATATTCCTTAACAGCATCAACTAAATACTGCTGCGGTTCTTCAAGGGCAGCTTCGCAAGCGTGGAGTGCGATTGTGGGCGGACAAAGTCTAGATTGTGCAAATTTCAGTGCAGCGTGTGTAATTTCCTTGTTTTTGGTAATTAAACAGCCAATGCGTGCCCCACACATACTATACCTTTTTGACATAGAATCTATTAGTATAGCGTGTTGTTCAAGTCCTTCAAATTGCAATACCGAAGTATGCTCATTTCCATCGTAAATAAACTCCCTATATACCTCATCTACAATAAAAAAGATATCGTGTTTTAAGGCTAATTGCGCTAAGGATTCAAGTTCGGATTTGGTATACACATACCCCGACGGATTGTTGGGATTACAAATAAAAAGCGCACGTGTTTTTGACGTAATCGCAGCTTCAATTTTTTCTAGTGGAGGTAGTGCAAATTGAGCCTCAAAATCTGATGGAATACCAATAACCTCAACACCGCAAGCAGCGGCAAAGGTTTCGTAGTTGGCGTAAAACGGTTCAGGGATAATAAGTTCGTCACCTTCGTTGGTAATGCAATCAAGTGCCATAATAATGGCTTCGCTTGCGCCAGTAGTAACTAAAATATCTTCAGCATCTACATGAATGTCGTGCTGTTTGTAATAGGCAACTAATTTCTCACGAAAAGACTTTGTTCCTTCTGAAGGGCCGTATGCGATTACACTTTCATCATATGATTTTATAGCCTGTAACGCCTTATTGGGACTCGCCAAATCGGGCTGCCCAATGTTAAGGTGAAACACTTCCACACCTCGGTCTTTAGCCAAGGTAGCTTGCCGCGCTAGTTTACGAATCGGCGAAGTGGGTAGATTGGCTCCTTTACGCGAAATTTTTGGCATTGAAAGTTATTTTGCCTGCAAAGATGCGAAAAAATGAGCGTGTGTGTTTAGATTTTCTTACTGGTATTCTTGGACTTCCCCTTTAATTTTTAGGGCTACCATTCCGTTAGAAGCATTAGAAGCTACCGTGATGGTTTTACGAATAGGTCCAACGCGTTCGGTATCGTACTTGACTTCAATCACATCAGATGCACCAGGTGCAATAGGAGCAGAAGGTTTTTTCGGAATCGTACATCCACAAGATGAGCGCACTTGCGTAATTTCCAAATCAGCGGTTCCTGTATTGGTGAATTTAAATTGACGAACGCCGTCAGCACCTTTATTTATGGTACCGTAATCTACAACTAATGTATCAAAAGTAATTGTTGCAACATCCTGTGCAACAGCAACATAACTTAGACTAAAAAAGAAAACAGAGAGAAATATTTTTTTCATGACTATAAATTTGGTTTTACTAAAGTACACATTCTGATGAATTGAACAAAATTAGGTCTTTCAATTTCACCTTTCGATGCCTACATTTGCGATTATTAACGCATCACGTATGTCCATCCCTTCTAAGTTTACGCCGTCAGCCATAGAACAGAAATGGTATGATTACTGGACACAGAATAAGTACTTTTATTCTACACCCGATTCGCGCAAACCTTATACTATTGTTATTCCTCCGCCTAATGTAACAGGTGTGTTGCATATGGGGCATTTGATGAATAACACACTACAAGATGTTCTGATTCGAAGAGCGCGCATGCGAGGCTACAATGCGTGTTGGGTTCCTGGAACAGATCATGCCTCCATTGCCACTGAGGCAAAAGTGGTGAACAAACTTAAAAACCAAGGGATTGATAAAGCAGATATTGGGCGTGAAGCTTTTTTGAAGCATGCTTGGGATTGGACGCACGAGCATGGGGGTATCATTTTAGAACAATTAAAAAAATTAGGTTGTTCTTGCGATTGGGAGCGCACCAAATTCACACTAGATGAGGACATGTCAGCATCGGTAATACAAGTTTTTGTTGACTTGTACGAAAAAGGGCTGATTTATCGTGGTTATCGCATGGTGCATTGGGATCCTGATGCACAAACCACACTTTCTGATGAAGAGGTTATCTACGAAGAAAAACAAGGAAAATTATACCATATTGCTTATGCCATTGCGGGTAGTGATGAAAAAGTAGTAATTGCCACCACAAGACCCGAAACCCTTTTTGGCGATACGGCTGTTGCCATTCATCCTGAAGACGAGCGGTACACTGCTTTGCATGGCAAAAAAGCCATTGTGCCTCTTGTAAATAGGGTAGTGCCCATTATCAAAGATGAATATGTAAGTCTGGAGTTGGGAACGGGCTGCTTGAAAGTTACGCCTGCCCACGATGAAAACGACAAAATGCTGGGCGATAAGCACAAACTTGAATTTATTGATATTTTCAATCCCGACGGAACGCTCAACCATCAAGGGCTACACTACAAAGGACAAGACCGATTTGCCGTTCGTAAAGCAGTTGTAAAAGAATTAGAAGCCAACGGGAGTTTGATAAAAGTTACGCCACACACGCATAAAGTGGGAACTTCTGAACGCACCAAGGCTGTAGTGGAGCCGCGCCTTTCCGATCAATGGTTTTTGCAAATGGAAGCACTAGCAAAGCCAGCTATTGACGCTGTGGAAAATGAAGATGTACAGTTGGTGCCAAAAAAATTCATCAACACCTACCGCCATTGGATGAACAATATTCGCGACTGGAATATCTCGCGACAGTTATGGTGGGGACATCAAATTCCCGCATATTATTACGGCACCAATAACGAAAATGTAGTTGTGGCCGAAACCAAAGAAAAAGCACTTGAAAAAGCCAAAATAGCTTCTGGAAATGATGCACTTACTTTAAACGATTTAACACAAGATGAGGACGTACTTGATACGTGGTTTTCTTCGTGGCTTTGGCCCATTTCGGTGTTTAATGGCGTATTGGAACCCGAAAATGAGGAGATTTCCTATTACTACCCCACGCAAGAATTGGTAACAGGCCCTGATATTTTGTTTTTTTGGGTGGCTCGAATGATTATGTCTGGCTATGCGCTGCGCAACGAAAAGCCTTTTTCGCATGTGTATTTGACAGGTCTTGTTCGCGACAGTCAAGGGCGAAAAATGTCGAAACAACTTGGAAATTCTCCCGATGCGATTAAGCTGATGGATACCTACGGCGCAGACGGCGTACGTGTGGGATTGCTACTAAGTGCAGCAGCAGGAAACGATTTGCTGTTTGATGAAAATTTATGTCAACAGGGAAAGAATTTTGCCAATAAAATCTGGAATGCCTTCCGATTGGTGCAAAGCTGGACAGTTGATGAAACCCTTTCGCCCTGCAAAACAGCAGCTGTTGGGTTGGATTGGTACACCTCAAAATTTCAACAAACCCTTGCCACCATTGACGATCATTTTGAGAAATATCGTATTTCGGATGCCTTGATGGCGACGTATAAACTTATTTGGGACGATTTTTGTTCGTGGTTATTGGAGATTGTAAAACCCGCATATGGTGAAGGAATCGATGCGGAAACCTACCAAAAAGTTTGTGCGCTTTTTGAAGATAACTTGCGCTTGTTGCATCCCTTTATGCCCTTTTTATCAGAGGAGTTATGGCATGCCATTAAAACACGTTCTAAAGATGAGGCGTTAATTGTGTCGTCTTGGCCAACACAACAAACGGTAGACGACAATTTGTTACAACAATTTGATCACACCGCCGAGCTCATATCCCAGTTGCGCACCATTCGTAAAAATCAAAATATAGCATTTAAAGAAGCTTTGCAATTGATAGAAACAGCAACAGACGAAATCTCTTTACGACCAATTGTGCAAAAGCTGGTAAACGTTTCCACTTGGGAACAAACTAAGAATGCCCCCGAGCAAGCGCTTTCATTTCGGGTAAATACACATGAATATTTTGTTCCTGTGGCAGCATCAAATTTGGAGGAAGAGCGCAACAAAATGGAAGAGGAACTTGCGTATCAAGAGGGCTTTTTAAAATCGGTGGAGAAAAAACTTTCTAACGAACGTTTTGTGGCAAATGCGCCTGAACAAGTAGTTGCAATGGAACGTAAAAAAGCAGCCGATGCACAAGAAAAAATAGCAGCACTTAAATCGAGGCTAACATCGCTTTAGTTTGCTTGCTCCGAAATTAGCGTAACACCGCCTTTTACTTTCTGACCAATTTCCACATCTACGGGAGTATTTGGGGGCAGAAATACATCAACGCGAGAGCCAAATTTGATAAATCCGGCATCTGTACCTTGAACGGCATCATCGCCTACTTTAGCATAATTTACAATCCGACGCGCTACGGCACCCGCAATTTGCCGGTACAACACATCTCCAAAAGTGGGGTTGTTGACCACAATAGTTGTTCGTTCGTTTAGGGTAGACGATTTTGGATGCCATGCCACTAGATATTTGCCTGGATGATATTTGCTAAAGACTACTTTACCCGACACAGGGTAGCGTGTAACATGCACATTGAGTGGCGACATAAAAATGGAAACTTGCAGTCGCTTTCCTTTAAAATATTCGGGTTCTTCTACCTCTTCAATGATGACCACTTTTCCATCAACGGGGGCTACCACGGCATTGGATAAGGCAAGCGGCGGACGACTTGGATTTCTAAAAAACTGCAATATCAATACTAAAAAAATAAACAAGCCTATTTGTAGCAAAAGGCGTAACCACTTTAGGGCTATAAACTGCTCAACAAGCAGCGCAACTGTTGCAATAAGTACAAAACTTACAATAATGATGGTAAACCCTTCTTTATGAAACATATCCAAAAACAAATAATATTAAAATATATAGCGGAATGGCAAGTAATGAACTGTCCAATCGGTCGTACATGCCGCCGTGACCGGGAAGTATTTTACCGCTGTCTTTTACGCCACATTGGCGCTTTATTTTAGATTGCACCAAGTCGCCCAATCCGCCACAAATAGCGGTGACTACGGTAGCAGCAACCATGGTCTTAGCATCCAAAATTTCAAATGAAGTCCCTAAATACAACATAATGGTTGTAGAGATAATAACACCTCCGATGCTTCCCTCAATAGTTTTGTTTGGAGATATAGCACTAGCTAACGCATGCTTCCCCATTGACGAACCAACCAAATAAGCCCCTGTATCATTAAGCCAAATGATGCCAAAAAAGAAAGCAACAAAGTCAGGATTTTGACTGCCTAACAGCACTAACAGAACAAGTGGAACACTCACTCCAAAAACCCCCAAAACAGTAACAAATGTTTTTGTGAAAGGAATTTTTCGTTTGCTCCAGTAAAAATTAGCCATAAGCTGAACGCCGATAATCCCTAAAAGTAGCAGTGCTAGGAATGCGTATTCAACAAAATGTGAAAAGAGTAAAAAAGCAGGAAATAGGAGGAAGACGATGAGTGATTTTTGATTGGTTACACGCTGTATTTCCAAAAGCGATAAAGTTGCCATAGCAAACACGACCAATGTGAAAAATGTCGTATCTAAATACAGACTCCCCAATAAAAGCGCAGCATAGCATAACGATGTGATGGAGCGGACAAAAAGTGTCATGAAAAATCCTCAAGCAATAATAAGTACACTTCTTTTACACCATTTCCGTAGTTCATATAGTTGTCATCGTTGAGTATTTCGGATTTAAATTGTTTTATTGAGGTAATATTTAGGGGAATGCTATCTGCATAGCGATGCTTGATGTTTTTTAATGCATCTGAAACTGTTTTGGCAAACTGGCGTGTTCCCGCCAATATAACAATGGTTTCAGGTAAATCAGCGAGTTTGTTTGCGCCAAGTTGATGCTCACAAACCACCACGCTACCGTCGTAGGCAACAAGTGATTCGCAGTTGCACAGCATGATTTTGGCGTTTAGATTTGTTTTGGTAAGCGTCATTCCAACATCGAGTTTTTCTGCAACGACTGGGTTTAAGCATAAGAGTTCACGTACTTCGGTTGGATACTCTTTAACAATATCGGCAAAAGTAGCTTTGGCATCCTCAAGTTGTTCGCAGTACACGAACTTTCCACCCAGCTTAGTGAATTTTTCAGCAAATGTTTGTTCAATAGGTACTTCCTTGGCGGGCATGTGCGGTCCACGCTCTTCAGCCTCCGCTTGTTTAGGGGCTGCTTTTTTTCCAAATAATGTAGACCAGAATTTACTCACAAAATAAGCTTGTTACACAAAGGTAACAAATCGTAGCTATTTCTCGTCTTTTGGCGTTTCAGCTTTAGTTGTTTTGGCTTTTGTTGTCGTACGTTTTTTTGGTGCCGTTTTTGGTTTTGGTGGTGCTACTTCTTCAGGTTTTTCAAATGGGCGCTTACCAAAAATACGCTCTAAATCGTCTTTAAAAATCACTTCTTTTTCTAACAAATGCTCTGCAAGCTCGGTGAGTTTATCCTTGTGCTTTTTCAAGAGTTGAACTGCACGTTTATATTCGTGCTCTACAATAGCAGAAATTTCAGCATCGATGAGTTTTGCCGTTTCTTCAGAGTATGGTTTTGTAAACCCATATTCGCCTTCATTTGCTTGATAATAGGTGATGTTTCCAATTTTGCTATTGAGTCCGTAAATGGTCACCATGGCTCTGGCTTGTTGCGTAACTTTTACCAAATCGCTGAGTGCTCCTGTAGAAATTTTGTTGAAGATGATATCCTCTGCGGCACGTCCACCCAATGTGGCACACATTTCATCAAGCATCTGCTCGGTGCGCACGATTTGGCGTTCCTCTGGCAAATACCACGCTGCTCCCAATGATTGCCCTCGTGGAACGATAGTAACTTTTACAAGCGGCGCGGCATGTTCCAACATCCAGCTTACGGTAGCGTGTCCCGCCTCGTGAAATGCAATGGTTTTCTTTTCTTCAGGGGTGATGATTTTGCTCTTCTTTTCCAATCCGCCCACAATTCTATCTACCGCATCCAAAAAGTCTTGACGCCCTACCTTTTTCTTGTTTTTTCTAGCCGCAATCAGTGCAGACTCATTACACACATTGGCAATATCTGCTCCCGAGAATCCTGGTGTTTGTTTTGCTAGAAAATCTACATCTAATTTTGGGTCAGATTTTAATGGCTTTAAGTGTACTTTAAAAATTTCTTTACGCTCGCGCAAGTCAGGTAAGTCCACATAGATTTGACGGTCAAAACGCCCAGCACGCATAAGCGCTTTGTCTAATACATCGGCGCGGTTCGTAGCTGCAATGACAATGACGTTGGTATTTGTGCCAAATCCGTCCATTTCTGTAAGTAACTGATTGAGTGTGTTTTCGCGCTCATCATTAGACCCTGTGATGTTGTTTTTACCTCGTGCACGACCTATGGCGTCAATCTCATCAATAAAAATAATCGCTGGTGATTTGTCTTTGGCTTGCTTAAAGAGATCACGTACTCGCGATGCACCTACACCCACAAACATCTCTACAAAATCAGAGCCTGATAAAGAGAAAAAAGGCACTTTTGCTTCGCCGGCAACGGCTTTTGCCAAAAGTGTTTTTCCTGTTCCTGGGGGTCCTACCAATAAGGCTCCTTTTGGAATTTTACCACCAAGCACAGTGTATTTTGTTGGGTTTTTGAGAAAATCTACAATTTCTTGAACCTCCTCTTTAGCGCCTTCAAGACCTGCAACATCTTTAAATGTTACTTTAACATCCGTTTTTTCATCAAATAGTTTTGCTTTTGATTTACCGATATTGAATATTTGTGCACCGCCACCGCCGCCACCGCCGCCAGACATACGACGCATAATAAACAACCAGATGGCAATAATTAAAATCAGAGGTAAAAAGCCAATAAGTACATCGAGCCAACGATTTTCTACGGTTTTAAACTCGTAACTGAATTCCACACCATTTGCTTCGGCGGCTTCTAATTTCTTCTGAAACAACTCTAAGTTTCCAACCTCAAATTGGTAATGCGGACCTGAATCATTACTACGACCTAAAATATAGGAGCTTTTGGCGTTTTTGTGTTTGGTTTCTTCAAGTGCTTCTTCAGTGAGTGTTACTTGAGCCGTGTTTTTATTCACCACCACCACACGGCTAACTTCACCGTCATTTAAATAACGCTCAAAAGTAGAAATGTTAATTTTTTGATCTTCACCTAATCCATTTCCGCCGCCAAACAACGACATCCCCAAAAAGAACAATACTATGGATCCGTAAAACCAATATGGATTTAGCGTGGGTTTTTTAGGTGGTGTTTTTTCGTTTTTAGGCATAACTAATATTTAGATTCCACAAGGGTTTGTTTGGCGTCTCCCCAAAGTGATTCAATGTCGTAATGTGAACGTGTTTGTTTTTGAAAAATATGCACAACAATATCTACAAAATCCATAAGTACCCACTCGCTGGTTTCTTGACCCTCAACATGCCAAGGTTTTTCGTGAAGGGCTTTGCTTACCAGTTTCTGTACCGAACTTGATATGGCGCGTACTTGCGTATTTGAATTTCCAGAGCAAACCACAAAATACTGACATACATTGTTTTCAATGCCACGCAAATCTAAAATATTGATGTCTTCGCCTTTAACCTCCTCAACCCCTTCAATAATATGAGCAAGAAGTGTGTCTGTATTGGTTTTCTTTGTCATGCAAATAATGGATTTGTAAATGTAGTCGATATTTGTGTAACTACTTTACAAAACACGTAATTTTGTGAATTGCTTTAAACAAAAGTAGTGCCATTTGTAATTTGCAATATAATTATGTTCAATATTTGACAAAAATTAAAAAAATAGTTGAGCAAAAACAAAAAAGCAGGTTTTAAAGACATTTTGTCAGTAAATGAACATTAAAAAACCACAACAGCATAATATGAAAGTTAAACTCACGGTAATTTATTTAAAAACCATTTTTCTTTTCATTGGATTTTTTTCAATTGCGCAGGTTTCTGTAACTGTAGACGAAGATGCATCTTGGTTAGGTTATATGCATCGCTTTGAAAATAGCAGCGGTTCAAAAGGGGCACATATCAGTGGTCAGTCAATGAACCTAGCTGATTTAGCAGCATTGATTTCAAACAATGGGTTACAGACCATAACATTAAAACCCAATACTACTTTTTACAATTCAAATGATCCATACTGGTCAAATGGTGCTGGAGATGGAAATAAATGGTTGGAAGCAAACACCTATATTGAGTTTACCGCGGGAACTTTTCCAGGGGGAGCCCTTACTTTTGCAGCTAATGTTGATTCGTACACCCTAGATAGCAGATATACGTTAAAAGCCTTTATAAAAGAATTTACAGCGTCGTATGGTTATATTGACAGCGAGGTCGCTATTATTGAAGCAACTGCATCAGAGTTTACTATTTCATATACACCAACAAATGCTGTAAATGTGATACAATATGGTTTTGTGCTTGAGGGGTTAAATGCTAACCCAAATACAGATTGGGGTTCTGTAACACTTTCTTCAATACAAAACGATACGGATATGGTGTATCAGCAGGTGTGGGGAGATGAATTTAATGATAGTTCAGTGTATGATTCCAGTGTTAATCCCATTGATGACACAAAATGGTTTCATCAAACCTTATTGCCAAATGGTTGGGGATGGTATAATGGTGAGTTACAGCACTACACTGACGAATTAGCCAACAGCTATGTTTCTAACGGGACATTAAAAATTGTTGCAAAAGGCGAGACCTATCCAAGTCAAGGTCATACTAAGGAATTTACTTCTGCAAGATTAAATTCAAAATTTGCATTTACCTATGGAAAGGTTGAAGTACGCGCAAAGCTGCCAACAGGAGTAGGTACTTGGCCTGCGATTTGGATGCTCGGGAAAAACATTAACGAAAACGGTGCCTATTGGCAACAGCAATTTGGTACTACAAACTGGCCTGCTTGCGGAGAAATCGATATTATGGAGCATTGGGGCAAAAATCAAAATTATGTGAGTAGTGCCATGCACACACCTTCATCATATGGCGGGACTATAAACCACGGAGGGCAAACCATAAACACGGTATCTTCTCAATTTCATGTCTATAAACTTGTATGGACACCTGAAAAAATGATTTTTTCTGTTGATGGAAATGTTCATTACACTTACAATCCAGAGCTCAAAGATGATAGTACTTGGCCTTTTGATGCTGATCAATACTTGATTTTGAATATTGCTATTGAAGCTAACACTGACAGCACTAATTTTGATGACGCTGTTATGGAAATAGACTATGTACGTGTTTCTCAACTAATGCCTTTAAACACAAAACCTATTTCAGAGGAACGACCTTTAAAAGTTTGCGTAACAAGTGATGATAAAATTGAAATTAGCGCCACGCATACACTCAATACTATTGCACTTTATGACCTACATGGCAGGGAAATACTTCGTCAAAACCCCAACGCAACCCAAGTTACATTAGATGGGAACGGATACCGCGGTCTTGTGATTTTAAAAGCTGAATCCAAAAACAAACGATGGACTCGTAAAATCTTGATAAAATAATAGTCCACTCAACATTTATGTTTAATTTCTTTGGGTAAAAAGCTGTAACTTTAATTATGCTGACAATCAAACTTAGCGAGATTGACTCCACTAATGCTTTTTTAAAACAATGGGTGCAGCAAACCAAGGCTCATGATGCTATTGCCGTAAGGGCAGACCACCAAACCCACGGAACGGGCCGTATGGGTACCAAATGGCATTCTGAAAAGAATCTTAACCTGTTGTGTTCGGTGTATTTGGGTGATATTTCACACCACAATAAGGACGTTTTTGAAATAAACAAACGTGTTTGTTTGGCAATTTTAGACACACTGACAGCACAACACATTCCGACACTCCAAATCAAATGGCCAAACGACATTTTGTCAGCGAGTAAAAAAATTGGCGGTGTTTTGGTGGAGCCTATTTTACGTGGAAAAGAGTTAACAGGTGTTGTCATTGGTTGCGGGATTAATGTTAATCAACTTGATTTTCCCGATTTACCGTGCGCATCATCCCTCAAAAAAGTAACAGGTAAAACCTATGATATTGAGCAATTGTTTGAAGATTTGGCAAAAAACATTGAGCGCACCGTTCGTGCAAGTACCACAGATAAGGTACGCTATTTGAATGCGCTTTATGGGTTGAATGAATTATGCAACTTTGAAAGAACGGATGGAACATCGTTTTCGGCAACCATTGAAGGAGTAGCCGAAGATGGAAAATTAATCGTTAAACACGAGGATAATACTACCGAATTGTTTGAAGAAAAAAAGCTAATTTTTACAGCTTTTGCACATTGCCAATAAGCGCTTCTAAAAATTGGGTCAATGGTTTTTTTACCATCATTTGCATCATAGGATTGATGTCGCCTTCAAATACCAATTGAACCTGAGTTTTTTCTTCTGCCTTACTCAAATTTGCTTTTAGTTCAAACGGTACATTTCCGCCATCGGCTGCCAATACAATTTGACTATGCGGTGTTTGTCTTTCCATTTTAAGCGGAATTACTGGCATACTGCCAAGCTTAAAACTAAAATGGGATTCGTCAGAAATCCTAAAGCTTGCTTCTTCGGGCATCAGGCGTTCGTAAGTACTTGCTTTAGTGAGCTTATCAAACACTTCTTCTATGGGGCTTTCTGCTATCGCAGTACTACTTTCTATTGTCATCATTTTATGATTTTGGTGCCCAAAGCTCTGGTGCTTCGCGCCATTTTTTTAATACTTCTTCCTGCTCTGGCGCAATATAGTTTGTTGCAATTGCGGTGTCAATAAGCGCATTGTACCCCGACAAGGTTGTCAACTCAATATTTGCCTCTTGCATGTTTTGTGCAGCCACATCAAACTCATAACTAAATAAAGCAACCATACCCAATACATTGATGTTTTCCTTGCGCAATGCCTCAACGGCTTGGAGGCTGCTCTTACCAGTACTGATTAAATCTTCCACTACAACTGTTGGAGCTGTAGGGTCATAATGCCCTTCAATTTGATTTTGTCTACCGTGTTTTTTTGGGGCAGGACGTACGTACATAAAAGGCAAGTCCAACGCATCTGCAACCAGCATTCCAATACCAATTGCTCCTGTGGCAACACCTGCAATAGCTTTCACTTCTGGATAGCGGGTTTTGATTTTTTGTGCCATAGCGTCGCACAAAAATTTTCTAATCTTAGGATAAGAAAGCGTTATTCTGTTGTCGCAATAAATGGGCGATTGCCATCCGCTTGCCCAAGTAAATGGGTTTTCTGGTTTAAGCTTTATTGCTTTAATTTGTAACAGGTATTCGGCTACTTGCTGAGCAGTGGAGGATTCCATAGACATATAACGCAAATGTATAAAGTTTTTGTCAATAAGAAGGAGATTGTCCTTGCCGTAAATGCGCCCAAAAAGCCCAAAGTAAAAGTGCTTCCGCTTCAGGAAACACCATTAAAAAAAATCATTCGTATTCTTAGAACAACCAAAGTAGAAACCCTTTATTTGGTGCATCACAATCCAAAAAAATTGTTGCCATTGTTCAAAAAAAAGTTGCCTGTTGCCGTTGCTGCTGGAGGTGTAGTCCAAAATGAAGAAGGTAAAGTGCTGTTTATTTATCGTAAAAAAAGATGGGATTTGCCAAAGGGAAAAGTAGAAAAAGGCGAAACCCTTCAAGAAGGTGCAAAACGTGAAGTCAAAGAAGAAACAGGAGTAAAAAAAATCAAAGTTGGTGATTTGGTAGGCGTTACCTACCATATTTTTAAACGAAATAACCGCTATCAATTAAAAGAGTCGCATTGGTTTTATATGACCACAAAATACGAGGGTGAGTTAGTGCCTCAAACCAAAGAAGACATTACCAAAGCGGTTTGGAAAGGAAAGAAAAAGACATTAAAAGGATTGGAAAAAACCTATCCCAATATTGCCCATTTGTTTGCAAAAGCAAACTTATTTAAATCTTTATTTGAGGAGGAATAAAGGTGCTATAGTCACCATTGTTGCGAATGATTTCCCGCACAATACTACTACTGATATAGGATGTTTCTGCCGAAGTCAGTAAGAAAACTGTTTCAATTTCCGACATATGCCTGTTGGTTCTAGCAATTGCCTTTTCAAATTCAAAATCCCCGTTATTACGAACGCCACGCAAAATAAAATCTGCTTCTATTTCCCTACAAAAATCAACAGTCAGTCCTTTGTAAGTTGCCACACGAACTCGTGATTCGTGTTCAAAACACGCTTCAATAAACGCCAAGCGTTGCTCTAGCGAAAACATGTATTTTTTTTCGCTATTTATTCCAATTCCCACAACGATTTCATCAAAAATTTTGACGCCTCGTTCCACAATGTCCAAGTGACCAATGGTAAATGGGTCAAATGACCCTGGAAATAACGCACGTTTCATGCTTCAAAGGTATTGTTTTTTAGACAGTTGTTTAGCATGTCTGTGAACAAGTCGCTAAGTGCAATACCCACATGACGTGCCTGTTGTGGAAGTAAACTTTCTTCGGTGAGCCCAGGTATGCTGTTCAACTCCAAAAAGTAGGGAATGTCGCCTTGAAAAATAAAATCACTTCGGCTAAACCCTTTTGCTCCCAAAATCGTGAACACTTTTTTTGCAGCTGTGTTTAGATTTTGCAGTTGCACTTCAGATAGTCGGGCAGGGGTAATTTCCTGTGAATTGCCTTCGTATTTTGCCTGATAGTCAAAGAAATCGCCGTTGGCGATAATTTCTGTTGGGGGCAGCACCACAATTTTGTTTTGATATTCCACTACGCCAATCGAAACCTCTGTTCCATCCAAAAAGCTTTCGATTAGCACTTGATCGTCTTCCAAAAATGCTTTGTTGATAGCAGCTTCCATATCAGCGGCTTTGTGCACCTTCACCACGCCGTAGCTGCTTCCAGCTTTGTTTGCCTTTACAAAACAGGGCAATCCTATTTTTTCAACCAATTTGGTTACATCCCAATCATCCTTTTTGTGCAAAAGTTGGTGTTTAGCCATATAGATACCGTGTGGCGCAAGAAACTCCAGCGTATCGTATTTATTATATGTTAGTCGTGCTACTTTGGCAGAGCAACCTGTATACGGGATATTGACGTTTTCAAGTAGGGTTTGCAATTCTCCATTTTCGCCAGGCGCACCATGAACCGCATTAAAAACGGCATCAAACGAATGGGTCTCTCCTTCAAAAATATAGGAGAACGTATTTTGGTCGACAGGTACTTGCTGTCCGTTGTGTTGTGCAATCCAACCTGATTTGGAGATTATAACGGCGGTAGCGTCAAATATATTTTTGGGTAAGTGCTTTAACACTACGGCGCCACTTTTTAAAGAAATGTTGTGTTCAGAAGTGGTTCCGCCCATTACGACGGCGATGCGTTTTTTCATAGTGCAAATATCATTATTTTTGGGGTTCAATTGAATTCGTTATGCTTCACTTCTTTCGTTTTTTGTTTAGTCGCAGCTTTCTTTGGCAATTCTTCTTCTTGCTAGTTGCGTTGGCTTTGCTTCTTGTTGTTGTTTTTTATGGGTTGCAATGGCACACCCGCCAAGGGAATTTTATTGAAGTTCCTGACTTACAGGCTAAGTCTATTGCTGAGGTAGAAACACTTTTGGATGAAAAAAAATTGAATTTTGAAGTTATTGACTCGGCTCGATTTAATCCTGCCTATCAACCTTTTGCTGTAATTGAACAAACACCACTTGCAGGGGAGCAAGTAAAAAAGAATCGAAAAATTTACCTTACGCTTAACCCCGCCAATTACAATGAGGTTCGTATTCCTGATGTAATTCAAATCACCCGCCGTTCTGCAGAATCTACCCTACGAGCTGTTGGGTTAGAAATAGGTGAAATCTCCTACATTGACAATATTGGAAAAGATATGGTCTTGCAACTTCGTTATAACAATGCGCCCATTGCTCCAGGAGAAAAGTTACCCAAAACCTCTCGTGTAGATTTGGTTTTAGGTAACGGAATTAGACCACAACAATTGTAATGGAACAAGAAACCGCATTTGATGATCTTCATGAGCACTATGCTTTTACCGCCGACGCGGGACAAGAACCCCTTCGTGTAGATAAGTTTTTGATGAACCGCATTGAAAATGCAACCCGGAATAAAATTCAGCAAGCGGCTGTTGCGGGGTCAATAGTGGTAAATGATATTTCCGTTAAATCAAATTATCGCGTAAAAGGAGGCGATGTGGTGCGTGTACTTTTAACGCATCCACCACACGAAAATTTGCTAGTGCCCGAAGATATGCCACTTGACATTGTGTATGAAGACAATGCGCTTTTAGTGGTCAACAAGCCCGCTGGACTTGTGGTGCATCCGGGACATGGAAATTATTCAGGAACGCTTATCAATGGATTACTGCATCATTTTGGACAGCTTCCCAAAAACAGCAACGATCGCCCGGGACTTGTACACCGTATAGATAAAGACACCTCAGGGTTATTGGTGGTTGCCAAAACTGAAAATGCTATGGCGCATTTGGCGCAACAGTTCCATGACAAATCTTCGGATCGCCAGTACTTGGCATTGGTTTGGGGAGATGTGGCTGATACAAAAGGAACGGTAGATGGGCATTTGGGTCGCGACCCAAAAAACAGACTGCTTATGACTGTTTTTCCAGATGCAGATCAAGGCAAACATGCCGTTACGCATTATGAAGTGGTAGAACGATTTGGCTACGTGACATTGGTGCGCTGTGTGTTGGAAACAGGGCGTACGCATCAAATTCGGGCACACATGAAGCATATTGGTCACACGTTGTTCAATGATGCGCGGTATGGTGGCGATAAAATCCTAAAAGGCACTACGTTTACAAAATACAAGCAGTTTGTAGACAATTGCTTGAAGCAAATGCCCAGGCAGGCACTACATGCCCAAACATTAGGGTTTGTGCATCCAGAAAGCGGTAAGAAAATGGCTTTTAGCTGCCCACTTCCTGAAGATTTTGAGGGAGTACTTACCAAATGGCGTAACTATGCGCAGCATCAACAATTAGGGAATTCTTAATAGTCTAAACTATTTAATTTTTTTGATGGAAGCCCGTCAGCTCGAGTAAAATTCTAAAGGAATTTGTATCGAGAACAAGGTTTTAATTAAATTCTATTCTCGATACAATTTTTAAATCTGACTATTTAAAAATCACTCGAATTGACGAATTTTTTCTCAAAGATTCAATGTTTTTGGTTCATTCTATGCAGGTGAGGTCTACAAACCGCAATAGAATTGTATTTTTAGCTAAAATTTAGAAAATGAAAATTCTGGTTTCACCCGCCAAATCGCTAGATTATAAAAGTGCACTTCCAACTGATGCGCACAGCCAGCCAGCCTTTCTCAATGAGGCAGCGAAGCTCAATGCGTCTTTAAAAACGAAATCACCTGCAGAGTTGCAAAAACTAATGCATATTTCCGAAAAATTGGCAACATTAAATTGGGAACGAAATCAACATTTCACAACACCCTTTTCACCCAAAAATGCACGCCCTGCTGTGTTTGCATTTAACGGCGATGTATATTCTGGGTTGGATGCGTATTCACTAAGCGAAAATGCATTGGGAGTTGCACAAGAAAATCTACGTATTTTATCTGGGCTTTACGGCATTTTAAAGCCGTTGGATTTGATGCAACCTTACCGGCTAGAAATGGGCACTTCTTTTGGCGTTGAAGGACAAAAGTCGCTTTATGCGTTTTGGAAAGAAAAGCTTACTGCACATCTAAAAGAGGAATTAGCACCCGCCGAACTAGTAGTAAATTTAGCAAGTAAGGAATACGCTTCTGCCATTGATTTTAAGGGGTTAGAAACCTACGTTATTCATCCTGTTTTTAAAGATTTTAAAAACGGAAAGCTGAAAATTATTTCGTTTTTTGCCAAAAAAGCACGTGGACTTATGGCACGTCATTTAATAGAAACAAACGCCAAAACCATTGATGATGTTTTGGTGTTTACCGCCGATGGTTATGCCTTTAGTGAATCAGAAACCGCTGATGCTACTCAGCCTGTTTTTGTGCGCTAGATTTTGGTTTGTTTTTGGGTCTTGGTCTTCTAACCCCAAACGATTTGTTTACAATTTTTCCGCGACGTGTTTTTTTATCTCCTTTTCCCATGTTTTAGTATTATACACCTCCGTCTAATTTTTCTTGCCAATCAAACAGTTCCTGCCATTTGCCTTCGTAGGCTAACTGTGCTTGTTTTGGCCATGTGGTGGGTGTGTGAAGTTTAAACTTTTCGCCACCACTATCTAACACTTTTTGACAAGTTGCTACGCTACACGCTGCTAGTTTTTTCCAAGAATCAACGCCGTTTTCGTGAAACAGTCCTTGAATTTTTGGCCCAATTCCTTCTACAACGGTCAGGTCATTGTGTTTGATGGACTTGCCAAAAATTGCTTTGGCAGCTTTTGCATCATAAGGGATTATACCAGCATTTTTTTGAACGTTACTGCCGCGGTTTTCCTTTCGGCATGCGGCTAACGCTGCCTCCAATTCAGCGATTTTTTTTCGCTCGTTTTCGGTATTTCCTTTGGATAATCTACCTAATAAATATCCTAATATTGCTGAAATTAAACCTATTAATATGGGAATGAGTAAACACTTCATGATTTCTTTTTTAGTTTGTTTTAATTTGTATTCTTCTGTTTTTTGTTCGTCCTTCTTCGGTTGCATTACTTGCAATTGGCTCAGACTCACCTTTTGATGTAGTTGTTATTTTATCTACCGACACCCCTTTTTCAACAAGAAGTGCTTTTACGGCATCGGCACGTTGTTTTCCAACTTCCAAATTTTTTGTGGCATTACCTGTATCATCTGTATGCCCAATTATAGTAAGCTCTGTACCGAGTTTAGAGATGCAATCTGCAATGGTGTTTACATCTTCTTGCTGAGTTGGATTTAGATTGATTGCAGCTTCGCCTGTATCAAAAGTTAACACAAAAGACTCTGCAAACATAGCATCGCAACTGTCTTCGAGTGTGGTTTCTTTTTCAATAGCTATGCTTTCGTCTTCTTCTTCAAGTTCTGGTGCTATTGGTTCTGGCACAACAGCCTCGACTGTTTTGGGAGTTATTTGATTGGTATCACAGCAATAATGACAATATAAAAAAGTACCGATTACAATAGTGATGAGTATGCCTAAGAGGTATAAAGTTTTACTTTTCATCGTAAGATTTGAATTAATGAGCATTGCAATGTAGCAATTTTGTGGTAATACACAAAAAAAGGCATGTTGCGTTCAACATATCAATGCTTAAGAAACGCCTTAATTCAAATCAAAGAGGTGATTTGTAGTGGATTTATCTAACTTCAGCGATAAACGCTGCCACGCTATCAGCGCCGTTTTTTTCTAGGTGTTTGATAAATGCAGATCCGATAATGGCACCTTTGCTATGCGCCGTTGCTGCTTGATACGTTTTGGCATTACTAATGCCAAAACCAACCAAAAGTTTTGCGTTGAGGTTCATTGCACCAATGCGCTTAAAATATTCGGTTTGTACATCACCAAAACTGTTTTGTGCACCTGTAGTGGCGGCACTACTTACCATATAAATAAAGCCTTCAGAGACCTTATCAATATAGCGAATACGCTCATCTGGAGTTTGTGGGGTAATCAAAAACATATTGAGTAGCCCGTATTGCTGAAACAATTTTTGGTAGTTTTCGTGATACACATC
>JBMYLP010000008.1:0-67484 GCA_049596455.1 Flavobacteriaceae bacterium | reverse complement strand
CTTTTCGGGTATTGCCCTCGTAGTTTTTTTCTTGTTTGGCGCGGGTTATACCTTCTACCACCGCATTCACAGCCTCTAAGTGTGATGGGTTTGGCGCAATATTCATATTGACTTGATATCCCGCATCGGTAAGGCGTTTTGAGGTCCAGCCTAAGTGGTATTTGACATCGCCGTCAAAAACCTCCTCTTCGTAGTCTTTTCCATCAAATTCACTAAAAATATCTTGTGCAGGCTTTCCAAAGATATTGGTCAGAGTGTTTAGTCTGCCGCGATGCGCCATTCCTACCACAAACTCTTCAACGCCGTCTTTGGCAGCTCCCTCAATTAGGGCATCAAGTGCTGGAATTAACGATTCGCCACCTTCGAGCGAAAAGCGTTTTTGACCCACATATTTGGTATGCAAAAAGCTTTCAAAGGCAACTGCTTCGTTTAATTTTTTAAGGATATGTTTCTTTGCTGCTGCGTTAAAGGTTGGATGATTTCCGTTTCTGTTAATCCACTTTTGAATCCAATTTACGCGTTGCGGATGCCGAATAAACATATACTCCAAACCAATAGATTCACAGTAAATACGTTCCAGATGCACAATGATATCGGCGAGTGTCGCCGGACCGATACCGATAATATCTCCAGCCGAGAATACGGTGTGCAAATCGTCATGCGACAAGCCAAAATTTTCAATGGCAAGGGTAGGCTTGTACTTTCGTCGCTCCCGAACAGGGTTGGTGCGAGTAAACAAATGTCCGCTCCCGCGGTAACCGTCGATGAGCTTTACTACTCGAAATTCTTTAAGAACGCTTTCGGGAATAGCGTCGGCGGTGTGCTGTTCGCCATTTTCCAAACCAAAGTCAAATCCTTGAAAAAAGGCGCGCCAACTGGGCTCTACGCTATCTGGGTCAATGAGGTATTGGTCGTAAAGCTGTGCAAAATGTGCCGTATGGGCTGCATTTAGAAACGAAAACTTATCCATCGAAGGTGGTTGTACAAAGCAAATGTACTGCATTTGCTTGTATTGGGGTATATTTTGGTTGAAAAAAAAGTGTTTTTATGTATAGTAAAAAAATGTAGTTTTGAATGTGTTTGCTTTAGTCGATTGTAACAACTTTTACGCTTCGTGCGAGCGCATTTTTCAACCCACATTGGAAGGCAAACCCATTGCAATTTTGTCCAACAATGACGGTTGTGTGATTGCGCGCAGCAACGAAGCCAAAGCCCTTGGACTCCCCATGGGTGCTCCTGCACACAAATTTTCATCCTTTTTTAGACAACATAGCGTTCGTGTTTTTTCGTCAAATTATCCACTTTACGGCGATATGAGTCGGCGGGTGATGGATGTATTGCGACAGTTTACGCCCGAGGTGGAAGTGTACAGTATAGACGAAGCCTTTTTGCACTTTGAAGGGTTTCAGCAGTACGATATGGAAGCCTATGCGCAACAAATGCGCAAGCGCGTGCGCAAATGGACAGGCATGCCTGTGAGCATTGGTTTGGGACCAAGTAAAGGACTTGCCAAAGTAGCGAATCGGATTGCTAAAAAATTTGCTGCCAAAACCAATGGCGTTTACGTGATTGACTCCGAAGAAAAGCGCATCAAAGCACTAAAGTGGCTTCCCATTGCCGATGTGTGGGGCATCGGGCGGCAGCACGCGCACCGACTTGCCTTTAACAACATAGAAACCGCATATGACTTTACGCAACTTTCGGACGATTGGGTGCGCAAACACATGAGCGTGGTAGGACTTCGCCTAAAAAAAGATTTGGAAGGAACCGCTACCCTTCCCATGGAGTTGGTTTCCTCGCCCAAAAAAGCCATTGCCACCACACGTAGTTTTGAGTTTCTTATTGACTCGTATGAAGAAATGCAAGAGCGCATTTCTACCTACGCCACGTTGTGCGCCGAAAAATTGCGTAAACAAGGGAGCAGTTGCCATGCGGTGTATGTATTTGTGCGTAGCAATCCGTTTATGCCCGATTTGCCGCAATACCGCAACGGCACGCTGATGGCGATGCCGTTTGCCTCGCAGTCAAGTTTGACCATAAGCAAATACGCCCTAAAAGGACTTGAGCGCATTTACAAAAACGGCATTCAATACAAAAAAGCAGGGGTAATGGTTACGGGAATCGTGCCCAAAAGTGCCCAACAGCTTACGTTGTTTGACAAAGAAGACACGCGCCACGATGCGCTGATGCAGCGCATCGATCATTTGCATCGCAAATACGGACCCCACAAAATAAAACTCGCTAACCAAGACCTTAACCGAACGTTTAAAATGAAACAAGCGCACCTGTCGCCGCGCTACACCACAGACATTAACGATATTATTACGGTTAGATGAAAAAATCGAGCACCCTTCACTTTTACAGTCCCGACACCAGTAACAAAGCGGATGTATGGCTTGCGGGTGAAGGCATTTCGGCGGGATTTCCCTCCCCTGCCGACGACTTTAAGGAAGTGCGTATTAGCCTGGACAAAGCCGTTGTCAAAAACGAGGCGGCTACCTTTTATGCGCGTGTGGCGGGACAATCTATGGTAGGTGCCGGACTGGACGACGGCGATTTGCTTGTTATTGACCGTAGTTTGGAACCCCAAGACGGCAAAATTGCGGTGTGTTTTGTAGATGGTGAATTTACCGTAAAACGCCTAAAAGTTGCCCAAGACTGCGTGTGGCTGATGCCCGAAAACGACCGCTATAAGCCGCTGCAAGTAACCGAAGAAAGCGAGCTGATTATTTGGGGGATTGTCACCCATGTGCTGAAGGCGTTATGAAAAAAAGCTCGCGATTGCGAGCTTTTGTACCTTGGGTGGGAATCGAACCCACACGCTGTTGCCAGCACTGGATTTTGAATCCAGCGCGTCTACCAATTCCGCCACCAAGGCATTATTTCTGTTGGTCTCTGATTTTTCGAAGCTTTTGCTTTCCAAAACCAGATTTCCAATATTTTTCTTTTTGCCTATTATACTAAGCAAACGGAGCGCAAATGTAGCCAATAATTTTATTGTGTCATAAGAAAAATATAGCCCACAACTTCGCAACCTCAAATAAATTCCTACATTTGCATCCCGCATAAAAACTATGGGAAAAACAACACTAGAATCAAAGATTTTTAGCTGTACACAAAGTACAGCCTTAGCCAAAGAGATTGCTAAGCATTACGGCAGTCCAGTGGGAAATGTATTGTTCTCTCGCTATAGCGATGGTGAATTTCAGCCTTCCTTCGAGGAATCTGTTCGCGGTTCTCGTATTTTTATCATTGGCTCCACCAATCCGTCTTCCGAAAATTTGATGGAAATGTTGCTTATGCTCGATGCCGCCAAACGCGCTTCTGCACGACATATTACTGCGGTGATGCCCTATTTTGGTTGGGCACGCCAAGACCGAAAAGACAAACCTCGTGTACCCATTGGTGCAAAACTCATTGCAAAGCTTCTGGAAGCGGCTGGTGCTACACGCATCATCACAATGGATTTACACGCAGACCAAATTCAAGGGTTTTTTGAAAAACCTGTAGACCACTTATTTGCATCGTCTCTGTTTTTGCCTTATTTAAAGTCACTTAACATCGACAACCTTACTATTGCATCGCCTGACATGGGGGGTTCAAAACGTGCCTATGCCTATTCAAAATATTTGGAAAGCGATGTAGTTATCTGTTACAAACAGCGTAAAAAAGCGAATATCATTTCGCACATGGAACTTATTGGGGAAGTTAAAGGTAAAAATGTCGTACTTGTAGACGATATGGTTGACACAGCAGGTACACTTACCAAAGCTGCTGACCTTATGATAGCGCGTGGTGCTGCAAGTGTTCGTGCGGTATGTACGCATCCGTTGTTATCGGGTGAAGCTTACGAACGTGTAGAGGCGTCAAAGCTTACAGAACTCATTGTTACCGACTCTATTCCGCTAAAGAAAGAAAGTAAAAAAATTAAAGTATTGAGCTGTGCTCAATTGTTTGCCGAGGTGATGTACAACGTACACCATAACGAATCAATCTCAGGCAAATTTGTCATGTAATAAATACTAAATATGAAATCAATTACCATCAACGGATCTAAAAGAGAAAGCGTGGGCAAGGTAGCTACCAAAGCCTTACGTAATGCTGGACAGGTTCCTTGCGTATTATACGGAGGGGAAACGCCAGTGCACTTTGCTGCAGACGAAAGAGCGTTTGCTAAGCTTGTATATACTCCCAATGCGCATACGGTGGTTATCGACCTTGGCGATAACGGAACGTTTAATGCCATTTTGCAGGACATTCAGTTTCACCCAGTGTCGGATAAAATCCTTCACGTCGACTTTTACCAACTGTTCGACGACAAAGAAGTATCAATGGATATTCCTGTAGTACTTAAAGGAGCTGCGCCAGGAG
Organism: Flavobacteriaceae bacterium; assembly: GCA_049596455.1. GTDB lineage: Bacteria > Bacteroidota > Bacteroidia > Flavobacteriales > Flavobacteriaceae > UBA7446. The sequence continues at coordinate 63,113 of JBMYLP010000008.1, read as the reverse complement.
TACTTAACTCGGGTGGGGTATTGCGTCGCAACAAACGTAAGCTTCGCGTACGTGCAATTCCTGCCAACCTTCCTGATACTATCGAGGCGGATATTTCTGGTCTTGAGCTTGGAAACAAATTGTATGTTACCGAGTTGGCAAACGAAGCCTTTAAGTTCTTACACCCAGACAACACGGTAGTATGTCAAGTACGTACTTCTAGAACTTCGATAAAAACCGAAGAAGTTGAAGAAGTTGAAGGAGCTGAAGAAGGAGCTGAAGAAGCTACGCCAGCAGAAGAATAAAATTTCTTTTAATAAATATACAGAAGCATCTCATCCACACTGAGATGCTTTTTTTATTTTTACCATGATGAAACTTCGCATTCCATTTTTTTCATCTACCGCAAAAAAAGAACCCGATATGAAATCTTTTTTGATTGTTGGATTAGGTAATGTTGGTGTTGAGTACAATGGCACCCGTCACAATATCGGATTTGAGGTGGTAGATGCACTTGCCAAAGAAAAAGAGGTTTCTTTTGAAACGCTGCGCTATGGCGATGTTGCCAAAGTAACCCACAAAGGCAAAACCGCTTACTTGCTAAAACCCAATACGTTTATGAATCGCAGTGGAAAAGCAGTGCGCTACTGGATGCAACAAAAGAAAATTCCAAGAGAAAATCTGCTCATTATTACGGACGATATTCATTTGGATTTTGGCTACTTGCGTATGCGGAAAAAAGGATCCGATGGCGGGCACAACGGGCTAAAAGATATCAGCATGCAATTAAATACTATCGATTATCCTCGTTTGCGTTTTGGTATTGGTGCTGGTTACAGCAAAGGCAGACAAGTCGATTTTGTGCTACAACCATGGAATAATGACGAGGCGAAATCACTTCCATTTGCCATTGATAAAGCCATGCAAGCTTCGTGGTGTTTTGTAAGAGAAGGCGTTCAGTCCGCTATGAATACATTTAACGGAAACACACTTGAATAGTAATGAGTATTCTACAACATAGCGCATCCTTTTCACCAAAAACAAAAACTACTGTTACGGTGGGCACCTTTGATGGGGTACACCTTGGACATCAAAAAATTATTGCTAAACTCGTAGCAGCAGCCAAAAAAAATGGCAGTGCGTCAACGTTACTCACTTTTGATCCGCACCCCAGAAAAGTAGTGCAACCAAATGCAACTGTTACACTAATTCAAACATTAGAAGAACGCGCAGAAACACTTGCCCATTTAGGACTCCAACACATGGTCGTTCATCCTTTCACAAAAGCATTTTCGCAGCTTAGCGCAGCAGATTATGTCAAAGAGTTTTTGGTGGATATGCTCGACATTGACCAAATTATCATAGGGCACAACCATCGGTTTGGCAAAAACCGTACGGCAAGCGTTGAAGACCTACAGCATTTTGGCAACATTTATGGATTTAAGGTTACCCAAATTAGCGCTGAAGAAATTGATAATATCTCCATCAGTTCTACCAAAATTAGAACAGCACTCGCCATGGGCGATGTTGTTACTGCTCACGCATTTTTAGGACACCCGTTCACCCTTTCTGGTAGCGTGATTGAGGGGCAACAACGCGGGCGCACTATTGGCTTTCCTACTGCTAATATTGCTGTAAATCACCCCGATAAAATCATTCCAAAAAATGGTGTCTATGCGGTGCACGTACATCTAAAAAATACGGAGCGTTTGGGCATGATGAACATTGGCACCAACCCAACCGTTAACGGAGAACACAGAAGCATTGAAGTGCATATTTTTGATTGGTCAGATGACATTTACAATAAACCGATTCAGGTTTCGCTAATTGAGCGCATTCGAGATGAACTCAAATTTGATTCGATTGAGGCGCTGCGAAAACAACTGGAAAAAGACAAAGAGGTTATTTTGACTGCCTACAATACTTTACCTTTGTAAAAAATACGATTATGCTCATTCCATCGCACGTTCGTCAACATTTTGATTTGGTGGTTGCCGCCTTAGAAAAGCGCAATTTGGACGCAAAACCCCTACTTGAGCGCCTTCTATCATTAGACGAAATCCGCAGAGCTACGCAAGCAGAGCTTGACCAAACACTTGCTAGTGCCAATAGTATTGCCAAAGAAATTGGGCAACTCTTTAAGCAAGGCGCAACAGAAGAAGCCAATCAAAAAAAGGAAACCTCTGCGCAACTGAAATCAGACGCTAAAGCTTTACAAAACAAACTGCAAGAAACGGCAGACGAATTGCAAGAAATACTATATCAAATCCCAAATATTCCACATGAGAGTGTTCCAAAAGGAAATTCTGACGAAGACAACGAAGTCGTTTCGGAACACGGTGCCATTCCTACCCTCCAAAATGATGCGCTTCCGCATTGGGAATTGGCAAAAAAATATGCCCTCATCGATTTTGAATTGGGTGCCAAAATCACTGGAGCAGGATTTCCTGTGTATACCGGCAAAGGCGCAAAATTGCAGCGTGCACTTATCAACTATTTTTTAGATTTTAATGCCAATGCTGGATACGGCGAAGTGCAGGTACCTCATATGGTAAACGAAGCCTCGGGGCTAGGTACGGGACAATTGCCAGACAAAGAAGGGCAAATGTATCACGTTAATGAAGACGATTTGTACCTCATTCCAACTGCCGAAGTTCCTGTAACCAACATGTATCGCGATAGCTTGTTGCACGAAAATGAATTGCCCATTGAGCTCACCGCATACACGCCATGTTTTAGACGTGAAGCAGGTAGTTACGGTGCTCATGTGCGTGGACTAAATCGGTTGCATCAATTTGACAAAGTAGAATTAGTGCGCATTGAACAGCCAAAAAATTCGTACAAAGCCTTAGAGGAGATGGTAGCTCACGTAGGAAAATTACTTGAATCCTTGGAATTACCCTACCGCATTTTGCGTTTATGCGGTGGCGATTTGGGATTCACTTCCGCACTAACTTATGATTTTGAAGTATATTCAACAGCGCAAAGTCGCTGGTTGGAAGTAAGTTCGGTTTCTAACTTTGAAGCCTTTCAAGCAAACCGCCTAAAGCTGCGTTACAAAACCAAAGACGGTAAAAAACAATTGGCGCACACACTAAATGGCAGTTCGTTGGCATTACCCAGAATTATAGCTGGGTTGCTTGAAAATCACCAAACTGCTAACGGCATTCGTATTCCAAAAGTATTGGTTCCCTACACAGGTTTTGACCTAATCGATTGATATGAAAATATACAACATCACGTTTATTGTTGAGCCAACTATCGAGCAAGAGTGGGCAACCTATGTAGACAAAGAATTACTACCAGAGCTGGCGCAATCTGTACAGCAAATAGACCTGTTGCGTGTAGAATTTGAGGATGGCATTGAGCCCGTAAAGGGAACTACTTTTAGCATGCAATTTTATTGTGCCGAACCCGAACATTTGACTTGGGTAAAAGAAATTGGACATCAGCTGGCAATGCAAAAGTTATATCGCGTATTTCCAAAAGATTGGGTGGCGTTTGCCAGCCGATTGGAGTTTTTGAAATCGTACTCATGAGTGTCCGTCCAAAAAAACATTTGGGGCAACACTTTTTGACCGACCAAAACATTGCGCAAAATATTGCCGATACACTTACGGAAAAGGGATATACCAACGTACTAGAAGTTGGTCCGGGCATGGGCGTGCTAACACAATATCTGTTGTCAAAACCGTTTACCACAAGTGTAATTGAAATCGACTCTGAATCTGTTGACTACCTAAAAACGCATTTTACGGCTTTGGAAAATCGGATTATTGAAGGCGATTTTTTAAAACTATCGCTGTCCGATTATTTTGAAGATCAAGTAGCTGTCATTGGCAATTTTCCCTACAATATTTCGAGTCAAATTTTATTTCGAGTCATTGCCCAACGACAGCTAGTACCCGAATTTGCCGGCATGTTCCAAAAAGAAGTTGCAGAGCGCATTTGCGAAAAACCAGGAAGCAAAGCCTATGGAATTTTGTCTGTTTTGGCGCAAGCATTTTACGATTGCGAATACGTATTTAATGTGTCGAGATTTGTATTCGACCCACCGCCAAAAGTGGCTTCGGGTGTGATTCGGCTTGTGCGAAAAGAAAATTTTTCCCTCCCCTGTGACGATAGCCTATTTTTTAGAGTGGTTAAAACTGCCTTTCAACAACGACGCAAAACCTTGCGAAACAGCCTAAAATCTTTAGGACTTTCGGCTAGTTTAAAAGAAGATAGTATCTTTGATGAACGCCCAGAACGTTTGGGTGTTTCGGAGTTTATAGAGCTAACACAAAAAATAGCGGATGACACCCTTCCAACTCAATGACGACTTATTAGCGCAAATAAAAAGTGACATTGAGCAGCGCAATGTGGCTGCGCTAAAAAAACGCACCAGCGAATATCACTACGCCGACCTTGCTGAAATTGTTGACGAATTGTCTATAGACGAGGGCGTTTATCTTATCAAACTCCTAGACTCTGAAAAAACTTCCGATGTACTCACAGAGCTGGATGAAGATATCAGAGAACGCATTTTAGAACTGCTTTCCGTAAAGGAAATTGCGGAAGAAGTTGAAGAACTAGACACCGACGATGCGGTGGACTTAATTGCCGAACTCCCCCAGGATCGACAAGCGGAAGTTATTGAGCAAATTGAAGACCAAGAACGTGCACAAGACATCAAAGAACTGCTCACCTATGATGAAAATTCTGCGGGTGGACTTATGGCAAAAGAGCTGGTAAAAGTCAATGAAAACTGGACGGTTACCAAGTGTGTTCGTGAAATGCGAGTTCAGGCAACCGAGGTGAAGCGTGTGCACTCTATTTACGTGGTCAACGACGATAATCTATTATTAGGTAGGTTGTCATTAAAAGATTTGCTAACTGCAAATGACCGTGCCAAAATCAAATCGGTTTATATCCCAAAAGTGGATTATGTCAACGTAAATGACGAAGGCGAGGAAGTGGCAAAACTCATGGCAAAATATGACCTTGAAGCCGTACCAGTAGTGGATAATGAAAAACAACTGTTGGGTAGAATTACCATAGATGATATCGTTGATTTTATCAAAGAAGAAGCCGATAAAGATTACCAATTGGCAGCTGGTATTGCTACAGACGTAGAAGCCGATGACAGTATTGTTGAGCTTACCAAAGCACGTTTGCCATGGCTTATTTTGGGGCTTATTGGCGGACTTGGAAGCGTTTTTATCCTTGAAGGATTCGAAGAAGTAATGCAGCATCCTACTTACAAAACCCTGTTCTTTTTTACACCGCTCATTGCGGCAATGGCTGGAAACGTTGGCGTCCAGTCTTCGGCAATTATCGTTCAAGGTTTGGCAAATGATATTGTCAAAGGAAGTTTGTTTAGTCGATTGCTCAAAGAAGTTGGGCTCAGCCTTATTAACGGAATTGCACTTGGAGGATTGCTTGTTGTATTTGGATACTTCCTAGGGCTTGATACTACAATCAGTTTTACCATTGCGCTATCCATGCTCTGCGTAATTGTGGTTTCGGCACTTGTAGGTACTTTTGTGCCTATTGTTTTAGATAAAAACAACATTGACCCTGCCATTGCAACGGGGCCATTTATTACCACCAGCAACGATATTTTTGGTATTTTTTTGTTCTTCTATATCGCCAAAATTATTTTAGGTTTTTAGCATGATACGGATTTTGCATGTTGACACAAACCACCCAAGTCTCGTGGAAGGTCTAGATAATTTGGGGTTTGAAAATACCATCAATACTAAAGCATCTAAAGAGAAAATTGAGGAAGATATCCACATGTTTCACGGACTTGTTATCCGAAGCCGATTTCCCATTGATAGCCATTTTTTGAACAAGGCAAAAAACCTTCGGTTTATTGCGCGTGTGGGCTCTGGGTTGGAAAATATCGATGTGAAAGCTGCTAAAAAGTTGGGTATTGCCGTACTGGCTGCTCCAGAAGGCAACAGCCCTGCTGTGGGTGAACATGCATTGGGCATGCTGTTGAGTTTGTTTAACAAGATTCCAAAGGCTGATGCCGAAGTACGCAAAGGCATTTGGCAACGAGAAGCCAATCGCGGAGAGGCGCTCTATGGCAAAACGATTGGAATTATTGGCTACGGACACACAGGAAAACAATTTGCCAAAAAACTTTCTGGATTTGACGTTAAGGTAATTTGTCATGACATTCTTCCAAACATCAGCGATGCATTTGCGAAACAAGATTCTTTAGAAACGCTACAAGAAAAAGCAGATGTAGTGAGTTTACATTTGCCCCTTGACAACACGACTCAAGGGTATGTTGATGCGGCTTTTATTTCCAAAATGAAGAAACCCTTTTGGCTTATCAATACGGCTAGGGGGAACCAAGTTGTTTTATCAGATGTAGTAATCGGGTTAAAAAATGGAACAATTAAAGGGGCTTGTTTGGATGTGCTCGAAATGGAAACAACTGCATTTGACGCTGCATTATCCACATCGGATGCATGGGACTATTTGTCTCAGCAGCATAATGTGGTATTGACACCTCACGTTGCTGGTTGGACGGTTCAAAGTCAGATACAACTTAGTGAGGTAATTCTTAATAAAATAAAACAGCTTCACAACGAAGGGTATTTAAAGTAATCTTAACAGAAAAAAAACATTGAGGATTTAAATAGGTTGTTAATTCGTTTTCATGAAAAATATTTTAATTCTTTGTACAGGTAATTCATGTCGCAGTCAAATGGCGCATGGATTTATGGATTTTTATGGCGGAAAAAAGGTGACTGTTTACAGTGCCGGAATCGAAACTCACGGGCTAAATAAACGTGCGGTGAATATCATGCAAGAGGCAGGAATTGATATAAGTGACCATACATCAAATCACGTAGATGAATATATGGATATCGAATTTGATCACATTATTACAGTTTGCGACCACGCACAGGAAAACTGCCCTTACATCCCTAGCAATAAAGCTCAGCGTTGGCACCAAAATTTCAGCGATCCATCAAAATTAACGTCTGAAGACGAAAACGAAATCCATAAAGCTTTTGCCGCTACACGCGACGAAATCAAGGCGTATTGCAAAACCTTTGTGAAGACTTATTTACTTGAGTGAGTTTTTGCTTCCAAAGAAGCTTGAAATTCTTCCAAAACCGGCTGAACAGTACTTGAAGGAATATCTTTCACTTTAATATACATCAGTCCGTCAATAGCGTTGTTAAATAGCGGGTCTACGTTAAAAGACACCACGCGTGCGTTCTGCTTGATGTACTTTTTAATCAATACAGGCAAGCGTAATGCGCCTGGCTCAACCTCCTCAATAAGTTTGTCAAATTTGTTTAAATCGGCTGAGGTTTCATCAAAAACAAACTCCTTATCTGCGTCGTTTAATTTGACTTTAAATTCTTTTTTGGGTGTAATGTATTGCGCCAAAAATGGGTCGTAATAGTGCGATCGCATAAACTCAATCATCAGCGACTTTGTGAACTTCGAAAATTGATTACTGATGCTCACACTTCCCATAAGATAGTCGTATTCTGGGTAGCGCAAAGTGGCGTGAATAATACCTTTCCAAAGTAAAAAAAGCGGCATAGGGCGCTGCTGATACTGCTGTGCTACAAATGCCCTTCCAAGCTCAATGGAATTATTGAGCATGTAGTGTATTTCAGCTTCAAACTTGAACAGCTCTGCAAGATAGAATCCAGACATTCCACGTTTGTTCATGAGTTCTCTTCCCAAACCTAAGCGGTAGGCACCAACCAGACTTTTGGCATTATGATCCCATAAAAAAAGGTGCAAATAATCTTGATCAAAATGATCGAGGTCAAGGGGTTTGTTGGTTCCCTCTCCTACCGCCCGAAAGGCAATTTCGCGCTGTCTTCCAATTTCAATAAGCGTATTTGGAATTTCCAACGCAGGCGCCAAAAAAAGCTCATAGTCTTTTGATATAAGAAGTGATTTGTTTTGTTCTTGAAGTAATGCAATTTCCTTTTCTAATAAAGATAGTGGAACTGGTGGTGCAATGGGGGCTACTTTTTGGCTTCTTCTGCGCAGCGGTCGAGGCACGCGTTCCAATATGGGCTTTCGCTCAAAACTATTGGACAGCATGTATGCTTTTCGACGTAAAAAGGCCGTATAATCCGTTGTCGATTTGTGATTACTTTGGTCTTTAACAGAAATAGGTTTCCCTACACGAACATCAATGGTTCGATGTCGTTGCGTGAGCAATTCGGCAGGTAGTCTTGCAGTGCGCAGCAGTCCATGAATTTTTGCCAGTCGATAAAAAAGTGGACTGTTTCGTGCATGAAAATAAATGGGTACCACAGGCACCTTTGCACGTTGAATCAAACGCATGGTAGCTTCATTCCAAACAGGGTCAATGGGAACTTGTTTTTTGAGTTTGGAGGCAACCTCCCCTGAAGGAAAAACAGCAAAAAGGCCATCATCTTCAAGGTGACGAAGCACTTTTCGAAAACCTCCTATGCTAGACTTATCAGATTGTTTTTCATCAAATGGATTCACGGGAATAATCCATTTTTTTAAAGGCACTGCGCGTTCCAATAAAAAGTTTGCCATCAGCTTCATGTCGGGACGTATTTTTTCCAAAAAATGCATCAAAATAATGCCGTCTATACCACCCAGCGGATGATTTGAAACCAATACGACTGGACCTTTTTGAGGAATGCGTTTTAGCTCTGTTGGGCTAATGTGGTATCTGATTTTAAGATGGTATAAAAGCGCTTCTAAAAATTGGGTTTCATCACCACTTGCTACACTTCGATCATAAATGGCATTTATTTCATCTAGGCTAAGCAGCCACAATACAAAACGACCCACAGCACGACCAAAAACACCTGTTTTAGCAAGACCAAGTACAGAAGCTATATCGGTAGAATATACCAGAGGCATTTGGGTAGTTTGTTTGTAAATATAGCTATTTCATTACCAACTGAAGGGTGGTTTCGGTGCGTTGCTCTAGTACCAATTCGTGGGATTTTAGAAGCGCAGCCGCAGAATCTTCTTCAAAATGACGAATTGTGTAAAGTGACACATCTTTGGTGTGTTGCACGTCAAATCGTGCGCGCAAGGTGTGCAACAGCGTTTCCATATTATGGTATTTGTCGTTTACGCATACCGAAAAACTAATGGCAGAGTTTTGAATCAAATCCACCGACATTTTATGTTCGTGTAGCAACCTAAAAATATCGCTGATGTTATCTTCAACAACAAAAGAAAAATCACGTGTTGAAAGGCGCAACAAGGAAAGTCCTTTTTTCACAATGTAGCAGGGAACTTCTGGGTGCATACGAACGCCTTTGCCTACTTGTGTTCCATTTTCTGTTGGATTTAAAAACGACTTCACAAACAATGGAATTTCTTTGCGTTGAAGTGGCTGTAAGGTTTTTGGGTGAATCACAGAGGCGCCGTAAAATGCCAACTCAATAGCCTCTTGATATGAAATGTGATGCAACAGTTGAGTTTTATCAAAAACTCTCGGATCGGCATTGAGCACACCTGGCACATCTTTCCAAATGGTAACATCTGTAGCACCCAAACAATAGGCAAAAATAGCCGCTGAATAATCCGACCCTTCTCTGCCCAAAGTAGTTGTAAAATTGTTTTCATCAGAACCAATAAAACCTTGTGTGATTTTTAGTACACTACCTTGTACTTGATTCTGAATCGCCATTTGTGTATGCTCCCAATCTAAGTGTGCGCTACGGTAAAAATTATCTGTTTTAATACAGGCTCTAGCATCAACCCATTCGGCTGGCATGCCAATGTGATTTAGGTAGGCACAGATAATGGATGTTGAAACCAACTCGCCAAAACTCACAACTTGGTCGTAAACAAAAGCCTCGTGAGGTGAACGATTATTTGCTAAAAAAGTGTGACATTGTTCAAAAAGATTTTTGACGCGCTTGCTAACGGGTGTGTTGGATGCTTCAAAAAGCGCATCAATAATGTTTTGATGAAAAGCCTCAACCTCTTGTAATGCACTTTTGTATGCTTCGGGTTGTTTAAAATATGCGTCAACAACACCTTCCAGCGCATTGGTAGTTTTACCCATAGCTGAAACAACAACCACTGTGTTTTCATGACCGGTTTCGGTCAATACGTTTACCACATTTTTAACCCCTTCTGCATCTTTTACAGAAGCACCTCCAAACTTAAATACTCGCATGATGTTTTGCTATAAATTCTTGTATCGCCCCTTGCGTCATTTGGGTAATTTTCCAATCTGAAAAAACGGTTGCACCGTGTTTTTCATAAAAATCTATGGCAGGGGTGTTCCAATCTAATACCGCCCACTGAATACGTCGAACTCCAGAAGCATGGGCAAATGAAATAAATTTTTGGAGTAACGCAAAACCTATTCCCTTTCCTCGATGCGACTCGGTTACTATCAAATCTTCCAAATGCCACGACCTCCCTTTCCAAGTTGAATAACAGGGATGAAAGAGTGCAATGCCAACAATATGCTGGTCTAAAGTTGCCACAAAGCATTTGAATTGTGGATTTTCGCCAAATCCATCTCGAATAAGCTCCGATTCTGTAACGGCAACGGCATCGGGTGCTCGCTCAAAATCCGCCAATTCCTGAATTAAGGAAAGAATACCTGCTGCATCTGTAGCATTAGCTTCGCGAATATGCACTTTTTTCATAGGGGGCAAATGTAATAACTCTTACGTGAATTGACCCATTTTAACCTCACAGTAGACAACGAATTTGTTTAAAAAATAACGCATAGGCATTTCATAGGCTTTGGACTTTGTATTTTTGTCAAAAAGTAGGCGTGACCAAGCTTCCTGTTTTGTACCAAAACAATCCGCAATTCCGTGCGGTTTATGAGGGCGTATGCGCCAACGGCAGCGTGACTGCTTTGGGTTTGATTGGCTCCAAACACAGTTTTTTAGTCAAATCGCTTTTTGAACAACACTCCAATACCACCATTTGGGTTCTCAACAACAAAGAAGAAGCCGCTTATTTTTTAAACGACTTGGAGGTGCTTTTACCAAACCCACCTCTCTTTTATCCTTCTAGCTACCGCAGGCCCTACAATATTGAAGAAACCGATAATGCCAACGTATTGCTGCGCGCAGAAACACTTCAAAAACTTAAAGAACACACAAAGCAGTTGGTTGTAACCTATCCAGAAGCACTTTTCGAACAAGTGCTCACCCCCAAAGAATTAAAGCGCAAAACACTTTCCATCAATAAAGGAGATGAATTGAGCATTGATTTTGTCAACGAAACACTTTTTGAGTTTGGGTTTAACCGTGTAGATTTTGTGGCTGAACCAGGTGAATTTGCAGTTCGTGGGGGGATTTTAGATGTGCATTCGTTTAGTCATGATGAGCCGTTTCGTATTGAATTTTTTGGCGATGAAGTAGATACCATTCGCACATTTGATGTGACCAGTCAACGTTCCATACAACTGCATGAACAGGTAAAAATCCTTGCCAACATAGAGCAAAAAGAAAATACAGAAACTAGGCAATCGTTGCTTTCGTTTGTATCCGAAAACACACTTGTTTGCGTCCAAAATGAGTCCATAGTAACCGCTGAACTTGATGCGCTTTTTAAGTTTGCCCAAAAGGAATTTGAAAAGTTATCTGGCGAAATCAAAAGGCAACCGCCAAAGGAGTTATTCATTGACGGAAAAACCTTTACAAGCGGATTAGAATCTTTACCGCAAGTGCATTTTTCATCCGCTAAAAAAACCCACTCACTTGCCTTTTCTTGCCAACCGCAACCACACTTTAAGCGTAAGTTTGATTGGCTTGCAGAACACCTTACAGAAAATACTGAGCAGCAACGTACAAATCATATTTTTTGTGCCTCTGAAACCCAAAAGGAGCGGCTTACACAAATCATTGAGGAGCTTGCTCCACAAACAACCTTTCATTGTTGGGTAGCTCCGCTGTATCAAGGGTTTGTAGATGAAGATGAAAATATCGTTTGCTACACCGACCATCAGCTTTTTGAACGGTATCATAAATTCAGGCTGAAAAACGGCTATTCCAAAAAACAGGCAATTTCACTAAAGGCGTTGGCGCAACTTGAAGTGGGTGATTACGTTACACACATCGATCACGGAATTGGCACCTTTGGCGGTTTGCAGCGCATCGACGTGGAAGGCAAAACACAAGAGGCAATTAAGCTGTTTTATGGCGACAGAGACATTTTGTATGTGAGTATTCATTCGCTGCACAAAATTTCAAAATTTAACGGGAAAGACGGCGCCGTGCCAAAAGTGTATAAACTTGGTTCTGGCGCATGGAAAAAAATCAAACAAAAGACGAAAAAGAAGGTTAAAGAAATTGCCTTTAATCTGATTAATGTATACGCCAAACGGCGTATAAACAAAGGGTTTGCTTGTGGTCCAGACACCTATTTGCAACACGAGTTAGAAGCCTCGTTTTTGTTTGAAGACACACCCGATCAGCGCACCGCAACCGAAGCCGTAAAGCAAGATATGGAAGACCAAAAGCCCATGGACAGACTGGTTTGTGGTGATGTAGGTTTTGGAAAAACAGAGGTTGCTATTCGTGCGGCTTTTAAGGCAGTGGACAATGGCAAACAAGTGGCAGTGTTGGTGCCAACCACCATACTGGCGTTTCAACACTACAATACTTTTCTAAAACGACTAAAGGAGTTCCCCGTTACCGTAGATTATCTCAATCGATTTAGAACAGCCAAACAGAAAAAAGAGGTGCTTGAAGGAATTGATAACGGCGCAATTGATATTGTGATAGGCACGCATCAATTGGTTGGAAAATCGGTTTCATTCAAAGATTTGGGATTACTCATTGTGGACGAAGAACAGAAATTTGGGGTGAACGTAAAGGAAAAATTACGCTCCCTAAAAGAGCACGTTGATGTACTCACCCTTACCGCAACACCTATACCAAGAACCTTGCAGTTTAGTCTTATGGCGGCACGTGATTTGTCGGTCATTAATACACCTCCCCCAAACCGATATCCCATTGAAAGTCAGGTGATTTCGTGGAGTGAAACTCAAATCCGAGATGCTGTAATTTATGAACTGCAACGTGGAGGTCAGGTGTTTTTTGTACACAATCGTATAGAAAATATCGGAGAGGTTTCAGGCATGCTGCAGCGCCTCATTCCCGATGCTCGAATTGCCACTGCCCATGGACAACTTCCTGGAAATAAATTGGAGGAACTGATGCTTGGGTTTATTGAGGGCGCATTTGACGTATTGGTGGCTACCACTATTATTGAAAGTGGGCTTGATGTTCCCAATGCCAACACCATTTTTATCAATAATGCCAATAATTTTGGGCTTAGCGATTTACACCAAATGCGAGGTCGTGTGGGGCGCAGCAACAAAAAAGCATTTTGTTATTTTATTACGCCACCATTTTCGGTACTTACCGATGACGCCCGCAAGCGCATGGAAGCCGTGAATCAGTACACGGCACTAGGTTCTGGGTTTCAAATAGCCATGAAAGATTTAGAAATTAGAGGCGCAGGCGACTTGTTGGGCGGCGAACAAAGTGGATTTATTAATGATATTGGTTTTGAAACTTATCAGAAAATTCTAAAAGATGCCATCGAGGAATTGCAACAAAATGAATTCAAAGCACTTTATCCCAACCAAAAACCAACTGTAAAAGAATTGGTGTTGGATACCGATTTTGAAATCTTTTTTCCCACCGATTATATCAATAATGTTACTGAACGCTTAACCCAATATCAGGAGCTTGCAACCCTAAAAACAGAAGAAGAATTAACTGCTTTTGGGGCTTCGCTTATCGATAGATTTGGGGCGCTTCCCGAGCCCACAATTGCACTTTTTGAAAGTGTTCGCCTCAAGTGGTTGGGGGCGTCATTAGGCTTTGAAAAAATCATTCTAAAAAAACAGAAGTGTATTTGTACCTTCTTGGCTGACCCTGAAAGTTCGTTTTATCAAGAAGATGCATTTCAATTTATGTTGGGCAAATTGGGCACGTTAGGAAAGGCACAACTCAAAGAAAAAAACACCAAAGAAGGGCATAAACTCGTAATTGTGATTAATGATGTTTTATCCATTCAAAGCGCCATAATTCTGCTCCAAAAACTTCAAAAACCTATAACTGCTTAAGGTCTTTTATCACTCGAAAAGCCTTATCCACTTGCTCATCATTTACCAAAATGGTAAACTCATTTGAGGTTGAAATCACTTCATAAATATTGATTCCTTCCCACGAAAGACGTTGAAAAACGAAATAGTAAATACCTGGGATAGAAACGTTTTCGGTGGGTAACTTAAGTGTAATCGAAGACAAATTTTCTTCTTTGCGCAAGCATTCCTCTTGAGCAAGATGCATGTCAACTAATGGTGCAAGGTGTTTGCTAACCACAATATTACACTCATTTACACCGCGAGACGAGGTGTAAAAATTCTCACTAGATAGCTTTAATTGAGACAACAATGTTGCCTGTGCCGCCAACAACGTATCGGACACTTTAAAGTTGTAATCTATCAATGCGGAGCGCACGGTAATGTCACCAATATTTCTGAGTGTTTTAATGATTTTGTGTGAGTAACGAAACTCTAAGTCCGTAGAAAGACGTTTGAGTGCCATAACAATCGCGCCCGTGCGGACGGGTTTTTGGGTTTGTGCCTGAATATCTTCTTGCATAATACGCGACAACGAAGTCAGGTTGATAATCCCTTGTGTGAGCGCACTAATCAAAAATGGCTTTGACTTAATATATGCCTCAACGGCAGAAGCAATCGTTTTCATGTGCTTTAATTATTTCACAAAGATATAAATAAAAACACAAAATGTTATAAAAATAACAATTCTAGAAGAAATAAAACGCACTCTCAATGTGCTCAATAGTAATGTTTGGTGCCACTCCTGTGATGCTCACAATATCAAATCGCGTTTCGCCTTGCCAGTTGTGTTTTTGGATAAAAAATTCAGCAGCTCGTGCTAACAGTTTGCGTTTTTTGGGCGTAACAAACTCGTATGGTGCACCGTGAAAATCTGATTTTCGCCATTTTACCTCTACAATACAAAGCACATCGGCTTTTTGCGCAATGATATCTACCTCTGCTTTTTGGTAATAAAAATTACGGGAAACGATTTCATACCCGCGCTTTTGTAAGTGTGCTACAGCTAAGTCCTCGCCCTGTTTTCCTTTGTTAACGGAGTTCATGGATTTATAGTTTGGGTTGCCTAAAGATAAAAAATCACATTAAAGTACGGATATAAAATCCCTATTTTTGTGCCGAAAACAATCGCATGAGCAAACGCTATACCATTACCGCTGCACTGCCCTATACCAACGGACCCATACACATTGGACACCTGGCAGGGGTTTATGTTCCCGCCGATATTTATGCACGCTATCTTCGTATGCGAGGCAAAGAAGTACTTTTTATTTGTGGGAGTGATGAGCACGGCGTTGCTATTTCGATGAAAGCCAAAAAGGAAGGCGTTACGCCCAAGGAAGTCATTGATAAATACCACAATATCATCAAAAAATCGTTTGATGACTTTGGAATTTCGTTCAATTATTACGGCAGAACGTCTAGCGATGTGCACCGAGAAACAGCGCAAGAATTTTTTAAAACGATGCATGCCAACGACTGTTTTGAAACACAAACCACTGAACAGCTTTACGATGCCAAAGAAGATCAGTTTTTGGCAGACAGATATGTTGTAGGCACCTGTCCAAAATGTGGTCATCCCGAAGCGTATGGCGACCAATGCGAAAATTGCGGAAGTTCGTTAAATGCCACAGATTTGATCGATCCCAAATCGGCACTTTCTGGAGAAACACCAAGCCTAAAAACCACCACGCATTGGTATTTGCCCTTAGACCGTTACGAAGATTTTTTACGCTCTTGGATTTTAGAATCGCATAAATCTGATTGGAAAACAAACGTGTTAGGGCAAGTAAAGTCGTGGATAGACGATGGGCTAAAACCCAGAGCCGTTACGCGCGATTTGTCATGGGGAATTCCCGTTCCTGTTGCTGGGGGTGAAAACAAAGTATTGTATGTTTGGTTTGATGCGCCCATTGGCTACATCTCGGCAACCAAAGAATGGGCTACACAAGAAGGTGCTGATTGGAAACCCTATTGGCAAGATAAAAACACCGAATTGGTACATTTTATTGGAAAGGATAATATTGTATTTCACTGTATTATTTTTCCCTCTGTACTCAAAGCAATGGGCAACTATATCCTTCCCGAAAACGTACCTGCCAATGAGTTTTTAAACTTAGAGGGGCAAAAGCTATCTACCTCTAAAAATTGGGCGGTTTGGTTGCATGAATACCTAGAAGATTTTCCCGAAAAACAAGATGTGTTGCGCTATGTGCTAACGGCAAATGCCCCCGAAACCAAAGACAACGACTTTACATGGAGCGACTTTCAAACCCGAAACAATAGCGAGCTCGTTGCTATATTTGGGAACTTCATAAATCGCGTAATGGTATTGATGAAAAAATACTACGAAGGCGTAGTGCCCCCACCAAATTCTCTTACCAAAACAGATGAGGCAACACAAAAAAAATTGGCTGCAGCACCAACCGAAATTGCACAGCTCATTGAGCAGTATAAGTTTAGAGCTGCCAGTCAAGAAATGATGCAGTTGGCAAGGTTGGGGAATAAGTACTTGGCTGATGAAGAGCCTTGGAAGCTCATAAAAACCGACCCCGAGCGCGTGGCTACAATAATGCATACCGCCTTGCAAGTAGCAGCTGGTTTGGCAATTGTTTCTGAACCATTTTTACCACACACGGCGCAAAAACTACGCAAGATGTTACAACTAAATGAGGCTTTGGGCTGGGATAATGTTAGCGCATTGCATCTTATAGAAAGTGGTCATCAGCTTGGCGAAGCTGGGCTTTTGTTTGAAAAAATAGAAGATGATGCCATAGCTGTGCAGTTAGAAAAACTTTCTTCTTAAAAAATTTAGCAAAGCCTAAGCTATATTTGCGGCAATGATTCGCATTGCCCATCATTCCGTATATGCACATCCCTTGCCCAAAGGGCATCGATTTCCCATGTTAAAATATGAGATGTTGCCCGAACAGCTTGTTCGTGAAGGCACTTGTAAACGAGAACAATTTTTTTCGCCTAACCGTATTTTGGATGAACATATTTTACGCACACATTGTGCAGAATACTACAAACAGTTAAACGAAGTGTCACTCTCAAAAAAAGAGGCAAGGCGTATTGGCTTTCCCCTTTCGCAAGAGCTTATTGAGCGTGAGTGCGTAATTGCGCAAGGCACTTTGGAGGGTTGTAAATTTGCACTTAAACACGGCATTTCATTCAATATTGCTGGCGGAACACACCACGCTTTTTTTGATCGTGGTGAGGCATTTTGCCTACTAAACGATCAAGGAATTGCCGCTAATTATTTGCTCCATACCCAACAAGCAAATCAAGTATTAATTATTGATTTGGATGTGCATCAAGGGAATGGCACCGCTGCACTTTTTCGCAACAATCCAAATGTGTTTACCTTTTCAATGCACGGTAAGTCGAATTACCCCTTTGAAAAAGAGGCTAGTGATATGGATATTGCCCTTGAGGATAATACGCAAGACAGCGAATATCTTGAGATTTTAGAAGTTCAATTAGCCCATCTATTCACTACTGTTAAGCCCGATTTTGTGTTTTACCTTTCGGGTGTTGATGTTCTTAAAGAGGATAAACTAGGGCGCTTAAGCCTGTCACTTGATGGCGCAAAAAAGCGAGACGAAATGGTGTTGTCGTCTTGTTTTGAACGTGGCATTCCCGTGCAATGCAGTATGGGTGGTGGCTATGCGCCCGATGTAAACTTAATTGTTGAGGCGCACGCCAACACCTATCGAATAGCAGCAGAAATTTTTGAATGATTACAGCATTAGCATTTCGTCCAAATGAATTTCTGCACTATGCCGTTTTTCTCCCGATTTAGTTTCATAGTCTCTATACACCAGTCGCCCGTGGCATGCCACATGGCTTCCCTTTTTAAGGTGTTTGATGCAAATATCCGCTAGCTTGTCCCATGCAACAATACGATGCCACTGGGTGTTTTCAACCGTATCGCCTTCTTTGTTTTTGTAACGAAGGTTGGTGGCAAGTGAAAACTTAGCTAACTTTTTGTTGTTGTCTAACTTAACTTCTTCGGGGTCATCTCCCAGATGACCAATGAGCTGAACGTTGTTCTGAATTGTACTCATGATAAGGGGTTTTTAAAGAATTCATAACCATTAGCGCCATCGCTGACTACGCAGCAATAACGCCGCTTTCACAACATCTTGCCTACTAATTTGTCCTACCAATCTGCCTTGCTCCAAAACAGGAAGGCGCCGTCTGTTTGTTTTATGAAACAGCGTAGCCGCATCAAAAATGGTTTTATCAGCTTCTATGGTATCAACCTCTGCAGTCATGCTTTCTTCCACTTTACGATCAAAAAAGGGCTGATTAAAATACTTCCCTTCAGACAAGTGCTTGATGCAATCTGCTTCAGAAATGATACCTACAAGACGGGACAAATCATCCACAACAGGACCGCCCGAAATTTTGTTGCGAATCAAGATTCGCATCACTTCTAAAATGGATTGTTGCTTGGAAAACGTAATCAAATTGCGTGTCATGTAGTCGCAAACCAATAGCGATTTTGGTCGCTTAGGCGCAAGTTTCTGACGAGCCGCTTGAAAACTTTTTATAGGCATTGTTTGTGATTTGTTGTTCAAAAGGTAGGAAAAAAATTTTAAATCGTTCCTTTTCCCATAAAAAAGATACTTTTACAGTGTTATGAAACAGGTTTCTATTTTGGGTTGTGGATGGCTTGGGCGTGCACTTGCTAAAAGACTTTTGGAAAAAGGGTACGCAATAAATGGAAGTGTCAGATCTGAGGAAAAGAGTAATACGCTAAGGACTCTGGGTATTTCGCCATATGTTATACAAATAGAAAATTCAGGTATTGTTGGAGCAATTAAATCATTTGTTTCCGATACTGATATACTCATAACCGCATTTCCGCCTGGTCTTCGTCGTAATCCTGATGCGGATTATGCCGCTAGAATAAAGTACGTTTTAACATCAATTTCATCCCTATCTAACTGCAAGCTATTGCATCTAAGCAGCATTGGCGTTTTTGGCGCATCGCAAGGCGAAGTAGATGAAACTACAGTTCCCAGACCAACAACCGCTGTGGGGAATCAATTGCTTGAGGCAGAAAATGCCGTGTTACAACTAGGTAGTAATGCTACAATTGTACGCCTTGGGGGCTTGGTGGGTGATGGGCGCCATCCTGTAAAGCAGTTGGCTGGAAAAACAGGACTTCCAGCACCGTTGGCACCAACTAATTTGGTGCATCAAAATGATGTGGTTTCATTTTTAACAGCTCTGATTGAAGGAGATTTTTGGGGACATACCTTCCATTGTGTTAGTCCTATGCATCAAAAAAGAGCTGCTTTCTACACACAAGAATGCAAAGAAAATGAGTTAGAACCTCCGCAATTTTTATCGGAAAAAAGCGATAGAACCAAAAAGGTGTTGGACACCAAAAGCGCTGAGCTATTTGGGTTTGTGTACAACTTAGCGGGGTGCCATTTCAAGGACTGCTGAAGATTTTTTTGTCCTCATGTGACTCACAAAAACATTCCAACTATATTTCATTTTGGCAATAGCCTCTGCTTGTTGTTCGGCAGCATTATCACTGAATCTTTTATCGGAAGCAACATAGACGTCGGTTAGGAAAACTGTATAGCGTGATCGAAAAGGGTTTGTGTCCAATTCCACTGGCCACACTTGGCTAGAAAATGTAACTGCTTCTTTTTTCAATGTTTCTAAGGTGATCTTACGTTGCTCAAATGGAATTTCGTTTAGAGATTCCATCAATTGAATCAAATTAGACCAATCGAGTGAGTCTATAGGTTGTGGGGTAGCCACATCAACCGAGGCGATGATAGAATCTGCAATAGCGGTACCAACTACTTTTTGTGTGGTCGTTTGAGGTTTGGATTGTGTACACCCAAAAACAAGAAGTAAACTGCAAAAAAAGATACAACGCATAGTCAAAGATACGTTTATCTAGTGTAGCGGAAAAGTCTAATTGTATTGTGTTCCGCTGCCTTGTGCATACAGTACGCCACTGCCGTCAGCACTTGTAGGCCACGTAAAACTCAGTTTGCCTTGCGGGTTAGCATCGCCAAAAAGCACATCTGCAATGCCCTCACCTGCCATACCAGGTAAAAACGAAGCCACAAAAGCATCCCATTGGTCTACATAATCATGAACTAATAATGGACGCCCAGAAAGCAATATAACCACTATCGTATTTCCAGAGGCATGGGCACGCTCTAGAACTTCCAAATCCGCTTTATTAAGTCGTAAATCAGCATCGTCGCCAAAGCCTTCGGCATAGGGGTATTCGCCAATTACGGCGAGGACAACATCGCCTTTGGTGATTTTGTTGGCATTAGAATCATAAGTGATTTTAGCATTAGGTGCCACCGCTTTAATCCCATCCAAAATGGTGGTGCCTTTTGGCTGTAGCACGCGGTTTGCCATAAAAGCAGTGAAATCTGTTGAAGTGGCTTTGCCATTATTGTCAGGGTCAATTTCGTTAAAATGACCTTCCCAATCGCCTGGGTTGAATTTGTTCTCGAAAATTTTCTCAAGCTGAGTGTTGTATTCTTTTTTAGAAAGCACACCATCGGAATTATAGTCCAAAAAGTCAAAATCAGGAGTGAAAAACCCTTGCCAATCAGCAGTCCAACCGCCATTTTGTACACCAAGATTGTTTGCTGCTGAACCCACTACAGTGATTGATGTTGACTTGTCTAGAGGAAGTACTTGCTCGTTTTTTAATACAACTGCAGATTTTTGAACGGCTTCACGAGCAAGCGCTCGGTGTTTGGGAGAACCAATTTTATCTAAGTGACTGTCATCAATATACGGATCGTCAAAAAGTCCAATTTCCATTTTTACCTTTAAAATTCTTCGTACAGCATCGTCAATGCGCTCCATAGAAACACTACCTTCATTTACTGCTTCTATCAAAAATTTGATAAATGTTTTGTAGTGTTGTTGGTTTTGACCTTCCATGATTCCCGGCACCATAACCATATCAATACCTGCATTAACTCCGTTAATTACGTCTGATTTGTAATCTCCAGGTATTTCATCAATTCCTGCCCAATCGGAAACTACAAATCCCTGAAAACCGAGTTCGTCTTTTAGCAAATCGGAGAGAAGGTATTTGCTGCCATGACATTTTTCACCACGTACACTATTGAAACTTGCCATGATGGTTTTCACATCAGCAGCAATAGCGGTTTTATACGGCGGAAGGTATATTTCACGGAGCTCCGCATCGTCAAGTTGCACATCTCCACGATCAATATAATAGGTGTGCATACCGTCTACTCGAGTGCCTGTACCCCAAACGGTTGCGCCATCGCCAATAAAGTGTTTTGCACAAGCAGCCACTTGCTTATTCTGTGTCTCGGTTAGGCGATCTTGATAACCCAAAATAGCAGCACTTGTAAGCCCATCAACAACATCTGTAGTTTGTCCAAATCCTTCGTAAAAACGTCCCCAACGAGGATCTTGAGGAATAGTTATACACGGGGAAAATGTCCAGTGAATTCCTGTAGCAGCAACCTCAATTGCTGTAGCTTTATTTACGCGATAAACAAGCTCCGCATCGTTTGATGCACCAAGAGCAAGGTTGTGTGGAAATACAGTAGCTCCTAAAACATTGTTATGTCCATGAACGGCGTCAATTCCATAAATTAAAGGAATACTTAAACGATCTTTCATGGCAATTTGTTGAAATCCATTGACCATTTTAAGCCATTCTTCTGGTGTGTTTTTTTGTGGCACAGCTCCTCCACCGCTCAAAATAGAACCAATATGATAGTCTTTGATGTCCTGTGGGCTATCTAGCAAACGCATGTCTATTTG
This sequence comes from Flavobacteriaceae bacterium, assembly GCA_049596455.1. Taxonomy (GTDB): domain Bacteria; phylum Bacteroidota; class Bacteroidia; order Flavobacteriales; family Flavobacteriaceae; genus UBA7446. The sequence goes on along the minus strand of JBMYLP010000008.1, from coordinate 41,233 downwards.
CGTCATTTGACCAGCTTTTTCAGCAAGTGTCATTTGACTTAAAAGGACATCAACTTTTTTTGCAATTGCCTTTTGTTTTTGCTTCTCAGGAGTTTGCGAACACGAAGCTAACGCTACAAATGCAACAAACAAGTATTTAAGATATCTTGATTTCATAAGGAGTTATTTGCTGTGTTTTTTAAAATTTCAATTTTTCGTTTTTATCCCAAAGTCCCCAATAGGCTCCTACTTCACCTTCAGGTCCTACCTTCCAAGATTCATCAAAAGAAGAAAAATAAAACACTTCAATATTTGCTTTTTTAGCCCATGCTTGGGTGTTGATAAAATATTTCATGGCGTGTTCTTCTGAGGGTACTGACCCTTTTAGCGGCTCTCCTTTGCTTGGCCAACCCGTTTCAGTAATAATTACTTTTTTCCCTTTTGCGGCATCCATGGCTTGCCCATACATACTTTGCATATGATTTAGGGCATATTCTTCTGGACAGCCTTCCCAAAAAGGATAGCAATTAGATAAAATAACGTCTGAATGCTCAACAAGCTCTGGGTGTGATGAAAATTCGTAATACGCATCTACATAACCCACAGGAATGTGTGCAGGAATAGCGGCTTTAACTTGTTTTATAAAACTCAAAAGTTCATCTAATGTTAAATCATTACGATACAGAACTTCATTGCCCACGGCAGCAATATCCACACAGCCCTCATTTGCAAGTGCGATTAGTGATTCAATTTCTTGCTCATTCTTTTTGGGATCATCGCCAAGCCAGGCGCCAACCATGGTTTTGAATCCATGCTTTTTTGCAATACATGGCACGTGTTCGTTTCCCTCAATGCAGGAAAAAGAACGAATCCATTTGGTGTAAGGTTTTAAGATTTTAACACGGCGTTCCACTTGAGCCGCTGTAATGGTATCTCCTGGTTGCTGTCCATCTTCATACATACTAAAGCAAATGCCGTGCATTCCAGCTTTAAGCGTTTTACGCCATAACCCAATTAGATCTTCATTAGTGTAATTATCAAAGTTTACACCTTTGTATGATTTGTACTCTAACTCCTCTAAACTAAATTCTACTCCTTTTCTGTATGACATCTTACTAGTACTTTAAGTTTTCGTCCTTATCCCAAATTCCCCATCGTGCGCCTACATCTCCCTCGTGAAGTACCTTCCAAGATTCATCAAAAGAAGAAAAATAGAATAATGGTGCTTTTTCCAGGGCTGCCCACCTATTTGCATTAACAAAATATTCCATAGCATTTTGGCGAGATGGTTTTGATTTGCCAACATTATCTCCAAGGTTTGGCCATCCAGTCTCAGAAATAATTACAGGCTTATTGTTGGCTATATTTTTAGTTGCTTGAACCATTTCATTTAAATACGCTGTGGCAAATTCAATGTTACTTCCTTCCCAAAAAGGGTAGCAGTTAATCAAAATTACATCACATGCCTCCACTAGTTTTGGGCGTTGAATAAATTGGAAATAGGCATCTACATAGCCGACTTTAATTTTAGGAAGTGCGCTCTTAACTTCTGCCAAGTAATCAAGGATTTGTTGTTCGCTCAAATCGCCGCGCATTAAGGCTTCATTTCCTACTACTGCAATATCGACTAATCCTTTTTTGGCAAGACCAATAAGGGCTTCTATTTCCTTGTCGTTTTCCTCTTTGTCGGCACCTATCCAAGCACCGACCATGGTCTTAAGATGCTTTGATTTGGCTACCGCTGGAATATGCTCATTCCCTCCTGTACAGGAAAACGAACGCACCCATTTGGTGTGTGGAGCAACTACCTCCATACGCTCCTTTATTTGGCTTTCAGACAAGATGTCTTCAACGTTTTGATGTTCGCGATACGGACTAAAGCAAATGCCATGCAACCCGCTGTTCAGGGTATTGTCAAACAACGCTTTTTGTTTTGATTTGGGAAGTGTTGAAAAATCAACATCTGAGCGTAGTCTAGACGTTAATGTTTTGCCTGTTAGGTTAGAAAGTTTTCCTTGCAATTGCTGATAAGAAAGATTTTTAATCGTTGCTTTTCGAGCTTTGATTTGTTTTCTGGTTTCATTGGCGCGTGATTCATCAATACTATAATCTCGCATAATCCACATGGCAGCTAGTGTTCCAAACGCAGGGAAAAAACAAAAGAACGCATGTAATCCATCAACAGCCGATTGTTGCTCCAACGTAGTTAAATCTGGGTTAAAGCCTACAATAGCAATAATAACGCCACTAAGTGCTCCAGCTATGGCAAAACCTACTTTAACCATCCACCAATAAATAGCGCCAAAAATTCCTTCTCTACGTAAACCTGATTTTAACTCATCAACATCAATGACATCGGCAGTCATAGACATCATAATAGTAAACAAGCTCCCTATTCCAAAAGAGAAAAAAGGAAGTGCTAAAATATACATCCACGGTTTGCCAGGGACGAATAAAAAATATAACATGATATATCCAACAATGGAAATACTCTGGGAAATCATAAAAGCCTTTTTCTTTCCCATTTTCTTTGACATTCTTGCTACAATTGGTATTACAATAAAGGTGGTGCCTAATGCGCCTAGGCAACCAAATAAAGACACCCAAATTCCTGTAGCTTCAGCATCGCCATTAAAAAGCTTATATACAATCACAAAAAATGTAAGTGCAGCAACAGTGTTAAATGCATTAAAAATTAAAAACGTAGCGCCACATAATTTTCTAAACTCTTTAATTTTAAATGCCTCTACAAAACTATGGTAAATCTTTTTTAGACTATTGCCAACATTAGCCAAATTTAAGGGCTCGTAATCTTCATTAAGAGTAGATTTACTCTTAATAAAAATTGCTGGAACTATTGCGCAAAGCGCACAGGGAATCGCAACCCATATAGCTAACTCTCTAACCGCAACTTCAGCAGATGGGAACCATTCTGGGTCATACATAATAACCCAAAACCATGGTGCAATCACCCAAGCCCATTGCCCAATCCATTGTGCAATAGCCATGATATTAGTGCGCTCGTGAAAATCGTTGCTCATTTCATAACCCATGGCCACATAAGGAACACTAAAAAAAGTAAGTCCTAAATAAAAAACTATAGACCATAAGAAGAAGTACCAAAAATTAAATTGTAATGTGTTTTCCTTGAAAAGTTGCCACATAAAAATATAAGCAACACCCATAATTATCCCCCCTATCAAAACATACTGTCTGCGACGCCCCCACTTCGATTTTGTGTTGTCAGAAATAAACCCCATTATAGGATCAGTAATGGAATCAAATATTCTTGGGAAAAAATAAATTAGAGACCACATCCATCCAGGAAAGCCTAAGTCTTGTACTAAAACAACCATAAAGATTCCTAAAATTGCAGGAAACATTTGGTTTGCAAACATTCCCACACCAAAGGCTATCTTTTGAGTTATGGGAACTTTATGTGATGTTAAAGACTGCGCTTTCATTGTGGTTGATTTAATTGTTAATCATGATGGTTTGTATCGCTTGAGGACTTATACTTATGTTTTTGGTTAGACCGTTAAGTGTTAATTCAAAATTTTTAGGTGAAGTTCCTTCGTTAAAAACTACAACTGCAATGGATTTATCTGGGTTTTGTGCAGCAGTTACCATAAGTTCACTATCAGAGTTTTGTGCATCAATGACTACCGCGCCCGGGCGTATGTATTTGCTAAAATGCGCCATGATGTAATACAAAGGCGTAAAATATACTTCGTCCTTATCGGTATCCACAATTACAGGCGCAATGCACCAGTTATTCGCCCAATTAGGACCTCCCTTGACATCTAAAACCATGTTCCAATCTACCCAGCCGTCAACCCAATTGTTAAGGCAACCGATGATATCACGGGCATACCTGTTTGAAGGTGCATATTTTGGATGCAAGTACTTTTTGGAAGGCTCACGCCAATCGTAGCCCCAGTCCGTGGCTTCTTTTTTCCAGTACCATTTATCGTCTTTCCACACAGGAACTTCTGCATCTACACAAGCCTCTGTCTGAATAAGATATTTGTCAGGCGCCTTTTCGTGAGCATATTGTAGCTCTGTTGGAAAATAATCGTAGGTGCTTTCATACCAATGTACCGCAGTGCCGTCGTAATATTTTGATGATGCTTCATCTTTATACATCACATCTACCCACTCGCGAATGCCTTCACGATTTTGATCATAACCAAGTATGACTAAATCGCCTTTGCCATCAGCTTCTAATTTTGGTCCTAAAAAATGTTGTACAAAATGGGTCATTTCCTCAGGCGAATAGTGCATGCTTTCCCAATTTTCGCCATTTCCGTGAGGTTCGTTTTCAACGGTAAATCCCCAGATATCAATACCTTCGGCTTTGTACGCATCTACATATTTTGAAAAAAACAGCGCCCAAGTATCGTAATATTCTGGGAGCAGTTTTCCACCCACCCAACTGTTGTTGTCTTTCATCCACGGTGCAGCCGTCCATGGGGAAGCAAAAAGACGAAAGCCGTCTTCAGAAATAGTCATGGCATCTTTTATCATTGGAATGAGGTCTTCTCTGTCTTCATCTATAGAAAAATGTTGCAACTCGGTGTCGCCTGCAACAGGCGTATATGAGTAATTGTTCAACGAAAAGTCGCATGAGTTCATGTGGGTTCGTGTAAGGGAATATCTTGCACCTTCTTTTGCAAAATAGGCACGCAAAATACGGTCTCTATTTTCTTTACTGACTTGATTAAGCAGATATGCCGAGGACTCTGTAAAGGCTCCACCAAAACCGGTTATAGTTTGAAATTCTTTTGAATCATCAAGGACGATAGTTGAAGGGTTAGTTCCAGTGACAAAATCAGTGCGTTTTGTGAGCTTGTTTCCACTTTCAGATGTTTCGAAAACCTCCACATCGAAGGATTTTGTACAAGAAGTTCCCATTATAATAAGTATTAATCCGATATGAATTGCGTTGCGTAACATGGCTTTAGTTTAGGTTGTGTTCTAAAATATTGGGTGGTAAGACAGAAATAAAAATATTCTCATTATTTCCATTAAATGTTTTTGTAATGGGTGCGCCATTTCGGGTAAGTCCTTTGAAAGTACCGTTGTCCACCAATTCCCAAAGGGCATATTTGGCTTTACCATCAACGGTAATAAGCCCAAAATGATTTTCCGAACCTTTTGGGTTATGTGAATCTTTCCATGGCTCGTCAAAAGCTTCAAAATAAAAACAGGATACGCCGTTCTCTTTTGCCCATTCACGCATAAGCATGTAATACTTTGCCTGTTTGTACTGGTCTGCGGCGTGAGATCCTTTTCTGCCGTAAAAGCCATTTGAAATTGTAGCCCAACCCGTTTCGCCAATATGAATAGGTTTTTCAATACCTAAACTCGTCATGTATTTTTTTACATCATTGTATTGTGAAATAGCAAAATCTCGAGCGCGCAACATAGCAGCGTCTATAAGTTGGCGTGGAGTTTTGTCCTTTGCCTCTTCTTGAGTAATTTCCCAAAAAGCAGGATTGTAATGCGTATTGTGGAAGGCATAAGTGTGCATAGAAATGTAATCCACCGCTGCAATTATTGCTTCCAAATCTTCATTGTGGTATGACGTATCGCCACCACCCCAAGATGCAAAATCGTCAGAGCACGTAATCCATAAATCCTTAGGTAGTTTTCCTTCTTTTTTAAGACTCTGCAAATGGGTTACCCATTTTAAAATAATATCTGGCTGAACATAGTAGGAAGTTGCCCATCTGACCATCGCCTCGTTTCCAACCGCAAGGATTTTAACAATCTCAGGATATTGATTAGCAAGTTCAACCGCTTTAGCGATTTCCTCTTCATTTCGTGGACTTTCGACATTGTGATTAACTACCTTGTTTGTCCATGCGTTTAAACAGTCAATCCATGCGCCCAGCATCACATACATTTCAAATTCAGCGTTTTCGGCTTTAAGTTCCGTGATGGCTTTAAGCAAGTTGGCTGCCTGCGGCAAATGCACATTATATGTTCTTACAATGCGAACACCCATGGCATGAAGAATTTTCATATCCTCTTTTAGCTCAGCAATAGTGGGCTGAACATCTCGGGTTGTCTTTCGGTATCCACCGTAAGATATTGCCATATAATCAGGGTTCCCTAAAATTTCGGCAGCAGTTTTACTCTTCATATTCGAATGCTGTGTATTACAGGAGACTGAAAACCATAGCGCTAGTGCGAAAAATCCATAAAATCCGATAATTCTCATAGTGCTCATATTTGAGTGGGGTAATCAATATCCACAAATGATTTTGTTTGTTAAATACTATTCTTTCAAAACAGAAACAATTATTTTGTTAATGGTATTCGTTCGTTGAAAAAGGGCAGCACTAACGCTTTCATCCAATTGATTTGACGAAAATGTTTGGGATTCGCCAGACTGGAATACCACCTCGGTAGTTGCCGTTTTTGATTTTTTATAAATAATAGGTACCTGACAATAGGTAAAAGCCAGTGTATCCTTTTCTAATGGAATGTCACACGCCTCGCCTGTTACACTTACATAATGGAACGTTTGCGGTGAAGTTAAAAATTCAACGCTTCGCAGTATGGTTGGGTCAAATTTGAGTACGCCTTTGGTTACTCTAACGCCAAGCTCACCAAAACGACTGATGATGTCTTCTTTTACCTGCCCTGTCATACCGGGCTGTTGTGCGCCTTTTCCGCCCGGAGTGTGCGAATACGGATCTGTGGGGAATGCTCCATACAATTCAGGTGATTTGTGTGCACCAATACCTGCATTGATTTCAAAATAATGGTCAAATAATTTGCCCACCAATACCGGGTCTTCGTTGGCTTGAATAGCATCTCGTGTAATTTCATACACCGCTAAGAGCAGTTTGGACACCATGTGCCAATAAATAGAGCCTAAGCCTTCGTAGCCGAAGAATGTTCCCGAACGCCCTGTGAAGGATTTATGGTCAAAGATATCTTCAAAAACTTGCTCAACGTAAGTAGTTTCGTTGGCTACCATTGATTGGTATTGCTCAGGCAATGCCTGAAGTGCAGCTTGCAAACTATCCGCATTGTTAAAGTTTCCGTTAAAGTGATAATCACCGCGTAAGTCCTGCGAAAGCACTTGAGTATTATTGTCTGCAACTAGTTTTGATAGCAACGCTGAAGCTGCTACTTTATCTTTAGGAATAGTGTTTTTATTGACAAAACGAGGAAGTTCTTTGTCTGGATACAATATATAGCTGTATTGGTCAGGTCTAAACAAAGCACTAGCCTTTAAGCCATCAAGCACTTCAAGGCTTTCTTTTGCAGATAAATATCCCGAGCTAAGCACAGCAACTTGCCCTTCAAGCATTTCAGGAAGATGCGAAATACTTACTTCATCTGAGCCATTTACCGTCATTAGGTTGTACGCATGGTAAAGATTGTCTTTGCGTTTATTTGCCTCTATGGAATGTTCCAAAAATGCAGTGGCTACATCCAAAAAGGATACTAAATCTTCTTTAGTAACAACGTCTTTATCTCCCGAAAAACGATTGTCATAAATCGTGTTACGGTATAGGCTTCCAGCTTCACCAAGCACATCCATAACGCTTTTTCTTTCCGCGTCTGAAATGGTTCCGTTTAACAACGATTTGTGTTGCTGTAAACCGTCAGTAACTTGAGTGAAAAATACACGTAACTCCTTAGAAATATAAAAATCTGTACGCTGAGAATTTGTTACAACAGTCTCAAAAAAGCGTAAAAAACGACGCAAGTAATACAAGGTTACCATAGATACCCCGTTTCCAACAAGGGCATTGTTGGCATCATTCCATTCGGGGCGCTGGGTGTTCATCCAAATCCCACCTTCAGGGATAAAGTTTGACATTTTTGCCAAAACAGTCGCCAAAATTTTCTCTACGAAATTGACCTTGTAAATAAATACCGTATTGTCTCGGAGTAGTGCGCCATCCACACCAATTTCTTCCCGCTTAAAGTGAATGTTTTCTTCTCGCTCGAAGTCAAAATCTATAGTGTTTTTTGCGTCTTTTAAAATGTCTTGGTAACTCTTTATGCGGTAGGGTACATTGGCATAGACAAACATATCTTGCTTGAAATACGATTCCAGTTTGTTGGGATAATAATCCTCAATAAATTCCAAAAACTTTAAGAGGTAAATAATCTGATGATCACCCCAATAGCCAATATACGACCATGGATTGTCTGGTTCTATAGCCTCCCAATCAAATCCGCCTTTAGTAACGCGATACGGGTTATACCCATCAAAGGTAGTGGCATTCAAGAATTTGTGAATCATTCCCTCAATGAACTCTGGATACGAGTGTGCCAACGCCTCCCAGTTTTGGAAAATATCACGCCAGTTTCCTTCGTAATCTAAAATTTTGTCCCCATGTTCAGTGCGGGTGTTAATCGAAAATCTGTTCCATGGACGACTTGGATCGCCATGGCGGCGGCTAAACTTCAGCGGTAAATACTCAAAACACAGACGTTTAAAGTTTTTGTTATCGTCTGCTTCGGCAATTTCTTTAAGGTGATTAACATCAAACAACTCAGGAAGTGCATCCAAAACTGCTTCTTTTAATCTGTGTACTTTTCGGTTGGCGTTCGCGATATAAGCTGTAAAATCGGCCTTTTCAATTTGGTAATTGTTGTCAAAAATCCCCCCACGCATAATGTTAAACATGGTATTGGCAAAATGGCGTATGTTACGCAGGCGGTCGTTTGTCATTTGCAAACCATCTGCAGCTCCTACCAACTGAATCAAGTGTTTGGAACCATGTACAACATCATCCAATACTTCCGTTTCCAAATTGGAGTTGTGAAGTAAGTCTTCTTTGATAGCAACAATATCCGAAATGGTTTTGTTGACATCTGCCACCAGCATCCAGCGCTTAGCTTCGCCGCCATGTAATGTGATGGTGTCTGTAACAAAATACGCGCCTTTTTCAGCTTTGATATCTACTTCCTGTGATAGGTCTTGTCCACTGCGGAACCTATCTAATTGAAGCGATGAAATAAGTTTTTTGGAGTTGTCAAGCCCAATCGACCAAACGACATTTGCCTTTAGGGACTCACTTGGCTCGGCGCGGTCTACAATAATGGCACTCAACGAATAAATACCAAGACCTGTATCTTCTTCCAACTCACATTTTTTGTAAGCATCTACAAGATTACTACTCGCGTTTTGCAATGCAGGGTCTACTCCATTAGGTAAGATGTTTTGAATTCCATCTAATAGTTTTATAGTAATGTGATCAGCACCTGTATTATTAACGCATGATTTTCGAACAAACCCATACTTATCGCTAGAGTTCCACTCATAGGTGAAGCTAACCTCTAAGTCGTGATTGATTTCCTCAAAAATTATTTTATTGCCAAAGGTGTTTTTGTAAAGATTACGTGTAATATTATACACGCCGTTATGACGCTCCGAAAAGGGTTCCCACAAGAAATTTTTATCCGATTTGGTAACAATAAAAATTGTCTTGCTGCCAGTTGTTTCTGCCGACTCAGTGATTTTATCGTCCGTATAATATGGAAATAAAGCATAATTGCTGTTCTGCCGTCCAGCAGACAAACTGCCTTTACTAGAAATAAACATCCAGTGATTGGAATTGCTAACAATGCTCATAAAAAACGGACGCATACCATCTACGTTTGAAATCTTGTAGAATGTTTCGCCGTTTTGTGTTATTTCCTTTCCTTTAACTTCTTTGGTTGAAAATTTAGTTCCTTGTGCGCCAAAATAGATAGCGTCGTTAGGTGTTGTTGATCTTAAATTCATTGTATCTACGGTCTCGTGAGTCCAGTCGTTATTTTTATTTTCAAAAAACATCAAAAATAGGTTGATTTAAGATTTGGTTATTGATAAATTCTAATATAGTCCACCTCCATTACGGATTGGGCGAAATTGGCAGGAATAGCTCCACCAAGAGTACCCCCCATGGCAATATTAAACAACACATAATGTGGGTTGTCGTAAGGCATTTTGGTAGTGTTTGGGTGCTGATAAAATACTTCATCGTTGAATAAGATTTTAATCTCATCTTTATTCCATATCAGAGAGTATAAATTAAAAGTAGTAGATGCGTTTTGAATGGTTTTTGTTCCGCCATCGTTAACGTAAACACCATCGTCAGTGTTTCCCCAATGGAGGTGGCCAATAAGGGTATTTTTGGCATCTCCTCTTTGCTCCATGATATCAATCTCACCACATCTGGGCCAACCCACACTGCCATAAGTACTGCCGTGATAATTTCCAACTTCATTAATGTTGGTGCCTAATGTCCAAAAGGCAGGCCATGTACCTGCTTCGGCAGGTAATTTGGCACGAATATCAACACGCCCGTACTTAAAGTCAAATTTAGAATTAAGCCGTGCAGAAGTGTAGTTTTTGGTAACTCCTCTAAATGTGTAGTTTTCTTTTTTGGCTACAATTTTAAGGGTACCGTCGCTGACAAACGAGTTTATCGATCTGTCTGTGTAATGTTGCACTTCGTTATTTGCCCAATTGTCACCTGAAATAGGAATCACTTGATGATGCCATTTGTTCACATCTACCTCGCCACTGTAATCAAATTCGTCCTCCCACACTTGTGTCATCCCGTATTTGGTAGGCGGTGCCACGCGTGCAATAATTTCTTTGGAAATAGAATCAGATAAATTAGTGTCTGAGTAGGCAATTGCTGTTACCTTGTAGGTGTATGTTCCTTCTTTGGTGAATGAATAAATTAGTTCACCCGAACTGCTTTCCTGTGCAGTACCGTTGTCCACCCTAAAATCAAAGCGAGCGGCATTGGTGGCTGTTGCCTTAAATTGAGCAACTCCAGAGCCATCGCCATGTGGATTGGACTGATCACGACCTAGTAAGTTAATATCTAATGTTAGATTAGTAACAGCCGTACTTTCTTCGCCATCGGTTGTGGGGGTTTTATCCTTCTCACAACCGATAAGCAAAAAAATTAACAGTAAGCGAACTAGTGTTCCTTTCATTTTATTCGGCAGCGAATACTCTTACATAATCCACAAGCATTTCTTGTGGGAAAACAGTAGCGTCGTTTGGTGCTCCACCGTAATTACCTCCAACAGCAAGGTTGATGATAATAAAAAACGGTTGATCAAAAACCCATTCGCCTTTTACTTCTTCAACGTCTGCACGTGTAATCTGGTTGTAAAGCACTCCATCAACATAGTAGTTGACGTAATCTTCACCCCACTCTATCCCAAAGACATGAAATCCAGTGTCGAAACGATCATTTGTGAGCTCATACGCTTTGGTTAAAGAATTCCCGGCAGAATATCCTGGTCCGTGTAAACTTCCACCAATTACTGTTGGCTCAGATCCGCGGTTTTCCATGATATCTATTTCGCCACATTGTGGCCATCCTACAGTTTCATGGTTTGCGCCAAGCAGCCAAAAAGCGGGCCACATCCCTTGTCCCCAAGGCAGTTTAATTCGCGCTTCAAAGCGACCGTATTTTTGCTCAAACTTACCTTTTGTGAGCAATCTTGCAGAAGTATATGCAGCACCCTCATAGGCCTCTTTGACGGCTGTAATTTTTAGCATGCCGTTTTCTACCACAGCATTTGCTGCGCGGTCTGTGTAGTATTGCAGCTCGTTGTTTCCCCAGCCGTTATCGCCTGTTCCAATATCGTACCCCCAGATATCACTATTGGGTGCTCCATCATCGCTAAACTCGTCGTGCATGGAAATGGTCTGAAATTGAGCCACTACCTGGGTTTCGTCTGGGTTACAGCTTGCAATAAGCGCAACACAGGCAATCGCTACCCCATAAAAGGATAGCCATTGCATTTTAATTAATTTTAATAAACCTTTCATAAATGTTTTATTTTCAAATTTGTAATGATGTCTTGAGTTAATAGAAATAAATATTATCCAAAATGAAATTTGGACCTCCTACCAAAACAATTAGACCAATTTTATCTTTTTGGCTGGCTAAATTTCCCGCCAAAGGAATTTCAAATGATTTCCACTCGCCTACTGTAAGTCCATCAGCTGTAAATCTGTAATCCTTATCGTCATCAATTGGGAATCCATTATTATCTGAATTTATTTTTCCGTTGGCACCTATATCTCTAATTTGAAAATCAACTTTAGTAGACCCTGCTTCTTCGACTAAGACATCTACATGCATATGTGTTTTTGAAGAGGCATCAATTGGGTTTTCATCGAAAACAATACCTGTATAATTGTTGTTCTTATACGCAGAAAACTCATCTCCGCCAGCGGAATAGACTTTATATTCTGTGGTTGAGCCTAACCACCTAGGATCGAAATTAATTCCCGCTGCACTAGTGTAGGCATCACTAAAAATGGAAATCACATCTGCTGCTGAGTGGGTTGGTACCGGAGCAGGAGGGAAATTAAGTTCTGTAGCTTCAATTTCAAGAGACCCTACAGCATCAACTCCGTTAAGGCTAGCTGTGATTGTTGCAGTTCCTAACCCCACTACAGTAATAACACCATCTTCACTTACTTGTGCCACAAAGGGGTCTGACGATTTATAGTCAAAATAGCTTGCTGCTGCTGTAACCGTTACATCTGAACCATCACCCATATTAAAGGTCTGCGATGTACCTGTAACATTAATTTTATCACCCTTAAATGCAGCCGTTTCATTATCATTACCATCAAAAATGGAGGGTCTGGGCTGCGCAATGTTGCCTAATTTTTCGAATCGGATTTCGTCTATCCAAATAGTGAAGCCCATACCGTTGGTGCTGAGTGTTCCAGCAGAAAACACAAACATCCCTTTTTCTTGCACCAGTTTTGATGCATCAGGAATAGGAATAATATATTGCTTCCATGCTGTTGATAAGGCCACATCACTTAAGCTTGCGGCATACTTATCCCCTTCAAAATCAGTTCCAAAACCAAACAAGCCCACATCGGCAGTTGTAGATCCTTTAGCCCAAAACGTTAATGCATCGTAGGCTGTTAAATCTCTTCCATTGCCTCTATCCAAAAAGATGCCACCAATAAATCCTCCATCGGGATCGTTAGGTGCGGGCACTTCTATACGGATAGACGTGTTTCCTCTGTACGCTTCGCTTTCATCCGTTCCAAAGCCATTAACATTGGCTCCATCGGCAGGGTCAAACGACACAAAAAATGCATCTGTTAGACCTACCGGAAAGTCTGTAAATACTTCTGGAGTTGAGGGATATTTAGCTACTGCTATTTCATCCGAAAACCCACGTTCACAACTTACTGTAGCAGCCACTAGTGCTATAGCAGCAAGTGTGAAATATGATTTAAACTTAAATATTTTCATTTTATGCTGTTTTATTATTTTCCAATATTAATGTGAACATATGTTCTAATTTCCCACTCTGTCCCGTTTGGAAATCCAACGGGGCTAATAACAGGCACTTGCGAAAACTCAGGCGTGGTATTAGGAGTAAAACGAGGAGAGTATTGATCTAAAGACCTCCATGTTCCGCGAATACCAATTTGCGTGTTTGGCAACCCAAACCAGTCTTGCTTTCCAAGCGATGTTGAAAGATCTACCATCAACTGCAATGGGTACGTAAGGTTAAAGTCACGGTGGTAGTCAAATGGACCCCAATCGTTTACTTTAACATGCGACATGAGTTTCATGTTTTTATAAATCATTCTAACATCGCCGCCAAATCGCGTAATGGTACGCTCAGAGTCTCCGTTACCTTGTCCGTTACCGTAGTAGAAATTACCAATCATCCCCAACTCAGGGCTTACTTTAGACACAATACGTGTATGTGCTTCCCAAAGATCCTCTGCCGGTGTACTTTGTCCAAAGGCAAAAAACTGACGATTGGCTAAGAAACCTATGTGCGCATCTTGCGTTGTCGGAAGGTGTCTAAACACAAAGCCCGCACTCATGGCAAACTTGGCATCTTCTACCACATCGTTGTTCCACTCGTACATCCACGTTCCAGGTGTTGGGTCAAGGGTGAATAAAATTTCTGCGCCCATTGTTTCCCTGTTTCCACCACGAACCGCAAATGGGTCATCAATTACGTTACGTAATCTTCCCGGGCCAAATGACGTATTTGGCATAGGGTCAACCAATGGTTTTTGATACATGAAGTTTGGTGCAATTTGAAGATTCCCTGTCAAATAGGTAAATCCTGAAAGTACATTGGTCATGTTTCCACTACCAGAGTCTTTAAGTCTCCATCCTGTAAAGGTTCTGGTTTGATCAGCACCACCATTGGCAACTAAGCCCATGTACGAGCCCTGTGCATACCAGTTAAATCTACCTTTTTGATAAGTGATTTTAGCTTTAGCACCCCAGTTGTCATCGGCATTAATTTTATCCACTAATACAACATGTAGGTCTTTGTCAACTGTTTGAAACGAACTGCCATTTAATGGACTTCCACCCCATATACCTCCAAGAGTGATGCCCACATTTCCAAATTTACGCTCAAATGCAATGGTTGCACGCTCGGTTGGGAACGCTGGAATTACACCACTTCGTAGTTGGTTTTCGTCTAATACACGTCTTCCGCTTTCGTCGTATTCAATATTGGTGGTAATATCTCTATGATATACTCCTGTTACGGTCCATTTAAACAATTCTTTAGAATACTTTAAAAGTACGGTTGGATTTGCGCCCCACCATAGTTGAGGTCCAAAAGCTGCTTTAAGTCCCGAAAGTGCTCCTTTAGCATCAAGTTCAGCTCCTAAAATTTCACCATTGTAAATATCTAAGTTAGGTCCATAATAGGCTTCTGGATATAAGTTGAAAATATCTCCCTCATACGCCCAGTGGTAGTGTCCTGTTCTGTAAAATCCTCTAAGGTCAAAGTTCTTGGCGTTCCACTCAAATTCAGCGTTGTACAACTGAACTCGGTTTGGATCATTGATGGTTACTGTGCCATCTGGTGAAAGCATTTTTTGTGCTCTTCCTCTATTTTCGTAGAAAATTTCATCAATAGGATTGTTTGCCACATTCCCTAAGACATTCACATTTACTTCGGCACGCATCCCTGGTGCAGGGTTTCCTTCAACCCCTACAAAAAACGATTCCATATGATCAAATCCAAGTTGGTCTGGATAAGCCGTTTCATCGGGGTTTGGTGTATTTGGAGTAGTTAGTAAACTACCACCTGTATTGTATGATGTAAATTCTGCGCGTAGATTGCTCAAGCGAATTTTTTCACCTCCTCCCATTGCAGCTTTATCGCCACGGGCGCGAAGCACAGCATCCATAATTTGAATGTTGTTAAAGTGGTTTTCAACAAAAGCAGCATCAACACCCGCTGCATAAGGGTTTAGCGTGTGCGCTTCTTTCAGTGCGTAGTACGCTGCTCTTGGATATAAATCATATAATCCACGTGCGTTGTTTGGACCTTTAGCACAAATCCCAAACCACTCTTCGTTCATGTTGTTTTGTCCGGGCTTGTAATCAAACTGATAACCGCCATTAGACCAAGAAGCGTTATTGTCATGAACTTCAAGGTTGTCGGTTTGTCCGTATTTCCACCAACCATCACTAAACTGGAACGTACATCCTCCAATAGAGTTGCCTGCTTTACCAAGTCCAGCAGCATTGGCATAAATTTCTTTCCATTGTCCAACCATATAGGTGGCTTGTGCCTTTTGGTCTTCTTGATTTGAAAGTGCGTTAAACGCATCAGAACCAAACTCGGTAAAGAGTACAGGCTTTCCGTATTCGTTTTTAACACGATCAAATGTGTCGCCAAAAGAAATACCACGATACATGTTGGTACCATAAACATCAACGTCTGGACACTCATCTGCTATAATATCTAAGAATAGTAAATCCCCGTTACAAATCGCCACAGGGCGTGAGCCGTCAATTGCCTTAATGGCTTTAGCTGCGTCGTTCATAAGTTTGTACATAGGTCTTCCACGATTTTCACCCACGGCTCTGCGCTGGTCTTCTTCGTCTGGGAAGTCTTCTGTTTCGGCACCAGCCCAGAACAAACCATAATTATTTTCGTTTCCTAGCAAAAACATTAATAACCCTGGAGTGTCTTTGTATTCCGCTGCAAGGGCAGTAACTTCAGACATAAGTAACTCTTTTGTCTTCTCGTCTCTATAGTCGGTAACAGGCACCCAAGTGCCGTCAAGCGTTAGGCCATAGCGTCCAAAAGAGTGATTAAGTATGGTATGTATCCCATAATTTTCATAGATATACTGTATCCAGCGTGGCTGAATACCTGTATAGGATCTAATGGTGTTCACGCCCATGTTTTTGAGCAATCCCATTTCAGCATCAAGGGCTGCTATAATAAAGTCATCTGATTGATTCCATAAGCTAAAGGAATAGTTAGTTCCTCTTGGGAAGTAGTCCCAATTCATTCCATTGACCATGAAATCTTTTCCGTCGACTACCAATTTGGTGCCGCTGTTGGTGTTTTCTATCTGAACATTGCTGGATTGTGAAAAACCCGACAAAGCAATAAGGAAGAAAAGCATGTTAAAAACATTGTTTTTCATATAAGAGTTTTTAGTTATTATAATTAATTAATACTGGGAGCTTAAAGCCCCCAGTAATAATCTGAGTTTCTAGTTCGTTCTTCAATAAAGTTACACATATTACTCTTCGTAAACTAAATCATCCAAATAGGCAGTAACTTTGTCCTTGTTGCCTTCTCCGTTCATCTGAATGACCACCCTATTAAGATCTGTTCTATCAACAGGGTCAGTAGTAATGGTAGACCAATTAACAAATTTATCATTCTCAAAATCAAATGTAATTTCTTGCCATTGATCCAAGACCACAGGCTTTATGATTTCCGTTTGCGTAGTCCAAGGTTCACCCGCTGTACCATCTTGTAATTTAAGTGAAATCTGATTGGTTTGAGTACCGGTAATACTGCTTGATTCGACATATACCTTAATTTTAAAGGTAGCATTATCAGATAAATCAAAATTAGGGGTAACATCAAATCTAACATTTGCATAATCTCCTGTACCCAAATCTTCATATTTGAAAACATAATCTGATGTGTTAATTCCTCCTGATACTGGGTTTGCAAAAGCCTTATCGATAGTAACATTATCTCCAAACCAAGAAGTTATGCCATCACACCCTTCAAAGTCGTCATTTGCATAAGCGCCAGTAACCGTTGGCTTGGTGCCATAAGAAATATCATCCAAATAGGCGGTAACTTTGTCCTTGTTACCTTCTCCGTTCATCTGAATGACCACCCTATTAAGATCTGTTCTATCAACAGGGTCAGTAGTAATGGTAGACCAATTAACAAATTTATCATTTTCAAAATCAAATGTAATTTCTTGCCATTGATCCAAGACCACAGGCTTTATGATTTCCGTTTGCGTAGTCCAAGGTTCACCCGCTTTACCATCTTGTAATTTAAGTGAAATCTGATTGGTTTGAGAACCAGTAATACTGCTTGAAGGAACATATACCTTTAATGTAAATACAGCATTTTCAGATAAATCAAAATTAGGGGTAACATCAAATCTGATGTTAGCATAATCTCCTGTACCCGAATCTTCATATTTTAATACTCCACAAGAGTCATTATCTGTGTCTTTATGTGGGTTTGCAAAAGCCTTATCGATAGTAACACTATCGCCAAACCAACTGTCAATGTTTCCACCACCTTCAAAATTATCATAAAGACCACTGGCTTCAGGCTCTGGAACTGAAGTATCTACATAAACAACCGTGTGTTCTTTGGTAATAGAAACATCTTCTTTTCCGTCTAAAGACGCGGTAACCGTAATGGTATAGGTTTTAGATTCTTTTGGATACTTATAGGTAACCATAGGTCCGCTGGTTTTAAACACATCTTTTTCTGCTTCTTCTGGATCCCCAAAATCAACGGTATATACGATACGTCCATCGCCAGGTACAGTAGTTGGCAGTACGCCAGCTTGTGTTCCTTCCTTGTTCAGTGTTGCCACCGTAAAATCTAGACCTGCGATGATGCTAAAATCATCTTCTTCTTCAGTACAAGCAAAAGGAATGCTTAGTAGTAGGAATGATAGGATGTAAATCCCTTTATTTAATAGTTTCATTTTATTCTATTTTTTGATTAATTTTTTAATATCCTGGGTTTTGTCCCCAACGCTCTTTGGCTTGTGCCAACTCTAATTCAATGAGCGGAATTGGGAATACTTCATTTTTGTCTTTTGTAAAGCCGTCAATGGCTGCGGTTGCTTTATCGGTTCGCACCAAGTCAAAGAATCGGTGCCCTTCACCGGCCAATTCTTTACGTCTTTCCGTATAGATAGCCTCTAGCAGCGATCCCTCTGAAGCATCGTAGTCTTGGCTATTGTCTCCGTATGCTCTGGCGCGCACTTGGTTTAAGTAGTCTTCTGCATTAGCCCCACCACTTTGTGCTTCAGCTTCGGCTGCCATAAGCAGCACATCAGCATAGCGGATAGCATGATAGTTATTGTCATAGTTAAGCGGATCAGCTCCTGCTCTTACAGGTAACTTTCTAGGCATAAACTTTCTGTTTGCCAGTCCTGTGTGATCTCTACTTTGGCCATAGTCGTTTTCGTTTTTATTTCTTAAATCAAAGAAAGTAACATCTCGTCTTTTGTCGGCAGCATCAAACAAATCGTAAAGCTCAACAGACGGTAAGCAAAAGCCCCAACCATTTTCAAATATAGCGTCTGATAAATCACGAGGTCCATTAAATTTCACAAAGTAGGTTCCTTGGCTGCAGGATATACATTCCCACGTTGCTGCTTCAACACTAGTGTATTGAATTTCAAAAACTCCCTCTGATCCATTTTCCCCTACATGTTCAAATAAATCTTCATAATCAGCACCCGTTTTTAAGCTGTATTTTTTGCTTAAAATCACATCGCCTAAAGTTGTAGCTGCATCGCCAAATTTGGTAGCGTCAAATGTACCGTGATATAAATATACTTTACCTAACAAAGCCTGAGCAGCCCCTTTGGTCGCCTCATAAGGCAAATCTTGACTTACTGGAAGGTTAGGAATAGCTTCCTTTAAATCTTCAGCAATAAGCCCATAGGCCGTTGGGATATCTGCCACACGGTTGATAGAAAACTCTTCTTCAAATAGCACACGCTCATCTACAATACGAAGTACACCATCACGTGTTTCTGTTTTAAGCGGAACATTTCCAAAAAACTTAACCAGTTCAAACGTATAATAGGCGCGCAAAAAATATGCTTCTGCAAGAACTTCTTCTTTACCTGCAAAATCGAGTAAGTCCTTGTTTTCCAACAAATAGTTGGTGCGATTAATCCCTGCATACATCAACCCCCATATATCCCGAATCTGATTTTGGTCTCTTTCAGAGTGTATCATCAGATTGATGTTTTGTAGTGTGGGTTGATCGTATGTGTCTGGGTCTCCACCAGCGGCATAGTCGTCAGAAGCAACTACGCTAACTAGCGTGTTCCAGTATGTAGCTTGAAGTATGTCGTAAGCGCCAATAAGTGCTTCTTTGTAGTCTTTTTCTGATTTAAAGAATTCGCTTGCAACAGGACCTGAAGGTTCAACTTCAACAAAACTGTCACAGCTAACTACAGAATAAATTAACGATAGACACAAGAAAATATTTAATAATTTTTTCATGATATTAAAAGTTTAGATTAATTCCTAATAGATATGTGGAGGCTATGGGGTAAAATCCTTTGTCGATACCGCCTCCTAGTGGAGCTCCAGTATTTGCTGAAGGGTCGTAACCGTTATAGTCTGTAATGGTAAATAGATTGTTCCCAGAAAGGTAGATTCTTAAGTTATCTACACCAGAATTTTCGTTTAGCAAACTTGTAAAGTTATAGCCGATTTGTACATTTTGTAAGCGTACATACGAAGCATCTTCTACATGAAAATCGTTGAAAAAGTCCGTATTGGTGTTTGCTCCCAAAGTAGCTCTTGGAACGCTATTGCTGGTTCCAGAACCTTGCCATCTGCGTAACATATAGGTTCCGCGGTTGGCATATAAATCTGCACGCTCATAATCGCGGACTAACTCATGACCTAAAGAAGCAAATGCATTTGCACTAAAGTCAAGATTTTTATAGGTAAAGCCAATACTAAATCCCATTTCAATATCAGGAATTGGATCACCAATGTTAGTGCGGTCTTCAGAAGTAATCTGACCATCTCCGTTGGTGTCCACAAACCGTAGGTCACCTGGTGCAATATCTACAATAGTGCTATACTTCTCTTTGTCTCCATTTTTATCCGTACCATGGATTGCAAACGCCGCAGCATCTAATGCGTCTATTTCCGCTTGCGTTTGATAGATTCCATCTGTCTTGTAGCCATAATAATGTCCAAGTGAGAAGCCGGGAGCCATGCGTGTAATGCCTGTTTGGCTAATTCCTACACCATATTCACCGCCTTCTGGAGTTGTTCTTCCGTTTAGTGAAAGCACCTCGTTATCAATGGTTGTGATGTTAAAATTAAAATTAAGATTAAAGTCATCTGTGATGTTATCATTGTATCCCAATGAAAGCTCTACTCCTTGGTTTTGGACTGTTCCTGCGTTTACAAAAGGGCTCAAATTTCCAAAGCTTGGCGCGCCACTACCAGTTACGCCAGATATTTGTGGTTCTAACAATAAATCTTTTGTTTTCTTACGATAAACATCTGCGCTAAAATTAAGTTTGCTATCAAACAGGCTTAAATCAAGTCCAATGTTTGCGGTTTCTTGCTCTTCCCATTTTAGAAATGGATTATCAAGTTTACCTGGAGCTTTACCAAAAATAAGGTCGGTAACTTTATCAATGTTTCCAGGGTCAACAGTAGCTAAACCATTTAATCTTCTTAGATACGCGAATGAAGAAATGCGGTCATTACCGATTACACCATAGCTAGCACGTAGCTTAAGGTTAGAAATCCAATCCACATTTTGTAAAAAATCTTCTTCAGACACATTCCAGCCAATGGAACCTGATGGGAAATACCCAACATTTCGATTGTCTTCTGACGAAAACTGAGAAGAAACATCTCTACGTAAAACTCCTGAAAATAGATACTTCCCTTTGTAGCTGTATTGTACTCGTGTGAATGTCGAAACCAATCGGGTGTCAAACCAATCATCTCCGCGCTCAAGGGCAGCGGCATCAAAACGTGAGGTTACAGTCATACCTGTATCCCATACCGTTTGACCCAATTGATCAGTACCTGTAGTTGTTCTACCTGTATTACCAAAGAACAGACCCTTGTTTTGATAAATAGATCCTCCTAAAAGTACCGTTAGATCATGATCCTCATTAAAAGTGTTCTTGTAGGTAATATAACCATCCAAAGTCCAATCATCATAGTTAGCTCCGTTATCGATTACCTCATTCGTGATTTCTGCATTACTAAGGTCATCAACAGAATTAACTGTGTTGTTAGACTTCCCTGTACCATAATACTGCTCTGGTTTAAACGTGTCTTCTAAAACCGTAGCATGGTTGATGTTAAACTGCGTTTTAGCGGTAAAGTTTTCCCAAAAATCGTACTCCAATGCTAAAAGACCCGACCATTTTGATGTACGCGCAGTACTGTATGAATTTTCAATTTGTGCCAACGGATTGATAATCTCAATTTGTGAAACATCATTTGCCAATGCGAAAGCACCGTTCTCGTCATATACGGGCATGGTAGGGTTGATGTTTACCGCATTATACAGCACTGCACCAATACCGCCTTCGGCCAGGTTTTGCTTGGTTGCATTAAAATGTAAGGCATTAGCAGTAACTTTTAAATTATCTAAAATGTCGTATTCATAATTGATTCGAGCAGTCAAGCGCTCGTAGTTGTTGCTACTTCCGCCCACAATTCCATCTTGGTCCAAATATCCTGCAGCAAATGTGTAAGCAGATTTTTCACCACCTCCTTTTACTGTGGCATTCACCTCAGACATGGGTGCTACTTCAAATACTTCATCTTGCCAGTCGGTACCTTGTTGAGGATACACAAAGAACTCCGTTTTATTTTTTGCATCGTTTACATACTGTGCAAAGTCAAACGAATTCATCAAGTCCAGTTTTTTACTGGTAAGCTGAAATCCTGTATAGGTGTCTACGCTTACATCTAACTCGGTGTTTTTTCTACCAGACTTAGTAGTAATAAGGATAACCCCATTTGCTGCTTGAACCCCATAAATACCTGCCGTAGCGTCTTTAAGCACATTAATGCTTTCGATGTCATTTGGGTTAAGGGCGTTTAGGTCGCCGATTCGGTTGCCGTCTACCAAAATTAGAGGCGCGTTGTTTCCGTTTGTAGTAATACCTCGAATGCGAATGTTAAGTCCGCTTCCTGGAGAACCTGATTGCGAAGTAATGTTTACTCCGGCAATTTGTCCTTGTAGTGCTTGTTCTGTGCGCACAGGATTTAACTTTTGTATAGATTCAGCACCTAAAACACTAACTGCGCCAGTTACTTCCTTTTTGCGCTGCGTTCCGAATCCAATAACTACAACTTCTTCCAAGGCATCAGATGCTGAGGAAAGAGAAATAGTAAGATTGGAGGCATTGTTTACCACTACTTCTTGGGTGTCAAATCCAATGTAAGAAATTACAAGTGTAGCATCACCTGAAACTCCTGCTAATTGAAAAACACCGTCAAAGTCGGTTGTAGTTCCGATATTGGTTCCTTTTACCAAAACAGTAGCACCCGGAAGTGGAGCACCGCTGTCAGCTTCGGTGACTGTTCCGCTTACTTGTTGCGCAAACGAAATGGTAGAAGCCAAAAGGATTAACAATATATTAATTGATAGTTTATTCATTGTTAAATTGATTTTGCCCAAATGTAGTAAGACAATATTGTTATATTGCAAAAAAGCATCTATACAACATATATACAACGCAAAAAAACAGGGTAAAAATTATCAGTTCTACAATGACAGTATATACTCAGTAAGATTTTGGTCGTGTTGAAGTGCCATTTTTTTGCGTAATCGGTAGCGTTTTATATCTACACTTTTAACCGAAATGTTAAGAAGTGGTGCAATTTCTTTAGAAGAAAGGTTTAGTCTTAAATACGCACAAAGCTTTAAATCGTGATTGGTAAGTGAAGTGTGCGCCTCTTTTAATCGTTTTAAAAAATCTTTGTCTGCATTGTCAAACGCCTGCTCAAAAAACTCCCAATCATCATCGCTTTTAAGTGAGCGTTTAATGGTACGTAAAACTCTTGATACGGTTGGGTTTGCAGCTGCTGGTTGTAAATCGTTAAGCAACGCATTCATAAATTGATTTTTCTTAATCATTGCCATGGTAGAAATCGCAAGCTCCTTATTTTTTTGTTCAATATTGTCCTCCAACTGTTCGTTTTTGATGCGCATGATTTCCTCATTTTGTTTTAGTGCCATCAAGTCGAGTTTGCGCTGGTTTTCTTTAACGAGTTTTTCTTGCTCGCGGCGGTAATATTTGGTATATCTTTTATTGACAAGGCTAAACATGCCAAACATAAGTAAGGCATAACCAAGCAATGCAACAGTCGAAAAATACCATGGGCGACGAATTTTAACCACTGTTTTATGTGTATCGTTGCTCATTACATCTCCCACCATAGCGCGAGCATTAAGGGTATATGTTCCAAACCTAAGGTTACTAAAGGTAACTGTGGCGTCAGCAGTCCATTCCGACCATTTATCAGAATAACCATCTAGCCTGTATTGAAAAAGTGCTTTATCAACAATATTGTTATTTGAAATAAAATAGCGTGCTGAAATAGAATTAAAATCTGCTGTTAATTCTAGCTTTTCATTTAACTGAAGTTGTTGCTTTTGATTGGATTTAGTAAATGCATCTAGCTTATTAAGCATGATTTTGGGCGCATAAGATTGGACTTTTGATGTGTCAAAAACGAAAAATCCATTTGAGGTGCCTATGATGTATTCGTCTTGAGACAAGTGACTGATGTTTTCAAACCCCGTATTGGTTTTTCGCATATCGTAAGAAAGCGGATACTTGTTGATGATAAATTCACTAGACAAGGCGCCTTTTTCTGCACGTACTAAGTTGTTACGCTCAAAAAACCAAAGGTATTTCTTTCTGTCAACCACCATTTTGGCAGAAGTAAAGTTGTTTTCTTGAAAAAGCGATGAAATAAGTTCGTTTTTAACAAATTGATTTGTTTCGGGTTTATACTCAAAAAATCCATCTTTAGAAAAATAACAAATATCACCTTGAAACGAAATCATACTACTATATGAGCTGGTTGGTACATTTGGAATGCTGGAAACGGTTAGGGCGGCATTATTTTTATCGTCTAGTAACAATTTAAAGACTCCTTTATATTCATGGCTAACCAAAAGTTCATGCGTATTTAGCACTTCGAAATAACGTGAAGACATGGAAAAGTTTTGAATATGACGCACATAACGCAAGTCATCAGAGGTCTTTTCAAAAAGATGTAAGCCGTTATACGTTCCTGCTAAAAATTGGTTGTCATTCAGTTCCCGAAAAAGCCAAGTGCCAGCACCCCTATACAACGGAGTTGCTTTTGAACCAATGATTTGAAATGCGCCTTTATCATGCCCACAAAGCAAACTATTGTTTAAAATCTGTAAAGACCACACCTGACCGTCTAAGCCTGCAACAAGTTTTAGTGGATCGTTCGAATTTGTTGGCTTATAATATAGCCCTTGATTGGTTCCCACGTAAAGCATATTGTTATATGTCTGTGTGGTATATACAGTTCCAATTGGAGCTTGATTAAAGCTATAAAACTTTTTTGATGAGGATAAGGGTATATAGGAAAGCCCGTTGTCAAGTCCGAGCCATAAACCATTTTGATTATCAAATGAAACTGAAAGCACCGTGCTATTGGGAAGCCCTTGCGCTGTGCCAATATGCTGAATCAGTTTTCCCTCTGGAGATAAAATATAAACGCCATTACTAATTGAGCCTATAATCAGTTGTTCATTATGCGTTTTAGCAAAGCTATACACCACATCATTAGCAAGCTTTTTACTTAAAGAAACATTAAAGGGAGTTACTGAATTGTGTTTAAGCAACAACCCATTTTCTCTAGTAACAATCAGGGTTCCATTTACAGTGCTACTTAACCCAATAACATGATTATTGTTAAGCTGCTCTGCTGATAAAAAAAGATTCCCTCTTTCGTTTACAATGTGATAAATAGAGAGGTTGTTGTCTTGATAATAGATATTATCCCCTTCAATAAATATTTTTAAAACTCCTGAAATGGGGTTAAACGTGGATAAGTTTCGTGAAATTTGGTCATATATAATCAATCGGTTTAATGACTGAAATATAATAAACTGCTTATGAGGTACTATGTTCCATATTTGTTCATCTTCAATCATGTTAAAATCAAGGCTCTTGGCTAAAGAGGTGTAACTCAATGTGCCATTTTTTTGCCGTAGCCAATACCCAAAGTCCATGTGTGCGCCTGTATACACTGCGGTTGAGTTCACATACACTGAACGCATGATGGTGTTGTTGGGTGTAGGGTATAAATTCCACTCTGAGCCGTTAAACTCTAATAACCCAAAGTTGTTTGCTACATAGATTCTGTTAAGCGCATCTTGTGATATTTTCCAGTTCTGATTGCCCGCCTTATAAAGCTCAGAAGGAAAGTTTTGTATAGGAGGATGATATTGTGAAAACCCAACACATACCCCTATAATGCACAAAAACAGTGTTTTATAATATTTTGACTGCAAAATGTTTAGATTGATGTAGATACAAACATACATATTTTTAAGTATGTGAAAAACGTTTGATGTCATTAATTCCAAATGCAAATGATGATTAACATTGTGAATTGTTCATCTAAACAAGCTATAATGTGCTGTAGATAAAAAAATGAAAGTGTTTCGGGGAGTTTCTTATAAGCAAATCTGTTCTATTTCAAAATGTGCAAGAAAATGAGGTTACTTTTCATCATGAAATAGATTTAATTACTATATTGTAAACAAAAAATGAAAAATCGAAGAAGTTTTTTAAAAGAGGTTTGCCCTACTGTAGCATTTGCTTTTTTTGGCGTAAGTTTTTTAGAGGCATGTAGTAGCGGTGATGAAGATGTAGAAACTACCAATCCTAACAATGGAGGTGGAGGAGGGACTGGTTCAGGAACAGGGAATACAGGAACTGGATTTACTGTTGAAAATAAAACCTATACAATTGATTTAACGAACAGTAATTTTAGTCAACTTGCCAATACAGGAGGTTGGATGAATGGTAAAAGCTTAGGTATTCCTGCGTTGTTTTTGCGCACATCCAATACCAACATACAAGCCTACACTAATGTGTGTCCTTATCATGGGCGTAACAATGAATGGGCATTAGAAAGCGCAAATACGTTTAGGTGTGATCATCAGCAAAATCGTTTTTCAACCAATTGTGATGATTCTAACTCATTGGCTTGTTACACGTCAACATTAAGCGGAAATACGTTAACAGTTACGATAAGCTAGTAACCTCGCCAGGAATTACCCCAATAAGGGCATAAACTTCGATTCGATGCTGCGCATCTAGTGCTAACGCACTACTGCCTAGGCAACAAGTAGCCTCGCCAGGAATCGAACCTGGATCTAAAGTTTAGGAAACTCCTATTCTATCCGTTGAACTACGAGGCCCATTGTACCAGGCTAAAAATGCCAAAAAATAAAAATTGAATCAATACCAAATGAAACGAAAAGGCTTGGTCTTTTCGTTTTACTTGTGTTTGATATACCCATTGTATGGGGAATGCCACCAAAAACCATCCGATGTAATTGGATAACGGTGCCGTGTCATTGGCAAATTCCCAGTAGTCAAATTTTGGTGCTACGGGTTCAATTACCAAATCTAAAAGCACCATAAGCAATGCGCCAAATGCAGCTGCATATATGGCGCGTTTAAAAAATACGGCACCAACTGCCCCTGTTATAAATGTAAGCATTACCCAATTGGCACCAATAAGTAATGGCACGCCACCAACTTTAACTCCCAAATTATCGCCATACACATACTGCCCAAAAATCAATCCATAATTCACGCCCAAAAGTTCTACAGCCATCCCCACAACAAAAGCAACCAGAGCAGCCAACATCACTTTTTGATTTACATCGGGAAGGTTGACAAACAACAAGACAATGGTAATAAACAAATTAACTGGCGTGGTTTCTAAAAACAACTCGCGATCTATAAATAGAATGCCCAATAAGCCCGAAAAATGAAAAAGCCAAATCAATCCAACAGAGATTTTGGCGGTACTTGTTTTAGGAATGAAAACGTTTTTCATGGCGTTGGCGTTAGGTCAGCAACAATTTTTGCCGATAACAAACATAATGGAATTCCTCCTCCTGGGTGCACACTACCGCCACAAAAATACAGGTTTGAAATAGTGCTTGAAAAATTAGGATGACGCAGAAAAGCAACCATTTTGTTGTTTGACGAGGCGCCGTACAACGCCCCTAAATGGGATTGTGTTCTGGATTGAATAATATCGGGCGTCATGACCCATTCCTCCTCAATTAAAGAAGCAATTTCAGCATCCAAAACACGATTGAGTTTCTCAATTACCCATAATCGAAGTTGCTTAGCTAATGCGTTCCAATCTTGTCCCGTATCGTGCGGCGCATTAATCATCACAAACCAATTCTCTTTCCCTTTTGGCGCATCAGCAGGCACGTCTTTCGAGGTGATGTTTACATAAATTGTTGGGTCGTTATAGAGACTTTTTTGATTAAAAATAGCTTCAAACTCTGCTACATAATCATCTGAGAAAAAGATATTGTGCAAGTCCAGTTGTGGAAATGATGCACCTATCCCCCAATAAAATATCACTGCCGAACTTGAACGTTCTTGTCCCAAAACTTTTTCGGGCTGTTTTTGATGAGCTAAAAGTTTTCTATACGTTGGAACTATATCCATATTCGAAACCACTACATCGGCTTTGTGTAATTTCCCATCAGCAACTATACCAACGGCTTTTTTATTTTCAACCATAATTTTATCAACGCTAGTGCTTAGATGAAATGTAACCCCCTGACGTTTGGCGAGTTCATATAAAGACTGACTTATATCCCCCATTCCTTTTTTGGGAATATACGTGCCGTAGTGTTGTTCTAAATGTTGCACGAGCGTCATCATTCCTGGCGTTTGGTATGGGTTTGAACCGTTGTACGTAGCAAATCGGTTATAGAATTGCACCAAGTGAGGCTCTTGCAATTGGGCTTGATTAACGCTATTTAGCGACGTATCTATTTCAAAGGAAAAATACTTGGCAATCCCCACTAGGGTTTCTTTTCTAAGGTAGGTGCGCCATTTGTGTAATGAGCGTTCTAAGAATAAAGGGCGTGTGCGATCAAATTTCTTTTTTGCCTTTGCCAGATAGCGCTTTAACGTTGCTTTTGGCACGTGAAGTTTTTCTTCAACCTCTTGCGTAAAACGTTCGGTATCACCATAAGCGGTAAGTTTTATACCGTCTTCCCAAAAGTATTTACATGCAATTTCTTTGCGTTTGTACTGAAAAAAGTCGGCGGGATTTTCGTTACAAAGCCTAAACAACTCGTCTACAAATTGTGGCATCGTAAACAATGAAGGCCCCGCATCAAAACGAAAATCGCCCAATGAAAATGTAGAAAGTTTTCCGCCCACATAGTCATTTGCCTCAAAAACCTCCACTTCGTATCCTTTTTGCGCTAACCGAATGGCAGTGGCAATACCGCCTATTCCCGCTCCAATAACAATTGCCTTAGTCATTTGTATCCAAAGTTAGGGCACGCACGGCAAACCGAGCAAACAAATCTTCTTTATACCAGTTGCGCTTTCGGGTTTTTTTGACAATGGCCGCATGATGCGAACTTTTATAGGCAAAAGCCTTTACATCTTCCAAAGATTCCCAAATGCTAAAGGTAGCCTGCTGCACCATGGGCCATTCGCCAATGCCTTTATACCACAATACGCCTTTGGCTTGCGTAATGGCTTTGGACGCTGCCGGTACAGCACGCCAAAATTCAATAAGTCGGCTGGGGCGTAGTGTGGCTCTTGTAATAATTCCTATTTGTTCGTCTTTTTCTAATGGGCGTTGCGTGGCTTCAAATGGGTTTGTTTTTCCCCAAAGTCCATGACTTTGTAAGGTGTGTAATGAAAAATGTTGTTGTGATGCAGAACGTTGCTCAAACGCCTGCATGACTTCGCTGTGATTCAAAAACGCCATGGCATCTTGTTTTGAGTTCCAAACGGTAAGTAATGCATAGGTTGAGAAATCAGGCCAAAGACTAAATCCCTGACCAGCACCCGTTCCCAAGGTTTTGGCAAAACAAATCCCTTTCTGCTGCAGTACTTTTGGCAAAGCACGTTGCATTTGCGTAAATGCCCAGAATTTATTTTTGGTGTAGGAAAAGAAACTTAAAACAACCTGTTGTGCCATGTGTTAAAGATAGGGCTTCTGTAATTTCTGATGGTAACATTTACTTAACGCATGTTTAACCTATGCTTATTGTTCGGTTGTACTTAACATTACATGGGTTTAAGAGTTTTGCTTAAACTTATAATTAAAATGAAAAACATATCATTATTCATTGCTGCACTATTTGGTGTAGTTGTGCTTCATGCACAAGAACAAAAGAAAGATTCCATAGTGGTTACTACACTAGAGGAAGTTGTTGTTGACGGATATTTTGGTGGTCTATCCAAAGCCCTAAAACAACAGAAAAACAACCTTAACATTACCAATGTGGTAACAGCTGACCAAGCAGGTAAATATCCTGATGACAACGTGGGAGAAGCACTACGCCGAATTTCTGGTATTAGTGTTCAAAACGACCAGGGTGAAGCACGTAACATTGTAATGCGTGGTTTTGGTACGCAGTTGAACTCTGTTACTTTGAACGGCGATCGTTTGCCTTCTGCTGAGGGAGATAACCGTAACATTCAGCTTGACCTTATCCCAACAAATATGATTGAGGCGATTGTTGTAAAAAAATCGTTAACTCCAGATATGGAAGGAGATGCCATTGGTGGTTCTGTTAACTTAATTACACGTTCTAACCCAAGTGATTTCCGTGCTTCTGCTACAATTTCTGGTGGGGGTAACCCAATCCGTAGTGGTGGTTACAACTCAAACTTTGCTTTGGTTGTTGCAGATAAATTATCTGACAAATTTAGCTATACCTTTAGCTCTACCATTCAAACACGGGACTACGGTTCTGATAACGTTGAATTTGCTTGGAATGATCCAGCAGATTGGACTGACGTTGATAAAGGTGAAATTGAGGAAATGGATATCCGTCGTTATGATGTAAAACGTACACGTCGTTCGGTTTCTTTAAACTTAGACTACAACATCAACGAGAATAACTCACTTTACTTTAAGTCAATTTATAACCACCGCGACGACTGGGAAAACCGTTTCCGTTGGAGAGCTATTTATGAAGACGAAGAGCTGAAAATTCGTAAACAAACTAAAGGGGGTATTGATAACGATGAAAATGATGCACGTCGTTTAGAAGACCAACGCCTTGAAAAGTATAGCTTAGGTGGTGAGCATCAATTAGGAAACTTAGCTATGGATTGGAAAGCTTCTACAGCTAAAGCACGTGAGCATCGTCCAGACGAGCGTTACACACGTTACGAATACAAAGGCATTCCCTATACAGGTAGTACGCCTTGGGATATTTCAAACCTTGAGCGTCCTTACTTAAACTTTGCTGATGCTTCATGGAATGATGATGCGGAGTACAAATACAAAAAAACCGAAGAGGCACAAAAACTAACTGAAGAAAAAAATAATCAATTCAAAATCAACTTTGAATTACCTTTTAGTGAGTCTGCTACCCTAAAGTTTGGTGCTGCATACAAAGATCAATCCAAAATGCGTGACGATGTTTGGTATGAGCATGATATGGGGCTTGGAAACCTAAATACCGTGCCTACTTTTGGTGCAGATATAGACAGTTACGAGCCGGGCAGCCAATATGTAATTGGTAACTTTATGGATGCCCGTTACTTAGGCGGTCTCGCTTTAGGTGGTGCTAATGGTGCTAACTTTGACAGCTATGTAATGGATGAATTTGCTGGTGCAAACTACACCGCTGATGAAACCATTACTGCAGGATATGTCATGACAACAAACAATATTGGTGCAAACACAGTAGTAGTTGCTGGTTTCCGTATCGAAAAAACAGACCTTAGCTATGTGGGTCAAATTTTTGACGAGGAAAAAGATGAGTTGCCAACAGATATCACTGAAACTACTGGTTCTAAAGATTACACGAATTTCTTACCTAGTATCAACATTCGACACAACTTCTCTGACAGTTTCAATGTAACTGCTGCTTACTCTAAATCTTTGGCACGACCAGATTACTATGACTTAGTACCTTATCAGTACTCTAACTCTGATGACGACGAAGTAGAATTTGGTAACTCTGACTTAGAAGCTACTGTGTCTAATAACTTTGATATCATGGCAGAAAAGTATATGGGTAATACAGGTATTATCTCAGGAGGATTGTTCTATAAGTCTATAGATAACTGGATTTACACGTACTCTACTGACGGATACACCTACAATGGTGACAACGACTATGAGTTCACACAGAAAAGAAACGGTAAAAGTGCTAGTGTATTTGGTTTTGAAGTTGCGTTACAACAACAACTTACAGACAACCTTAACTTGGCAGCAAACTATACCTTTACAGATTCTGAAACGGATAGCGTAGAAGGAAGAAATGATGTGCCATTGGTAGGTGCTGTTGAAAACATGTATAACGTTTCGTTGGCATATGAAGCTGGTAAGTTGTTTGTTAGAGCATCGTATAACTACGCTGGTGAGCAGCTTGATGAGTTAGGCGGAGCAGCATGGGAAGATCGTTATTATGACGAACAAAAGTTCTTAGACCTAAACGCTTCTTACAACGTAACGGATAAAATTCGTTTATTTGCTGAAGCTAAAAACTTGACCAACCAACCGTTGCGTTACTACCAAGGTGAAAAGGCAAAAACCATGCAGCTTGAGTACTACCAAATGAGTTGGAACTTAGGTATTAAAATTGACTTATAATGAATTATATCACCGGAATCTTCACGCTTTTTGTAGGTTTCGTGGTAATTGCACAAGAGCGGACTTCGGTTCGCTCTTTTGCTTTTCCCCAAGTTGAAGCCACCCTTGAAACGGAACCTGTTGTATCTCTTGACGATGCCGCAGACGATATCTGTATTTGGGAAAACCCCAATGATGCAACAAAATCCATAGTTGTTGCAACAGACAAAAAATATGGCCTTATCACGTATGATTTGCAAGGCAAAAAACTGCATCAATACCCTGTTGGCAGACCCAACAATGTGGCATTGTTTACGCCAAATAACATCATCAATAACGATTTACCACTGATTTGCGCTTCCAACAGAACTGCAGAAACCATTACTTTTGCATTTCTTAAACCTGACGGTTCACTCACCGAAATTCAAGACATTAAAGTACCGCTAAAAGAAGTGTATGGGATTACCACCTACCTTGCCGAGCAGCCTTATGTTATTATGAGTACCAAAAAAGGCAAGGTTTGGCAATATCAAATTGGATTGCAAGGCAAAAAAGTACGCATGGCATTGGTGCGCAAACTAAAATTTGGCAAAACCGTTGAAGGGCTTGTCGTTGATCCAAACAACCAAAAATTATATGTCGCCGAAGAAGAGCGTGGGCTGTGGCAGTTAAATGCTTTGCCGTGGAAAGCCAATGAAAAAACCATGATTTTGGAAGTGGATAAAGACAAACTAAAGCCAGATTTTGAGGGGCTTGCCCTTCGTGAAAACGAAGACGGAAGCGGCTGGATTATCCTTTCTGTACAAGGTTCAAATGCCTATGCGTTTATTGACCGGCAACGTTTACAATTGAAAAATATTATTCAAATAAAAGATGGTGTTGTGGATGGCGTACAAGAAACCGATGGTCTTGATGTAACCAGTCTAAAAACACCAACGTTTCCTAACGGCATACTTATTGTGCAGGACGGTGAAAACGGAAACGAACCACAAAACTTTAAATTCATCAATTGGAATCACATCAAACCCCTTTTAGACTGACCAAATTATTCTTGTTTTCCTTGCTACTAGCAGGCAACGCTTTTGGGCAAAAAGTATTGGAAAAATACAACCTGCCGTTGGTTCTCGAAGAAACTTCGGGACTAACCCAACTTAACGATACGCTCTGGACACACAATGATTCAGGGAACGAGGCTGCCTTATATGCCATAAGTACAAAAGGAAAACTCCTTGCCAAAAAGAAGCTAAATAACCACAGTAATATTGATTGGGAGGATATTACCACAGCAAATGGAAAGCTTGTTGTGGCAGATATGGGGAACAATTTCGGAACACGAAAAAACTTGTATCTTTTGGAGGTTGCGATTACAAATGATAGTGCAGAAGTTTTGGATTCCATACCCTTTTATTATCCTGAACAACAAAACTTTGGATTTCAGCAAGCCTCTCCTTTTGATGCTGAGGGGCTGATTTTTATTGAGGATAATCTTATTGTTTTTACCAAAAATAGAAGCACCAAAACCACAGAACTTTATGTGGTTTCTAAAGAAAATGCAGCTGCAAAAAAAATAGGCTCTCTGCCTGTTGGGGCACTGATTACAGGGGCGGATTACCATCATAAAACCAAAACCTTAGTGCTAACGGCATACCGAAAAGACAAACGTCAATTTCTGTTTGTGATTAATGATTTTTCTCTTGCGCCAAACCCAAATCTTTCCATTAACCAATACGAACTCGATTTTAGAGGCGCACAAATTGAAGCGGTGTCTATTATTGATGAGAAAACCGTTTGGATAACCTCAGAAGAAAAGAAAAAATACTCAGCATTTTTGGCAAAAATTGCCCTTCCCTAGCAAAGTACACTTCATATAAAGATTGATTATCTTAGCAAAAAAAATTAGCTATGCCTGACATTGTTGCCTTTGGCGCAAGTTCGAGCCAAAATTCTATTAATCGAAAATTAGCCCATTTTGCTGCTAAGCAAGTGCCCAACGCTAACATTAATTTGTTAGATTTAAATGATTTTGAAATGCCTTTATACAGCACAGACCGCGAAAAAGAAGGTATTCCAGAATTGGCGTTTGATTTTAAAGCTGCTCTAACGGCAGCCGATGGCATCATCATTTCATTTGCCGAGCATAACGGTGCTTACACCACCGCATTCAAAAACATTTTTGATTGGATTTCTAGATTGGAAAAACCCATTTGGTGTGGCAAACCCATGTTTTTGTTAAGCACCTCAACAGGCGCTCGGGGTGCCATTACAGTCTTGGAACTCGCCCATTTACGATTGTCCAGAGAACGCCCAAATATCCCAACCTTTTCATTGCCTTCCTTCAACGAAAATTATGACGACGGCAACGGTATTACCAACGCTGACCTTCGTGCTGGCTTTGATACGGCTTTAGCCAGTTTTGTATTGGAATTAGGCCAATAAGCTTCCTGCCATAACAAGCATGATAGCGTTTTCTATAAACGTGGCTTCCGTCATGGGAAGATTTAAGACACTCCCCAAACAGGCACACTTGATGTTGCGCTTTTGCAGCAAGACCCGAAGCACACCCACAGTAGTAATTCCCAGTACAATTACAGTGATTATTAAAACGGATGGTGAAACAAAATCAATAAGATAGCATATGCCGAGTGTCAATTCTATAAATGGATATAACCAGCCGTAAATGGGCACTGCTGCAGCAAGTGGGTCATAGGTTTTAAACACCGCTTGAAACCCTTTTAAATCCAAAAACTTAAAAAACGAAAAGACCATAAAAAACAACGCCATAAAGTCAAGCATCATCGCATTTGTTTGTCGTGTTTCTAGGTGAACACTAAAAACCGTTAGCAGCATAAATCCAAAAATCAAAAACAATGGAAAAAGCTGCTTAAGCTTTGAAGTTGGCTGCACCTCTTGCGGTACTAAAGCATACTTTTTGGGCAATGCATTTTCAAGTTCCTTTTCTGAAATGGAACGGTTTGCTTGCAGTATTGCCTTACCCGATTTTTGGTCAATAGAAATCGAAGAAACGCCGTCAATCGTTTCCAATGCTTTAGTTACAGCTTTTACACAGTTTGCGCAGGTAATACCAGAAATATAAAAAGATTGTTTGTGCATAGGGCTCGGATTTAACCCACAACCATAGGCACTTCTATCAATAAAATTTGTGCCTTTTGGTGAGCGGTAACCTCAAAGGTAGCGGTTTCTGTGATACCTAGCGCATCGCGCTTGCCCAAAAGCTGTTCGCCAATTTCAGCTTCGCCTTCAATAACAAACGCATACACCCCGTTGCCTTCTGCTTTTAGGTCATAATAAACCGATTTTTCAGCATCCAAATCCAACATATGAAACCATGCATTTTGATGAATCCAAACGCCTTGATCTTCTGGATTAGGGGATAGGATTTGAAACGGCTCATTTTTTTTATGTAGCGTGTCAATAGGGATTTGCGCATAACGTGGTGCTACATTGCGTTTGTTTGGAAAAATCCATAATTGCAACAGGTTAATTTCTTTATCGGGATTTTTATTATACTCGCTGTGATAAACGCCCGTTCCAGCACTCATTACCTGAATTTCACCTTCTTTGGTGACCTCCTTATTTCCCATACTATCTTTGTGTTCTAAGTCGCCACGAAGAGGAATGGTAACAATCTCCATATTGTCGTGCGGATGTGTGCCAAACCCCATTCCACCTTGAATAATATCATCGTTTAGTACGCGCAATGCGCCAAACTGAACACGCTCGGGATTGAACCAACCAGCAAAACTAAAGCTGTGTTTTGCCTCAAGCCAACCGTGATTGGCACTTCCCCTAGAATCTGCTGGATGAAAAATGGTATGCATCTTTAAGAAATTTGATTAAATGAATTCCGAAACTATTTTTCCTGAAATCAGTGCTGGGGGTACACCTGGACCAGGTACAGTTAGTTGCCCTGTAAAGAACAAATTGTCCACTGTTTTACTTTTCATTTTTGGACGCAAAAATGCGGTTTGCAAAAGTGTGTTTGCCATGCCGTACGCATTGCCTTTGTACGAGTTGTATACTTCTTTAAATTCTTTAACACAAAACGATTCGTTAAACATAATGTGCGGCTTGATCGCTGTATCTGTAAGTTGCTCCATACGCTCCAAAACAATGTCAAAATATTTTTGCCTAAGCGCTGGGGTATCTTCCAAATTAGGTGCAATGGGAATCAAAATAAAACAGGCTTCTTTCCCTTTGGGTGCCATCGAAGGATCACTTTGGGAGGGCAAATTCACATAGAATAACGGCTCGTTGGGCCACTCTGGTGTGTCATAAATACTATTGGCGTGTGCGTCAAAATCTACATCAAAAAACAGGTTATGATGCGCAAGCGAATTTAATTTTTTGTCCAGTCCAATGTAAAACAGCAACGATGAGGGCGCAAAGGTTTTTTTGTCCCAATAGCCTTCGCTGTAGGCACGCTTTTCTTTTGGCAATAAGGTTTCGGTGTGATGATAATCTGCCCCTGAAATAACAATATCAGCATCAAAAATAGTTGTGCCTACACGCACACCGCATGCCTTCCCATTTTTAAGTAGAATTTCGTCTACCCCATGACTGGTGTGATACGTAACCCCCAACGATTTTCCTAGGGTTACCATAGCATCTACAATTTGGTACATACCTCCTTTGGGGTGCCAGGTGCCCAACCCAAAATCGGCATAATTCATAAAGTTATAAAAGGCAGGGGTACTTTCGGGTTTTGCGCCCAAAAACAATACGGGGAACTGTAATAACGAACGCAGTTTGGGGTTTTTAAATTGTTGCGCTACTTGCTTTCGGATATTGGTAAAAAACAACCCCACTTTGCGTACGGTTTGTGGGGTAACCAGTTCGAGCGGTGAAACCCCGGGGCGATACACCAAATCTTTTACCGCAATGTCGTAATTGTTGCGTGCTTTTGCTAAAAAGCGTTCTAATTTGGCTCCGCTTCCAGGTTCAATTTCATCAAAGCGGGCTGCAATTTTAGCAATGCTATCATCAACAGGAAAAATGTCGTTTTTACCAAAAATAACCTGATATCCCGGGGCTAATCTATCTAGCTCGTAATAATCAGAAACACGCTTGCCAAAATCTTCAAAAAAGGACTCAAACACATCGGGCATCCAATACCACGAAGGACCCATGTCAAATGTAAACCCATCTTTTTTAAACTGGCGCGCACGTCCGCCCAAAGAATCGTTTTTTTCAAGCACTTGGACCGAATGCCCCTTTTTAGCCAAATAACATGCTGCGGAAAGGGAAGAAAACCCCGAACCGATAATGATAACCTTTTTCATAGAGGTACAAATTTACACTATAATTTGATGCTATATTTGCAAAATGCAACTTATACGACTTCTTTCAGCCAAGCACTCGTCCAAATACTTGCTTTTCTTTGGCATGATGCACATGTTGCTTTTGCCGTTGGCATTTGCCAAAAGGGGTGCATTAGAGCTTCCGTTTAATCTTTTTGTTGCACCGGAACTTTTCCCCACTTTTAAGATTATCACCTTTCTGGGCGACGGTTGGTTTGCGCTTGTTGTTTTTGGGTTAGTGGGATTTATTGCTGCTCAAAAAAAGCTTTATGTCAAAGCAGAACTGATTAATTTTTTGATTGTTTCTGCGTTGATGGGAATTGGGATTTATGTGTTTAAACAGCTTATTTTCCCCGATGTGACTAGACCAATTGCACACTTTGCATCCTTGCCGTATGGTTGGAATCCAGACGATTTTTCTTTGTCCTTTCATCGATTTAGATCTTTTCCCTCTGGGCATACGGCATCTGCAGCCACTTATGGATTTTTTCTAATGCGCTATGTGCAGCTGCCATACAAGCGCCTTATGCTTTACGCCGCTATATTGTTGGTAGGGTATTCTCGTGTATTTTTGTTTCAGCATTTTGTGGCTGATGTTTTTGCAGGAGTGTTATTAGGCTTAGCTTGCGTTTGGGTTGGCGATTGGATTTCTAGTCGTATCTTCCGAAAAAACTGAAAAGAAATTGATGAATAAAGTTTTAGTTACTGGCGCCGCCGGATTTATTGGATATCACGTGAGTAAACTTCTCATTGAAAACGGCTATCACGTTGTTGGTCTTGATAATATGAATAGCTACTACGAAGTGAGTTTAAAAGAAGCCCGGCTAGACCAATTAAATCAACTAGATGCTTCATTACAAGGTAGTTTTCGTTTTGAACGAATGGATATTGTTGATTCTGAAGAAATAAACCGCCTTTTTGAACACGAACAATTTGATACGGTTATTCATTTGGCAGCACAAGCAGGTGTTCGGTATTCGCTAAAACATCCCGAACCATATGTGACAACTAACATTAATGGTTTTTTTAATATCCTTGACGCCAGCAAAAACCACCATATCAAACAGCTGTATTACGCCTCAAGTAGTTCGGTTTATGGAAATCAAAACAAAGTACCCTACAGTGTAGAAGACCGTGTTGATCACCCCATAAGTATGTATGCTGCAACCAAAAAAGCCAACGAGTTGATGGCGCATTCCTACAGCCATTTGCACGGGCTAAACACTACGGGCTTGCGCTTTTTTACCGTTTATGG
The DNA here is from genome assembly GCA_049596455.1 of Flavobacteriaceae bacterium. Taxonomy (GTDB): domain Bacteria; phylum Bacteroidota; class Bacteroidia; order Flavobacteriales; family Flavobacteriaceae; genus UBA7446. The sequence continues at coordinate 2,780 of JBMYLP010000008.1, read as the reverse complement.
CCCTTGGGGAAGACCCGATATGGCACCTATGTTGTTTTTAAAGGCGTTGCATACCAACCAACCTATTCAGGTATTTAATAACGGAGATTTACAACGTGATTTTACCTATGTGGGCGATATTGCGGCAGCTATTCTAAAGTTAGTCCAAAAAGACAACAAAGCCTCTTGTCCAAACTACCGCCTATTTAATATCGGAAATGCACAACCCATCATTTTGGAGGAATTTATAACCCTAATGGAAGATATTGCAGGGAAACAATTCATTCGCCAAAACAAGCCTATGCAACCCGGAGATGTGTACAAAACTCACGCCGACGTAAGTGCACTAGAATCCTATATTGGTGCTATTGGGCATACACCGCTTAAAGAGGGCTTGCGTCATTTTGTGGCGTGGTATCACGAGTATTATCACAGCTAAGTCGGAGTCGCTTGTCAAAAAGCATATAGTAAATCCCAAAAAAAAGATACCACAGCCGTAAGCAATGTAAACCAAACGCCAACTGCAGCGGTTAGCTCAGGTGAAATGGCAAGCCAGGTTCCGCTTTGTAAAAATAAATACTCACGTACGCCTAGCCCTGCAAACGAAACAATGGAAGCAACTGCAGAAAGCAGGAACACCAGTAGCAAGGGTTGGATAAATGAACCCTCAATACCCAACGCCATAACAATACTAGCAACACTTAATAACTGCATTACCTGCACTGCGAAACTCCAAAGCAAGGTTTTAACATAAATCGCTTTGCTTTTGAAAATAATTTCGGTTGCTGCATACCCCAAAAAAATAAGCGCCACAAAAATTGGAATACGCCACCCAAAGTCAATAGGTAGTATGCGTTTTGAATCGAGGAGAAGGGCGCAACACAGCAAGGCACCCAAACCTATGGCGCGATCTAATACCAATGCTTTGCCTACTATTTTCCAAGACCATTCAAATGTTTTGTGCAGCTTTAGTGCCTTGTAGGCATCGCCGCCAATGCCGCCTGGCAAAAAGAAATTATAAAACATTCCCAATACGTAAAGACGGTGATTGGAATTTGGTTGCAGCGGAAACGAAAAGTATCGAAACACCCCCAACAAACGCAGCGAAGACAGGTATTGTGATAACAGAAAAAAGACCATTGCCAAAATCAAAAAATCCCAACGCACGTCAAAAAGAACTTCGATTAATACGTTGGTATTGAGTTGTTTAATGAATAAATAAACAAATAGGGCGCTTATGCCTAACTGCAGCGATTTAAGTAGTTGCTTACGCATCGAAGCGAGAAACTTTACGTATTCGAAATGGCTTTTTGTCTTGCGATTCAAAGTAGGTTTTCATGAGCAAATCGTATAAAATTCCAATACTGAAAAACTGCACCCCTACTACAATGAGTAGTACCGCCAAAATGAGTAACGGTCGTCCCCAAATATCTTCTCCCATGATTTTGAGCACCGAAAAATAAAGTCCTAATAACGTGCCCGAGCCAAACAAAGCAAGTCCAATATTACCAAAAAAGTAAATGGGTTTTTGTAAAAATTTTCGTTGAAATAAGATGAGCAACAAGTCGTTGACCACCTTAAAGGTTCTGCCCAGTCCATACTTAGAAACCCCAAATTGCCGAGCATGATGACGCACAGGAACTTCCGTAATTCTGGCACCGTCCAAAAAGGCAGCCAAATTAATAAAGCGATGCATTTCGCCATACAAGTTTAGGTTTTTGGCGGTTTCTTTGGTGAACACTTTAAGCGCACACCCCTGATCTTGAATGTTGAGTTTGGTGCTGCTGCGAATAATCAAATTTGCAATTCTAGACGGAATGGTTTTGAGTTTAGAGTCTTTTCGCTTTTGACGAATACCAGTAACCACATCCCAGTCTTCATCCATTAATTTGTCAAGCATTGCAGGAATATCATCAGGGTCGTTTTGCAGGTCGCCGTCTAGGGTAACCACATACTCCCCTTGTGCCACATCAAAACCAGCTGCCATGGCAAGGCTTTGCCCGTAATTTTTTTTCAGTTCAACCAAAACTACATTTGGATGATTCATTTTTTTAATGGCTTCTCGCGTACCATCGGTTGAGCAATCATCTATATATATCAGTTCAAACGTATATCCGTTGAGTGCCGAACTGATGCGGTCTGTGAGTAAGGGGATATTTTCCTCCTCATTAAAGACAGGAACAACAAGTGAAAGTAAAGCGGTTGTATTCGACATTTATGCGCTATTTTTACAAAGGTACTAAGAACCCAACGAGTTGATGAAATTCTCTATAGAAAACAACCAAAAAGCTTGGATTTTTGCTGTCTTAGCGGCGGCAATTGTGAGTTTTACCTTTCTCAATGCGTATCCCATTAGCATTTTGGACGAAGCCAAAAATGCCGAGGCTGCCAGAGAAATGTGGGAAAGTGGAAACTATTGGGTCCCCAAATTCAACGGCGAACTCCGAACCGATAAACCTCCGCTGCATTATTATTTTATGTTATTGGGGTTCAAATTGTTTGGAACAACCGTTTTGGGAGCTCGGTTTTTTTCGGCAGTAATGGGTTTTGTTATGCTTTTGACTACGTTTGGTTTTGCCCGCCGGCATTTAGGAAAGGACGTAGCACAAACCACCCTATTGATTTTGGTGGGGTCATTTTTCTTTATGCAAGAGTTTCACCTTGCCGTCCCAGACCCCTATTTGATTGCATTTGTAACCCTTGGATTATTTAGTTTTTATCATTTTTATGAAACCAAAAAGTCCCTTTATTTGGTGTTATTCTATTTCTTTTTGGCGTTGGGCGTATTGAGTAAAGGGCCT
>JBMYLP010000007.1:0-71274 GCA_049596455.1 Flavobacteriaceae bacterium | reverse complement strand
TCTCTAGCTATTATTCTAGCTTGACTTTCAGAAATACCATTTTCTTTAAGCGTTTTTAACGCCTGATCAACAGTAACTATATTTCTTCGCTCAGCCTCTTTTAATACGGCATTTTCAGTTGGGGATTGAGCATAACTAAAACCTATAGCTAGCAACAGGAAGAGTCTAGACATCAAATTATTTGTTTTAAAAATTCAAATTTAACAACAATGATAGTTGATGCTAGATAATATAATTATGAGATAATATTACAGCTGTAAAAATTACTTTAGTCAATGTTAAGAACATTCAAATCGAAGTGAGATTGTAAGTTTGTTATATGTAGTAAATCCTCCTCAAAATAGTTCGACTTCACTCCTCTTGACTCCACTAACAGTTTGGCGCATGTGTCTGTCAAAAATTATTTTTTTCTTATCGTTTCCGAATTCATTTTATCAAATGATTTTTACAGTTTTTTAATATATCTACAATAATTTGTTTTATTAATTTATATAAATTGCAGTTTATTTAACTAAACAACTACAAATCATGAGAAAACTGTTTTATTATATTATTATGTTGCCATTATTGACCATTGCGCAACAAACCCCTTCAAGTGCAGGTAAGTTTTTGGGTGAAGGAGAACTTTCTGGTAACCCTTATACATTTGGAAGCTCTTCTTCTGTTGATGTTGTCTTGAAAAGCGTAGAAGCTTACAACTCTAATGACGTAGAGACTGAATTGAGCTATTACGATTCTACCTATGTGAGTAATTATGGAGATGGGCATCGTGATTGGCACAACAAAATGAAAAGCCTAAATATGAAGCCTTGGGCTCTAATTCCTGTTAAGCTCGTTGGTACTGACGATGAATTAGTGTTAACTTGGTCTGTTGAAGACAGAGAGTGGAAAAACGGATCTACTCAAAAACAAAATTTGATGGAGGTTTTTTCAGTAAATCCTGAAGGAAAAATCAATGGCTTTAGTCAATGGAGACAAAACTACCCATCAAATGAATTTGGTCTTTCTAGCGGGGGTAAATTTTATGGTAGCCCTGAAAATGAATACAGAGGAAGACCCTTAGTTTTTTCTAATCGTGGGGAAGTAAAAGTTTTGGAAAAGCTAATTAAAGACTACAACAAAATGGATGCTGCTGCATGTGCGGAGGCCTTTGCAGATTCATTTGTGTTCTCTACTTCTGAGGGTGAAGAAATGACCGTTACAAAAGATATGTGGCCTGAAGTATTTGCTCCATATACTTCTGTAAATTGGGTACCATACTCTATTGTTCCTTTAAAAATAGACGATACAGACCCTACTTCAGGTGCCATAGTTTATTCAAAAGAAACACGAACAATGAAAGATGGAACACTCTGGGAAAAAGAATTGATGGAAATCTTTTATTTTGACTTAGAGGGAAAAATTAGTGGCGGAACTCAATTTGCCAAAGATTTAAAGGCTAGTGAATAATTACTGCTAATTTTTAGTATAGTCTGACATATAGCATTTATTATATATCATGACATTCAAAAATTATATGCAAAAGAGTTAATAAAAAAGCGCCATAAAGGCGCTTTTATAATTTGCATATAAGCTAGACAGCTATAGCCAGTGAACTTCGCCACTTCCAAGCTGATAAACACCGCCTTTAATGGCAATGCTCCCTTCTGCTTCAAGCTCTGAAAGGATTGAACTCATATTGCGAATTTCAGCAATAGTGTGTTGTACATTTTCAGCAATTGCTGCATTTACAAAAGGGGTGTTTCCACTATCATGAGGGCCTTCAACTGTTGCTTTTACGCTATCTACCGCTGGTTGAATATTAGCAAGTAACGCGGTAATATTTCCAAGCTCAACGCCGTCACAGGCTGCTTTTACAGCACCACATCCTTCATGACCTAACACCACAATAAGTTTACTTCCGGCAACCTTACACGCATATTCCATGCTTGCAACAATGTCGGTATTCACAAAATTTCCAGCAACACGAGCAACAAATACATCGCCCAGAGCCTGGTCAAAAACCTCTTCTACAACTACACGTGAATCTATGCACGAAAGCACAATAGCCTGTGGTGCCTGACCCGAAACACAGGCCGCACGCAAATCGCTATTGTTCGCTTGTGTAAGCGAATCGTTAGTGTAATTGTGGTTGCCTTTTTTTAGATTTTCAAGCACTATTTCTGGTGTGAGTTGTGCTTGCGCTTCTGCTGTTAAAATATCTTTTCTCATAATTCAATTATTTATTTAGTGATTTAATGTGTTTTAAAAAATCTGGCAGCTCCTCAAAAATATTTGCTGCTGGAACCAATCGTGGCACCAAACGAATACGCTCCATCATATAGCGCGGTTGCTTAGGTAAATGAATAAAGAACACTGTCTTATTTTCTTTAGCTAAATCTACCACTAAATCCTCAAGGGCATACAGTCCAGATTGATCAATATAATCCATACGATCAAAGCGGAATAGTACTGTGGCTGCTTCTTTCGGGATTTCCTTTGCTAGCCTGCTAAAACCGTCTGTAGATCCAAAAAACAATGGCCCGTTGATGTGTTTAATCGCAATTTTATCGCTTTTAAGCTCAGCGTAAGCCGTTTCGTCATCCCAAAGTTTTTCTTTACTTCCAGTGGATACCTTAGACTGACTTTCGGTGAGGTCTCCAATCTTTTTCATAAACATCAACGATGCCATAACAAGGCCTATTCCAACAGCATAAACTAAATTCCAAAAAGTAGAAAGCAGCATCACAGCAAGCATCACAACCACTTCTGAACTTATACCTAGCTTACCTATTTTAAGATCTCTAGGCAATGATGGTATAGCACGTAGCCCCTTGTAGTCCATAACACCAATACCAACCGTTACCAAAATACCAGCAAGTACAGCAGCAGGAATGGTTGACGCAGCAGAACTAAACAACAACAAAATCAGTAATAAAACGATACCGGCAAACATACCCGAAATACGTGTTTTACCTCCCGAGTTGATATTTACTACCGTTCGAATGGTTGCTCCCGCTCCAGGTATACCACCAAACATAGCAGAGATACTGTTTCCAATTCCTTGCCCAATAAGTTCTTTATTGGGTTTGTGGCGGGTTTTGGTCATGTTGTCTGCAACTACACTTGTTAGCAATGAGTCAATTGCACCCAAAAGCGATAGCGTAAGCGCCGTAAATACATATGGAAGAAGTTGTCCAATACTCAACTCCGTGAAGATTTCCCATTTAGGCATCGGAAATCCTTGCGGAATAGCTGTGATGGGGCGATAATTAGGCACAAATAGGATGGCAACACCAGTCATAACCACCAAAGCTACTAATGTGCTTGGAACAGCCGTGGTGATGCGCTTAAACCCATAAATGATAAAAATGGTACCCAGTGCAAGTAAAAATTCTATCCAACTGATGTTTTTTAGTGCACTTGGCATCACGCGCAGTGCGCCTAAAACTCCCGAAGCATTTTTGGCAGCTAATGTTTGTGATTCCTCTAAAATTTCTGAATCTGTAATGGCTTCTCCTCTAGAAACCGTTTCAGTGAAATCTTCTAAAACGAGTAACCCCTCGCCTGCTTCCTCATCCAGAATATTACCTAAAATAATGGCTTCGGCTTGTGGCTTAAATGTTTCCACATAAGCAGTGTCTTCTTTGGCATAATAGCCCAACACAGGAAGGATTTGTGTTATCAAAATAATAAGACCTATAGCGGTCATGAAACCCGATACTACAGGATACGGAATATAGCGAATGTATTTTCCGAGTTTAAGAAATCCAAGTCCAACTTGCATTAAACCAGCAAGCATAAAAACCGCCAGAATAATGGGCAAGGCCTTTTCGACACTGCCGTCGTTAGCTGCAATAAGCGTGCTGATGATTACCATACTCACCGCTGTCATAGGAGCCGTTGGCCCAGAAATCTGGGTATTAGTACCGCCTAAAAGTGCGGCAAAGAAACTTAAAAATATAGCGCCGTATAAACCTGCGGTGGGTCCCAATCCAGAGGAAACACCAAATGCTAAGGCCAAGGGAAGCGCTACGATACCTGCGGTTAGTCCGCCAAAGATATCGCCCTTTATATGAACGAATGCTTTTTTCATTTTATGTATTTAGGTAAATGTGAAATTTAGAATTGAGGTTTCGAAAGTGCTTAAGCTACTTCAGGAGGTGGAGAATCCAACGTATTTGTTACCTCAAAAAATACACCTTCTTTGTGAAAGGTGTTCAAAATTTCATCTGAAAAAAACGCAAATACGGGAATGTCGGCAATTAAAAACTTGCTCTCCTCCAAATAATCATATGCGTTTTTACCTTCTTTAGGCTTTGGCTCTTCACTTTCTTGCGACACTACATATGCATCGTGATGCGAAAAGTCAAATGCAGAAATGGCAATGGTTGCAACTTGTGACAAAAGCACCACAACCAACAAAGACTTTATTGTTGCTTGTGAAAAAAATAAAAAAGTCTGCTGCTGCACCACGTAGTTATGTCCTTTTTTTAGCAAATCAAAAATACACTTTTATTTGAATTACATCTTATAAATCCATGTTAAAATGAAACGCATTTTTATCATATATGTTTTAGTTTAAAATTTACAATAAAAAAATGTTAGCGTAATGTTATTTTTTGATATATTTTTTGAACAAAATTTAGCAAAAACCCCGATATCTTTGAATTATGACAATTCACGACAGATTACGCCAAATCTTATCTGAAAAAAACCTCTCCATTTCAAAATTTGAACGCATTATTGGAGCAGGTCAAAATTCAGTTTCCACTTGCCTTAGACGACAGTCAAGTGTTAGTCATGAAGTGCTTACTGGAATAGCAAAAAATTTTCCGGAATACAGTTTAGATTGGCTTCTTACTGGAAAAGAGTCGAATAACAAAGAGGTTATTGAGCGAATAAAAGATCAAATCCGTGAAATAGAAAAAGAAATCAATAAGATTAACTCATAAATTTAGCTGCATCAAGCGCGTCGAGTTTTATTTTTGTCATTGTCCCATCTACCATATTTTTAATCGATAAAAAGCCTTCTTTTTGTTCTTCTTCTCCGTAAAATAATGCCCAAGGTGCATTAGATTGGTTTGCAAACTGCATTTGCTTTTTTAGCTTATGGCTGGTGGGGTATGTCAATACTCGAAGTCCAGCAGTGCGCCATTTGGAAATATAAGGAACAAGATCTTGCAGGTAGATATCGCCAAAATGCAATACGACAATGTCAACTGATTGCTGTACCGTTTTAGGGTATAAATCTAATTCTTCGAGGACCATGCATAAGCGATCCAAACCAAACGATATACCAAGTCCGTGCATGTCTTTAAGCCCAAAAAGTGCTGTCAAATCATCATAACGACCTCCTGCACCTATAGAACCCATAGCAACCGATTTTGGCGGAGCAATTTCAAAAATGATACCTGTGTAATAATTTAATCCACGCGCCAAAGTCAAATCAAACGCCAAATTGCTAACATGTAAAGGGGAAACAAAACGCAATACATCTCGTAAATGAGTGATGCCCTCAAGTGCCGCAGGCTGGTCAGAAAGGATGGATTCAAGCGTATCTAGTTGTGTGTCGATTGTACCTGAAAGTTCTAGTAATGGGGAAAGTTTTGAAAGCGAATCATCATCAAATCCTTTTTGACGCAATTCATCAAACACACCAGATGCACCAATTTTATCAAGTTTGTCTAGCGCAACGGTAAAATCAGTAATGCGTTCGGGCGCACCCAAATAAGTTGCAATACCCGACAAAATACCACGATGATTGATGCGAATCGTAGCGTCTTTTAAATGGAGTTCACTAAAAACAGCATCAAACAATTGAATACATTCTGCTTCTAAAACAGGACTTACAGCACCCACAACATCGGCGTCGCATTGTGTAAATTCTTGAAAACGACCCCGTTGTGGTCTGTCAGCGCGCCAAACCGATTGCACCTGATAACGTTTGAACGGAAACGTTAATTCGTTTTGATGTTGCACCACAAACCGCGCAAAAGGAACAGTCAAATCGTAGCGTAACGCCTTTTCGGAAATAGACTGCGTAAAACGCCCAAGATTGTTTTTTGTCAACGCTTCAAGATCGGCTTTTTTTACTTTTTCACCAGAGTTTAAAATATTAAACATCAACCGATCTCCTTCTTCGCCATATTTACCTTGTAATGTGGCTGACTTTTCCATAGCGGGCGTTTCGACAGGCAAAAAGCCAAATCGCTCAAATTGAGTTTTGATAATATCAATCACATACGAACGACGCGCAACATCGGCTGGCAAAAAATCGCGGGTGCCTTTTGGAATACTAGGTTTTTGTGCCATGGCAACAATTTATACAAATATCAGCTTTTAACGAAAAAAAGCCGCAAAAAGCGGCTTTATGTTTTAAAAAAAGGCAATTTTATTCCTTTTCAGTAGCTTTAGTCACTTCAAACGCTACGTCAGCAAAAACCTCACGATGAAGTCGGATGCTAGCTGTATGTTTGCCTAAAGTCTTTACAGTTCCACCTGGAAGTTTAATACATTTACGCTCCACAGGTTGCCCTGCTTTTGAAAGCGCAGCTTCCAAATCTATCGTGCCCACAGAACCAAATAATTTGTTTCCAGCACCAGCTTTTGCTTCAATTTTCAGCTCCAGTTTGGCTAAGTCTTTGGCTTGCTTTTGCGCATCTTCAATAAGCTTTTGCTCTTTAAAAGCGCGTTGCTTTAGGTTTTCTGCCAATACTTTTTTGGCAGAAGAAGTAGCCAAAATAGCCAAGCCTTGTGGAATCAAAAAATTACGTCCGTAGCCATTTTTAACTGTTACGATATCGTCTTTAAACCCTAGGTTCTCAACGTCTTGTTTTAAAATAAGTTCCATGGCAATTATTTTAGCATATCGGCAACATATGGCATTAACGCCAAGTGGCGCGCACGCTTGATGGAAACCGATAATTTACGTTGATATTTAAGTGATGTCCCTGTTAAACGACGTGGTAAAATTTTACCTTGTTCGTTAACAAATCTCAACAAATAATCTGCGTCTTTATAGTCGATATACTTGATACCCGCTTTTTTGAAACGGCAGTATTTTTTGGCTTTTGATGTTTCAATATCTAAAGGGGTCAAATACCGAATTTCCCCTTGCTTTCCGCCTTTACTTTCTTGCTCAATTGACATGGCTTATGCTTTTTCAGTTAAACGTTCTCTTCTCTTAACAGCCCAAGCCTCTGCGTGCTTGTCTAATTTTACCGTAAGGTAGCGCATGATGCGCTCATCGCGACGGAACTCCACTTCAAAAGGCTCAATGGCTTCGCCATCAAGTTTGAAATCAAGTAAGTGATAAAAGCCACTTTTTTTGTTCTGAATGGGATAGGCAAACTTTTTCAAGCCCCAATCCTCTTTGGCGACAATCTCGCCTCCGCGAGACGTTATAAACGTCTCATACTTTTCTACTGCTTCCTTTACCTGATCTTCAGATAAAACGGGATTCAATATGAAAACAGTTTCGTAATGGTTCATAAATGATTTTTTAATTGGACGGCGAAAATACGGATTTTATTTGCTTGTACAAACCTGTTCGTGCAATTATTGCGGATCCACATCAATTGACACCTTAACCTGCTTAAAAGCACCCACTTGCGCAAAGCTGTGCAACAAGGCAGCAAGACGTGTTTTGGCGGCTGATGTAGACACCTCAAGTGGTAGTTTGATGAGTGTATGCAAAATGTAATAGTTGCGTTGTCTGCCTACAAGAGGCGGAGCAGGTCCCAACACATAGGAAAAGCGTTCCTGTAATCCTTGTTTTAGCCACGAGCTAGCATCGATAAGCGAGGACATGTTTTTATGCCGCAATTCTATTCGAATGATGCGCATAAATGGAGGGTAGCCAAACTGCTGTCTTTGTTGAATTTGTTGCTCAAAAAAAGAAGTGTAATCGTACTGCTGAACAAATTTTAGCACAGGGTGGCTGGGCTGAAAAGTTTGCACCAAAACCTTGCTGTTATCTCCAAATCTTCCCGCACGACCTGCCACCTGCGTCAGCACTTGAAAAGCGCGTTCGTGTGCCCTAAAATCTGGAAAATGTAAAAAGTTATCTGCAGATAGTACACCAACTAAGGTAACGTGTTTAAAATCCAAGCCTTTAGTTACCATTTGCGTTCCAATCAAAATATCAATTTCGCCTTGAGCAAAAGCCGTAATCAGTTTCTGATGCGCATGCTTTTTTCGGGTAGTGTCTAAATCCATTCGCGCCACACGTGCTGAAGGAAATAATTGTTGTATTTCTTCTTCCAACTGTTGTGTTCCCAATCCCTGAGTTTGCGGCGAAACCGTGCCACAAGCAGCACAGGCGGCTGCATATTGTTCCGAATAACCACAGTAGTGGCAGCGCAATTCATTGCTCACCTGATGATAAGTAAGACTCACATCACAGCTTGGGCATTGTGGTACGTGAGCGCACTGGCTACACTCCACAAAAGAGGCGTATCCTCTCCGATTTTGAAACAACAACACTTGTTTTTTCCCTTGTAGGGTTTGTTCAATAGCTTGAACAAGTGACTGCGCTAAATGCCCATTCATTTGCTTTTTTCGATACGCTTCTGCCAGATCCACAAAATGGATTTCGGGCATTTGTGCGTCTTGAAAACGCTCGGTAAGTGACACCAAACCGTATTTGCCCGTTGAGGCATGACGATAGGTTTCTACACTAGGTGTTGCAGTCCCCAACAACACTTTTGCGTGGTGCATCTGTGCCAAAACCAGTGCGGCATCTCGGGCGTGATATCGTGGTGCAGCATCGTATTGCTTGTATGAGGTTTCGTGCGACTCATCGATAATTATTAATCCCAACTGATGAAAAGGGAGCAAAGCTGCCGAGCGCGCACCCAAAACCAATCTTGCTTTAGGATTATTTTGATTGATTTTTTCCCATGTTTCGGCTCGTTCTTGCGGACTGTATTTGGAGTGATATACTGCCAAATATTGTCCAAAAAACGTATATAATCGTTGCATGAGCTGTGTGGTCAGGCTGATTTCAGGCACCAAAAACAGCACTTGTTTTCCAGCAGTTAATTGCTCTTGAATCAAATGCATATACACTTCGGTTTTCCCCGAACCCGTAACCCCGTGGAGCAACGTAATTGCCTTAGATTCCCAGCTTTTTTGGATGGCCGTTTTGGCATTATTCTGCGGTAATGTTAGAGTAAGAAGTGGCTCGTCTGGAATTGTTTTGGTAGGCAAACGATCTACAATCCGCTTTTGTTTAACCAAAACATTGTGCTTGATAAGGGTCTGAACAGATGAAGGACTAACGGTTTCTATTTTGGAAAAATCTGAAAGCACAACGGCTTCTTTTTGCTTCAAAAAAGTCAAAAGGGTTTTATACTGCTTTGGTTTTGATGCCAAAGCTTCTAGTTGCTGCTTTAGCGCGTCATCGTCTTTCAAGCGTGGATGTAGCACTACTTCTGTTTGTTCTTTGGGCTGATATTGCGCATACACTTCCTCTTTTAATACCGCATATTTTGCTTCAACTAACTCGTTTAAAACTGGGAAAGGATTTTTTACTCCTATAAGCTGCTGCACCTGAGATAACGACAGGGTATTATTTGGTTGCACCTGTTGCAATAATTTTTTGGCATTTTTGGATAGCGTTGGCAATACAACTTTCCATTCTTTAATGATAAGTTCCGTTTCGCTTTCCAGTAGCATCACAGAAGGAAGTGCTGTTCGCAACACCAATCCCAAAGGAGCTTGGTAGTAGGAAGCTATCCATTGCAAAAAGGAAATTTGTACTGGAGCAAGTATAGGCTGTGTATCAATAATGCTGTCAATTTGTTTTGGCTCATAAGCCTTTGGCATGTTTTGGTGGACATTGAAAACAATTGCCGTAAACATTTTTCGCTTGCCAAACGGAACCACAACGCGCATTCCGGGCTTTAGCACCTCTGCCTCGGCTGGCGTAATGGCATAGGTAAAGGTTTCCTTTAGCGGTAAGGGAAGAATTACATCTAAAAAAAATGGCATTAGCGAGACTGTTTTAGCTTTGCGATAGAGGCATTGAGTTCAAATCCCAACAACAAGACTATCGCATTTAACCAAATATAAAGCATCAAAATAAGGATTGCGCCTATAGAGCCATAAAGTTGGTTGTATTGGGCAAAATTGTCAAGGTAAATTCCAAAGCCAAACGAGGTTAGTGCAAACAACAAAGTGGTCACCAAAGCACCTGCTGAAAAGAAACTAGAAAACCCACGATGTGTACCAAAGTAAAATAAAATAGCGCTTACCATATATGCCATTCCAAAGAAAAACAAGAGGCGTACCCACGGGCTGAGCTCAAATCCAAAATCGAAAATTTGTGCCACTAAAAGTTCAAAAAACAAATAGCCGGCAATGGAAATTAACAGCATCAATCCCAACAAAACACCCACAGCAACAGCATAAATATATTGCTTGATAAAATGCCTGCTAAGACTTACGTGAATAGATTCACTAAATCCTCCAAAAATGGCATTTACCCCATTGCCCATAAAAAAAATGGAAAGTAAAAATGTGGAAGAAAGTAAACTTCTTCTGGGTTTAGATTGAATATCATACAGCACACTGTTCAAAAAATCTTGTGCTTCTGACGGAGCTACCGATAGAAAAAATGATGAAAAGGTATCCTCGATATTTTCGATAGGAACAAACGGAATAAGGTTAAGGACAAATATCAGGAACGGAAACAACGCCATAAAAAAACTAAAGGCAATACTACTTGCCCTTGTGGTAAGTGCGCCTTTGAGAACACCCAAAACATAAAGCTCCAACAATTGGTAAAGTGACAGAGACCGTTCATCACCAAAACGAATACTTTGCAAAAATGCCGTGCCTTTTTGAATAAACCCCTTTAGCATTTTGCTAAGGTAACTAATAAAATGGAGGCTTGCATTTTAGTTAAAATTGATACTACAACTGGTTTGGAATATTACTTTTCTTTATTCGGATTTTGATTTAAGAACAAGGAACAACAAATAGCACTAAGTTAAAAAAAACACAACCTCAAAAAAGTGAATAAACTAAATTTCAACTAGCGCGCCTGCGTAACTCACCTTACTTCAAATACAGGCTTTCATAAAAGTTGATACCTTCGCATTGTGAAAATTAAAGTAATCTGTATGGGAAAAACCAATCAAGACGCATTGCGCCAGTGGTTGCCCGAATATCAAAAACGCCTATCGCATTACATCAAGTTTGAATGGGTGGAACTTCCAGAACTAAAAAACACAAAAAAACTACGCGAAGCGGAGCAAAAAGAAGAGGAAGGAAAACGATTGTTGAAACAACTCAATCCCTCCGACATCCTTGTGCTTTTTGATGAAAAAGGCAATCAACACACTTCTAAGGGTTTTGCAGATTTTATACAAAAACGCATGAATGCAGGTACTAAAAATCTGGTTTTTGCCATTGGCGGACCCTATGGTTTTTCAGCGGAAATATACAAAAGGGGGCAACACAAAATATCGCTTTCAACCATGACGTTTTCACACCAAATGGTGCGTATTTTTGTGGTGGAACAACTTTACAGAGCCTTTTCAATTTTAAACAACGAACCCTATCATCACGAATGAGAAAACTTATTTTTGCTACGCATAACCAAAACAAAGTTCAAGAAGTAAAAGCTGTTTTTGATGGCTTTTCAGTCGTGAGTTTAGCGGACTTGGACTACCACCAAGACATTGCCGAAACCGAAGATACCTTTGTGGGCAATGCATTGCTCAAAGCAAGACATATTTTTGAAGTGTTTAAAACCCCCGTTTTTGCCGACGACAGCGGTTTGGAAGTTGTAGCACTTGATGGCGCGCCTGGCGTATATTCGGCGCGTTATGCGGGAGAAGAAAAAAACCATGCCAAAAACAACGCCAAATTGTTAGATGCCTTGGGAAACGAGCCAAATCGTGTAGCGCAATTTAGGACGGTGATTGCCTACAAAGACGCCACAACAGAACTCACTTTTGAAGGGATTGTCAAAGGAACCATTGCCCACAAACTTAGCGGTTCGGGTGGTTTTGGGTATGATCCGCTTTTTATCCCGGAAGGGCATAACAAAACTTTTGGGGAGCTCGCTAAAGAAGTAAAACTGCGTCTAAGCCACCGCAGTCGTGCTATTGCTAAGCTACACGATTATTTAAATTCCATAACATAGTGTTAAATTTAGGGCAAAAGATTGCAGACCAAAATGGAATGCACGTAGTTTGTAGTACTGTATGATGAAACGTTTTACGCATTGCTTTTTATTGATGTGTTGCTCCGTGACTTTCGGGCAGGAAGTTATTGGGTATGTAGAAAATGCTGCCGATCAAAAACCTATTCCAACGGTGCATATCATCAACTTGAACAAAGTCACCATGTCTATTACAGATAAGGAGGGGAAATTTGAAATTGATGCTGAAGTAAACGACACGCTTTACTTTTCTTATTTGGGCTACAAATCCATAAAAGTGCGCGTTTCAAATGACCTTATCAAGTATCCTAACACTCGATTCCAGCTTACCGAATTGGCATTGGCACTCGAAGAAGTTGTGGTTAGACCCTATCAGCTTACTGGTTATTTGGATATTGATGCACGTAACATTCCTATCAACAGATCGCGCCGCTATAGTATTCCAGGACTACCCTCTGGGGGATATGAAGGAGGTAGCAGAACTCCACTGGGAGAAATTCGAATCTTACAAGCCATTTCTAACCCTGCTGATTTTTTGTATAATATTTTTGGACGAAAACCCAATCAATTACGGAAGCTTAAAAAAGTGCGAACCAACAATGAACTCCGTGATTTACTTGCCGTAAAATATGATCGTAAAACACTTGAGGAATTACTCCAAATAGACCGCATAGACATCGATGAAATTCTTCGAAAATGTAACTTTTCAGACGGGTTTATCAAAGGAGCCAATGATTTGCAAATTTTGGAAGCTATCAGTGGGTGTTATGAAGAATACAAAGTGCTTAATCGTTAAAAAGACGAAAATCTCTACCTTTGCATTTTGAAATCATATGCTACTAAACAAACTAAGCGCAATTTCACCTGTAGATGGGCGCTATCGTGCTAAAACCAAATCCTTAAGTCCTTATTTTTCTGAGTTTGGGTTGATTCAATATCGCGTACGAGTTGAAGTAGAATATTTTATTGCACTTTGCGAACTTCCGTTGCCGCAACTAGCCGATTTCCCAACAGCACTTTTTGAAGAATTACGTAGCGTATATCGCCATTTTAGCCTTGATCAAGCACAAACAATTAAGGACATTGAAAAGGAAACCAACCACGATGTAAAAGCCGTAGAGTATTTCTTAAAACAAATTTTTGACGACCTTAATGTGGGTGCCTACAAGGAGTTTATCCATTTTGGGTTGACGTCGCAAGATGTAAACAACACCGCTATTCCGCTATCTGTTAAAGAAGCCTACGAAAAAGTGTACCTAACAGCATTGCAAGAAGTCTTGCTCGCTTTCGATGCGCTGATTGCGCAATGCGCAAATACGCCCATGTTGGCACGCACACACGGTCAGCCTGCCTCACCTACACGATTGGATAAAGAACTTACCGTGTTCAAAATGCGTATTGAGGAACAAATCAAGTTACTTAAGCAAGTGCCTATGGCAGCCAAATTTGGTGGAGCAACAGGAAATTACAATGCGCATCATGTAGCCTATCCCGATATTGACTGGAAGGCTTTTGGAACGGCATTTGTTGAAAAAACATTGGGATTACATCACTCCTTCCCTACCACACAAATTGAACATTACGACCACTATGCGGCGCTTTGCGATGCGCAAAGGCGCATCAATACCATTTTGATTGATTTTGCTCGTGATATTTGGACGTATATTTCCATGGATTACTTTAAGCAGCAAATTAAAGAAGGTGAAGTGGGTTCATCGGCAATGCCACACAAAGTAAATCCTATTGATTTTGAAAACGCAGAAGGTAATCTCGGCATAGCCAATGCATTGCTTTCGCATTTGGCAGAAAAATTACCTATTTCCAGATTACAACGTGACCTTACCGACAGCACTGTTCTCAGAAATGCAGGTATTCCCATGGCACATATGCTCATCAGCTTTACATCGCTGTCAAAAGGGATGGGAAAACTTTTGGTAAACAAAGAAAAAATACAACAGGACTTAGATCAAAACTGGGCGGTACTTGCAGAGGCTATTCAAACTATTTTAAGGCGTGAAGGCTATCCAAAACCTTACGAGGCGCTCAAGGCACTAACACGGACCAATTCACACATTGACGAAACCGCTATCCGTGAGTTTATAGAAACATTAGATGTTTCAGCTGAAGTAAAAGCCACGCTTCACGCATTGCGTCCCGAAAATTATACGGGAATTTAGAACAATCCGCCTAAGGCTTTTGCTGCGTTTTGCAGTCCATTTCCGCGCTGAATGGCATTTGCCAACAGCATGGCTTTTTCCACTTGCATATCACGCCCAATAAGGCGCGCCAACACAAAACCTTCATCGGCAGCCCCAAAAAACACAATCTCATCGGGCTTATCTACTGTTCCTTCCAAAACGAGTTTCCCTGAATATTGCCTATCGCTCATAACCAATAGCGGTTCAAAGGATTTATTGTCGATAATGGAACGCACAACGGATAATTCTGCTGGTAGTTGATCGGCATTTGCTACTGTTTTACGAAACAACAACACGTTGAGTTTTTGAAATGAACTTAAAGCCTCTTCCTCCTCTTGCGAGAGAGAATTGTTGTCTATTCCTAAAATAGATGTTGGAATGTCAATAACCAGAAAATTCGGGTCTTCGGATTTAGACACATAGTATTCTTGAATGCTTGGCGTGGTGGAACAACCCACCAACGCCAAAGCAACAATATAAAACCAAAGCTTATTCATTTTCTTTTTCATTTAATTTGCCTAATTGCTGTCCGCCGGGAAGGTTCATTTGATTGACCAGTTTGGAAATTTGCGTCAGGTCAATATCGCCGCTTAAATGCAGCAACACCGTTTCGGGTTTGCGGTCACCCAAATTGATTTGTTTAGTATTGATATCGGTTACAAACATCAAAAGTTCCTTGACCAAATCATCGTTTCGCGCCGATTTTACATAGAAATTTACATAGGCTTCCTTGTCGCGTACACGCATCAACTCTTCCATTTTTACTGCCTTTATGTGCTTGTCAACCCAACGCTGAATCTCACCAGCAATATCGGTGCTTTCGGTGGTAATTACCTTAAACGATTCTATTTCTTGTACGAGTGATAGGAATTGATCTGCCTCTGGGTCGTTGGTTTCAATGCTAAGTTTTGCTAGCATCTCAAACATTTTTGGGCTAATGGAAAAATAGCTCACGCTATCGTCATATTCGTATTTTTCAAATACGTCTTGCCCCCAACTTAGCGATAGGGTAAAAAGGGCAACTAAAATTATCTTCTTTTTCATGTTATTCGGATTTAATGAATTTGTTTGTGGTTTGATTAAACGTTTCGATGTATGCCACGCCTTGCTTGCCTTTATTTAGCTGCTCGGCAACGAGATACATATTTGCTTTAAATTCTTCATAGGCAATCTCCTCTGGGGTTGGTTGCGAAGTTATGGTGGTTTGCTGAAGTACAAAAACACCTGCAATTGCTGCTGCGGCTATTGCCGCATAGCGTTTTAGCTGTAGCGATTTTGATGTTTTGATTGGATTAAAATTCCTGCTAAAACGCTGCTCGCGCTGCTGCGCGAGAGCAGCAAAATACGGCTTGTAGTGCACCAAGCTTTCATCGACCTGTGCCTGAGAAAAATAAGCAAACAAGGCTTGTTCTTGCACTAAAGTGGTGTTGCCCTCAAGATAGTGGTCTACATATTTACGAACCTGTTTCAATTCCATGTTGATGAGCTTTAATGAGTTGTTTTCGTATGGTTTTTCTGGCGCGTGAGAGGGCTACTCTTACGGCACCTTCTGACAGTTCGGTTATTTGTGCAATGGTTTCAAAATCGTATTGTTCCACATCACGAAGTTGAAGCACCAGTTTTTGTTGTTTGGGCAACGCCTCCATAAAATCAAAAACTTGCGCCACACTATCGCGATTATCAATGTGTTGGTCTAATGAGGCTGTGGCTTTATCGTGCTTAAAATGCACCAACCGCAACTGCGTAGCTTGCTTTGACTTTAACCTGTCCAAACAATAGTTTTTGGTCATTGTCATGGCGTAGCCTTCAAGATTCGATATTGTTGCTAATGCACTCATGTTTTTCCACAATTTTGTCAACACCTCCTGTACGGCATCTTCGGCTTCTTCTGTGGAAGTGAGCAACCTTTTTGCCAACCGAAACATACTGTCTTGAACAGCAAGAATTCGTTGTAAAAATGCGCCTTCGTCCATTTGGATAGTCAAAGATTTATTGGGTGTTTGTCTCATTAACGATTATGTGAACAGCTTGTTACAACATCTGCTTTCGATATTTTTGTACATTAGCTAAGTCTCTAAAAATCAAACCTATGAAAAAATTCATACTACTACTGTTTCTTGTTCTGTTTTTTGGCTGTAAAGACGATCAAGACGATACCATACAAGTACCAACAACCAGAAATTTAGAAGTTGAAGATTTTGTCTATAAAGCAATGAATACGGTGTACTATTGGCAAAAAGAGGTTCCTAATTTGGCGGATAACAAGTTTAGTAACGAAAAAGAATATACTTCCTTTATACAATCATACAAAGGACCAAAAGAGCTATTTGATGGTTTGAAATATAAAGATGACAGATTTAGCGTCATTACCGATGACTATGTTGATTTGGAAAAGCAATTAAATTCGATTTCACTTAGCAACGGAATGAAGTTTGGCTTGGGACGTATTTCAAGTACAGATTCCAATCTTTTTGGCTACGTTCGCTACGTGCTCCCAAACACTGATGCTACTCAAAAAGGCATAAAACGCGGTGATATTTTTACGCATGTAGATGGCAGTCAATTAACGGTTGAAAATTATGAATCCTTATTGTTTTCCAACAAAGCGAGCTACACATTATCGATGGCAAGCATCAGTAATCTTACCATTCAATCTACCGGAACATCGGTTACGCTAAATAATACCGAGCTTACAGAGAAAGAATTGCACATTTCTAAAGTTATTGAACATGAGGGTAAAAAAATAGGCTATGTGATGTATAACGGTTTTGCCTCAAAACAAGAAGATGATTTAAAAAATGCTTTTACCGATTTGGCTTCACAGCAAATTGGTGAACTGGTGTTTGATTTGCGTTACAATCCAGGTGGAAGCGTTAATACTTCCCAACTTTTAGCAGGACTTATTGCTGGCGAGCATGCGGGCAAGGTTTTTGGTAAAATGGTTTACAACGAAAAATTGGCTAAGTACAATGAGGAAATTGAAATTATAGATTCGGGTATTAAGTTAGGGTTATCGCGAGTTATTTTTTTGGTTACCTCAGGCTCTGCTTCCGCTAGTGAAATGATGATAAATGGACTAAACCCTTACATGGATGTTGTTCTTATTGGCAACAAAACCTACGGGAAAAACGTTGGGTCGTTTATTGTTTACGATTATATCGACAATAAGCAAACCAAAAATCCAAACCACACATGGGCGTTGTTACCCATTACCTTTGGGATTTTTAACAGCGTTGGATTTGGTGATTACGGAGATGGTTTTTCTCCTAATATTGAGTTTAACGAAGATTTAGAAAACCTTGGTATATTGGGCGAAACCAGCGAACCGCTTTTAAAAAAAGCCTTAGACTACATTAGCGGAAAAGTCACCTCCTCTAGCTCATTTAAAACAAACAGTGTGAAATTACCATTTAACGAAATTCAAGTTGAAGAAGGCAGAGCCATTTATAGCCCTACCGACTAAAACGCATACTGCAGTCCAATATTCAGATTTCTTCCCAGCGTTGTAAAGCCATAAAATTCGGTATATGCTGCGTCAAACACATTGGTCAATGACAGGCTTGCCGAAGCATCGCCAATGAGATTTGGAAACGATACACGAGTATCCACTAGAGTAAATGCGGCCAGATGAACGCGCTTGCCGTTTTCAAAATTGGTGTCGCTACGTGAACCCACATAACGCAAATGCGCGCCCCATTGCGCTTTTGGTCTATCATAGCTTACTCCTAAATTAGCCGCATGCTTTGGTAGTCGTATTGGGTCTTGCTTCACCTTTTCCACAAACGTGTAATTGGCTTGAAGCGTTAGGTTTTTAAATGAAAAGTCTCCTGCTATCTCTACCCCTTTTACTTTATACGTTTTGGCATTGTTTCGGTACTGCCCAGAAAAGTCGGGAAGCAACACAAAATCAATAACATTGGTCTCTTCCCGTTCAAACCCAACTATGGTAATACGACTATTGGTGGAAACATATTCTACACCAGACTCAAGAGTTTTGTTTTCTTCGGGCGCTAAGCTGAGATTCCCGTAATTTGGATCAAACATTTTATACTGCGAAGGCGCAATAAAAGAAGTAGCTAAAGAGCTAAAAAGTTTCCAATAACTTTCATCAGCAAAAGAAAACACATAATAGGGGTTTACAGTAAATGTTTGATGCGCACCAAAGGCACTGTGCACCGTATTTCTACCGCTTAGTTGCAATGCGTATCCTTTTTGGTGTTGCCATTGTGCACTTACAAAAAAGGCTACATTATCGTGCTCAAAACCATTTGCAGCATTAGAACTTTTTGAACGAATATCCTGAACCAAACCACCGCCCAAAAGGGTTAGCTTTTCCGATGCACGATAACGCCACGTAAACTCTGAAGTAAATACATTTGAGGTATAGTTAATGGGGAAATTACTTGCAAAATCACGTTCCGTATCCGACCACGACACATGTGCTTGCACACTCGATTTGCCTTTGTTAAACGAAGGCGCAAAGCCATAACGGTGGTTTTTACTCAGAAAGCTATTTGCAGCATCTGCATAGGTGGGAAAGGTAGCATCATAGTCCGAATCGATCATATCACGCTGGTAAAATGCCATCCAAGCCCACGGTCCTTCATACTGGCTTTTGGCATTAAATTGGATATTTTCTTTAGTAACGGCATCGTTTTCTGTTCCCACCACAGACGACATACCGTCGGAAGTAAAGCGATTTATAGAAGCACTAAGCCCAATCTTGGCAACGCTGCGCTGTAGTTGCAAATACTGCCTTTGCACATCAGACAGCGAGCCCAATTTTTGGTCATGGGAATTTTGCGTACCCCATTCGCGCCTAACGTTCAAGCTTGTCTTTTTAGTGGCTGTGTTTTTAGTAGTGATATCAATCACGGCAGTTGCCGCACCGCTACCATAAAGGCTACTCGATGCTCCTTTTACCACCTCAATAGACGCAATTTGATCCTGCGCAAGAAGGCGTAAATCAAATTCAGATTCAATTTGTGATGGGTCGCTGACCACCACACCGTCTATACGCACCAACACCTGGCGGTTATTGCCACCACGAATGTTATAGGACAAATTTTGTCCGGGGTGCATCTGCGCTCCAGAAATATACATTCCCGCATATTGATTTAGGAGTTGCGCTAGCGATATCCCTTTGTTTTTTGCTATTTCTTTAGCGGTTATTTTCACCACCGCTTTTCCGCTGTTTTTTCTTGATTTGGGAATACGAGAATCTGTAACGATAACCTCATCTAAACGTTCTTGTGCCTGTACTGCTACACAGCAGAGCAGTAAGACTACCATGTATTTCATGTTGTATCTACCTAAAATAAACTGATGATGCTTATCCCGAGCACTAGCAGCATGACTCTTTTAGGCAGGTCTCCTGACTTGTACTGTTCAATGTGCCTTCCCACACGCCGAAGCGCACAGTGGCTTGAAGCATTGAACTATTGTAGTACTTACAGTTGCGGGAACAGCAAAGGACTTGCACCTTTTTCCCTTTTCATCTTTCACTACAAAAGAACCTAAAAGCTATTCCAAAGGTACAGCTTTCTTGGGCACGTATAGGTTATGGATAAAAAAAAATATACCTTTGCGTAAGAACTTTGTTTTATGTCGTTTAGCAGAAAAGAAACCGTTTTAGTGAGCTTTGTTTTGGTTGCCGTGTTGATGCGCTTAGTACCGCATCCTCCCAATGTAGCACCCATTACTGCTGTGGCACTTTTTGCCGGTACTTTTTTTGATAAAAAACACTGGGCAGTCCTAATGCCATTATTGGCTATGGTGGTTACCGATATCTTCTTAGGATTTTCAATAATTACGCCTGTGGTGTACCTTTCTTTTTTGGCGATTACCGCCATTGGAATGGCATTTAAAAAAATGAATATCGGCACCGTATTGTTGAGTAGTTTGGTGTTTTTTGTGCTCTCCAA
Source organism: Flavobacteriaceae bacterium (assembly GCA_049596455.1). Taxonomy (GTDB): domain Bacteria; phylum Bacteroidota; class Bacteroidia; order Flavobacteriales; family Flavobacteriaceae; genus UBA7446. The sequence goes on along the minus strand of JBMYLP010000007.1, from coordinate 50,998 downwards.
CCTTGGGGTTTGGGTATTGTTTTACCCCCTTACTGCCGAAGGATTTACCACTTGCTTTACGCTTGCCATTCCGTTTTTTGTCAACTCTATTTTGGGTGATTTGTTCTTTAGCGCAGTACTGTTGTTTGGTTATCGATTTGCCGCACAACGGTTGCAACTTGCCTAAGTTTCTAATTGCTTGTCATGCAAGGTTTCCAGTTTAACCACATAGCACTTGCCGTTAAAGACGTCAACGAGTCGATTTTTTTTTACCAAAAGGTATTTGGCTTTGACGAAATCGAAAACACCGCATCAAATTCAAAAACAAGATGGCTATCGCTTGGAGAAGGAAAAGAATTGCATTTAATACCCCGCCCCGAAGCAGAAGTTAAAGTCGTAAAAGCTGTTCATGTTGCTTTTAATACAAACAACTTTGATGGATTCATATTACATATCGAATCCTTAAAGATTCATTATTCTGATTGGTCAGGAAAAGCCAGTACTTACAATGTACGAAACGACAACATAAAACAGTTGTATTTCCAAGACCCCAATGGCTATTGGATTGAAGTTAATGATGCAGGTTCAGCATAAATCCCTACTCCTCACTTGTTGGGCGTTCCAACAAATCGGGTTGGTAATCTAAGGCATTTCCTTCGCCAGAAAGCCGTATAATATCCTTATCAATCTTTTTAAATTCTTTTGCTGAAGCGTTATATTGGTTAACTACCGTACCAATAGATTTTCCCAATCGGCTGTGCACATCTTCAAAGGCGTTCAGGTGCGCCGAAAGCTTATCTACATTCTTTAAAATATCTTGTATGGAGTTTTCAATTTTAAGGTTATGCAACGCCTTAACCGTTATTTGCAGCATCGGAAACAAACTCATTGGCGATACAATCATCACTTTTTTTTCATAAGCATACGATACCAAATCGCGAGAGTTAATTTGTAAGCTACCTACCCTACTGTTAAGCAAATCTTGGTACAGCCCATCGGCGGGAATAAACATATAGGCGTAATCGGTGGTATCCTCGTTTGGGCGGATGTATTTTGCGGTTTCGTCTATACGTTTTTTGATATCACCCTTAAAGGATTGCTCCAAGGTCTTAATGGCTTCCGCATCGCTGCTTTCCACCATTTTGTTGTAGTTATCCAACGAGAATTTGGCATCAATAGGAATAATAAAATCGCCCACTTTTACAATGGCATCTACCGCCTCGCCGTTGGCAAAGCTGTATTGCATTTGAAACAATTCGGGGGGTAGTACGTTTGCCAACAGGTTTTCCAATTGAATTTCGCCCAAAATACCACGTTGTTTGGAGTTGCCCAAAATCTTCTCCAGCGTCTTCATTTGATTGGCAAAACTCAGCACTTGCTCGTTGGTGCCTTTGATTTCCGAAAGGGCTTTGGTTACGTCGGTTATCGCTTTTTTAGACTCGGCAAACTGCTGCGTAATGGACTGATTGGAAGAACGTTGATAATCGCTTATCCCTTTGGTGATATTGTTGAGTTTCTGCTCTAGCTCTACACGAGTTTCTTTGGCATTGGCGTCTGTTTCTTTACGAATGCCCTGTATTTCTTCTCGCAACTGCGCATTGAGCTGCATCAAAAATTCATTCGAAACGCCTTTGGATTGATTCTTTTGAATAATAAGAAAAAATACGACAAGCGCCACCAAAATAACAGCAACCGGAATCCACTCCATACTAAAAATGTTTGCTTAAAGATACGTGAATTCACGCAATCTATTTCGTCAAATACATCTTTCTGCGACCGTACAACTCGTAAAACTCATCGTCTTTGAGGTCGTCAATAAACAAGATGCTTTCGCCCGTACTTTTCATTTCTGGTCCAAGTGCCTTGTTTACGTTCGGGAACTTGTTGAATGAAAATACAGGTTGCTTAATGGCAAAGCCTTTTAACTGCGGGTTGAAATTAAAATCAGACAGTTTTTTATCGCCTATCATGACTTTGGTAGCATAATTTACATACGGCTCTTTATACGCCTTTGCAATAAACGGCACCGTTCTAGACGCACGCGGATTTGCCTCAATAATATAGACCACATCGTCTTTTATGGCAAACTGAATGTTGATAAGCCCAACCGTTTTCAGCGCAAGTGCAATCTTTTTGGTGTGGTCTTTAATCTGTTGCATCACAAATTTACCCAAATTAAACGGCGGCAAGGTAGCGTTGGAATCGCCCGAGTGGATACCACAAGGTTCAATATGTTCCATAATTCCAATGATATACACATTTTCGCCGTCGCAAATGGCATCGGCTTCAGCCTCAATAGCACCGTCTAAATAATGGTCTAACAACAATTTGTTGTTTGGGATTTTATGCAATAAATCCACCACATGCTTGACCAAATCTTCTTTATTGATGACAATTTTCATCCCTTGTCCACCCAATACGTAAGAGGGTCTAACCAAAATGGGGAAGTTCAACTTATCGGCAAGTGCAAGTGCTTCGTCGGCAGTTTCTGCTACGCCAAATTCTGGATACGGAATATCGTTTTCTTTAAGCAGGGTAGAAAAACTTCCACGATCTTCCGCCAAGTCCAACGACTGGAAACTTGTTCCCATAATTTTAATGCCATAGCGATCTAACTTCTCGGCAAGTTTCAGTGCCGTTTGACCGCCCAATTGCACAATCACGCCTTCGGGCTTTTCGTGGCGAATGATATCGTATATATGTTCCCAGAACACGGGCTCAAAATAAAGCTTGTCTGCTGTGTCAAAATCTGTAGAAACCGTTTCGGGATTACAGTTAATCATTACCGTTTCATAACCTGCTTCGCTGGCAGCCAAAACGCCGTGCACACAGCAATAATCAAACTCAATACCTTGCCCAATGCGGTTTGGACCCGAGCCAAGCACCACAATTTTTTTGCGGTCAGACACCACACTTTCATTGTGTACTGAAACCGTTCCATCAGCTGTTTCCATCGTACTTTCAAAAGTGGAATAGTAATATGGAGTTTTTGCAGTAAACTCCGCCGCACAAGTATCCACCAATTTATATACACGATGAATATTCATCTCATCTCGCTTGCTGTACACTTCGCTTTCTAGACAGCCCAGCATATGGGCAATTTGGCGGTCGCCATAGCCTTTTTGCTTTGCCTCTAGCAATAACTCTTTGTCTATGCTATCAATGGTGTAGGTGGAAATTTCTTTCTCCAACTGAAACAGTTCTTCATACTGCTTCAAATACCACATGTCTATTTTGGTAATGTCGTAGATTTTGCTCAGTGGAATCCCCATGGCAATGGCATCGTAAATCACAAATACCCTATCCCACGAAGCGTTGGTGAGCTTATCTATAATAGTGTTGTAATCTGTATAGCCCTTTCCGTCTGCACCCAATCCATTTCGCTTAATTTCAAGCGATTGCGTGGCTTTGTGCAAGGCCTCTTGAAACGAACGTCCAATACCCATAACCTCGCCCACGGCTTTCATTTGTAAGCCTAAAGTACGGTCAGAGCCTTCAAATTTGTCAAAGTTCCAGCGTGGAATTTTCACAATTACGTAATCCAATGTTGGCTCAAACAAGGCTGAAGTAGATTTTGTAATCTGATTGTCTAGCTCATCAAGCCTGTAGCCAATAGCCAATTTGGTAGCCACTTTTGCAATTGGATATCCAGTTGCCTTACTCGCCAATGCCGAAGAACGTGACACCCGCGGATTGATTTCAATAGCAATAATATCCTCTTTTTCGTCTGGACTTACCGCAAATTGCACGTTACACCCACCTGCAAAATCGCCAATACTGCGCATCATTTTGATGGCCATATCACGCATTTTCTGATAGGTTTTGTCGGAAAGTGTCATGGCAGGAGCCACTGTGATAGAGTCACCTGTATGGATTCCCATCGGATCCATGTTTTCAATGGAACAGATAATAACCACGTTGTCGTTGTTATCGCGCAGCAATTCCAATTCGTATTCTTTCCAGCCCATCATGGCTTTGTCAATCATAACCTCATGGATAGGCGAAATTTCTAGCCCACGGCGCATCAACTCATCAAACTCCTCCTCTTTATACACAATAGCAGCACCCGCACCTCCAAGCGTGTATGAAGCCCGAATACACAAAGGGAAGCCAAATTGCTGCGCAATTTCCTTGCCTTTTAAGAAAGATGTTGCGGTAGCTTGCGGTGCCATTGGCACATCGATTTGCTCCATAAGCTCACGGAATTTTTCGCGGTCTTCCGTAATATTTATCGCATCGATATTTACCCCAATAAGCTGTACACCAAAATCTTTCCAAATGCCTTTTTCGTCTGCCTCAATACATAAGTTTAATGCAGTTTGTCCGCCCATAGGATTTTAATAATAGATTTTGTTGTTAGTGGCAACAAATACACATGGTCTGCCATTGAAGGGTCAGTCATGATGGTTGCCGGATTGGAATTGATAAGAATGGTTTCAATTCCATCTTCTCTGAGTGAACGTAACGATTGCGAGCCTGAGTAATCAAATTCGCAGGCTTGCCCAATAATAATGGGTCCAGAGCCGATGATGAGGATACTGTTTAGGTCTTTTCTTTTTGGCATATGCTTTTGCTAAAAGGTGGTCAAAATTCTTTCGAAGATATACAAAAAAAGGTGCTACTCATAAAGTAGCACCTTGATGTTTTCAACGATTTATTCACTTATTTTTTGTGACGTACTTCGGATGAAACAGAAAGTTTTTTACGTCCTTTGGCGCGCCGCGAAGCCAATACCTTACGACCTGCTGCCGAAGCCATGCGCTCCATGAAACCGTGTTTGTTACGGCGTTTTCTCTTTGAAGGTTGAAACGTTCTTTTCATCTTTTTTTCTTAACTGGGTGCAAATATACAACAACTAGCATATTCAGCAAACAACCTTATTATATAAATGTGTAAATTTGCAAAACAAAAGAAAGCTATGTTCCCAAAATTCATAAAAATTGTTTTAGCAACGGCTACCATTGGCTATGCCGTGTACCAATTTATGGAGTCAAACATTGGAAATGGAATCGCCTTAATTTTCTTGGCAGGTGTATTTGTATTTTTATACTACAAAAATGAGCTGATTCTGCTCTCATTTTTACGGTTACGCAAGCAAGATTTTGAAGGAACAATGCGTTGGCTACAACGCATTAAGAATCCACAAAACGCATTAACAACAAAACAACAAGGATATTATTTCTTTTTGCATGGTGTTATTGAGTCGCAAAAAAACCTTACCAAAGCAGAGCGTCATTTTAAAAAAGCCATTTCGCTTGGGCTAAATATGAAACACGATTTGGCAATGGCAAAACTGAGTTTGGCGGGAATTGTCATGCAAAAACGCCGCAAACGCGAAGCGACAACACTGCTCAACGAAGCAAAAAAACTAGACAAGCAAGGCATGCTGACAGAACAAATAAAAATGATGCAGCAACAGCTAAAGAAAATTTAAGCCTTATCACCCTTCCAGTCGTGTAGTATTATTTTGGGCAAATTCCTGTTAAACCAAATTGCACGTAAAACAATCATTACGTGTGTTCCTTTAGGAATAGGAATATAATCTTTCAAATAAAATACAGGGAAAACCAAATCGTAGGTTCCGTGAATATGCACCACATTGGGCAACGGTTCTACTTGTTCCCAATTAAAAAATACCTCCAACGACCAATCCAAATACTGTGGATTTCGAACTGAAAGGTATTTTTTATTTAAATCCATGCGTTTACGAGCAGCAGGACCAAACATAAATCCAATAAAATCTTCAATGTTATCTACCCATTGCGTAGGGAAAAAACGATAGGCTTTGGTTTTACGCGTAATCCGCATATGAATGGGAAACTCTTTACTCGTACGAACGCTTGAAACAATAATTACTTTACGGCAGGAAATGAGTTTTGACATTTCTTGAACCAAAATACCTCCGAAAGAAACACCTAATAAAACGGGGTTTGGATGTGTTACCTTATCACACATGCGCTTAGCATAAGACGCTATGGATTCGTTTTTCTTGGGTGTGAACCACGCCAAACGATGAATTTCGAACGAATTTCCGAGATCAATGAAATCAAAAATAGATGTATTGGCAGCCATGCCAGGCATCATATATATGTGTATGCTGGTAGTCTTTCTCATTGCAATCTCAATGTACGTATTTTTTTGTAAATTTGCGCTCTAGCATAATTTTATGGAAAAAATGAACGTAACCGACAATTCCTTCTTGCGCCAATTTGAAACAGAAATTGCTGGTGAACTTGCCAAAATAGAATATGCGCAACAAGAGCGAAAAATATTTCTTACCAAACTTGTGGTTCCAAAAAACAATTGCCCAAACGATTTTAGCGATGCCTTTATAAAAGAAGTACTTGCCATTATTGCAGAACGCAATGTAAGCATGATGCCAACTAGTCCAGAAATTGTGCGCTTTATTCGAAAAAACAAGCGTTACCGCAGTATGCTTCCTATAGGCGTGCGCATCTAAGCCACTTGTTCTCCAACAGCTTTTACAAATTCAAAACTAACTAAACCGTCATCGGCTATTTGGGTTAGTTTTACATCGTGAATGGTATTGCACAGCGCAGGATTCCAATAGGTTTTTACTTTGATATAATTGGGTGTAAAGCCATGAATATATCCGTTTTTATTTTCTGACTCAAACAACACTTTTTGGGTAGTACCCAACTGCTGCTCATAAAATGCCCTGCGCTTTTTCAAGGATAACCCACGGAGCATTTTACTTCGTTTGGCACGTACATTTTTTGGAATGGGATTTGGCATTTCGGCAGCAAGAGTGTTAGCCCGTTCAGAATATGAAAACACATGCAAATAGGATATATCCAATTCATTTAAAAAATGATAGGTTTCCATAAAATGGTCGTCGGTTTCGCCAGGGAACCCCACAATCACATCAACCCCAATACAAGCATGTGGCATTCGATTTTTTATTTGTGTTACACGCTTGGCATACAACTCGCGTTGATACCTGCGGCGCATTGCCGCCAAAATAGCATTGCTTCCACTCTGTAGTGGAATGTGAAAATGGGGCACAAAACGCTTGGATTGCGCTACAAAATCAATGGTTTCTTGACGCAGCAAATTGGGCTCAATTGAAGAAATGCGAATGCGCTCCAAACCCTCCACCTCATCTAATGCATACACCAAATCGTAAAAGGTATGTTCGTGTTTCTTTGCACCAAATTCGCCTTTGCCAAAATCACCGATATTTACTCCTGTAAGCACTACCTCCTTTATGTCTTGAGTAACAATTTCTCGTGCCTGTCGCAAAATGTTTTCAAGGGTGTCACTTCTAGAAAATCCACGCGCCAAGGGAATGGTGCAATAGGTGCATTTGTAATCGCAACCATCTTGTACTTTTAAAAACGCTCGTGTGCGCTCACCAATGGCGTAACTCCCAACATACTGCTCCACTTCATCAATAGCGCATGCGTGTACGGCAGTATCTGTCGATTTACCTTCAATAAAATCAACGACATTAAACTTTTCATTGGCGCCCAAAACCAAATCAACGCCATCTAGGGCAGCCAATTCTTCAGGTTTGAGTTGCGCATAGCATCCAATGGCAACCAAAAAGCCGTCAGGATTTTGTTTAAGTGCTTGCTTTACAACGGTTTTGAATTTTTTATCGGCGTTTTCAGTTACCGAACACGTATTAATCACATACACGTCTGCAGGACTTTCAAACGAGGTTTGAGTATAGCCCGCAGCCACAAATGCTCGTGCAATGGTGGAAGTTTCTGAAAAATTCAGCTTACACCCCAACGTATAAAAAGCAACTGTTCCAGTGGCGGACATGAGAAAAATTTTGGCAAATATACAATGCTAATGCGCTATCGCTCAAACAAATGACTAACGGAAATTCTTGGTGACATCAAAAACATGCGTCAGCACTTGTTCGGCAGCTGTATTGAGCTCTTGCCCACGACGCGCCATTACAATGCGCGCGGTTTCCAACACTTTAGAAAGTCGGTTTTCGGTAAGCCCTTGTGCGCCCCCTCTAGAAAAACTGGGAATAAAGGTGCGTGGAAATCCTGTAGAAAAAATATTACATCCCACGCCAATTACTGTTGCGGTATTTAGTGCGGTTTGAATGGCGGTTTTAGAATGATCGCCAATAATAGGACCGCAAAATTGCAATCCCGTTGAGATAAATTTTTGTTGGGTATAGTTCCATGCGCGAACCTCGCCGTAATCATTTTTCAGATTAGACGCATCGGTAGCTGCACCCAAATTACACCACTCACCCACAACGGCATTGCCCAAAAAGCCATCGTGCCCTTTGTTGCTATTACCCATAAAAACAACATTGTTTAGCTCACCGCCTACTTTTGAATTTTGACCTATGCTCGTTCCGCTATAGATTTTTGTTCCCATTTTAATCACAGCATTTTTGCCGATATACAACGGCCCACGCAATAGTGACCCTTCCATGATGGTGGCACCGTCATCAACAATAATTGGGCCATCATTTGTGTTAAAAACTACCGCTTGGGCGGTTACATTTGCCCCAACCAAAACAGGATGTTTTCCAAAAAGTTGGTTTGATTTATCTGGATTATTTGTGTGTGTGTTCTCAAAAAAGGAGACATCATCGCAAATGGCTTGTGCATTGTGGGTAAACAAATCCCACGGAAAACGAATAATGGTTAGAGCGTCTGAGAAAGTGATTTCTTCGAACGAATTCAGCTCATCTGCTGTGCTTGATGCTGCTCCTCTAAAGGCAATAAGCCTATTATTATGCACCAACTTTTGTCCACTTTTTAGGTGTATAATCGCATCAATTAAATCTGCCGAAGGCAAACAACCTGCTAAAACAGCAACATCAAAAGGAGGTGCTTGTTGTTGCAAATAGGCCTCCGTTTCTACTACGGTTGTTGCACTGACAGAAGATTCCCAGCGTTTTGCTAGGCTCATACCGCCTATGAGCAAATCTGCTACAGGGCGGGTGTAGACAAGTGGAAGTAAATCGGTGCGGTTTGGACCGTCAAATAAGCAAATTTGCATGCTTCAAAGATAAGTGGAAATAAAAAAACCTCCGCAAAGGAGGTTCTATTTCGTGTGAAAATTCAAAATTACTTCTTGAATTTAGCGTATTTGTTCTTAAACTTATCAATACGACCGGCAGTGTCAACCAATTTAGATTTACCGGTGTAGTACGGGTGTGATGTGCGAGAGATTTCCAATTTTACCAATGGATATTCTACACCATCAACTTCGATGGTTTCTTTGGCATTGGCAGCTGATTTGGTAATAAACACATCGTCGTTAGACATGTCTTTGAACGCTACCAAGCGATAATTCTCTGGATGAATACCTTGTTTCATAAAGCTTTTACCTTTTAAAGGGGTGCAAATTTAATTATTTTATCTAAATTTACCATACACTTAACCCATAAAAAAGACAACACATGGAAACTTCACCAAAATTAGGACCGTATAACTACCGCTTTGGGCTTATTGCTGCAGGAATTGGCATCGTATTTAGTTTGATGTTACACTTTATGGAGATGACCTACAATCAATCCCCAGTAATTCAAACTGTGCAAACATTAATACCCGCTACAGTAGCAGTAATTGCCATTCTAACATTTAAAAAAGACAACAGCGGACTGCTCTCGCTAAAGCAATCTATAAAGCTCGGCGTTGGCGTATTCTTGGTTGCTGGAATTATTGGGCTTATTTATTTTGCCATTTTTATCAATGTGCTTGAACCAGATTTTATCACCAATACCGCACAATTGCAAGCCGATACACTTCGTGAATCTAGACCTGAAATCGGTGAAGATATGATTCAAATGCAACAAGAAAATACTGAAAAGTTTTTCTACATTAGCTTTCCATTTATACTTATAATGAACGTGCTCATAGGACTTGTTGTTGGCTTAATAACAGGTTTATTTGCAAAAAAGAACTAATTGGCAAAACAACCGCATTTATCGGTAGTTATCCCATTTTTAAACGAGGCGGAGTCCCTTCCCGAGCTCTACGCATGGATTGTTCGTACCCTGGAAGACGCAGCACTTTCATTCGAAATCATATTTATAGATGATGGCAGCACAGATGCTTCTTGGGCTTGGGTGCAAGAGGTTAGCACTAACGACAAACGCATACAAGGCATTCGTTTTTTACGGAACTACGGCAAATCGCAAGCGTTACACGCAGGCTTTTTGCAATGTAAAGGCGAAGTGGTTTGTACTATGGATGCCGACTTACAAGACTCTCCGGAAGAATTATCCGATTTGTACCGCTTAATTACTGAGGGCAACTACGACATGATTTCGGGTTGGAAAAAGAAGCGTTTCGATTCTTTATTGTTTAAAAACATTCCTTCCAAAATTTTTAATTGGGCAGCACGCAGGGTTTCCGGTATCAAACTGCACGATTTTAATTGTGGACTCAAAGCCTATAGAAACGATGTCGTAAAAACTATCGAAGTCTATGGTGAAATGCATCGTTATATCCCTGTGCTAGCAAAGCAAGCTGGATTTAGGCGCATTGGCGAAAAAGTGGTGCAACATCAAGCACGAAAATTTGGACATTCCAAATTTGGTCCAGACAGATTTGTAAAAGGATTTTTAGACCTAATAACCCTTTGGTTTTTACATCGATTTGGACGCCGACCCATGTATTTCTTTGGGCTGATTGGAAGCATTATGCTGCTGTTGGGGTTCAGTTTTGCTATCTATTTAGGGATAGATAAACTATTTGTTCACCCCGACGGGAGACTTATTGCCGATAGGCCACAATTTTATGCTGCTCTCACCACCATGATTTTGGGAAGTCAGTTTTTCTTGGCAGGATTTATTGGGGAAATTATCGTTCGAAATCGCGACCACAAAATGCGATACAAAATAAAAGAAACGATTGGGCAAAACTCTAAAGGGAATATGTAAATTTGCTTTGTAATAAGATACAATGAGTACATCTTTTTTAGAACAAGCAGACGCTTGGCAAAAAGCGCCTTTTGATAATGAAACCCAAAAAGACGTTGCTGCATTAAAAAACAACCCTGAAGCTCTCGAAGACGCATTTTATAAGGACTTAGCATTTGGTACTGGTGGTATGCGTGGCGTTATGGGCGTTGGCACCAACAGAGTAAATAAATACACCTTTGGGCGCACTACGCAGGGGCTTAGCAATTACCTTAAGGAACAATTTCCCACAGCAACACCACGTGTTGTTATCGGATATGATTGCCGACATAACAGTAAGGAATTAGCGCAGATTGTAGCAGATATCTTTTCTGCAAATGGAATAGACGTATTCCTTTTTTCTGATCTTCGTGCTACTCCCGAAGTGTCTTTTGCTGTACGGCATTTGGCATGCCATTGCGGGGTTGTACTTACCGCATCGCATAATCCGCCAGAGTATAATGGCTACAAAGTGTATTGGCAAGACGGTGGGCAAATTGTGCCTCCGCAAGACGCTGGCATCATTGCCGCAATCAATAGTACACAATATCAAGATATAAACTTTGATGCGCAACCAAATCGTATCAACACAATAGACACAGCGGTTGACGAGGCGTTTCAAAAGGCTTCTGTCGAAGTTGGACGTATTGGCAACGGAAATCGAAACGAACTCAAAATCGTATTTACCTCCTTGCACGGAACTTCCATAACCGCCATTCCGCAAGTACTCAAAGCAGCTGGGTACGATAAGGTTACCATTATTGAAGAGCAAGCAACTCCCGATGGCGATTTTCCAACGGTAAAATCTCCAAATCCTGAAGAACCCGAAGCACTACAAATGGCGATGCAAAAAGCCAATGAAATTGGTGCAGATATTGTTATTGGCACAGACCCCGATGCCGACCGATTAGGCATTGCGGTGCGCAACGAAATCAACGAATTAGAGCTTTTAAACGGCAACCAAACCATGATTGCCATGACCGATTTTATTTTAAGCAAAGGCAATTTTACAGATGCTGACAACGCTTTTGTGGGCTCCACAGTGGTTTCTACACCTATGATGCTGCCTTTAGCAAAGCATTATGGAATTGAATGTAAACTTGGGCTGACGGGCTTTAAGTGGATTGCTCAAATGATAGAACACTACCCCAACCAAAAATGTCTTGGCGGTGGCGAAGAAAGCTTTGGTTTTATGGTGGGCGATTTTGTCCGCGACAAAGATGCCGTTACGGCTGCTTTGTTGGCGTGCGAACTGGCTACGGAAGCCAAATCGAATGGAAGTTCGTTTTTCAACACCTTACTAAACACTTACGAAAAACTGGGTCTTTTTCAGGAAAAATTAGTTTCGCTAGTTAAAAAAGGAAAGTCTGGTGCTGCAGAAATTGAGCGGTTAATGGAGCAGTTCCGTAGTAATCCACCCAAAACCCTAGACGGCAGTGTTGTCACGCATCTTGAGGATTATGCAACAGCTACACGCCATAATTTGCAATCGCAAGAAAAAGAAACAATACCTTTGCCAAAAGCCAATGTATTGATTTTTATTTCCGAAGATGGCACGCGGGTGGCAGCACGTCCCAGTGGAACTGAACCAAAAATTAAGTTCTACGTGAGTGCAAACACCAAACTTGATTCGGCTAAAAACTACAGAAGTATCAAAGAAGTTTTAGATTTAAAAATCAATCATATTTTGGCTGAATTAGGCATATCATGAGTCCAATTCGGTATATTTTACGCTACGCACTACCCTACAAAGGATACATTGCTTTAAACATTGTGTTTAACCTGTTGTATGCTTTTTTCCATGCGATTTCTTTCATTGCACTTTGGCCTATGCTTGAGGTACTTTTTGGTGGTGAAAAAACTCCAACAAATAAACCTGAGTATCAGGGCGTAGGGGAATTGCTAAATTATGCCCTAGATTCATTTCGGTATTCGGTGGGACAATATGCACAAGACGATGCGTTAAAAGCGCTTATGATTGTCATTGGTGTATTGCTAATTTCTTTTTTTCTGAAAAATCTATTCAACTATTGTGCGATATTTTTTATTACCTATATGCGTAATGGAGTGGTTCAGGACTTGCAAAATGCACTTTATAAAAAACTCATTTCATTCTCCGCAAATTTTCATTCCGACAACAAAAAAGGAGATAGTTTATCCAGAATTACCGCTGATGTAAACGAAGTTCAAAGTTCGTTTTTATCAGTGATTGAAATGCTGGTGCGTGAACCCCTTACCATACTTTTTGCACTGGGGAGTATGTTTTTTATAAGTACAAAACTCACCTTTTTTGTTTTGATATTTATCCCTATTGCGGGGTGGCTAATTTCTATAATTGGAAAATCCTTAAACTCACGTTCCGAAAAATTGCAACGTGAGTTTGGTGAGCTCCTGTCTTTTGTTGAGGAGTCACTTACTGGAATACCCATCATTCAAATTTTTACTGCCGAAAAAGCCTTCAGTAAAAAGTTTTCTGGCATCACAAAAAGGGTATTCACTTTTGCCAATAATTTGATTCATCGTCAAAGTCTCGCTAGCCCAGTTAGTGAGTTTCTTGGTATTGCCGTTTTTGGCGTTATTTTATATTTCGGAGGGCGTCTTGTTTTGGTTGAGCAAACCCTCACCGGCGAAGCATTTATTACATACCTTGGACTTGCTTATGGCGTACTTACCCCTGCAAAATCGATGAGTAGGGCCATTTATAGCGTTCGAAAAGGAAATGCTGCTGCACAACGCATCATGGAGTATTTGTTTTATCAATCGGATATTCAATCACCAAAAAACTCTAAAAAACTTCCCGATTTTTCAAAAGAGATATCGTTTAACAACATTCATTTTAGTTATGGTGAAGAAAATGTCATAAACGGTCTTAATTTAACCATTCCCAAAGGAAAATCAGTGGCACTTGTTGGATCGTCCGGAAGTGGAAAAACGACTATCGCTAACCTGTTAGCACGTTTCTACGACCCGCAAAAGGGAAGTATTACTGTAGATGGAGTTGCTACAAACACCGTAGATTTGCATGAATTACGCACATTGTTTGGATTTGTAACACAAGATGCAATCCTATTTCACGACACCGTAAAAAACAACTTGCGCATCGCACGTCCAAATGCCTCTGATGACGAACTCAACGAAGCATTAGCCATAGCCAATGCTGCATCATTTGTTGCGGAGCTACCAGAGGGTATCGACACCGTTATTGGCGATGGAGGTAACAAGCTTTCGGGTGGACAAAAACAACGCTTAGCCATAGCACGTGCTGTACTCAAAAATCCTCCTGTAATGATATTGGACGAAGCTACTTCTGCGCTGGATACCGAATCTGAAAAATTGGTGCAAGATGCACTTCAAAAAATGATGCAAAACCGTACATCGCTTATCATTGCACACCGATTATCCACCATAAAAAGCGCAGACGAAATTATTGTGCTGGACAAAGGAAACGTACTTGAGCGGGGCACACATGAAGCACTTTTAGCCCAAAATGGGATGTACAAAAAACTGATTGAGCTTCAATCATTCAACTAATACTATGCGCTTACATAAAAACTTAGTTTTGGCCGTACTCAACGGTCTTCATCAAATTTTTAACGAAGACAAATATGCAGACAAAGTGGTGGCGCAATTACTGAAAAGCGATAAGCGTTGGGGTAGTCGTGACCGTGGTTTTATTGCCGAAACTACTTATGAAATCGTGCGCTGGAAGCGTCTTTACGCTTCAATAGCAGAAGTTCAAGAACCGTTTCATAGAGATGATTTGTGGCGGGTTTTTGCTGTATGGGCTACGTTGCGCGGTTACTCGCTACCCGACTGGAAATCCATTGAAGGAACTCCCACAAGACGCATCAAAGGAAGGTTTGAAGCGTTGCGAAAAGATCGCAAATACCGCGAGTCTATCCCTGATTGGTTGGATGAACTAGGCGTTGATGCCTTAGGAGAGAAAAAATGGGAACAGGAGCTTGAAGCCTTAAATACCATGGCACCTGTTGTACTTCGTGCAAATACCTTAAAAACACTTCCAAAATTACTTCGGAATGTGTTGCTTGAAGAAAAAATCACAACACAATTCTTATCGAAATATCCCGATGCTTTGCTGCTTGACCAAAGGAGCAATGTATTTAGCACCAATGCATTCCAAAAAGGACTTTTTGAAGTGCAAGATGCTGCTTCGCAATGTGTTGCGCCATTCACACAAGTAGAATCTGGTATGCGTGTTGTTGATGCGTGTGCAGGAGCAGGCGGAAAAGCACTTCACCTTGCTGCTCTGATGCAAAACAAAGGGCAACTCATTGCATTGGACATACATCAATATAAACTACGTGAACTTAAGCGCAGAGCCAAACGAGCAGGAGCACATAATATTGAAACTCGCTTAATTGACAGCACTAAAGTGATAAAAAAATTACACCAATCGGCAGATAGAGTGCTGCTAGACGCTCCTTGTAGCGGAATTGGGGTGTTGCGCAGAAACCCAGATGCAAAATGGAAACTCAATCCTGACTTTATAGGCCGCATCATAATAGAGCAGCAGCAAATATTGTTGCAATACGCCCAGATGGTTAAGCCCGGCGGAAAACTAATTTATGTAACGTGCTCTATTTTGCCACAGGAAAACGAAATGCAGGTTTCACAATTCCTGACTTCTGAAATTGGGCAATCTTTTACACTTGAAAAAGAAAAGCACTTGTGGCCATCAGTTCAGGGGTTTGATGGGTTTTATATGGCGCGCCTTCAACGAACAACTTAGTTTGTTGATAAATTAGTGGGTTTCGTTTATTTTTTACAGGGATAAAATCACCTTAACGAGCCAAAGTATCCTTATTTTTGTGTTTTAATCATTGTGTATGATTTGTTTTTTTGGTGACCCAAAACAGCACCTTTATGTAGTTCAAAAGGAACTTCCTATCTCTGAAGAGGATCAAAAAAAGCTAGAGTGGCTTTTTGGTGGGTACCCACTACTTCGAAAATCGTTTGTGCAAGCTGCACTTGTTGGGCCACGTATTAGCATGGTAACGCCGTGGAGCACCAATGCCGTGGAAATATGTCATAACATGGGAATTGGCGACATTATCCGTATTGAACAGTTTTGGGCAGAAGAACACATGAATGCTTTTGATGCCATGGTGCATCAGCAATTTAAAGAATTGGATCAACACATTTTTGACACAAAACGCACCCCAGATAGCATCAAGTATATTAGTGATATTGCTGCATATAACGAGCAAGAAGGATTATCCCTTAGCAGTGATGAGGTAGGTTATTTGGAAGGTTTAGCCAAACGATTAGATCGCGAACTTACAGACTCCGAAGTGTTTGGGTTTTCACAGGTAAATTCCGAGCATTGTCGTCATAAAATTTTTAATGGCACCTTTATTATTGATGGTAAAACCAAAAAGAAATCGCTATTTGAACTCATCAAAAAAACATCAAAGAAAAATGGGGATAATTTAATTTCTGCCTACAAAGACAATGTGGCTTTTATCAAGGGGCCAACACTTGTGCAATTTGCACCAAAACGACCAAATGTTCCCGATTTTTATACCAAAAAATCTTTTCTTTCTGTATTATCACTAAAAGCCGAAACCCACAATTTCCCTACAACTGTAGAGCCTTTTAATGGCGCAGCCACAGGATCGGGTGGTGAAATTAGAGATCGCCTTGCGGGCGGACAAGGTTCTATTCCCATGGCAGGAACTGCTGTATATATGACCGCGTATCCGCGAACAGAAGCCAATCGCCCTTGGGAAAAGCTACCTCCTCGCCCATGGCTGTACCAAAATCCTGAAGACATTTTGATAAAAGCGTCAAACGGTGCATCCGATTTTGGAAATAAGTTTGGACAACCGCTAATTGCGGGGTCGCTGCTAACCTTTGAGCACAACGAAAACAAGCAAACCATCGGATTTGACAAAGTCATTATGCTTGCCGGGGGAATTGGTTATGGAAAAGTGCAGCAAAGCATCAAAAAAACACCCAAAAAAGGAGATAAAATTGTGGTCATGGGTGGCGACAATTACCGTATTGGAATGGGGGGTGCTGCTGTATCTTCTGCTGACACAGGAGCTTTTGAATCAGGGATTGAACTAAATGCCGTACAACGCTCCAATCCTGAAATGCAAAAACGTGTTGCAAACACCATTCGTGCCGCTGTTGAAGCAGAAAACAACCCAATTGTTTCCATTCACGATCACGGAGCTGGTGGACACCTAAATTGCCTCTCGGAGCTTATCGAAGAAGTAGGTGGGACTATTGATTTGGACAAACTTCCCGTTGGGGATCAAACCTTGTCGGCAAAGGAAATTATTGGAAACGAATCTCAAGAACGCATGGGACTTATTACCAATGCGCGCGGACTTGAGCAACTAAACGAAATTGCCGCGAGAGAGCGTGCCCCTATTTTTGAAGTGGGTGAAATCAAAGAAAACAACCACTTTGAAGTGCATTCTGAAAAAAGCGGGCAATCACCAATCGATTTGGCACTTTCAGATTTTTTTGGAAAAACGCCAAAAACTATCATGCGAGATAGCACTAGCACAACAACTTATGCAGAAATACCCCAGCCAAAATCATTTGAAGAAAGTGTAGCATGGTTACTCCAGCTTGAAGCGGTGGCTTGTAAAGACTGGCTTACGAACAAAGTTGATCGTTGTGTTACAGGGCGTGTGGCGCAACAGCAGTGTGTTGGCCCCCACCAATTGCCGTTGGCAAACTGTGGCGTAATGGCACTTGATTTTGAAGGGGTTCACGGCATGGCAACATCGATTGGACATGCGCCTCTTGTGGGGCTTATTGATGCTGGTTTGGGTAGTAAAAATGCCATTGCCAAAGCGTTGACCAATATCATTTGGGCACCTATTTCGGGAGGATTATCGTCGGTGAGTTTATCTGCAAATTGGATGTGGCCTTGCAATAATCCTGGTGAAGATGCCCGACTTTATGAAGCTGTAAAAGCTTGTTCAGACTTTGCCATTAAGTTGGGAATTAACATACCAACAGGTAAGGATTCCCTTTCGATGAAACAGAAATATAAAGACCAAGAAGTTTTGGCTCCTGGTACGGTAATTATTTCTGCGGCAGGTCATTCCAATGCTGTGGATAAAGTGGTAACACCAGAACTCAAATTAGGCGGAGGCGATGTATATCGCATTGATTTGTCGGATTGCAAAGCAGCGTTGGGAGGCTCAGCATTTGGGCAACTCAATAATGCCATTGGTGCGCAAGCACCCGATGTTGCAAAAGCAAAATATTTCAAATCCGTTTTTAATGCGATTCAAAAAGAACTTATAAAAGGTACTATTTCGGCAGGACATGATATTAGCTCGGGCGGACTCATCACTTCTCTTCTAGAAATGTGTTTTGCGGCTGAAGGTATTGGTTTGGATGTTAAATTATCAAAATCTGAATATAGCACTGAACAAATCTTACTCTCGGAGCAAGTGGGTATTCTTATCCAAACGGAAGGCGAAACCGCAAGCCGATTAAAGAAAAAAGGTATTGCGATAGAACGCATTGGAAAACTGACAAAATCAAATACGTTGGTTGTTAAAGGGAATGAAAAAGAGTATCAATTTGATGTTCCAACCTACAGAAGACATTGGTTTAAGAGCTCGTATTTATTAGATCAAAAACAAAGCGGAAACAAGAAAGCTGCTGCACGTTTTGAATCTTTTGATAAAACGCCATTACAATTCGACTTCCCAAAAGATTTTGACGGACTACTAAAGTCAGTTCCAAGGCGCAGAATAAAGGCAGCGGTATTACGTGAAAAAGGAAGTAATTCTGAACGTGAAATGGCGTATATGATGCACATGGCAGGTTTTGACGTAAAAGATGTTCATATGACCGATTTGACTTCGGGTAGAGAAGATTTGAGTGACATACAACTTCTTGTTGCCGTAGGAGGTTTTTCAAATTCCGATGTTTTGGGTTCTGCTAAAGGGTGGGCAGGCACCATAAAATATAACGAGAAGGCACAGCAAGCTATTCAGGCGTTTTTTGACCGTCCAGGCACGCTTAGTTTGGGTGTTTGTAATGGGTGTCAATTATTTATTGAATTGGGACTTTTACATCCAAATCATGACGAAAAACCACGTATGGAACACAACGACTCTGGTAAGTTTGAATGTATCTTTACAGATGTGGTAATTGAAAAATCCCCTGCCATTATGTTGCAACAATTGCAAGGCAGCAGACTAGGTATTTGGGCAGCGCATGGCGAAGGGAAGTTTGTATTCCCAAAAGACGAAAAAGCCTATGCCATTTCTGGCAAATATGCCTATGACACCTACCCCTCAAATCCAAACGGTTCTAATTTTAACACCGCCATGCTCAGCAGCGATGACGGGCGTCATTTAGTAATGATGCCACACTTGGAACGTTCCATTTTTCCATGGAATTGGGGGCACTACCCACAAGACCGCAAAGACGCTGTAAGTCCATGGATTTTGGCATTTGAAGATGCCTTCAACTGGATTTCGAGTAGGTAAAATCAAAAAAATATCGTTTTTTTGAATACTGACATGATGTCAAAGCAAAACAATTAGTATATGAAAACACCAAAACGGCTTTTTGATTTTATCGATTTAATGGCAGAACACCGCTCACTAGACCATGCGGTAAATTCTAAAGTCAAAGGAAAATGGGTTGGTCTTTCAACAGAAGAAATAAAAGAACAAGGCGACAGATGCAGCGCAGGATTGTTGAATTTGGATGTTGCAGCGGGTGATAAAATCGCTATGATTTCCTCTACAAATCGCACAGAATGGGTGCTAGCCGATTTTGGTATGTCGCAAATTGGTGCCATCAATATCCCCATATATCCCACCATTTCATCTGAAGACTATGCATATATTTTAAACCACGCAGAGGCAACGTATTGTTTTGTGTCGGACAAAGAAGTATTGGAAAAAGTTCGTGCCATTGAGTCACAGTGTCCTAACCTCAAAGGCGTGTATAGCTTTGACAAAATCAAAGGATGTGATCATTTCGAATCGCTGCTTTCAAAAAAACCAACAAAAGCACAAACCAAAGAGATCGAAGCCCGAAAAACTACAATTAAGTCCGAAGACTTGGCAACCATTATTTACACTTCGGGTACTACAGGAAAACCTAAAGGTGTGATGCTGAGTCACAACAATATTGTAAGTAATGTTATTGCAAGTCAAGAGCGCCTTCCGCTAACTTACGGCGAGGCAAAAGCGTTGAGTTTTTTACCACTCTGTCACATTTATGAGCGCATGCTTTTATACTTATATGTCTATTCTGGAACACGGATTTATTTTGCAGAGTCGCTCGAAACCATAGGAGATAACCTCAAAGAAGTGAAACCTATTGTGATGACTGCTGTACCACGTCTTTTAGAAAAACTATACGATAAAATTTATGCGCGGGGCGCTGAACTTTCGGGTATCAAACAAAAACTATTCTACTGGGCAGTAGGTTTGGGACTTCGATATGAGCCATACGGACAAAACGGATGGTGGTACGAGATGCAACTTAAACTTGCTCGAAAGCTTATTTTTAGTAAATGGAAAGAGGCGTTAGGCGGAAAATTAGAATTAATTGCCTCGGGAAGTGCTGCTTTACAACCTAGATTGGCACGGGTGTTTACCGCAGCGGGAATGACCGTTGCCGAAGGCTATGGTCTTACTGAAACCTCTCCTGTAATTTCTGTAAATGATCTTCGAAATGGGCAAATGCGCATTGGGTCAGTTGGTCCTGTTATCAGTGGTGTTACTGTTAAAATTGCCGAAGACGGAGAAATTTTATGCAAAGGTCCAAACGTCATGTTGGGGTATTACAAAGACAAAGAAAAAACCGACGAGGTACTCAAAAATGGCTATTTCCATACGGGAGATATTGGCGTAATTGATGAAGACGGATTTTTAAAAATCACCGACCGCAAAAAAGAAATGTTCAAAACTTCTGGTGGAAAATATATTGCTCCTCAGGTAATTGAAAATGCCATGAAACAGTCGGTTTTTATTGATCAAATTATGGTTGTTGGCGAAGGGCAAAAGTTTCCAGCTGCACTCATTCAACCTAATTTTGAAGTTGTTGAATCATGGGCAGCAAAAAAAGGAATTACGTTAGCAAAAGGAGCGTCTTGGAGCGAAAATGAAAAAGTGTGCACAAAAATATTTGATGAAGTTAATAAGATAAACGAACGCTTTGGGAAGTGGGAAAAAATCAAAGAAATTCGTGTTACTCCTGATGTGTGGTCTGTTGAGGATGGACATCTAACGCCAACAATGAAACTAAAGCGCAGAAGCATCAAAGAAAAATACAAAGCACTTTTTAATTCAATTTACGATTTATAAAAAATACTATGCGTGCATAGTATTTTTTTGTATGTTTGGAGTATGCAAGTAACCACTTCGTACCCAACCATTGATGCACTCTATCGGGCAACCTGGCAGACCATTGCCAAAATGTACAACGAGGAAGCATCCAAACACGATACCACTATGGCTTCTGGTTTGGCGTTGCTTTCTATTGACCCGGTTCACGGAACTCCTTCAACTGCCATTGCACCCAAAATGGGCATGGAAGCTACAAGTCTTTCACGAACCCTAAAGACACTGGAAGAAAAAGGCCTTATTGAACGTGTGCCAAATCCAGACGATGGGCGCAGTGTGTTGCTTAAGTTAACACCCCTTGGTTTAGAAAAAAGAGATTTTTCAAAATCGCTTGTACTCCAATTTAACAAACAAATTGAAGAACGTGTTGGTGAAAAAAAACTTGAGGTTTTTCGAGAAGTTTCTGAAACCATTATTGAACTCATCCAATCCAAAAATATTTATGACAAATGAAAAGAAGAATACATAAAGTAGCGGTTTTAGGCTCTGGTATCATGGGGGCGGGTATTGCTTGCCATTTTGCCAATATCGGAGCTGAAGTACTGCTGTTGGATATTGTGCCCAAAGAGCCGAACGATGCTGAAAAAGCTAAAGGCATGGACACTTCACATCCAAAAGTGCGCAATCGTATAGTGAACGAAAACCTTACCAAAGCAGTAAAAAGCAAACCAGCACCTTTGTATCACGCGTCTTTTAGTGACCGCATCAAAACAGGAAATTTTGAGGACGATATGTCCAAAATTGCAGATGTAGATTGGATTATTGAAGTAGTCGTGGAGCGATTAGACATCAAAAAAATTGTATTCGAGCAAGTGGAAAAATTCCGAACACCTGGAACACTAGTAAGCTCAAATACCTCGGGAATTCCAATAAAGTATATGAACGAAGGAAGGTCAGCAGATTTTCAACAACACTTTACGGTAACACACTTTTTTAATCCACCGCGCTATTTAAAACTTTTTGAAGTAATCCCAGGACCAAACTGCAAACCCGAAGTCGTGGATTTTCTGATGGACTACGGCAGTCGATTTTTAGGAAAATCTGCGGTGTTGGCTAAAGACACGCCTGCATTTATTGGAAACAGAGTGGGGATTTTTTGCATTCAAAGTCTGTTTCATCAAATGAAAACAATGGAACTCACGGTAGAGGAAGTGGACAAACTCACTGGCCCTGTGATGGGACGTCCAAAATCGGCTACTTTCAGAACCGTTGATGTTGTTGGACTTGACACGCTTGTTCATGTTGCCAACGGACTTCATGAAAACTGCCCAGACGATGAGCGGCGAGCTATTTTTGTATTGCCAGACTTTATCCAAAAAATGATGGATGAAAAGTGGTTGGGGAGTAAATCTGGACAAGGATTTTATAAAAAAGTAACCACCAAAGATGGGAAGTCTGAAATTCAGGTGTTGGACTTAAATACCATGACCTATCGAGCTAAGAAAAAAGTATCTTTTGCTACGCTAGAAAAAACAAAACCCATTGATAGCGTTTCAGAACGCTTCCCTGTTTTAGTCAAAGGCAAAGACAAAGCCGCAACATTTTACAGACAGGTACTTGGCGAAACTTTTGCCTATGTACAATTTAGAATTCCTGAGATTGCAGATGAATTGTACCATATTGACGAAGCCATGAAAGCTGGTTTTGGTTGGGAACACGGACCATTTGAGTTGTGGGATGCTGTTGGGTTGGCAACAGGAATTGAATTAATTAAGGAAGCTGGACAACCCGTAGCACCTTGGATTGAAACACTTGCTACCAAAGCAGATGGATTTTATCAACTCAAAGAAAACAAAAAACACTATTACAATATCAGCAAAGCGGAATTTGTTCCGATTCCTGGACAGGATGCTTTTATTATTTTGGATAATGTCCGCGAGAATAAAACCATTTGGCAAAACAAAGATTGTTCGGTTATTAACATTGGCGATGGTATTTTGAATATCGAATTTCACTCCAAAATGAACACCATTGGCGCTGGCGTATTACAAGGCATCAATAAAGGTATTGATTTGGCAGAAGAAGGCTACGAAGGCGTTGTGGTGGGTAACA
Organism: Flavobacteriaceae bacterium; assembly: GCA_049596455.1. Taxonomy (GTDB): domain Bacteria; phylum Bacteroidota; class Bacteroidia; order Flavobacteriales; family Flavobacteriaceae; genus UBA7446. The sequence goes on along the minus strand of JBMYLP010000007.1, from coordinate 27,700 downwards.
ACGGAGCCAATTTTTCTGCTGGTGCCAATTTGGGTATGATTTTTATGATGGCGGTTGAGCAAGAGTACGATGAGCTTAACATGGCTATTAAATACTTCCAAGATACCATGATGCGCATGCGCTATTCCAGTATTCCTACGGTGGCTGCACCACACGGGCTTACCCTTGGTGGGGGCTGTGAACTCTCCATGCACGCCGATAAGGTTGTTGCTGCGGCAGAAACCTATATTGGGTTAGTAGAGTTTGGCGTCGGGGTAATTCCTGGTGGTGGTGGCTCCAAAGAAATGACCCTTCGCGCTGCAGACACCTTCCGCAAAAATGATGTTGAGCTAAACGTACTACAAGAATATTTCCTTGCTATTGGTATGGCAAAAGTGGCTACTTCAGGTTACGAGGCGTTTGATTTTGGCGTACTTCAAAAAGGAAAAGACACGGTGGTGGTAGATAGCAAACGACAACTCAGTATTGCCAAACAGGAAGCCCTATTGATGGCACAGCGTGGATACACAAAACCACAACAACGTACAGATATTAAAGTTCTTGGAAAACAGGCTTTAGGCATGTTTTTGGTAGGAACAGATAGCATGGAAGCAGGACATTACATTTCTGAATACGACCAAAAAATTGCCAACAAACTGGCATACGTCATGGCGGGTGGCGATTTGTCGCAAGCCACAAAGGTCAGCGAACGCTATTTATTGGAAATTGAGCGTGAGGCGTTTTTGTCGCTTTGTGCCGAACGAAAAACATTGGAACGCATACAACATATGCTAAAAACAGGAAAACCTTTACGAAATTAACTATGAAAACAGCTTATATTGTTCGTGCCTATCGCACCGCCGTTGGAAAAGCACCTCGGGGACTTTTCCGCTTTAAGCGCCCCGATGAACTCGCAGCCGAAACGGTTGCGCATTTGATGAATGCTATCCCAGAATTAGATAAAAAGCGCATCGACGATGTGATTGTTGGAAATGCCATGCCTGAAGCTGAACAAGGGTTAAATATGGCTCGACTGATTTCTCTTATGGGATTGGAAACCGATGAAGTTCCGGGTGTAACCGTAAACCGTTACTGCGCATCGGGACTGGAAACCATTGCCATGGCAACCGCCAAAATCCAATCGGGAATGGCAGACTGCATCATTGCAGGTGGTTCTGAAAGCATGAGCTATATTCCGTTTGGTGGATATAAACCTGTACCCGATTATGATGTGGTAAAAAAAGGGAACGAGGACTATTATTGGGGTATGGGACTTACTGCCGAAGCCGTAGCTAAAGAATACAATATCTCAAGAGAAGACCAAGACGCATTTTCATACGCATCGCATCAAAAAGCACTTGCCGCCATTGAAAATGGGGCTTTTAAAGAGCAAATTGTTCCCATCCATATTGAGGAAACCTATTTAGAGGGTAACACCAAAAAAACACGGAGTTACGTGGTAGACACCGATGAAGGTCCGCGTGCTGATACCGCCCTAGAAAAACTAGCAAAACTGCGCCCTGTGTTTGCCAACGGAGGTTCGGTTACGGCAGGAAATGCCTCACAAACAAGCGATGGCGCTGCCATGGTACTAGTGATGAGCGAGGACATGGTGAAGGAGTTAGGCGTGACACCCATTGCCCGAATGGTTAGTTATGCCGCTGCAGGAGTTCCGCCTCGCATTATGGGTATTGGACCTGTAGCAGCCATTCCAAAAGCGCTCAAACAAGCTGGAATGAAGCAAGAAGATATAGAATTAATTGAACTAAACGAAGCCTTTGCCTCGCAGTCATTAGCCGTTATACGGACGTTGGGGTTAAATCCCGATATCATAAACGTAAATGGCGGTGCCATTGCACTTGGACACCCACTTGGGTGTACTGGGGCTAAGCTTTCGGTACAGCTTTTTGACGAAATGAAAAAGAGAAAAAACAAATACGGCATGGTAACCATGTGCGTGGGTACTGGGCAAGGTGCAGCAGGAATTTTTGAACGAATTTAAACTTTAAATTATGGAAACAGTAGAACGAAAACTGACTCGTGGAGGCGCATTTATCTTGCAGGAAACGCAAGCTGCAGATGTGTTTACCCCTGAGGAATTTAACGAAGAGCAGCGCATGATGCGCGAAGCCATTCAAGAATTTGTTGATCGGGATGTATGGCCTGCTCGTGAACGCTTTGAAAGCAAAGATTACGATTACACCTTTGAGCTCATGCGTAAAATTGGTGAAATGGGCTTTTTGGGTGTGAGTGTTCCAGAGGCTTACGGTGGATTGGGAATGGGCTTTGTGGATACCATGTTAGTGTGCGAATATATTTCTGGTGCATCGGGGTCGTTGTCTACAGCTTTTGGTGCGCATACAGGGATAGGCACCATGCCCATTGTGCTTTATGGAAACGAAGAGCAAAAGAAAAAATACGTACCCAAATTAGCTTCGGGCGAGTGGATTGGTTGCTATTGCTTGACCGAGCCAACTGCAGGTTCGGATGCTAATAGTGGTAAAACCAAAGCCGTGCTTTCGGAAGACGGTTCACACTACCTTATTTCGGGGCAAAAAATATGGATTTCAAATGCAGGCTACGCCGATTTGATGATTGTCTTTGCTCGCATAGAGGACGATAAGAACATTACAGGATTTATTGTACCCAACGACCCTGAAAACGGTATTAGCATGGGTGATGAAGAAAAAAAGCTTGGTATCCACGCCTCCTCTACCCGACAGGTCTTTTTTAGCGACACCAAAGTGCCAGTAGAAAATATGCTTTCGGAGCGTGGTAATGGCTTTAAAATTGCCATGAACGCCCTAAACATAGGGCGTATCAAGTTGGCGGTAGCTACACTTGACGGGCAACGTCGCACCCTAAATGAATCTGTCTCATATGCCACCCAGCGTGTGCAGTTTAAAACCCCAATTGCAGAGTTTGGTGCCATTAAGCAAAAATTAGCCGCTATGGCAACGAGCCTTTATGCGGGTGAATCGGCATGTTACCGTGCGGCAAAAGATATTGAAGACCGTATTGCCCTACGCAAAGCTGCCGGAAACAGCCACCAAGAGGCGGAGTTAAAAGGCGTGGAAGAATACGTGATTGAATGTTCTATTTTGAAAGTGGCTTGTTCTGAGGATATGCAAAACACTGCAGATGAGGGCGTTCAGATTTTTGGAGGTATGGGCTTTTCTGCAGATGCGCCAATGGAAACCGCTTGGCGCGATGCACGGATTGCTCGTATTTACGAAGGAACAAACGAAATAAACCGAATACTTAGCGTAGGTATGTTAATTAAAAAAGCCATGAAAGGACAATTGGATTTGATTGGACCTGCTACGGCTGTGGGCGAGGAATTATTGGGTATCCCTGATTTTGCTATTCCAGACTTTTCAAAGCCATTGAGCCAAGAAAAGCATGTGCTTAAAAATCTTAAAAAAGTGTTTTTGATGATTGCGGGCGCAGGTGTACAGAAATACGGTACTGAACTAGAACACCACCAACAATTACTATTGGCGGTTGCCGATATTTTGATAGAGATTTATATGGCAGAATCTGCACTGTTACGGGCAGAGAAAAACGTGGATACCTACGGACTTGAGGCGCAAGAATATCAAGTGGCACTAAGTCAGTTGTATTTGTTTGAGGCCACAGAAAAAATCACTGCCAAAGGGCGTGAAGCCATTCTTGGATTTGCCGAAGGCGACGAGCAAAAAGCATTGCTGATGGGGCTTAAGCGTTATACCAAGTATGTGGAATATCCAAACGTAATTGCACTGCGAAATAAAGTGGCGGAAAAACTAGCTGCTGAAAATACTTATTGTTTTTAAGAAATACTTCTTATTACAACTTTAAAAAGACCGAGTATTTTGCTTGGTCTTTATTTTTTGTTAGTTTAGTACTAAACAAAACCCAGATTGCATAATAATCAAGGCTTAACCAACTGTTTCCTTTTGCATGGTGCTCATTGGGCTAAAACTTGTTTTATATCTTAATTAACCTATAAAACCTATGTTATGAATACTTCATTAACCCTTACACAAATAGCTATTGACCACCTAAATCAAACGCGTAAATGGACACACTTTTTGTCTATTGTTGGGTTTGTCATGTGCGTGTTTATTGCCATAATGGCACTATTTATAGGCAGCATTACTGCCTTGATACCAGATTTTGATAATGATGCATTTGGAGCCATTGGCACAGGAATGGTTACCGTCATTTATCTTGTAGTAGCCCTTATTTGCTTTTTCTTATACCTGTATTTATACCGTTTTTCAAAACGTTTAAAATCAGCCATAAACACCAATAACAGCGAAGCCTTAGCAGACGGGTTTAAAAACCTAAAAGCACATTATAGGCTTAGTGGGATTCTAACCATAGTAGCCATAGGGTTTTATGTTATTGCGCTTTTGGCAGGAATAATTGGTGCCATTGCGATGGGGTAATATAATTATTGTTGCTTTTACAAAAACCCTTTTTCTTTCATCCAATCGTCGTTATACATTTTGCCTACATAACGGCTGCCGGAGTCGTGTAAAAGCACCACCACCACATCGTCTGGTCCAAAGTGTTCTTTAAGTTGTAACACGCCCTTTACGGCAGCGCCGCAGGAGTTTCCAGCAAAAATACCTTCTTCACGTGCTAGCTTTCGGGTGTACACCGCAGCGTCTTTGTCGGTTACTTTTTCAAAGGCATCAATAAGGTCAAAATCTACATTTTCAGGGAGAATATCTTCGCCTATACCTTCAGTGATATAAGGGTAGATTTCATTCTTGTCAAAAATACCCGTTTCGTGATACTTTTTAAAGACAGAGCCGTAAGTGTCAATACCCCAAATTTTAATGTCTGGGTTTTGCTCCTTTAAGTATTTGGCAACGCCAGAGATGGTACCGCCCGTACCTACTCCCACCACAAAATGGGTAATTTTTCCATCCGTTTGTTTCCAAATTTCAGGCCCTGTTTGCTCGTAGTGCGCCACGGCATTTGACGGATTGTCATACTGATTTACGTACCATGCATTTGGCGTTTCTTCGGCAATACGTTTGGAAGTAGAATAATACGAACGCGGATCGTCTGGTGCTACATCCGTAGGGCAAACAATAACCTCCGCGCCAACCGCACGCAGGATATCAAACTTTTCTTTGGATTGCTTATCGGTAGAAACGCAAATCAATTTGTACCCCTTTACAATGGCTGCCAACGCCAACCCCATACCTGTATTGCCAGAAGTGCCTTCCACAATGGTGCCACCAGGTTTTAGCCGTCCGTCAGCTTCGGCATCTTCCACCATTTTTAGTGCCATACGGTCTTTGACCGAACTCCCTGGATTAAAATATTCCACTTTAGCTAACACCAAAGCGTCTATTTCGGCTGTTATTTTGTTAAGGCGGATTAGCGGTGTATTGCCAATCGTTTCAAGAATATTATCTACGTAATGCATACCGCAAAGGTAGGTAATGCTTTTGCGTGAAGCAATGCTAGGGATTGATTTTAAGTGCCTGTGTGGGCGGTATGCGAGCAATGATAAAGGAAGGTAAAATCAGTAAGACAAGGCAAATCAAAAGTGTAAGTCCATTAAGCCATAATACTGTTATAACATCCATATAAACAGGCACTTGCCTCACATAGTACGTTGCAGGATCTAAGGAAATGATGCCGGTTTGTTTTTGAATAAATAACAATCCAAGACCAATAAGATTGCCCCAAAAAAGTCCTACGCCAATCAAATAAGCACCCTGAATAAGGAAAAGTTGTTGCAACGAACGCACTCGTGCGCCCAGCACACGGGTGATACCAATGAGTTGGGTTTGCTCTAAAATAAGCACCAATAAAGCGGTAATCATATTTACCCCACCCACAATAATCATGATGATGATAATCAGCGAGATGTTTGTACCAAACAAGCGAATCCAATTAAAAATTTCGGGAAATTGTTCCTCTATATGCTGCACATCTACCAGCGCATCAATGCTATCATAAAGCATATCGGATTGGGAAGATAAATCGGAGTAATCATCTAAAAAAAGTTCAAACGCTCCCACTTGATTTTTTTCCCAGCCATAAAGCGAGCGTACCACGTCCAAATGGCCAAGCACATAGGTTTTGTCATAATCCGAAAAACCAGTGGTAAAAAGCCCGACTACGGTGCAGCTACGGCGTTTGGGCAACGCCGTTTCTTCCGATGCAAAATATAGCGGTACTCTATCGCCAACCTGTAAGTCAAGTTTTTTTGCCAACTCGGATGAAATCCAAATATCTTGTTTACCAAGGCCAGTGAGATAATCTGTATCGCCAAAAAAGCTGAAAAATTCAGCATTAAACGAATCGTCTATTCCCTTAAAAACAATGCCGTCAAAAGCGTTTTGATTTAGTATTACACCCGGAACATACGCAACCGCCTGAACCGCTGATATATTGGCTTGTTGCTTTAGTGTTGCGCGAACTTCAGTCGCGTTTTCTAATGGTTTTAGGGTTTCTTGCCGTTGGCTGTTTTCAAGTGTTGTCACACGAATATGTCCGCTAAAGGCAGCGACTTTTTGTCCGATTTTTTGCTGCAACCCAACACCCGTACCAAGTGCAATAAGCATGGTAATAACGCCCAACGCAATAGCAATAATGCCAATGGTTATGATGGGTCCAGAAACGCTGCTGCGATGCGAACGCTGACCAATAATCCTACGAGCTATAAACCAAGTAAAGCGCACTAAAGGTTTTTAAAGTCTAAATGTAAGGTATATTTTCAGTTTTTAGCTATAACGGAAGTTCGGATTTTAATCGCTCCACCATGGCAAAAACGGCAGGACAAACCACTACATTTTTTGCGGTAATGGCTGTAATCTGATGAAATTTCGGTCTGTCCGTATGGGGAAATTCACGACAGGCTTTAGGGCGATCTTCATATATACTGCAATGATTATCTACTCCTAAAAATGGACATGGCAATTGCTGTAAAACCTTGTCATTATCTTCATCAATTCGAAGATAGGTTGCCTCAAATTGGGTAGGTTTCATTTTTAAACGTTTGCTGATGCGTTTAATGTCCGATGGCAAAAACAACGGACCAGTAGTTTTGCAGCAATTGGCACAGTCTAGGCAATCTATTTTTTGAAAGGTTTCGTTGTGCAGTTTTGTCATCACTGCGTCTAGCTTTTTGGGTTTGCGCGCCTTAAGCTTTCTTAGGTATTTGGCGTTTTCTTGTGCTACTTTTGCCGCTTGTTCGGGCAGTTTTTTCGGGTCAATCATTAAGGGATTTTGAGGTATTTGTGCGTTTGCAACGACGCCATCCAATTGGGGTTTTCCAACACGTGATTTACAATCAATGGAATTGCGCTCTCGCGCCTACTCCACTCGGGTTGCAAATACAGTTTGCAGGTTTTTGTAACACCAAGAGCTTGTTTTTCAGCAAATTGCAAATCATCTTTATTGTACACAATAACTTTCAACTCATCTGCGGCTTTGTATATTTCAGTTTTTGGTAGCATTCGCTTTTTTGGCGATAAGCAAATCCAATCCCATTTGCCTGAAAGTGGATAAGCACCCGAAGTTTCTATGTGTGTTTTAATGCCCTTTGCTTGCAGGGCTTCTGTTAACGGTGTCATGTTCCACATCAATGGCTCGCCACCTGTTACCACAACCGTATCGGAATATTGTTTTGCTTGCGCAACAATGTCATCAATATAGGTGGGTGGGTGGAGACTTGCATCCCAACTTTCTTTCACATCACACCAGTGGCAACCTACATCACAACCGCCAATACGAATAAAAAATGCTGCACTCCCTTTGTGATATCCCTCACCTTGAATGGTATAAAAGGCTTCCATAAGCGGAAGTGCATAGCCAGAAGTGACGGCTTTTTGGAGTTCGGAGTTCATTAAGCTTGGTTACGTTGATATGCTAACATCGTGTTTTGCAGCAACATGGCAATGGTCATGGGACCAACACCTCCAGGAACAGGCGTAATAAAACTTGCTTTTTCCTTAACCTCATCAAAAGCAACATCGCCCACAATCACATAGCCTTTGGGATGATTTTCGTCGGGAACGCGCGTAATCCCAACATCAATGATAATAGCATCTTGCTTAATCATTTCAGCGGTAACAAAATTAGGAACGCCCAATGCAGACACTACAATATCGGCTGTTTTGGTAATCTCGGCTAAGTTTTGTGTACGGCTATGCGTAAGCGTTACCGTAGCATTTCCAGGGTTTCCCTTATTGGATAATAAAATACTCATAGGACGTCCTACAATATGACTACGACCAATCACAACGGCGTGTTTTCCGCTAATATCCAAATCATATCGGCGAAGCAATTCCATGATGCCAAACGGCGTGGCAGGGATAAAGGTCTCCATGCCCAAAGCCATTTTACCAAAATTGCTGGGGTGAAATCCGTCCACGTCTTTGTCTGGATTTATAGCGTGCAAAACAACTTCCTCGTCTATGTGTTTGGGTAATGGCAATTGCACAATAAAACCATCGAGGGTAGTGTCATTGTTAAGGTTGTCTATGGTTTCCAAAAGCTCATCTTGCGTAATGGTGTCCTCTAAACGAATCAACGTAGAGTCAAAGCCAATTTTTTCACAAGAGCGCACTTTGCTACCCACATAAGTCAAGCTTGCACCATCGTTGCCTACCAAAACAGCCGCCAAATGCGGTGGGCGTTTGCCCGAAGCTTTGAGCGCAGCAACTTCTTGCGTGAGTTCCTCTTTAATTTGATTTGAAGTGGCTTTACCATCTAAAATTATACTCATTTTCCAAACATTTGCATCAGCTTAGAGGCTTTGCCTCCTTGCATCATTTTCATCATTTTACTCATCTGTTCAAACTGCTTTACCAGCTTGTTAATATCGTCCATCTGCATGCCAGCTCCTTTGGCTATACGCTTTTTTCTACTGTAGTCAAGCAGTTTGGGTTGTTTGCGTTCTTTAGGAGTCATAGACTGAATCAATGCTTCTACGCCCTTAAATGCATCTTCGTCAATTTCAGCACCGTTTAATGCCTTGCTCGCACCGGGAATCATCCCCACCAAATCTTTCATAGAGCCCATGCGCTGTACTTGTTTGAGTTGGCTTAAAAAATCATCGTATCCAAACTGATTCTTAGCAATTTTTTTCTGAACACGTCGTGCCTCTTCTTCGTCCACTTGCTCTTGGGCACGCTCTACAAGCGTAACCACATCGCCCATGCCCAATATGCGTTCCGCCATTCGGTTGGGGTAAAATACGTCTAGTGCATCCACTTTTTCGCCTGTACCAATAAATTTGATAGGTTTATCAACCACAGACTTTATGGATAAGGCAGCTCCGCCGCGTGTATCACCATCCATTTTGGTAAGCACAACGCCGTCAAACTGCAACAAATCGTGAAAGGCTTTGGCGGTATTCACCGCATCTTGACCCATCATGGCATCTACCACAAAGAGGGTTTCAGAAGGACGAACGGCTTTGTGAATGTTGTCGATTTCCTGCATAAGCTCCTCGTCAATAGCCAATCGACCTGCGGTGTCAATAATAACAACATTAAATTGATGCGTTTTGGCATGCTGAAGGGCTTGTTTGGCTATGTCAATGGGGTTGTTGTTTTCGGGTTGCGCAAAAACGGCTACGTCAATTTGTTCGCCGAGTACTTGCAATTGGTCAATTGCTGCTGGGCGATAGACATCACATGCCACAAGCAAAACCTTCTTTGCCTGTTTCGTTTTAAGATGCTTTGCAAGTTTAGCTGCACACGTTGTTTTACCTGAGCCTTGTAATCCACTCATTAAAACCACAGCGGGTTTTCCCGAAACTGAAAGGGCTTTATTTTCTCCTCCAAGTAGCGCAGTAAGCTCATCTTGCACAATTTTCACAAGCAACTGCCCAGGTTTTAGACTGGTCAGTACTTTTTGCCCCAATGCTTTTTCCTTGACTTCTTCAGTAAAGGATTTGGCAATTTTGAAATTTACGTCTGCGTCTAATAGCGCACGACGGATTTCTTTCATCGTTTCGGCAACATTAATTTCAGTAATGCGGCCGTGTCCTTTAAGGGTTTTTAATGCTTTGTCTAAGCGTTGACTAAACTGTTCGAACATGAAATAGTATAAACTCCAAAATTACGGAATTAGTTTTTCTGATGCATCCAAAAAATAACCCCTACATGCGGGATAGTGATGGCTGCTAAGAACCCAAAAAACAACGCAAGCAATGATGCTGTGTTGTCATTAAAAAAATATAGTGCAATTGCAAAACCAATCAAAGACAATACCCAATAGGGTAAGGCTAATTTGATGTATTTGCGAATGGGTTTTAAATCATTTGGATAAAGTACGTTGGCTTGTTCTTTTAAGGACGGAATGCTATGCCACAACACAAAATAAACGGAAAATGACCATAATAGTGAAGTTTGTGTAAATAGCAAAATCAATGTGATTAGTGCAACAAGCTGAAAAAGCAATTGCGGTTTAAGTTGTCCCAAATTAAGAAGCGTAAAAAAAACAGTTGCAAGAAAAGAGGCAATTAATAAATATAAAATTGTGTTGGGATCTATTTGAAGCCCAGAAATTTGTTGAATAATAGACAGGGTTTGATCTTGATGCGTGTAAAAAAGCAACGAAAACAGGAAAACTCCATAAGCAACATAGAACAACTGCAGCTTTGGTAGATTAACAAATGTATTTTTGTGCCATTGCTGCTCTCCAAAATGAAACGAACTCACCAAAACAAACAACAAAAGAGCAAGTTGAGGGACATGGAAAAGTGCCAAAACCATGATGAACACAAAAAAAACGTAACTAAAAAATAAGTAGCCAAATTGGCTTTTTATTGGCGATTTTTTAAAAATAGAAAGGATATATAAATCATTTGCACCATGAATAACGCCTATTGTTAACACATTAATAGCAGCAATGACCCACAAAAATGATGCAGGCAATGTTAACCCCAACAGGGTACAAATCAGTGTAATACCGATTTTTTGCGATTCATATTTAGAAAATTTAAGCATTGATGTTTTAAAAATTTAGAAAAAATTTATTCAAATATATATCGTTTGTTTAATTTTTTTTAACTTGCGCTCAACAAAATTATAATTAAAAAATTATGACACTTACTAATTTAGTTACAATTGCGGACTTAAGTGATCCGGTAAATTTCACTTTCTTTTTAGGGACTATGGCAATGACAGCTGCATCAGCTTTCTTTTTCTTGTCTTTAAACCAATTTGACAGCAAATGGAGAACTTCAATCTTGGTTTCAGGTTTGATTACCTTCATCGCTGCTGTACACTATTACTACATGAGAGAAGCTGCTACTTCTGGTGGTGTAACTACAGAAATTCGTTACATCGACTGGATTTTAACAGTGCCACTTATGTGTGTTGAGTTTTACTTAATTCTAAAGGCTGCTGGTGCAACAACTAAGCACTTAAGCACGTTGATTTGGGCATCACTTGTAATGCTTGTAACAGGTTATTTTGGTGAAGTTTCTGACACAGCTAATGGACCTGCACTATGGGGTCTTGCTTCTGGTTTAGCATACTTCTACATTGCATGGTTAATCAAGTTTGGTCCGTTGGCAAAACTTGCTGCTGCTGCGGGAGGTTCTGTTGAAAAAGCACACAAAATGCTAACATTATTTGTACTTATCGGATGGGCTATTTACCCATTAGGTTATATGATTGGTACTGATGGTTGGTATGACTTTGTTGATGGAATTGGTCTTAACATGGACGTTGTCTACAACATTGGTGATGCAATTAACAAAATTGGATTTGGTCTAGTAGTATATGCTGCTGCCGTTTCTCAGAAATAAGAAAACCACTCTTAATTAAATAAAAGTCTCGGTGTTTCACCGGGACTTTTTTTTACATCCTATTTGGAGCTTCAATACCCAACAATCCTAAACTCTTTTGGATTACCTGCCCAACCGCGGCACACAATGCAACACGTAGAGATTTCGTTTGGACATCTTCAACTAAAATGGGTACCTCCTGGTAATATGAATTGTACTGCTTAACCAAATCATATGCATAGTTGGCAATCAAAGCAGGGCTGAATTGCTTTGCCGCAGCGGCTACCGTAGCAGGAAACTGACCTAACGTTTTCAACACTGCTTTTTCTTTTTCATGCAATGAAACTATATCGTCAAAAGCAATCGTATCTGTACCTGCTTTTCGCAAAACAGATTGAATTCGGGCGTGCGTATATTGAATAAAAGGCCCTGTGTTTCCGGTAAAATCCACCGAAGCTTGTGGGTCAAATAAAATACGTTTTTTGGGGTCTACTTTAAGGATATAATATTTTAATGCGCCCATGCCAATGGTATGATAAAGTGACTCCTTGTCCTCATCGGTCATACCATCTAACTTACCAAGTTCTTGAGAAATTTGCTTTGCTGTAGCATGCATTTCGTCCATAAGGGCGTCCGCATCTACAACCGTGCCTTCCCTACTTTTCATTTTTCCACTTGGTAAGTCCACCATGCCGTAGCTCAGGTGATGTAATTGCGATGCCCAATCATATCCCAATTTCTTTAGGATTAAAAACAATACCTTAAAATGATATTCCTGTTCGTTACCCACCGTATATACCATACCCTTCATATCAGGGTGGTTGGTGTAGCGCAAACGTGCAGTGCCTAGGTCTTGCGTCATATACACCGAAGTACCGTCTGAGCGAAGTAGTAATTTTTCATCTAAACCTTCATCTGTTAAATCTACCCAAACAGAGCCATCATCCTTTGTATAAAAAATACCTTTTGAAAGCCCTTCATCAACGGTTTCCTTGCCCAACACATAAGTATCACTTTCATAGTAGTAGGAATCAAAATGCACTCCTAAACGTGTGTAGGTTTTGGCAAAACCATCATATACCCAATTATTCATTTGTTCCCAAAGTGCGCGTACGTCCGCATCGTTTTGCTCCCATTTCAGCAACATTTCTTTGGCTTCTTGAAGTATGGGCGCATCGTTTTTGGCTTGCTTTTCAGAAACTCCAGAAGCAACCAAATCAGCGATTTCTTTTTTGTACTGCTGGTCAAAAAGCACATAATACTTTCCCACAAGGGCATCCCCTTTCAGCTTAGCACTAGTTGGTGTTTCGGCATTTCCAAATTTTTGCCATGCCACCATGGATTTACAAATATGAATCCCCCTGTCATTGATAATTTGTGTGGTGTGCACATTATTCCCGCTAGCCGTCAAGATATTAGCTACCGATGCACCCAGCAGGTTATTCCGAATATGACCAAGATGCAAGGGTTTGTTGGTATTGGGAGACGAATATTCTACCAAAAGGGTGTCAGAAGTAGCGGTTTTGGGTATAAAGCCAAAATTGGGATTCTGTTGCAATTGCGTAAGAAAATCAATGTAATAGGTATCTGAAATTTGAATATTCAAAAAGCCTTGTACTACGTTGTAAGCCTCTACTTCTGGTATCGTGTCAACTAAAAAGTCACCTAATTCCGCGGCAAGGTCGGTTGGTTTTTTGGACACGATTTTAAGCAACGGAAACACCACTACGGTCAAATCGCCTTCAAACTGCGACTTGGTGGGTTGAATTTCAAACGCACTTATTTCTTTGTCGTACTGCGTTTTAAAGTATTCGCTTAGATGTTTGATGAGTACTGACTCCATACATATAAATCAGATGCAAAGATACGGGTTTCGTTAAGCTACATCATGTTTTCGATTATCTTTGTGATATGCTACAAAACGTATCCTATAACAACAAAAAACAGCAAGGTGAAATTGACAGCTTAGTGGGCAAGCCATTTACGCTTTTAGAGCGTCTAAAATTGGGCGGTGTGGGTTCGCCAAAGCTTTATGTTACCACAAGCAGCAAAGAAATTGATGCGCTTTTTTTGTTGGATCACAACGATAATACCTGCAATATTGAATTGCGTCCAAAAGGAGTTATTTTGAGGTTTCGGTCACTTTTAGAAACTTATGCCCTTATCATTCCATACTACAAACTAACATTGTTTAAGGGTACAAGCGATGCGTATAGCGTTCACACCGACCATCACAAAGTTTCCGTGTCGGCACAGTCAGAATCTGTGCGTTTGTTTTTTAAAAAGATACAGCAACAGAAAGCAAAAATTTCAGAGAATTACCTCTAGTACACCTCCGCCATCATACAGCGAACACTACCCCCGCCCAAATCTTCAATGGTAGGCACAGGACTGTGAACTAAGGTGGCATGCTGTTCTAGCTTTTGACGTTGTTGCGCACTAAGCGAAGTATATGCTCTAGAACTCATTACCAAAAGAGGTGTGCCGTCCACAGCGGTTAGCGCAAGCATATTTCCTGCAAATTGCGCTACTTGTTCTTCCGTGATGGTTACCACATCTTTTCCCGAAAATGTAAGCGAATCTTGAATTATAGTACGTTCTTCTGAGTCATCAATGGCGTCCAAACAAATTACAGCAAAATCAGCTCCCAATGCCATAAGTACATTGGTATGATAAATCAAAAGACGTTGATTATCTACCGTTTGATAGGCGTGAAATGCAATCGGTTTGAAATCAAAATCCGTACAAAACTGATAAAACAATTCCCTATTTGCACGTGACGAAAGCGCACAATATGCAATACTGTTTTGATGATCTAATACCATGCTTCCTGTACCCTCTAAAAACACATTGTCTTTTTCATACGAAGAATACTCCTTCGCTACTGAAATCTTATGACCAAAATTGTTAAGAGCCTCAAAAATGCGGGTGTTGCGCTCTGCTCGCCTATTGGGAGCAAACATGGGGAAAAGCACTCCTCGGTTTTTGGGAAGTAGCGCAAACCAATTGTTTGGAAACAACGCATCTGGGGTGTCTGGTACTGGTTCGTCTTGCACAACGGTAACCTTAACATCATGCTCACGAAGGCGTAAAACTAGTGCATCAAACTCTTGTAACGCTTGGTTTAGGGCAGCATCATTGGAAAGTTCAGTTGATTTTTGATAGTGATTATTTACAGCGGTCTGCTCATTAGACCGAAAGGAAGCAGGACGCACAAGCACAACATGGTTGGTAGGTTTCATATCAATCTTGTTAAAGGCATGGTAACGCAACGAAACAACCCCCCTTGCTTGGCAATTTCACGGAAATTCACTTCCTCCACGTTAATATCTCGTTGTCGCAGCCACGTATTCAATCGCGAAAAAGTGCTATCCGAAACTACCACATCTGGACGTATAGAAACCACATTACACATCATTTGGCTCATTTCAAGGGCACTAACTTCAAAAACATGTTCTTTTCCAAAAAAGTCAACAATCCAACGATATTCCTTAGGATTGGCAAAACCCTCAGGACAGGTAATGGCATATGTTGCTCCAACAGGTTGAAAACAGCAATCCAAATGCAGTGCATTTTTTTCTGGAATCGTATTCGATTTTATCAATTCAAAAGGTACTACTTTTTTATGTGGAAACGCATCTTGCAAAGCATTGACGGCAGCTAAGTTGGTGCGAGCAGTAAGCAAATCTGCATAGTCTTTGCGAGTGCATATCCCTACAAAAATATGTTCGTGATGAATTATTACATCACCGCCTTCTACATGTACATCTTCGGGAAATACAAGTTGCTTTTCTATTGGAATTAATTCTTGAAGTGTTTTTAAGCCGTGTAACTCATCTGCGCGGTGTGGAATGATATTCGCTCGAACCCAAATATCGTCGATGACAAAGCCCAAATCCCGTGCAAAAATTTGATTGCAATTGGCAACCTCATCGGGGCGGAATACCGTAACATTATAGCGCAAAAAAACTTCCTCAAGGCTGCGCAAAGCAGCTTGTAACGCTTCTTTTTTTGGAAAGGTGTTTGCTAATAAATGTTTGCGAGAAGTAGGGTCATATAAATCGCTTAGCTTGGGTGGTTTACCCATAGCATCAGCTGTACCCAAAAACACATGGGTAAGCGTTTGCGTCTCTGTATGTACACAGAGGTTTACCCCATGGCTTATCGTTTATCTAATGGTACAAATGGTCGTTTTGGTTCGCCTACATATATTTGTCGCGGACGCCCAATAGGCTCTTTGTTGAGTCGCATTTCTCTCCACTGCGCAATCCATCCTGGCAAACGTCCGAGGGCAAACATTACGGTGAAAGTCTCTGTTGAAATTCCCATCGCGCGATAAATAATTCCAGAATAAAAATCTACGTTTGGATACAACTTGCGTTGCACAAAGTAAGGATCACTGAGTGCTTCAGCCTCCAACTCCTTAGCGATATCGAGAACAGGGTCAACAATACCAAGGTCGTTTAAAACTTCGTCTGCGGCTTTTTTGATGATACGTGCTCGTGGGTCAAAATTCTTATACACACGATGTCCAAAGCCCATAAGGCGGAACGGATCTGCCTTATCTTTTGCTTTTTCCATGTATTTTTTGGTGTCTCCGCCATCTTTACGAATGGACTCTAACATTTCCACTACTGCCTGGTTAGCACCCCCATGAAGCGGTCCCCAAAGCGCTGAAATGCCCGCTGCAATAGACGCGAAAAGACCCGCATGAGATGAGCCTACAATCCGAACGGTTGACGTTGAGCAATTTTGTTCATGCTCTGCATGGAGAATTAGTAACTTATTTAGTGCAGCATCCACAATTGGATTTGCTACATATTCTTTATTTGGCTTGCGGAACATCATACGTGCAATGTTCTCAACATAGCCCAATGAATAATCACCATATTTAAGCGGAAGTCCTGATTTTTTCCTGAATACCCAAGCTACCAACACTGGTAATTTGCCCATAATCCGTACAATGGCTCTGTACATCTCTTCTTCGCTTTCAACATCAACAGAAGTTGGATTAAAAGCCGTGAGCGCACTCGTTAACGAAGACAATACTCCCATAGGGTGTGCAGCACTTGGAAAGCTCTCTAAAATCTTTTTAAGGTCTTCATCAATGTAAGATTCTTCTTTTATGTCAACCAAAAACTTTTCCAACTGCTCTGCGTTGGGCAATTCACCAAAAATGAGCAAATAGGCAACCTCTAAAAAATCAGCATTATCTGCAAGTTCAGCAATGTCATAGCCACGATAGCGTAATATACCTTGCTCACCGTCCAAAAATGTAATCGCGCTTTGACAAGAGCCTGTGTTTTTAAAGCCCGGGTCAAGAGTGATTAAATTCGTTTTTGCGCGGAGGGTTTTGATATCAATTCCCAACTCGTCCTGAGTACCCTCTACAAGAGGTAACTCAATCGATTTGTCCGCATAGGTCAGTGTAGCTGTTTTTGCCATTGGTTAAAGTTACTTTTTTTACGTTGATGAATTAAAACTTCACCTTGAATGCTTTATCCTGTGGATAATACGCATTTCTTCCCAATTCTTCTTCAATGCGAAGCAATTGATTGTATTTTGCCATACGATCACTTCGTGAAAGGGAACCTGTTTTTATTTGTCCGGTATTGAGTGCTACTGCTAAATCAGCAATCGTATTGTCTTCCGTTTCGCCAGAGCGGTGAGACATCACACACGTATATCCGGCATTTTGCGCCATTTGAACGGCAGCTATGGTTTCAGACAACGATCCAATTTGGTTTACTTTAATCAAAATAGAATTCGCAATATCTTCCTCAATTCCACGGCTGAGACGTGTAACATTTGTTACAAACAAATCATCGCCCACTAATTGTGCCTTATCACCAATTTTTTCAGTGAGATATTTCCAGCCTTCCCAGTCGTTTTCATCCATTCCGTCCTCAATAGAAACAATGGGATATTTTGCAACCAAAGAAGCTAAATAGTCTGCTTGTTCTTGAGATGTACGCACTTTGCCCGCATCTCCTTCAAACTTGGTATAATCGTATTTTCCATCTACATAAAACTCTGCAGCCGCACAGTCTAAGGCAATCATTACTTCTTCGGCGGGTTTGTAGCCTGCTTTTTCAATTGCTAGCACAATAGTGTCAAGCGCGTCTTCCGTTCCGCCTAGTGTCGGTGCAAATCCCCCTTCATCACCAACTGCTGTGCTCAAGTTTCTACCTTTTAATACTTTTTTAAGGTTATGGAAAATTTCAGTTCCCATTTGCAATGCATGTGTAAGCGATACCGCTTTTACAGGCATTACCATAAATTCTTGAAACGCAATTGGCGCATCGGAGTGCGAACCGCCATTAATGATGTTCATCATAGGCACAGGAAGCGTGATAGCGCGCGTGCCACCAACATAACGATACAGGGGTAATCCAAGTTCGTTAGCTGCCGCTTTTGCTACCGCAAGCGAAACACCCAAAATGGCATTGGCACCAAGTTTAGACTTGTTTGGCGTTCCGTCCAAATCAATCATCAGTTGGTCGATTTCCTCTTGTTCAAAAATAGAAGTGCCTAAAAGTTCAGGAGCAATAATTTCATTTACATTTTTGACTGCCTGCAAAACACCTTTTCCCATGTAGTTATCACCTCCATCTCGAAGTTCAACTGCCTCATGCTCACCCGTAGAAGCACCTGAAGGAACAGCGGCACGACCCATAGTATAATTTTCGGTTATAACGTCAACTTCAACTGTTGGATTCCCTCTAGAATCAAAAATTTGACGTGCGTGTACGCTTAATATAATGCTCATGATGCTTGCTTTTTGTGGTTGTTAATTTGTGATATGAATTGATCAAATAAATACGATGAATCGTGTGGTCCAGGACTTGCCTCTGGGTGATATTGAACAGAAAAACAGGGTTTTCCTTCAATACGAATACCGGCTACCGTGTTGTCGTTGAGATGCGTATGTGTAATCACTACGTCTTTGTGCGCCTCTGTTTCTTCACGGTTAATCGCAAACCCATGATTTTGGGAAGTGATTTCGCCCTTTCCAGTTTCAACGTTTAACACCGGATGATTGATTCCTCGGTGACCGTTAAGCATTTTATAGGTTGAAATACCTTGCGACAACGCAATGGTTTGATGTCCTAAGCAAATACCGAAAAGCGGTAATCCCTTGGCAATAATTTCCGCAGCAACTTCTTGAGCCGAATGGAGCGGTTCAGGATCCCCAGGTCCATTTGACAAAAAGTAGCCATCTGGATTCCAGGCTTGCATGGTTTCAAAATTTGTTTCAAGTGGGAATACTTTTATATAAGCACCCCTGCTTGCCAAATTGCGTAAAATATTCTTTTTGATTCCTAGATCCAATGCAGCAATTTTAATTGATGCGTCAGGGTCACCCACAAAATAAGGTTCTGCAGTAGTAACTTTTGGCGCAAGCGCCAGACCTTTCATAGAAGGAACGTCTGCAAGTTGTTTTTTTAGCGCATCTAAATCTTCAGTTTCCGTAGAAATTACGGCATTCATTGCGCCGTTGTCACGGATATAACTCACAAGTGCTCTTGTATCTACATCTGAAATGGCTACTAAATTTTGTGCTTCAAAAAAGTCGAACAACGAACTGTCGGCGGCAACACGTGAAAATCCAGTATTGAAGTTTTTACAAATCAGACCTGCAATTTGAATCGCATCTGATTCTGATTCAGCATTTTGCACACCATAGTTACCAATATGTGCATTGGTGGTTACCATTAATTGCCCGTAGTAAGACGGGTCAGTAAAAATTTCTTGATAGCCTGTCATGCCTGTGTTAAAGCACAACTCGCCAAATGCCTGACCTTCAATGCCAATGGATTTACCGTGAAACACCGTTCCGTCTTCGAGCAAAATAAGTGCTTTTTTACGGGAGTGGTATTGGCTCATTCGGTTTTATGTGTTTTGGCAAAATTAATACAAAAAAAAGGATAAACCATCAGGTTTATCCTTTGTTTTATTAAAAGGCTGTTAAAAATTATTCTGTCTTGTTTTCATCTTCGTTTGCGTCTGTTTTTTCAGGCGCATCTTCTGTTGCTTCAGGCACCTCAGCCTGTGGTGCTTCTTCCGCAGTAGTTTCAGCTACTTCTACTACCTCTTCTGCGGCAGGTGCTGGAGCTGCTTCCTTTTTACGACTTCTTCTACGCGATTTCTTTTTAGGCTTAGCCGTTTCATACACCTCATTGAAATCAACAAGTTCAATCATGGCCATGTCCGCATTGTCACCAAGGCGATTTCCTAATTTGATAATTCGCGTGTATCCTCCCGGGCGATCACCAACTTTTTCCGAAATGGTACGGAACAATTCGGCAACTGCATACTTATTGCGAAGTGCTCTAAAGGCAATGCGTCTGTTGTGCGTTGAATCTTCTTTTGAGCGCGTAATAAGCGGTTCAATAAAGGTCTTAAGTGCCTTAGCACGAGCAACCGTCGTATTGATGCGCTTATGCTCAATTAACGAAGACGCCATATTGGCAAGCATCGCTTTTCTGTGGGTATTCGTGCGCCCCAAATGGGCTACTTTCTTTCCGTGTCTCATAATGAATAACTATTGCGGAATTAGTCCTTATCAAGTTTGTATTTGGCCAAATCCATACCAAAATTGAGTCCTTTGGCAATAACCAATTCTTCAAGCTCTGTAAGAGATTTTTTTCCAAAGTTTCTAAACTTCATCAAGTCGCTTTTATTAAACGACACCAAGTCGCCAAGCGTGTCTACTTCGGCTGCTTTTAGGCAGTTCAGCGCACGTACAGACAAATCCATATCAATAAGTTTTGTCTTTAACAATTGACGCATATGAAGCGATTCTTCGTCATAGGTTTCTGTTTCAGCAATCTCATCCGCCTCTAAAGTAATGCGTTCATCAGAGAACAACATAAAGTGGTGAATAAGTGTTTTTGCTGCCTCTGTTAGTGCATCTTTTGGATGAATAGAACCATCAGTAACAATTTCGAAAATTAGCTTCTCGTAATCTGTTTTTTGCTCTACACGGAAGTTTTCAATCGTATATTTTACGTTCTTAATCGGTGTGTAGATGGAGTCAATCGCAATAGTTCCAATTGGCGCCGTAGCTTTTTTGTTTTCCTCTGCAGGAACGTAACCACGTCCTTTTTCAATGGTAAACTCAAAGTTTAATGCTACGCTTTCGTCCATGTTACAAATCACTAAATCTGGATTTAACACTTGGAAGCCAGAGATAAACTTTTGCAAATCGCCAGCAGTAAGCTGCTTTTGACCTGAAATGGCAACGTTCACAGTCTCGCTGTCAACGGAATCAATTTGTTGCTTAAAACGAACTTGTTTGAAGTTCAAAATCATTTCGGTAACGTCTTCTACAACGCCAGGAAGCGTGGAAAACTCATGATCTACTTTGTCAATACGAACCGATGTAATGGCAAAACCCTCTAATGAAGCAAGCATTACACGACGCAACGCATTACCAACAGTTAGCCCATATCCAGGCTCTAGTGGACGGAATTCGAAGATACCTTCAAATTCATCCGAATCAATCATGATTACCTTGTCTGGTTTTTGAAAATTAAATAGTGCCATAGGATTATTTTGAATACAATTCGACGATTAGTTGTTCCTTTATGTTCTCTGTAATTTGCTCACGGGTAGGAACAGATACCAATGTGCCTTCTAAAGTTGCATCATTCCATGTTAACCACTCTAAATCGTGGTTAGCAACAGACAATGAGCGCTCAATAACATCAAGCGACTTAGATTTTTCGCGAACGCCAATTACATCACCAGGCTTTACTTGACATGAAGGAATGTTCATGATTTCGCCGTTTAGTGTAATGTGACGGTGTCCTACAAGCTGACGCGCTGCGCTTCGTGTAGGTGCAATACCAAGACGGTACACCAAATTGTCTAAGCGGGATTCACAAAGTTGAAGTAACACCTCACCTGTTACACCTTTGCTCGCATTTGCTTTAATAAATAGATTGCGGAACTGACGCTCTAAAATACCATAGGTGAATTTTGCTTTTTGCTTTTCCATCAATTGGATAGCGTATTCCGATTTTTTGGGTCTGCGACGGTTGTTTCCGTGCTGTCCCGGAGGATAATTGCGTTTTTCAAACGACTTGTCATCGCCAAAAATGGCCTCGCCAAACTTACGGGCGATTTTTGTCTTAGGACCAGTATATCTTGCCATAGTTAAAAATTTGTGCTGGGAATTAAGGTCTATCCTTCGCCAGCGGGATTAGTATTAAACTCTACGTCTTTTAGGTGGACGACAACCGTTGTGTGGCATTGGTGTAACGTCAATAATTTCAGTTACTTCAATACCTCCATTGTGAATGGTACGAATTGCAGACTCGCGTCCGTTTCCGGGACCTTTCACAAATACTTTCACCTTACGCAACCCAGCTTCCTGAGCTACTTTTGCAGCGTCTTCAGCGGCAAGTTGCGCAGCATAAGGGGTATTTTTCTTAGATCCTCTAAAGCCCATTTTACCGGCAGAAGACCACGAAATCACTTCACCCTTATTGTTGGTTAGCGAAACAATGATGTTGTTAAACGATGCGTTGATGTGTGCTTCGCCAAAGGCTTCCACCACAACTTTACGCTTTTTTGAACTTGATTTAGCCATGTGTTAACTGCTTTATTTCGTTACTTTCTTCTTGTTAGCAACTGTCTTACGTTTTCCTTTTCGCGTACGCGAATTGTTTTTGGTGCGCTGTCCACGAAGTGGTAATCCAATACGGTGACGGATTCCTCTAAACGAACCAATATCCATCAATCGCTTGATGTTCAATTGCGTTTCTGAGCGAAGCTCTCCTTCAATAGTGTACGAAGAGACAGCATCACGGATACGACCAATTTCATCGTCGTTCCACTCGTTTACTTTTTTACTTTCATCAACACCAGCGGTTGCTAAAATCTCCTTAGCACGGCTGCGTCCAACCCCATAAATATAGGTTAGCGATATAACGCCTCTTTTTTGTTTGGGAATATCTACTCCAGAAATTCTAGCCATAATTATCCTTGTCTTTGTTTGAACCTAGGGTTCTTTTTGTTGATTACGTATAAGCGTCCCTTGCGACGTACAATTTTGCAGTCGGCGCTTCTTTTTTTAAGTGATGCTCTAACTTTCATATGTTAATATCTATAGGTGATGCGTGCCTTAGTCAAATCGTAAGGAGACATCTCCAATTTTACTTTATCTCCAGGTAATAGCTTGATGTAATGCATGCGCATTTTGCCCGAAATATGTGCCGTAACCACATGGCCATTTTCCAACTCCACGCGAAACATGGCGTTCGAAAGTGCCTCGATGATTTGCCCATCTTGTTCTATTGCTGCTTGCTTTGCCATCAGATTCCTGCAGTTTTTCGTTTACTTCCTGATTTCATTAACCCATCATAATGACGGTTTAGCAAATACGCATTGATTTGCTGAATGGTATCTATCGCAACACCTACCATAATCAGTAACGATGTTCCTCCATAGAACAATGCCCAACCTTGTTGCATCCCAAACAAATGGTACACCACAGCAGGCAATACCGCCACAGCCGCCAAAAATAGCGAACCTGGGAAGGTAATTTGCGACATAATTCGGTCTAAAAAATCGGCTGTTTCGGTTCCAGGGCGGACACCAGGAACAAAACCTCCGCTTCGTTTTAAGTCATCTGCCATCTTATTGGTGGGTACCGTGATGGCGGTATAAAAATATGTAAATACGATAATGAGAACGGCAAACAAAATGTTGTACCACAATCCAAAAATATCTGAAAATGAAGCCTGAAGCCACTGTCCTACTTCGCTGTCACCCGCCAAACGACCAAGAGCAGCCGGAGCAAACATAAGTGCTTGCGCAAAAATGATAGGCATTACACCAGATGCGTTAAGCTTAAGTGGGATATATTGGCGTGATCCAATTTGGTTTTTATCAATCCCGCCAGATGCCGTTCTTCGAGCATATTGCACTGGAATTTGGCGTACTGCCATTACCAACAAAATACAAATGGCATTGATAGCAATCCAAACGATTGTTTCAATCAAGATAACAATAGGACCACCATTGTTTTCAGTTACTCTGGAAACAAATTCTTGTGCAAATGACATAGGAAGGGTAGCTACGATACCTACTGTAATTAGTAATGAAATACCGTTTCCAATACCTTTATCTGTAATTTTTTCACCCAACCACATCGCAAAAATGGTTCCGGTAACTAAGATGATAACCGAAGGTACCATAAAACCAAGTCCTTTACCAAGAACAAATGCAGACTCAGGAACACCTAATGCACTTAAGGAATACAAATAGGCAGGGGCTTGGAACACACAAATAGCAATGGTTAGCCAGCGTGTAATTTGGTTGATTCTACGGCGTCCACTTTCGCCCTCCTTCTGCAATTTTTGCAAATAAGGAATAGCGATTCCCATTAGTTGAACTACAATAGAAGCCGAAATATATGGCATGATTCCCAAGGCAAATACCGAAGCGTTTGCAAAAGCACCTCCAGTAAACATATTCAAAACGCCAAGCAATCCGCCGCCACCTGTACGGTTGGCAAGTTCAGAAAGCTGTACGGGATCAATACCAGGAAGTACTACTTGCGCACCAATACGGTACACTACAAGCAATCCAAGGGTAATCCCAATACGGGTCTTGAGCTCCTCAATCTTCCAAATATTCGATAAAACTTCTATAAATCGTTTCATGTGTTACATTGTGATGGCTTCACCACCAGCAGCCTCAATAGCCGCTTTTGCTGATGCCGTAAATTTGTGGGCACTTACTTTTAATTTAGACGTTAACTCGCCACGACCTAGAATTTTAACCAAATCGTTTTTTCCTACCAAACGAAGCGAAACCATCGTTTCAAAGTCTAGCGTAGATTTGATTTTCTTTTCATCAACAAGGGCTTGAAGTTTATCCAAGTTAATACCCGCATATTCTTTGCGGTTAATGTTGGTGAAACCAAATTTTGGTACACGACGTTGAAGGGGCATTTGTCCACCTTCAAAACCAATTTTTTTAGAGTACCCAGAGCGAGATTTGGCTCCTTTATGACCACGAGAAGCTGTGCCTCCAGTTCCAGAACCTTGACCTCTACCTAGGCGTTTGCTTCCGCCTTTAACTGCGCCTTTTGCTGGCTTTAAGTTTCCTAATTCCATATTATGCGTTTTGGACGGTTACCAAATGTTTTACTTTGTTAATCATTCCTTGAATTACAGGCGTATCATCATGCTCTGCAACTTGCCCAATGCGATGTAAGCCAAGAGCTGCAAGCGTACGCTTTTGATCTTCTGGACGCTTGATATAACTTTTTACTTGTGTAACTTTAATCTTTGCCATGAGCTTATCCGTTAAAAACTTTTTCGAGTGAAATACCACGTTGCTTGGCAACGGTATTCGCGTCACGTAATTGTAGCAATGCGTCAAAAGTTGCCTTTACCACGTTGTGTGGGTTAGACGAACCTTGTGACTTTGAAAGTACATTGTGTACACCTACTGCTTCCAATACAGCACGAACGGCACCACCAGCAATTACTCCAGTACCCTCAGATGCAGGTTGAAGATACACACGTGCACCTCCATATTTCCCTTTTTGCTCGTGAGGAAGTGTTCCGTTGTTGATAGGAATACGTACCAAATTTTTCTTAGCGTCTTCTACGGCTTTTGAGATTGCCTCAGAAACTTCTTTGGATTTACCAAGTCCCTGGCCAACAACGCCGTTTTCGTCACCCACTACCACAATAGCAGAGAAACCAAAAGCACGCCCACCTTTTGTTACTTTGGTAACACGTTGTACGCCAACCAAACGATCCTTAAGGTCAAGCCCACCTGGTTTTACAAATTCTACATTATTATAATCTTGATACATACTTAAAAGTTTAATCCTGCTTCGCGTGCGCCATCAGCAAGTGATTTTACACGTCCGTGATACAAATATCCTCCGCGGTCAAAACGAATGGCAGAAATGCCAGCGGCAAGAGCTTTCTCGCCAATAGCTTTACCCACTTTTTGGGCAAGCTCTGTTTTTGTTCCGCTATGCTCTGAAAACTCTTTGTCTCTTGACGAAACCGAAGCAAGCGTTACGCCTGATTCATCGTTTACAATTTGAGCATAAATCTCTTTATTACTTCTAAAAATAGACATGCGTGGCATATCGGCAGTACCAAGTACGGTGTCGCGATAGCGCTTTTGGATGCGTTGTCTACGTTGGGTTTTGTTCATTTTCATATCCCTACTTGTTATGCAGATTTACCTGCTTTTCTTCTAATTTCTTCTCCTACAAACTTCACGCCTTTTCCTTTGTAAGGCTCTGGCTTACGGAACGAGCGAATTTTTGCCGCAATAGAACCTACTAATTGGTTATCATGCGAGCTAAGTTTAATGATAGGGTTTTTTCCTTTTTCAGAAACCGTCTCTACCTTTACCTCTTTAGGCAATTCAAACACAATATTATGTGAGAATCCAAGTGCAAGGTCTAATTTTTGACCCTGGTTTGAGGCGCGGTATCCTACCCCTACCAATTCCAATTCTTTTGTAAAACCAGCAGACACGCCTTGTACCATATTGGATATAAGCGCACGATACAGACCGTGTTTTGCCTTGTGTGATTTACTTTCCGAAGGACGTGAAACAACCAATTGACCATCTTCTTGTGCAATGCTTACCGAGTCATAAGGCTGCGAAAGCTCGCCCAACTTCCCTTTTACAGTAATCACATCGGGTTGGATGTCAACCGTGACGCCTTCTGGGAGTGCTATAGGATTATTACCAATTCGTGACATAATTCAATTCTTTAAGGTTTAGTGAACGTAACAAAGTACTTCTCCACCTACGTTTTCTTTTTTTGCTTGTTTGCCTGTCATTACGCCGTGAGACGTAGAAATGATGGCTGTTCCCAATCCGTTCAATACGCGTGGCACTTCGTCAGATGCAACATACTTACGAAGTCCTGGGGTACTGATGCGTTGTAATTTTTTGATGACCGGCTCTTTTGTAAGGCGGTCGTATTTCAATGCGATTTTGATACTACCTTGTACCGTGTCATCTTCTTTTTTATAGCTTAGGATATATCCTTGATCAAACAAGATTTTGGTAATCTCTAACTTTAAATTAGAAGCAGGTACCGAAACCACTCGATGACCAGCGCTGTTTGCGTTACGAATGCGCGTTAAATAATCTGCAATTGGATCTGTATTCATAATTCTTTTTTTACCAGCTAGCTTTTTTAACTCCAGGGATTAGTCCTTTGTTTGCCATTTCACGGAACATTACACGTGAAACACCAAACTGACGCATATATCCTTTTGGACGACCCGTTAACTTACAACGATTGTGCCCACGAACAGGCGATGCGTTTTTAGGAAGTTTTTGCAATGCCTCATAATCGCCAGCTGCTTTAAGCGCAGCACGTTTGTCGGCGTACTTGGCAGCAAGTTTTGCTCTTTTGACCTCACGGGCCTTCATTGATTCTTTTGCCATACTAGTTTTTCTTAAAGGGCATGCCCAATTCGTTCAACAATGATTTTGCTTCTTTGTCTGTATTCGCTGAAGTAACAAATGTGATATCCATACCCGCAATTTTGTGTACTTTATCAATGTCTATTTCAGGAAAAATAATCTGTTCTTGAATTCCAAGGTTGTAGTTTCCACGACCGTCAAAGCCATCGGCTTTTACCCCTTGAAAATCACGTACACGTGGAAGTGCAGCAGTTACCAATCTATCAAAAAACTCATACATTTTGTCTCCACGTAAGGTGACTTTAGCACCAATGGGCATGCCCTTACGAAGTTTAAATGTCGCTACGTCTTTCTTAGAAAGTGTAGGCAGTGCCTTTTGACCAGATATCATGGTCAACTCATCTACAGCGTGATCCACTAATTTTTTGTCTAGATAATTTTTTGTTACAAAATTTGAAATTCTCCCATGATAGCACACCACTTGCACATCTAAAAGAGGAATTAGCACCCGCCGAACTAGTAGTAAATTTAGCAAGT
>JBMYLP010000006.1:17974-75113 GCA_049596455.1 Flavobacteriaceae bacterium | reverse complement strand
CGAAACTCACGGGCTAAATAAACGTGCGGTGAATATCATGCAAGAGGCATGCCCACTTTGGTGCGCTAGACATAAATCTTGCATTAGAGATAAAAAAAGACGCCAACGAACAACGTTTTCCATTATATGTGGCAAATGTCGATGCGAGTACATACTACATTATACCACTTCGCGGAGCTGGACTATGGAATGCCATTTGGGGTTACATAGCATTAAACGAAGACAAAAACTCTATCAAAGGAGTGGTATTTGACCACCAAGGCGAAACAGCAGGACTGGGAGCTGAAATTACCCAGCAATGGTTTATGAATCGCTTTATAGATGAAAAGATTTTTAACACGTCGGGAGACTTGGTAGGAATCAGCGTTTCCAAAACCAATAACGACCCCAACGATACAGATAAAGACGACCACGAGGTTGATGCCATTTCGGGCGCAACCATTACGGGCGATGGCGTTTCTGACATGATCATAGAGCGCTTACAACACTATTTGCCATACCTTAAAGCTAACGATTTAGCATACAACAACTAACTATGTCACAACCAAAATCAAACAAAAAACCCGCTATTTTCTTTGTTGCCAAAGAGCGTGAGCCGCTTTTTTCAAAGAAGAACCGCGCCCTACTCAAAGACCCATTAGACGATAATAATCCGATTACCGTTCAAGTGTTAGGTATTTGTTCTGCCTTAGCCATCACGGTGCAACTTAAGCCTGCTGTGGTAATGACTCTTTCGGTAATTGCTGTAATGGCTGCCAGTAATGTTATCGTTTCCATTTTGAGAAATGCTATTCCTAACCGAATCCGAATTATTGTGCAATTGGTGGTAGTGGCTTCTATGGTAATTCTTGTAGATCAGGTATTACGTGCCTATGCATACGATGTGAGTAAGCAGTTATCTATTTTTATTGGATTGATTATTACCAACTGTATTGTAATGGGACGCCTTGAGGCATTTGCGCTTGGGAATGGCGTTTGGAAATCCTTTTTAGACGGTGTGGGTAACGCTGCTGGATATGGCTTTATGCTTATTGCTGTTGCCTTTTTCCGTGAACTTTTAGGTTCTGGAAAACTATATGGATATCAGGTAATTCCTGATGCGCTGTACGAAATGGGTTACGAAAACAACGGCTTGATGTTGCTTTCCCCTATGGCACTTATTACCCTTGGTCTTATTATTTGGGTACAACGTGCACGAAACCGTAAACTCATCGAAAAAAATTAAGCCATGGACTACATCAATCTTTTCGTAAAAAGTATTTTTATTGAGAACATGATTTTTGCCTATTTCTTGGGTATGTGTTCGTATTTGGCGGTATCCAAAACAGTAAAAACAGCTGTTGGATTAGGCTTTGCCGTAATCTTTGTTTTGTCTATTACCGTCCCTATCAACTATTTGTTAGACAACTACTTGCTTAAGCCTGGCGCGATGACTTGGCTGGGCGATGAATATGCGTCAATGGATCTTAGCTTTTTAAGCTTTATCATGTTTATTGCCGTAATTGCCTCTATGGTACAATTGGTAGAAATGATTGTGGAGAAATTTGCTCCTGCGCTTTACGGCGCTTTGGGAATTTTCTTACCGCTGATTGCTGTAAACTGTGCCATTTTGGGTGGTTCGTTGTTTATGCAGCAAAAGAGTTTTGCCTCAATTGGCGAGTCTGCCGTTTACGGATTTGGCTCTGGAATTGGTTGGTTATTGGCTATTTTGGCGATTGCTGCCATACGTGAAAAAATCGCCTATTCAAATGTTCCTGCGCCTTTGCGTGGGTTAGGTATCACCTTTATCATTACAGGATTGATGGCAATTGGATTTATGAGTTTTATGGGAATCAAATTATAATAACCCTATGGATATTACAGTAATTATTGCAAGTATCGTTGTTTTTTTAACCATCACGTTTTTGTTGGTGGGGATGTTGTTGGGTGTAAAGGCACGCTTGATGCCTTCAGGACCTGTAAAGCTTTTTATTAACGGCGAAAAGGACGTTGAGGTTTCATCTGGTAGTACGTTGCTTTCTACCCTTGGAGACAACAAAATATTTTTACCATCTGCCTGTGGTGGTGGAGGTACTTGTATTCAGTGTAAGTGTATTGTCAAAGATGGCGGTGGTGAAATTCTCCCCACAGAAGCACCGCACTTTTCTAGAAAAGAGATTGCAGAAGGGTGGCGTTTAGGCTGCCAAGTCAAGGTAAAACAAGATATGGTTATTGAGGTGCCAGAAGAGGTGTTTGGCATCAAAAAGTTTGAAGCTAAAGTTGTCCGCAACTGGAACGTGGCTTCCTTTATCAAGGAGTTTGTGGTAGAAATTCCGGAAGAAATGCACTATGAAGCAGGGGGTTATATCCAAATTGAAGTGCCCGCTTGTGAGGTAGATTACAAAGACATTGATATTTCTGCACACCCAGAGGAGCACCCTGAAGACATAAACAAATTCCAATTGGAGTGGGATAAGTTTAAATTGTGGGATTTAAAGATGAAGAATCCTGAGCTTGTAGAGCGTGCCTATTCCATGGCTTCTTTTCCTGCCGAAGGCAAAGAAATCATGCTTAATGTGCGTATTGCAACACCTCCATTTGACCGTGCCAAAAATGGTTGGGCAGATGTAAACCCTGGTGTGGCATCGTCTTATATTTTTTCGCTAAAAGCTGGAGACCCAGTAACCATCTCAGGGCCTTACGGCGAGTTCTTTATCAACCACTCCGAAGCCGAAATGCTTTACGTGGGCGGTGGTGCAGGTATGGCACCTATGCGTTCGCATTTATATCATTTGTTCCGTACCCTAAAAACGGGACGTAAAGTAACCTTTTGGTATGGTGGACGTTCTAAGCGTGAGTTGTTCTACACGGAGCATTTCCGTGCGTTAGAGCGTGACTTCCCGAATTTCAAATTCTATATTGCGCTTTCTGAGCCTTTGGAAGAAGACAATTGGAAGGTTAAAGATGGGCTTGATGGTGAGGGAGATGGTTTTGTAGGATTTGTACACCAAGTGGTTATTGACAACTACCTTAACGATCACGAATCACCCGAAGATATTGAAGTGTATTTCTGCGGTCCACCGCTGATGAACCAAGCTGTTGAAAAAATGGCAGAGGACTTTGGCGTGCCCGACGAAAATGTTCGTTTCGACGACTTTGGCGGATAATACAAAAGAGGCTTCGGCCTCTTTTTTTATGATTTTTTTTTATATTTGCTCTATGATAAATCCCAAATCATATGAAACCTACTTTCTACATCAGCTAATTTCCCGATAGATTTAACGAGTATGTTTCGTGTGATTGTTCACTGACAAAACACGAATACCATGAAAAATTTTAACCTATGCTTTACCCTCTTTTCTCTCATAATCCCTTTTTGTCTTTCGGCACAAACTACCTATTACGTAAATAGCACAAGACCTGACAATGCAGGTGCGGGTACTTCTTGGGCAACAGCCAAAAAAGACCTTCAAAACGCCATAGATGCAGCAACTGCCGGCGATGAAATTTGGGTAGCCGGAGGCACGTATTTACCGACCGATGCCCCGGATGGTACCACAAGTAGTGGCGCAACCGATCGTAACAATGCCTTCCATCTAAACAAAGACCTAAAAATTTATGGCGGTTTTGCCGGTACAGAAACCGCTTTAGCTAATCGAGACTGGGCTGCCAACCCTACGATTTTAAGTGGGGATTATGATAACAATGATATGATATCCGGGAGTGGAAGCAGTTTGAGTTTTGCTAATAATAGCGAAAACACCTATCATGTATTTATAACTGGAGGACTTTCGAACGCAGCTTTAATTGACGGCTTTATTATCACTGGTGGTAATGCGGATGGAGGTAATGACATAACTTTTTCAAGTCAAACCCTCTATGATGATGATGCTGGGGGAATAGCGAATCTTGCTTCTTCTCCCACCCTACAGCATTTGGTTATTTATGGTAATTATGCTGACTACTCTGGCGGTGGACTTTATAACGACTTTTCATCACTTCCTATAATAAGAAATGTGTTAATTGTAAACAATATGGTGAATTCTACATCTGGATTAGGTGGAGGAGCATTAGATAATAGTTCTTCTCCTTCTTATACAAATGTTAGTTTTTATGGAAATGTTGCAAATTTTGGGGGTGGGTTATTTGTAACAAATAGTAGTGCATCTCCAACTCTAAAAAACAGTTTTTTTTATAATAATACTGCTAATACAAATAACGATATACATTTATTTTCTTCTGGAAGCATTCATGTTAATTCTTCCCATAATGCTTCAGACGGCACGGGAGGGGGAATAAACTCAGGAACAGGTTTTGTCGATTTAAGCAGTGCCACCAGCAATACTATTTTTGTCAATGTTTCCGACCCCAATGGAACAGATAATATCTGGATGACCGCCGATGACGGTCTGGTCCTTGCTAGTGGGAGTGCATTAATTGGGGCAGGAACAGCTACGGGAGCACCAACTACGGATATTACCGGGGCAACACGGCCTAATCCGCCCGGTATAGGGGCGTATGATGCAATGGCTGTCGCAGCAGATACAACCGCACCGGTATTTGAAAACAGTACCCCTTCTTCTTCTTCCATAGCACAGTTAAGTTTTACCTTGAATACTGACATTGATGAAGCAGGAACAATTTATTATGTAGTTGTTCCGGATGGAGCAACTGCACCATCATCATCAGAAGTAAAAGCGGGAACTGCCTCAGGAGGAGGTTCCGCAGTAAAAAGTGGTAATGCATCAGTAAGTACCGGAGGCTTTACACATAATTTTAGTGTCTCGGGATTGGCTGCAGCAACGGCCTATGATGTTTATGTTGTAGCCGAGGATGATGAGGGAACGCCGAATGTACAATCATCACCAACAAAAGTTGATGTGACAACCGCAGCAGCGATCACTTTAACCATTACAGGACTTACCGGAGATAACAAAGAATACGACAGCACTACCTCGGCAACCGCTTCAGGAACGGCGGTTCTTTCAGGAGTTATAGGAAGTGACGATGTGACTTTGGGCGGGTCACCCACCTTTACCTTTGCCTCAGCCAATGTCGGTACAGGAATTACGATCAGTACCACGGGTTATACGATTTCAGGGACGGATGCCGGAAATTATACGCTTACTCAACCTAGCTTATCAGGAAATATTACAGCGACAGAATTGACCATTGTAGGACTCACGGGTAACAACAAAGTGTACGATGGCACTACTTCGGCAACCGCTTCAGGAACGGCAGTTCTTTCAGGAATCATAGGCCCAGATGCTGTGACTTTAGGCGGATCGCCTACTTTTACCTTTGCTTCAGCCAATGTCGGTACAGGAATTACGATCAGTACCACGGGTTATACGATTTCAGGGACGGATTCCGGAAATTATACTTTAACCCAACCTAGCTTATCGGCAGACATTACTGCAAACCCAGAAATTGCTGTATCTTCTTCGGAAGGGGGATCCCTTTCCGATGGCGGTACCGATGCCCAAGGCAATGAAACTGCTGGAACAAGCAAAACCGTAACTTATACGATTACGAATTCAGGTACGACTACACTGACCTTAAGCGGTACGGCAAGTGTAACAAACTTGACTAATATCACTGGAACGCCTACGGTAAGTGCTTACACTTCGACTTCGCTCAGTGCAAGTTCCTCGGCAACATTTACCGTGAATTATACACCAACCACCACGGGAGCATTTTCGTTTGATGTAAGTATCGCCAATGACGACTCCGATGAAAGCCCCTTTAATTTCACGGTTTCTGGAACAGCAGCTACATTGGGCGAACCTGATGTGACACTTCATTCAATACGTACGTACCCTGTTCCGTTTAGCAGTATACTTACGATTGACTTGGGTCAATACAGCAATGGCGAAGTACAATTGTTTGATATTTTAGGTAAATCGTTGCTAAAGAAAACATTAGACACCTCCAAAACTAACATTGATATGAGTACAATTCCAAGCGGGGTGTATATGTTGCATTTGGAAGTGGCTGATGGACAAAAAATTATAAAAGTGATTAAAGAATAGTTCTCGATACAATTTTTCAGCTTGATGCTGAAAAACCACTCGAACTGACATCCGCCTATCACTTCGAGTGATTCCGAAGCATGAGAAATCGTATCGAGAAGTGTTTCTCCAAAGATGCTAAAAACCTATTCGAATGGACAATTCGTTATCACACAAAATTTTAACTTCAAGTTTTCTATAAATCAACTTAAAAAGAGGCTTCGGCCTCTTTTTTTGTAAATTTATACCATGAATTCACTAACCGATGACGAACTACATCAACTTGCCATGACTACCGTTGGCGAATCTTTAGAAGCCGATGGATATGAATTTTTGGCGGTAAATAGTGCCCCAAAAAAAGACCCGCAATTTGTGTGTACAAAAGATAAAACCCTTCACTTTGTGGTGGTGCGTCATGTGTGTTATCCCGACAATCCTAAAAATTACGACGCTCAATTAATGGATGAAGTAAAAGAGCACGCCACAAAATTTAAAGCAAAGACCTATTTTGCGGGTGTTGGCTTTGCTCATGCCACAGATTATAACAAACCACTTGACAAAGATGAACCCTATGCCATCAATTTTTCGGGACTTCAAGAAATTTAGATTTATTGCTGTTGCTGCTATTTTTGTGGCTTGTCAGCCTGAGAAAACCCTTCAGCGTGCACAAGGAGAAGCCCTTGGCACTACATATTCGATATTATATGCAGATGTTAAGGCAAACGAAACTGTTCTAGACTCCATTGATGCGGTTTTTTTACGCATGAATCAGTCCATGTCTACCTATTGGCCAAACTCCATTATTTCAAAAATAAATAGGGGAGAAGCCATACAAATAGATGCTGATTTCAAAACCGTTTTTCAAACTGCCCAACAGCTGTGGCAAGAGACTGATGGCTATTTTGACCCTACGGTGGGCGCATTGGTAAATGCATACGGCTTTGGACCTGCACAGCCACTTGCAGTAATTGATGATAAAGCGATGGATAGTTTGTTAAATATCACAGGATTTCACCGCGTTTCTCTATTGGAAAATGGAACGGTTAGTAAGGAAAATAAAAACATTTATATTGATTTTAATGCCATTGCCAAAGGCTATGCTGTTGATGCGCTTGCCAAAATGCTTAAGTCTTTGGGATATCAAAATTATTTGGTAGAAGTGGGAGGCGAGCTATTTGCTAATGGAATACATCCAGAAAAAAAACAGCCGTGGCGTGTAGCCATTGACCACCCTAATCAGAAAGAAACACGCAGGTTTATTGCCACCCTTCCATTAGAAAACCAAGGGCTAGCTTCATCTGGGAATTACCGAAAATTCCGCACCGATGAGAATGGGAATAAGTTTGTTCACACCATCAATCCAAAAACGGGAAAATCGATCAAAACCAACATTCTAAGCACGTCTGTTTTGGCGCCCAATACCATGCTTGCCGATGCCTATGCCACAGCACTTATGGCAATGCCCTTCGAAAAGGGAAAAACGTTAATGGAATCTTTAGTTGAAGTGGAGGCCCTATGGGTGTTGGCAGCAAAAGATTCGGTGCGTGTGGAAGCTACAAAAGGGTTTCCTTTTAAACTTCAATAGGGCGAAGGCACAACGGAATATATTCGTTTTCAACCACTCCAAAGCGTTTGCGTTCATCTGCTGTTAGGGATTTTCCAAACTGCAATTCATCTACTTCAAAACCAATTTTGCGGAGTTTATCAAAATAGTCTAACCCGTACACCCTGACATGATCGTATTGTCCAAAAATTTTAGTGCGTTCCGCTTTATCGGTGATGCTATTGTCTTCAAAAGTGGTGTTGCGTTTTGGGTCAAGAGGAACTTGTAGTAATGCCTTCCCACCAGGTTTTAGCACTCGAAACAATTCGTGCATAGCCTTTTGGTCGTTAGGAATATGTTCTAGAACATGATTGCATAAAATCCAATTAAATGAGGCATCTTCGAAGGGTAAACTACAAATATCCGCTTTGATATCGGCGAGTGGCGATTCCAAATCACAGCTGATATAATCTAAATGCGGTAGCTTTTTTAATCTGGAAATAAAGGCTTTTTCGGGTGCCATATGCAGTACCTTAGATGGGGATTCAAAAAAATCGGTTTCGTTTTTAAGATACAACCAAATCAGGCGATGACGCTCCAATGAAAGCGTTCCGGGGCTTAGCACATTTTGCCTTATTTTAACATATCCATAGGGTAAAAACTTTCGATAGGATTTGCCGTTTATTGGATCAGTAAAGGTGTTTCCCCGATACCACACATCAAGAATGGGCAACAACACATTTGCCAACCGTTGTAATACAGTTCTAGGGAAAAGTCCGAGGATTAGCTTTGCAAAAGCTTTCATACGCTTAACGGAACGGCTCTAAACGCATCTTCTTCGTCGGAAGAGATGCCCAACGCATCGTAAATATATTTGAACGTAGAAAGTAACTCAGGCTTTCCGTTTACAATGGCAACATTGTGTTCAAAATGTGCACTCGGTGCACCGTCTGCAGTGAGTATTGTCCAGCCGTCTTTTAGTTGCTTTATTCGGTGTGTTCCTTGGTTAATCATGGGTTCGATAGCTACTACCATCCCTTCCAAAAAACTTTTCCCCCTGCCACGCTTGCCGTAATTGGGCATTTCGGGTTTTTCGTGCATGCTAGTTCCCAATCCGTGCCCGACTAACTCGCGCACCACACCATAGCCAAATTGCTCTACATACTGTTGAATGGCAAAGCCTACATCACCTACTCGGTTTCCTACTCGAAAGGCTTCAATGCCTTTGTATAATGATGCTTTTGTTCGGTTAAGAAGTTTTTTGGTTTCAGGGTCAATATCCCCAATTTCAAAAGTGTAGGCGTGGTCGCCGTAATAGCCGTTTTGGAGTACGCCACAGTCAATGGAAAGTATATCGCCTTCTTGCAGCGGTGTGTCGTTTGGAATGCCATGAACTACTTGCTCGTTCGGACTTACACACAGCGTATTGGGAAAATCATAAAGCCCCAAAAATCCAGGAATAGCACCATGGTCTCGAATAAAAGTTTCTGCTTTTTTGTCGAGTTCTAGCGTAGTCACGCCTGGCTTGATTTCACTCGCCAACATCCCTAAGGTTTTGGATACCAGCAGTGCGCTTTTGCGAATCAACTCAATTTCTTCGGCTGTTTTTTGTAACGACATTAGTCTTGATAAATGTGTTTATATGCTGCTCCACTAAGAATGGCGCGCATATCATCTTCTAAAAAATCAACTGGCGACTCCACAATGCGATTGATTTCCTCACCGTTTTTATAGAAAATAAAGGTCGGCACATGGGTTATTTTACTTTTGGCAGCACTTCCCGAAGGCGTTTTCTTTTCCTTGTCAACTGCAATAATGGATACTTCCCCGTTAAAATCAATAGTATCTAAAATTCGAAAAAAGGCAGGGACTTGCATTTGACTATCTGAACACCAAACACCCATAAATACCTTGATTTCAACATCTTGCAACAAACCTTTAAGTTGGTCTGTTGTTTTGGCAAAAGGCTTGTAATTGTCGTATTCGGTGGTAAACCATTCGCTATGGGGTTGTTGTTTTAATTGATTTAATTCAATAGGACCTAATAGTTCTTGCGATGTAGAACAACCACAGATAATTACAAAAAGAAAAGCGACTAACCTTCTCATGGAGCATGTTTTAGAAAGCTAAAGTAATGATTTTGCTGTCATAGCAGCGGGCTGCTCAATTCCCATAAGGTCTAGCACGGTGGGTGCAATATCGCAAAGCGCACCTTCGTTGATGCTTTTTGCATTTTCATCAATCAAATATACGGGCACCAAATTGGTGGTATGCGCGGTGTTTGGACTGCCGTCTGGATTAATCATGGTATCGCAATTTCCATGATCTGCAATGATAATAACGGAGTAACCGCCTTCTTTGGCGGCGGCTACCACATCTGCTGTGCAAGCATCCACGGTTTCGCAGGCTTTTATGGCGGCTGCCATATCGCCGGTGTGTCCAACCATGTCAGGATTCGCAAAATTTAAGCACACAAAATCAGCTGCTTTTGCTTGGAGTTTTGGCACAATGGCATCCCGAATGTCGTATGCGCTCATTTCAGGCTGCAAGTCGTATGTGGCTACTTTTGGCGACGGACATAAAATGCGCTCTTCGCCCTCAAAAGGCGTTTCTCGACCGCCGTTAAAGAAAAAGGTTACGTGCGGGTATTTTTCGGTTTCGGCAATGCGGATTTGCGTTTTTCCAGCATTGGCAAGGACCTCGCCCAGCGTTTGTTGAATGTTTTCTTTGTCATACACTACATGTACGTTTTGAAACGATTCGTCATAGTTTGTCAGCGTTACATAGTGCAACGAAAGTGGCATCATGTTTTGCGCTGGAAATGCCATTTGGCTTAAGGCTTGTGTGAGCTGGCGCCCACGGTCGGTGCGGAAATTAAAGAAAATAACCACATCACCTTCCTTGATGCGACTATTGACAACATCCCCGTTTTCGGGAAGGACAATCGGCTCAATAAATTCATCTGTAGTACCTGCATCATAATTGGCTTGCATTACATTCGCAAGGTCAGCGGTTTGGGTACCCGTACCATGTACGAGCAAGTCGTATGCTTTTTTGACACGCTCCCAGCGTTGGTCTCTGTCCATGGCAAAATAGCGTCCCACCACACTTGCCAAATGTGCGTTGGTCGATGCGCACATCTCTTGTACTCTGGTCAAAAACCCTAATCCCGATTTGGGATCTACATCACGCCCATCTGTAAACGCATGTATATAGCTTTTGGGTACTTGTGCCTCATGAGCAGCTTTTAGCAGTCCCTCTATGTGGTTGATGTGTGCATGCACGCCACCATCAGAAACCAATCCTAAAAAGTGAACGGCTTTGTTATTTGCTTTAGCATAAGCAAAGGCATCTTTAAGCACGGCTTCGTCTTTTAGCGTGTTTTGTTCCACCGCCATATTGATTTTTGCCAAATCTTGATACACCACCCTGCCGGCACCTAAGTTTACGTGTCCTACTTCGCTGTTTCCCATTTGTCCTTCGGGAAGCCCTACATGCATACCGTCGGTGTGTAGCACGTTATGAACGGCATCTTTACTAAGGCTATCCACAAAAGGGGTTTGCGCTTGGGCAACTGCCGAAACAGTAGGGTCGGGGGAGATGCCCCAACCGTCTAAAATCATTAAAAGAACACGTTTGCTCATAAGGTTGTTTTGTGGTGCAAAGTTAATCTAAAGGAGTTTAAAATATGGAAAATTAGTACTCTAACAATATTTTATTTATGCCCAAGACATGTCGTGTAAAATAGTCATCCCAAAAATCACGGTCTATATGCTCACTTCCCGCTACGCCAACCGATTTAAAATAGGCAAACGCCGTACGGGAGTCGTATTCTTTTTGGTAGTGTTTGGCTTCGGGCAAATAGGTATAGTGCCAAGGCTCGTAAGAAAAGCCAGTGCGGTCAGCATCTTTGGTATAGACCAAATAAAACCCAAATCGGTTTGCGTTTTTTTCCATCCATTGGCGCAAAGGGGCAAAGGGTCCGTTACCGTGAAATTTGTTGGGAACCAATACACGTTTTTGTTTGGGTGCGTTGGCATCGGTAATATCAACATCGGTGCCCCAATGGTGGCGCGAAGTGCCCGGAATGGTGGAATATTCCAAAATACGCTGTATGGCTTCTTTTGGGGACATCCCTTTATCGGTGTAACGTTTGTACTTGTCTTCCCAAATATATTGTTGTCGCTCAAAGGAGCGGTATGCCGACACCAGTTGCAAATCAATACCATCATTTAGCGCCGCTGCTTGCATGGCGCAAAACGCAGCTGCTGTTTTTGGCGTAAGCTGATGCCCTTCCAATTCCATTAAATGCGAATCGTCTAAGCCCAAGGTGTGTATAAGCATGGGTTGCGCCCATACCATGTGGCATAAAAAAACAAAAATGAGGTTTAGTCGCATAGATTTTTTATCATTTTGTAGTGGGTTCCACCATAGGGCAGCTCAAAGGTTTCCCCTTGTTTTTGATAGCCACAGGCTTCGTAAAACGGCACGGCAATCAGGCGCGCATTCATCCATAAGTTGCGTGTATTTTGTTGGCGTACAACCTTTTCGGCATGGGCAATAAGTTGTTTTCCAATCCCTTGTCCTTGAAATTTTTCTAACACCGCCATGCCCCTAAGCTGAACGCTTTGCTTTTTGGAAATTAAAGTTAATACACCAACTAACGAGTCATTTGCAAAA
This sequence comes from Flavobacteriaceae bacterium, assembly GCA_049596455.1. GTDB lineage: Bacteria > Bacteroidota > Bacteroidia > Flavobacteriales > Flavobacteriaceae > UBA7446. Next base: position 62,900 of record JBMYLP010000006.1, on the reverse strand, counting down.
GCACCCAAATGCATGGTGTTTGGGGCATCGTCAAAGTCAAAAGCACAGCTTTCGATAGGCAAACCGTTGCGTAATACAGGGTGCCGAACAGCATAGGTTGCGGTAGTATTAATCTCTTTTAGTTGTATGTTTGTGATGATTTGCAATATGATATGGCAGTTGAATTTCGATTTTTAAAAGTAGCAAATATCCCTGAAATCCTTCCGTTAATGCAAGATTTCACGCAGCATAAATATACGGACGAAGTTCACAAGCAACGTTTTATCGGCATGTTTGAGCACGAGTACGATTGTGTTGGATTTTATGATGGTAATAAGCTCATTGGTCTTTGCGGGTTGTGGTACCAAACACGGCATTATTCGGGGAAAAGTTGCGAATTAGATCACTTTTATATTATTCCTGAACAACAAGGAAAAGGGTTAGGTACAGCATTTATGCATTGGATAGGCGAAAAACTAAAAGCCGAGGGCTATGAAGCACTAGAACTAAACGCCTATAAAGAAAACATCGCTTCACATAGACTGTACGCCCGTGAAGGTTTTGCTCATTTAGGCTTTCACTTTGTAAAGCGTTTATAATAAACCTGTATATTTGTGTAGATGCGGGAGTAGCTCAGTTGGTAGAGCGTCAGCCTTCCAAGCTGAATGTCGCCGGTTCGAACCCGGTCTCCCGCTCATAGCCAACCCAATTTAGTTTTTATGAGACATATCCTCATTGCCCTTCTATTTGCGCCTTTGGCTATGGCGCAGTCTGATTATCGCACTTGGCTCAGGGGTAAGATTTTATACCAAAACACTAATGTGGTGGCTGCCAACGTGGTGAACACTACTACCCAAAAAGCCACAATTTCTGACGATAATGGCGAGTTTGCTATTGAGGTAAAAATGGATGACGAGTTGGTGTTTACATCGCTTCAATACCAAATTCGCGTGGTAAAAATCACCAAAGAAATCTTGCAGCGCGGACGTCTTGTCATTGACGTAAATGAAAAAGTCACTGAGCTCGATGAAGTGGTGGTAACCCCCGAACAGCGTCAAAAGTTTTTGGATTTACGTGCAGAGGAGTTTAAAGAATTTGATTACGAACGTGACCGCTCCACAAGAGTGGAAAATACGCTTATGCGCCAAGGACAGCTCTATAACGGTTTGAATTTTGTGAATGTTTTTAAGGCATTATATCGTTTGGTTGACAAAGGAAAATCAGATGAAAAAGTGTACAGCCTTCAGCCCAGCGAAGTCATTCGCCAACTTTATGATGATACGTTTTTCACCGAACAATTAAACATAGAAAAAGATAAAATTGGATTGTTTTTGGTGTTTTGCGATGGCGAAATCAAAACCAAAGAATTGTTGGAGGAAAAATCGGATTTTGAAATCATGGATTTTTTGGTGAAGGCGGGGGAAAAATTCAACAGAAAAAACTGATGCGTTCACTGTGGTTTTTATTGCTTGTGCCGCTTTTGGCATTTGTACCCCACAAATATTATGTGAGTACTACGGACATGTATTACAAACCCGAAAAGCAGCAGTTACAGCTTGTGGTTCGGGTCTTTACTGATGATTTTTCAAGGGCGCTGTCACACTACTCCGACAAAGAGATTTCTCTAGACCCCGATACCCAAGCTGCTGAAGCAACAGAACAACTTATTTCCAACTACTTTAAAGATCATTTTGTGATTTATGGTCTTGAAGAAATTGCATCATTTTCCTTTGTGGGTTGGGAATACAAACAGGATCAGACACATATGTACGCCTCTTTTGACAATATCCCTGAAATGGATATTTTGGAGTGGTCTAATGCCTTTTTATTTGACGCTTTTCCAGATCAAAAAAACATTGTAACTCTCACAATATCAAATAATAAAAAAAGTTTTTTACATACCAAAGAAAGAAATTTAGCTCAATTTAATTTCTGATTTTCCTACAAACTCATATATTTAACCAAAATCTGATGAACATGAAGTACTTACAATTTGTTACCACGCTTTTTAGTTTTGTTTTTGTGATGTCATTTGCGCAAGAATCTACACCGCAAGGGCACACCAACCAAAACAAGTTCAGACAACTTTACAACGAGCTTGCCACGCCCAATGTGTACCGTACCGCCTCGGGTGCACCAGGTCCTGAATACTACCAACAACAGGCAGACTATGTGATGGAGCTTGTGCTCAACGATGAAACCCAGCAACTTTTTGGGGATCAAGTGGTTACATACACCAACAACTCACCTGAGACATTAACGTATTTGTGGGTGCAATTAGATCAGAATGTACGTGCGCGCGATGGGCAATCGTTTGATAGACTCAATAACGGAAATGATTATTACGGCACACAACGCTCCGTTGCACCGGGTTTTGTAAACGAGTTTTTGCTCAACGAAAAGTTTGATGGAGGCTTTAAAATTGATGCGTTGCAAACGACTTCAGGCGTTGATTTGCCATATACCGTTCATCAAACCATGATGCGCATTGACTTACCTACACCTTTGGCGTCTGGAACGGCAATTTCGTTTCGACTAAAGTGGCATTATAATATCCCAAACCGTCAATTTTGGGATGCACGTTCGGGCTATGAGTATTTTGTGAAAGATGATAATTACGCCTATTTCATTGCGCAGTTTTTCCCTCGTATGGCGGTGTATAACGACGTAGAAGGGTGGCAAAACCAACAGTTTTGGGGTAATGGGGAGTTTGCACTTCCCTTTGGAGACTATGATGTAAAAATCACTGTCCCAAACGATCACATTGTAGAGGCAACAGGTGTGTTAGAAAACCGAAAAGAAGTGTATTCAGCCACCATGATGAAGCGTTTTAGAGAAGCCAAAAAGTCGTATGATGAGCCAGTGTTTATCGTAACACAAGAAGAAGCCAAAGCCAACGAGAAAAGCATTCCAACGGGAACAAAAACATGGCACTTTACTGCAAAAAATGTGCGTGATTTTGCCTTTGCCTCATCTAGAAAATTTATTTTAGACATGATGAATGTCGATATTAATGGCAAGGACGTAATGGCGGTTTCGGTTTATCCAAAAGAGGGAAATCCACTTTGGGAACAATGGTCAACCAAAACGGTTGCAAGTGCATTAAAATCATATTCTCGCATGACATTTGACTACCCCTATCATAAAGCGGTTTCGGTACACGCAGATGATGTGGGCATGGAATATCCCATGATTTGTTTCAATTTTGGACGACCAGACGAAAGCGGCTACTACAGTGACCGTACCAAATTTGGTATGATAGGCGTTATTATTCATGAGATTGGGCACAACTTTTTCCCCATGATTGTAAATTCAGACGAGCGTCAATGGGGCTGGATGGATGAAGGGTTGAATAGCTTTGTGCAAATTATTGCCGAGCAAGATTTTGGAAAAACCCATCCTGATGCAATTCCAGGATTAGACCATTATCCTTCGGACGATTTGGATCCGCAAAATATTGTGCCTTACATGGCAGGTGACCAAGACTTTATTGCGCCCATTATGTCAAACCCTGAAAATGTATATCAATTAGGGCCAAATGCCTATAGCAAACCCGCAACGGCGTTGAATATTTTACGCGAAACCGTTATGGGTCGTGAATTGTTTGACCATGCGTTTAAAACCTTCTCGCAGCGTTGGATGTTTAAACATCCAACACCTGAGGACTTTTTCCGCACTATGGAAGATGCTTCGGCATTTGATTTGGATTGGTTTTGGCGCGGCTGGTTTTTTACTACTGATGTGGTGGATATAGGCGTGTCTGAAGTAAAAGACATTAAAAAATTGGGAAATGAAAAGCGCTATTTTTCGCTGTATTACCAACGTAGTTTGGAAAACTTGACGCCTAACGAACTTAAAAATCGCAAGGAAAATAAAAAGTTTTACGAAGTAGTTTTTGAAAAGCCCGGTGGAATCCCAATGCCGCTAATTGTGGAGTACAGCTATGCAGACGGAACAAAGGAACGCAAAACCTATCCGGCGCAAGTATGGCGTAAAAACGATAAAACCATCAGCAAGTATATTGCTACTGACAAAGAGCTTGTGGGGGTTTTGGTTGACCCTGATAATGCAACGGCTGACATCAATAAAGAAAACAATAACTGGCCAAAAGTATTAGAGGAAAACGACTTTGAAAAATTTAAAAAACAACAATAATCACCAATTTGCCAACCGTGAGGTTGGCTTTTTTGTTTCTTGTATCTTTGTCATATGATATTTTTTATTAGCGGTGCCGAGTTAGTTTTTGTGTTTATGGTGGTGTTGTTGGTATTTGGTGCCAATCGCATACCTGAAATTGCACGCACACTTGCCAAAGGCATTCAGCAAGTAAAAAATGCAAGTCGCGATTTTCGTCAGGAACTAGAACAGTCGGCAGAGGCGCAAGGCTTTGATACCAAAGAACTGCAAAAAGAAGTTGAGGATCTCAAAAAAGAAATCAACGAGATTACAGGAACGGTTAAACGCAGACGTTAAATTTTTCGTAGCAGCGTGAGCCCATCTCTTACAGGCAAAAGGACAGTTTCTACACGTGTATCTTTCGCCACCTTTTTATTAAATAGCTGTAATGCTTCTGTGGCTTCATCGGTAGCTTTAGTAACTACTTTTCCCGACCACAACACATTGTCTGCAATAATTAGTCCACCCGGTTGAATGCGGTCAATAATTAAATCAAAATACAACGGATATTGTTCTTTATCTGCATCCATAAAAACCAAATCAAACTCACCTTTTAGTGTTGGAATAATAGCAGCAGCATTTCCTAAATGCTGAAAAATCTGTTTCCCATAGCCCGAAGCATCAAAATATCGACGTTGTATATCAGTCAATTCTTCGTCAATATCTATGGTGTCTATTCGTCCTTTTGGGTGTAGTCCTTCTGCCAAACATAAGGCCGAGTAGCCTGTATATGTGCCAATTTCAAGAACGTGTTTGGGCATAATTAGCTTTGCTAGTAAAGCAAGTAGTCGTCCTTGATAGGCACCACTTAGCATGCGCGGTTGCAATACTTTTAAGTGGGTTTCGCGTGCCAATTCTTGTAACAATTCGGGCTCTTTTTCCGAATGTTGCTGTACGTATGTTTCTAAGTCTTTGTCTAAAAAATTCATTGTTTTTTGGGTCTTGCGTAGGGGAAGCGTTCTATCAATTCTGTTTTGGCATAACCGTCCAATCCGTTGATGGTTACTGTGTCGGCATTCTGAAGTTTAAGCCAACCATCTTCTTGCTGAATATCTTGATTGGCAACATAAACATGCTCAATTTGACTGACAAGCAATAGCGTGTCGTTCTCTTTAATTTCATACTCGTTTAAAAATGTACAGCCTAGTCGCACTCGTGCGCCTTTGACAAAAGGCGCATAAAAATCGTCAATATATTCTTCTTCTAACTGTGTTTTTGTAAACTCAGAAACTTCGCTTGGATACTTTGCTGAAGTATGATGCGCATCTTCAACTATGGCACTGTGAATATGATTTACAGTAAACGTGCCCGTCTCTTTAATATTTCGATACGTGTCGCGTGGAACAGTAGTAGGGCGCAACACAAAGCCAACTAGTGGCGGATTGCTTCCCAAATGCGTGATACTGCTAAAAACAGCCACATTGGATATGCCGTTTTTTGATTTTGTCCCCAACAAATTTGCAGACTTAAACCCCGTGCAACTGTTAATGAGGTTGAGCCTGAAAATTTTGTCCATATGGTCTATATCCGCGCGGGTGTAATGTAGCATAGCTTTTTTACAAACTTAATCAATTCATGAATTTAGTTACTTTTGCACACTCGGGTCATTAACTCAGTTGGTTCAGAGTGTCGCCTTGACAGGGCGGAAGTCATTGGTTCGAATCCAATATGACCCACTTTTCTAGAGGAATGTTATCAATTTTTCTAAGCCGACGCTTCTTGAGCCTTTGACTAGAATTTGGTCGGTATCAATGGGATTTGACTTTAGATATAACGCAAATGCCTCTGTTGTTTCAAAATAATTTGTATTGACAAAAGGCTTAAACGCTTCACCTACCCAATAGCACGCATCAATATCCAGGCTTTTAACAAGTTCTACAAGTGCTTTATGCTCGTCTGCTTCATGCGAGCCTAACTCAGCCATATAACCCAGTATTACCGCCTTTGTCCCTTTTCGTAAGCTAAACGCATGCACAGCTGCATGCATACTTGTTGGATTGGCATTGTAGGCGTCAAGCACAATGGCTTTATTGTTTTTTAGCATAAGCTGCGACCGATGGTTGTCAGGCACATAAGCTGCAATTGCAGCGACGCTATTTTCCAATGTAACGCCAAATGCATCCCCTACACAAATCGCAGTGGCGATATTCGTTTTGTTATAGTTTCCTGCCAATTCGGTGTGTATTTCAACTCCATCAAAACGCAGTCTTAGTGTAGGCTGATCATCTAATACGTCATATTCAGAGGGGCTATACGTGATATTGTGATTTTTGCCGAGCGCACCTATTAGCTTTCGGTCTTCTTGATTTACAAAAACAGTTCCTCCATTTTTCTCCAAAAACCTGTACAGTTCGGTTTTGCCTTTTAGTACCCCTTCTTCAGAGCCAAATCCTTCGAGGTGCGCTTTGCCGACATTGGTAATAAGACCATGCGTAGGCTCGGCTATAGTGCATAAAAAGTCAATTTCTCCAATATGATTAGCTCCCATTTCTATGAGTGCATGCGTGTGTTTTGGGGTCAATCGCAACAATGTTAGCGGAACACCTATATGATTGTTTAGATTCCCTTCTGTAAATAAAACATTATGTGTTGTTCCGAGTACGGCAGCAATTAACTCTTTGGTGGTGGTTTTTCCGTTGCTTCCAGTTAGTGCAATTAGGGGTAAATCAAATTGTTTTCTGTGGTGATTGGCAAGTGCTTGCAGTGTTTGTAATGCATCATCAACCAAAAAGCATTTTGGGTGTGCGTTAGCTATTTTTGGATTATCAACAATAGCCGCAGCGGACCCTTTTTCCAAGGCGATTTGAGCATAGGTATTACCATCAAAATGCGCTCCCTTAAGGGCAAAAAACAGTTTATTTGAAATAGGTTTTCGGCTGTCAGTTTCAACACCCGATGACGCCAAAAAAAGTGAATATACTTCTTGAAGCGAAGTCATGAGCTAGTCGCGTGGACGTTTCTTTACGTTGTTTTCACCCAGATATGACATGGCACACCTGAATCCAATAAAGTCTGCTGCCATAAACTCAGGCAAATAGCGTCTTTGCGCAGGATCTAACCAATAGGAACGATCTTTCCAAGACCCCCCTTTGACTACTCGCGTTTGATCTGAAATCAGCGACTTTACATTTTCTTTATCTGAAATAACACGACCTTCATCATCAACTGCAAACTTATACATGTTTGCTTCAGATGGATTTGATTGATCGTCACCATCCATAAAGTCACTATTGTATGCTCTATTAAAGTTAGGTCTTAATTGCGCGTCAGTTGAATCAACATCTATGAATTTAACTTCTCCTGGTAGCGCCTTAACATAAAGTTTGTTATTTGGCATGGTATCTAACTCAATATCTGTTACCACAATAGTTTTCCCCTCAGGTCCAATAGCCGGTTTGGCATAAAGATTACCTCTATAATAACTCATATCTGAAACATCGTTATCAACTATAGGTCTATATACGTCAGCAACCCATTCGGCAACATTTCCAGCCATGCCGTAAAGCCCGTAATCGTTTGGAGGGAAAGCGCGAACAGGTGCTGTGATATCTGCATTGTCTGAAGACCAGCCTGAAATACCACTATAGTCTCCTTTTCCTTGTTTAAAGTTCGCTAATTGATCTCCTTCATTTTTACGTTTTTCAGAACGAGTGGATGAGCCAGCCCAAGGGTATTTCTTTTTACCGCGGTAACTGTTGTATTCTCGAAGTTCAGACAACCCTAAGGCAGCATATTCCCATTCTGCTTCCGTTGGAAGACGATATTCAGGTAATAGCAATCCGTCTTTACGTTTCACAAAATTTAATGCTGTAGAATCCGCATCTCTGCTGTTAGGTTGTGCATTTCGTCCTGCTTTGTCGGCAAAAGCACCACCATAAACTTGATCTGGCGCTTGCAAGTATGTTTGTGTGTTAAATTCGCTTCCGGGTGCAATACTGTCAATTTGAAGGCTAACACCTTTTTCAATATACCCTTCCCGTTCCAAAAGTCGTTCATTGACACGTTCAGTACGCCATTTAGCATAGTTTGTAGCTTGCTGCCATGTGACTCCCACCACTGGATAATCTTTAAATGCAGGATGGCGCAAATAATTATTTACCATATCCTCATTAAAACCCAATGGGCTTCGCCAAACCATGGTATCTGGGATAGCTGCCAAATATACATTGCGGAAATTACCACCAGACTTTTTATAGACACGTTCTAACCAATCTAGATATTCAATATACATAAGATTGGTAACTTCAGTTTCGTCTATAAAAAACGAACGGACTTGTACGCGAACAGGGGAGTTGTTCCAATCGCGCATAACATCGTCCTGCACTCTACCTTTAATAAAGGTTCCGCCAGGGATAAAGACTAATCCAGGACCAGCTTCTTGTCCTTTGTAATTCGTTTTGTATTGAAAGCCTCCACGATTTGAGTTTATCTCTAATCCAGTACCTTGCGACACATTAGAGCGGCGATTGCCCGAGCCACAACTTGAAAGTAATGCAATAAAAACGAGAGAAATGAATAAATTTGTGTATGTGTTCATCTGTAAGTTTCGAATCATAACAATGGTGCAATATACGAATAAATCATCTGTATTGTTACTTACTTAACGAAGTTGAACCAAAAATAGTATATCCAAACCCAAATACGAATAACATCTTATCATCGTTATCTTTGTGTATGTCAATAAAATATTTAAAATTTTTTGTACTGATTTTCAGCTTTTTTTGCAGCGGTGTGTTCGCTCAAGGGGTTACTCCACACCCTTTTTTGGACAGTAGTATCACTTCGTGGTATCGTTTTTCTGTTGAGGAAACGGGTGTGCAAAAAATCACTAAAAACTTTTTAAATCAATTAGGTATTCCTGCGGATGATATTGACCCTAAGACACTTCGCATATTTGGTCGGGGTGGACAAATGCTCCCCCTAAAAAATGCTGCTGAAGTAGAAACCCTACACGAAAACGCCATTTGGGTAGTGGGCGAGGAGGATGGTTCTTTTGATGACACTGATTACATTTTGTTTATGGGATATGCAGGCGATGCTTGGAATGCGGAAAGCCAAACCTTTACAAATCTCTATCATAAAACTGCAGTCTATTATATTACATACGGCACCTCAAGTGGTAAGCGTGTTTTGGTTGAAAAGGGAAACGAAGTGGTTTCGGCCAATGCATTGCATACAGGTATTTATCAAGCGGCAATTGAAGAAGATAATTACAATATTGGCTCGCTTGGTCGTCATTGGTTTGGTGTACGTTTTTCTGATGAGCAAAATGAAACCTATTCCGTGCCAACACCAAATGTTGCATCAGGAACAAAAGTCGATGTAGTTGCCCGTGTTGCTGCTGCGGCAAATACAACAACGTCTTTTACATTTAGCTCAGGTTCCGCATCAAAATCGGTTACATTGGGACCTTCTAAAGGAACCGACGTTGCAAGAGAGCCTTCGACGCAATTTAATGGTATTTCGGGTATGATTCAATTAGAAGTAAACGCGACAGATGAAGTCTCGACTGAGCTTTCGTATGACGCAAATGGCGATTTTGCTTCCAGCGGATATTTGGATTTTATTCTAGCGCAGTACAATCGGAATCTTTCGGCAAATGACGAAGGCTTTTTATTTACTCTTGACCCTTCAACACCTACACAAGAATTAGCCATTTCCGACGCAACTCCAGAAACTACGCTTTGGGAATTAAATAATGACATAGTACATACTCCCCCTGAAAATGCAACCACATTTGGTTCAGATGTTTTGGTAGATGCAGATGCTACATTCTTTTTGGCTTCAGATTACAAAACACCTACATCTAGGCGAAATAATCGGAGATTTTCACCCACCTCTTTTTTAGGTCAACTTAAAGACCTGCCAGCAACAACCTACTTGCTTATTACCACAGAAGCGTATAAAGAGGAGGCAGCGAAATTGGTTACACACCGAATAGAAAATAGAGGATTACAAGCCCAATTGGTGACTCTTGAAGAAATTTATGAAGCCTTTTCCACGGGACAGCAAGATATTGCCGCTATTCGGAATTTTGTGCGGTATCTCTACCATTCACAGGGCAAGAAACTTAAGTATTTGTGTTTGTTTGGCGATACTAGTTTTGATTACCAAAAACGCTCCCGAACCAACGATTTGGTTGTACCTACTTTTCATGCATTGGATAGTTTTTCGCTTGCAAATTCCTTTATGTCCGATGACTTTTTTACCATGATGGATGTCGGAGAGGGGCACCTGCTTTCAGGGGATAAAATGGATTTGACGGTTGGTCGTATGGTGTTTTCAAACAAGACGCAAGCAACCGTTGCGGTGGATAAAGTGATAGCATACGAGGCGGCTCAAAATAAGGGCAGTTGGAATAATAGCTATACCATTTTAGCCGATGATGCAGACCATTTTAAAAATGAAAAAAATGATTATAATTTACAAATTGAGTTAAATGAAGTTGGAGATAATCTTTCTAGACAAAATCAATTCTTAAACATTACGAAGCTGCTAGCCGATTCATACAAACAAGAAGCATCCGCGGGTGGAGATAGCTATCCCGATGTAGAATTAGCACTAGAAAGCCGTTTATCACAAGGAACCTTAGCTGTTCAGTATTTTGGACATGGTGGCGAGGATGGATTAGCAAGTGAATTCTTGATGGATAAAAAAATGGCTCAAAGCCTTTTTCACCCTGGTAAATATCCGCTTTTTATTGTTGTAACATGTGAATTTACACGTTTTGATAATCACGATAGGCAAACAGCCGGGGAGTTGCTATATCAAAACGCAACCGGAGGAGCTTTGGGGCTTATTTCTACGACACGTCAAATTTATGTAGGCGAAGGAATAGCGTTCAATAAACTCATCACAAAATATTTATTTCCTTCAAATGGAGATGAGGCAACTAGTATTGCCGAAGCATTGCGAAAAGCTAAAGGCGAATTTCGGAATACCAACCAAAAGCGAATCATTTTTTACATTGGGGATCCTGCCCTAAAATTGAACACCCCAAAGCCTGAAATAAACATTACTCAAATTAATGGTGTTCCTATTGAAGCTGCTTCAGATGATCAAAAAACGATGAATGCTTTGGAGAAAATCACGCTTAGTGGAGTTCTTACTAATACAAGTGGAGAGACACAAAAGGATTTTAATGGGGAAGTAACCCTTCAAGTGTTTGATAAGTATGAAATGCGCAACGTCTTAAACAATGATGGTAATCCTAGTTACAAGCTAAATCCATTTAAATTTGAAGTCATTGGAAATCAAATTTTTCAGGGGCTATCTACTGTTAAAGACGGAAAATTTACATCCACTTTTGTAGTGCCAAAAGATATTGATTTAAAACTTGGTGAAGCCCGAATTACGTTGATTGCCTTTAATGAAGACAAAAGTGAATCTCTAGGTGGATATTCGGACAAATTTTCTATTGGTGGGCTAGACACTTCAGCTCCCGAAGACAACCAAGGTCCTGACATAGAGGTGTTCTTAAACAACAGAAATTTTGTTGATGGCGACTATGTTTTTGGTAGTCCAACACTAATTATTGATTTGGCAGATGAAAATGGCATAAATACAGCCGGAGGTATTGGACACGACATTACAGCGGTTTTGGATAATAACCAAACCAGCCCGTTTTTGCTGAATGCATTTTATGCTGCTTCTCTGGACGATTTTTCTAAAGGAACAATAACGTATCCATTGAATAAACTATCAATAGGACTGCATACGCTTACCGTTAGGGCATGGGATACACACAACAATCCAAGTACCAAAACAATCACATTTTGGGTCAAGGATAGTAGTAGTTTACAGATAGAGCGTGTTTACAACTCTCCAAATCCTGTTACAAATCAAACAACATTTTTTGTGCAACACAACCGCCCACGTGAGCTTTTGGAAGCGAATTTGTATATCTTTACCACAGATGGGAAGCGCGTTTGGCACAGTAACCAAAAGGTGTTTTCTTCTGGGTATTTGTTGGATAGTTTACACTGGAATGCTACTTCGTATAGTGGACAAAAATTAAATAAAGGAACATATTTGTACACGATTGAGCTTATTTCTACGTTATCACAAACAACCGATACCCATTCGGCTAAACTTATTATTAATTGATATGAAACAATTTACAGCTTTATTACTTTTAGTAGGGTTTTTTCAACTTACAAATGCCCAAAATCGTGTCGTTACCACAGGAGTCCCTTTTTTAAATATAGCTCCCGATGCACGTTCGGCATCTCTTGGCGATCAGGGTGTTGCTACATCAGCAGATGCCTTTTCCAATCACTGGAACCCGGCAAAGTATGCCTTTACACCTAACGAAACAGGCGCAGCCATAAGCTACACGCCCTACTTGAGTAAGTTAGTAAACGATATTTTCCTTGCAGACCTCACGTATTATCGTGCTATCAGTGACCGTGCTTCATGGGCGGTTGGGTTGCGTTATTTCAGTTTGGGAGAAATTGAAATAGGAGAAACACCTGCAGATTTTATCAATCCTCTAATTGAAAGACCAAATGAATTTGCTTTAGATGCTTCGTATGCGTTGAAACTGAGCGATAACTTTTCTATGGCAATTCAAGGATCATTCTTGAGCTCTGATTTAAAACTTCAAACAGGAACAAATGAGAGCGTAGCAGCAAATACAGTAGCTGTAGGGATATCTGGTTTTTATGAGTCTTTTGAGGTGCCGTACTCAAATTTTTCGGGTATTTGGCGTGCAGGATTTAACCTTTCCAATATTGGTCCAAAACTAAAATACGAGGACGAAGGGGAGTCAGACTTTTTGCCAACTAACCTAAAACTAGGTGGAGGTTTTGATTTTATTTTTGACTCCTACAACAAACTTGCGGTTACCCTTGAGATAAATAAACTTTTGGTGCCTTCACCGAGTGTACTTGACGACAAAGGAAATTACAGCCAGCCAGATGATGTAGGTGTTCTTTCAGGAATTTTTAAATCCTTTGGTGATGCGCCTGACGGCTTTAGCGAGGAGCTAAAAGAATTTACATGGGCACTTGGCGCCGAGTTTATGTATGATGAATCCTTTGCTTTGCGAGCAGGATATTTTAATGAAAGCGAGCAAAAAGGTGCGCGAAAATTTATTACTCTTGGCGCAGGATTTAAATACAACATCATTGATATCGACTTATCCTACCTGATTTCTGCTACTAGGGTGGTAAACCCACTTGAAAACACGCTTCGTTTTTCGCTTACCTTTAACTTTGGAGAAGAACGGTACTAAGGATTGTTGTTTCGTTTTTTTCCATGACATAGTTGCCTTATCTTTGCGCAACTTATAACAGTTATACGCTATGGAAAAAGTCACGCGCGAAACTTACCTAAATTGGTACGAGAACATGATGTTTTGGCGCAAGTTTGAAGACAAGCTCGCATCAGTTTATATCCAACAAAAAGTTCGTGGATTCTTACACCTCTACAATGGTCAAGAAGCCATACTTGCAGGGTCGCTTCACGCAATGGATCTTACCAAAGACCGCATGATTACTGCCTACCGTAACCACGTACAACCCATAGGTATGGGCGTTGACCCCAAAAGAGTCATGGCAGAATTGTTTGGCAAAGCCACGGGAACTTCTAACGGATTGGGTGGTTCAATGCACATTTTTTCAAAAGAACACCGTTTTCACGGTGGTCACGGTATTGTAGGTGGACAAATTCCCTTGGGTGCAGGAATGGCATTTGGCGATAAATATCATGGCAGCGATGCCGTTACACTTTGTTTTATGGGTGATGGTGCAGTTCGACAAGGGTCGCTGCATGAAACCTTAAACCTAGCGATGCTTTGGAAACTTCCTGTAGTGTTTATCGTAGAAAACAATGGTTACGCCATGGGTACTTCGGTAGAGCGTACTGCCAATCACACCGATATTTGGAAGCTTGGGCTTGGATATGAAATGCCTTGTGGTCCTATTGACGGTATGAATCCTGTTGCGGTTGCCGAAGGCATAGATGAAGCTATTCAGCGTGCACGTCGTGGCGAGGGACCAACATTTTTAGAGGCAAAAACATACCGTTATCGCGGGCACTCCATGTCCGATGCGCAACATTACCGCACCAAAGAGGAAGTAGAGGAGTACCGTAAAATTGACCCTATTACGCAAGTCAAAGAAATTATTTTAAAGGAAGAATACGCTTCTGAGGATGAACTCGCTGAAATCGATGCACGCGTAAAAGCTGGGGTTAAAGAATGCGAGGAATTTGCTGAGTCGTCGCCGTTCCCAGAAAAGAATGTAATGTACGACGCTGTTTACGAACAAAAAGATTACCCATTTATATCTCATAAATTATAGTATGGCAACAATTATAAACATGCCGCGCCTTAGCGATACAATGGAAGAAGGAACTGTGGCTACATGGCTTAAAAATGTAGGCGATAAAGTAGCAGAGGGCGACATATTAGCTGAAATTGAAACGGATAAAGCCACCATGGAATTTGAGTCGTTTTACGAAGGCACGCTTTTACACATTGGGGTACAAGCAGGCGAAACGGCTCCAGTAGATGTATTGTTGGCAATTATAGGAGAAGAAGGGGAAGATATTACTGCGCTGCTCAGTGGTGGAACTGCGGAAGCAGAAGCACCTACCGAAGCCGCTACTGAAATTGAACCTGAAGCGAAAGCATCTGAGACTGCTCCTGCTGCCATTCCAGAGGGTGTTGAAATCATCAACATGCCGCGCCTTAGTGATACGATGGAAGAGGGAACGGTTGCTTCTTGGCTAAAGCAAGTAGGTGACACCGTGGAAGAGGGCGATATTTTAGCAGAAATTGAGACCGACAAAGCCACGATGGAATTTGAGTCGTTCTTTTCTGGCGTGCTACTTCATATTGGAACGGCAGTTGGTGAAACTGCTCCTGTAGATACGCTTCTTGCCATCATTGGACCTGCGGGAACAGATGTTTCTGCTATTTTGGCTGCACCCCCTGCAACATCAGCAACTCCTGCGCCAGCACCCGAAGCAACACCTGCGCAAACACCAACTCCTGCTGCAACACCAGCAGCTGTAGCTGCGCCAGTTGTTGAACAGGCAAGCGCAACTCCAAATACAGGACGTATTATGGCATCGCCATTGGCGAAGAAAATCGCCAAAGAAAAAGGAATTGATTTAAGCCTTGTAAGCGGCACGGGGGAGTCTGGACGTATTGTAAAACGTGATGTAGAGCAATACACACCTGCAGCAACTACAAGCGCCCAACCCGCTGTTTTTGTACCTGCAGGACAAGAAAAGCAAGAAGAGGTACCCAACTCGCAAATGCGTAAAACCATTGCCAAGCGTTTAGGGGCTTCCAAGTTTAGCGCACCGCACTATTATCTTTCTGTTGAATTTGATATGGACGCTGCTATTGCGTTTAGAAAGCAATACAATTCTATTCCTGACACCAAAATTTCATTTAATGACATTGTGGTAAAAGCTGTGGCACTTTCATTGAAAGAGCACCCTCAGGTAAATTCGCAGTGGTTTGACGACAAAATGGTGCTCAATCACCACGTGCATGTTGGGGTAGCCGTTGCGGTTGAAGATGGATTGGTAGTTCCTGTATTGCGATTTGCCAACGAAATGAATTTACCACAAATAGGCGCACAGGTGAAAGACTTTGCTGGTCGGGCAAGAAGTAAAAAACTTACACCGCAAGAAATGGACGGAAGCACGTTTACCGTTTCGAATCTTGGAATGTTTGGTATTACAGAGTTTACATCGATAATCAACCAACCCAATTCCGCCATACTTTCTGTGGGTGCTATAGTGCAAAAACCTGTGGTGAAAGAAGGCGAAATTGTGGTAGGAAACACCATGAAACTCACATTGGCTTGTGACCACCGTACGGTTGATGGTGCAACGGGGGCACAGTTCTTACAAACTCTCAAAGAATATATTGAAAATCCCATCCGATTGGTGGTGTAACCGTTTTGGAAGCGTCAAAAAACATTGTGATTACAGGGGCAAGCAGAGGAATTGGCTTGGCTATGGTACAATGGTTTTCAGACAACAATCATCAGGTTTGGGCATTATCTCGAAACATCAGTCCAATTGAGGGATTGAATGCGCCAAACGTTCACCCTTTTTCTCTCGATATTTCTGATGAAAAATCAGTAGAAGATTGGTCAGCAAATGTTGCTCCAAACAAAGTTGATGTCCTCATAAATAACGCCGGTAAACTCATTAATAAACCTTTTTTACAAACCATTCAAGCTGATTTTGAAGCCGTTTATAAAGTAAATGTTTTTGGGCTGGCAAATATGATACGCACATTACTTCCCAAAATGAACCCATCCAGTCATGTGGTTAACATCAGCAGTATGGGGGGCATAAACGGCACTTCAAAATTCCCGGGTTTGGCAGCCTATAGTAGTAGCAAAGGCGCAGTATCTATACTCACCGAATTACTCGCAGAAGAATTTAAAGAAACAGGACCGTTTGTGAATGCATTGGCACTTGGTGCGGTACAAACCGAAATGCTTTCGGAAGCTTTTCCAGGTTTAGACGTTCCCATGGACGCCAAAACTATGGCAGCTTACATTGCACAATTTGCCTTAACAGGACACCGATTTTATAACGGCAAAGTGCTTCCCGTTTCGAATACTACCCCTTAATGAATCTTGATTTTTATTCTTTTTTGCCAGAGGCAGCGCAAGAAAAATGTGCTTCGCTGATAGCAAATAACAATGTGCACATAAAGGTGGTGCGCCAACGTAAAACCAAGCATGGTGATTTTCGTGTACAGCGCGGCAAACCCGTAACCATTACGCTAAACGCAATGGAAAATCGATACCGATTTTTGCTTACTTTTTTGCACGAATGGGCGCATTACAGGGTGTTTTCTGATTATAAGAGGCGACAAAAACCTCATGGCGAAGTTTGGCAAAAAACTTTTAGAAACGTGGTAGCCCCTTTTTTAACTGCTGATTTTTTTCCAGAGGTGCTACTCAAACCATTGCAAAAACACATGCAAAAACCTAAAGCGACCTTTGCTGCAGACGCTTCACTTATGCTTGCATTGCGACAATTTGACCCGCCAAACGATAAAAAATGTATTTTTGAACTAGAACAAGGTGCATTGTTTAGTGTTTCAGACGGACGTGTTTTTCAAAAAGAAGCCAAACGCAGAACCCGATTTTTATGTACCTGCACCCAAACCAAAAAGCAATATTTGTTTCCACCTTTTGTGGAAGTTAACGAAATGTAATGGAGTCTAAATTTGACTTTTCCGAATCAAACGAGCAACAGAAACCCCCGACTAAAAAAAGCGGATTTGTTGCACAACTAAACTATTTGGGCCAATTGTTACACATTGCTCGGGACACAGATTATGCGGCTACCCTAGAAGCCGTTCGTGCCGATATTCCATTTAGGGGCGCAACCGCTTGGGTGCTGATTTGCTCTATTTTTATTGCCTGTATTGGACTAAACACCAACGCTACTGCGGTAGTAATTGGCGCCATGCTTATTGCCCCATTGATGGGTCCTGTGCTGGCAACAGGAGTTTCGTTAGCCATTAATGACTTAACCATGCTCAAGCAAGCTACACAAAACTTTATTGTCATGGTAGTTTTAAGTGTGGCTACTGCTACGTTATTCTTTTTATTTTTTCCCTTGCAACAAGAATCATCAGAATTATTGGCACGAACCCAACCCGATATTCGAGATGTGTTTATTGCTTTTTGCGGTGGTGCAGCGCTTGCCATTGCCCGAACAAAAAAGGGAACAATAGCCTCTGTAATTTTTGGCGTTGCCATTGCTACTGCACTCATGCCTCCGCTGTGTACCATTGGGTATGGCGTTGCTGTAGCAAATCCAAGTTATGCTTTGGGTGCACTGTATTTGTTTTTTATTAATGCAACATTTATCGCCTTTGCTTCTTTTCTAGTGATCAAATTGTTGCGTTTCCCCATGATTCAGTATGCAGACTCTAAGCAGCGCAGACGTACTGCGAGATTTGTGAGTTTTATAGCCCTTTTGGTGATGATTCCCGCAGGTGTGACGTTTACCCGAGCGCTAAAGGAAAATGCCTTTCGAAAAGAAGCAAATACCTTTTTGGAAGAACAGATTGCCACGCTGCCTTTTGGCAGCTATTTAAGCCAATCTGCCGAAATACACTATATGCGTGGTGAAAAAGCAGAAATTGTAATCAATCCGTTGGGGTTGGTTGATATTGACTCGCTTACTGTGCTAAGATTACAAGAAAGTATTAAAACCTACGATGATTTAAATGATGTGATGTTGAGCGTAACGCCAAGTGTGCATAGGTAGTTACTGATACACTTCTTTTACTTTTTTCATCAAATTTGAAGAATACACAAAGTCGTTTATGGCTTCATTATCGGTTTTAAAGATAAGCTCTTTGCTCCCTTCCCAAGCTTTTACCCCATTTTTCAAAAACAAAATAGTATCGCCAATTTCCATAACCGAATTCATGTCATGTGAATTTATCACTGTTGTGATGTTGTTTTCTTGTGTGATTTCACGGATAAGATTATCAATTACGATGGCGGTTTTGGGGTCTAACCCAGAGTTTGGTTCATCGCAAAACAGATATTTGGGCTTCATAACTACGGCTCGTGCAATGGCCACGCGTTTTTGCATTCCGCCCGATAATTCAGCGGGGAGTTTGTGATTCGCATCAACCAAATTTACACGCTCAATAACTTCTTCTGCCGCTTTACGCATGGCTGTTTCGCTTTGTTTGGTTAGCATTTGCATGGGAAACATAACATTTTCCAGAACGGTCATGGAATCAAAAAGGGCACTGCCCTGAAAGACCATTCCCATTTCACGGCGCAGCGTTCTTCGTTCATCGTCGTCCATTTCGCCAAAAGCTTGATTATTAAAAAGCATGGTGCCCCCATTTGGTTGATGTAACCCTAGTAGGCATTTGAGTAAAACTGTTTTGCCTGAACCACTTTGCCCAATAATTAAGTTAGTTTTTCCAGGTTCAAAAGTCATGCTGATACCTTTAAGCACCTCTACACCATCAAATGATTTTGTTATGTCGCGCAGTTCAATCATCAAGCAAGAAGGAGTTGTGTTACGAAGTAGTTTAAGACAATAATAACAACCGAAGTCCACACAAAAGCCACCGTTGCCGCTTTGCCAACTTCAAGTGCACCGCCTTTCATATAGTAGCCGTGATAGGACGGGATGGTAGCCAAAATTATGGCAAAAATCAATGTTTTGATAAAGGCATATGCTACGTGGAAAGGTCTAAAATCCATCTGTATGCCTTCAATAAAATCCGCACTACTCGAAAAACCGCCATAAAGCGTGGCAGCATAGCCGCCAAGAATTCCCAAAAACATGGAGATATTTATCACCAAAGGGAGCAATAGCATGGCAATAATTTTTGGAAAAACTAAATAATTAACAGAATTAATTCCCATCACTTCAAGTGCGTCGATCTGCTCGGTCACCCGCATGGTTCCAATACTTGAGGTAATAAAAGACCCTACTTTTCCAGCTAAAATAATACACATAAATGTCGGGGCAAATTCGAGAATGACCGACTGTCTTGTGGCAAAGCCAACTAAGTTTTTTGGAATTAAGGGACTTTCAATGTTAAGTGCCGTTTGGATAGAAACCACACCTCCCACAAAAAACGATAAAAACCCAACAATACCCAACGACCCGATAATGAGGTCTTGAACATCTTGAAAGATAAGTTTTCGCATTACTTTTGCTTTGGTAGGCTTGATAAAAACCAGTCTGAGCATAAGAAAATAGGCGCCTATGTGGTGCAAAAGTTTCATGTGAACGAATGTAAAAAAATAATGTTACTATAATATTAGAAACAGCATAAAAAAATACATTTGTATAAAATCCAAATGATGAATCTTAAAAGCATAGTACTACTTATTTTAATACTTTTTGTGGGGTGTAACACGCCCATCCAGCCTTCAAAACCCAAACTTGTTGTGGGTATAGTTGTTGACCAAATGCGCATGGACTACCTCACCCGATTTGAAAACCACTTTGGAAATGAAGGGTTTAAACGATTTTACAGGGAAGGATTTGTAGCCAAAAATCATCATTTTGATTACGCACAGACCAAAACAGGTCCTGGTCATGCGAGTATTTCTACAGGTACGCCCCCTGCCATTCATGGGATAATTGGTAATGAGTGGTTTGATAAGGCTACCGGAGGAGGACAATATTGTGTTGATGATGCTTCATATCAAAGTGTAGGCACATCTACAAACGCTGGCAAAAAAGCACCTACGCAATTGCTGGTTTCTACATTTTCTGATGAAAATAGATTGGCAACTCAGTCGCGTGGTAAAGCTATTGGTGTTTCCATCAAAGATAGAGGCGCTATACTTTCTATTGGGCATGCGGCAAATGGTGCGTATTGGTTTTCGGGTAACGATGAAGGGAATTTTGTGAGCAGCACCTTTTTTATGGATGCCCTTCCGCAATGGGCAGCCGATTTTAATGCGTCAAGAGTCATAGATAAGTATTTGATCACATGGGACACTTACTATCCCGCGGAAAGCTATGTTGAAACAGGTTTAGATAACACTCCCTATGAGCGTATAGCACCGGGAAAAGAAACGCCAACATTTCCTTACGATTTGGCTGCAGCTGCAAAACAACTAGGTTATGATGTGTTAAAACCCACGCCATTTGGCAATAGTCTAATTACCGATTTTGCATTAGCAGCTCTTGAAGGAGAGCATTTGGGAACAGATGCGGACGCCGATGTGTTGATGGTTAGTTACTCTTCTACAGATTATGTGGGGCATGCCTTTGGCGTTAATGCAAAAGAATTGCAAGACACCTATGTGCGGTTGGATATGGACTTAGCACGTTTGTTTGCTGCGCTTGATAAGCAAGTTGGCAAAGGCAACTATACTGTTTTTTTAACTTCAGATCATGGCGTGGCGCATGTGCCACAATATCTGACAGATAACAAAATCCCAGCTGGATATTTTAAGAAAAAGGATTTTAAATCGGAACTTAAAAATCGCATAGCGGATTATTTTGGTTCAGATGAATTGATACGGAATGTTTCTAACAACGAAATCTATTTAAACCACGAAAAAATAGCAACTGAACGTTTAGACGCAGCGCAAATCAAAGCCTTTATCACTTCTTTTACAACATCGTATACGGGAATAGCAGCGGCATATGACACGAACGAACTTATGAAAATGAATGAAAACAATGCAATTATAGAACGTTTGCAACGCGGTTTTCACCCAAAGCGCTCAGGCGATATTGTGTTTATTTTGGAACCTGGATTTATGGACAATGGAAAATACGGTAAAAAAGGAACTACGCACGGTTCGGCATATATTTATGATACCCATGTGCCACTAATGTTTTACGGAGAGGGCGTTAGAAAAGGCACAACTTTTGAGCGCACCAACATTACCGATATTGCCCCTACGATTTGCGCTATTTTGGGAATTAGTAATCCCACCGGGACCATTGGAAATCCAATTAAAGAAGTGCTGAAATAACTTAAAACTTATACGAAAACGCATTGATGTTCATGCCTGCGCCAACGCTAGCAAACAGTGCAACATCGCCCTGTTGAACATGATGGTTTTTCATTTGGTTGCGTTTTACCAGATCTAAAAGTGTGGGCACGGTTGCCACAGAGCTATTTCCCAGTTTATGTATGCTGATTGGCAATACATTTTCGGGTTGTGGATGACGGTAAAGCCTGTAAAATCGCTTTACAATAGCCTCATCCATTTTTTCATTGGCTTGGTGCAAAAACACTTTTGTTAGGGCGCCAATTTCCTCTCCGCTGTCGTCTAAGCAGTTTTTTAAGGCTTGTGGCACATGACTGATGGCAAATTCATATACTTTACGCCCATACATTTTGATGTATTTGTCGGTAGGCTCCGCATCTGGACGATTTGATTTTCCTGAGTATAGATAAAAAGCCTCTCCATTACTAAAGGTTTGTGTGCAATGGCTTAATATTCCTCCGTCTTTTTCGGTTTCTTCAATTACAGTTGCGCCTGCACCATCGGCAAAAATCATGGAGTCTCTATCGTTAGGGTCGGCAATTCTAGAGAGCGTGTCAGCACCAATAACTAAACACTTTTTTGCCATTCCAGCCTTAATAAAGGCTTGTGCTTGAATTACGCCTTCAACCCAACCGGGACAACCAAAAATAACGTCATAGGCTACGCAATTGGGATTTTTAATCTGTAATTGATGCTTTACACGAGTGGCAAGCGAGGGCAACATTTCTGTTTGTATGCACCCATGCTGAATATCTCCAAAATTATGAGCAACAATGATATAATCAAGTGTTTCAGGATCCAATGCAGCATCTTCTATCGCCCTTTCAGCAGCTAAAAAAGCAAGGTCAGAAGCAGCTTGGTGAGGCTTTGCATAACGACGCTCTTCAATACCAGTAATGGCTTTGAACTTCTCAATAATATCGCCATTTTCATTTTTGAACGGAGTTCCGTCATTATCTAAAAATGAATGGTTTAAAAAGTCTTCATTTTTTTCCGTGTGAGAAGGAATGTAACTCCCAACGCCAGTGATGTGAATACCCATTGTTTTGTTAAGTTGTTATGTAGTTTTTATCTTGTTCAAACTACGCCTCAAAGATAAAAATCTAAAAGCAGCATAAAAATAATTTTTAGCAAATTAGTGTTAATAATCAATATAAATTACTCATTATGAATTACTTGATTGTCAGAAAAGGATTCAATAGGCGCACACGTACAAACCAAATTTCGATCGCCAAAAGCTTCATCAACACGCTGAACGCTAGCCCAAAATTTATTTTCACGCACATACTGCAGCGGATAAGCAGCTTCGTCTCTTGTGTAGGGATATTCCCACGCATGCGCGGTGAGTTGCGCCATGGTGTGTGGCGCATTTCGCAACAGGTTGTTTTCCTGATTTACATCACTTGCTTCAATCTCATAGCGAATGGAAATTAGTGCCTCGCAAAAACGGTCAAGCTCCTCTTTATTTTCGCTTTCAGTTGGCTCAATCATCATCGTACCTGCTACGGGAAAAGATACCGTGGGTGCATGAAATCCATAGTCAATGAGACGTTTAGCAATATCCATGACTTCAATTCCTTTTTCTTTAAATGCACGACAATCAATAATAAACTCATGCGCTGCTCTGTTGTTATCGCCGCTGTATAAAACGGGATAGTGCTTTGCAATGCGTTCTTTGATGTAGTTGGCGTTTAGGATGGCAATCTCTGTGGATTTTGTAAGCCCATCTGCGCCAAGTAGTCTGATGTAAGCATAAGATATCAAACACGCCAATGCAGAACCAAAAGGTGCTGCAGAAAGTGCCGAAATCCCTTGCGTACCACTCGTTGGCACAATTGCGTGGTTGGGTAAAAATGGCACAAGGTGCTTCGCAACGCAAATAGGCCCAACACCGGGACCGCCACCGCCATGCGGAATGGCAAAGGTTTTATGGAGATTTAAGTGGCAAACGTCTGCCCCGATAGCTCCAGGATTTGTGAGTCCTACTTGCGCATTCATGTTTGCGCCATCCATATAAATCTGACCGCCTTTACTGTGAATGTAGGCTGTAATTTCTTTAATAGCGGATTCAAAAACTCCGTGCGTAGAAGGATATGTAATCATTAGTGCTGCCAAATTTTCGGCATGGGTGTCGGCTTTAGCCTTTAAATCATCAAGATCAATATTTCCACGCTCATCTGTACCAACCACCACCACTTGCATGCCCGCCATAACGGCAGATGCAGGATTTGTGCCGTGTGCAGATGCTGGAATAAGGCAGATATTTCGGTGTGCCTCGTTATTTGCTTGGTGATACGCTCGAATAACCATCAGCCCTGCAAACTCGCCTTGCGCCCCAGAATTGGGTTGCAATGATGTGCCTCCAAAACCTGTAATTTCAGTTAGGTACTCGGCAAGTTCCTTTAATACAATATGGTAGCCTTCGGCTTGATTGGTGGGCGCAAAAGGATGTATGTTGTTCCATTGTGGGTCGCTGAGAGCAAACATTTCAGTGGCAGCATTTAGCTTCATTGTACACGATCCCAACGCAATCATGGAATGATTTAACGCTAAATCTTTTCGCTCCAACGACTTAACGTATCGCATCATACTTGTTTCTGCGTGGAAGCGTTGAAATACTTCGTGAGTTAAAAATTTAGTTGTGCGTTTATGTGAATTTGGCAAGCAGTTCTCATCTTCAAAAACCTCCTTTGATGATGTGTTGTTGGTAGCTTTTGCGAAAATGTCAATTAAAGAGTTGATGTGGTGTTCTTCTGTTGCCTCGTGAATTGAAAGAGTCAGTTCATTTTCGTTGATGTACCGTAGATTTATACCTGCTTTTTCTGCTAAAGGTTGCACCAGTTTTTTCGGAGCTTCTATCCAGAGGGTGTCAAAAAACGCATTATTTTTTTGTGTAATGCCCATCATGCCCAACGCCTTGTTTAGTCTGCATGCCTTGCTGTGTATTTTCGATGCAATATCCGTTAGTCCTTTTGAGCCATGGTACACGGCATACATGCCCGCCATTACGGCCAATAGCACCTGTGCAGTACAAATGTTGGAGGTAGCTCTATCTCTTTTGATGTGTTGCTCGCGGGTTTGCAGCGCCATGCGCAACGCACGGTTCCCCGCTTTGTCTTGTGTAACGCCAATAATTCTTCCGGGAACGCTTCTTTTATATGCAGTTTTGGTAGCAAAAAAAGCTGCATGCGGTCCTCCATAGCCAAGTGGAATGCCAAAGCGTTGCGTACTTCCAACTACAACATCAGCACCGAGAGCGCCAGGAGATTCAAGTAACACCAAACTCATGATATCAGCAGCAACCGCTGTTTTAATCGCTGCTTCAGCAGCAATTTCAATAAAGGATTTTAAATTGGGAATACTGCCGTTGGCACCAGGATATTGAATCAGTGCGCCAAAAAAATCCGCCGTTGGCACAAAAGTTTCTGGTGCGCCATAAACCAATGTAATACCGATAGGAGTTGCCCGTGTTTCCAAAACCGATTTGGTTTGTGGCAGGGTGTTTTCATCAACAAAAAACAATGAGGCGTTGTTCTTTTTTTGCGCTCTGGTACGCTGTCCAAATAGCAGACTCATTGCCTCGGCTGCTGCTGTGGCTTCGTCCAATAACGAAGCATTAGCCAATTCCATTCCTGTGAGGTCGGTTACCATGGTTTGGAAGTTTAGCAATGCCTCCATTCTTCCTTGTGCAATTTCTGCCTGATACGGCGTATAGGCGGTGTACCACCCTGGATTTTCTAAAATATTTCGCTGAATTACGCCAGGTAAAATAGCTTCGTGGTAGCCAAGTCCAATAAATGACGTAAAGACGCTATTCCGTTTTCCCAAGGCCGAAATATGCTTAGAAAATGAATGTTCACTAATAGCATCAGGCAGCGAAATAGGTTGTTTTAAGCGTATCGCCTCTGGTACTGTTTGTGCAACCAATTCATCAATAGAGGAAGCATCAATTGTAGATAACATTGTGGCAACTTCATCAGCATTTGGGCCTACGTGCCTAAAAACAAAGCGTTGTGTATCCATGGCGTTACATTAAATTAACATTCAAAGTTAATTTTTTGAAGAATATTCAAAAGCAGAACCTAAACATTTCAGGCTAAAGTTGTTAACCGCAAAACCCTGTGTTATTAACACATTTGGTATTTTTGCCTTTCACATCCTTCAAATTGCTTCAACGCTATATTTCTTCCAACCTTCATGTTGCGCTTGCGTTATGGGCGTTTTGCCGTGTGTTTGCACTGCAGCAAGGCATTCAGATTTCTGTTTCGCTCCAGTTTGCTGTTTTTGGTTTTGGATGGGCGGCATATCAATATTTACATGTTTTTGTTCCTGTGTTATATCGGCAGCAGCCGTTAACCTTTGCAAAAGGTTTTCCTTTTTTGTTGGCACTGTCTTTAGGTTTTTTCGGATTGATGTCGCAACCTCTTTCTATTTGGATTGTCTTTGGGTTTGTTGGTATGCTTACGTTTTGTTATGCACTTCCTTTTGGCGAAAAAATGGGCTTACGCTTTGTGCCCACCCTAAAGATTTTTGTTGTTGCGCTTTGTTGGACTACACTCGCCATGCTAAGCCTAAAAGCATTACCCGAAAGCGTATTTGCGCTGGAGGCAGTAAAAGCATTGCTGTGGATGATTTGTCTTATGCTACCTTTTGAACTCCGTGATATGCAAAAGGACGAACCAGCACTAAAAACCTTACCGCAACTTTTAGGCGTGCATGGTGTGAAAATATTGGGAACCGTATTGATTTGTGTTACAGCTTTTTTGGCATATCAAACCGTGCAACTAAATGTGCTGCTTTGGGTAGAATGGACAATGCTTTTGCTCTTGGGAATTGCCATCTTCAGCTCTTCGCCTAGGCGTCACGTTGTTTTTACTTCCTTTTGGGTGGAAGGTATTCCCATTATGTGGTTTTTGGTGAGTGTTTTTGTGCTTTGATTTAATTAATGAGGTTTCAAAAAAAAGCATATATTACTTTTGGATGGCAATGAAGAATTATAAGATAAAGGTTAATTAAAGATTTATATCTCAAATCAAAATATAAAGTGTTATCAACCACATGAAAAGATTAAAAAAAATATCCCACCTCTTTAAAGTATATTTTTACTATCAGAAGACTTTAAATCAACTAGCACGAAAACCTTTTGGCAAAGAGATTGTAGCGGCTTATTTATCTAGCAAAAAGCAAAAAATAGTAGACAAAAAGCTTCTGTCTATTTTTGAAGACTTAGAAGGTTATAGAAAACAATTGCTTAAAAATGAATCTAACATAAGTTATGATGTTTTTGAAAAAGGATTAAAACGGAAGGTTTCAGAAATATGTAAATCTGCTGCAACACCAAAAAGGTGGTCACATTTTTATTTTCATCTTATCAAGAATACAAATAGTCTAAGAGCTTTGGAAATAGGTACAAATCTTGGTATTTCAGGGCAATATTTTTTGAGTGCTTTAAAGCTAAACGCTGAAGAAAAACATCAAAAAGGAGTTTTTTTGACCATAGAAGGCGTCAAGGGTTTGTGCGATATTGCACAAGAACGGTTCAAAGAAATTAATTCTGAAGGTCTGGTAGATGTAATACTACATAATGAGCTTTACGATGATATTTTACCACAAATTGTTAGTGAAGACACAACCTATCAAGTCATTTTTGTCGATGGTAACCACAAGTATAAACCTACTTTACGATACTATGAGATACTATTAGAGTCTATTCCTGATAAAGCCATTTTTATTTTTGATGATATCAATTGGAATAATGAAATGCAAAGTGCTTGGAAAGATATTTTAAATAAAAATTATCACGCTTACTCCGTTGATTTTTTTAAGTTGGGCTTGGTCATTATTGATAAAACACAAGCTGAAAATTTAAAAAAAGAAAACTTTAAGCTTTTTCTTAGATTCTAACTTTTTCTTGTATGCAAGAACTGCGACAAGAAGGCGTTTTTGTGCTTACTTTTGATTAAGATCCTTTGCACTTTGATGCACTTTTTCTCCCAACGATGCTTTGTAGCCTATCATTGCTTCTCTAAGCGCAGGGTTTTTTACCCCTAAAATTTGACATGCCAATAAGCCTGCATTTTTTGCACCGTTAAGCGCAACAGTTGCCACGGGAACGCCACCTGGCATTTGCAAAATAGAAAGTACAGAATCCCAACCGTCAATGGAATTGGACGACTTTACAGGAACGCCAATTACGGGTAGTGGACTTGCAGCTGCCACCATTCCCGGTAAATGTGCTGCGCCGCCCGCGCCTGCAATGATAACATCAATGCCTTGCTCGTGTGCCGTAGTGGCAAACTGCATCATTTTTTCTGGTGTGCGGTGTGCAGACACAATATCAACGTGTGTTTCTATTTCAAATAACGCTAAGGTGTCAATGGCTTCTTGCATAACGGGAAGATCGCTTTTGCTTCCCATAATAACAGCTACTTTCATATCATTTCGCTTTTAGTTGAAGTACAGATTTTAATTCTTTAATTTTTTTAAAAATAGTATTTAAATCATCACCTGTTAGGGTAATGTGTCCCATTTTTCGTTGGGGCTTGGTGGTTTTCTTACCATAAATGTGCAGTCCAGCTTGCGGGGTGCTTAGCACCGTTTCGATGCCTTCGTATGAAAATTCCCCTGTTACATTTTGGGGACCTACCACATTTGCCATAATTGCTGGGCGGTAAAAATCGGTTTTTCCAAGTGGCGTGTCCAAAATAGCGCGTAGGTGCTGTTCAAACTGCGAGGTAATACAGCCTTCAATAGTCAAATGACCGCTATTGTGAGGTCGGGGTGCTACTTCGTTAATCCAAAGGGTATTGTTGTTGTCCACAAAAAACTCTACCGCCAAAAGCCCCACATGCTCCCATGAAGCAACTAATTTTTTGGCAATGTCTTGCGCTTGCGCGGCAATTGTTTCGTCTAATTTAGCGGGATGATATACAAACTCCACCTGATTTGCTGTAGGATGAAACGCCATGCCAACAGGAGGATATAGGGTAATTTCACCAGATGCGCTTCGGGCTACAATAACCGAAATTTCTTGTGCTATGGACACTAAATCTTCAATGATACATTCGCTGTTCGGGAGTGCCTGTACGTCTTCGGCAGTAGCTAATTTTTTCACTCCAAACCCATCGTAACCAAAACGTGCGGCTTTCCAAATACATGGGAACTGAATGCGACCCTTTTGCACCGCATCGGCAAGTTCATCTTTGTTTTGAAACGACAGAAAAGGCGCAGTGGGCAGGTTTTGCGAGGTGTAAAAGTCTTTTTGAGTGCGCTTGTTTTGAATAACCTCTAGCGTTTTGGGGGTTGGATATACCAAAATGCCTTGTTTTTCCAATGCATACAACGCATCAACATTGACGTTTTCAATTTCAATGGTAAGCACATCAACCTCTTTCCCAAAGGCAATAACAGTGTTGTAATCCATTAAATCTCCTTGCACAAAATGGTTACAACTATTACGGGCAGATGCCTCTGCGTTTGAATCTAGAACATGTGTGCGAATATCCCATCGGCGCGTGACGTCAAGCAGCATTTTGCCAAGCTGACCGCCACCTAAAATCCCGAGGGTAAAATCTGTAGAAATAACCTGTTTCATTACCCGCACAAAGGTACGCATATTCTGCAATGTGTCTATCTAGTAGGTGTACTGCGTAAAATAGGATATCTTTGCGCAGTAAAAATTACCCATGAAAAATATTATTTTGTTTGGAAAACCTGGTGCTGGCAAAGGCACCCAAGCCGAATTTTTAAAAGACACCTTTAACCTGATTCATATTTCAACCGGCGATGTGTTTCGGTACAATATCAAAAACGAAACACCTTTGGGTGTTTTGGCAAAAGGATATATGGACAAAGGCGATTTGGTCCCCGACGAGGTAACCATTCAAATGTTAGAAGACGAGGTTGCCAAGCATCCCGATGCCGCAGGATTTATTTTTGATGGATTTCCGCGCACTACTTCGCAAGCGGAGGCATTAGATGCTTTTTTGTCTAAAAACGACATGGAAATTGCTGCCACATTAGCCCTTGAGGTAGCTGAGGATATTTTGGTTGCTCGTTTGTTACATAGAGGTAAAGACAGCGGTCGTGCTGATGATCAGGACGAACAAAAGATTCGAAACCGCTTTGCTGAATACAACAAAAAAACCGCGCCACTAATTGATTATTACACCGCACAAGGCAAGTTTCACACCATAAACGGAGAAGGTACTATCGCATCTATCGCCAAACAACTTACCACTATTGTTGAACAACTGTAATGACCGAAGGGAATTTTGTAGATTATGTAAAAATCCACGTTAGTTCAGGTAACGGAGGGAAGGGGTCTACACATTTTCATCGAGAGAAATACATTACCAAAGGGGGACCGGACGGTGGCGATGGCGGTCGTGGCGGCCACGTGATTGTTCGTGGCGACAAAAACCTTTGGACGCTAATCTCGTTTAAGTTTAAACGCCATTTTAAAGCAGAACACGGACACCATGGTAGTAAGAGTAGAAGCACAGGCGCCGATGGCGAAGATTTAATTATTCCTGTGCCTTTGGGAACGGTTGTGTTGGATTCCGAGTCGGGGGAACGTATTGCAGAAATTACAACCGAAGAAGATGTTATCGTTGCGCCAGGCGGTATGGGCGGTCGAGGGAATTGGCATTTTAAAAGCCCTACAAATCAGGCACCACGCTACGCACAACCTGGAAAAGAAGGTATTGAGCGTACTATTACCCTTGAGCTAAAAGTGTTGGCAGATGTAGGACTTGTTGGATTTCCCAATGCAGGAAAATCAACGCTATTGGCTGCACTTACTTCGGCAAAACCTAAAATTGCCGATTATCCGTTTACCACCTTAAAACCCAATTTAGGGATTGTGCAACATCGTGATTTTACCTCTTTTGTGATGGCAGATATTCCAGGAATCATTGAAGGGGCAGCAGAAGGAAAAGGATTGGGACATTATTTTTTACGTCATATTGAACGCAACAGCGTACTGCTGTACATTATTCCTGCCGACGCCGCTGATATTAAAGAACAATTTACTATTTTGAACAGTGAATTGACACGTTATAATCCCGAGTTGTTGGATAAGAATTTTATGATAGGCATTTCAAAAACAGATTTGTTAGACGAAGAGCTTTATACTGCTATTGAAGCGGAATGTAAAGTGGCTTTTGACGATATTCCTTTTGTTTTGTTTTCATCTGTTTCGCAGCAAGGCATTCCTGAACTAAAAGATACTTTATGGCACTTGCTCAACGCATAATTTTTTTGCTTTTTTGCGTTACAGTTTCTTTTGGGCAACGCATTCCACAAGCCTTATTTGAACCTGTTGTGATTACTGCCGATCAAGAAGCACGCATACAACTGCTAGACACGATAACGACAAAAACGCAGGTTCAGCGTGAAGAATTGGCACAACTCTTTGCAAGTACAAAACAGTTCGAAAAGTCGTTTGAGCTTTTAGCGGAATTGTGTGAGGAGTACCCCGAAAATTTCGACTACCAGTTTTTGTTTGGTGGAGTTTCTGGAATTTTGGCTTCCGAACTGCCAAGAATGAAATCATTGCCTTACGTGAGGGCTATGAAAGCTGCATTTGAAGCAGCTGCTAAACTAAATCCTGAATCACTTAATGCTCAGATAGTTTTATTGGAACTCTATACCGAGCTCCCGTGGCTTTTGGGCGGCAGCAATAAAAGGGCAGAGGAGACGCTAGAAATTGTAAAATCGTTATCTGTCATTGAAGGATTTTTAGCCGAGGGTTATTTTTACCGTTCTACCAAAAAAAACAAAGCGGCTTTGGTGGCGTATTTAAACGCAATTAACGAAATTAAGCTATGTAATCAGCCCATAGAATTATTACAAGACTCCTATTATCGTTTAGCGGTGCTTGCCTTTTATTTGCAAAAAGATAAGACTAAGGCAGCGTGTTTGTTTTCAATGTTTATTGAAAATTTTGATGGCGGTGCTGCTTATCCAAAATCTTTTGCGCAACATTATTTGAATAAAATATCAAATCCAGAAAGTACCGATGAGGCAATGGAAGCAAGGTTATTGGAATATGACAAGCTAACTGCATGGATTCAAAATAATTTTAAGTAACAGGTATGATTCTCATTTACACTCCTGTTGTTAAACCTCGTATCCAATATATTTTCAAGCATTTTTTTAGCACTAGAATGGGAGATGAAATCTCATTTACTTCCGATTTGAGTGCTTTTATTGCACACAATGGCTCAAAAATGTCGTATGGAGATGCCCCACTTGGCAATGAGTTTTTTATTGCTGCTCATGGGTTGCTTACGCAGCAAGGTATCACAACTGTAGAGGTGAATTTATTTGATTGGGATGGACTTCCTGCTTTTTTTTCATCGAAAGTGAAAAGTAGTACGTTACCTTTTGATTTTTTTGCCGCTGCCTTTTACTTAATGTCTCGCTACGAAGAGTACCAACCTTTTGTTGCAGACGAATTGGGTAGATTCAAATCAGATCAATCGTTGGCATTCAAATACAATTTTTTGCACCTACCACTTGTAGATTTGTGGTTTGAACGATTTTTATCTGTTTGGAACGCATTTTTTGACACAGACCACTTGCAAGCGAGTGCTTCAAAAGTATCGTTTGTTGTGGACGTTCCACAACTATTTTCATATAAGCACAAAACGTTATTTCGGTCATTTGCAGAAGGCATTCAAGATGTTTTTCGATTCCGTTTTGTATCTGTTTTTGATAGGGTTTTAGTGGTTTTAGGTGTTCGGGAAGACCCTTTGTCCAATTTACACCACTGGATTGAGGTGATGCTGCAAAAAGCGTATGCTGTGCATTTTTTTGTGCTATACACCAAGTTAGGGGTACACGACAGAAGTTTAAGTGTATTTAATGCCACGCACCAACAAGAAATTAAAAGTATTTCAGACTACGCACCTACAGCTCCTTTGGCATCATTTGAGTCTTCTGTTAATGCTACTGAATTACGTGCCGATATGCAACGCTTTGCATCGTTGATTCACCGTCCTGTTAAAGCTATTCGTCAGCACAAATTGATAGTGCGATTTCCATATACCTATCGATTGTTTTCATCGCTTGGCATTAAAAATGATTATTCCATGCAGTATGCCGATGCACCTGGCTTTCGGGCAAGTACGGCATTTTCTTTCCGTTTTTACGATTTAGGCGATGAACAGCAAACTCCGTTAACTATTCACCCTGTTTGTTTGAGCGAAGCGCATATTCGTAACCAACGTTTTTCAAGAAAAATGCGACAGCTTTTTTTGGCTTACCACGAACAACTCACAAATCTAAAAGCTCCCTTTGTGGTGGCCCTAACCAATGAAAGTTTTAACTCTCGTACTAAAAACGCATCGTTTTTAGCTACGTTAAGTAAGATATTAAATCATGAATAAGGATCAAATAAAAGCACTTTATTTTGATTTGGATCACACGCTTTGGGATTTTGAAGCGAATTCTGCTTTGGCATTTAAATCGTTGTTTGAAGAATATGATATCGCGCTTGATTTACATCAATTTTTAGCTGTCTATATTCCAAATAATAACGTGTATTGGAAGCGTTACAGAACTGGTGAAATTGACAAAGAAACCTTGCGATTTGAGCGACTTAAAACCGTTTTTGACGCATTGAACTATCCAACTGCCAATACGCTTATAGATGATTTGTCCGATGCTTATATTCAAACATTACCAGAGTATAATGTTCTTTTTGAAGGTGCAATAGAAATGTTAACAGCACTGAAGCCACATTATGCATTACATGTTATAACCAATGGTTTTCAAGATGTGCAGTATTTTAAAATGCGAAATTCGGGATTGTTACCCTTTTTTGATACCGTTACAGACTCATCTTCTGTGGGAGTAAAAAAACCCGACCCTAGGATATTTGAGCACGCACTTACGGTTGGGCAAGTTGCTCCAAACCAAGCTGCAATGATTGGGGATAATTTAGAAGCCGACATTGAAGGCGCTTTAGCCGCAGGTATGCATGCCATACATTTTATGCCTTTGGAAAAAAAGCATCCATCGCATTATACAGAAATTGACAAACTACATGAATTGGAGTTCTTGCTCTAATTGTTTTGACGGTGATATTCGTAAAGGACTATCGCAGTTGCTACCGAAACATTATAAGAGTCAAGGGTGTCATTAATAGGTATTTTAATGTGTTCGTCACAGAGATTTAGAACCCCTTTGCTAATTCCCTTGTTTTCATTCCCCATTACAATTCCTAAAGATTTATTTAAGTTGGTTTCGCTAATGTTTTTAGTTGCTTTTTCGGTACATCCCAATAGGGTTATTTCATGGGATTGTAGCAAATACATAGCATCTTTTAGGTGGCTAACGCGAATGATGGGAATATGAAAAGCACCGCCAGCTGACGCTTGAATGGCAATGTCGTTTAGTGGTGCAGCGCCTGTTTGCCCTATGATAATACCACTGGCACCTAATCCCACAGCCGAACGAATAATTGCACCAAAATTTCGCACATCGGTTACGCCGTCTAGCAAAAGAAATAGCTGTTGTTTATTTATATCAATTATGTTCTCTAGAGATGCAAATTGAATTTCGCCAATAAGTGCCACAAATCCTTGGTGATTTTCTTTGGTGTGTTTGTGTAGTTTTTGTTCGGGAACAAAGGAATAAGACACACCCGAACGCATGACTTCTTCTTTGAGTTTTTGCGCTGCAGGAGAGCTCGCCCTGTTTTCAATAAACACTTTTTGAATTCGTGAAGGGTCTTGAATGGCTTCGCGAACGGCATTAAGCCCATATATAACATTTTTATTCATAACATAGATTTTGCGTCAAAAGTAAGTTAAAAAAAAAGCAGCCCTAAGGCTGCTTTATGATTTTAAAAAACCAAAGTGATTAGTCCACAAAGGTAATAACATTTCCAGTTTTGTTGATAGTAGCTGCTACCACAAAATCTCCATCTGCACTCCATGAGATATTACCGCTTTTAGTCAAGTATGTGCCAGCAGCATCAGTAATGTCTAATGTAAAAGCAGCACTTGTACCAACTCCAGTCCAAACGTTAGCAACTACGTGGTAGTTTCCGTCAGGAGCTGTGGTGGCAAGAAGGCTACCTTTTTCCGGATTACTTCCAGTAGCCATGTTGTAGCCATTAACTGCATTTGCGTCACTTAACGGATCACCTTCAGCAATTATATAGACATCTAAATCACTAGTGTTATCCCATTCAAATGCACATAGCGCATTGTCAGGATCTACAAAACTTTTCACAGTTATTGTTTGAGTTATTGATTCAGATGCTGTGTGAAGATTGTATAAATTTCGCGGATAGTGTTTTGGTCTAACCGTTAATACAAACGTCTCATCAGGTTCTGGTAACCCATCATTTGTGATAGTCAATGTAGCACTGTTTGTTTTGGTATAAGGAGGTAATTCAAGCTCATCAGTAGACAATTCGTAGTCACTGCTTTTAGCAGTGTCATCTTTAGCTTTTAACTCATAGCTAATAGTTTCTAATGGAATAGCTCTATCTAGGTTTATAGTATATAAAACCTCGCTACCTTCCATTATCGTAATTGCCTCACCGCTTTCAGAACTAACAACAGTTCCAATAGGCTTTCTAGATTCGTCTCCGATAGGCTCCACATCTATTTGGTTTGGTGATTCGCATGATGCAATCAACAAAACAAATAACAATGCAAAAACAATATTTAATTTATAATTATTCATAGTTAAAATGTTTTTTATTAAGGTGTATATGTTAATGTGTAATATCTTGAATCACCGCCGTAAGAAATTGTGTAAATAAACTTAATGGATCCATTGGGCTGAACAGAACTCATTTCAAGTGTATTACCCTCTGCAGTAACTGGCCCTCCTTCAACAATATTAGCGTATAAATCAACTAAGTTTTGAGAAGGAATTGTTAACACACCACACAAGTCTGTGAAGGTCATACCCGGAGTACCACCTAACAACGATGCTGGCCAATGCCCAACACGTCCAGTACGGTATTCCCCATCACCTGTCATCGTAATGGTATCCGTCCAAGATTGTTGTGTTACAGAGCCATCATAGGCAGTGTATGTTCCTGTTACAGTATATGTTCCAGCTAAATCTGAAGCACATAAATATTTAATTGTGATGAGAATAGTACCAGTTCTTCCATTAACACCAGCAACATTGCTTGAAGAGACAATGTCTAAGGCAAGCACTGGGCTTTCAGCTAATGGTGGTTCAATTCCAGCCGTAAGGATGTTTACAGCAACAGTTCCAATTAAATTGTTATCAGGACTCAGTGTAAAACTCGAAGTGGATGCATCAAGCTCAAAGTGAGTACCTTCAACAGCAGTTGTTAGAGCCTCGTTCACAACAACATTACCACTTATATCGCTTGTAATGCTACTGAAAGTTGGACCAGTAACTTCAACGTTCATGCTAAAAGGAGTTACATCTCCTGTTGCTTTTACGTTAGCATCAATACTGGCTTTTGTAAAGCCTATTAAACTAGGCGATTTGTCGTTAAGATCTGAATCAGCTGTATCATCAACAAGGCATGATGTTAATGAGAATGCTAAAAACAGCGTTAATAATTTATAA
The DNA here is from genome assembly GCA_049596455.1 of Flavobacteriaceae bacterium. GTDB lineage: Bacteria > Bacteroidota > Bacteroidia > Flavobacteriales > Flavobacteriaceae > UBA7446. The sequence continues at coordinate 26,685 of JBMYLP010000006.1, read as the reverse complement.
ATATCTTTCATCGTAATTAAATTTTAGTTAGCCCAGAATATTTTATTTGTGAATGCATTTTTCTGCGCAGGTACATTTGATGCGTTAGCACTTATTTCAGAGTTAGGATATAAGTGTCTCACGGGTCTATCCGCTGTCTTTGACTGATTTGATACGGGCAGCCCAGATGGGAAGCCAGTTCTGTTGTATTCAAACCATGACTCAATACCATTAGTTCCGTTTAAAGCAATCCATTTTTGAGTTATGATAGCTTCAAGTTTAGTCTTTGTATTCCAATCAGTGTCACCAGTGTAAGTTCCTTGCGTGGCACCTAATGTTGCAAAGGATGCAGCAATACCAGCATCATAAGCTGCCTTGGCGTCTCCACTTACGTAGCCCTTATCTCTAGCCTCAGCTAACAGAAAGTAAGCCTCTGCTAAACTAAAAATTATTGCATCTTGATCGAAACCTACAAGCACTCCGGGACCAACATTAGATACCTTATCAGCAGAATATGAGTCATCAACAACATAGCCCTGCTCAACACCCAAGTGCCCTCCAGTTGGCTTTTCATACAAATAGTCAATTCGAGGGTCATTAGTGTTAGATAAATAGTCTAATACATACTGGGTTGCACATGTTGCGTCATTTGTTAACGTAACTGTTCCAGCAACATCTGCACCATTATAAGCCCACATGGGGTTTTGCTTACCCTCCTCATTTATGTAGCCAGGATTAATAGCAACATCAGCACTGATCCAGGAATCAATTTTTGCAAATTCAGCATTAATGAAATCTTGTTTTGATGCCATTCCAGATTGACGAATTAGAATTCTCATTTTCACTGTATTAGCAAAATCCACCCAATCGTCCATATCACCGCCGAACATTACATCCTGATCACCAGGATTTATAGTATCTGCACCTGCATTGTTTATCATTTCAATTGCGGTGTTTATCTGAGCAATTAAATCATCATATACTTTTTCTGCATCATCAAAGGCAGGTGTAATGTTACCACCACGTTGAAGAGCTTCCGTATATGGAATATCACCATACATATCTACTAACACTTGGAAGTGAAAAGACTTCATTATTTTACTAATTGCTCTAAAATAATTGTTTGAAGTTCCTTCACCTTCAACATCTAGGACGTTGTACTGCTTAAGTACATTTTGATACTGCCAATCCCAAATTTGCTCATAGAATGAAGGCGCAACTAAATATTGGAACTCTTCTAAGTACCAACTAAAACCATATGCTTGGCTCCAATTATACATATACAAATTACCAATTGTATTTGTTTGTCTTCCGTTTCCACCACTACTAGACCCGTAAATAGACGAAGCCGTATAAGTTTGCGCAACGGGTAAAGCTAATTCCAACGATACTGATGTGGGGTTGTTAGGATCATTGTTTACGTCGAGGAAATCTTCGTTACAAGCTGTAATTAGTGTCAGGACCAATAAAGCAGCGAAGATATTTTTTATTGTATTTTTCATCATTATATATTAAAATTCTACGTTCAGAGTAAACCCAAAGTTTCGTGTTGGTGGGCTTTGTTGGTATCCTCCAACTCCAACACCATTGGCAGTTGCATTATTAAATTCAGGATCTGAGAACCTGTTTTCTTCTGGTAACCAAGTGATTAGATTTCTACCAACAATACCAAGACTTAATTTTGATAAGCCAAGTTCATCTAAATATTTTTTAGATAAATCGTATCTAAATGCAATTTCTCTAACTTTTACTGCACTAGCGTCTCGCACATAGTTTTCTTTAATCTCATTGTGGTGATTCTGCCAATACCCCATTTTTCCATCTGTAATAGGGATATTTGTATTAGGCGTGTAAACACCAGGTGATGTTTCTACAACAGAGTTAGGGAAAACAAAATCTTGACGATTTGAAGAAGCACTCTCAACTGAAGATCCAGTAAACTCCATGGCATCGGCAAGTTCAGAATAGTACACATGACCTGTTCTGTAATCAATTGTTGAGGAAAGTGAAAATTCTTTATATCTAAACGTGTTTGTTAAACCAACAACGTGCTTAGGTAATGCTCTTCCTTGGTTTTTCAATTCTCCAATGATTGGATTACCAGTAGTTGGATCTACAATAACTCTTCCTTGCGGGTCACGCTCATAAGAGGTGGTTCTTAATTGTGGATAAACCTCTCCTAATGATGCGTAAACAGGACCCGAAACCTGAACGTTTTGGGTGTCACCTGCTAGTTTGTCAACTACAGTTTCTGAAGTTGTATAATTCACATTTAAATCCCATGCAAAATTATTAACATTCAACACGTTAGCATCAACAGTTAATTCAAGACCTGAACTCTTTAAGTCACCAACATTTGTTAAAAGGCTTGTAGAGCCCGATGAAGGAGATGAGGTTACATAAGTTAACAAATCAGATGTTTTAGTGATATAATAAGAAGCATCTAAAGTAACTCTGTTATCGAAGAGACCAAGGTTAAGACCAAACTCTGTAGAGGCTAGTTTTTCTTTCCTGATATCAGAACTTGCTGCTACTCCACCCAAGAAGAACCCATTGATTGATCCGTAAGGGTAAGCACTTGACTGGAAGAAACGCTCATTAATGGAGTAAATACCAACAGAATCATTATACACTATAGAATTACTGACCGTTAATTTGGCATAATTAAGAATGTTATTTTCTAAGGATGGAATTAAACTATTACCATTTTTATCAGCAAGTATGAATGACAATCCAACCGATGGGTAAAAATAACCGTTCTCGTCGGTAGGCAACACAGACGTATAATCGTATCTACCTGCTAAATTCAAGTATAGCATTTTTTGGTATCCAATGTTTAAGTCTGCGAAATAACCGTACGTGTTTTTGGTTTGTTCATCTACAGAACCTTGAAGTTCGCCGGTACCATTTGAAATATCGTAAAAATCAGGGATACTCAAATTCACAGCTGTTAATGAACTAGCACGGTATCTAAATATACTATTCGACGCACCAACAAGGGCTTTCATTGAAAAATCTTGATTAAGATCTAACTTTATGTCTGCAAAAAAGTCATGGCCGTATGTAAACCATTGCGATTCTGAATCGGTAACAAAAGATGATACAGCACTATGATAAGGCTGTGTTACTGGATCGTATTCTTGTGCAGCCCTCCAGTTTTTACTTAAAGAAGTAAATTTGTTGTAGTGTATTTGTCCTTTTAATTTAATCCAATCTGCAGCTTGCCACTCAATAAAAGCATTACCATTAACACGATCTGACCTAGAGTTAAAACGGTTTGTATCAATTGCCCAGTATGGGTTTTGATAAAAAGCATTAAAATACCCATCAGGTGATGCATAAATATCTGTTTTCCAATTCTTATAATTTTTTAGCGGAATGTTTGCAGGTGTATTAACTACAAACCAATAAAACTCACGATCCTGATCGCCAATTGTATTACCAACTTCGCTTGTCTTGTCAGTAAGTAAGTTAGAGTTGATACCTACTTTAACATTTCCTAATTGCTTAGACGCATTTAGCTTTATGGTAGATCTTTTATAAGAATCTCTTAAGATTATACCTTCAGTTTGTTGATTACCTAACGATAGATAAATGTTAGATGTTGAGTCACCGCCTCTTAAATATACGGTATTTTGAATAGTTTGTCCTGTTTCAAAAAAATCTTTGATATGATCTTGTACAGGTGCATAAGGAAGAACTTGATAGGGTTGACCATCTGGTGTAGTTTGAAAGGTTCCTTCAGGAAGAACTGTCCCAACTGGGAAAAGTGGTCCAACACGTCTAAGAACGCCGTCAAATCGTGGGCCCCAGTTCGTGTTTTCAATCGGGTCATAATGCCCGTCCCAACCAGTACCGTACTCAGTTTGAAATTCTGGTGTATAGGCAATTTCCTCTAATGTAAAGGTTGAATTAACACCAACTGTAAACTTAGTGTTGTTGTTTCCTTGTTTGGTTGTAATGATTACCGCACCGTTAGAAGCGTTAGAACCATAAAGTGCAGCAGCTGTTGCTCCCTTAAGTACGTTTAAACTTTCAATGTCAATAGGATTAAGATCATCAAAAGCTCCTTTACTTGCAATGGCACCATCTATAACGATAAGTGCTTCGTTGCCACCAGAAATTGATCGAAAACCACGAAGTATAATTTTAGAACTTGGATTGACACCGTTGTTTTGGATGTTTATTTGCATACCGGCAACCTTACCAGCAAGTGCTGAAGAAGCACTAGTAAAACTATTAGAAGAAACAGACTCACCGCCTATTCGTTCTGTTTGGTATGTCACCTCATTCTTGGCTCTATCAACACCATACGCAGTTACAACTACCTCATCAAGCTTGGTAGATGAAGTTAAAACTGCATTGATGACGCTTCCTGTTACAGAAAATTCTTGCGAATTGAAACCAACATAGGAAATTATTAGGGTATCTCCATTGGTTGCTTCTACAGAAAATTTACCATCAAAGTCAGTAGTTACAGCAGCAGTAGCCCCCTTGACCACCACAGTAGCACCAGGTAATAAATTACCTTCATCGTCAGATACAGAACCTGTAACTGTTTGTTGTGCTATGGCAACTTGAAACACCATTAAAAGTAATAATGTTAAAATTTTAATAAATTTATTTTTCATAATTGAATGATTGTTAACATTACAAATATGTTAAAAAATCGTTAAACTTGCTAATTAACAACAAACTTTTTAACAAAAACATTGCGTTTTCCAATTATCTTAATCAAATAAACACCCTTTGGATACCCACTAGTGTCAATAGTAAAGTCATATGTATTGGCACCCCCAAAAGCCTTTGAACTTATCTCTTTACCAGATAAATTGTAAATTTTATAGGAAATAAAACGCACTTCATTTTTAAATGTTGATACGCTTATTTCAGGGACTCCATTAGGTTTATAAAGCACCAATTTATCTGCGTTAATATTCAAATTTTCTAGTAAGCTAAGAGGTGAAGAACCTTCTGTTGATATAATAAGGGAGTAGGGCTGAGCTTCGCTCAAAACTCCTTTGTGCGATACGCGTATTGTGTAAGTACCCGATGGATTATCAATTTCTACCTTTTCAAGATTGTCAACCATATTAACTCCTTTAATTGCTGGATTTAATAAATTGCTGCTATCTAATATCCAAGGATATTCCGTTCCTTCGGAATTGATAATGCTTAAGTCCAAATCATTAATTAAGGTGGTTGCACTATTTAAATCTTCTAGATAAGGATCGTTCCAATTTAAAGTTGCAACTAGTTTAGAAGCATCTCCTAAAATAGCGAAGTCAATTTCTTTCCTTTTGCGGTTTGTAATTTCATCTTCATAAATATAGCTAAAACTATTTGTGTTGTCTTGTATAAGCTGAGCTGCTTTTTCGCAGTTAATTAGCCCGTATCCTGTTTTTGCATCTGGCCCAATAATGTCGCCGTCAACTTTCCATTTTGTAATATCAGTAGCGGAATGACATAACAATGCCTTTACCGTAGTGGCAAGCATGAATTCTTGGTACGTATCATGGTAGAGTTCTTGAAGTAAGGCTACAGCACCTGTTACAGTAGGAGCCGAAAATGAAGTGCCGCTTGGTAGATAATAGGCGCTGTTATCAGTTGGATTATCTTCATCCCACCCTGCTGTTGGAACCTCGACACCCCTGGCAACAACTTCAGGCTTAATTCTAAAATCACTTGTTGGCCCAGCAGAACTAAAGTCGGTGGCTTGCGGCAAAGAATTGTTGATACGCTTATCGACGGATCCTACAGTGAGCATGTTTTTGGCAAGAGCGGATTTTGTTAGATAACTGTAACCAGAAAACTCTTGATTGGGATAATTTAAATCCCCCTCATTACCAGATGAACCAACCCATAGGTGATAAGGGTGGGTATTTGATATCATATCAATGAGTTGATCTTCAGCCCCATAAATTCCAATTTCGTCTTTCGTGAAATTATATTCACTAGTTTCCGAATCAAAAATTGGATACCCATAAGAGTGGTTAGAAACGAGGACATTGGAATCACTCTCCAGCAATTGTTGAGCCTCTGAATATACAGATGTCCAGTTTCGGTAGTAAAGTTTATCAATACCTGGTGCTATTCCTGTAAAATCATACAATTCATTATGATAAACTCCTTTGGCAATAATCACAGATGAAACCATAGTGCCATGTCCATCTGTCACAGCTTGACTTTCAGAGCTCAACACGGAAATAATTGACTCTTCACCGGCTTCAGGCAAAAATTCAACATGGTCATCAAATATTGCCCCTTTATCCCATACTCCGACAGAAACCCCTTGCCCATTTAGATTCAATCCTAAAGACCCACCAGTTTTTAGTTCATGAGCATTAACATTAGTATACACATCATCTCCATGATTGTTTGCAAAATATATGGGCCTTCCACTTCTTGAAATCCCATTTGGTTTTATATAATTCCCATTTCTATCTTTTCTAATTCTTGGATCATTAGAAGCAACAAGTTTTTTGAAAGTTTCATCTATTGTTGTCGCATAGTTTTGTAAAGCTTTTTCTAAGACGATTTTTTTGTTGGTTAATGCTTCCGTCTGACTAGATGTATTTTTCTTTCCGATTTTGCAGCCGTGAGAAACAAATAATGTTACCAACCATAAAAACGTAATAATTTTCTTTTTCATGTTAACTTTTTAGTAAAGATAAAAAAACAAATTTATTTAAATAGTACATAAAACTAAGTACTACAATATTTGGTATTAGCACTATTTAAGAAGACAACTAACGAATAATTACATTTTTGAAAATAGTTCCGTTCGGTGTTTCAATGGCCAAAATGTAACTTCCTGTTGGTACATAACTAGTATCAAAACGAAGAGGAGTTCGTGTAAATGAAGATTTTTTAGCGATTGCCACCTCGCTTCCTTGCAGATTTAGCAAGCGTACACTACGATAAGGTAGATTTTTTTTAAGCGCGGTAATGGTTAAGTAGTCATTCGCTGGAATGGGGTGTACCAAAAATTCATCTTTACTAATATTTTCCAATTCTTTTTCACTAACAATAATGATACCAGGCCCTGAAAGAATTAACGATGCCTCTTGACTTCCATTCTGCAATGCACCTTTATGACTTACCTCAACTTCATATACGCCACCCAAATTTTCAGATAGTTTTATTTGCTCTAGGTTATCTGCGCTATTGTCTCCCAAAACAGCAGTGGCTTGTTGTGCATCTGTGGGGAGTTTCCATGGAAAATATGTAGTGCTTTCTTGGGTTATTCGCAGGTCTAAATCGTTAACTAAGGTAGCGGTTGCATTCTCATCAGCATGCGGGTCGTACCAACTCAGTGTGGCGGTCAGGGTTCCTTCCTCAAGAACCTGAAAATATAGTGTTTTGGTATCGTTTTCGTTCAGTTCAAACTCCAAAATGGTATTGGTTTCATTTACATCTTTTTGGATAAGTGCAGCTGCTTTTTCCAGATTTACTGCACCATAGCCTGTTTTAACATCAGGACCTGTAATGTCTTGTGCACCCCACTTTGTAATATCATCTGCCGTATGGCATAGCAAGGCTTTGGCGGTAGCACCACGCATAAAGCTATTGTGTGTTTGTTTGTGAAGTTGTTGCAAGAGCGCAACGCCTGCTGCCGTTCCTGGGGCGGCAAATGAAGTACCACTTGTAACTACATATCTATCAGTGGCTTCAGGATTGTCTTCGTCCCAAGTGGCGGCACCTAATGCTTGCCCAGCAGCACAGATTTCAGGCTTTATACGAAAATCATTGGTTGGACCAGCGCTGCTAAATTCTGTTGGGGTGATATTTTCGCTATTATCATCCATGGAAAAACTACCCACGGTCAGTGCATTTTTGGCGGTAGTTGAACCTGTTAGCTGGTCTAATCCGTTAACAGACTGACTAGGATACGACTCATATCCGTCGTTTCCGCCAGCCACTACGTGCAAATAGTTTGGATAGGCATACGTAATTTGATCAATTACTGAGCTCCATTCAATGTAGCCTCCTATTTCTTCAATTTCAAGAATGAGCTCATTGTTGTCGTCTAATAGCGGAATGCCGTAGGAGTGATTGGAAAGGATAAAATCGGTATTGCTATTGGTTTGTAATTGCTCTATAATTTCATTGACATCACTCTCCCAGTCGTAGCTATATACTTTTGCTAGCTGAGGTGAAATTCCTGTAATATCGTAATTGTCGCTGTCCAAAACTCCTTTGGCAATTACAATAGATGCCACGGCAGTAGGGTGGCCGTCCCAAACATCAGCAGCAGTGGAATCTGCAATTTCTATGGGTACTTGATAGCCAAAAAAGTCGGCACCTCCGGTAAATTCATTATGCCCCGCAAAAATATGCCCCGCATCCCAAATACCGACATGAATGCCTTCGCCGTTTAGGTTTACTCCTAACGTGCCACCAGCACTTAGCGCATCTGCTTTGATGGCCTTTCGCGCCGAGCGTTTGTTGGTGCTGTAATACAAGGGCGTACCTGAAGCCGACACCCAGTTGGGACGAATAAAATTTCCGTTTTTGTCTTTTCGAAGGCGTTTGTCTTTGGCAGCAATTAAGCTGTCAATACGGCGGTTTTGCTCCGCCATGGTGGTTTGAATACGGTCTTTAAGTTCTTGCTTTTGGATTGCTTTTTTTTCTTGCGGAGTTGGGCTGGTACTTACCGCAGTAGAAGACACACACGATACAAAAAATAGCATACCTAAATAAAGCCCAATTTTCTTTTTCATATAACTAAT
>JBMYLP010000006.1:0-17964 GCA_049596455.1 Flavobacteriaceae bacterium | reverse complement strand
ACCCCGCACGTGGCGGGGTTTGTTGCTGTTAGTTTACAAAAGCACTACTAGTTATCCCAGAAGATTGGTGTTTGCTGTTCGTCATTACCTCCATTAGCAGCATCAACGTTGTCGCCATTAATAGTCTGTTCTGACTGTGGATACGTATATCTTTTTGGTACAGGTAAATTTAATGTACCTGAGTTTTGAAGAGTAGGAGCATCAAATAGCCTATATACTGTCCATCCTTCAAATCCTCTGTTATACATGGCAATCCAAAATTGCTTTGCAATTTTTTCTTTGTCTGTACCCGAAGCTGTAGCAAACGCAACATCGGCATTTGCTAAGTATGCTGTTACATCGGCAGCATTAACTCCCCACTCATCCATACTAGCTTTAATTCCATTTTCGTAGTGCTGTGCAGCAGTACCACCAACACTAAATCCTCTATTAGCTGCTTCAGCCAAGATAAAGCTCATCTCCGCATAGTCCATTAACACCCCTCTAAAGTCAGGAGCATAAAGGGTTTGTGAAATATGAGAATTATTGTTGAATGGTGTAGAAGTTCCATAAGGACCTCCTTTGTATGCGCCACTAATCTTTGAAGTAGGATCAAAGAATTTATCTGCTCTAGGGTCGTTAAGTGCATTAATTACATCTACAAAAGTATCTGCGGGAATAAAGTCTTGTCTTCCAGATTGAACCAAATCTTCCCATAGGGGGTTAGTGTTTGGCGGAGCTCCTTCAAACTGGATGTAAGCATTATCGGCATTAGAAGCAATCCCAGCCGCATAATGACCTTCAATCAAACTCTTAGCTTCAGCGCTGTTTTGGTCAAATAAACGAGAGCCTAACTTGACCAAAAGTGAATTACCAAACTTAGTCCAAGCGGCTTTACTGCCACTAAAAATCAAGTCATCACTCGAGTAACCAGAGCCTGAACCAGAAAGACCAGTAACAGCAGCTTTTGCACGTGCAATCAGGTCGGTATAAATGGCTTCGTCATTATCGTACTTTGGCGCAAGGACGGCGTTTTCTCCTTCAGCATTTAGTGCTTCGGTGTAAGGAACATCACCAAACGCATCTACGAGCATTTGCCATGCGTAAATTGAAATAAGCTCAATTTGTGCATTTTTGACACCGTCACTTGTTAGATTTGCTGCATTTTTTAAATCTCCCAAAACATCACGATAGAACTCAGAGAACATATAGTCTGGAATTTCTCTGTTTTGCATCTCGTAGTTTGCTTCGTCAGTATATTGGGTTTGCGTCCAATACTGCGCGTATAGTCTAAAGTTATTTACATTAACGTTTGTAGACTCAATAAAGTCAGTCAAACTGTTTGTTGCCGATACAAATAACTGATTATCTGTTACCTCAGCAGGTCTATTCGGATTTTTGTTTAGATCGTCATAAACCTCATCTGAAGCACAACTTGCTAAAGCAAGTGTAAAAATAAATAAGATGTATTTTTTCATTTTAAATAATATTATATGTTAAAAGGTGAACTTGAGGTTTAACCCATAGGTTTTTACGGCTGGATACGCACCTGATTGGTACCCTTGTCGGTTTCCAGCTCCAATACCTGACTCAGGGTCTGTGTATGGTGCATTTTTGTGAATTATCCACAAGTTTCTGCCAACAAAGGCAATGGATGCACTTGTAAATGGAGAATTGCCAATAAGGCTTGAAGGAAAGTTATAGCCCAACTTCAGTTCTCGTAACTTTACAAAAGAGGCATCGTGAACGTGCATTTCATGTGTTGCTCCAATAGATGTCCAACCTTCTGGATTTGCATAGTAATCATATCTACTCATAACAGTAGTATTTTGTGTTCCAGCTACATCAGCTACACCATCTGTAATTACAGCGGTGCTTGGAAGAATTACTCCATCAAGTAACTTACCACCACCATTAGGAATGGTTAATCTTATATCATTTCCAAGATGGTTTGTTCCTACAGAACGGTCTAAAACTCCTGTTCCATAGCCATACCAAGTATCTAAGGAGAAGAAATCACCTCCTTGTTGAATATCAATCAAAAAGCTTAAGTCAAAATTCTTATATGTGAAGGAGTTTCGAATACTTCCCGTCCAATCTGGATTGATATCACCAATAACATTATCAGAATTTGAAGTTCTAAGGTAATGTGCGTATTGATAAGCACTAGCTCCGGAGCCCGAAGTACGAACGTTTAGCACTTTCGCCCCATTAGCATCCCTTACGTGAGCATGTCCCCGAATAACCCCGAAAGGCTCTCCAACCTGACCACCTATTTGCACACCTCCTTGAGGCGACATAAGGTTTAGGTATTGAACTGCTTTTCCTGTTGCGTCGTTACCAAGACTTAAAATTTCAGACTTAAAAGTGTTGTAATTCAACGTCATGTTCCACCTAAAGTTGTCATTCACTACCGGAGTAACTTTAAGCAAAGCCTCCAACCCTTTGTTTTGAATACTTCCAGCGTTTGTAACAATTGCACTAAACCCTGTAGCTGGAGAGACGTCTAAGTCCGTTAAAAGATGGTTAGTTGTTTTGTCGTATAACGCTAAATCAAAACCTAATCTTCCATTAAAGAAATTTAGCTCTAAACCTACCTCACTTTCTGACGTAGTTTCGGCTTTTAAATCTTTGTTTGGAAGTGTACTTGGATTTGAAGCCGAGGCAGCACCACTTCTTGCAGCATTAATGAAGTATGCCCTATACACATTATATGGTGCAGTATCATTACCTACAACCGCATAGCTTGCTCTAAGTTTTGCAAACGTAAGGTCTTCACTCTGAATCAAATTTGAAAGAAGAACAGAGCCTGAAACTGAGTAGTAACCATAAGTGTTATTGTCAACAGGAAGCGCTGATGAACGGTCTCTCCTGTAAATTCCCTCTACATAATAAGTGTCTTTAAAGCCAAAGTTTAATGACCCATACAATCCATCCACTTTTTTCTGCGCATCATACTGATAAAGGTCATCAGCCGTAATTGGGTTTGCAGAGTTTGTAAGTGAAAATATATCAGGGAAGTTTAAACCACCATTTGTTTTGGCTCGTGACTCATCCCAGTTTTGAACTCTTAAATTGAATCCCGCAAGTGCATTTACATCAAAGTCTTCACTTATATTCTTATTATAGCTCAGCACAATGTCATAGTTATATTCCGAGCGAATTCTATTTTCAAGTTGATACCCAGGCTGGTCGTCAAATAAATTAGCGCCTTTACTTCCTGTCCCAACAGCTATGTTTGCACGCTGCTCTCTAACTTCGGTAACATTGTCGTAGGTAACACGACCTAATACATTTAAGTTTTCATTAACATCATAGGTCAGGCTTATGTTTCCAAAATATCTGTTTCGAGAGTCTGTTGTATAGTTATTGTAGCGAGACCAGTAAGGGTTATCAAAATACAATGGCTGATGGTTTGGGCTGTCCGAAGCATCATCGGTATTTGTGCCAATCATATTCCAAGAATAGTTTTTACCAGTTTCTTCAAAAACCCTTTTTTGTTCCAAAATACTGGCACCTACTGCCCACCATTGTCTAAATCCTTGCATTGGGTTAAGGCCATCGTAACCTGTTCCAAATCGTCCAGTAGTTTGTGTATTTACATATGAAATGGAACCATCTATATTTAAATCGCCGAACTGTCTAGTCGCTCTCAACGAGGCAGAGTTTCTGTCAATAAATGAATTTGGTAAAATCCCTTTAGTGTCAACATTGGTATAGCTTAATCTAAATGTGCCATTTTCACCAGCATCCTCAAAAGAGATTGAGTTTTGCTGAGAGATATCCGTTTCAAAGAAGTCGTTTGGCGTATCATTTGGAGCAACTGCAGGTGCAGTTTTTTGGTAAAGATCTGTCCATTCGGGTACCATATTAAACCAATGATGCACTTCTTGCCCCACTAACTTTGGGCCATAAGAACCATCATCGCCAGTATAGAAAGCAGAATTATCACCCCACTGACCATAATAATTTCCAGTCCATTGTTCTCCTGCTGTAATACTTGAAGGCCCTATATAAGCTCTTCTGAATTGGCCGTAACCATATCCATATTGATTTTGATAAACCGGTAACGTTGACTTGTCAACGTATCCAGCAGTAATTTGAGAATTTACGGTAATACCGATACCTTCTTTTGATTTTCCTTTTTTGGTTGTTATCAGAACTACACCATTAGCACCTCTAGAGCCATACAGGGCAGAAGCCGCAGCACCTTTAAGTACAGAAACTGAAGCAATGTCAGAAGGATTGATGTCCATGGCAGCATTTCCAAAATCTACACCACCTCTACCTGTCACAGCGTCAAGACTGTTTCCAGTTTCATTGTCAATAGGTGTTCCGTCAACCACAAAAAGTGCTTGGTTGGAGCCTGATAAGGAAGAATATCCTCTAATCACAACGTTAGCAGAACCTCCCATAGTATTAAAGGCTTGTACATCTAGACCAGCAACCTCTCCTTGAAGTGCTTCAATTGGGTTGACAGACCTAACGTCTTCTACTGACTCTCCGCTAACAGTTTGTACAGCATATCCTAGAGATTTCTCTGCCCTAGTAATACCCAATGCCGTAACCACTACTTCATCTAGTTTATTATCCGCCTGTAGGCTTACATTATGTGTAGTGCTATTTACCATAACATTTTGGGTAGCATATCCAACATAGCTAAACACAAGGGTTTGTCCTTGTGTTGCACGAATTTGGTAGTTCCCATCAAAGTCGGTGGTAGTACCTGTGTTTGTGCCTTGCACCACCACGGTGGCGCCGGGTAGGGGTTGGTTGTTTTCGTCCGTCACGGTCCCTGATATGGTTTGTGCCCATACCGCCGTACTCATGAGTGCTAAAACCAGCACTCCTATATGTCGTATATAGTTCATATGATTTCGGTTTTATTAGTTAACAACTTCGAAGTTTCTGAATTGCTCCCTAACTACCAAACCAAAACTGCTGTATTCGCAAGGTTTTTATCCCAAAAGGGCGTTTTTTTGCTAAATTCAACATAAACTTATTTACCTTACTTAGAAAATCGGTTTTTTGTTAAAAAACTGTTAAGGAAATGGTGTTTTGTAAAGCGTTGATTTTTCATTTCGACATGGCTCAATGCTCTCATTTCGACAGAAAGTATAGCGTGGGGTTTTCTTTTTCTTTAGCATAAGGAGAAAAACGATGAATTTCAGTCAGCAGTATAACCCACTATTCACTATTGCCCACTCCCTGCGGTAGCAGTTATTTGTTATTAGATAAATGTTCTCCCATTAACTATTAACTATTAACTACTCACTATTGCCTACTGCCTCTATATAAACAGTTCTCGATACATCCCGACAGTTCGTCGGGACACTCGAACTGACAAGGCTCTGCTGTTCATTTTGTCTTGAAACAAAACGAACCAAAAATTCAAGGCAGCATATCATCAGCTAAAAATCTGCACTCCTGCCTAAACTAAAAGAACTCACGATCATAGCTCGCTCAAACAGATTTTAGTTTTTAACGGCATGCTTTTGATTTTCTTCACGCTGTTGTTATGAAGCCATTTATTAAACCTCACAAATTCGAAAGAGGTAACATTCTTTTTCTTCAGAGTAAGGAGAAAAACGATGAATTTCAGTCAGCAGTATAACCCACTATTCACTATTGCCCACTCCCTGCGGTAGCAGTTATTTGTTATTAGATAAATGTTCTCCCATTTACTATTCACTATTAACTATTCACTAATGCCTATTGCCTCTGCCTGTGGCAGATCACTCGAACTGACATACAATTAACTTTTAACCAATAACTATTGCCTATTAACTATTCACTATTGCCCGCTCCCTGCGGTAGCAGTTATTCGTTATTAGATAAATGTTTCCTCATTTACTATTAACTATTAACTATTGCCTATTAACTATTCACTAATGCCTATTGCCTCTGCCTGTGGCAGATCACTCGAACTGACAACTATTAACCAATAACTATTGCCTATTAACTTTTAACTATTCACTAATGCCTATTGCCATTGCCTTTGTCCCAGCTCTATCCAACTTCCCAGAGGGGGTATATGCAAAAGCATCCACACAAAACACCGCTTTTGGCACATGATGTTTATCTGTGCTCAAGATTTTTGTAGCGATTTCTAAATAGCACATCTTGTTTTTGGTATTGCTCTCTACAACAAGTACCAATTGTTCACCCAATTTGTCATCTGGAATCCCTGTAAAAAAGAAGGGAATTTCCAATACGGCACTCAGCTTTTCTTCTAGCTGCTCTGGAAATATCTTTTTCCCCCCAGAATTGATTACAAAATCTCGCCTTCCCAATAACTGAAACGACCTCTCATCTACTAGCTCCACAACATCATTTGTAATAATGGGTGTTTCAGACAGATATGGAACTTTTAATACCAAACAACCATCCGAATCCACGTCAAGCGTTACGTTGGGCATTGCCATAAATGGAATTGCAGGATAGCGCACAGGACGTGTAGCCACATGGGTTAGGGTTTCGGTCATACCGTAGGTTTCCACGCAATGCGGGTGTTTTTTGGCAAGTGCTTTACGCAATTCTACAGGGATTGGCGCTCCGCCAATGAGTACTGTTTTTAGGTCTTCCAACAGATTAAATGAGGCTTTTGCCTGTAGCGGAATTAGGGCAGCAAAATCGTATTTTTTTCCATGTAGTTGAAGCGTTGTTTTCGGGGGGATTACGTCCAAAACCAATCCAATAACCAGGGCACGTACCACCATCATCTTTCCTGCGATATAGCGCACAGGAAGACAAAGCAATGCCGTATCGCCAGGCGATAGTTCAAAAAAATCAGCGGTTCGCTTGGCAGAGGTTTGCATGGCTACTTTTGAAACCACAAGTGGTTTTGGCACTCCCGTAGAACCCGAGGTATGTACCATCACGGTTTTGCTGTCACTTAGCCAGTCTTCCAAAAATATTCCTAAATGCTTTTGCTCAATGTCAGCAGCGTTTTGCCATTGTTTGGCTTCCGCAAGCAAGCTGTCACTGCTGTACGCCTTTCCGTTAAGTCGAAATTGTGGGTGTAGTTTCATCTTAAAAAGGATACTCCCAAGATAGGGAATTGTCGTAATGCAAAACACCCTCTGAAACTACCAACGGACTTTCGATGTTATTGGTAAATAAACCACCTGTACCAAGCCCTTGTGGCATTTTGGTGTTTAGCGAAGCCGTCCACTGCGCAATGGCGTTTAGCCCGATATTACTTTCCAGCGCACTGGTAACCCACCAGCCAATGTTGCGCTCCGTTGCTAACTGAATCCATTCTTCCGATGCGGCAAAGCCACCCAACAAACTAGGTTTTAGAATGATATGTTGTGGATTGATGTCGTCCAATAACTTGCGTTTGGCATCAAGTTTCAATACGCCAATAAGTTCCTCGTCTAGGGCAATAGGTAAGGGGGTTTTGGCGCACAAATCGGCAAACGCATCATGTTGCTTTGTAGCAATGGGTTGCTCAATACTGTGAATGTCAAAGGCAGCGAGTAGATGTAGTTTTTCAATGGCTTCATGAGCAGAAAATGCGCCGTTGGCATCAACGCGAAGCGTTACGGCTTTGGCGGAGTAGCGTTCTCGGATTTCTGCCAACAATTGGCATTCTGCCTCAAAATCCAATGCCCCAATTTTTAGTTTGATGCAGTCAAATCCGGCTTTGATTTTATCAAATACTTGCCGCCGCATAAATGCCAAATCGCCCATCCAAACCAATCCGTTTATTGGAATAGGTTTCTTTCCATGACTAAATTCGTTGTCAAACAATTGAAATGGAGTAGGGGAGTTAAATGATAAAAGTGCCATTTCCACCCCCATTTGTATCGATGGAAATTGCG
The DNA here is from genome assembly GCA_049596455.1 of Flavobacteriaceae bacterium. Classification (GTDB taxonomy): domain Bacteria; phylum Bacteroidota; class Bacteroidia; order Flavobacteriales; family Flavobacteriaceae; genus UBA7446. The sequence goes on along the minus strand of JBMYLP010000006.1, from coordinate 10,159 downwards.
CGCAAAGCGCGGTAATATCTTCACCTTTTTGCAAGGCAGTGCAAACCCTTGCCAATTGCGATTCAAACTCCGGAACATCATCGTGGCTTAGCCCACGAAATAGCCCGCATTCGCCAACACCAATGCGACTTCCCTCTTTGATCTCAATAAAATAGGTTTCTTTCTGGCGCAACACCCCCCTAGACGTACCGCTAGGGCGTTTAAAATTGAGCGTGTATTTTTTATAGCGAACGTTCATTATATGAGCAATTGCGTGAGAAGCAAGATTAAACTTAGCGCAAAAGTGCTTATCGCAAGTGGTTTAAGCAGTTTATCAAAGTCGGCATGCGCCTCTATGCGCATGGTTTTTAAAAGTTGAAAAAGCAATGGAAGAACCATTATAAGTGGAACGTAATGCCAAAAGGTTTCAGCAATTTGCATCAATCCAATCGCTAAACTGATACTGCCTGATAACAGCAGGACAGCGTGATATTTTTTAGCTTTTGAGAGCCCTAAAATGGACGCTATCGTTTTTTTACCTACAGCAGTATCGTTTTCCATATCACGCATATTGTTTAAGTTCAATACCCCAACACTGAAAAAACCCATGGCAATGGCAACCCACCAAACAGGCATGTCTAGTGATTTGGTTTGTAAAAAATAGGCTCCGCAAACCGCCAATAATCCAAAAAAGAGCAACACAAACACATCGCCAAGGGCATGGTAGCCATAAGCTCCTTTGCCTGCAGTGTATTTGTAGGCGGCAAAAATAGCCAATACAGCAAGCCCCAAAAACACCAAACTGCGTTGCATTTCATCACATCCAAAGGCTAATGCAACCGTCCCCATAGCCAACAAAAAACCAATAATTGCCGTGAGAATAATCCCCTTAAAAAGTGTTTTTTCGGACAGTAGCTTTTGCTGTAACACACGCTCAGGACCAATCCTGTTTTCGTTGTCTGTTCCTTTGATACCGTCGCCGTAATCGTTGGCAAAATTGGATAAAATTTGAAAGGCAATTGCAGTGAGTAACGTGCCCCCAAAAAGTTTCCACGAAAAATTAGTGTGCTGAATAGCTAATGCGTTCCCCGCTACGATTCCTGCCACCGAAAGCGGTAGCGTTCGCAGCCGTGCTGCTGCAATCCAAATGCGAAACAGGGAAGGTGCAGCCACTACGGGAATTTAGGATACTGCTTAAAGTTGGGTGCGCGTTTTTCCAAAAAGGCATTTTTTCCTTCTTGCGCTTCATCCATAAGGTAATACATTAGCGTCGCATCTCCTGCAAGTTGCATCAGTCCGTGTTGTCCGTCTAATTCAGCGTTCATACAACGCTTAATCATCCGCAATGCCAACGGACTGCGTTGCTGCATAATTTGGCACCACGCTACTACGGTGTCTTCCAAATCGGCAAGAGGAACAACCTTGTTTACCAAACCCATTTCTAAGGCTTCTTGCGCCGAATATTGCTGACATAAAAACCAAATTTCACGCGCTTTTTTCTGTCCCACATGACGTGCCAGGTAAGATGAACCAAATCCACCATCAAAGCTTCCCACTTTAGGACCTGTTTGTCCAAAAATAGCATTGTCGCTGGCAATCGTTAGATCGCAAACCACATGCAAAACGTGCCCTCCACCAATGGCGTAGCCGTTTACCATGGCAATTACAGGCTTTGGAATTTCCCTGATTTTTTTATGCAGATCTAATACGTTAAGGCGTGGAACGCCATCTTCGCCCACATAGCCACCAACACCCTTTACATTTTGGTCACCGCCACTGCAAAATGCTTTTTCGCCAGCACCTGTAAACACCACAACATCAATGTCTTCGCGCTCGCGACAAGTGTCCATAGCCTCCAGCATTTGGTTGTTTGTTTCTGGACGGAAGGCATTGTACACTTTTTCGCGATCAATAGTGATTTTGGCAATGCCCTTGTAAAACTCAAAGCGGATGTCGCTGTATTCTTTTATGGTTTCCCAGTGTCTCATATTATTCATTTATTTTTTGTGTTGGCCATTGCCTTAAAATAGTCCAATAGCACGGTATCGTTTATTTTTCTTGGGGTACAAATTTCTAAAATTTTTGGTTGATTGGATGGATTAAAAAAACGGCGAAGTGCTCGTTTTAATCTCCAATTTGAACTTACGCGCTTGTAGGCAAATCCAAATGCTTTTGCCATGTTGCGTGCGTTTCGTCCGTGAATGGTTTCAAAATAGGTATCGTATTTAGGACTGTCTTTTTCGCCCGGCAATATCCTAAAGATACCACCTCCTTGATTGTTAATCACAATGATGCGCACATGGTTTGGAATATAATTGTGCCATAACCCATTGATGTCGTAAAAGAAACTCAAATCTCCCGTAACAAGCACCATCTGCTTGGGGTTGATTTGCGTCGCGCCCATTGCTGTGGCGGTGCTGCCATCAATGCCAGCTGTTCCGCGATTACAAAATACTTGTGTTCCTTTGGGTAAATCAAAAAGTTGCATATACCGAATTGGCGAGCTGTTGGCAACTTGTACATGCGTGTTTTGAGGAAGTGATTGGGTAATGAGGTCAAAAGCCCGTAAGTCCGAAAAAGGAATTTTCGACAAATACGTATTTCCTTTTTTTAAGTAGTTGCGATAGCGCAATAAAATGGTGGCTTGATAATCACTTTTCGACGGAGCTACTTCTGCCAATACCTTAAGTGTTTTTTCAGCAGGGGCATTGATATGTTCAGACAGATAGTAGAAGGTGTCGTTTGCTTTGGTTTGGTCAATGTGGAAATGTGCAAGGGCTTGGTGTTTGCGTAAAAAGAATTTAATTTTTTTTGACACAATCATACCTCCAAGTGTGAGTAGTAAATCGGGTTGAAGTTCTTTTTCGCTACCACGTTGTTCCAATTCTAGTGGTGCCATAAGGCAATCAATTGCTGCAACGGCATTTGGATGCGAAAAATTGGAAGTTTTTTCGGTAAGCACTACCACGCTTGGGTCTTGCAATAATGTTTCCAAAAGGGAAGCTAACTCGGGATTGGGAGAAGAAACACCCACCAAAATCATTTTGCGTTTTGCCTTTTTCCATGCCGATAATAGTGCTTTATAATCGGAGTCAAAAGCAGTAGTTTTTAATACGGGGGCGGGTGGAAATGCTATAGGCGTGCTTGTCATGCCGTAAAGCGGTTCTTCCATGGGAATATTCACGTGCACAGGACCTTTTGCAGTGGCAGAAAGGGTAAAAATGCGTTGCAGTTCCTTTATGTTATGCGTTTGATGTTTTTGTTGAAGCTCCTCAATTTCTTTTTTTGTAGGTTTTGCAGAAAAATAAGGTTGTTTGTTGCTGGCAAGTAAGGCATCTGTAGCATGAGACACATCTGGTTTTAATGCAGCTGCGCCAACCAAGTGCGGACCAAAAACGCCTTCTTGTTGAATGGTTTGTCCATCGCCAATATCTACACGATGGGGCATGCGGTCTGCAGAAAGAATAACAAGGGGAATTTCGCTATAGAATGCCTCTGCAACTGCAGGATAGTAATTTAGCAAAGCTGAGCCGGAAGTGCAGACCAATGCCACAGGTTTTCTCAACTGTTGGGCAATTCCCAATGCAAAAAAGGCTGCTGCCCTTTCGTCTACCACGCTGTAGGTGGTAAAAAAAGAGTTCTCAACGAATCCGTTTGTTAAGGGTGCATTTCTAGAGCCTGCTGAAATAATCACATGTTGAATGCCGTATTGCGCACAATAATGCACCACTGCTTGCGGTAGCGGAATTTCGGTATATCGCATTTGATGTGATTTGGCATCAATTTTCATAGCTGCGCAAAGGTACAAAACCGCAAACGAGTGTGCTAATAAACAAATACTTACAATATGTTAAGCAGCGTTTCTGCCTTGCGTTGACTTTCTGCCCATTCCCTTTCGGCATCACTTTGTGCGGTAATACCACCACCAACGTATAACGTGAGACTTTTTTGCATTACTTCAGCACAGCGTAGGTTAACAAACAAATGAACATTATCAGAATCGATTGGTCCTAAAACTCCCGCATAATAACTGCGACTGTGGGTTTCATGAGCAGCTAAAAAAGCCAAGCTCTCGTTGACCGGAACACCTGCTACGGCGGGCGTAGGGTGTAGCAAACGCACCACGTCAAGGGTGCTGGCGTTGGTAAGCGGTACTTTAAAATCTGCGCACAAATGCACCAAATTCCCAGCGCGTTTGGTGTATGGGGGCGATAGGTTAATGCTGTTTTTGGGAAAAATGCGTTCCAGTTGTGTTTGGATAAAATCGGTTACCATTTGCTGTTCATCTAGTTCTTTAGAAGTCCAGTTTGGAGAGGTGTTTTCATTATAAGGTAAGGTACCTGCCAAAGCCATGGTTTTGCAAATACCATTTTGTATGTCGAGCAATGTTTCTGGTGTTGCGCCCATCCAATCTCCAGTGTGCGGATGTGACCAATAATACACCATAGCATTTGGGTAGGCGTGTGTTAGTTTTAAATACGATGCAGCCACAGATTCCGTAAAGGGCTGTATATGTTGACGGGAAACCACCACTTTTTCTAGGTTACTTTGGTTGATGGCACTTTTTGCAGCAGCAACCAACTCCATATAATAGGACTTGTTTTGTGCATCAGCCACTTTGGTTGGCCTATTGTTATTGATGTGTTGGGGCGCAACAAAACGCTTTTCATTTTGATTTGGAATAAAAGTATACGATTCTTTTACCAAATATGGCGCAAACACAAAACCGTTTTCTGTTAATGTTTTGCTCTGATGATGTTTCTTGTCTAGTTGTTGGTAGAGAATAATCTCTTGTGTTTGCGGTAAACGAAATAGCACAAATGGCTGTTGCTTTGTGCGCAGTGCGTCAAAAAAAGCGATAAATTCGTTTTGGTCTTTAGGCATATTGCCTACAAAATTACGCACCGAAGATGTAATAACATAGCGAATTGCATGTTATGGGATTTAATTTAAAAATGTTGGTGCTATTTTTCAGGTTAAACGCTTCTTGAGTTAAAATCGGTGTAAAAAATTATATAACAGTATTTGATAGCGTGGAAAATTATACTACATTTGCAGCCCTTTAATTGAAGGAATAAAGTAAGTATAACGTATGCCAACTATATCGCAACTAGTTCGTAAAGGTCGCAAGGACATCGCTAAGAAGAGCAAATCTGCTGCTTTGGATTCATGTCCACAGCGTCGCGGAGTGTGTACACGTGTGTACACCACAACCCCTAAAAAACCAAATTCCGCTATGCGGAAAGTGGCTAGGGTTCGCCTAACAAATGGGAACGAGGTTAACGCCTATATTCCAGGTGAAGGCCACAATTTACAAGAGCACTCTATCGTACTTGTACGGGGAGGGCGTGTAAAGGATTTGCCAGGAGTTCGTTACCACATTGTTCGTGGTGCGCTTGACACCGCAGGTGTTGAAGGTCGTTTACAGCGTCGATCCAAGTATGGTGCAAAGCGACCTAAAAAGTAATAGTAGCGAAAAGATAACATGACGTTCAAGCTTGCTTGAACCACTCAAACCCAGAATATGAGAAAAAGACAGGCGAAAAAACGCCCTCTACTTCCCGACCCGCGATTTAATGACCAACTGGTCACGCGATTTGTCAACAACCTGATGTGGAACGGGAAAAAATCCGTAGCATTTAAGATATTTTACGATGCCATCGATATCGTAGAATCCAAAAACCAAAACGAAGAGAAAGATGCACTCCAAATATGGAAAGATGCGCTTTCTAACGTAATGCCGCACGTAGAAGTGCGTAGTCGCCGTGTGGGAGGTGCTACTTTTCAAATTCCCATGCAAATTCGTCCAGACCGAAAAATTTCTATGGCCATGAAGTGGCTTATCGGTTATGCACGCAAACGCAATGAAAAATCTATGGCGCAAAAACTTGCTGCCGAAATTATTGCTGCCGAAAAAGAAGAAGGTGCTGCCGTAAAAAAACGTACAGATACCCACAAAATGGCAGAAGCGAATAAAGCCTTTTCACATTTTAGATTCTAAAAAAGTAGCATAACAATCATGGCAAGAGATTTAAAATATACACGTAACATTGGAATTGCAGCGCATATTGATGCTGGAAAAACCACTACCACCGAGCGTATTTTATACTACACTGGCGTTAGCCACAAAATTGGAGAGGTACACGATGGTGCCGCAACAATGGACTGGATGGAACAAGAGCAAGAGCGCGGAATTACCATTACTTCTGCAGCTACTACTTGTGAATGGACCTTCCCAACAGAGCAAGGAAAACCTGTTGAAGGGGCTAAGCCATATCATTTTAATATTATTGACACCCCCGGGCACGTTGATTTTACCGTTGAGGTGAATCGTTCGCTTCGTGTGTTGGACGGACTTGTATTTTTATTTTCTGCTGTTGATGGTGTAGAGCCGCAATCTGAAACCAACTGGCGTTTAGCAGACAATTACAAAGTGCCGCGCATGGGCTTTGTAAACAAAATGGACCGTCAAGGATCAAACTTCCTTAATGTGTGTACACAGGTTCGTGAAATGCTAAAGTCTAACGCTGTGCCAATCGTACTTCCTATTGGCGACGAAGACAACTTCAAAGGATGTGTTGATTTGGTTAAAAACCGCGCAATCATCTGGCACGAAGAAAACATGGGTGCTACGTTTGACGTGGTTGATATCCCAGAAGATATGAAGGCTGACGTTGAAAAATTCCGTGGAGAGCTTATTGAAGCCGTTGCGGAATATGACGATAATCTTTTAGAAAAGTATTTTGAAGACCCAGATAGCATTTCTGAGGATGAAGTGCACAATGCATTGCGTGCAGCTACGCAAGACATGAGCATCATCCCTATGATTTGTGGTTCTGCATTTAAAAACAAAGGCGTTCAGTTTTTGTTAGATGCTGTGTGTCGCTATTTGCCTTCACCAGAAGACAAAGATGCTATTGTAGGTACAAATCCAGATACGGGTGCTGAAATTTCTCGTAAGCCCTCTGTAAATGATCCGTTTGCTGCATTGGCATTTAAAATTGCTACAGATCCATTTGTGGGTCGTTTGGCATTCTTCCGTGCGTATTCTGGTCGTTTGGATGCGGGTTCTTATGTACTGAATAACCGTTCAGGGAACAAAGAACGAATTTCACGTATCTACCAAATGCACGCCAACAAGCAAAATTCCATCGACTTTATTGAAGCTGGGGATATTGGTGCTGCGGTTGGTTTTAAAGACATTAAAACAGGAGATACCTTATCTGCTGAAAAGTCTCCTATTGTATTGGAAAGTATGGACTTCCCCGATCCGGTAATTGGTATTGCGGTAGAACCAAAAACCAAAGCGGATGTGGATAAGCTAGGTATGGCGTTGGCAAAACTAGCCGAAGAAGATCCAACCTTCCAAGTAAAAACAGATGAGGCTTCTGGTCAAACAATTATTTCAGGAATGGGTGAGCTTCACCTAGATATTATTGTTGATAGACTTAAACGCGAGTTTAAGGTCGATGTAAATCAAGGACAACCTCAGGTAGAGTACAAAGAAGCGATTACGGCTTCCACCGATCACCGCGAAGTGTATAAAAAGCAATCGGGTGGTCGTGGTAAGTTTGCCGATATCGTATTTACACTTGAGCCTGCCGAAGAAGGTAAATCGGGTCTTGAGTTTGTTAACGAAATTAAAGGAGGTAACGTGCCAAAAGAATATATCCCCTCTGTTGAAAAAGGATTTAAGCAAGCTATGCAAAATGGTCCATTGGCTGGTTTTGAGGTTGATGCCATTAAGGTTACCTTAAAAGATGGTTCGTTCCACCCTGTGGATTCGGATTCACTTTCATTTGAATTGGCTGCAAAATTAGGATACAAGGCTGCCGCAAAAGCTGCTGGTGCTGTTATCATGGAGCCGATTATGAAATTAGAGGTACTGACTCCTGAAGAAAACATGGGAGATATAGTAGGTGACCTTAATCGCCGACGTGGGCAAGTGAACAGCATGGATGATCGTGCTGGTTCTAAGGTTGTTAAAGCCAACGTACCGCTTTCTGAGATGTTTGGATATGTAACATCATTGCGTACCCTTTCATCTGGTCGTGCAACTTCTACAATGGAGTTTTCACACTACGAAGAAACACCACAAAATATTTCATCTGAAGTAATTGCAGCAGCAACAGGTCAGAGCTAAATAGAGAATCGATGAGTCAAAAAATTAGAATTAAACTTAAATCGTACGACCACAATTTGGTAGATCGCTCTGCTGAGAAAATTGTGAAAACCGTAAAGTCAACCGGTGCAGTGGTAACGGGTCCTATCCCTTTGCCAACACACAAAAAACTTTTTACGGTATTGCGCTCACCACACGTAAATAAAAAGTCACGTGAGCAGTTTCAGCTAAGCTCGTACAAGCGTTTGTTGGACATTTATAGTTCTTCATCCAAGACCATTGATGCCTTGATGAAGTTAGAGTTGCCTAGCGGCGTAGAAGTAGAAATTAAAGTATAACACCCTAAGGGAGTAAACATTCAGATTATGTCTGGTTTAATAGGTAGAAAAATTGGTATGACAAGCATCTTTGACGAGAACGGAAAGAATCTTCCGTGTACCGTTATTGAAGCAGGTCCATGTGTTGTAACACAAGTACGTACCAAAGAAGTTGATGGCTACGAGGCGTTACAGCTTGGTTTTGACGACAAGCCCGAACGAAATGTAACCAAAGCCGCTGGCGGTCACTTCAAAAAAGCAAGTACAGCACCAAAGCGTAAGCTTGTAGAATTTCAAGGTTTTGATGAGGAGTATAAACTTGGAGACACCATTACGGTAGATCATTTTGCTGCAGGAGAATTTGTAGATGTTACAGGTACTTCTAAAGGAAAAGGATTTCAAGGAGTTGTAAAGCGTCATGGTTTTGGCGGCGTTGGTCAAGCCACACACGGTCAGCATAACCGTTTACGTGCACCAGGTTCCATTGGAGCTGCTTCTTATCCAGCTCGTGTATTCAAAGGAATGCGCATGGCAGGTCAAACAGGAAACGAAAAAGTTACCGTACAAAACTTGCGTGTGCTTAAAGTAGTTCCTGAGAAAAATCTAATAGTGGTTAAGGGCTGTGTTCCTGGTCACAAAAATGCGTTCATTTTAATTCGTAAGTAATGAAAGTAGCAGTAGTTGATATTAACGGAAAAGAAACTGGACGCACCATAGCGCTTGATAAGTCCATTTTTGGTGTTGAGCCAAATGAACACGCCGTGTATTTGGATGTAAAACAATACTTGGCGCATCAGCGTCAAGGTACGCACAAAGCCAAAGAACGTGCAGAGATTACGGGTAGTACACGTAAAATCAAACGTCAAAAAGGTACTGGTACTGCTCGTGCGGGAAGTATCAAAAACCCGTTATTCCGTGGCGGTGGTCGTGTGTTTGGACCTCGTGTTCGTTCATACAACCAAAAGGTAAATAAAAACGTAAAGCGTTTAGCGCGCAAGTCTGCGTTTAGCCTAAAGGCGAAACAACAAAACATTACGGTTGTAGAAGACTTTCAGTTTGACGCACCGAAAACAAAATCGTTTCAAGCAGCGCTTAGCGCACTGGGAATTGCCGATAAGAAATCACTTTGGGTATTGGGTGCACCAAACCAAAATGTTTATTTGTCGGGAAGAAACCTTACTTCTACGGAAGTGCTTACTAACGATGAGTTAAACACATATAAAATTATGAATGCGCAGCATTTGGTACTTGCAGAAAGTGCCGTGGCTGCCATTGAAGCTAATCTGAGTAAATAACACACGATGAGTATTTTGCTAAAACCTGTCATTACCGAAAAAGCAACCCGCGAAAGCGAGCTGCGCAATCGTTATACGTTTTTGGTAAACCCAAAAGCCAATAAGGTAGAGATTAAAAAAGCGGTTGAGGCTGCTTATGGTGTTACCGTAGAAAAAGTGCGTACACTTAACTACGGACCAGAAAGACGATCACGCTATACCAAAAATGGTATTCAGCATTCAAAAACCAACGCTACCAAGCGCGCAGTTGTGGAAGTAGCAGAGGGGGAAAACATTGATTTTTATAGTAATTTATAAACCCATAGGATGTCAGTTAGAAAACTAAAACCTATAACTCCTGGACAGCGCGGTAGAGTGGTAAATGGTAACGACGCCATCACCACTGATAAGCCGGAGAAAAGCTTGCTTGCTCCGAAAAAACGTTCAGGTGGTCGTAACAACAGCGG
>JBMYLP010000005.1:28891-103276 GCA_049596455.1 Flavobacteriaceae bacterium | reverse complement strand
ATTGTCATGCATACTCACAATTTTTCCTGCCAAGGTCAGGTTGCAATCTTGCGCATACAAAAAACAAGTAGCCAATAAGAACAAACTATTGGCTACTAGATAATAGTACATTTGCTAATAGGGTATAAAAGGTGATACTAAAAGATGTAAAGCTCCGAACGTTTATTACAGAAGACAGCAGCCGAGATGATCTTGTTGCCCACGTTTATGATATCACCTATAATACTGTAAAAAAGAACGACAATCTGATTGTTATTGACGACAGTATTGTCCGAGGGACAACATTGAAGAAAAGCATTCTTAAAATCCTCGACCGACTGTCTCCGAAGAAGATTGTGGTGGTGTCGAGTGCACCACAAATTCGCTATCCCGACTGTTATGGAATTGACATGGCTCGCTTGGAGGATCTCATTGCTTTTCAGGCAATGCTTGGGTTGTTAAAAGACTTTGATAAGGAGTCAATGCTTGAAACAGTTTATCAGGCAGCTAAAGAAGAAATGAAAAAACCAGATACAGAAGCCACAAACGTTGTCAATGTGTTGTATGAGTTGTTTTCAACAGATCAGATTTCTGCAAAAATAGCTGCGCTAGTAAAAGAGGAGAGCATCCAATGTGAGGTCGACGTTATTTTTCAGGATGTTGAGAAACTACACCTTGCATGTCCTAAGAATTTAGGGGACTGGTATTTTACTGGGGATTATCCAACCCCTGGAGGCAATCGAGTTGCCAACCAAGCTTTCATCAATTTTATGGAAGGAAACAAGCAACGAGCATATTAAAAAATCATAAATTTTCTTTAAAATAGCTTTAGATTAAAAAAAAGGTGTACTTTAGCAGAGCCATAACATAAGTAGGTTAAGTTCATGGTAAGATTTGGGGCAAAAAAGGTGGATTCTTTCCACCTTTTTTATTTTATACAAAAAAAGAGGGCTTTTTGCCCTCTTTTTTGTTTAGATAACTCGCTGATTATTAGCGTGAAGCATAACGTTTGCTAACCTCAGCCCAATTCACAACATTGAAGAAAGCTTCAATATAATCTGGACGACGATTTTGATAATTTAGGTAATAAGCATGCTCCCAAACGTCCAATCCAAGCACAGGCGTACCGCCACAGCTGACGTTTTGCATGAGTGGATTGTCTTGATTTGGCGTAGCGCAAACTTCCAAACTACCGTCTGCATGTACGCAAAGCCATGCCCATCCTGAACCAAATTGAGTCGCTGCAGCTTTAGAAAAAGCATCTTTAAAGCCATCAAAGGAACCAAAAGCATCGTCAATTGCCTTAGTAAGCTCATCAGACATTTTTCCTGCTTCTGGACCCATTACCTCCCAAAACAAACAGTGGTTGTAGTAGCCGCCGCCATTATTGCGAACGGCAGCGTTGCTCATATCTAATCCAGATAAGATTTCTTCAATGCTTTTGCCTTCTAGCGAAGTGCCTTCAACGGCAGCATTAAGTTTTGTTGTATATCCATTGTGGTGCTTGCCGTGGTGTATTTCCATAGTGCGCGCATCAATGTGTGGTTCCAATGCATCATATGCATAGGGTAAGGAAGGAAGTTCAAAAGCCATTTTTATATATTTTAATTTGTACAAATTTAGGCATATATTCCTATTTTTAATACAGACTTTTAGAACGCTATATGCCCAAGACAACACAATCTTCATTTATTATCTACAACGCCTCTGCTGGGTCGGGCAAAACACACACTCTTGTGCGCTCTTTTTTGTACCGATTGCTGAATAGCCCATATCCAAACCAGGTACAACGATTGCTCGCTATTACGTTTACCAATAAAGCCGCACAAGAAATGAAGCAGCGGATTTTAGAAAAGCTAGGATATTTTGCGTCTGGCGTTAATGCCGTCAAGCAAGATGACATGTTCAAGGAGCTTGTGGCGCTTTGCGCAATATCTCCTGACGAATTACGTCAACGCGCCAAAAAAGCATACCTATATATACTACATCATTTTGGTCAGCTAAATGTATCTACTATTGACAAACTAACGCATCAAATTATTCGAACGTTTGCAAGGGATTTTGGATTAAATACGCGTTTTGATGTTGCGCTGGATAGCAAAGACTTTATGGCGGAGGTTGTTGCAAGAATTTTAAGCGAAGCAGGAGAAGATAAAGCACTTACCAAAATACTTATAGACTATGTGTTACAAAAAGCAGATGAGTTAAAATCATGGGATGTAACGAAGGAAGTTTCCACTGTTGCTGAAATGTTTACCAACGAAAATCACATGCATCAGCTGGCAAAGCTATCAGAAATGCCGATAGAAGCGTTTGCGGCACTAGACGAGAAAATTTCCAATCAAACGCACACCATTAAAGCTCCATTTAAAGAAAAGGCAACTGCTATTTTGAACTTTTTTAAACAGTCCAATCTTTTGGACGAATTTTTCCCAAACAGTTCATTGCCAAAGCTTTTGCGACTTGTACAGCAGGGAGAATGGGAAAAAGACCCGCTAAATAAAACCCTGCAAAAAAGCATGGAAAAAAGGGTTTTTCTAAAAGTCGCGGAAAAAAAGCATCAGCCATTAATAGACCCCGTTACAGATGACATTATTGACTTTTTGCAATCTTATTTGCGGTATTGGCGCCAAGTTTCGCTTTTGGAATTGCTTCGAAAAAATATAGTTCCACTTTCGCTGATGCAGCGCATAGGCCATGAGGTAAATCAACTTCAAGAAGAGCGTAATAGCCGTTTGCTCGGATTTTTTAACAAACATATTTCAGACAATATAAAGGATACGCCGACTCCATTTATCTATGAGCGTTTGGGGGTTCGGTATCAACATTTTTTTGTGGATGAATTTCAGGATACTTCTGAGTTGCAGTGGGCAAACCTTCATCCGCTGTTTTCGCATGCTGTTGAAGGAGAACAACGCAAGGGTTCTCTAGTACTTGTTGGCGATGCCAAACAATCAATTTATAGGTGGCGGGGAGGCAATCCAGAGCAGTTTATGAAGCTGGCAAATAAAGAGGTGCCGTTTACGGTTAAGCCTGAAGTGGAGAATTTACCTGTAAATTATCGAAGTGACGCATCTATTGTATCGTTCAACAACACATTTTTCACAAAAGCGGCTCAATTTTTACCACTCAAACCGCAACAAAAGTTATATACAGATTCTTGTAACCAGCAGGCAAACACCAAAACAGGGGGCTTTATTACGCTGTCTACTATTGAAGGGAAAAACAAAGACGAACAGTTTAGTGCGTATTGCAAAGCAGTGGTCGACCGTGTTAATGACTGCATCCAACAAGGCTATAAGAAAAAAGACATTTGTGTCTTAGTGAGAAAAAATGAACAAGGGGTAGAAATAGCCAAAGCACTCACAGAAGCTGAAATCCCCATTACATCGTCAGACTCGTTGCTTGTAGCACAAAGCCCTGAAGTTCAGTTTTTAATGCATTTGGTAAAACTTCGATTAGAGCCCAAAAGCCGCATCAGCCAGTACGCTGTTCTAGAGCGATTTGCACTTCAGCAGCAAGATCCACACGCCTGGACACAACAGCAATTTTGTCGCCCTTTAGGCGCAGTACTTTTGGAATGTACAGCCAAAAAGTTTGACTTTAGGGTTTTTCAACAACTAACACTTTATGCTGCTTTGGAGTACGCCGTGTGGGCATTTTCATTGACGGATAAATTAACGGCACATGTTCAGGCATTTTTGGATGAAATTACCAAACTACAGGCTAAAAAAGAAGCAACCACTACGCAAGTATTGGCGCATTGGGAACGCCAAAAAGAAAATTGGACAGTCCGTCCACCTGAAGACAGAGACGCAGTTCAAGTTATGACGATTCACAAAGCAAAAGGGCTTGCGTTTCCGGTGGTAATTCTTCCGTTTTCAGACACGGTCTTTATGAGCAGAAACACCACTTACGCGTGGTATCCATTGCCTAAAGAGGAGTATGCACCATTTGATGAAATGCTATTGCGAGTGAACAAAAGACTAAACGCAATGGGCGATGGCGCCAAACAAACGTATGAAACCTATTTTTCCCAGGCGGTAATGGACTCGCTGAATACACTTTATGTGGGAATGACACGACCTGTCAAAGAGCTGCATATTGTAACGCAGAAAGGTAAAGCAGACAATGTCCCCAACAATTTAGCAGATGTTTTTTCGCAACTATATCCAGAGCTATTAGACAAAAACGTAGTGTTTGGTGAGCGAAAAACCCCCGTCAAAACAAGCTCGCAAAGAGGAACTTTAATAACTCCATGGGAGTTTAATTTATCGCATACCACAAATACTGCTGCACAGGCATACGAAAGATCTGAAGAGGCGCAGTATGGATTGCTTTTTCATGAAATTATGGCTCATATAGAGGTGCCTCAAGATATTGGTCACGCCTTAACACAGTCAAAAGCAAAGGAATTGCTAAGCGAGGAAAAATACTTGGAACTGAAACAACATGTAAATGAGGTTGTTTACCACAGAGACTTGAAGGGGTTTTTTGATCCCGCAAATAGGGTTTATTGCGAACGACCACTATTGACAGAAACAGGTAAGGTTTTGCGCCCAGACCGTTTTGTGGTCACAGAAAACAATCAGGTACTTCTACTTGATTATAAAACAGGACATTACAAAAAACAACATGAGACCCAAATCAATGAATACGCAAGCGCCCTACTACACAGTTCACTAAGTATTAAACAAAAAGTGCTTGTTTATATGGAAAAACCACTCTTTTTAAAAGAAGTTTAGTATGTTTGCAATAACTATTAATCTACTTATTATGAAATACCATGTATATACCATGCTATTGTGTATAGCATTTTCAAACCACGTTTTTTCACAAAACGAAAATAATCCCTGGAAACTTACTGTGGGAACCAATGCTGTAAACCTTCTGTTGGAAGGAAAGGATAGGGAAGCCCAGGTTTCTCCAAATTTTTCTTATTTAGAGGTTTCACGTTATGTTGGCGCAGGTTTCTCTGTTGATTTAGCAGGAACACTTAATAATCTAGATCGAGAATCTGGAGCAGAAGATTTATATTACGGAATCGATTTAGGAACCTCTCTTTCTGCAAATCAAATAGTTGACTTAGGAAAGTTTGAGCCTACCCTTCGTGCAGGGGTTGGTCTCGCAGGAGGTGTTAGCGGAATTGCTGTCAATGACGATGATTTTTTTGTTACCTATGCAGGAGCAGGATTAAATTATTGGTTTAACGACGCCTTAGCCCTTACTCTTAAAACTACATATAAAGTTTACTCAAGAGAATTGGACGGCTTAATTGGGAATGATAATGGAGGAGAAAGTCACTTTCAACACTTAGCAGGACTTTCTTTTGCCTTTGGCGGCGAAAGTGATTCGGACAAAGATGGGATCAAAGACAGCGAAGATGCTTGTCCAGAAGTTGCAGGCCTTGAAAGCCTAAACGGCTGTCCAGATGACGATGGCGACGGCATTAAAAACAGCGATGATGATTGCCCAATGAATGCTGGACTAGCAGCCCTTAATGGTTGCCCAGATTCAGATGGCGACGGCATCAAAGATGCTGATGATGCGTGTCCAAGTGCAGCGGGAATTGCCTCACTAAGCGGTTGTCCAGATAGAGATGGCGACGGCATTACAGATGAAGATGATGCTTGCCCAACAGAGGCTGGTCCTTCGTCAAATAATGGTTGCCCAGTACAGGAAAATCCAGAATCAAAAATAGAGAAGCCTAAATATCCTTTATCTTTACTATCAGGCTTTGTAATTTATTTTGACACAGACGAACATGACGTTGACTCACTTTCTGCATTAAACAGCAAGTTGTCAACTGTTGTTAATGTGTTAACAGCAAACGCTGGTACTAATATCAGTATTGAAGGACACACAGATAGCACTGGCTCATCGTCTTACAACAAGTCGCTTTCTGACAAACGCGCTAAATATATAAAGAAGCGCCTGAAAGATGCTGGAATAAGCGCAAGTCGATTGAGCACAAAAGCATTTGGAGAGGCTATGCCAAAGGCTAGTAACAAGACCAAAGAAGGCCGCGCAGCTAACCGTCGCGTAGAAATAAAAGTTGCATATTAAATAAGACAACAAAAAAACAATGTTTTTAAAACGCGGTGATTTCACCGCGTTTTTTTTTATTTTTGTAGAAATCATATATGATCACAAAATGAAAAATTATTTATTTACTATGCTTATGCTATCTGTCTTTTCAGTTAGCGTTATGGCACAAAACGATACTAACCCATGGAAACTCACCGTTGGAACCAACGCTATTCAGGTTGACCCTAAAGGCTCTAGTGGAATAGACTCAGACACACAGCTTTCTCCAAACCTCTCTTATTTGGAGGTTTCTCGATACGTTGGCGGAGGCTTTTCAATTGACTTGGCAGGAACAATTAACAACTTGAATCGTGAGTCTGGAGAAGAGGATTTATATTACAGCCTTGATTTAGGAACATCACTTTCTGCAAATCAAATTCTTGATTTAGGAAAATTCGAGCCATCACTACGCGCAGGTGTTGGCGTTGCAGGCGGCCTTAGCGGAATTTCAGCTTCTAGCGATGACTTCCTTGTTACCTATGCAGGTCTTGGGTTAAATTATTGGTTTAACGACGCTCTAGCACTCACTCTTAAATCAACGTATAAAATTTATTCAGAAGAACTTGATGGGCTTTTGGGTAATGGCGATGGGGGTCTTACTCATTTACAGCACTTAGCCGGTTTTTCATTTGCCTTTGGTGACGGAGACACTGACAGAGACGGTGTTAAGGACAGCGAGGATGCTTGCCCAGAAGTTGCTGGTCTTGAAAGCCTAAATGGCTGTCCAGATGATGATGGCGACGGAATAAAAAACAGTGACGATGACTGTCCTTTGACCGCTGGCTTGGCTGCACTTAACGGTTGCCCAGATGCAGACGGAGATGGCATTAAAGATTCAGAAGATGCATGTCCTAACGTAGCTGGAATTGCAGCATTGAACGGCTGTCCAGATGCAGATGGTGATGGTATTACTGATGCTGATGATGCATGTCCAAATGCAGCAGGAAGCAAAGAAATGAACGGCTGCCCAGACGCAGATGGCGACGGCGTTGCTGATAAAGACGATAAATGTCCAGCAGTTGCAGGACCCGCGTCAAATGACGGCTGCCCAGAGTACCCACTTTCTATGTTGGCAGACTATGACATCAACTTTGACTTAGAAAAGTACAATATTGACTCGCAAGACGTACAACGACTCTCAACAGTACTTAAGGTGCTATTAGCAAACTCAGGCGCGAACATTAGCATTGAAGGACATGCTGACAACACGGGAGAGGAATCGTATAACAATCCACTTTCTAAGAATCGTTCAAAATCAATTAAGGATTATTTGGTTAATCTTGGTATTGACGAAAATCGTTTAAGCACAAAAGCATTTGGCGAAGCTAAGCCAAAAGCGAGTAACGACACTGAAGAAGGCCGTGCGATTAACCGTCGTGTAGAGTTCAAAGTAGTGGACTAATCAACAGGCAAAATAAAGAGCAAGAAAACGCGGTGATTTCACCGCGTTTTTTTATTTTAGGCTATGCCTATTTCTTTTCTTGGAAACGTCGTACAACAATTGCTGTCCCATAACACAGACTGGGCAAACCTCTGCTTTGTATTGCCCAACCGTCGTGCACGACTGTTCTTGCAACAAGAATTGACCCAAAGATTACAAGGACCGCTTATCTTACCTGAAATGATAAGCATTGACGACTTTGTGGCGTCAATTAGCACATTACAACCCGCAACAGAATTGCAGCAACAACAGGCACTTTATCAAAGCTATTGTGCAACTGTAGGGACAAAAAAAGCAGATTCTTTTGAGACCTTTTTGAGTTGGTCTTCTCCACTATTGAAAGATCTTAATACGATGGATCAGTACTTATTGGAGCGCCAACCGTTTTTTTCTTACCTCAGTTCGCTGCATAAGATTCGCTCGTGGGGTGAAAACCAAGACAGAATCATTCAAAATTACACCTCCTTTTGGAAGCAGCTGCCTCACATGTATCAGGATTTTGTTTCCAGATTAGAACAAACAGGCCATGCCACACCTGGACTGTGCTATCGTCTAGCCACATTACATTTGGAAAGCTACCTTCAACACAAAAAGACAACACAGTTTGTTTTTTGTGGATTTAATGCGCTAAGCCCAAGCGAGCAGCAGATTGTGCAAGAGCTTTTGGCGCAACAACGGGCTCAAATATTTTGGGACATTGATAAACAGATGTTTGAAAATAAATACCATCAAGCGGGGGTATTTATACGTGATTATGCAGCTCATTGGGCGCAGTATGCCAACAAGCCGTTTGATCAGGTACACCACGTTTTCCATGAGCCTAAAAATGTGCGTGTAATTGAAGTACAACAACAGGTTGGACAAGCCAAACAATTGGGGGCATTATTGGCAGAAATGTCACCAACCCAAGATTGGTCTAAAACCGCCGTTGTTTTGGCTGACGAATCCCTTTTACTTCCGCTGCTATATGCGCTTCCTGATACTATTGGGCAACTCAATATAACCATGGGCTACCCGTTAGAGCAGCATCCTTTGGCGCTGTTTGTTTCATCATTTATGAAAATGACTATTCGTCAAAACGAGAAGGGATTCTATTATAAAGATGTAGAAACGCTATTAGCATTACCTGAAACACAAGCCTTGTTTACATTACACGACTCAGCGTTTGGTACCCGCTTGCTAAATCAAGCAAAAAAAGAACACCGAAGCTTTTTGAGTACAACATTTATTTGTAAGAGCGCCCCAGATGCTATAACTGATTTGGTCACACAGCTATTTCAATCAAATCGTACTCCAAAACAATGGATAGACGATGTAATTGCATTACTGCCTGCATTTCACAATCCACAACACACACAGGCACTCACGGAGGTTTATCGGGTTGCAGTGGAAAAGTTTTTAGCACTGTTTCATCAAATTAAAGAAGTAACAGAAACAATAGACGAAGAAATCACCTTCACCTTACTGCGCAGCTTGTATGTGCAATTAAGTGCAGGGCAAAAGCTTGATTTTGTGGGCGCACCTCTTGAGGGGCTTCAAATTTTAGGAGTATTAGAAACCCGAACTATCGATTTTGATCGCGTGCTTGTGGCAGGAGTTAATGAAGGTATTTTGCCGAGTCAAGGCGGACAGCCGTCGTGGATACCTTACGATGTGAAAAAAGAATTTGGGCTGCCCACACAAGAAGAGCAAGATGCCATTTTCACCTATCACTTTTATCGTCTAATGTATCGCGCAAAAGAAGTTTATTTGCTTTATAACGGCACCACAGACGGGATTCAAGTGGGAGAGCGCAGCAGGTTTATTCGTCAATGGGCGTATGAACGCCCCTCAACACATAAGTGGGAAGAACTCATTCAAGAAGCGGTTTTTATTCCTCCAACCAACCAAATCAAATCTGTACCAAAAACAGCATCAACCCTAAAAAAACTTTCCGAGCTAGCGGAAAATGGGTTTTCGCCTTCTGCACTTAACCTGTTTGTAAAAGACGGATACGCGTTTTACCAACGCTATGTGTTGGGATTAAAAGAAGAAGACGAGCTGGAGGAGTCGTTTTCATATCGGACCTATGGCACGCTGGTTCACAATTGTCTGGAGGCACTTTATAAGCCCTATGTAGGTAAAACAATAACACCGGCAGATTGCTCAGAAATGATAGAGAACATTGATGCTGTTGCTGACAAGGCGGTAAAAGCGATTTATCGGCACGACATTTCAGGGAAAAATGTATTGGCATTTGCGGCAATCAAACGGAACATAGAACATGCTGTTGCCATGGAAAAAGAAGAAATAGCAAATGGAAGCACCATAACATTATTAGCGCTTGAGCAAAAATTAGCAACTTCTTTAACCATATCAGGCGTTAGCAATTCTATCAAAATTAAAGGAACGGTAGACCGAGTGGACCGTTACAATGGTAAAATTAGAGTGCTAGATTATAAAACGGGAAAAGTAGGAAATCTTGGCATTTCAGATTGGTCTTTGGTTGCAACAGACCCTGATTTGGGGCAAGTACGCCAACTATTGCTTTACGCCATGCTTTGGAACGCCACTCACCCCAACCAAAAAGCCAATCACGCTGGAATTACTGCACTAAAAGAACTTAATAAAGGGATTAAGTTTGTGGGTGAAAAAATTTCGCTTCGAAAAATAAAGGAAGATCTTTCAGAGGAAAATATGCAACAAGCAGCAAATGTGTTGGAGCAAATTGTTCAGAAATTGTTTGATTCCCAAACGCCATTCAGTGAACCTGAAGTTTAGCGACTGTAACTTCTTACTACTGCTAGGCCATATCCAATATACGCCACAGACTGAAGACATACGCCAAGTGTTATGACGGGCATTAAAGCGGGAAGCATTTCCATGACTACTGCAATGCTTTCTAGCTCTTCGTCACTAAAATCATCGTAGTTGGGTTGTTGTTCAAGTGCCGCCTGAATAATTTCAGCATCGGCTACCATAAAACCAATTGAACCAAGGGCAAACAAAACCCCAACAAGAGCCAAAATCCCACCGTAAATTACCACGGCATAGGAGGCAACTCCTTCAATTTGGCTTACGGGTTGTTGTTGTTTTAGTTTTTGGTACGTAGCCCAAAACCACACGGGGATAATGCCCCAAAAAAGCCCTGCAAAAATAGATCCTGCGCTTAAAACGAGTAAAAACCATACAAGCCCTAAAACAAATCCAGTAAAAAACGAAAAACGAACAAAACGCGACATAAGTACTGCTTTATGCGAAGATATAAATACTTTATTTGATGTATTACAAAAGAGGGATATTGCTTACTTTTGTCCTCACTCAGGTCCTATAGCTCAGTTGGTTAGAGTAGCTGACTCATAATCAGTTGGTCCCTGGTTCGAGCCCAGGTGGGACCACCAACACGCCCCTTCTTTACGGAGGGGTTTTTTATTACATTTGGTACAATAATTGATTACTGCTTTTTATGAAGAGTATTATTTTTTCTTTTTTCCTCATTTTTTTTACCTGTAAAGACACTGAAATTAAGGTTGTAGAATCAATTGAAGGGCAGTGGATACTGGAAGATGTGAGTTGCTTCTGTTTTTTTGATAACTACGATTTTAACACAAACCAATTGTGGATTTTTCCTTCTGAAAAACGCTTGCTAAGCAAAGGGATTGATGGAAAATCTGTTGGTATTACGGCACTCAATGCGCCTGTAGAATACAGCGTTAGGGGTAATGTGCTTCGTCTTTCGAACGGGAAGGAATATCATTACAAATTAATAGACGACAAGCTAACGCTAAGCTATATTGATGTACCCGAAATAGCGGATGATGAAATTACCTATTACTTTAAAAAAGGCGACGCCCCATTAAGCTGTACAGACCCATATAATATGTTAAAAGAGATTGCGTGCACAAAACAATATGACCCTGTTTGTGGATGTGATGGTATCACGTATTCAAACGACTGTGTAGCAACGTATTATGGTGGCGTTACTTCTTATGAACCAGGAGCTTGTGAGTAAGATTACCTGAGGTGTTTAGTAAAGGAGTTACAAAACAGTAAAAGGAATTTCAAAACGAATAGTTGCCCATCCAAAATGAATTTTTG
This sequence comes from Flavobacteriaceae bacterium, assembly GCA_049596455.1. Classification (GTDB taxonomy): domain Bacteria; phylum Bacteroidota; class Bacteroidia; order Flavobacteriales; family Flavobacteriaceae; genus UBA7446. Next base: position 91,692 of record JBMYLP010000005.1, on the reverse strand, counting down.
GCTGTTCTCCTTTATCAGAAAAAGCAATGGAGAACGCTTCTAACGACTCATCGGCTTTTGTTCTTGGAACCGAAACCCGTAAAATGTCTTTATCGGCATCGTATGCATATGCTCCCCAAAGATTGGTTGCGGCATTAACGATGAACGTTACCGATTCTTCTTTAGGAATCGTAAATATAGAATATGTTCCTGCCTTAATGATTGTATTTTCAATTTGAATATCAGCAAACAGCCTAAGTTCAGTAGCTTCGTTTGCGCCTGTACGCCAAATCTTGTTGAGCGGTACAATTTCATCTAAAGTCCTGCCTTTTAGTTGAGGCCTGCTGTAGGTAATCACAGCGACTTTTTCATTTACTCTGTGGCTAGCAGGGTATTGCGCTTTATCCATGGGGCTTTTGTCTAAGCCTTGAAAATTTTGTGCTTGAATAGAAGTACCAGAGATAAGTAGTAATAATAATAATCGTTTCATAATAAGGGGCTTATAATCTTGCTAATATAAAGAATATATTAAAAACGACATTCCTTATTCCTTTTGCGTAGGCTAGGAGCTATTTTATACCTGATACGATTAAGGTTCCTGCCCAGTTTTCTTTTGCATCAAAACGCCGCGATTGTATAGACTGGAAGCCAGCATCTTCAAAAAATGCAATCCATTCATTTTCATTAAAGAGGTGCATGAGTGAAATTCCACAATCTTCTGGCCAAGCGTGTGAAACGGGGTTTTCGGCGTAAAAATCCAGTCCAATAATTAACTGCCCATTATTTGCAAGCCAATTTGTATAAACCGATTGAATAAATTCTTTTGGGTTAGGGAGGTAGTAAATTACTTCCATGGAGTGAACAATGTCTGCTCTTTTTTCTGGAACCCAGCTCATAAGATCGGCATGATGATATGTCCCTTTTGGGTCAATGCGCTGCGCTTTTTCAATCATCTTTTTAGAGCCATCAACCCCGATGGCACTTCGACAATTGTTATGCGCATTTACAAGGCGTACTACCCAGCCGTTACCACATCCTGCATCAATAAAACGATAGGAGTTGTAGTTTTTTAATACCTCATCAAGCATGTTGCTAACGGCGGTTTCATGCCCTTTGGCCATTTTTTCATCCCTACCCGTTTCGGCCCATTCACTAAATACAGTTGTTGCAGATCGTTTCATTATCTAATCAAACTAAAATGCCCTGTAAAACTTCTACCATCTTCTAATTTTGTGCGAAACCAATAATCATCTGCTGGCAGAGGAGTTCCGTTATAGGTGCCGTCCCAACCGTTTCCGTCAGCAGAAAGTTGTGCTATCAGACGCCCATGCCTGTCAAAAATGTACACAATTGATGATGGCTGGAAGTTAGTGTTTGTGCCTAAAATTTGCCAGGTGTCATTTTTACCATCACCATTTGGCGTAAAGTAAAGCGGATAGCCAATAACAGATACCTGATGACGCACAATACCGCAACCATTTTTGTCTTGAACAGAAATGGTATGAACTCCTGGCGGCACATTTTCAAAAACAGGGCTGTCTTGATACGGGTTGTCATTGATAGCAAATTCATAATCACCAATGCCCAAAGCCGATGTACTATTATTAATTTCAATGCGGTTGCTGCCATCACCCGTTAGATCATAAACGGTAATATCTTCGGGCTCGAATAAGGCTATTTCGGATTTGTACACCTCAACAGCTTTTGTAGTGCTGCATCCCGTTACGGGATTTGTTGCGGTAACGGTGTAGGTTCCACCGTCAGTAATAATCAAATTTTGGGTGGTTTGAGTTGAAGGCACCCCATTATGCGCCCATTCATAGGTATATGTGGCACTAGGGTTGGTTACATAAATGGTGTCATAACCTACATTTTGACAAAACACCAAATCTTCAGGCAAGTCAAAAACAGGGTTTTCATTCACTTGAAGTGTGATGTACTCTTCAACGATACAAGTAGTATTTGAGGGATTATAAATTTGCGCCACTACAGTAGTAGTTTCCGTAGTAAATGGATTGGGTAAGCTAGTGCCTAACATAGTTTCATTTCCTGAGCCATCACGTTGCAAAAAGCGTATTTCCATATTGGTTTGTCCTGCAAGGAGCTCTGCGTTAAGGTTACTTGTATCAAAAACACCTAAACCATCAACAGAACCATCGGCGTTGTCGCATACCGCTGGCAGGGTGTAATTGCCAACTTCGGGGCTATCGTCAACAGTAAACTTAATAAACGTCTCTTGATAACAAGGCGGACTAACATTAGACGGATTGTTTTCTACCACCACTCGTATTGTTTGCGAAGGGCTATCGTATACCGCAGGAAACGTATTTGTACTGATAACAGTGTCATTTTCGTCGTAGAATGTTATTTCATAGTCATTGGGGTTTTGACTGAGCAACAACTGCGTCATGACTGTACTTGTGTCAAAAGGGAAACGCCCATCTCGACTGTCCAAATCTAACGTACTATTACCATCACATTGACGAGGAATCGTTACGGGGTGAAGAATAGCAAGGGGTTCTACAATAAAATTAGCAACCTGCTTGAGCCCTAAACAAGTAGTTTCCGTGAATCCATTGGCATCAACTGCTGCCCAAACTTCTTGAACATTCGGTGCGGTATTTTCATAGTCTTGAGACGTGTCAATAGGTTTGATTTTAGAAGCAGCATCGCTTTCGCTCTCAAAAAACCGAATAGTTACATTATTATTGGAAAATGAAGGATGCTCAGCAATAAGTTTTGCTTCCAAATCTGCAAACACACTTTTATCAAAAGTGCTGATGCCTGTATTTGTTTTGTTGCTTGGGTCTAAACAGGTGTAGTAGGTTTCTAAAAAAGTGTCTTTTATAGTACTTGCTCGAACTCGAATTTCTATGGTTAATGAGTCGCCAGTAGTGGGGTCAGAGGTGCGCTCACAGCCATTGGCATTGGTGATTTTTACATATACCGTTTGGTTCATAGAGGTATTCATGAATTTTGTGGGGTCTGCAATTTGATTTGCACGGGAAGAGTCCGTGTAATACGTAAAAGTCTCGTTTTGATGATTATCCGAAAAAGCATCGTTGTACAGCGTTAAATTGTCTTGTACGATGCCATCGGTGTCGGTATCACATTGTTCGCGCACAAAGGTGCTTTCTTTAATTACAGGAAGTTCCGCTACTACTAAATTAAGCGAATTATCGATGCGATAACAACCTGTAGTATTGTCTTCTAATCGTACAATAATTGTTTTTGTCCTGTTGTCAGTAACAGAGGTAGTATATTCATTTATTGCATTTTTTGCTTCAGCTTCTGCAACAGATTCATGATAGGTTATTGACCATTGAGTCGAACTGCCCAACAAGGTTTCTATGGCAGCTGTTTGCGCACTAAGGTCAAAACGCAAGATGCCATCTTCATCGCTGCCACTATCTAAATCATCACAAACAATTACGTCAGGTATTGTTATCGTAGGCGGTAGTGGATTTGCTTTAATCGTCAATTCAGCTACATTGCTAACGCAATTTGTATCCGTGTTGGTAACCCGATAATAAATAGTTTGCGGATTGGATGTATTGGGGTAAGCATCTGGTGTCGGAATTTTTGCTGCAGAAACCTCATTTTCTGCGCCACTACGAGTGGTATAAAATGCAGTACTGTGATTAGATGCGCTTTGACTTCCTAAAATAGTTGCTTCTGCACTTGTTAGGTCAAAAACACCTTTTAGCTCTGTTGATGCAATGGTTCCGTTATTGTCATCAACACAAATTTTAACTCCATTTGGCACGGCATTGGCTGCTGGTAGCGGATTTATCGTTATAGTAAATGGGTCAGAATCACATTCGACGGTATTGGTGGTAACACGCACTAAGTAGGTGGTTGTTTGTAACGGCGAAACGACAAGTTGGCTGCTGTTGGCAACACCCGCTATTGGAGTTATAGCGCCATTATTTTCAACGGTAAACCATTCAATAGAGGTCTGAGCTTTGTATTCAAAAATAGGGTAAGACTGACCAGTTGCCTCTGTGAGGCTCATATCGTTCCAACGTTTATAATTATTGCGAAACTCAAACTGTGCATAATCTTCACCCGTAAAATTATTTCCACTAAACGAGTAATTATTTGGCTCACCACTCCACCAATTTTGGTAACTCAACGGTGTTCCATCTACCCAATACCACCCTCCAGCGGGCTCACTATAGTCACTAGCATTTCTGTCTTGAAACAACCCCAACCAAAAAGCAATGCCATCATCTCCTGTAAGCCCCATATGCTGTAGCCCCTGATATACAATACCTTCTTCGGCAGCACTATTAATTATATACATGGTAGCCCCCACAATAGATTCTCCAAGTGCTTTTGCAGTAGGCCATGTAATAGGTTGCACACCACTTTTTATGTCTTTTTGGGTGTAATAAAACCCGTTATCGTATTGCACAGGACCCTGAGCATTTTCAATGTAAACTAGATTATTGATACGAGCAAAGTCATCGGGAGAGGGTAAAATTTTATCGGTATCAAGGGTAAGGGTTAAGGTTTCATCGGCGCAAAAGGTAGTCTTGCCGGAAGCGGTACTTATAATAGGGTCGTTTACCACTACTTTGGTTTCGCTACGCAAATCCCCAATACAACCATTTGCAACAGTTGCCGCAAAATAGGGCGTGTTGTGTGCCAACACAGTATCGTCTGCAAGCGGACTTCCACCTGTAGCTGCGGCATACCATACCACATCAGGAACGTTTAAGTTAGCTACGGTAGCCCCACTACATACAACAGTTAGTGGCTCAAGATCGGGTTTGGTATTATTGGCATTAACAGTAAGCGTAAACAGGTCAGTATCCCTAGTACAGGCATAGGCTTTTTTACTAAGTCGCGCACGGAAAACAGCCTGGTCTAATGCCGTTGTAACGCTATTAATACTAAACTCATAGGTATCACTGTCTTTGAAACTGGTACCTAACCCATCTGCAGATTCAAAAATGCCGTCTTGGTCTGTATCAACTTCCCAAATAACAGTATCTGCATTATCAGATTTAATTGTCAAAAAGAGCGATTCACCTTCACACAGCACAGCATTAGTAGTGGCAAAACCTTCAGATAGATTAGCTAGCGTTCCTGCTTCTTGAAAGTCGTAAGTGCCGTTGTTGTCGTTGTCCAAAGGCGTTGTATTAGACAATCCATTTACTGTTCCTAATGCAGATGCAGAGGAGGTAGATCCAGGAGTTGGATTATAAACTATAGGACTTGTTTTGGCTAATCCGTCGTTGTCAGGGTCTTCATGACCAGCTTCAATCGTATCGAAGCAACCGTCATTATCGCTGTCCAAATCTAGGTGGTCAGGGATATTATCTCCGTCTGTATCTATGGGATAATGAAAAAGATTCAGCAAAAAGGCAAAAAAACCATCTTCTGTGACGTTGTTGAGGGAGTGCGTTATGGTGATATTGGAAATGGTGTGGCCGAAAATAATATATTCCCCTGGGTCAGCAAAAACAAACTCTGACGCATCAAGTGTAGGATTGGTTTTTAGGGTAATTTGATTGTTGCTGTAAAATAGAATATCTTGTTCAAAAGCCCCATCATTATCAGTATCAAGCCAAAATAAGTTTCTTGGGTTTTCAATAGACAACGTCTTGTTTCCTCCTGAAGTGCTAAAGGTTAAAAACTCTCCCTCAGCAAGTTTTTGAAATTGAGAATCTAAGGCGATACCAATGGTCATAGGCTTATCAAAAGTAACCGTGTAAGACGTTTTTTCGCCCACACTAGCGGGGATGATAGAGGTAATTCTTCCGCTTGCAGTTCCCGTAAGCGTGGCGCCTGGAGCCAAAGAAACTACTCCGCTAGCTTGATAATCGTTGGATACGGGGGTTCCTTTGGAAGTAAAATCATAAAAGTCAGGGTTTGTAAGGTCTGCATATCCAACCTCTACAAACCCTGCCGATTCCGTTGCATCATATATACCATCATTATCTTCATCAAAATCCAAATTATCTACCACGCCGTCGTTGTCTGTGTCGTCAGGGCAATTTCCCACATAAACAGCTTGAGACGAGAATTCTCCTGTGCTACTGCCACAGCTAGAAGTTCCTCTAAGTTGGTACCAACCTACTTGAGATGGAGTGTAGGTTTCATTGTTTGCATTTGCTGTAATTTCTTGCCATTGCGTTTCATCAACAATTTGTGAGGGATTGTACCACCAACTAAATGAGTCAAAAGTGCTTGTGTTTGCCGCGTTTAATGTTAAATTGTTTTGAACACAGGTCCCTAGTGCCACTAAGTCTAAATCAAAAGTAAATTCTGGTGGAGATTGAAATCCAGAATAAAACGCCCCGGAAGTAGCCGCTCCAGAATACGTATAATAAGAAACATATAATTCACCCAAACTTGAAACGTGATATAAATCGCTAGTTAGAGGGGAAATGCGATAGGTTACATAGTTTGAGTTTCCTGTCACATCTTGTCCTGCAGACTGTGAAACTCCGTTCAGTTTAACATCTATCCCTTTTTCAGCAACAATGCCGATGCCCCCTTGTTGGTTATTAGGCCCTATTTTGTTTATGTATGGAATATTATTGATATCCCCTTTTGAGGCACAGCTTAAAGCAGGAACGACAAACATTCCTTGATTAGGCTCGGGGTTATTTGGATTATTGCTAACCCCTCCAATGCCTTGGAAAGCCATAACGGGAGCAGAGGTTTTCACATACATATTTCCTTGTGAAGAGTATTTATCTCCCTCAATAATGGCATAGGCTTCTGAAATGGGTTGTGCAGCATTTCCATTGATTGAATATGTGACTCCGGATGATAGTGGAATTAAGATTACGTTTTCGGTGTCATGATAATTAGCAGGTGCTTCGCCTCGAATAAAAATAAATTCCTCACCGGCTTTTTCTGTTCCCACAAGCTGATCTATTCCAAAATCATGGCCATTCCCTGGGCCGTTAGTTCCTGTGGTACTGCCGCTGGTAACAACCACATTTTTAGAAGCATTTAGTGTACCACCAATAAGCCCATCTAAGTTGTTTATTCCATCTTCACTTCTAAGAATACCCACATAACTTTCATTTTTTTGTAGCGTAAAAGTTATCGGGTAGTTGCCGTTATAGTTAGCCATTGTAACCCTTTTGGGAAAATCGACTGTAACCTCGGTGTTGTCTTCAACCGCCATAACAGAAAAAAAGCTATTGAATGGGATTATATTTGGGTCGCTCACATCATTAACGAATGCTCCAAACACAAAAGAGGTACTTAGTGCAGCATTTCCTTTACTAACGATTGCCCCAGATTGTGCTTGGCTTTGAAAACGAACAGAAACATAAATAGGTTTTTCCGCCTCAATGATATAGCCTTTATTGTTCAAGATTGTTGCTCCCAGACTTTCGGGAATAACCAAGTGAGTGTTATGCGTTTCGGAAGTGTCATTTGCATATGTGTTGCCAAACTCAACAGGAGAATCATTGGAAACCGTTCCATACTCGTAATATGCCGAGGACAACCCAACGGGCTTAATTACGTAGGAAACATCACTCCCACTAGGCGTGGATATATAAATATATTGGGCAAAGGGAATGCTGTTGTTGATTTGAGAAGTAATCGAAATAGGCGGAATATAATGCACCTTACTCAATTGCCCATAAACAGCAGTTGCAGCCCAAAGGGACAGTACAAAAACTAGGGCTAATTTTATGGCGTTTAGGCGCAGTTTCATAGGTTTGCGTAAATTGTGCTAATATATGAAAAGCCTGCATGTGTCTTAAATCGCCATCAAAAACGATATTTCCTCTCTTTTTTGTCTTATGTTTTTACACAGCAAAGGCACAATACCGCATGCCTGTTTATACAGATTACCTCACAGATAATTATTACGTGCTGCACCCTGCTATGGCGGGCGCACATTACGAGGGATTAAAATTAAGAACTTCATATAGAACCCAATGGCTAGGCATTGCCAATGCGCCATCTATGCAAACCTTAAATGCCCATGCAAGAGTAGGAGACAAATCGGGTGTTGGAGGGCTATTTTTTCACGATACAAACGGCTTTCAATCACAGCTTGGTTTTCAAGGGACCTATGCGCATCACATCAATTTTTATAGAAGTAGAGCCGAGGTAAATCAGCTTTCTTTTGGGCTTTCTGCTGGAGGCTCTTTTCATCGCCACGATCAATCTACATTTAACCCAACAAACGACCCAATAATTTTGGGAACTAATGTAAGTAGTTCAAGTATGTTTGTGGATGTTGGACTTACGTATAATTATGTGTCACTATATGCGCATCTAACCATTCAAAACCTGTTGTTTGTTGGGAATAATATCAACGACCAAGTGCTACTTAACAAACCCAAGCGGTTGTTGGCTTCTGTGGGAAACTTTTTTGAAATTCAATCCGATTGGGCACTTGAACCATCGGTTTTGGTGGACTATATCCAGTATGTAGATAGACCAAATGTGGATGTCAATTTAAAATCGCATCATAATATCAGAGAGACGCAACTTTGGGTGGGTACTTCGTACCGGAAAGGACTCACAAACACACTCACCACCAACAACAATACCCCTTACAGTGAACCTTTTTCCCAACTTTCAGCTATTTTGGGTATGAGGCATAACAAATGGTCGTTTTCTTACACCTACACGGTTGGTATTGGAGACATCAAAATTAATAACTCTGGGTTTCATCAAATCACGCTAGGCATCGATATTCTAAGTGATGAATACCGCCCAACCACTATTCGCGGAATTTTATAGCCTTTATGAACCGACTCTTATTCTCTTTTACTATCCTCTTCCTAGCGACTTTTCCACAACAACTTCTTGCTGAGGATTGGGGCAAAACGGGACATCGCGTCATTGGCAAAGTAGCGCAAGAACACCTTACACCAAAAACGGCTGCTGCCGTTGATGCACTTCTTGATGGTATGTCGTTAGCGTTTGTATCCACTTACGCCGACGAAATTCGCTCCGATAGCCGATACGACCATCTCGCGCCCTGGCATTATGTCAATATGGATAAGAATGTGCGTTATCCAGAGGCGGAAAAAAACCCAGATGGCGATATCATTACGGCAATAGACTACTGCATAGAAGGACTTAAATCTCAAGAAAGCACACGGGCAGACAAAGCATTTTACTTGAAATTATTGGTGCATTTTATTGGCGATATTCATCAACCAACGCACGCAGGAAGAAAAGCGGACAGAGGAGGCAATGAAATCAAACTTAAGTGGTTTGGTGAGCCTACCAATTTGCATCGTTTGTGGGATACGGATTTGATTGAACATTACAACATGAGCTATACCGAGCTTGCTGCAAACATGCCAAAACTAACAGCTGAGGAAAAAGAAAAGTGTATGACCTCACCGCGGTTGGACTGGGTGCACGAGTCGCAAGATTTGGCAAACACGATTTATGCCAACACGCCCATAAACGCAGATTTGGGGTATGAATATCACTATCAGCACTTTAAAACGGTTCGGATTAGATTGCTTGAAGCAGGACTTCGCTTGGCGGCTACTTTAAACGCTATTTTTGATTCAGCTAACGCTCGCTAACAACTTCACCGCTACCAAAAGCCGCCAAAAATTGTTGATAGTGACAATGCTACTTTTTAGTAACACACTCAATGTTAGCAAGTTATATCTATTCAGCGTTGTTTATAACTGTTGAACACTAAACAATTCGTTAACAATATGTTGCGTTTTTTTTAAAGCATTTGAAATAAAATTGTGTAAATGCAAATAATATGAAACGCATAGATCTTGAACATTATAAAATCTGTTTGATAAACAACCATTCGTTACAAGACCAAATAGATAAGCTTATAAAAGACTCGTTTGAAAGCTATTGTAGCAACAAAAACATCATGTACAATGATTCAGATGTACAAATGGAGGACTATAGAGAAGCCTATTCTATTTCGCTAAACTACTTGTTTAAGGAAGCCAACGAGTGGTAGGTCATTGCGTTCAATTTTGTACTTTGGCTCAAAAGCTAAAATGGTAGAAATTGAACGTAAGTTTTTAGTCAGCAATGTGCAAGCGTGCCTTGACGAGGCTATCGCTTCATTTGCCATTTTTCAGGGGTATCTTTCAGCTGACCCTTCCCGAACGGTTCGTCTGCGAATTCAAGACAATACTGCTTTTTTGACCATAAAAGGAGCTTCTTCCTCCGACGGTACTACTCGCGCAGAGTGGGAAAAACAGCTTTCACTAAATGATGCAAACACCTTACTTCCGCTTTGTCTTCCAGGAGGCATCCAAAAAACCCGACATCACGTTCCGTTCAACGAATATCTTTTCGAGGTAGATGTGTTTGAGCATGAGTTGTCAGGATTGATACTAGCCGAAATTGAACTCAAAAGCGCAAATCAAAAAATTGAATTACCAGATTGGATTGGAGTGGAAGTTACCGGCGACATTCGCTACTACAACAGCCATTTGGCAGTGCATGGTATTCCTAACTAAAACCCTAAATCACTAAGGTCTTCGTCTTCAAAAAAGGATTTTTGTTGACGGGAAACAGATAGCGAATCACAATCTAAAGGAATAGAGACATCATCAGGCGCTTCAAATGCATCTTTCGAAATGACCAAGGTAGAATCTGCGTAGCAAGACTTCATATAATTTGCCCAAATAGGAAGTGCCATGGTGGCACCCTGACCGTAAGCAATGGTTTCAAAGTGTGTAGACCTGTCTTCGCCACCAACCCAAACGCCAGTAGCTAAATTGGGTACCATACCAATAAACCAACCATCACTTTGATTTTGGGTGGTTCCTGTTTTTCCAGCAATCGGATTGTCAAATTCATAGGGATATCCCGTAACAACATCTCTAAAAATCGGGTTAGTTTTATCTGCCCCTTGATGTCGCAATCGCACCCCAGAACCCGATGCAGTAACTCCTTCAAGTAATTTTAGGGTTACATAGGCAGACTCCTCGCTCAACACATCCTTGGTTTCAGGCGCCGCTTGATAAATAACCGTACCGTTTTTATCTTCAATTCGCGTTACGAGTACAGGCTTTACATAAATTCCTTTGTTGGCAAAAGCAGCATATGCACCAACCATTTCATACACACTCAAGTCAGCAGAGCCTAATGCAATGGCCGGAACATTTGGAATGGGTGAGCTAACGCCCAAATTGCGAACCAAGTTTACAACGGGTCTTGTCCCCACTTTATCAATCAATCGTGCACTTATGGTATTTACGGAATTGGCAAGGGCATTTTTTAGGGTGCGTTTTCCAATATAACGATCTCCCGAATTTTTCGGACACCAAGCATCGTGTGCGCCAAATTTTGATGGTTCTACACAATAATATCCATCGGGCAAGGAATCACAAGGTGATACTTTTAGTTGATCAATAGCAGAAGCATATACAAAAGGCTTGAATGTAGACCCAATTTGCCGCTTCCCTTGCATGACGTGGTCAAACTGAAAATGACGGTAATTAATGCCTCCAACCCATGCCTTTACGTGTCCTGTTTGCGGTTCCATAGACATCATGCCCGTACGTAAAAAATGTTTGTAGTATCTGATAGAGTCGGTAGGCGTCATTACAGTATCAATATCTCCATTCCAACTAAACACTTCCATTTGGGTGGGTTTTTCAAAACTTGCTAAAATGGCTTGTTCATCATGCCCTTGCGCTTTCATTTTGCGCCAACGTTCAGACCTGCGTTTCGCTTGATTCATGATGTTTTCAATCTCGTCCTTTTCTACATCTAAAAAGGGGGCAATATCATTATACTCGGGTTTATTTTGCCTAAAAAATTCTTTTTGTAAGTTGGGCATATGCGCTGCTACAGCGTCTTCTGCATAGGTTTGCAGTCTTGAGTCTATTGTGGTGTAAATACTAAGCCCGTCCAAGTAAAGGTTATAAAAGCTGCCGTCTTCTTTTGGATTATCGGCAATCCAACCTCGCATAAATTGTTGCAAATAGGCTCTAAAATAGGTGGCAATTCCTTCGCGGTGTGATTGCGGGTTAAAGTCAAGCGTTATGGGAAGTGCAGCTAGCGAGTCGCGTTCTTTTTCATTGATAAGCTTGTTGCGTAACATTTGTTGATACACAATATTGCGCCTTTCGCGCACCATTTCGGGTCTTCGCAATGGATTGTATAAGGAGGAATTTTTTAACATTCCCACAAGCATGGCAGACTCGCTCAAATCCAAGTCACTAGGTTTTTTTGAAAAATAAATCGAACTCGCCGAACGAAGTCCATCCGCGTTGTAGTTAAAATCATAAATGTTGAGATACATGGTAATGATTTCGTTTTTGGTGTAGCGACGCTCCAACCTAATAGCAATAACCCATTCCTTGATTTTTTGGGTAATTGCTTCAGCAATATTTCGTGAACGCACTCCCACAAAAAGCTGCCTTGCAAGCTGTTGCGTAATGGTACTTGCACCCCCTTTTTTGCCCAAATAAAATAAGGCGCGAGCCGTGCCACGATAATCAATCCCAGAATGATTGTAAAAACGCTCATCTTCTGTAGCAACAAGTGCTTCAATCATTTCTGTAGGAATTTCGTCAAATGAAATAGGCGTTCGATTATCGTTAAAATAAAACTTGCCCAAAACGGTATCATCAGCCGAAATAATTTGCGTTGCCAAATTTGTCTTTGGGTTTTCCAATTGACGGAAATCTGGCATGGGGCCTAGCAGCCCTAACGATGCGGCGCCAAAAATGATGATAGTGCCTAAAATAAGGCTGCCAAACGCAAGCCAAATTAGCCGTATAAATTTTCCGTATCCTTTTTTTCTAGTCATTTGATATGGGGTTTATGGTAATTCCAATTTGATGTATTCCAGGTAAAATGTTATCGGCAACCAACATTTCAGTAGCCCGCACCGCAGGGCGTATGCGAAACTGATATATTCCGGGCTCATCTAGCAAAAAGCGTTCCACAAAAGGTAAACGATGTTCTTTAATATAGAGCCCTTTCCCTAACCATTTGCCGTCGGGCTGCGCCAACAAATAGCTCAGCGTGTCGGTCTCCTCAACCCCTTTTGGGTTGCGCCAATTGGCAATAAAATGAATATTTGAAAAGGGGTAATCATCGTCGTGGCGTAATACCCAATGGAGCGCAACTTCTTTTTCGGGGAGGCGATGTGTATAGCTAAATGCTACCCATTGGTCTTGCTCCCAACCCTCTTTTGGAAGTGTTTCAAACAGCAAGTCTGATGGGTTGGAACAACCCACCAATAAAAACATTGAGGCAATAAGAAAAGCTGTTTTTGTCACGACTGATGAATCGTCTTTAGGTGATGGGCACGGCCCTTTTTAAAGATTTTGTTGCTGTTGTGCTTGCCTTTGCGCAGTGCTTTTTGCTCGGCTTCGGGCAATGCAACAATTTCGGCACAAGCATCGGAGCAACAATGGTTAAATTTTTCGGCACAAGAAGGGCATTGAATAAACAACAAATGACATGCTTCGTTGGCACAATTGACGTGCGTGTCGCAGGGCGTACCACATTGGTGACAAGTGGCAATGACTTCATCTGAAATAGCCTCGCTACGACGCTCATCAAACACAAAATTCTTCCCAACAAACTTGTTTTCAAGCCCTTGGTTTTTAACCTGTCGGGCATATTCAATAATACCCCCTTCAAGTTGATACACCTTTTTAAAGCCTTTGTGTTTAAAGTAGGCACTAGCTTTTTCGCAACGGATGCCTCCGGTGCAATACATCACGAGGTTTTTATCTTCCTTGTGCTCAGAAAGGTCTTCTTCGATGATGGGTAACGAGTCGCGAAACGTGTCCACATCAGGGGTTATGGCCCCTTCAAAATGACCAATTTCACTTTCGTAATGATTGCGCATATCCACTACTATGGTATCGTCTTGACTGGTAAGTGCATTAAACTCGGCTGCATTTACATGAACACCTTTGTTCGTCACATCGAAAGTGTTATCATTCAAACCATCTGCAACAATTTTGTTGCGCACTTTTATTTTGAGTTTTAAAAACGATTTATTGTCTTGCTCAATAGCAATATTAAGCCGAATACCATTTAAAAAATCAATGCTATCTAGGTGTGATTTAAAGGCATCAAATTTGGGCGCAGGCACCGAAAGTTGTGCATTTACTCCCTCGTTTGCCACATAAATACGCCCCAAAACATCTAGGGCGCTCCACGAAATAAAAAGATGATCCCGCAGCACTTGCGGATTGCCAATGTGTGCGTAGGCATAAAACGATAGGGTCAGGCGTTCTTCACCTGCCGCATCTATCAGGGCAGCGCGTTCTTGTGCGCTTAATTTGTTGTACAGTTGCATGCTATACAGTATTAAGATTACTGGGCAAAGGTATCAAATTAAAAATGCGCACAAAAAAGCCAGTGCCATAGAAAAATTGTACCTTAGCAGGAAGCTAAAAAATGAAGCATGAGTAACGAAAAAGACGCAAAACTAAAAGCACTTCAGTTAACGTTAGACAAACTTGATAAAGCCTACGGCAAAGGAACCGTAATGAAAATGGGTGATAGTGTCATTGAGCAAGTTGAGGTTATCTCGTCTGGTTCGCTTGGACTTGATGTAGCGTTGGGCGTAGGAGGTTATCCACGCGGACGGGTTGTCGAAATCTACGGACCGGAGTCTTCAGGAAAAACAACACTGACATTACACGCCATTGCCGAGTGCCAAAAAGCAGGCGGCATTGCTGCATTTATTGATGCTGAACACGCTTTTGACCGCTACTATGCCAAAAGCTTGGGCGTGGAAATTGATGACCTCATCATTTCACAACCCGACCATGGAGAGCAAGCCCTAGAAATTGCAGACAACTTGATTCGTTCGGGAGCAGTAGATATTGTGGTGGTAGATTCCGTTGCAGCACTTACCCCTAAAAGCGAGATAGAAGGCGAAATGGGCGATTCTAAAATGGGACTACACGCCCGATTGATGTCGCAAGCTTTGCGTAAACTGACCTCATCGATTAGCAAAACAAATTGCACCGTGATTTTTATCAATCAGTTACGAGAAAAAATTGGCATCATGTTTGGCAACCCCGAAACCACTACGGGAGGAAATGCGCTAAAATTTTACGCTTCGGTGCGCTTAGACATTAGACGCTCTACCCAAATTAAAGACACCAATGGCGCCGTAATGGGGAACAAAACACGAGTCAAAGTAGTGAAAAACAAAGTAGCACCTCCGTTCAAAACGGTGGAGTTTGACATCATGTACGGCAAGGGGATTTCGCGGATTGGCGAATTGCTAGACATTGGTGTGGAGGCAGATATTATCAAAAAGAGCGGCTCATGGTTTAGCTATGGTGACACCAAATTGGGTCAAGGTAGAGATGCTGTAAAAACACTTTTGGATGACAACCCAGAACTTGCCGAAGAAATTGAGGGGAAGATTAAAGACATTATCGCAGCAGCGGAATAATCCCTATTTATGCCCTTCTTTTTTGAGTGCTTCGCTCATAAACTGATACACCTGTTCTTTTAGGGCAGGCATATCGTCTTGCGTCAGCCCTTGGGTACTTACAGGGGCATGTACATTAGCACGAACAATGCCGGGTTTTCCTACCCAATACTTGTATGAAAACTGAAATGGGAAGCGCTTTTTACAATCGGGAAGCGTAATCGGAACAATGGGGATTTGATGCTCAATAGCAATACTAAATGCACCATTTTTAAAAGGAGCTAAAAAAACGTCTGGCTCGGGCACCAAACCTTCGGGGTAAATCATGATACCAAAGCCCAATGCGATCTTGCGCTTGGCTTGCGCATACACATTTTTTCTACTCGATGCGCTATCGCGATTGACTAAAATAGCACCACGTTTATAAATGGTAGCAAATAGAGGAATGCGGTCCAATTCCATTTTCCCCACAAAAACCGCAGGTTTTCGAATCGTCATAAACGTCATCATGATGTCAATCATACTCAAGTGGTTGGCAATAAACATATGCGGTTTGTTGTAGTCTATGTTGGCGTTATACTTGATAACGGGAATAAACCCCATGCCCAGCATGATAAGTGGCGACCAAAAATAGCGCCCCGCATAGAAAATACCAGCATACCATTTTTCTCTCGTGAGGCAAATCAATAAAAAAGGAAAACAAAGGAATAGCCCAACGCCAGCTAATATGTAAAACCATACGTTCCAAAGTCCTAAAAGTGCCTTGCGGACATAAACCATAGTGTCAAAAATAGCGATTGATGCGTGAAATCCGTTATTTTTGTGCAGATACAATTTCTATGGCACGCATCCTTACGGGTATTCAAAGCACAGGCACCCCGCATTTGGGCAATTTATTAGGCGCTATTCTTCCAGCTATTGACATGGCAAAACAAAGTAGCGAAGAAGCGTTTTTGTTTATTGCCGACATGCATTCCCTAACGCAAATCAAAGATGCTGAACAACTTAGAGCGAATACACAAGCTACTGCGGCAGCGTGGTTAGCTTGCGGACTAGACTCCGAAAAATCCTGTTTTTACCGTCAGTCGGATGTGCCTGAAGTAACCGAATTGGCATGGTACTTAAATTGTAGCTTTCCATTTAGCCGATTGTCGTTGGCACACTCTTTTAAAGACAAAGCAGACCGACTGGAAGACGTAAACGCTGGATTGTTTACCTATCCCATGCTTATGGCAGCAGATATTTTGCTGTATGATGCGCATTGGGTTCCGGTTGGAAAAGATCAATTGCAACACATAGAAATGGCTCGGGATGTCGCTAGTCGTTTTCATGCTGCTTATGGCGAGACCTTTGTGCTTCCAGAGGCAAAACTCCAAACCGACACGCAGTATGTTTTGGGAACAGACGGCAGCAAAATGAGCAAATCCAAAGACAATACCATTGACATTTTTTTACCAGAGAAAAAGCTGCGTAAGCAAGTAATGTCGATAGCAACTGATAGCACACCACTGGAAGCACCTAAAAACCCAGATACGTGCACGGTATTTTCGTTGTATTCGCTTATTGCCAACGAAAGTGAGATTGCCACCATGCGAGCCAATTACGAAGCTGGAGGTTTTGGATATGGTCATGCAAAGCAAGCATTGTTTGAAGCAATTTTAGATCGCTTTACGGAAGCTAGAACACAGTTTGACACCTACATGCAACAACCTGAAGTATTGGAGGAGCAACTCCAAAAAGGAGCTGACAAAGCCCGTAAGGTTGCGCATGAGGTTTTGCAGCGTGTGCGGAAAAACATTGGCTTTTCGCCTAAATCGATTTAAACTGTTTTCCAGCTTGCGCCATTACAACCCCTTTCATTTCCAGTTGAAATAAAACACTTGCCACTTCGCTTACCCTAAGGGTGGCGTCTAACGCAATAAGGTCAATGTGTTTTGGGGCATTGCTCATATGGCTTAACACCCATTTTTCCTTTTCATTGAGTTCCACAAAAAGTTTTGGTTGCGGCGCTGGATTTTGCTGTTGTTTCCACCCTAATGCTCGCGCTACGTCTTCGCCGCTTGTTATGCATTCTGCTTGTCTGTTTTTGATAAGTTCCAAACAACCGCTTGCGGTAGCGTCAGTGGGTCTGCCCGGCGCAGCAAATACATCACGCTGATAGCTAAGCGCATATTGTGCGGTGGTCAGCGCACCGCCTTTTTCTCTTGACTCTACAATTATAGTGGCTTGTGCCAAACCTGCAATAATGCGATTGCGCTGCAAAAAATGTGATCGTTGAAAGGGCTCATTTGCCCAAACTTCCGACAAAAAACCACCTGTTTCTTCTATGCGTTTTCGGTATCTGGCGTGCTGCTTGGGATAGCATCCTAAAATACCGTGACCAAAACAACCAAAAGTAACCAACCCATTGTCAAGTGCTGCAAGTTGTGCTTCGATGTCAATGCCATAGGCAAACCCCGATACAATTATGGGCTGATATGGGGCAAGTTCTGCTACCAACTGCTTTACAAAAGCCTTGCCTTGTGCACTTGGTTGCCGTGTTCCTACAATACTAACAACTCTAGTAGTTGGAGGAAAAGGTTGTCCAGAGTAAAACAACACAAGTGGCGCATCTGCACATTGGTTTAGCGGTGTAGGAAAGGCAGTATCTAAATAGGAAATCCAATTGATGTTGCACTTTTCCATAAGCGCAACTTCTTTTTCAGCTGCCCTAACAACTTGATGTTTTTCAGGGCCTTTAAAAACTTTTGAAATGGATTGATAAGGCGACTCATTTGTGTGCTTGATATTTTCAAAAACAGCAGCAGCGCTTCCAAAATGACGAATGAGTTTTCGGGCGGTAATACACCCAACTTTGGGCATTTTTGGCAGGGCGAGTGTAGCAATCAGTTCAGTTTTTTCCATAAGATTAAGGCTACGTAAAAATACAAAAACATAACTTTTTAAGATTTCCCTAAAAAATGTACATTTGTGTAATGGAGTTATCAGCGCATATACATTACCTTTTATACCGACACGATTGTGTTACCATCCCTGGGTTTGGGGCTTTTTTGGTAGAGCAAAAGGCAGCGTATTACGATGCCGTCGATCAGTTGTATTTTCCTCCATCAAAAGTATTGTCCTTCAATGAAACACTGCAATCTAACGATGGCACCTTAGCATCGCATTTGGCCAAATCGTATGGCACAAGCTATGAGCGTGCGGTTATGGACATGCACCAACAGACCATTGCATGGAAAGAGTCGCTTCAAAAAGGAAAGCTTAGCATCCCAACTTTGGGAGATTTTGTGTTAAATAGTGAAGGAAAAATGGTGTTTACGCCCCAAAGTGGTCTAAACTTTTTGGTGGCTAGTTATGCGCTTCCTGAAGTTACCGCCCAACCGATTTCTAGAACCATTGCCGAACAACCTGCCAAACAACCGGTTTACTTTGAGCTTGAGCAAACAAAATCTCGCCGTGTGGTTGGATATGCGGTTGTTGCTGCAAGTGTTTTAGCCTTATTTGCTGTTGGCTCAAATAGCTACTTAAACCAACAAGCCGACAGACAGTGGCAAACAGAACAAGCCTTGCGAGAGCAGGCGCGCGAACAAGCAGCCGTATCGGTGTATGATTTGGGCGAGTTACCAACCTTAAAAATTGCGCTGCCTAAAAAAACAGAGCCTGCTTCAGGCTTTCACGTTATTGCAGGGTCGTTTAGAAATGAGGCAAATGCCCAGAAACTCGCAGCAGCATTGCAACGAAAAGGGTATTATGGGGCACAAAAATTGGGACAAACCCCACAAGGGTTTTACCAAGTTTCTTTTGCATCTTTCCCCACAAAACGCGAAGCGTATAATGCCATGGCAGACATTAAGCGCGACAATTATCCAGACGCGTGGGTAACCAAAAAATAATTCCATGAAACCAAAGCACCCACAGGAATCCAAGACGGTCATGACCGACTTGGTATTACCCTCAGATACCAATCCAATCAATAATCTTTTTGGTGGCGAACTGTTGGCACGAATGGATCGTGCTGCTTGCATTGCTGCACAGCGACACTCGGAGCAGATTGTGGTAACGGCTTCGGTGAATCATGTGCATTTTAGAAAGCCCGTACCTCTTGGAAGTGTACTTACCCTTGAAGCAAAAGTATCTCGTGCTTTTGGCACCTCTATGGAAGTATTTATAGATGTGTGGATAGAAACACAAGACGGCACTGCGCGCGAAAAAGCAAACGAGGCAATTTATACGTTTGTTGCCGTGAGCAAAGACGGCAAACCTGTAAAAGTACCCGCAGTCATTCCCGAAACGGAATTGGAACAAAAACGTTTTGATGGCGCCCTACGCCGCAGACAGCTTAGCTTGATTTTGGCAGGAAAACTTACACCAGATAAAGCAACAGAACTTAAGGCGCTGTTCAGTTGAGCTCCCGTATCAAATAAGCATACACCGGGAAATGGTCGCTATAACCCCCTGTAAATCGGCCGCTTGCAAAACTCCGAAACGGATACCCCTTATAACGCCCTTCTTTGGTAATCAAATAGGGTTTGTTGTAAATCCCAGCTTTCCAGAACCGCCAGTGGGTTGCCTTAGCTTTTAGCAACCCGCCCGAAACATGGATTTGGTCTATAACACTCCACGTATCACGATGACAGGCGGTTCCAACGCCTTTTTTGTAATATGCCATCATGGGATTATAAAGCACGCTATTTTTAAACACACGCCTTTTTTTATGGGTGGCTTGCAGCACTTCCGCAATGCTTTTGTTTACAGGGCCATCATTAAAGTCGCCCATATTTATGATTTTGGCTTTCGGGTTTTGTTGCAAAACGGAATCCACTAGTTTTTTGTTTAGGGCAGCCGCTTTAAGCCTATTGGGTTCACTGCGTTTTTGTCCGCCACTACGAGAAGGCCAGTGGTGTACTAAAAAATATACGGGCTCCTTTTCCAACACACCATACACCAATAACTGGTCTCGGGTGTAGTCTCGCCCCTTTCCTTTTTTCTTGTAAAGTCTTAACGTATGATTTTAAAAAGCGATAGGCAAAAAATGTTTTTTCCGGTAGATAAGCGCCACGTCAATACCGCGTTCGTCAGGCGAATCTACATGCACAATGCCGTAGTTATACGGCTTTAGCAGCGGGTCGTTTAGCATATCAACAATCACTTGCCTGTTTTCCACCTCGCAAAGCCCAATAACGGCAGGCGGTTGGTTGGTGGTTTCACGTCCAATTTCAGATAGTACCCGCGCCATATTTTTCACCTTTTTTTGATAGATGTCTTCCGTCCAGCGGTCGCGTCCTTCGGGGGTGCGGTCGTCATCTTGGGTGTTGGGATCATTTAAGGTGTCAAAAAGATTTTCAACATTATAAAACGCCACCGTTAGTACCTCATAGTTTTTGCTGCCTTGACCAAAAGCAACTGCGGAAACAAAAAATAAGACCAGCCAAAAATGGAATGTCCTCTTCAAAATAAAAGCGATTAAAAAATTTATGCTAAATTTATAACAATAATATCCAAATCATGAACGGGCGATACCTACTTTTTGCCATTTTATTTTCTGGCTATATATGGGCGCAAGACGCTATTGTGGGTAGCGTTGTTGATCCTGCTCAACAACCATTACAGCATGTTTTGATAACGGCATCTCCCGCCAAAAAAGAAACGCAAACAGATGCCAACGGTAGATTTCGCATACAAGTACTAGAAACACAAACCCTTAGGTTTTTTCTGGATGGCTATGAGCCGTTTATTTTGGTTGCCACTTCGGGCGATGACGTCCGTATTACACTTCAACCTATTGGTTTTGAGGAAGAACCTTATCAAAACGCACAACTTTCAATCATCAATCTTAGTGACGATGAGCTTAGTGATGAAAACGATGCATTAGATAATATCTCGGGGCTATTGCAATCTACCCAAGATGTGTTTTTACGGACTGCTGCTTTTGAGTTTAGCGCTTCGTTTTTTCGTGTTCGGGGATTGGATTCGGACCATGCTACTGTGATGATTAACGGCTTGCCGATGAACAAGCTACACAATGGGCGTCCGCAATGGAGCAATTGGGGCGGACTGAATGACGTGTTGCGCAACCGAGAACTTACCTCAGGAATTGCCCCTTCAGACTATCTTGTTGGGGGTGTATTGGGCACAACAAACATAAACACACGAGCCTCGGATTATGGCAAAGGCGGCCGCTTGACATTTTCTGCTTCGGACAGAAGTTACAACCACCGCGTGCTGGCTAGTTATGGCACAGGTCAACTAAAAAACGGTTGGTCTGCAGCATTTGCTGTTGGAAATCGTTGGGGGGCATCGGGTTTTCAAAACGGCACGTTTTACGACGCACAATCGCTATTTGTCTCTGTAGAAAAACAATGGGAAACGCACAGCCTAAATGCAACCCTAATTGCCACACCCAACCGCCGAGGAAAATCATCGCCAAATACACAAGAAGTGTATGATTTAAAGGGCATCAGATACAATGAATATTGGGGGATGCAATCTGGCGAAGTACGAAATTCCAGAGTAAAACGCATTGTAGAGCCCATAGTGATGCTAAATCATAAATGGAATGTATCTGCCAAAACAACCTTACGCACCAATGTTGGAATTCAGTTTGGCGAGGTGGGCAACAGCCGCATAGATTATCCTGGTGGAGCAAGCCCTAGTCCTTCGTATTATCAAAAACTGCCCAGTTATTTTTTGACGCAAAGCAACGGCGCGGACTATGAGGGGGCATACCGCCACGAGCAAGAATTTAGGGAAAACGGACAGTTGGATTGGAACCGCCTTTACGATGCAAACCTACACACCAAAAACGCTGCCTACATACTTTATGAAGACCGTAACGATGACACCCAACTTTCTGCAAACAGCATATTGCGTACCGAACTAAATGATAATATTACCCTAATTGGCTCCATACAGCACCGCTCGTTCACATCTGAAAACTTTGCCGAAATTCTAGATTTATTGGGCGCATCGGGCTATCTAAATGTAGATGCCTACGAAGGGTTTCAATTTGACTTAAATCACCCTAATCGCATAGTGGGAGTGGGCGATAAAATCCGCTATCATTACGAGCTTAAAGGGGGCATTAACGAGGCATCTGCGATTGCGCAGTTTCATTACCCCAAACTAAGTGGCTATGTAGCAGGAGGCTACACCGCAACCCAATATCAGCGCGATGGAAAATACAAACATGAAGCCTATTTGGACACTTCGTTTGGGAAGAGCAAAAAGCTTTCGTTTGGGAGTGGGAGCCTTAAAGCAGGACTTACATATAACATTAAAAACAAGCATTGGTTACAGGCAAATGCTGCGCATATTCAGCGTGCACCGAGCTTGCGCAACAGTTTTTCAAGCGCGCGCGAAACCAATGCCGTGGTGGGCGAACAAGCCAACCGCCCCCTAGAAACGGAGCGTATTGCTGCAACCGATGTAAGCTATATTTTTCGGTCAGCTCATTTAAATGCCCGCCTTACGGGGTTTTATGCCCAAATTCAAGACGCCAATGAGATTTCATTCTTCTTTGCCGAAGGCATTGGGGGAGACACCTCCTCTTTTGTGCAAGAAATCATGCAAGGCATTGAAAAACGTCATTTGGGGGTAGAATTTGGTATTGAGGGGGAGATTACGCCTTCGCTAAAACTCAAAGGAGCCGCTGCTTTGGGAGATTATAGGTATCATAACAACCCACAAGTTTACCTTACTTCAGACGACTTTGGCTATCTAGATTTCGGCACCGCCAAAATGAAAAACCTACGACTGGCATCGGGACCTCAAGAAGCCTACTCGCTAGGGGTGGAGTTTAGAGAAAACTTTTGGTGGTTTGGACTGACTGCCAACTACTTTGACCACACCTATTTGGACGTGAGCCCCATTAACCGAACCCAAAACTTTTTATTAGACCGCGACGGACTACCCTTTCCGAATTATGACCCTGACCAAGCACGCATCCTGTTGCAGCAAGAAAAATTTGACCCCTACACGGTAGTGAATATGGTGGTGGGCAAATCGTGGCGTGTGGGCAAGCGTTTTGTAGGGGCATTTTTAAGTGTCAATAACCTGCTTAATCAGTCCTATAAATCTGGCGGATTTGAACAATCCAGAAACGCAAATTACAATGCATTATTGGAAGATGTAAACGGCGCAAAACGCCGTTTTGGACCAAAATATTGGTACGGGCGGGGCACCACCTATTTCCTAAACACCTATATCCGATTTTAACCCATTAAACCCAACATCATGAATGCAATACAACACACAAAAATAGTTTTGCTGCTGCTTATCGCAACAGCTCTTTTGGGATGCCAACAGGACGACCAATTTGATATTCCTGCTGAAATAGGCACTGAAGAAAACAAACAACTCAACGCCCTGCTTGCCGACATTGAAAAGGGGAATAAAACCATGATTAGCATAGCACAATTAAAAGACTATTTTGTGTACCGAAGAGTGCATACATTTAGCTCGGATGTGGTGGTGAAGGGCTATGTGGTTTCATCGGACAGCACGGGGAATTTTTACAAAGAACTCTACCTGCAAGACGCCCCCGAAAATCCTACTGCGGCATTTCATCTTATGATTGACCAATCAAAATCCTTTAATCGGTTTAACCTTGGGCGTGAGGTGTATATCAGCCTAAAAAACTTGCATTTGGGCGAATCTCGTAGGGGGAATGGCATTATTTCGTTGGGGGGTGTGGCAAATACCGAAAATAATGTGGTGGAGGCGTTGCGCCCATTGGATATTGCCACGCACTTGTTCCGTTCCAAAACCACTGCTGAAATCACGCCGCTTACCGTGAAGTTTTCAGCAATAGACAAAAGCCATGTGGGCATGTTTGTTGCCGTAGAAAATGTACGTGTTACCCCCTCAGAGCAGGGCAAGCCTTTTGTTGACCCTAAAGATTATTACGACACCCAACGCACCTTGGAAGCCTGTGAGGGCACTGCCATAACCACATTTTTGTTGGAAACCAGTGCCTTTGCCCTGTATAAAGACGTACCCTTGCCCACAGGCACGGGAACCATTAAAGGGATTGTTAGCAAAACCTATAACGGTAGGAATTTTGTTTTAACATTAAACAATGCTGCTGATGCAACGCTTTTGGGCGCATGGTGTGGGAATTAAATAAGCAGCGAAAACTTAAAACTTAACTAGTACAAATCCTTTTCGGGTTCTTTTATGGTAACGCCCATTCCAGTAATAATATCTTTTTCCTTTTACTCGAACTACTTTATATTTTGCAGGGCGTTTTACAACAACCACTTTTTTGGGTTGATGAACGACCCTTGTACTTGTAGCACAAGAAGTTGAGCCCAATAATAAAAGTATCCCTAACATAACGATTAAATGTCTCATAGTTTATAGTTTGAATCATGGTTATCCATGATGTTTTTTGCAATTTCGTGTAAATCCGTATTAAACCCTGTATCATAGTTGTGTGTCTCTAAATCAACGTTATAGATGCTGTTTAACCAGATAAGCGTCCCTGTTTCTATGATAATTTGTCCTTGATGTCCTTTTTCATCTGTAAACAAAGAAGTGGCTTTTGGTCCCATAAAACCGATAGTGTCCAACAAAGTATTATCCTCTCTCATTTGTGCCAAATGGACGGAAGCCCAGCCCGTTGGGATGCTAAAAATTTTTGTGTTGGGAAATTCAGCACGAAGCTGGTCAACTATTTCAGTATTGACCAAGTCATTTACAAAAGCGTGATAAAACTCCTCCATAGTATCAAACCCATATTCTTCAACGCGTTGATCCCAATCTAGAGGAAAATCAACTTGCGGTATAGCTATAAAAATAGTAATGTTTGGATTGTTTTGTAATGCATAGTTTATCCATGCACGATGCCCTTCAATTCGATTGGTGGAATCACCTCCAGATGTCATCCCAAAAAATTCAACGCCCCCCTGATCTAAAACGGACTTGATTTCTTGATGCTCAGCACTAGTTGAATTATTCCAAAAACTGATAGGCCATCCCCCTTCGCCTCCTTTAATTATAACGGTAGCATTATGGTTTTCAAAACCAGCATCAAGTGCTAATTCATTAAGATGCTCTGCATAGGGCCTAAAAAAACTATTCCCTATAAGCAACATATTATACCCTTTCGCATATATTATCGTGGGCTTATCTTCTTTACTGCATGCCAGGGATACTAAAGCGATAGTAACCATTAAACATTTAAAATTCTTCATATCACGTGTTTTAGTGTTAGACCTATGTTTTCTTGATTAGTTTGGTGGGTGTTGTTAGGATTAGGCATGCAAGCAATCACGTGTAACCATTGTTGTGGTGTCGTTTTTTTATTATATATTTTTAAAGAAATCGGTTTTTATTTTTACTTCTTCGACAAGCTCAATTTCAACACCAATTTTTAATTCCTTAAGTCGTTCGGCAAATTCGTTTCCGTCAATCAAATCAATAGGAATTGCTCCATCTCTTGTTGCTTCTTTTTTTGCTTCTCGGGTAAAACTGCCTGTTGTCAAAATAAGTCCTTTATCCGCACGTCCACTCATCGCTCCACGAAAATCTCGAATTGTTGATGAAGATACTGAACCTTGATATCTCTTGGCTTGGAAAACTACGTGAAAAGATAGTACACTACCAATTTTGTAAATTCCTTTTCCGTCAATTCCTCCGTCATTGGTTCGACCGGTAACTTCAACATTTACAAAACCTAATTCACGAAGAAGTCTTTGACAAAGTCTCTCAAATTGATTTGATTCGATTTCCCTTATTGTTTGGATAAGTTTATCTTGCCACGCAAATTCTTCTATTTCTTCGGTTACATCTTCAAGTTTAGGCTCGTCACTTGATTTGGTAGCCTTTTTGTTCCTTTCCTCTCTGTCTTTACTAACAACGTATTTTTTTACCTTTTCTTGGTCAACTTCATCAGTTTTTTGTCCTTTTTCAGTCAACGCCCAAACTCCACGAGAAGAATTTTCGAGTAAACCGTAGCGTTTCAAATAATTTCTTGCCCAAGCAAGTCGATAAGTCAGTTTAGTTGTGCTTTCACGATGAATTTCATTAATCGCATCCTCAGCTAAATTCAAGAGTTGGGCAACTTCTTCTTCCATCTCACTTACTGAAGCAGAACCTCCTAATTCTTTAATTGCTTTTAAAGTTGGATTGAAAAGGTCATCATGTTTGTAAGTAAAATATTTATCCATATTTTTTGTCAAAATGTGTTACAACTATATAAATACACGCATTGCGTATATTCAACTTTTATGCGTTTTGTATATCCAAAACCCCTAATCTGTAAACCGAAAAAAAAGCGAATTAGGCTAAGTGTTTTAACGTCAACAACTAGGGCATGTTTAATGCTAAGGTAACAAAAAACAAGAAGTACGCAAAGGGAGGTTTTTAGCGGTGCCCGTACAGGGTAACGAATTTTGTACCTTTGCCCTTTAACAACGCGATATGATATTTTCAATGACCGGTTACGGCAAAGCAGAGCATAACACCCAAGGGAAAAAACTGCGTATTGAAATCAAATCGCTAAACAGCAAATCGCTGGACCTCAATTTTCGGGTGCCGTCCAAATACCGGGGGCTGGAACTTCACGCACGAAAAGAATTAGCAGCACTGCTGCATCGCGGAAAATTGGAGGTCAATGTTTTTGAAGAATGGGTTGCTGCCCAAGAAGCAGCGCAACTAAATACCGCCGTGGTGGAAAACTATCTGGAGCAGTTAAAAGGCATCCAATCGCTTTCGGACGAGACGCTTTTGCCGTTAGCCATGCGCCTTCCCAACGTACTTGCTCCCACAAACGATGAACTTTCGGATGAAGAGCAAGAAGTTTTTTTGAATACGCTTACCGATGCCGCCACAAAATTAGTTGCTTACCGCCAGCAAGAAGGAATATCGTTGGCGCAAGACCTCAACGCACAGTTGGCCCAAATCGATACCCAACTAAAACATATTGCCGATGAGGCACCTTTAAGAATAGAGGAACGCCGTCAGAAATTGGAGGATAATCTGCAGCAAATTGCCATAGAATACGACCAAGAACGCCTAGAACAAGAATTGGTGTATTACCTTGAAAAATGGGACATCAATGAAGAATTGGTGCGCTTGCAACACCATTTGGAATACTTCCACGCCACCCTAGCCGAAGACACGCCTACCAAAGGAAAAAAACTAGGATTTATTGCGCAAGAAATAGGTCGTGAGATAAATACGATTGGCTCAAAAGCAAACGATGCGGGATTGCAAAAACGTGTGGTCATGATGAAAGATGCGCTCGAACGCATCAAAGAACAAGTTCTAAATGCCCTGTAATGAAACAAGGAAAGTGCATTGTTTTTTCTGCGCCGTCGGGAAGTGGTAAAACTACCTTGGCAAAGCATTTGCTACATCAGGAGGACTTTAAGTTGGCGTTTTCTATCTCTGCCACCACAAGACCGCCACGGGGCACCGAGCAGCACGGCAAAGACTATTATTTTTTGTCTAAAAAAGAGTTTAAAACCAAAATTGACGCAGGTGCTTTTGCGGAATATGAACAGGTGTATCCGGGCATGTATTACGGCACGTTGAAATCGGAGTTGGAGCGTATTTGGGCAGCCGGTAAAAATGTGTTGTTTGATATTGATGTGGAAGGCGGAATTAACATCAAAAAATTGTACCCCGAAAATACCATGGCTATTTTTATCAAGACCCCAACCGTGGAAGCCTTAGCAGACCGCCTTCGAAGTAGAGGAACAGATACGGACGAAAAAATTGCCATGCGCCTTGCCAAAGCCGAAACCGAGCTGGAGCGTGCCGCCGACTTTGACTATATTGTCCTTAACGATAGCCTCGAAACCGCCAAAAAAGAGGTGCAAGAATTGGTGTTCAATTTTCTACATACATGAAACGGGTTGCGCTTTTTTTTGGCAGTTTTAATCCCATTCACAACGGTCATATTTTCATTGCCCAACAAGTGCTAAAGCAACACAAAGCCGATGAAGTACAGTTTGTGCTAAGCCCACAAAATCCGCACAAAAAAACAACATCACTGCTACCCGAAACACACCGCTGGAACATGCTGCAACTGGCATTGAAAGCGCATCAAAACCTAACGCCAAACGACGTTGAGCTACACATGCCAACCCCGAGTTATACCGCAACAACCCTAAAAAAACTGGTAGCGGAAAACCCCGATGTGCGCTATGCGTTGGTATTGGGCGCAGACAGCGAAGCAAGCCTTCCCTCATGGAAAAACGCCGACTACCTGATGCAATTTCCACGCCTTATTTATCCCCGAAAAGGAACGGTTTTGGAAGGCACTACATCGGAAAGGGTACTTCAAAACGTGTCTTTGCAAGACATTTCTGCCACGCAGATTCGTGCCGAGAAGGATTTGGACGCTCTCAAAACCTGGCTTCCCAAAGCGGTTTTTGCCTATATGCAGACACACAAGCTGTTTAGTGATATTTGATTTTTCGCAGAATCCGTTGCGTGTCTTTTAGGCTTTGGTAGGCTTCCTCACCTTGCTTTTTCATGATTCCAGAAAGCTCTTGCAGTTTGTCTTTTGCTTCTTCAAATCCGTTTAGGTAACACAACATATAGGTGGGTGCCAGATTTATGACATCTGCTTTTTCGTGTTTGTTTAGCCTTGTGCTTTTACGCAGTTTTTCGCAAAGGGTGTTGTTGGCATTGTACAGATGGAACAATAATTTTTTTTCAAACTTAGGGGGTGAAAACAAAAATTCGGAGTCAATTTGGTACGAGCCTTTATCGTCAAACAAAAAGGACATGCGCTCTAGCGGATAGTATTTATAACGATCGTTAAAACCCAAACGCACATATTCGATAAGGCTAAACGAATGCGCATCCACTTCAATTTCTACCTCATCGTGCGCCGAATAAAACAGTTTTACATGCTCGTTGATAAGTTCCACATCTACACGTGAGAAATAGCTTTTTTCTTTCACTCTTTTTTCCAGCCCAGCCCAACACACCACAAACGACTCTTTAAACACTTTGTATTGCGGATGTAATCCGCTGTCGTAGCGGTGTACAAAGTCAATAACGCCATCGAGGGTAAGCTCAATGTTGTTGTGTGCGTGCTTTTCGATTTCGGTAACTACTTTCGAATTGACATCCTTGATTTCCAAATCAAAAACCTTAGACATGGAAATGCTACCATCTCTAAAAAACACCGAACCACCATAATATTTCCAGATATTTTTCCGCAATGCGGTCATTTTGTTGGTTGGTCTGATGGTTACTAACCCCACCACTTTTCCTTGGGGTAAGTGTGGAAAATGGATGTTTTCATAGAGTACAATGGGTGGATTTTCCAAATAGGCATTGATGAGGTTTTGCAGTTTGGCATCGTCAAAAAAATCTACCCCAACAATTTCATTGTCTTCATCGTTTACGCCCACCACAATGTAGGAGTTGTTTTTTGGATTGGAGTTTGAAAGCGCACAAATATGTTTCAGAAACTTGGCTTTACCTTCTTTGCTGCCCAAGTTTAGCTGTCTTTTTTTGTCGTAAAAACTGTTCTCATCGTTGTGCGCCAATAGGTTTTTGATGAGCAGTCTTTTGTTAATCATGACCTTGATTTCTTACAAAGGTAAAAAGCTTTGCATTGTCTTTTTGTAATCCGTATTGGAAACCCTATTTTTAACCAATTATTAACAAACCTGCTGCACTTTTTTTTTGATTTTGCGGCAAAAATTGTAAACACCTAAATTATGAGCGATACCGCTGTAGACATCAAAGCGCTAAATGAGCGTATAGAGAAAGAGAGTGCTTTCGTTGACATCCTTACCTTAGAAATGAACAAGGTTATTGTAGGACAACAACACATGGTAGAACGCCTTTTGATAGGACTGTTGGGGCAAGGGCATATTTTGCTGGAGGGCGTTCCCGGATTGGCGAAAACACTTGCTATTAATACACTTAGCAAAGCCGTAAAAGGAAGCTTTAGCCGTATTCAGTTTACCCCTGATTTGCTCCCTGCAGACGTGATTGGAACGATGATTTACAACACCAAAGAAAATGATTTTAGCATCAAAAAGGGACCTGTTTTTGCCAACTTTGTGCTGGCTGATGAAATCAACCGTGCGCCTGCCAAAGTGCAATCTGCACTACTAGAAGCCATGCAAGAAAAGCAAGTTACCATTGGCGAAGAAACCTTTAAGCTGAAGCTGCCGTTTTTGGTGATGGCAACGCAAAACCCTGTAGAACAAGAAGGTACCTATCCACTTCCCGAGGCACAGGTTGACCGTTTTATGCTTAAAGTAATTATTGATTATCCAAAACTTGCAGACGAACAACAAATTGTCCGTGCCAATCTGAACGATTCTTTTGGCACCGTAAAGCCCGTTATTTCAACGGCGCAAATCAATAAGGCACAAAAGGCTGTTCGTGAGGTGTATATGGATGAAAAAATTGAGAAATATATTTTGGATTTGATTTTTGCCACACGCTATCCCGAGCAGTACAAATTGCAATCGCTCAAACCACTCATTAGTTTTGGCGCATCGCCAAGGGGGAGTATCAATTTGGCAACGGCAGCAAAATGCTATGCCTTTATCAAACGCAGAGGCTATGTGATTCCCGAAGATGTGCGTGCCGTGATTTTTGATGTGTTGCGCCATCGTATTGGGATTACTTATGAGGCAGAGGCTGAAAACATCAGTTCAGAAGACATTATTCAGCGCATTGTAAATGCGGTGGAAGTACCCTAGACCAACTCCACATTTTTGATATGGATACAAAGGAGCTTTTAAAGAAAGTTCGGAAAATCGAGATTAAAACCCGCCGATTAAGCAATCACATTTTTGGCGGGGAATACCACAGTACCTTTAAAGGTCGAGGCATGACCTTTAGCGAGGTACGTCAGTATCAATATGGAGATGATGTCCGTGCCATAGATTGGAATGTTACCGCACGCTATCAAGAACCCTACGTCAAGGTTTTTGAAGAAGAACGGGAGCTTACGCTTATGCTTTTGGTAGATGTAAGTGGCTCCGCCAACTTTGGAACACAACAACAATTAAAACGAGACACCATTACCGAAATTGCAGCAACACTTGCCTTTTCTGCCTTGCAGAACAACGATAAAGTAGGGTTGCTTCTTTTCTCGGACGAAGTGGAACTTTTTATTGCACCCAAAAAAGGGAAGTCGCACGTGCTACGTATCATTAGAGAACTGTTAGAGCAAAAACCCAAAAGCCCAAAAACCGATGTTTCGGCTGCACTGGAATTTATGAGTCGTATTCTTAAAAAACGCGCTATCGTATTTGTACTTTCAGACTTTTTGGACTCCGATTATGATCAAGCCGTACAGTTGGCTGCACGCAAACACGACCTTACGGGCATTCGCCTTTTTGACCCGATGGAAGCCAAACTTCCTGCTGCAGGATTACTCTATATGCAAGATGCGGAATCAGGAATTCACAAATGGATTAATAGCTCCTCAAAAAGTGTTCGTACGGCATATGCCCTTGCGCATCGCAAAACGGCAGACTATTTCAGTGGTCAATTTACCCGCCATGGCGCAGGAGCCATTTCATGCGCTACGGACGAAAGCTATGTCAAAAAACTGCTAACCTATTTTAAAAGCCGTGGATAGAGTGTTACGCATTTTGGTTTTGATTTTTGGCGCTACTTGGGCAGTGGCACAAACACAGGTATCGCTTAGTGCCGATACCCTAAACGTAAAACTCGCCGAGCAAATCAATGTACAAATTTCGGTTACAACAGATAAAAATCCACAAATACAGTTTCCACCACTGCAAACCTTTATGCCTTTTGAGGTGATAGACACCACAGCGGTTGACACATTGGTTTCGAATAAAATCCAAACCTTTACCAAAACCTATGCGGTTATTCATTTTGACACCGGACAGGTTACGTTGCCGGCTCAAAAGGTTGTTGTTGATGGCAATTTGTTTACCACAGATTCGCTTCAAATTCGGGTAAATGATGTTGCGGTGGATACCTTACAGCAACCCCTTTTCCCCATCAAGACCATTTTGCCGATGGCAAAAAACACCACAGGGTGGTGGAAGCCCTACGTATATGCCTTTTTGATTTGCCTACTTCTTGCGTTGGCGTATTTTTTGATATCCAAAACACAACAACGTATTCGCTTAAGCCGCCAGAAACTACCTCCATTTGAGCGTGCTATACAAGCCTTGCAAGCCCTTGAAAACAAGCAGTTAGACAAACAAGAAGAGTACAAAAGCTACTACTCTGATATGACGGATATTGTAAGAAATTATTTGGAAGATGAAGCGCATATCGATGCCCTAGAAAGCACATCGGATGAACTGTTGGCAAAACTGGAATTGCTTCGTGACACCGGAAATTTGGATTTAACATCAGAAACCATAGACCACCTAAAAGAAGTATTACGCACTGCCGATTTGGTAAAGTTTGCCCGAGCGATGCCCGAAGAACGGTTGGCACGTGTTGACAGAACCAAAATTGAAGCAGTAGTCAAAGAAACCCAAGCAGCACTTCCTGAACCAACAGAGGAGGAGCGTCTCAAAAATGAAGCCTATGCACGAATGCGTCGTAAGCAACAACAGCGAAAACGCCTGCAAATAGCAGGACTTTCTATGCTGGGGGCGTTAGTGGTTGCTGCTACTGTTATGATTATAAATTACGGCGCAATGCAAGCAAAAGACCGTGTTTTTGGACATCCAACTTTGGCTTGGCTAGAACAAGATTGGATTACAAGTAGCTATGGCATTTCCGAAATGCAGCTCGAAACGCCAGATGTTTTGGGACGTAAGGCCTTACCAAACCGATTGCATCAACAGTTTGTATTGGGCAGTTTGGATGAGGCGTTTTTGATTGTCCTTTACATGGAGCATACCAAATCCAAAGAAGAACAAACCATTGATTTACAGCAAAAAGTGGACAAAGTGATTGAGTACTTTGACAGCATGGGCGCAACAAATATCTTCCAAAAACAAAACGATTATACCACCACTTCAGGGATAGAGGGCATTGTTGCTTCGGGGTCGTTTGATTGGACGAAAGAAAACGGCAAGTCGCAACGAAAAACATACGAAGTATATCACTTCACAGAGAACAAAGGCTTTCAACAACTCCAATTGGTTTACGACCGTGACGACCGCTACGCCAAAGAACTCATTGAGCGCATTTTAGGCAGTGTTCAATTTAAAACCGAAACCCCATGACGGAATATACATTTGCCAATCCTGAATTTTTCTGGGGACTATTGGGCATCCCACTGCTTGTGGCGTGGCATATTTTATCACGAAAAAAACAAGTGGCGCATGTGCTAAGTCCAAACGTGAAAGCGTTTACCAAATCAGGAAGATTGCCCAAATGGCAACCTATTTTGGTAGCCTTACGCATGTTGGCAATTGCGCTTATTGTAGTAGCACTGGCACGGCCACAAACGCAAGATGTAAGCACCCAAACCAAAACCAACAAGGGGATTGATATTGTGATGGCAATCGATGTTTCGTCGAGTATGCTAGCAAGAGATTTAAAACCCAACCGCTTGTCGGCACTAAAAAAAGTGGCTGCAGATTTTATTGCCAAACGCACTTCAGACCGTATTGGATTGGTGGTGTATGCAGGTGAAAGTTATACCAAAACGCCCATTACTTCTGACAAAGCACTTGTGGTAGATGTGCTTGGTAAAGTAAGATATGACGGCGTGATTAATGATGGCACGGCTATTGGCATGGGGCTTGCCACGGCAGTAAACCGATTGCGTGACAGCAAAGCCAAAAGCAAAGTCATTATTTTATTGACAGACGGTGTAAACAACACAGGTTTTGTGGACCCAAAAACTGCCGCAGGGTTGGCAAGTTCGTTTGGAATAAAAACGTACACCATTGGGTTGGGAAGCAACGGCAGCGCAGCTGCGCCAGTTGCCCTTAGACCAGACGGCTCTTTTGTGTATCAGCTTACCAAAGTCGAAATTGACGAAGAATTATTAAAGTCGATTGCAACTGAAACGGGTGGGAGTTACTATCGAGCTACTGACAACAAAAAATTAGAAGCCATCTACAAAGAAATTGACAAGCTGGAGCGCACAGAAGTGGAGGAAATTCGCTATACCAAATACCACGAACAGTTTCGTTGGTTTGTTTTATGGGCAATTGCTGCGCTCTTGCTGGAATGGATATTACGTCACACCCTATTTAAATCGGCAATGGCATGATACAGTACGAACAAACGACATATTTTTATATGCTGTTGCTAATCCCTGTTTTAGCACTTGGATACGCCCTATTTACCCTATGGAAAAAACGCGTTCAGCAGTCGTTTGCTTCATCTGAGATGCTGGCGCATATTGCGCCCGAACGCTCATTTTTTAAAGGCTGGGCAAAGCAAGTATTGTTGTGGCTGGGATTGGCATTTATTTGTTTGGGATTGGTCAATCCGCAAATTGGCACAGAGTTAGAAACCGTAAAGCGCGAGGGGGTGGATTTGGTGTTTGCGATAGATGTGTCTAAAAGTATGCTGGCAGAAGATATTGCGCCAAATCGATTGGAAAAAGCCAAACGATTGGCAAGCGAACTTATCAACCAATTGGTTAGCGATCGTGTGGGGATTATTGCCTATGCCTCGTCGGCGATTCCGCATTTGCCCATCACTACAGACTACGCTGCTGCACGTATGTTTTTGACGTCCTTAGACACCAACATGATTTCCTCGCAAGGAACAGCCATTTCGGCAGCTACACGATTGGCAGAAACCTATTTTGACGACGAAAACCAAACCAACCGAGTGGTTTGTATCATCTCTGATGGGGAAGATCATGGCGAAGATGCGTTGGTTGCTGCCAAGCAAGCTGCTGCGCAAGGGATTACCTTTTTTACGGTAGTTGTTGGCACAGAAAAAGGTTCTGTTATACCTGTAAAACAAGGGAATGCAGTATCCTACAAAAAAGATGCTGATGGCGAAGTAGTAATTACCAAAAGCGACTTTAATCAGATGAAATCCATAGCCGAAGAAACCGACGGACTATTTTTAGACGGCAGCAATACCGATGCCGTAGTAACGGCTATTATTGACCGCTTAAAAGAAATGGACAAACAAGAATTTGAAGCCAAACAATTTGTTAAATTCAAGGATCAATTTCAATGTTTTTTGGGAATTGGCTTATTTTTGATAGTGCTGGACGGATTTTTATTTTACCGAAAAACCCAATGGCTAAAAAAACTAAATCTATTTCATGATGCGTAAGGTGCTTTGTATTGTTTTTTGGCTTCCGCTAATGGTTGCTGCGCAAGATGAAACGCGTATACAGCAAGCAGAGAATTTTATTTTTGATGGTAACGAAGCCTTTGATGCGTTGAATGGCGTTGAGGCAGAAAAAAATTACCGTCGTGCTGTGGCAACAGGCACAAAAACCGATATAGCACGTTATAATATGGGTGCTACCCTGCAGCAAGACAATTATGTTGACGAGGCGCTGCGTGCCTATGCTGATGTGGCAAAAACCACCAAAGAACGCCCAAACAAACACCGTACCTTCCACAATATCGGCAATGCCTTGATGCAAGTAAAAGATTATAAAGGTGCTGTAGAAGCCTATAAAAATGCGCTGCGAAACAATCCCAACGATGATGAAACGCGCTATAATTATGCGTTAGCCAAAAAAATGCTGGAGGACGACAATCAAAATCAAGACCAAAACGACGACCAAAAAGACAATCAAGACCAAAAGGATAATCAAGATCAGCAAAACGATCAAAATCAAGATAAAGAGGGCGATAAGGATAAAGAACAAGAAGGCGAAAACCAGGAAGACAACAAAGATCAGTCTGGCGAAGAGGGCGACAACGAAAAGGACGAAAAAGAATCGGACAAAAATGACTCTAAAGACCAGCAAGGCGACAATGAGAAAGAGCAACAGCAGCCACAAGCACGACCTGCGCAATTATCGCCACAACAGGTTCAGAATTTGCTGGAAGCCATGAACAATGAGGAGAAAAAAGTACAAGACAAAGTGAATGCCAAAAAAGCAAAAGCGGTTGGCACAAAAAATAAAAAAGATTGGTAATGAACAAAAAAGGAATTTGGTGTTTGTTGCTTGTCTTGGCGGTTACGTCAAGGCTTTTTGGGCAGGTTACGTTTGAAGCCACTGTTAGCAAAAACGAACTTGGTATCAACGAGCGTCTTCGTGTGGAGTTTACCATGAATACGGATGGTGACAATTTTCAACCGCCCTCTTTCGATGGCTTTCGTGTTGTTGCAGGACCGAATCAGTCGGTGAGCAACATGTTTGTAAACGGCAAGCGATCGTTCTCCAAAAGCTACACCTATTTTTTGACACCCCTAAAAAAGGGCACCACAAATATTGGTCAAGCGTCTATAGAAATTGACGGGAATGTCTATAAGACTAGCCCCGTAAAAGTAGTGGTAAAAGATGCCGTGGAACTGCCTAAAAACCCTAATGACCCAAACTACATCGCCTCACAGAATGTACATTTAGTAGCGGAATTGTCAAAG
Organism: Flavobacteriaceae bacterium; assembly: GCA_049596455.1. Lineage (GTDB taxonomy): Bacteria > Bacteroidota > Bacteroidia > Flavobacteriales > Flavobacteriaceae > UBA7446. Next base: position 54,920 of record JBMYLP010000005.1, on the reverse strand, counting down.
AACAAGGTGTATATCAACGAGCCTGTGACGGTGGTGTACAAGCTCTATTTTGGCGGAAAAGTACGACCTTCTGATGTTAGTCCAATTGATATGCCCGAATACAAAGACTTTTGGTCGCAAGATATTCCATCAAGGCGGACTATTGATAGAGAAATGTACAAGGGCAAATTATACAATTTTGTGGCGTGGCAACAAACCGTTTTGTATCCCCAGCGTGCAGGCAAACTCCCCATTGCTCCGCTTACGCTAGATGTGCAGTTAGACGTTCCCACCAATCGCCGCGACTTTTTTGGGAATGAAATTTACACCCAAGTGTCACGCACTATCACCGCAGGAAAACGAACCCTAAACGTCCTGCCGTTTCCTGAAGAGGGGAAACCAAACACGTTTAACGGAGCCGTAGGAACATTTGAATTAGAGGTAAAAACCTCTAAAAATGCGCTTAATGCTTCGGAGTCGTTGCAAGCCACGGTGCAAGTGACAGGAAAAGGAAACTTGAAGCTGTTTTCACTTCCCGAATTGGTTACGCCAAGTGCCCTTGAACGTTACGACCCAGAGCACAACGAGCAAGTGAACACCACCTTGAGTGGGATGCGCGGAAACATTCAAGACACCTATACCTTAGTGCCGCAGTTTCAAGGAAAATATCCCATTCCGCCCGTGCGGTTTTCGTACTTTGACCCAAGCAGCAAATCCTATAAAACGCTAACTTCTGAAGAGGTTGTTATTGACGTAATTGAAGGACCAAAATCTGTCGGCACAGTAGCGTCAAACACTTCCACAGCTACGGCAGTTGAAGTCCCTGCCATTTCCAATGCGTTTCAATTCATAGCACAACGCGCAAGCTTTAAATCCATAGTACAACCCCCTTTTCTAGGAAGTACGTTATTTTATGTGTTGTTGCTATTGCCTGTTTTGCTGTTGGTAATATACTTAGCACTGCGCAAACGTACTCCTGATGCTGCCCTAGTGGCGCAACGTCATAAAGCCAAATTGGTAAAAAAATACTTAGGCAAAGCAAAACGCAATATGTCAGATGCTACAGATTTTTATGTGGCATTAGAGGCTGCTCTTCACAATTATGTGAAAGCCCGCTTGCATATTCAAACCGCTGATTTTAGTAAGGAAAAAATGGAAAATTTACTCACCGAAAAAGGCGTCGACACCCAAACCGTTGCGCTATTTATTCGGGTACTAACCAATTGTGAATTTGCCCGATACACGCCGAGTTCAAGAAGTAGTATGGAGCAAGACTATGCCACCGCTGTGGAAGCGATAACCCAAATGGACAAACAATTTTAATCATGAGAACGATTTCACTTTTTGTACTTTTTTCATGTGTTGTGTGCGTCGGGCAGTCGCCCGAAGATTTGTTCCGCGAAGGGAACAACGCCTACAATCAAGGTGACTATGAACGCGCCATAATATATTACGATTCCATTAGTTCGTTGGGCGTGCATGCTACGGAGTTGTATTTTAATTTAGGCAATGCCTACTACAAGCAAAATGCCATTGCGCCTAGTATTTTAAATTACGAAAAAGCACTTTTGTTGGACGCTGATAATCCACAAGTGCGTAACAATTTGGCATTTGCCCAAAACATGACGTTAGACCGGTTTTCACCATTGCCCGAAAGTGACCTTAAAAAAACAACAGACCGCTTGCTGTTTTTGACCTCTGTTAGCGGTTGGAGTCTTGTAGTGATTTTATGCGTTTGGTTGGCGGCACTTTTCTTTTTCTTGTATATCAGAGCTATAAAAAGTGGCGTAAAGCGATTGTTTTTTACTGGTTTTATTATCGCTGCATTTACTGCTGTATTTGCATTGTTTGTTGCGCTGCAGCAAAAAAGCATCGTGCAAAACACACACCCTGCAATTGTTTTTGCAAAAGAAGAATCCTTTAGAGCCGAACCTAACCTAAGATCAGAAGTGTTGCTTACTATTCGTGAGGGAGCAAAGGTTTTTGTACAAGAACAGGTTGAAGATTGGGTAAAGGTAAAACTGACAAATGGTGCTATTGGCTGGATTCCAAAGACTAGTATTCAGCACATTAGCTTTGTTGCAAAATAGGCGGGATTTCGTCTAAGGGATTTTTTTCTGTATTGATTTGTTCAAACAAATAAGCACCTAAATTTTGAAGTGGCTCAAAGAACAAGGAACCTTTGGTGACTTCTTCTGGCAAAAAAGGGACAAAGACGTTAATTTGACCCAAAATCCATATCAATACACCACAAATAACCAACCACTTGCACGCCCCAAAAAGGGCGCCCAATAGGCGGTTTAGAAAGCCAAGCAAAATCACTTTTGCAAGTTTTGTGAGGAGCTTTCCAATCCATGCCACGCCAATAATAATACCAATAAACGTAAGTGCAAACGCCAAAAGCGGTAGGTATTCCCACTCCAAGTATTTGGCTAATAAATCTGCTGTAAAACTCGAAAAGTGAAGTGCTCCAAAAACACCTAGCACCAACGCCAACAACGAGGCGATTTCTACAAAAAACCCACGAAATGCACCACGAACAAGTCCGTAGAAGAGCAAACACACAACAGCAAGGTCGATATAATTGAGCGGCATTGTACAAATGTACGCATAGATTTAATGCCGATGGCGGTACTATGGACGGAATGTGTATTTTTGCCTCCATGATAGATAGTATCAAAGCACATATTGCCGATGTAGCGGTTTTTGAGGCGACTTCCGCTGATGAAGTGGAACAGTTTCGCATTGCCTATTTGGGTAAAAAAGGACATATCACCAAGCTTTTTGCCGATTTTAGAAACGTTCCTAACGAACAAAAAAAAGAATACGGGCAATTGCTAAATCAACTAAAAACCGAAGCGCAAGCAAAGGTCAACGAACTTCAAGCAGCCCTTGGCGGAAAAGGAAAAACCAAAGGTGCTCTAGACGATATTACCCGCCCAGGGCAACCCATTCCGTTGGGCGCACATCACCCCATCAGTATTGTTCGTGATAAGGTAATCGATGTATTTAGTCGTATTGGATACGGACTTTCGTCTGGACCAGAAGTTGAGGACGATTGGCATAACTTCACTGCGCTTAATTTGCCCGAGCATCACCCTGCACGTGACATGCAAGACACCTTTTTTGTACAAACAAATCCAGATGTGATGCTGCGCACACACACGTCTTCTGTTCAAGTGCGTCATATGGAAAGCAACCAGCCGCCCATTCGGATTTTGTCGCCTGGGCGGGTGTTTCGAAATGAAGCCATTTCGGCACGTTCACACTGTGTGTTTCATCAAATAGAAGGGTTGTATATTGACAAAAACGTATCTTTTGCCGACCTAAAGCAAACACTGTTATATTTTACAAAAGCTATTTTTGGCACGGCTGAAATTCGCCTTCGCCCATCCTATTTTCCGTTTACAGAACCAAGTGCAGAGGTTGATATTTATTGGGGATTAGAAACCGAAGCAGATTATCGTATTACCAAAGGAACAGGTTGGCTCGAAATTATGGGTTGCGGCATGGTAGATCCAAACGTGCTTACGAATTGCGGCATTGATTCAGAAGAATTTTCGGGCTTTGCGTTTGGTATGGGACTAGAACGCATGGCAATGCTCCTGTATCAAATAGAAGATATTCGTATGTTCTACGAAAACGATGTGCGATTTTTAAAGCAATTTACCTCGGCTAGTTAAGCACCAGACTCAGTGCTTTCATTTTTTTCTTCGCAGATGCCTTTTCGTAAAGCACCTGATAGACGCAATGCATTATGGGGTATTTTCCACTAAAAGATTCGCTTAACTCGTAAGCAGTTTTGGCACCGTAATAACCCTCGGCAATCATGGTCATTTCTACAAGTGCAGCTTTTACGGTATAGCCTTTGCCAATCATGTTTCCAAGCATTCGGTTTCGACTAAAAATGGAATAGGCAGTAACCAACAAATCGCCCAGATATGCAGAGTTGTTGATGTTTCTTTTTTTGTTGTCAACGTGCTTGATAAAGCGCTTCATTTCTCGCATAGCGCTGCTAATGAGTACACTAATAAAATTATCGCCATAGCCCAATCCGTGCGCCATGCCCACAGCAATGGCATACACATTTTTGAGTGTGGCAGCATATTCTGTTCCCACAACGTCATCGGAAGTTGCTGTGCGAATGTAGTTGCAGTCAAGTTTGGACTTCATCTGCTTTGCCAACAAAATATTGGTGCTTGCCAAAGTAAGATAAGAAAGTCTTTCTAGTGCCACTTCCTCGGCGTGGCAAGGCCCCGTTATGGCACCCAAGTGGGTTTCGGGGACGTTGAATTTTTCAGATAGGTAACGCCCAACCAACATTTTGCGCTCAGGAACAATTCCTTTCACGGCAGAAAAAATGATTTTATTCTCAATAGATGCTGTTAGCGTTTCCAATGAACTATCCAAATAAAAAGAGGGAATGGCAATAATAAAAACATCGTATGCTAGCGCAATTTCGTTCAAATTGGTATACAGGCTCAAACGTGAGGTATCAAACTCTACACTGCTCAAATAGTTGGGGTTGTGTCCTTCGTGTAACAAATGCTCATAGATGGTTTCGTTGCGCACATACCACCCCACATTGGAGTTGTTTTCACACAAAATTTTTACCAGTGCAGTTGCCCAACTACCGCTACCTAGCACAGCAATTTTAGAAAAATCGGCCATTTTAAGGTGTTTTTAGCATTAAATACTTTAACAAATGTTTCACAACTAGGAGCTTAAAGGCGTCTTAACTTGCAAGTGTAAACGTGAAGCAAAAAAATTGCTTATTAGTTTTTCATAGTTTAATATGGTTGGTTATGAGAGAGCACCTTTTTTAAGGTGCTTTCTTTCTTTAGGGCCATTGTGCCCAAGGAATTCTACTTAAAAGCAATAGCGTTCCCAATCCATAGAAAACGGCAATTCTAAAGAACTTTTTCTTGTCAGTAGCTGCTTTTTTGTGCAACGACCATCCCATAGTAATCAACACTATGGCCAAAATGTTTGTTGTGGGGTGCTCTACTAAAAAAAGGCGTAGTGTGGCGTCTTTCATTACAGCACCCATACCACTTTCCCAAGCCGAAAAATAGGGGGAAACAAAATAGGTAATGATACCCAACAGCAGTTGAATATGTGAAAAAATAAGCCCAAAAAGCGAGAGGCGAAGGTCTTTTGTGCCAAAACTTCGATTGCCAAATACGCCCCAAAATGCGTTTAAAACTGCCAGTACCAATACGATTAGAACCACATAGGCAAGGCGAGAGTGTAAAGATAGAATAGTGTCCATAAAACAATTATATATTGACAAAAATACAGAATTCAAAGCGGTTAGCCGCCTTATGAGACATAAACGATTTCGGCCTCATCAAGTGGTGGCTGTAGTGTGAGCTTTAAATATACTTGTGTTAAGGTAACCACATCTTTTTCGCAATAGCGCACAATGCGAGGCAAGTCATTTTGTTCGTAGTATACCTCCGCAACATCCGAGCCGTCCATATCGTCTTTGGGAGAAGGAATATCAAAAAAATGCGCCAAAAGTTTTAATGAGGTATAGTGTTTATAGTCACCAAATTTCCAAAGCTCTAGAGTGTCCAAATGCGGTACTTCCCAGGGCTTTTTGCCCATAAGTTGCAATAATGTGGGCAACGCCAACTGATGTTTTAGCATACGTCTTGCCAAAAAGGGGAAGTCAAATTCTTTTCCGTTGTGTGCGCAAAGCCTGTGGTGCTGCGATGAAAAATGGGAGTCTAATAATGCTTTAAACTCCTTAAGAAGCTGTGATTCTTCTCCAGAAAAACTACGCACTCTGAATTGCCGTACATCAGTTGTATGGGTTAGGTATCCTACAGATATACAGACGATTTTACCAAATTCTGCCCAAATTCCAGCGTGCCCATAATACGCTGCTGCGGTTAGCTCATCCGCTTTGCGTTTGTAAGCAGTTTTGGCGTCAAAGAGTTCTTGGGTCTCTGGAGTTAGTAGGTCAAAACGAGACTGTTCAGGAACCGTCTCAATGTCCAGAAAGAGGATGTGTTCAAGGTTTTGAGGCGTTTTCATAGGCTAACATTGCAAAGGCTTCTTCCATATAGCCCAAATAGTCTGCTGAGTGTCTTACGCCAGGCAGGTCGGGAAGTTGCTCGTGACCCAAACGCACCACAATAACATCATCTTCGGGGAATACAATCACATATTGTCCGTTGTGTCCACGCATGCTGTAGTAGCCTTTGCCCATATGCGAGCCTAACCACCACCCATAGCCGTAATCTTTGCCATTTTCAAATTGGGGGGTAATGGATTTTTGTACATATTCATTAGAAATGAGTTGTGTGCCGTTCCAGACCCCACCGTTTTTAAACAAGGCTGCAAAACGCGCATAGTCTCTGGCATTGGAATTAAAGCAGCAATATGATTTTTCTACCCCTTTTTCGGCAGCGTCTAGCCTCCAGTTCGCATCGGCGTGTGCGCCCAAAGGATTCCAAAAATAACGACGCACCAAATCCGAAATGGTTTCGCCAGTAGCAGCAGTAAGCACAAGCGACAATAACTGTGTGCTTCCGCTTTGATAGATAAACTTTTTCCCAGGCTCATCTACAATCGGAATTGTTTGCATCACGCCAGTAATATCACGGGTAATGTAGGTGCGTGGCGTTATGGTTAGTAAGTTATCGTAATCTTCATTCCAATCTAATCCTGAAGACATGGTAGCTAAATCCCCAACAGTCATTTCATCGGCATAAGGCCCTCTAAGCCAAGGCAAAAAGTCTTTTGCTTTTTGATCAAAGCTCTTTACATGACCTTCTTCAATTGCCTTTGCCAAAGAGGCTGCCACAATGGTTTTGACCATTGAAAATGAATTGGTTTTACTGTCTTTCCCAAATCCATCAAAATATTGTTCATGCCAAATGGAATCGTTTTTGATGATAAGAAACGCCACTGTTTTGTGCGCTTCGTGCAGTTTTTTTAGGGTTTTTGTTGGGGGAACGCTATTGTAGTTTGCGTGAAGCGCCCAAGGCTGGGGAGCATCGCTTTTGGGAATTTCACGCACATCAAAATGGATGTAATCTTCAAGCCCTGCGGTGGTTCTGCCTATTTCAATGACTTTGATGCCCAGCTCAAAGAGATAACCATAACCAGATACAAATAGTCCAGCGACAAACAACAAGAGAACAAGGGCTATGCCTTTGAATATAGATTGAAGCGTTTTCATTTAGGAGTTTAGCACCAATGTACAAAATTTTAATTAGCTGAAATTATGAGAGCAACTTTATGGCTTCTGCGGCATGGTACGAAACAATAAGCGATGCCCCTGCACGCTTAAACGCCATCAGTTGTTCCAGCATCACCGCATCGTGGTCTAGCCACCCTTTTTCAGCAGCGGCTTTCAGCATGGCATATTCACCGCTTACTTGATAAACGGCAATGGGTACATGAATTTGATTTGCCAAATCACGGACAATATCCAAATATGCCATTCCTGGCTTTACCATGACAATATCGGCACCCTCTTCAATATCACGAAGGGTTTCTACTACTGCTTCTTTGCGATTTGCCACATCCATTTGATAGGTCTTTTTATCCCCAAAACCAGGTGCAGAATCCAGCGCATCGCGGAATGGGCCATAAAACGCAGAAGCGTATTTGGCGCTATAACTCATAATGCCTGTATGGACATAACCAGCATTTTCAAGTGTATTTCGAATGGCTAAAATGCGTCCGTCCATCATATCGCTAGGTGCGACAATATCTGCTCCGCTTTCCGCATGACTAAGCGCCATTTGCGCCAAAACCTCAACCGTAGCATCGTTTACAATTTTGTTTGCTTCCACAATGCCGTCGTGACCGTATGTTGAATATGGGTCTAGCGCAACATCGGTGCAAACCACCAATTCAGGAACAGCAGCTTTAATGGCATGGATGCTGCGCTGCATAAGCCCTTCAGCGTTTAGGGCAGCAGCACCCGTGTTGTCTTTGTCACTTTCTGCAACCTTTACAAAAAGCAATACCCCGCGAACCCCCATGTCGTAAAGACGTTGGGCTTCTTGTGTTGCCAAATCTAAACTAAACCTAAAATAGCCTGGCATTGAAGGAATTTCCGTTTTTGTTTTTGTGCCTTCTACAATGAAGAGCGGAACTAAAAAGTCGGTTGGCGCAAGGGTTGTTTCACGAACCAAATCGCGCAAAGCCGCACTGTTACGAAGTCGTCTATTTCTATTTAGTGGATACATATGTTACACCCAATGTTTAGGATTTTTTAGAACAGTTATCAATTTTGCTTCATCAGAACCTTCTTCTGGCTGAGCATCATATGCCCATTGTACGGTTGGCGGCAAACTCATCAAAATACTTTCAATACGCCCCTTGGTCTTAAGCCCAAACAGCGTGCCTTTATCGTGTACCAGATTAAATTCTACGTACCGTCCACGTCTCAGCTCTTGCCAGTGACGATGCTCGGCAGTGTAAGATAGTGTTTTTCGTTTTTGTACAATAGGCAGATAGGCATCGAGAAAATGATTCCCCATATCGGTTACAAATGCATACCACGATGCCAAATCGTGTGTTTCATTTGGGCGGCAATAGTCAAAAAACAACCCCCCAATCCCACGGGCTTCATCCCGATGATGATTCCAAAAATAGGCATCACATTTCTTTTTGTAATCGGTATAAAATGCAGCGTCATGCGCATCACAAACCCTTTTGCAAACGCTATGAAAATGCACGGCATCTTCTTCAAACAAATAATAAGGCGTAAGATCTAATCCACCGCCAAACCACTGATCCACGACATTTTTGTCCTTATCATATAACTCAAAATACCTGAAATTGGCATGTACAGTTGGCACCATCGGACTTTTGGGATGAATAACTAGGCTAATGCCGCAAGCAAAAAAATCGGCATGCGAAACACCTAACTGTTTTTGCATGGATTCGGGGAGTTTTCCAAAAACCTCAGAGATATTGACGCCGCCTTTTTCAAAAACAGTTCCGTTTTCAATAACTCGTGTTCTGCCACCACCACCGCCAGGGCGTTGCCAGATGTCCTCGCGAAAATGCGCCAAGCCGTCTTCTTGCTCCAACGAAGAAGTAATGCGATTTTGAAGGCCTTTTATGTATGTGGTAAATTGGGTTTTCATGGTTAAAAGATTTAGAATTAATACGATTTGATGGCATTCACAAAGGCTTTGGCGTGATCAACAGGTATGTTTGGTAAAATACCATGTCCAAGGTTAGCAATGTAGTATTGCGTGCCAAATGCATCTACCATGTTCTTTGCCATTTTTTCAATTTCGGGTATGGGTGATAACAATCTAGACGGGTCAAAATTGCCCTGTAACGTAATTTGCCCACCTGTCAAATAGCGCGCATTTCGCGCCGAACATGTCCAGTCCACTCCCAAGGCATGTGCCCCTGAGCGTGCCATGGTTGGCAGCGCAAACCAGCAGCCCTTGGCAAAAGCAATCACTTTGGTTTCTTCTTTAAGCACATCTATAATTTGTTGCATATACTGCCACGAAAAGGTTTGATAATCTTCTTCGCCAAGCATACCGCCCCATGAATCGAACAATTGTACTGCATCAACACCCGCTCGTACTTTTGCCTTTAGGTAAGCTATGGTAGTATCGGTAATTTTTTGAAGCAATTGATGTGCTGCTTCGGGTTGTGAAAAACAGAATCCTTTAGCCAAATCAAAGTTTTTAGAGCCCTGACCTTGCACGGCATAGCACAAAATCGTCCACGGAGAGCCGGCAAATCCTATGAGTGGCACACGATTATCCAACGCTGCTTTAGTTTGTCTTACGGCTTCCATTACGTAATGCAATCTATCTTCAACATCTGGAACAATGACATTTTCTACGTCTTTGGTACTGCGAATTGGATTGGGTAACCATGGCCCAATACCGTCTTTCATTTCCACAGTAATATCCATAGCCTGTGGTATCACTAAAATATCTGAAAACAAAATAGCAGCATCTGTATCTACTTGGTCAATGGGCATGACAGTAATTTCTGTGGCTAATTCGGGTGTACGACAACGTGTAAAAAAGTCATATTTTTCCTTTAACTTCATAAAATCAGGCAGATAGCGTCCAGCTTGTCGCATCATCCAAACGGGGGGTCTGGATAACGCTTCACCATTTAGCGCACGAAGAAATAAGTCATTTTTAAGCATGTTGTGAAACTTTAAAATAGTGAATCGCTTTTGCTACGAGCTGTTCCGTATTAGGATTTTCCATAACGTGAACAGACTTTGGCGTTTGCTTAAGTGAAGCGGCTGTGGTACTCCCAATACAAAAACAATGTGTGTTTGTTATATCGTTGTGCTTTTCATGGCTCTCCACACCGCTTGGACTAAAGAAAAGTACCGCGCTTGGAGTTGCCTCAATTTTTGTGTTAGTAGCTTCAGTTTGATACACAACAATTTCTTTAAAATTACACTCCCACTCTTTCATTTTTTTGGACAAAATGGGCAATCTTCGATTTCCGCAAAAATGTAAAAATTGACCTTTTTTGTCTATTTTTTTAATAAAATCAGTCAAATCTGACATGTTTTTGGTTGTTTTTAGCGGTTTTATCCGATTTTCTAAAAGTATGTTTTCAGACTGTTTTCCCACGCAAAGCACGTTGCTTTGCTGCAACGAATGTGCTTTTTTCAACACAGCATTTGTTGCGTTCTGACTGCTAAAAATCACGTAATCTGCTAGCGGGGGCATTTCAAATGTTATGGGCGAAATACGAATGGCATTGTATTCCATATATGCCAATCCGTTTTGCACGATTCGCTCCCTCAACGCATGAGGTAATATTTTTGTCGATAAGAGCAGCGACTTATGCATCTAATATTTCTTTTGCGCCTTTAGCAAGAAGCTGCTCGGCAGCAACTTGCCCAATGTTTTTTGCATTTAACGGGAAAACATCATCAAAAACCAATTGTTTTCCCCCATCTTTTTGGGTAATACATCCTTTAAAATGCATGTTATTTTCCACGATTTGTGCATGTGCACCAATGGGCGCAGTACACCCACCTTCGAGGATGCGTAAAAACAGACGTTCTTCTTCCACGCAACGCGCTGTTTCTTCGTGATTTAATTTTTTAAGCGTAGAAAGCAGCTTTTGATTTTCCGCTAATCCAGTAACCAAAATTGCCCCTTGAGCTGGCGCGGGAACCATCCAATCTATGACCACACTATTTTGGGGAAGCATTTCTAGCCTAGAAAGCCCTGCCATTGCCATAATGGTCCCATCATAACTAGATTCGCTAAGTTTTTTTAGCCGTGTGGGAACGTTTCCACGGATGTCGGTGATGCTGTGTGAGGGATATTGGTATCGCCATTGCGCAGCGCGCCGTAAGCTACTGGTTGCCACAACGCTATTTTCAGACCCCCAATCTGTTGAGTTGGGAATAAACACATCTTGCCAAGCACCACGTTTTGGCACAAATGCAGCAACGATTCCTTTGGGTAATTGCGTTGGCACATCTTTCATACTATGCACCGCAATATCCACAGTATTATCAAGTAAGGCAGTGTCGAGCTCTTTGGTAAAAATGCCCTGCACACCCAATTCATAAAGCGGCTTTTGTTGTTGCTGATCTCCGCTAGATTGTATGGGAACTAGCTCGCTATTTAGCCCGATAGACGTTAGCATGGTTTGCACCCAACGTGCTTGCCAAAGCGCAAGTGCACTGCTACGGGTTCCAATGCGAATGGGACTACTCATCTGTTGTAACATTAAAAAGCGTCTCTAGTGCCTTAACGCTTTCGTCGGTATTAGCACTTTCACGCAAGTGATTTGCCATTCTGTTAGTAAGTTTTTGAATAAGACGTTCAGAAACGGCTACAGCTTGCGCTTCATCTAAGGAAGGATTTTTTTTGCGTTGCACTTCCAATTCTTGTTGCTGCATATTGTGCATCAATTTTTTAACTGCAACTAAGGCAGGAGCAAACTTTCGTGTTTCCACCCACTCGTTAAATTCTTCTATAATTTCGGTAATAATTTGTTCGGCTTGTGGTACAAATTTTTTGCGCAATTGAAGTGTTTCGTCAGACATTTTGGAAAGCTCGTCAAGGTGTAGCAAGCTAACATTTGGTAGTTCCTGCACATTTGAATGCACATTTTTGGGCATCGATAAATCCAAAATTAGCAGGGGTTTGTCTGTGTGGATAATCGATTTGGCAATAGTAGGTTTTTCGGCACCCGTAGCAACAACCAGCACATCGGCTTTGCGAATTTCTACAGGAAGGGCAGCGTAATCTTTTACCTCAACATGAAACTTACCCCCCAATTCTTCTGCACGCTCACGTGTTCTGTTTATTAGGGTAATGTGATTGTTTTTGGTGTGTTTGATAAGGTTTTCGCAGGTATTTCGACCAATTTTCCCAACCCCAAAAAGAAGAATGTTCTTGTTATCCAAATCAGGGATATTATCCAACATATAACGCACCGAAACATAGGAAACGGATGTTGCTCCAGAAGACAGTTCAGTTTCGGTTTTGATGCGTTTGCTCGCTTGGATTACTGCATTAAACATGCGCTCCATAAATGAGCTCAACATATTATTTCGTTTAGATAGCTTAAAACTGTGCTTTAGCTGCGCAATGATTTCAAAATCACCTAAGATTTGGCTATCCAAACCTGTTCCTACCCGAAACAAATGGGCAATGGCATGCTGTCCGTGACGCACTACACCAACCTTTTCAAAAGCTTCTTTGGTTCCCTCAGAGTGTTTAATTAGTAACGATTTTAGCACCTCTACATCTTCAACCTGTGCATACAGTTCGGTTCTATTACAGGTAGAGCTTACCACCAATGAAGAGATACCATGCGCCCGAGCATCATCAAGTAAAAAAGGGACTGATTTTGAGGTAAGGCTAAACTTACCTCTTAGTGATGCATCGGCTTTTTTGTAGCTAACACCTACACAGTAAAAAGTATCCGTCGCCGGCATTTTTGGGTTTTAGTTGCAAAGCAAAAATAACGTACATTGAACACAAAAAATACCGCTAAAAGTACTTTTTGTGTCGCTATTAGAACTTGTTTAGCATCGCTAAAAACTACGTTTTTTCTTTGTAGTTTTGTAATGGTGAACAAAAATAGAAACATATCATGTCGCTAGAAAATAACGTTTTAAGTCCCCGATTGGACCAACACATAGAGGACGGGTTTCACGTATTGGCGTATGAAAACAACGCTGACACCTCCAAGCCAATTGTCCGTCATGTGGATGCTAGTTTGATACAATTTCATTTTTGCTTTCGTGGCAGCGCATCCTTTCACTTTAATCAGCGTGCGTATAGTCTTCCACTTTTAGACGAGCACGTATTGTTGCTTTACAATCCGCAACGCGACCTTCCCATGGAGTTAACTGTAAGCCCAAACTCGCAATTGGTTACTGTCTTAATATCAATAAAAAAATTTCACAGCTTATTTTCGCAAGAGGCGGATCAGATTCCTTTTTTATCTGATGAAAACATCAACAAAAAATACTACAAAGATGTTGTCATGACCCCTTCCATGGCGGTGGCACTAAGTCAAATTTTGCAGCATCAACCCAATGCACTAATGAGCCGATTGTATTTAAAAGGTAAAGTATATGAATTATTGAGTTTATATTTTAACCCTACAGAGGCAACAGATGTTGCGGAATGTCCATTTTTGGTAGATGAAGAAAATGTAAGAAAAATCAGAAATGCCAAGAAAATTGTACTTGATCGTATGACTAACCCGCCAAGTTTGCAAGAATTAGCAGATGAAATTGGGCTTAGCCTCAAGAAACTAAAAGAGGGCTTTAAGCAGCTTTATGGTAGTACTGTATATCAATTTGTTTTGGATCATAAAATGAATTTTGCGCGCCAGCTTTTGGGCTCTGGATCACATAACGTAAACGAGGTTGCCTTGCAGCTTGGCTACAGCAATTCAAGCCACTTTATTGACGCCTTTAAAAAGAAGTTTGGAACAACGCCCAAAAAATACCTTTTGTCTGTATCTTCGTAACGAAAAATTAAGCTATGAAAGGAGTACTATTGGTGAATTTGGGGTCACCGCAAAGTCCTACTGCTAAGGACGTTAAACCCTATTTGGAAGAGTTTTTAATGGACGAGCGCGTCATAGACGTTCCCAAGTGGTTTCGTACGTTTTTAGTCAAAGGAATAATTTTAAAAACCCGACCCAAACGATCGGCTAAAGCGTACCAAAAAATTTGGTGGGAAGAAGGCTCGCCGCTTATTGTACTTTCTGAACGACTTCAAAAAAAAGTAGCTAAAAAAACCTCGGTGCCCATTGCATTGGCAATGCGCTATGGACAACCTTCTATTGCATCTGGCTTGGAAGAATTGCACCAAAAAGGAGTTGATGAGGTATTGCTTATTCCGCTTTATCCGCAACACGCCATGGCAACGACCGAAACCATTTTGGTTTTGGCGGAAGAAATTCGGGCAAAGCAATTTCCAAATATGACATTTACGCATTTACCTGCTTTTTATCATCACCCTGATTATATTCGTGTGCTGTCGCATTCTATTCAAGAATACTTGCAAGACAAGCCCTGGGAGCATTTGTTGTTTTCGTATCACGGGGTTCCAGAACGGCATATTCGCAAATCGGATGTTACCAAATCGCATTGTAAAATTGATGGACAATGTTGTCAAACCAAATCGGAGGCGCACGCATTTTGCTATCGCCATCAGTGCTATGAAACCACTCGGCAAGTTGCCGAATACTTGGAGTTGCGCCCGGGAAGTTATTCTACATCGTTTCAGTCCAGATTAGCCGGCGATAAGTGGCTGCGCCCTTATACAGATAAGACAGTAGAAAATTTTGCTAAAAATGGCACCAAGCAAATGGCGGTAGTAACACCAGCGTTTGTATCCGATTGTTTAGAAACGCTAGAGGAAATTGGTATGGAAGCCAAAGAGGATTTCGAAGAAAAAGATGGCGAGGAAATGCACGTAGTGCCTTGCATTAACGACCGTGACGATTGGGTAAATGTTCTTAGTCGTTGGATTGATGAATGGGCAACAGCATCTTAGTTTAAAAAAATGTACCTTTAGGTCAATTGTTTGCACGTGGAAGCCTATAACTACATAAAAGCCCTACACCTCATTTTTGTGATTACCTATTTTGCGGGATTGTTCTATATCCCAAGACTTATGGTTTACCAAGTTGAAGCCGCAGCACGACCCAAAAACGAAGCCGATATTTTGTTGCCACAATTGCAATTGATGATGCGGAGGCTATGGGTTATTATTACGGTGCCATCAGGGATTTTGGCAACGCTTTTTGCGGTGTGGTTGTTGGTGCTGATGCCCATTTGGCTCGCTCAACCATGGATGTGGGTAAAGCTTGTTTTTGTGGGGTTATTGCTTTTGTATCATGCTAAAACCCATAGGCTTTACAAAGAATTTTTGCGTGGCGAACATCGTTATAGTGCTACTTTTTTTCGCGTTTGGAATGAGGGAGCTACGCTGATTCTGTTTGCGGTGGTATTCCTTGCCATACTCAAAAACAGCGTACATTGGGTTTTTGGACTTATCGGTTTGGTGGGTTTAGCGTTGCTGCTGATGTTTGGAATCCGACTTTACAAACGCTACCGAACCCCAAAACTGTAGCCTTATGCGGTTGCTATCTCTTCGTGCACGTATTTTTATTGCCCTTATTTTTTTGGTGGTGGCTGCTTCGTTGCTCATCGCTGGCGTTACCATTTTTCAGTATCGCGAACAGTCCAACGCCTATCACGAACAACGCCTAGAGCGTAAAGAAAATCAGCTAAAAAAACGGATTACGTATTTACTTCAAGATGCTGCCACTAAAGTTACCCCAGAAAATCTAAGCACCATTTTTGAACCGCATATGCAGCAAACGGCAGACGTGCTAAACATCAACTTTAGGATATATAGCCTTTCGGGGGTATTGATGTCGTCTACGCAGCTAATGGAAGCCGCCCCTGTTCAGGTACTTCCCAAAACACTTTTGGGCCAATTGCAAGCCAACCCCTCAGAGCGACTTATTGACGTTAGCACTACAGATGGCATTCGAATGCGCTCCTCCTACTTTTATATTTTTGATGCTAAAGGCTTGCCTCTCGCCATTTTAAATGTGCCGTATTTTGATGACGATTCCCTCAGTTCTTTAGAACTCAATGCCTTTTTACTTCGCTTGGTGCAGGTGTATGTGATTATGCTGATAATTGCCATTATTTTGGCATTTATTGTATCGTCCTACATAACGCAATCGCTCGAAACCATTAGCGTAAAACTTAATCAGACCAAACTTGCCAAATCAAACACCAAAATTGAATTGACCAAAGCAAGCAAGGAAATTTCGGCTTTGGTAGAAGCCTATAATCACATGGTAGATGAATTGGAGCAAAGTGCTGTAAAACTTGCCAAATCGCAGCGCGAAGTGGCGTGGAGGGAGATGGCAAAACAGGTTGCACACGAAATCAAAAACCCACTAACGCCCATGCGGTTGAGCATTCAGCATTTTGAACAACAGGTAGCCAAAGGATCTTCGGAGTGGAAAACGCAAGTGCACGAATTTAGCCAAACCCTGATTCAGCAAATTGATACGATGAGTGCCATTGCCTCGGCATTTTCGCAGTTTGCAGCCA
This sequence comes from Flavobacteriaceae bacterium, assembly GCA_049596455.1. GTDB lineage: Bacteria > Bacteroidota > Bacteroidia > Flavobacteriales > Flavobacteriaceae > UBA7446. Next base: position 38,353 of record JBMYLP010000005.1, on the reverse strand, counting down.
TGCCCACTGGGCAATCGGAGCGATTAAACGTAACGGCAACCGTTCAGCGCGCATTAGAATTGTATAAAGATGCGCCTATTGCTTTGAAAGCCGATGAAACGTATTACGCGCAACTTGATGCCACGCAATTGGTTCGGATTGTAAATAACCTGATGAGTAATGCCATTGAAGCGTGCGCGGAGGTTAGTAAGCCACGCATACTTGTACGTCTTTTTGGAGATAAAAAATGGGTTTATTTGTCTGTAGAAGACAACGGCAAAGGCATTTCTAAAGCACTTCAGGAGCGCATTTTTGAGCCAACATTTACCACCAAAACAAGCGGTATGGGACTTGGATTGAGCATGGTAAAATCGATTGTGGAAACCTATGGCGGCGCAGTACAATTTGAGTCAAATCCAGATGTGGCTACGCGATTCGAAGTTCGCTTTCCACGTATAGATTAAGCCAGCACCGAAGCTTTTATTTTTTCTTCCAACTGACGTAGCGTATCTGCAATATCCTCTTTTGGAATGGCAATAGGAGGATGTACCTTTAGTATCATTTTTGTACCAATACCCAACGGGAATGATCCATATCGGGTAATTTTCCATGAGTTACTAATGGAAACGCCCAACAGTTTTGCATTTGGCATAACCTCGGCGAGTTGCATCAAGCCAGCATATCGAAATGGGCGAGGCTTATGGTTTCTGCTTCGGGTTCCTTCAGGAAAAATGATGGCACTGCGATGCGCTTTTGCAGTACGTTCCCCAAACGCTTTGATTTTTTCTAGTGCTTGTTTTGGATTTTTTCGGTCGATGAGCACTGCCCCTCCATTTCTTAGATTAAAGGAAATACTGGGAATTCCTTTTCCGAGTTCTTTTTTTCCTACAAATTTCGGGTGCACTTTTCTAAAACACCAAATGAGTGGCGGGATGTCGTAGGTGCTTTGGTGGTTGGCAACAATAATATAGGATTGATTTTTTTCCAACGCAAAAGGCATATCAAAAACAAAACGTGTACCAATTAGATTGAGACCTCTTAATAGAAAGAAATTAAGGACATCTACACAAATTTTATGTGCCTGATAACCAAACAAATATGTTATTCGTTGCAGTCCGTCAAACAGCACAAGAATACCGCCAAAAACGAGGTAGTACAATACGCTAAGCGGATAAGAAAGGAGCTTAGCCATGATTAAATTTAGCAATGTGCGTTATACGCTTCTTTAAGGTTTTCCGAAATCAGTTCTGCCGGACGCCCTTCAATGTGATGCCGTTCTAACATATGTACCAATTCGCCATCTTTAAAAAGGGCAATGCTAGGAGATGATGGTGGAAAAGGAACCATTTGGCTTCGCGCTTCGGCGGTAGCCTCTTGGTCTACACCTGCAAAAACAGTAATGAGTTGTTCAGGTGATTTATCGTTGGCAAGTGACATACGTGCGCCTGGGCGTGCATTAGCAGCAGCACATCCGCAAACCGAATTTACAACCACAAGTGTGGTGCCACTTTTGCTAAGTGCAGACGTTACGCTATCGGCGGTGGTACATTGGGTAAAGCCAACGGCAGTAAGCTCGTCGCGCATGGGTTGAACAATTTCAGCAGGATACATAGCATTAATTTTAGAGTACAAAGATAGGGAAGCTAGTGGATTTATGCACGTTCGCAATACACCATATAATAGCGGGGCGTGATGTAGCGTAATAGCGGACGAACACCAATTTTTTTATAATCGGGAGATGTCCAAAGCATGCTGTCTTTTATTTCCCAACCACTTTTTTCGAGTAAAAAATCAAATTGTTTTTGCTCAAATTCGTGGTAATGCTTGTCCCAATCGTCGTTGGAATTCCAATAGGCAGATGCAAACCATAATTTTAAAGGGACAGAAGCAATCAGTTTGTTACACTTTATTTGGCTTAATATATTGAACGGCGCCAACATATGTTCAAAAATCTCAAAAGCAGTAACACAATCTGCCTCAGTATTGAGATAGGTATGGTAATCGGTATCTAAGTTTTCCCCTTTGGTGTTTTGAACACTAAAACCAGCAGTTGTTAAAAATGCTGAAAGAGCATTGGGAGTTCCCAAGTCTAGTAAAGAGGCATTTTTAGGTAAGTGCTTTTGTACAAAGTCACATGTTCTGTTAAATCTACGGCTTTCGGGAGTGGACATTTTATGGATTAAATTTGTGCTAAAGTAAATGAAATCCACCTAAAATCCTTTGTACTTTTGCACGATGCGATGGTTATTAGCTTTTATAGGCTATATGGTGTTTCGGTTTCCGGGGGCACTGTTGGGCTTTTTTTTGGGAACGCTTTTAGAGGCGGGGAGTAGAGGACAAATTAGAACCTCGTTTCAAACCACACGGGTTTCTGCACAGGAGTTTGAACTTCGTTTGTTAGCGTTGGCAAGCATGGTTATCAAAGCCGATGGCAAAACCACACAGTCCGAGCTGGACTATGTACGCGCTCAGTTTGTACAGTTTTTTGGAAAAGATCGGGCAAACGAGATTTTTAGAATTTACAATGCCGAGTTTAAAAAATCGGGGGTTACGGCAATGGAAATTGGGCAGTTTTTAGTGACGCGTACTCGCTACGAAGCACGCTTACAAATGCTCGACTTTTTGTTTCGCATTGCCAAAGCCGACGGCAAGGTATCCCCTGTAGAAGTTGAAAAGCTCAGCGAAATTGCAGGCTATATGCGCATTAGCGCAGCAGATTTTAATAGCATCAAAGCTATGTTTGTTGCTCAAACCGACAGCGCATACACCATTTTAGAAGTGTCTAAGACATCAACAGATGCAGAAATTAAGAAGGCATATCGAGATTTGGTTAAAAAACACCATCCCGATAGAGTTCGTAACTTAGGGCCTGCAGCCGAAAAGGCGGCCAAAGAAAAGTTTCAGCGCATACAACAAGCGTATGAAGCCATCAAAAACGAACGTGGATTTTAATACTTATGGACGATTTTCTTTTTTACACTAAACTTGGGTTAAACCACATTTTAGATCCCAACGCCTACGATCACCTCCTGTTTTTGGTGGTGCTTACCTTACCCTATTTATACAAACAATTACGTCAATTGGTGCTTTTGGTCACCGTTTTTACCATAGGACATACGGTTTCGCTTTGGGCGGCATCGGCGGGCATTGTGCGTATTTCGCCATCGTGGATTGAGTTCCTCATTCCCATTACCATCTTGCTAACTGCCTTACATGTTTTGTATTGGAACAATGCCATTATCGCAAAATCGTCTGCGCCATTTACGCTACTAGCGGTATTTTTTGGTATTATTCACGGATTGGGATTCTCCAATTATTTTTCGATGGTTTTTGCCGATAAAGGCATTGGCTTATCGCTTTTATATTTTACACTTGGCATTGAGGCTGCTCAAATTATAGCGGTTATTGCTGTTGTTTTTCTCAATACGATACTAAGTCATTTGGGTGTTTCAAAGCGCGATCGCTTGCTTGTGGGCAGTAGCATAATAATCGGTATTTTAGTACCGATTCTGATTTCATCTGCTAGTGCATTATGACAAAAGCCGCCAAAAAACAACTTCGATACGATACCGCCTATATGCGTATGGCAGTGGAATGGGCGCAACTTTCGCATTGTGAGCGCAAAAAAGTGGGTGCCTTAATTGTGAAAGACCGTATGATTATTTCAGACGGGTATAATGGTACACCAACGGGCTTTGAAAACGAATGCGAGGACGAAGACCATTACACCAAATGGTATGTGCTTCATGCTGAGGCAAATGCCATCATGAAGGTAGCGTCTTCGACGCAGTCTTGTGCCGGCGCAACGCTTTATATTACGCTATCTCCGTGTAAAGAATGCAGCAAACTTATCCATCAAGCAGGCATAAAACGAGTAGTTTATGCCACTGCCTACAAAGATTCTTCTGGATTAGATTTTTTGGAACGAGCAGGGGTTGAGTTAGTACAGCTACCTCAGGGTTGATTCTTAATTTTCTTTTGAATTTTTAGGGCGATTTTTAAAATCACAAGCAATATAATGGCACACAAACTTGCGCCAACCCCTACAACAGCAGCAAAACTGTCGTCTTCCAAGGGTGCTTCAAAATCAATATGAAATACATTAAAAACAAGCAGCCCAGCGGCGAGTGCCAAAAAAACATAAATTAGAATTTTCATATGGGTATTTTAAGTAAGTTACGCTAGCAAGCAAAATTTTAAACAAATATAGCTAAGTGTGTATCATAATAGCTATTAGAGATTTAGTTTAAGATAGAAATATAATTTACTTAATAGGGTATAAATCTAAATAATTGTTGTAATCTTGCTTAAATTATATTTTTATTTTTATGCAAGGTACTGTTAAATTTTTCAACGAGTCAAAAGGATTTGGCTTTATAACCACTGACTCAGGGGAGGATGTTTTTGTACACATTAGCGCGTTAGATGGTCTTTCAATCAACGAAGGCGACAGCGTTACATTTGAAATTGTTGATGGAAAAAGAGGCAAGGCGGCAAGCGACGTAAAACTTGCTTAACCCTTTTTTCAAAGTTTTTTCAGTATCGGAGTTTCTTTTTGAGTTACGTAAACAGTTGCTGTAAGTTTCCAGCAAATAACTTTACGGCAATTGCCATAAGTACGACACCAAAAATTTTACGGATAATATTAATACCCGATTGTCCTAAAACGCTTTCAATGCGTTTAGATGATTTTAATACCGTGTAAACAATTGCGATGTTGATGACAATGGCAACGATGATGTTCGCAACATCATACTCTGCACGCAATGACAATAACGAGGTCAGTGTTCCCGCACCTGCAATTAGCGGAAAAGCGATTGGTACAATAGATGCCGTTTCGGACGATTCATCTTTATATAGCTGAATGCCCAAAATCATTTCGAGTGCTAAAAAGAAAATAATTAGCGCTCCCGCAACCGCAAAGGAATTCACATCAATACCTATTAGTTTTAGGATACTTTCGCCTAAAAAGAGGAATCCAATCATGATAACTCCTGCTACAAGCGAGGCTTTTTCAGACTGAATATGCCCTACTTTTTGACGAAGTCCAATAATGATGGGTGTGCTGCCAATAATATCGATTACGGCAAAAAGCACCATAGTACAGGTTACGATTTCTTTCAAATTAAACATGGGTCAAAGATACTTTTTTTGTGCAATCAAAATTGTAGTTTAGTGCCATGTTCCAGTTAGGCAAAACCTTGGTTTCTGAAGCGCTTTTTGAACAAACCTTTACGTGCGACGTATTGGCGTGCAAAGGCGCGTGTTGCGTTGAGGGCGAGGCTGGTGCACCCTTAGAATTGGAAGAAATTGAACAATTGAAAGCGCATTGGCATGAGGTTAAATCTTATTTGACCCCAGAAGGAATTGCTGCGCTAGAGGCACAAGGAGTTGCCACCCAAAACGCTTTTAAAGAATGGGAAACGCCACTTATAGACGGCAAGGCGTGTGCTTACATCAATTACGACGACAAAGGCATTGCGCAATGTGGTATTGAACAAGCACACCGCAACGGAGACACGATATTACAGAAACCGATTTCATGTCATTTATATCCTGTTCGAGTAAAAAACTACAGTGCTTTTGTAGCTGTTAATTATCATGAATGGGCTATTTGTGCTTCGGGTTGTGATTTGGGCGAGGCGTTGAAGCGTCCGTTGTACCAATTTGTGGAAAAAGCATTGGTCAGAAAATTTGGACAAGCGTGGTATGATGCCTTGCAGCAGACGGCTGAAGAATTTGCAGCGCAACAAAAAAAATAGCAGATGCTCTTCCCATAAGACATTTTTATAAAACGCTTTAAATCAGCGTATTATAATTTATGTTTTGACCAAATTTTTGTAAGGAAAACCTTAGTTTTTGTTAAAAACTAAAAGGCATTGTGGAAAAGTATGCCTTTTATTTGTCCTTAATTTTTGGAACATTTGTAGGGCAATAAGCATTCCATTTAACATCTAATAAAAAAATTATGTCAGTTTCTGTAGAACCCATTTTGTCTGAAAACAAGAACCGTTTTGTTATTTTCCCTATTCAACACCATGATATTTGGGAGTGGTACAAAAAGCAAGAAGCGTGTTTTTGGACGGCGGAAGAGATTGACTTACACCAAGATCTAACAGATTGGACAGCAAAGCTAAACGATGATGAGCGCTATTTCATCAAACACATTTTGGCATTTTTTGCAGCTTCAGATGGAATTGTGAACGAAAACTTAGCAGAGAACTTTGTTAATGAGGTTCAATACAGCGAAGCTAAATTTTTCTACGGGTTTCAAATTATGATGGAGAATATCCACTCGGAAACCTACTCGCTGCTAATTGACACTTACGTTAAAGACGAAACAGAAAAGAACAGCCTTTTTCAAGCTATTGAAGTATTCCCTGCCATCAAGAAAAAGGCAGACTGGGCACTTCGTTGGATAGAGTCAGATTCGTTTGCAGAGCGCCTTATTGCCTTTGCTGCGGTTGAAGGAATTTTCTTTTCAGGGGCATTTTGCTCTATTTTCTGGCTCAAAAAACGCGGCTTAATGCCAGGTCTAACGTTTTCAAACGAATTAATTTCTCGTGACGAGGGAATGCACTGCGACTTTGCTGTTCATTTGCACAACACCCACTTGGTGAATAAAGTTCCACCAGCACGTATTCGAGAAATTATCATCGACGCCCTAAACATTGAGCGTGAGTTTATTACGGAATCACTTCCCGTGAGTCTTATTGGAATGAATGCCAAACTGATGACACAGTATTTGGAGTTTGTTACTGATCGCCTACTTGTAGAACTTGGCTTAGAAAAAGAGTTCAATGTGTCTAACCCGTTTGATTTTATGGATATGATTTCGCTTCAAGGAAAAACCAATTTCTTTGAAAAGCGCGTGTCAGAGTACCAAAAAGCGGGTGTGATGAACCAAGAGAAGGAAGAAACAGAAAAGTACTCGTTCGGCGACGACTTTTAGTCTACACCGCAAGCCAGTACACGTGTTGATTGTCTTAGGGACTTTCAATGCATTAACCAATAAAACAACAACACTATGTATGTAGTAAAAAGAGATGGGCGCAAGGAACCCATTATGTTCGACAAAATTACCGCACGGGTGCGCAAACTGTGCTATGGACTCAATGAGCTTGTAGACCCAGTAAAAGTTGCCATGAAAGTTATTGAGGGATTGTATGATGGCGTTACCACATCTGAGCTAGATAGCCTTGCAGCAGAAACGGCTGCTTCCATGACAACAGTACACCCTGATTATGCACAACTTGCAGCACGCATTTCCGTTTCAAACCTGCACAAAAACACCAAAAAATCGTTTTCGGAAACAATGACGGATCTCTACGAGTATGTGAATCCACGTACCGAGAAAAAGTCACCACTGCTTTCTGATGAGGTGTATGATGTAATTCAAAATAATGCCGATTTACTTGATTCAACCATCATCTATAACCGTGATTTTGGTTATGACTATTTTGGATTTAAAACCTTAGAGCGTTCCTATTTGCTCAAAATAAACGGCAACATTGCCGAGCGTCCACAGCATATGCTGATGCGTGTTTCTGTGGGGATTCACCCAACGGATTTAGACGCTGCTATTGAAACCTACCACCTAATGTCGAAGCGTTACTTTACGCATGCTACGCCTACACTTTTTAACTCAGGAACACCAAAGCCACAAATGTCTTCGTGTTTTTTATTAGCGATGCGAGACGACAGTATTGACGGCATCTATGATACTTTAAAGCAAACGGCAAAAATTTCACAATCGGCGGGTGGTATTGGATTATCTATCCACAATGTGCGCGCCACAGGCTCATATATTGCGGGCACTAACGGTACGTCAAACGGAATAGTGCCGATGCTTCGTGTATATAACGACACAGCACGTTATGTGGACCAAGGCGGTGGAAAGCGAAAAGGCTCCTTTGCCATTTATGTAGAACCATGGCACGCTGACATTTTCGACTTTTTGGATTTGAAGAAAAACCATGGTAAAGAAGAAATGCGTGCGCGTGATTTGTTCTACGCCATGTGGATTCCAGATTTGTTCATGAAACGTGTGGAGGAAAACACCGAGTGGACGCTAATGTGCCCTAATGAGTGTCCTGGGCTTTACGACTGTCATAGCGAAGAGTTTGAAACGTTATACTTAAAGTACGAATCTGAAAACAGAGGACGTAAAACTATCAAGGCACGTGAGCTTTGGGAGAAAATTTTGGAGTCACAAATTGAAACAGGCACGCCATATATGTTGTACAAAGATGCAGCGAACCGCAAGTCTAATCAGAAGAATTTGGGGACTATCCGTTCCTCCAATTTGTGTACCGAAATTATGGAATACACCTCAAAAGACGAGGTAGCGGTATGTAACTTGGCATCGATTGCACTTCCAATGTTTGTAAAGGATGGCGCATTTGATCATCAAGAATTGTATGACGTAACGATGCGTGTTACCAAAAACCTAAATCAGGTCATTGACCGCAATTATTATCCAGTTCCTGAAGCGGAAAACTCTAACATGCGCCACAGGCCCGTAGGTTTGGGTGTGCAGGGTCTTGCCGATACGTTTATCAAGCTGCGCATGCCATTTACGAGCGAAGAAGCGAAAACCCTTAATCAAGAAATTTTTGAAACCATTTATTTTGCATCGCTAACGGCGTCTAAAGAAATGGCAAAAGTTGAGGGGCCTTACGAGTCTTACAAGGGGTCACCCATTTCGAAAGGGGAATTCCAGCACAACATGTGGGGAATTAAGGATGAAGAACTTAGTGGTCGTTGGGACTGGGCTGGATTACGCAAAGAAATCAAGAAGCACGGGGTGCGCAACTCGTTATTGATGGCGCCAATGCCTACTGCATCTACCTCACAAATTCTGGGGAATAACGAGTGCTTTGAGCCGTATACCTCAAATATTTACACCCGCCGTGTGTTGTCTGGTGAGTTTATTGTGGTAAACAAACACCTGTTGGAAGATCTTGTAAACCTTGGTCTTTGGGACGAAGACATGAAGCAAGAATTGATGCGTGCCAATGGCTCTATACAACATATAGAAACCATTCCTGAAGATATACGCGAGCTGTATAAAACGGTTTGGGAAATGAGCATGAAGGACATTATAGACATGTCACGCCATCGCGGGTATTTCATTGATCAGTCGCAGTCGTTGAACTTGTTTATGGAGGGCGCAACGATGTCAAAGCTCACGTCAATGCACTTCTATGCATGGAAATCGGGCTTAAAAACAGGGATGTATTACTTACGTACAAAATCTGCTGTGGATGCGATTAAGTTCACCGTTAACAAAAAGACAGAAGCTGTTCCTGCTGCAGAAGTAGCCACCACGCCTAAGGCAAAAGCCTCTGTTGCTGTGGAGCCTCTCAGCGCTACTGAGCTAAAGGAGATGCTAGCAAAATCAAAAGAAAGTGACGATGACGATTGCCTGATGTGCGGTTCGTAATTGGAGCAATTAGAATAAAAAAAGCGCTACCTAAGTAG
>JBMYLP010000005.1:5836-28881 GCA_049596455.1 Flavobacteriaceae bacterium | reverse complement strand
ACCTGGAACTTCACGCACGAAAAGAATTAGCAGCTGACTTTTCTTGGCGCTATTTTTGGGTCAAACTTACGGTAGTAAAGCTCAATTAAGTTAAAAGTAGCTACAATCAAATCTTTTGTTTCAACCATCAAGCTAAAGAAAAGCGTGGTGTTTTTAGGACTCTTTTCTTCTTTACTTCTTGTTCTAAGTACCTGTTGATTAATTTTTTCGTCAATGTTTTCAAAGAGGATTCCTTTTTTAGTAAGGATGCCGCCAACAGCCTCAAAATCAGTTAAATCAAAGGCAAATCGAATTTCAGCGAACAACTCATCTAAATCTAATTGCGTTTCTTTCAGTTCTTTAATTTGAGAATACTTTAACTGCCGGTGGTTGTTGCTTACATGTTTGTGCGATACTTTTGAGATGTACGCCAATGATTGCGCCATGTCTTCCAAAATACTAATTAGGTTAATGTAGAAGTGACTGACACCAACGCTTTCTTCATCCATTTCTTGTATAAAGTAGAACAACTCGTTACGAAGTTTTTCTATTTCTTTTTCAAGGCGAACAACCTCTCGTTTTGTATTTCGAAGCTCCTCTGTGTTTTGTTTTGCCAAACCATTTATAGAAGCAAGGTAAATATCGTTACACTTGTTAACCATCATCGAAACGTTGTAAGCACTTTCTACAATGAGTCCTTGGACTGAGGAACTTTCAATCATTTGTAAATCGTGTTCACGCTTGGACTCAGTTATATTTTTTTTATGCTTACGATAGTTTTTGACAAGTAGAAAAACAGTGAATGCCAACAAGGATAGTAGTGCAGGTAATTTTCCAGTATAAAGAATTACCGCTACAATACCACAGGCAGTAAAGGCAGTTATCGCAGTAAGAAACCAACCTGCAATAACATTAAGCACCCCAGCAACGCGATAAACAGCGCTATCTGCTCCCCAAGCTCTATCGGCAAGAGATGTTCCCATTGCCACCATAAAGGTTACATAAGTGGTTGATAAAGGCAGCTTGTATGATGTTCCAATAGAAATAAGCACTGCGGCTACCGTAAGGTTTATGGATGCTCTGATATTATCAAATGCTGGTGCGTCTTCTGATTTTGCATAGTGTTGCCCCTTTGCAGGCATAAAACGTGCCTTTACTTTTTCTGTCAATACAGATGGCGTTACGGCTTCAACAGCTCGTACCGAACCCACAAAAGCACGCACCAAACTACGCGAGAAGGCATTGGAGTCAAAACGTTCGTTTGTGCGTTCTTGCCGTGACAACTCAATAGAAGTTTTAAGCACCTCTTGTGCTTTTGAAGACAGCCACAACGTAATAACCATAACTAAACCAGCAATAATGAGCAGCGCAGTAGGAGTTGCTACTTTTGCAGATAAGACTGACATATTGAAAAGTTCTGCACTGACACCAGAAGTTTTCCAGGCTTCGAAGGACTGCCAGGCAGCAATAGGGACACCAATAAAGTTTACCAAGTCGTTACCGGCAAAAGCAAGAGCCAATGAAAATGTGCCAACGATGATGATAACTTTATAAATATCTGTTCGCAAGAAATAAGTTGCCAACAGCGATAAAGCAGTCCACAATACCCAACTTATTAAAAGCACTCGGTCTGCCTGTGTGGCCACAAAATCTTTGAGCGACATATTACCCAGCAGTTCATAGCTATTGTCTGCAAAAGGCGTTCCTTTAATTCCTTTGACTAAGATAAAATAGGTAATGGCAGTCATGGCAATACCTCCAAAAACAGCTCCCATCCATTTGGGATTATCTTTAAAATGGAAGGTAAGAATTAGCCGACTTACGTATTGCACTACAGCACCAACGGTAAAGGCAATAAACACCGAGAGCAAAATGCCCATAATTATCTGAGTTGCTTTGCTAACGTTTATAAATTCGTAAAGTGATTCATTGGCATTGCCCCAGTATATTTTTACCATGGAAATGGCTACGGCAGCGCCTAATAACTCAAATACGATGGACACCGTAGTTGAGGTAGGCATTCCAAGGGTGTTGAAGAAATCCAATAATAAAATATCGGTAAGCATCACCGCCATAAAAATGACCATGATTTCATCGAAGTAAAATAAGTCAGGATTAAAGATTCCCTTTCTTGCTACTTCCATAAGTCCGCTAGAGAAGATAGCACCTGCGGCTACGCCCAAACTGGCAATAATCATCACGGTTCTAAAACTTATGGCTTTTGAGCCAATAGCTGAGTTAAGGAAGTTAACAGCGTCATTGCTCACTCCAACAACCAAATCTGCAGTAGCCAAAACTGCAAGTGCAATGATAATGATGAGGTAAAAATCCATTTGGCAATAATATAAAAAAGCCCCCATAAAAATGGAGGCATTCTCAATAAGGTTTTGTTAATCTATTGAAAAACTATATCCAATAGAGAAACTGCGTCCAATATTTCTGTTTGAGAAAATTTGAGAAGTTGCACCATATGACTCAAAATAACTTTCCCGGACATCATCTAAAAGATTGCTAACTTTTAACGTTAAGGTGTGGTTATCACCAATACCTTTAATAATATTTAAATTCAAAGAATGAAAAGGCATGGTGTAAACATCTGGATAGAAACCATCTCCTACTACTTCAAGTGTTTTTCCTTGTACATTATAGCCAAGACTTCCTTGTAATTGAGACGCTTCTAAGTTAAAGTCAAGCGCAGCATTTATTAAATATGGCGACTGCCCTTGTAATGCTCTTCCGTCTTCAAGGGTTTGACCGTCGCGTAAAGCATTTGTTCTAAGTAGTAGTTCATCATCACTAAACTTTTGGAACGCCTCAATGAACGAGGTGTTGATTTTAAGGTCAAAAATATCAAGACCAGAGATAAACCCAAGATTTTTTCGTAATTCAAACTCTACTCCGTACACATTTGCATCTCCCAAGTTTAAAGGAGTATAGTTTGAAGTTGACGCCGCTACAAAAGCAAGCTCAATCGGATCTGTAAATCGCTTGTAAAATGCACTTAGGGCTATCATTTCTGCCTTTTCTCCAAAGTGCTCAAATCGCAAATCCAAGTTGTCTATGTATGTTGGTTTGATATCGATGTTACCCACAAATACAAGATTATCGAGTGGATCATATATTTCAGCAATCGAAGCCTCTTTAAAAGATGGTCGCGCAGTTGTCTTATAATAGGCAGCTCTTAGGTTTGCCTTTTCAGATACTGCATAAATTAAATTAAGTGAAGGAAAAATATCTAGCTTGTCAATTATACGCTCATTCTTTAAATCCACACCTTGTTGGCTGTTAGTTCCTGTGTAGTATTGCTGGAACATTTCAACTCTAAGCCCAATAATGCTTCTTAACCGTTCATCAATTCTAAATTCATTAGACACATATCCCGCGGCGTTGATGTTTGAAGCATCAAATTTATTTGCTTCTTGTAGAATGGTGGTTTGTGCATTAATATAGGTTCCGTTTTGATTGTCAAAAGTCCAGATGTTAGTTGGATCAAATATCTTGTTTGGATCTCCATTGTAACGCAACCAATCGGCAGGGGAGCTAAATAAGGTACTGACAGATATTTGAGCGATAGAAAAATCACGTTGTTTGTATGCTCCATGTGCTCCAAACTTTAGCATAGCATTATTACCAAAGAGGGTATATTTTTTAGAGAAATCAATTTTACCCACCATATTAATTTCATCTAAAGTTCGCCAAATACGTTTCGGCTCTGTGTTTTCTTGAAAACTGAAAACACCTTCTTCATCTTGAAATGCTGTTACACGCACATCTTTGTCGTGATTCTTAGAAATCGATGGTGAAAGTTTCCAATTTATTTTCCAATCCCCTTCTTGGCTGCTATGTAAACCAGAAAGCAAAACATTTGTAATGGAACGCTCAGTATATTCTAAGTTATCTTTATTAAAATCTATAAAGTCAGAAAAGCGTGTTTCTTGCCTAAAATCTCCCGCCCGACTTTCGCCATTCTGAACATGGAGTATGTTTAGTTTATACTTGCTCAACGCTGTTTTAAACGAAACCCCCAGCAGCCCACTCACAATTACGTTACTGCTTCCAATAGTTCCTATTTGGGTTCTGTTTGGCTCAAGTTCATAATTAGACTTATTTTCCTGATTTGTATTAAAAATATTGTTTTGTGCATCTTGAAATAGGTCAGTTGTTTTTTTGTAAGACAAGGCAGCCAATACACCAATTCTGTTACCTGAATTTCCTACATCATAGGCATTAGCGGCACTATAGCTTAGACTATAGTTCATGCCACTTGTTTGCTTGGTTCCTGCCATGGTGGGATCAAAAGAACGAGCCAAATTGGTAATCCCTTGTGCATTGTCGAAATTCACACCAAAACGAGGGTCATAAGCACTTCCGAGTAAACTTGAATTTGTTGGAAGTTTTCGAGTACCGTCGTCAAAGCCTAGAAAATCTGTTTTTCCCCCTTCATAAGCGATATAATCTGAATTAAAGTGCATGTCGGGGTTGTATTCTGCACTCACAGAAATCGATTGTTCTTTAGAGTTAGGAATATCCTTTGTTTCGATATCTACAATAGCTCCTGTAAAATCTGCAGGTAGTTCAGCCGTAGAGGATTTGACAACAATTACATTAGACAATATGTTTGTTGGGAACAAGTCCATCTGTACGGTATTTCTATTGGGGTCAAGACCTGGAATGTCTACACCATTTAAGGTAGATTTTGTATATCTGTCACCTAAACCGCGCACATAAACATATTTACCACCCTGAACAGAAACCCCAGGCACACTTTTTATTGCCGAGGCAATATTTCCAGCACCAGCTTTTTTAAACGATTGGGAGGATAATCCATCAAGTAGACTCGCAGCCTTTTTTTGATAAGATAAAACCGATTGTTCCGTATTTCTACTAGCACTAACACTTACAATTACTTCCTCTAACCCTTGAGTAGCAGGAGTTAAGGTTACATTGACTACAGTATTTCCTTTTGACACATCAATGTTTTGAATCTCTTGTGTTTGATAACCTACAAAAGAAAAAATCAATGTAGGAGAACTACTTCCAGCATCTAAACTAAATGCGCCATCAAAATCCGTTGTAGTACCTTCTCCTGTTTCTTTTACCATTACCGTTGCAAAAGGTAGAGGTTCGTTAAATTCACCATCCATTACTGTTCCTGAAATGGTGTTTTGCGAAAAGCCACTTAGGCTAGCAAAGAAAGTAAGTATAAAAAGGATGTTTTTCATTAGTCTTTATTAAATGCATTTTGCCCAACTCTCAAAATTGAAAGTTGGGCAATAATGCTAATTATATGCTTATAATCTTTTATCGTAAACTATTGCTTGTAAAAAGTCCATGCAAAAGCACTTTCATCTGCACCGGCATCAGCTTTTTTAGCCGTTACGATTTCAGCCCATCCAGCAGCATCAGTTTCAAATGTACTTTCATTTACTTTGTCGTCAAAGATTTTGTTGATTGCCTCTCCAGCACAAACACTATCGTCATCAGCTAAAGGATATTGTATGTCCCAGTTTGAAAAAGTAAGCGTTCCGTTAGTATAAGATGTTGCATCTGCACTTGCATCTAATTCTACATCTTTACCTTCTGTGAAATTAAGAGCATAAATATTGTTGGTTGCTCCAGTAGCAGCCTTTCTGTAATCAGCCATCTCTCCGTCAACACCTGTAGGAGAACAGTCATCATTAGTACCAATAATTGTTGCACCATCGATTGTAAAACTTCCAGTAGCACTTCCTTCAGGACCATCAATTTCAAAAGCGTGGTCAGAAGCATCAGTAAGTACTACCATTGCGTTAGTAATAGTACCAGAATATGCTTGGTCGATATCAATTCCATCATCACCTTGACCCCAAACAAGAAGGTTTGAAGCGTCAACAGTACCTCCAAAGAATTCGATGCCATCATCAACATTAGCAACTACTTCAATGTTGCTAATAGTAGTTCCTGATCCAACACCACCAAGTGTAAGTCCGTTAATTTCGTTACCTTCTCCAATTTCGGCACCACCGTGTCGAATAGAAACATAGCTAATAGTACCAGAGTTGTCAGCAGCATCCGAACCTCCATAAAGACCATTTTTATCAGAAACAGGAATACCTTCAATTTGCAACTCAGAAACATCGTTCTTAAAAGAACAAGGTGCTTTTCCAAGAACAAGAAGTCCTCCCCAAAGGCCTCGTGTACCAACACCTAAAGCAGGACCAGAACTCGGGTAAGATCCGTCTGCTTGAATGTTATCGGAAACAGAAGTCATAACAATAGGCTTGCTAGCAGTACCTTGAGCGTCGATTTTTCCGCCACGCGCGATGATTAGCGTAGAAGCATCTGCACCTGTTCCAGCAGTAGCTTTTATAACTGTTCCTGCCTCAATTGTAAGCGTTGCGCCTTCAACAACAGAAACACGACCTTTAAGTGTCCAAACGTTTCCTGCAGTTAACGTTTTATCAGCAGTAATATTACCTGATATAGTATAAGGATCTGTAGGGTTTGTAGTAGTAGTGTCATCATCATCACTACATGAAATTATCAAAAGAGATAGTAGAATAAATAATGGAAATTTTAGTATGTTGGTTTTCATTTTATGTTTTTTATATTTCTATTGTGCAAACTTATTTTTGTAATGTGACAAAAGCGTTAATTGCCTATTAATTAATAATTGTCTTATTGTTTCTAAATTGTTAAGTACGCACTTTGGAAGTTGAACAGTCTTTTATACCTTTCGAGCATGCAATGGGAACAATTACTTTCACTTCGCCGCCATGGCGATACGCAAAAACGACTCCGCGCTGAACAAGACCCCACACGTAGTGGTTTTGAGGTAGATTATGACCGCATCATTTTCTCTGCCGCCTTTCGAAATCTTCAAGACAAAACGCAAGTCATTCCGTTTTCCAAAACCGACTTTGTACACACCAGGCTCACACACTCACTCGAAGTTTCTGTTGTGGGAAGAAGCCTTGGGCGTATGGTTGGTCAGCAGCTTTTGCACAAGTACCCAGAGCTTGCCACCATTGGCTATACCAGCAATGATTTTGGTGCAATTGTGGCAGCAGCATCTTTAGCACACGACATTGGCAATCCACCCTTTGGGCACAGTGGCGAGCAAGCAATAGGCGATTATTTTTCAAATGGAAAAGGTGTTGAGTTTAAAAATTTACTTACCAAAACACAATACCACGACCTCACCCATTTTGAAGGCAATGCCAACGGACTTAAAATTTTGATGGAGTCCAGACCTGGAATTCCCGGGGGGCTTCGACTTAGTTATGCCACGCTTGGCGCCTTTACCAAATATCCAAAAGCATCACTACCGCATCGTCCTACCCAACATGTTGCCGACAAAAAGTTTGGCTTTTTTCAAGCGCAACAAGACGATTATGTTGCCGTTGCATCAGATTTAGGTTTGTTACAAGCCGATAATACCATACGGCGTCATCCGTTGGCGTATTTGGTTGAGGCAGCAGATGATATTTGCTATACGCTCATCGACTTTGAAGACGGCATTAACTTGGGTTGGATTTCGGAAGATTATGCGTTAGAATATCTTATTAATTTGGTCAAAGACAATATCAATACAAACAAATACCAAACCCTAACCACCAAAAAAGATCGATTGGCGTATTTAAGGGCTTTGTCCATTAGCACCCTAATTCAAGAAGCTGCGGAGCTTTTTATGGCACACGAGGCGGAAATTATGAGCGGAAATTGTATGACTTCACTCACCGAAAAAAGTAAATACAAAGCCCAAATCAATGACATCATAAATCTTAGCATTCGCAATATTTATCAGGCGCAAGAGGTCATTGAAAAAGAATTGAAGGGGTATCAAGTCATTCATCGATTGTTGGATGTTTTTGTGGGTGCTGCCACACGAAAAACCAAAAATAATGCCTCGGCATTTGATAAACTTGCGCTGCAATGCTTGCCAGAAACGTTGGTTTTACCCCAAAAAGACACATATGGATTGTTGCTTAATATCAGCAGTTATGTAGCTAGTCTTACAGATGGCAAAGCCTTGGAATGGTATCAAAAGATGGCGTAATGGAACAGGTTTTCGATGACGGATTTTTTATGAAAAAAGCACTTGCCGAAGCACAAGTGGCATTGGACAAAGGAGAAGTACCCGTTGGTGTGGTGGTGGTGGCAAAAAACGCCATTATTGCCCGCGCGCACAACCTCACAGAGGCTTTGACAGATGTTACTGCTCATGCCGAAATGCAAGCCATTACCGCTGCTGCTAATTCCATTGGCGGCAAATACCTTCAGGGATGTACGATGTATGTTACCCTTGAGCCGTGCAGTATGTGCGCTGGAGCCTTGTATTGGAGTCAAATTTCACGATTGGTTTTTGCAGCAGAGGATCCAAAACGGGGATACCGTCAGCAGGGAACACCATTACACCCCAAAACAGAAGTAGCAACAGGAATTTTAGCCCCCGAAGCGAGCGCATTATTACATGCTTTTTTTAAACAAAAGCGGAAATAAATTTATTACAAAAAGATGATAAAATGAGAAGGAACTACAAAGGAATTAGTATTAATACATCTAAAAACACACATGAAACTGTGTTTGACATGATTAAAATGAATACAGATAAAGTAGTTGTCGATATTCCTTCAGGGAGTGGAGCGTTTATACAGCGACTCAAGGATGAAGGTTTTAAACGTGTAATTGCTATTGATATTGTTAATATTTTGGAGATAGAACATGAAACCTTTATTCAAGGAGACATGACAAAAACCTTTAATTTGTCCGATAAATCATGCGATATATTAGTTTGTATTGATGGTATAGAACATATAGACGAACAATTTTATTTTGTAAGAGAAGGACATCGTGTTTTAAAAAATGAAGGAGAAATCATTATATCAACTCCTAATATTTCCAGCCTAAGATCACGTTTTAAGTGGTTTACCACAGGCCATCATCATAAATGTAATTCCCCTCTCGATGAAACTAACCCAAATCCATTACATCACATCGGTATGATTTCATTTGCGGAATTAAGATATATGCTCCATTCTAACGGGTTTAGGATTGAGGAGATAAGGACAAATAGAATGAAGCTAATAAATTTAGTTTACGCTATTTTTTTACCATTAATTTATTTATCTACGCTATGGGTATACAGAAGACGGGGTAAAAAAGAAAAAACGGCTCAAATAAATAGAAGTGTTTTTAAGCAAGTATTTAAGAAAGAAATTCTTTTTGGCGAAACGCTTATAATTAAAGCAAAGAAAACTACTGCCAACAATGTGTGAAAACAATAGCCCTTCGCTGGCATGAGGGTCTTCTCTCGTGCTAAATAAAACCTATTAAAAGGCATAAGTCATAGCCTTGCGACAGTGGGAGAAAAATGAGAAGAAACTAAAAAGAAATTAGCTTTTTCTTTGTTTAGGCGGATTAAGTGTGTCCCGCATTTTCTTTAAATTTTCATTGGAAAGCGTATAGTCTTGTAGGCGTTTTCCTTTCCAGCGATGTACCAAAAAAAGGGGCATATAAATAAAAAAACCGATTGCTACCGAAAGCCCAATCCATTTTTCACCTAAGGGCATATTGTCCTGCCGAATAGCATATCCCACACAAATGTTTGCCAATACCAAGACAAAGAAAATACGCAAAAACCATTTCATTTTACTCCGCTTTTGGCTTAACAATTAACGACAGTTCATCAAGCTGTTCCGCATCCAAAGGGGCTGGAGCATCTATCATCACATCACGACCGCTGTTGTTTTTAGGAAAAGCGATATAGTCGCGAATAGTTTCTTTGCCATCCAAAATGGCAACAAGACGGTCAAACCCTAAGGCGATGCCGCCGTGTGGCGGAGCACCATAGGTAAAGGCATCCATCAAAAAGCCAAACTGTGCTTTAGCGTCTGCTTCGGAGAAGCCCAATAACGAAAGCATTTTTTCTTGTGTTTCTCTATCGTGAATACGAATAGAACCACCCCCAATTTCATTTCCATTAAGTACCAAATCGTACGCCTGAGCCACCACCGAAGTCGGGTCGCTTTGAAGCTTTTCGAGGTGTTCAGGTTTTGGTGCCGTAAAGGGATGGTGCATGGCGTGAAGCGCGCCCGTTTCTTCATCTTTTTCAAACAAAGGAAAATCTACCACCCACAGGGGCGCAAATTCGTTGGGTTTTCTCAGCTCCAATTCCTCTGCCAATGCCATACGAAGTGCGCTTAGCTGGGTTCGTGTTTGGTTAGCATTTCCTGCCATGACCAAAATCAAATCACCGGGCTTTGCATCACAGGCTTTAGCCCATTTGCCAAGTGTAGCAGCATCAAAGAATTTATCTACAGAAGATTTGTAACTCCCATCATCGTTGCATTTTACCCAAACCAGTCCGTTGGCACCAATTTGCGGACGTTTTACCCAATCTATCCACGCATCAATTTGTTTTCTAGACCAAGCTGCAGCACCCGGAACAGCAATACCTACCACCAATTCTTGTGCATCAAATACTTGAAAACCTTTGTTTTGCGCAAGTTCGTTTAGCTCAGTAAAGGTCATCCCAAAGCGAATATCGGGTTTGTCGTTTCCATACGTTTTGATGGCATTTTCATAAGATATTACAGGGAAGGGTTTTGGTGAAATGCCGTGTATTTCTTCTAACAAATAGCAAAGAAGTGCTTCAAAGCAAGCCATGATATCGTTTTGATGCACAAAAGATAATTCACAGTCTATTTGGGTAAATTCAGGCTGACGGTCTGCGCGGAGGTCTTCGTCTCTAAAACATTTTACCAACTGAAAATAGCGATCCATGCCACCTACCATTAGCAATTGCTTAAAGGTTTGTGGCGATTGTGGTAAGGCATAAAACTGCCCTTCATTCATGCGTGAAGGCACCACAAAATCACGTGCGCCTTCGGGTGTAGACTTAATAAGGTATGGCGTTTCTACTTCTACAAAATTCTCTTTCGCCAAAAAGTTTCGTACTAAAAGCGCAACATTGGAACGAAACAATAAACTTTGCTGCACGGGCGTACGGCGAATGTCCAAGTAGCGGTACTTCATGCGCAAATCTTCGCCGCCATCAGTGTTGTCTTCAATGGTAAATGGGGGTGTTTGTGCTTGATTTAAAACCTCTAGTGAAGTAACCAACACTTCAATATCACCTGTGGGCAAATGGGGGTTTTTCGCTTCGCGTTCTAAAACGGTTCCCGAAACTTGAATTACGGTTTCTCTACCGATGCGTTTTGCAGCTTCCAAAATTTCTGGATTTGAGCGTTCCTCATCCAAAACCAATTGTGTAATGCCGTATCTATCCCTCAAATCAATCCACAACACAAAGCCTTTGTCACGTGTTTTGGCAACCCAACCCGCAAGCTGAACTTCGGTTCCGATTTGCGCTGCTGAAAGAGCGCCACAATGATGACTCCTGTACATCTTAAAATTTTTACAAAAATAGGGACTTCTTCACGACTTGCGACGAAATTATGCGCTGGATTATCACTATAAATTTATGCTGTTTTAACACGCAATGTTAATTTAATGTTAAGCAAATGTAAATTTTTTGTATATTTGTTGTAACAAATCGTCTAACTCATTAAAAACTTAGATACTATGAAGGCAATAATTATAACAATAGCACTTGCTTCAAGTTCACTGCTTTTGGCACAAGAAAAAGAAGTAATCAAAACTAATAATACCCAAAAAATCACAACCTTTCACGACAACGGAACAATAGAACAACAAGGGCATCAGCTGAAAGGAAAAAACCATGGGGTTTGGCGCTCATATGACAAACAAGGCAATGCTGTAGCTGTTGGCGAATACGAAAATGGCAAAAAAATGGGGACATGGCTTTTTTGGGTTGATGGACAAATTGCCGAGGTTAACTACCAAGAAAACCGAATTCAAAGCGTATCCTATTGGGAGTCATTAGGACAAGCCACTGCAGGCAAGTGACTTACTGATGCCATTTATTAAACCTTATAGACGCCCGTTTGCTTAGATAAAAGGTAACAGGCACAATAATCAAGGTTAAGAAAGTTGCAAACGTAAGTCCGAAAATAACGGTCCACGCTAGTGGTCCCCAAAAAATCACGTTTTCCCCGCCAAAATAAATTTGCGGATTGCCCGTGGCAAACAAGCTAAAAAAGTTGATGTTTAGTCCAATGGCAAGTGGAATTAGCCCAAGTACAGTGGTAATGGCGGTAAGCAATACAGGTCTGAGCCGTGCTTTTCCGCCAGCCACAATGGCATCAAAAATGTCATTTCTTGGCAATAAGTCGTCATTTTCAATACCCAGCTCTTCTCTTTTTCTATCCAACAAAAGTTGGGTATAGTCTAGCAATACCACACTGTTGTTTACAACAATCCCAGCAAGAGAGATAATACCCATCATGGTCATGATAATCACAAACGTCATATTGAAAAAGACGAGTCCAAGCATTACACCCGTAAAGCTCATAAAAATGGAAAACAAAATAATAAGGGGTTTACTGACCGAATTAAACTGAAATACCAACAGCAGCATGATAAGTAAAATGGCAAAACCAAGTGCGCTGGATAAAAAACGCATATTTTCTTCTTGCTCAGCAATCTCTCCTGTAAAGGCGTAGCTGGTGCCTTTTGGCATTTCAAACCCTTGCATTTGGGTTTGGATTTGCCCTACAATCTCATTGGCGTTATAACCAGGTAAAATAGCCGAATATACCGTTACCACACGGCGAAGGTTCTTGTGTTTGATAGCACTATACCCTGCCACATTTTTACGTTCTACCACTGCCGAAATGGGAACGTTTTTAATTCTACCAGAAGCCATATCACGGAACGTGATATTTTGGTTAAATAGCGCTGAAGGATCGTATCGATCGGATTCTTGAAAACGCACATTGATATCATAATCTTCGCCATCCTTTTTGTATACTCCTGCTTTTTCGCCAAATAGTGCACGACGCAACTGAAAGCCAACCTGACCCGCACTTACGCCAAGGCTTCCTGCTTTACGCCGATCAACAACTACTTCCATTCCGGGTTTGTTGCGGTTAACGTCTACTTTAAGCTCTTCAATTCCAGGGATATTTTCTTTGATGATATAGCTGCGGATATTGTTGGCAACTTGAATCAATTCGTTGTAATCTTCCCCTTCAATTTCAATATTTACAGGGTAGCCAACAGGAGGTCCATTAGCATCTTTTTCTACTGAGATACTTACGCCCGAAAACTTGCCATGAAGGGCTTGCTGTACCTCGCTGCGCAGGGTTTCGCTTGAAAGCCCCCGACGGTATTTGTATTCGCGCATGGTTGCCGTGATTTTACCACGATGCGGCATTTCGGCTTGCGATCCGCTGTCGGTTTGTGGGTTTCCAGCACCTGCACCAACTTGAGATACCAAGGACTCCACCATAAAGTTTTTACCGCTGTCCAAGTATTTGTCTGCATTGACGGTTTTAATAACTACTTGCTCTATGGATTTTGTGATCTCATTGGTTTTAGCAATGTCTGTCCCTTGCGGATATTCGATGTAAACAATGATTTGACTGGGTTCATTATCTGGAAAAAATTCCACTTTAGGACCTGCAATACCCACTAGCACAAACGAGGTAAACAAGAGTCCAATGGTTCCAAAAACAAAGACATATGCCCGCCATCCACGCATGGCAAACTGCAAAAGCTTTTCGTAGCCACGTTCAAGATAATTAAGGAAAAACCGCTGAAATGAACCGGCAAGACCTTTTATAAAATAACGATAAAGCCAAAAGAATGCCATTAGGGTGATAAGGAAGCTGCCAAGACCTCTTGTGGCGCTTGAAATCACCATAAAAAAGAGCCCTACGGAAACAAGCGCAATACTCAACCGAATAAGCCCTTTTAACGAAAGATTTTTTTCTTCAACATCCATAAACTTAGACACCAGCATGGAGTTAAACAATAGTGCTACAAACAACGACGAGCCCAAAACAACGGATAGGGTAATAGGGAAATAAATCATAAACTGCCCCATAATTCCAGGCCAAAATCCTAGCGGTACAAAAGCCGCTACGGTAGTTGCGGTAGAAATAATAATGGGATAGGCAATTTCACTAACCCCTCTTTTTGCGGCTTCCACTCTAGACAGCCCTTCTTTTTCAATAAGGCGGTAGACGTTTTCTACCACTACAATACCGTTGTCTACCAGCATTCCAAGCCCCATAACTAGCGCAAAAAGCACCATGGTGTTCATGGTGTATCCTAGCGTCTGCAAAATGACAAACGAAATAAACATGGACATGGGAATCGCAAATCCAACAAACAATGCGTTTCGGAACCCTAAGAAAAATGTAAGTACTGTTACCACAAGTAACACCCCAAAAAGAATGTTGTTTACCAAATCATTCACTTGATTTAGCGTAAGCGAAGACATATCGTTTGAAATGGTCACAGTCAAGTCTTCGGGAAAGGCTATGGCTTTGGTTTCCAAAACAATCTCACGGATGCTAGCAGCCGCCTGGATAAGGTTTTTACCGCCTCGTTTTTTTACGTCTAACATTACTGTTGAAGTACCAAAATCACGCGCAAAACTGGTGGTTTCTTGATCTTTGAACGATATCGTTGCAATTTCACCCAAAGAAACTGTTCCTTTTTCGTTGGTAACCACGAATGCCGCCAAATCGTTAGGACTTTCAATTTCCCCAACAATACGAATGCTTCTACGCTGTCCGCCGCTGCGCATAGTTCCCGCAGAAACGGTCATATTTTCGTTGGCAATGCTTTGTACCACATCGTTAAAGCTTATTTGCGATGCCATCATTTTTCGTGTATCAACGGCAACCTCAACCTCTTTTTCTTGTGCTCCACGAATGTCAACTGTCTTGATTTCGTCAAGCCTCTCAATGCGCTCTTCCAGCAGTTCTCCAAATGTTTTTAGTCTGTCTATGGGATAATCACCTTGAATACTGACATTTAAAATGGGCATTTCTTCGGAGAAGTTAAGATTAAAAACCGAAGGTTCAAGCTTGGCATTATTAAATGTTGGCCAGTCTTCGGATGCCTTTACAGCGTCCACCTCGTCTTTAACTTTTTGTTTTGCTAAATCAACAGGGATATCCTCATCAAATTCAATAGAAACAATAGAATAATCGTCTTGTGACGTAGAGGTAATTTCTGTGATATTACTGATACCCTTGATACCTTCTTCAATGGGGTCCGTAACAAATCGCTCAACATCCTGCGCGGTATTTCCAGGGTAGGGCGTACTTATAAAAATGGTTGTTTCGGTGATTTCAGGGAAGTTTTCTCGGGGCATGGTTACGTATGCCGACCCGCCTAAAACGAGAAAAATTCCCATAAGCACATAAATAATGGTGCTGTTGCGAATGGCCCAAACAGAAAGCCCAAACGTTTTATTGGATTTGTTTTCTAAACTCATAATGCGTTTGTAATCTGTACGTTTTCATTTTCTTTTACCAAACGAGCGCCTTCGTCAATAACACGGTCAGCTGTGCTAAGCCCTTCCAATACCTCAACAACATCGCCTTCAACAAGCCCTGTTTTGATAAAGCGTTTTTCGGCTTTGTTGTTTTTATTGACGATATAAACATATTGCTCTCCGGAAAAATTTTCAGAAACAACTTCAAGTGGAATTGCAATAGCGTTAGGATTCTGATAATCTACCAAACGCACTGTAGTAATGAGATTGGGCGCAAGCGCGATTGATTTATCTGCCGAAATAGAAATTTTAAACGTTCGGTTACCTGTATTGATATGGGTTCCTTTGTGGATAACCTTGCTGCTGTATGTGTGGTTTAAAACGGGAATTTCTACCTGTGCGGTAGTTCCTTTGTTGATGTTTGGAAAATAGCGTTCAGGCACATCAACGTCTACGTACATACTGCTTAAATTTACGAGCCTTAAAAGCGGCTGAGCAGCTGGGGACACTAACTGCCCAACTTCTGTCATGATATCATCAACACGACCCGAAAAGGGTGCATACAATGCAGCTTTACTCAATTGTTGTTGTAGCTGCTCATAGCCTTTTTGCTGGCTTTCAAAAGCTGTTTTGGCTTGCAAATACTCCATTTCTGAACCAATGTTTTGTTTCCACAACCGTTCTTGACGCTCAAACAAGGTCTTTGCCAAATCCAATTGTACTTTTTGAAGTGCTGCATTTTCAGCTAAGCCACCGTCATCAATGGTAACAAGCAAATCCCCTTTTGCCACTTGTTGCCCTTCTTTTACATGAATGGCTTTTACGACACCCATAAACTCGGCATTTAACATCAAGTTTTGGTTTGTTTTGACCACGCCTTGTAACACAACCGTATGGGCAAAGGCAGTTTCTTGAACAGCAAATACTGTAACTAAAGATCGCTTTTTGTCTTTGTCAAACCTGTCAATGGCATCCATTACAAGATTTAATTCTGACTTTATGGTATTGTTTTGCTTTACCAATTCAGCTTGACGTGCACGCAAGCCCTCCACATTTTGTTGATCAATAAGTGTTTGGGTATTTGGCTTTTCCGTAGAAGTGCACGACACAACAAAGCCAAACATTAGAGTTAAAAAGATAGTCTTTTTCATTTGTCAGAAGTTACAGGGTTTAGTAAAAGGGATAATGATGTTTTAGAAATAACGAGTTGCTGCATGGCAGTCAAGTAGTTGTTTTGTGCGTCGTAAAGTTGGGTTTGTGCTTGGCGTAATGTAAAGCCAGACACTAATCCTTCTTTAAACTTGATTTGATTTTTTTTCTCAATGGCTGCAGCTAACGCCAAATTGGCGGTGGTAGTTTTCATGTTTTCTAAGTTGAATTGTACGGCATTTCGAAGCCTGCTCTCTTCTAATAAAAGCTCTTGTTCAACATTTTCCGCTAGATTTTTGGCCTGCTCAAGCGCAAGCTTTGCTTGCTGTCTTTTGGCTTGAGATTGAAAACTACTAAACACAGGAAAGCTGAGGTTTAGCCCAAAACTTGCCCTACCAAACCAATTTTGCTCAGGCTGGGTAAATGCAAACTCTTGGCTATAGCCATCGTAACCGCCACTAAGGTAAGCCGATATTCTTGGCAGCGATTTAAATCGCTCAAGTTTGAGTAAGAGTTCTTTTGTGCGGATGTCGTTTTGTGCCATTTGATAGTCAATATTGTTTTTAAGTGTAAGCGTTTCGCTATGCTCACTTTGGAGTTGCAACGCAAGACCTTCGAGGGTGCTGCCGAGTGTAAGCGGCGCGTCGAGCTCCATACCCATCACATAACGCAATACGTTTTTTGCTACATCCGCCATTTGTTTGGTGTAGTTAAGAGAGCTTTGCAACGATGTCGCAATAAGTTGCAACTGTTGCACATTTTCTTCCTCAGTCAGACCGTTTTCAAAAACCGCTTTAATTTCACTAAGATTCTGCTCAGCTGCTTCAAGATTTTGTTCCAAAACACCTACTTGCGCTTTTGCCAATAGCGCATTCACATAAGCGTCTGTAGTTGCTTGGATTATGGCTTGCTCGGTTTTGGTGTATGCCTGCTTAGAAATTCGTAAATAAATTTCAGAGGCTTGCAACCCTACCAAATAGGATCCGTCAAAAATGAGCTGTTCTAAGCGCAATCCTGCATTAGCACTTTGCTCAGTGCCAAAAATAACTTCGTTAAACTCGCCGGCTTGTCCACCAAAAAACTCAGCAGGAATCAGCGAAACGGGTTGTTTGATTGCATTCACATATCCCGCCGATAGCGACACTTGTGGCAATCCAATGGCAATGGTTTCCCAACGTTTTTGGCGCGCCATTAGGATGTCCTTACTAGCGTTTTGTAACGTACGGTTGTTTGTTTTTGCAAGCTGAATGGCATCGTTTAAGTCTAGTTGTTGTGCCGACACAAAATAGGAGCACAATAAAAAAAGACACACAAAAAGTTTAGGCATGGACATGGTTTTCAAAGGTGTTAAAAATGGCAATTCCTGATTCGGTGCAAATGGCACGAACGTGATATTCTAAATAATCGGTCATTAGTTGGCTGTGCTGAAACATGTTGGCGGGGAAAAGACGTTGGTCTTTAATACCCATCATGCCGTTAAAGTAAAGTCTTGCCGTAAATGGAATGTTTAGGTTTGAACGGAATAACCCTAACGAGACTCCTTTTTCAAGGCTATTACTCATCTGTGCAATCATAAATGCCATCTGCTTTTCTTGGAGCTCTTTGAAAATTTCTGGATAGAATTTTTTTAACTGAAATTGAGGTGATATTTTTTCATTTTTGATTTGGCGCATCATAAACATTTTTATGTCATACAATTCTGAAATGGGGTTGTTGGCATTGTTGCTAATCTTAGATATTTCACCCGTTACATAATCAAAAAAATGAAACACGCAGTTTTTTACAAGAATTTCTTTATTTGGAAAATGGGCGTACAGTGTTTTTTTGGAAATGCCAAGTTTATGAGCAATATCGTCCATGGTAACGCTTTTGAATCCAAGCGTTAGAAACATTTCGGCACAAGACGAAAGTATTTTTTCCATAGCAATTTGAGGCAAATATATACAGGAAACTTTTAAAACCAAAAAAGTTTCCATAGTTTATGATTTCTTAATATTTCCATTACAATTCCTTGACGTATTTTTACAAAAATGTCTATTCATGGAATTTTTGATCGCTTATCAAAAACTTGTATCGGATTCGTTATCTGAAATAAATCAAGGGAAATCTCCGCAAGGGCTATACGCCCCCATTGATTATTTGCTTGCTCTGGGCGGTAAGCGGTTACGTCCTGTGCTTGTGCTTATGGCATGTGAGGCGTTTGGCAAAGACCCAAAAGAGGCACTACCGGCAGCACAAGCAGTTGAAGTCTTTCACAATTTTACGCTTATGCACGATGACATTATGGATAATGCAAGCATAAGGAGAGGGGCACAGACGGTTCACGAAAAATGGGACCTTAACACCGCTATTCTTTCGGGCGATGCCATGTTAGTTCAGGCATATACGTTTTTGAATGGATACGAACCGCAGCTATTTCAATCGCTTACAACGCTTTTTAGCAAGACGGCACTTGAGGTTTGCGAAGGACAACAATATGACGTTGATTTTGAATCTCGTAACGATGTAAGTATTGAAAACTACTTGGAAATGATTCGTCTAAAAACCGCTGTTTTGGTGGGTTGCGCCATGCAAATGGGTGCATGGGTTGGAGGCGCCTCGGATGAAGACGCTCAACTGCTTTACCAATTTGGTGAGCAACTAGGTATTGCCTTCCAACTTCAAGACGATTACTTAGACACTTTTGGCGATGCAGCCAATTTTGGCAAGCGAATAGGAGGTGATATTGCCGAAAATAAAAAAACCATTTTGGTGCATTTGGCTAACATCAATGGTGCTGAAAATCAGCGAGACACATTGCAGAAATGGCTGTCAGAAACGCCTAAAGACGACACTGAAAAAATAGTTGCCGTAACACAGCTTTTTAAAGACACGGGCGCTGATACCGCAACATTGGACTATGTACAAGATTTTACGCAACAAGCTTTTGATGCGCTTGAAAAAGTAAATCTCAGTCAAGAAATGAAGCAACGCTTTGTTGCTTTTGGAAATTGGCTAATGCAACGAACGCACTAAACGGCGTAAAAGTTCCCTTACAAATATGAGTACGGGAAAACTTCTCATAATACGGACTTCCTCCCTAAAAGTGGTTTTTTCATCTAAAAACCGAAGTATGGTAATGGGATTATTATGTTGAAACATTTTAGAAAATAAAAAGCCTCCCCTATGGTTGTAACGCGCCAATACATCCAAAAAGAGTAAATCGTACCACCAAAAGCGGTTGCGCTTTTCAAAAAGCCGCATATCGGATTGAGTGTTCAAAAACGACACAAGCTTTTTGGCTTTTCGCTCTATGAATTTAAATGTAAATCCCGTACTGGCTTTTGTCCATCCTCCTGCCGAACCGATATGTAGTACGCGTTCGCTATTGTGTTTTGAAAACGGGTAGCAGGTCATGGGAATGTTCCCTTGCTCCGTTTCTATAATGCGGTAGTTTCGGATATTTTTTTGGGTCAGGTATTTGCGAATTTCACGCTCATATTCTGCAATTTGAAGTAAGTTCTCCGAAAACAAGGTGTATTCTACTAATGCTTCAGTAGTGCTTAAGGGGAGCAGATACATAAAGCGTGTGTTGCCTTTTTGCGCTACGCTAAAATCCATAAATTTAGCAGTGCTGGCATCAAAACAATCTTCATCGGTTTTGATAAACCAACCCACAAAATGTTGTTGCAAAACGGGATATTTGGATTGCTGCCGTACTACGTTCCAATCAAAAATACTATTAAAAAAATATGC
This sequence comes from Flavobacteriaceae bacterium, assembly GCA_049596455.1. Lineage (GTDB taxonomy): Bacteria > Bacteroidota > Bacteroidia > Flavobacteriales > Flavobacteriaceae > UBA7446. The sequence continues at coordinate 8,663 of JBMYLP010000005.1, read as the reverse complement.
CCCTGCATAGGTGTTTTGGTGGGTATAAACGTCAACCCCTTCAGCATTTGTTTTAAATGTTTCAACCTTTTCATAGCGCAGTTCGATATTTTTATTTTTTGCAATGAGTTCACGAATGTGGGTATAGTAAGCACTGCTTCGAACCATTTTATAGGAATAAGGCAAAATAGACTCTTTTAGTTGAACGGAGTCAGATGAAAACGTTATGTTTTCCCATTGGGAATAAACAAAAGGCAACCAATTATGCTTTGATTGTTGCTCCCAAAAACACCACGTTCGGTCGTTGGCCTTCTTGGTGTTCTGTTCTAAAATAAGGATTGACTTTTTAGCAAATTGTTTATGCTCAAGCAATTGCCCTACAATTTGCAGCGTTGCTGCACCAGCCCCCGCAAAAATAAAATCGTACCCCCCTTTTTTTTTCACCTTTTCAAACCTACAAAAATCTTCGTAAAAGCGGAATAATTATATTTGCCCCTATGTTTGAATCTATACTTCACTTTTTTGAAAATACGCCACCAGTGTTGGGCGCGCTTTACGCTACCCTTTTTACGTGGGGATTAACTGCACTTGGCGCATCGTTTGTTTTCTTTTTTAAAACCATGAATCGTGCTGTTTTGGACGGCATGTTAGGATTTACAGGAGGCGTTATGGTAGCCGCTAGCTTCTGGAGTTTGCTCGCCCCTGGAATAGACATGAGTCCTGGCGAGGGTTTTGTAAAAGTAATTCCTGCTGCGGTTGGCTTTACGCTGGGCGCCCTTTTCATTTTTGGTTTGGATAAAATATTACCTCACCTTCACATCAATTTTAAAGAATCGGAAGGAATAAAAACCCCATGGCACCGTACCACGCTTATGGTGCTTGCCATTACGCTGCACAATATTCCCGAAGGATTGGCGGTTGGTGTATTGTTTGGCGGCGTTGCTGCGGGCTTGCCTGAGGCCTCCATAGCTGGAGCAGTGGTGCTTGCACTTGGTATTGGCATTCAAAATTTTCCTGAGGGCATTGCGGTTTCTATGCCCATGCGCCGACTAGGGTTAAGCAGACGTAAAAGCTTTTTTTATGGGCAATCTTCAGCTGTTGTAGAACCTATTGCGGGTGTCATTGGTGCACTTGCCGTTACGTTTTTTACGCCCATTTTGCCCTATGCACTTGCGTTTGCGGCGGGTGCCATGATTTTTGTAGTGGTAGAAGAAGTAATTCCCGAAACCCAACAAGATAAATTTACAGACATTGCAACACTAGGCTTTATTGCGGGGTTTGTGGTTATGATGACCTTAGATGTTGCTTTGGGGTAGGATTATGTTGTAATTATCTATATTTTTGAAATAGGAAAATCGCCCTATATTATTAAATGTTTTTCGGCAAAAAAGCTATTAGTTTACTGCTCGTTATAGTCTTCTGTTATTCAGGAATTCGACCTACATTTCCGTTTTTTAATTACGCTATTAATTACGATTACATTGCAGAAGTGCTGTGTATTAATAAAGAAAAAGAGGTATTGCAGTGCAACGGAAAATGCCAATTGACAAAAGAAATTCTAGAAAATGAGCCTGAAGGCACATCCGAATATCCACAAATTAGCTTTGAAAAATTCCCCAACCTTTTTCTAGAAAAACAAAAGGGACTTCAATTCAAACAACTCTCTTACACAATCCAATTACTTTTTTATAACCCTTTGGATTTATATAACGACAATTTTAACAAACCCCTTTTGCCCCCTCCCCAAGCTGTGCTGTATCTCCACTGCCATACCTAGTGTGTGGCTTTAAATGATTAAAACCAAATACAACACAAATTCAATGAAAAAATTATTTTTCCCTTTTTTAGGGACTCTTTTACTATGCCCTTTGCTTTGGGCACAACAAACTGAAATGAGTGCTTCGCGCCCCGATGGGCATGCTCCCATACATGTTATGGGAGATCACTTGCACGCAAAAGGAGCGCTTATGTTCTCGTATCGGCTAATGACCATGCAAATGCAGGGATTGCTTTTATCATCCTCAGAGGTAGAAAACGCTGAGGTTTATAAGAAGTACATGGCAGCCCCTCAAAACATGGCAATGCACATGCACATGCTTGGGATGATGTATGCGCCATCAGATAAGTTAACCTTGATGCTAATGGGGAATTACATTGATAACGACATGCAATTAGAAACCAAAATGAATATATCTTTTGAGACACAATCTATAGGATTTGGTGATTTATCGTTATCGGGATTAATTCATTTGGCAAAGTTTAAGAGGCAAAAAGTCCATGCCAACCTGGGTATTTCTATTCCAACGGGAAGCCTAAATCAGCGCGGAAGTACCCCTATGAATTCCGACACAAGACTCGCATATCCCATGCAACTGGGAAGCGGAACTTGGGATCCGTTTGTTGGGATTACTTACTTGGGACAGTCCGATAAAACCTCATGGGGGCTACAATCGGTATTTAAAACTCGATTGGGCAACAATCCAGAAGGCTATGCATTAGGTAACAGATGGAATCTTGCAGGGTGGTATGCCTTACAAGCCAGTAAAAACCTAAGTTTTTCGGGGAGTCTATACTATGTCTCAATTGGTCGTATCTCAGGAAAAGATGCTCAGCTTAACCCTATGATGATGCCGTTGTTTGACACCAAAAATTCAGGAAGAAAACAACTCGATATAGGGCTTGGAAGTAACTATTTGATTTCGGGAGGAGCACTTAAAAATCTGCGGTTTGCCTTGGAGGTAAAACTTCCCCTAAGTCAAAGGGTTGAGGGTATCCAAATGAAACACAATTGGTGCGGTATCCTTGGCTTGCAATATGCCTTTGCCCGTAATTAGTTAGGTGGAATGAA
>JBMYLP010000005.1:0-5826 GCA_049596455.1 Flavobacteriaceae bacterium | reverse complement strand
AATGGCATAAAAGAGTGGCAAATCGAATTTCGATTTGCCATTTTTTTATCATTTGCAGCAGTTGGAAGCACATCCAGAGGATGTTTTTTTTCGGGGTCTAAATTTTTGTACCAAAAAATAAATGGCCCAAAGTACAGCGACGCTAATGATTACCTTTTCCATATTAAATGCTAAAATATTGAAATGTTGCCAATGCGCCCAAATACGCCACAGCGGTCATCACCACAAGTTGAATAGTAGGCCAACGCCAGCTGTTGGTTTCTTTTCGGACAATGGCTAAGGTACTCATACATTGCATGGCAAAAGCATAAAATACCATAAGCGACAATCCAGAGGCGAGGGTAAACACAGGGCTACCGTCTGCATAGGTTTCGGCTGCCATTCGTTTTTTTATGGTTTCTTCTTCATCTTCTCCAACATTGTAGATAGTGGCAAGCGTGCCTACAAACACCTCTCTGGCAGCAAACGAACTTACAATGGCAATTCCAATTTTCCAGTCATAACCCAAGGGACGAATTAGCGGTTCAATGCTTTTGCCTATAATACCTAAATACGAGTGTTCAAGTTTGTATGCGCTAAGCTGTTGGTCGTAGTTTTTAGCTGAAACGGAAACCGATTTTGCGACTTCTTCTGGGGCGTTTTTAAAGGTGTCGCTAGGACCATTTGATGCCAATACCCAAAGCAGAATAGAAATGGCTAAAATCACTTTTCCTGCTTCTAGCACAAACGATTTTGTTTTTTCTATAATAGTTAGCAATATATTTTTCAGCAACGGAATGCGGTAATTAGGCATTTCAACCACAAAATAACTGGTTTGGTTTCGAGGCATCGTTTTGTGCAACACAAACGCTGCCAAAAGTGCCATGGCAAATCCGAGTAGATAAAAAATCATCAGTACCAACCCTTGTAAGTTTGCTCCCAAAATGCGCTCATCTGGAATAATCAAACTGATAAGAATTAAGTACACAGGCAATCGCGCCGAACAGGTAGTGAATGGCGTTACCAAAATGGTGACTAATCGCTCTTTCCAATTTTCAATATTTCGTGTTGCCATGATGGCGGGAATAGCACATGCCGTTCCTGAAATTAGGGGAATAACACTTTTGCCACTTAGCCCAAATCGTCGCATTACACGGTCGGTAATAAAGACCACGCGGCTCATGTAGCCGGTTTCTTCCAAAATGGATATAAACAAAAACAGCATGGCAATTTGCGGCACAAAAATCACGATGCCACCAAGCCCCGGAATAATGCCTTCGGCAATAAGGTTGGGCGCCATCCAAGATGGGATAGTTGTTTTCGCCCAATCGCTAAGTTGCACAAAAGTGGCGTCAATAAAATCCATAGGGACGCTACTCCAGTCGTAAAGCGCTTGAAAAATGGTTAGCAAAATCACAAAGAAAATCACAAATCCCCAAACTTTGTGTGTCAACACACGGTCTAACCTACCGCGCAGGTCAGTGGCTTTGCTGTTGTCTTTTTCGTAGCATTCTTTTAAAACAGCATTGATAAACTGATAGCGTTTGATGGTTTCTTTTTGTTGTAGTCTTTTTAAGAAAGATGCGCTTCGCAAATGATTAGCATCTTCAGCTTCCATTTTTTTGCGCTCCACTTTGGCAAAATTTACATCTTGCGTAATTACCAGCCACAACTTATACAACGACTGATTGGGGAACGTACGTTCCAATGAACCAAAATACTCTGGATCTATTTGTTTGATGGCTACACATGGGTTTGTGGAAATGGTTTTGAAGGCGGATATGTGTTCTTTTAGCACATCAATACCCTCATTTTTCCGAGCACTCACTAGCACAACTTTGGCGTGTAGCAATTGCTCCATTTTGTAGGTGTCAATGCTGATGCCTTTACGGCGCATGCGGTCAGACATGTTAATCACCAAAATGGTGGGTATGTTGAGGTCTTTGATTTGGGTAAATAGGAGCAGATTTCGCTTTAGGTTTTCTACATCTGACACCACCACAGCGACGTCTGGAAAATCCTTGTCGTTTTTATTTAAGAGCAATTCCACCACCACATTTTCGTCTAACGATGAGGCATTAAGGCTATAGGTGCCGGGCAAATCTAGAATACGTGCTTTTACACCTCTAGGGAGGCGACAAATACCTTCTCTTTTTTCAACGGTAATACCGGGGTAGTTTCCAGTTTTTTGGTTTAGTCCAGTAAGGTGATTAAACACCGATGACTTTCCCGTATTGGGATTACCAATAAGCGCAACGTTGATGTTTTTACTCACCTTTTTTACGAATATGAATGCGTGTTGCGGTTTCGCGACGAATTGCCAAATGCGAACCCGAAATGTTTAGGTACAAAGGGTCTTTACTAGGCGCAAGCTGAATCAGCCCGACCTCGTTGCCAGGCAGACACCCCATTTCTATAAGCTTCATGGGGAGTTGCTCCACGTCAAAAGAATCGATAATGGCAGTCTCTCCAACTGCTAAATCGGCAAGGGTTAAATACATTTATTTAGACCAATTTTAAAGAACAAATGTACATTAAAGTACGCAACATTTTAATGACAAATGTTAGTTTTCTGTAAGCAGTAGCTTAATATCGTTGTATATAGCATCCATGGCTTCTTGTTGGGTGCCGTCGTAAAAACCTCTAATACGCTTTTGCTTGTCTACCAACACAAAATTTTCCGTGTGAATCATGTCGTAAGGACCACCATCGCCATCGTCTTTTACCACCAAATAGGATTTACGTGCCAACTGATAAATGTCCTTTTTACTCCCAGTTACCAAGTTCCAGCGCGCATCATCCACCTTATTTTTTAGCGCATAGCGTTTGAGCTGTGCTACCGAGTCTATTTGGGGCGTAACACTAAACGACAACAGTTTTACCTGCGGTAAATCCGCTAATTTTTCTTGTAGCGCATACATGTTTTTGGTCATAATGGGACAAATGCTAGGGCAAGTAGTAAAAAAGAAATCGGCAACATAAATGGTGTTATCATAGTCTTTTTCGGTGATGGGTTGTCCGTTTTGGTTGGTCATGGAAAAAGGCGCAATAGTATGGTATTTTTTTACATACTGAATACTTTCATCAACCAGTTCGGGGGTTACCATGGCAGGCTGATACACGGGGAGCACTTCTTTGGGCTTAAGGGCAATATAAAACAAGCCAACAATAACCACAGAAAGCACCAATAGCACAAATGCTAAGGTTTTAAATTTACCAAAAAACCGACTAAACTCCATGCTGCAAAGATACGACCTCTATCGTTTTATAGCTCGGTCAAATCCCTTACATTTGACATCTAAATTTTTTCCATGGAACTTTTTCTTGTTAAGGGCGGACAACTAATTTTGAGTTTATCGCTACTTATTGTACTTCACGAATTGGGGCATTTTATTCCTGCCAAACTTTTTAAAACGCGCGTTGAGAAATTTTACCTTTTTTTCGACGTCAAATTTTCATTATTTAAAAAGAAAATTGGCGAAACCGTTTATGGCATTGGGTGGCTACCGCTGGGCGGCTATGTGAAAATATCGGGCATGATAGACGAAAGCATGGATACCGAACAAATGGCGCAACCTGCACAACCATGGGAGTTTCGGGCAAAACCCACGTGGCAACGTTTAATTATTATGTTAGGTGGTGTCACAGTAAATTTGGTGCTTGGCTTTTTGATTTATATGATGGTGATGTTTGTTTGGGGCAGAACCGTAATTACGAATGATGCATTGGTTTATGGGCTTTCGCCTACACCACAAGCTCAGGCTATCGGTTTTGAGCAAGGAGATAAGGTTTTAACAGTAAACGGCGTCCCTCTTGATGCCGCTATGGATGTGAACAGATGGCTGCTTTTACGTGATGCCAATAGTATTACGGTAGCACACGCTAATGGAAAAACGGAAACCTTGACGATTCCTGAGGATTTTGGCAAGCAACTATTTGCTGCAGGCGAAATGTTCCCACTTATTCCGCATATGCCTGCCATCATTGAGAAAGTAAAAGAAAATTCTGCTGCTGCAGTAGCGGGAATTTTACCAAATGACCGTATTGTAGGGGTTAACGATGTTACAATAGCTTCAATGCCTCAGATGCAAAGCGCACTAGATGACCTAAAGGGTGAAGAAGTAGTACTGACTGTTTTACGTAACGGTAAAACCCAACAAATAACCACTTCTGTAACTGAAGATGGCACAGTGGGCGTATATTTAAAGGATACGCGTCCTCAAACTACAGATGTAAGCTACTCGGCAGCCGAGAGTATCAAACAGGGGTTTGATTATGGCTACTGGACATTGTTTGATTATGTAGCTGGGTTTAAGTTTATTTTCACCAAAAAAGGGGCAAGCCAATTAGGAGGTTTTGGTACTATCGGTAGTTTGTTTCCTGCCAAGTGGGACTGGCGTATATTTTGGGAACGCACCGCTTTAATTTCCATCATTTTGGCATTTATGAATGTATTACCCATTCCAGCATTAGACGGAGGCCATGTAGTGTTTTTGACTTATGAAATGCTCACAGGGCGCAAGCCACACCAAAAGGTGTTGGAGTATGCACAAATGGTTGGATTGATTTTATTATTGGCATTGTTTGTATATGCTAACGGAAATGATATTTATCGCTTTTTACTTAAATAAGATATCATAATTCGTTTCTTTTATTATTTTTGATTAAAATTTTAATAAATGAAACATATAATAACCATTGTTACTGTCGCATTGTCCTTGAATGTGCATGCACAACCAGCATCAGTGATGAATATCACATACGTTGATGTTCCTCGTACTAAGGCTGATCAATTTTTAGCATCTCACGTAAAATTCAGTAACATGTCTATCTCTGATGATAGAAAAATTATTGCGCACGGAATTTTTGCACATGCTTTTGCCGACAACTACACTTTTGCATTTTATGACTTTTATGCTTCTTCAGCAGATATTGAAGCAGATAGTGATTTGGCAAACGAAGTGCTTCAAAAAAACGTTGAGGGGATGAATTTGGACGAAGAAGCTAGAAAAGCCCTCAACGCTGAATATTGGACATATTTCCGCAACTATGCCGAAAACCATACGGATCAAATACGTGTTGCTAACACAAATATGGTATATGAGTCCGAAAAACTTGATTGGTCAACAAAAAAAGTGGTCACCCTTGGTAAGTTTGACATCAAATGGGGTAAAGGCGGAGAAGCGCTTAAAGCTTGGCAAGAGGGTCAATTGGCGTCATACAAAAATCATCCTGGTGTAGAGGCTGTATATGGCTCAAACCATTTATATGGAGATGGAATGGGACTTCATATTTACACATTCTATTCAGACTGGGAGGCCTTTGCTTCTTACGAATCGGCAAACTTTGGAACCAGCATGGATGAAAATGGTAAAACGTTTTGGAATGCTGTTAATGCACACAAAGATGAAATTATGGTTTGGATTGGTGGGATGAATCCAGAAACCAAGCAGCTTTATTTAATAAACTAACTTAAATTGAACACTTATTTAAAAAAGCGGCTTTTGCCGCTTTTTTTGATTTGATTATTCGCAAATGTCAATCAATTTATTTTATATTTGCGCACATTTTCCTCCTTAGCTCAGTTGGTTAGAGCATCTGACTGTTAATCAGAGGGTCCTTGGTTCGAGCCCAAGAGGGGGAGCAACTTATAATTATATAACCGTTATACTGTTATAGTGTAGCGGTTTTTGTTTTAAGTGTCTCCCTTTAAGCATCTCGTAAAAAAAGGAAAATCGTCTGTAACGACATAGTAATATATGCCTTCAGGAAATTCTGGGGTTACACCAAACCTTCCATTACATTGATCCAAATCACCAAGTCCTTCAACATACTCATAATCTTGAG
>JBMYLP010000004.1:53643-131468 GCA_049596455.1 Flavobacteriaceae bacterium | reverse complement strand
AGTTACAAAAAAGCGTAAAGAAGCGCTCAGTAAAATAGACCGGACAAAACTGTACTCGGTACAGGATGCTTCCGCATTGGTTAAAGAAATCGCTAGTTCAAAGTTTGATGAGTCCATTGACCTTGCCGTACGACTAGGAGTTGACCCACGTAAAGCTAACCAAATGGTTCGTGGCGTGGTAACCCTTCCGCACGGTACTGGAAAAGACGTTCGAGTTTTGGCCTTAGTTACACCCGATAAAGAAGCCGAGGCGCAAGAAGCTGGTGCTGATTTTGTGGGATTAGATGAGTATCTGCAGAAAATCAAAGACGGATGGACAGACGTTGACGTCATTATCACCATGCCAAGTGTGATGGGTAAGTTAGGTCCACTAGGTCGTGTTTTAGGACCTAGAGGATTGATGCCAAACCCAAAAACAGGTACGGTTACAATGGACGTAGCAAAAGCTGTTCGTGAGGTAAAAGCAGGGAAAATTGATTTTAAAGTGGATAAAACAGGAATTGTGCATGCGCCTATTGGTAAAGCATCTTTTGATGCAGACAAGATTTCGGGCAACGCCAACGAACTGTTACAAACACTTATCAAGCTTAAGCCGTCGTCGGCAAAAGGCGTTTACATTAAAAGCATCGCCATGTCTAGCACGATGAGCCCAAGCATCCTCATTGATACTAAGGTAGGTTAATAGCGTACAGAATATATGACACGAGAAGAAAAAGCAATCGTAATTGAGCAGTTAACTGCCACTCTTGCAGACAATACGAATATCTATTTGACAGATGTTTCTGGGTTGAATGCAGAGACGACTTCTAATTTAAGACGTGCTTGTTTTAAGGCAAATATTAAACTAGAAGTGGTAAAAAATACATTGTTAGCCAAAGCCATGGAGGCTTCCGACAAAGACTTTGAAGATTTATCTACTGTCTTGGTTGGAAACACTGCCATGATGCTATCAGAAACAGGTAATGCACCTGCAAAACTGATTAAAGAATTCCGCAAAAAATCAGAAAAGCCTATTCTTAAAGGTGCTTTCATTGAGGAAGCAATTTATTTGGGCGATGATCAAGTGGAAGCATTGGTAAACATCAAATCGAAGGACGAATTGATTGGCGAGATTATAGGCTTGCTACAATCTCCTGCGAAAAACGTGGTATCTGCCCTTCAATCGGGTGGCGGTACCCTTGCTGGAATAATTAAAACACTTTCTGAAAAGGAAGCTTAAAACGTAACACAAACACAATTAAATAGTTCAAAAATGGCAGATTTAAAAGATTTTGCAGAACAATTGGTCAATTTGACCGTAAAAGAGGTCAACGAATTGGCCGACATCCTTAAAGAAGAGTACGGCATTGAGCCTGCAGCAGCAGCTGTTGCCGTAGCTGGTCCTGCTGCCGGTGGTGGTGGTGAAGCAGCTGAGGAAAAATCAGAGTTTGATGTAATCCTTAAAGCCGCTGGTGGTTCTAAACTTGCTGTAGTTAAGCTTGTTAAAGAACTTACAGGTCTTGGTCTTAAGGAAGCAAAAGAGCTTGTTGATAATGCACCTAGCCCAATTAAGGAAGGTGTAGCAAAAGACGAAGCGGAAGGACTAAAATCTTCTTTGGAAGAGGCTGGTGCTGAAGTTGAACTTAAGTAATTAAGTTCCCGATACAAACCGAAGGTTTAAGCCTTCCGCCAGAGGCGGGTGGGCTTAAACCATTTGGTGTTTTATGCCCCTTGTACTAATTTTTTAATACGTAAACCCATATGTCCAACACAACGAGCGCAATCCGACACAATTTTGCTTCGGCCATAGGTACCCCTCCCTACCCAGATTTTCTTGATATTCAAATCAAATCATTCCAAGATTTCTTCCAACTCGAAACGAAATCAGACGAACGTGGAGATGAAGGCCTATATAATACCTTCATGGAAAACTTTCCTATTTCGGATACCCGAAATCAGTTTGTTTTAGAATTCTTAGACTACTTTGTAGACCCACCACGTTACACCATTCAAGAGTGTATCGAGCGTGGTTTGACGTATAGCGTTCCGCTAAAGGCACGCCTTAAATTGTATTGTACTGACCCTGAACATGAGGACTTTGAAACCATCGTTCAGGACGTGTATTTGGGAGTAATTCCTTATATGACACCAAGCGGTACGTTTGTTATCAATGGTGCTGAACGAATTGTTGTGTCACAATTACACCGATCTCCAGGTGTATTTTTTGGACAATCGTTTCACGCTAACGGTACTAAATTGTATTCTGCTCGAGTGATTCCATTCAAGGGTTCTTGGATTGAATTCGCCACTGACATCAACAGCGTAATGTACGCCTATATTGACCGTAAGAAAAAATTACCTGTAACGACACTTTTCCGTGCTATTGGCTATGAGCGAGATAAGGATATTTTAGAAATTTTTGACCTTGCAGAAGAAGTTAAAGTTTCCAAAACAGGTCTTAAAAAAGTATTAGGACGCAAATTGGCAGCACGTGTACTTAACACGTGGTTTGAGGATTTTGTTGATGAAGATACAGGTGAGGTAGTTTCTATTGAGCGAAACGAAATTGTACTTGACCGTGATACAGTGCTAGAAAAAGATCACATTGAGCAGATATTAGAAGCAAACGCTGCTACTATTTTATTGCACAAAGAAGAGTCGCAATCTGCGGACTACGCCATTATTCACAATACGCTTCAAAAAGACCCGACAAACTCGGAAAAAGAAGCGGTGGAGCACATTTACCGCCAGTTGCGTAACGCTGAGCCGCCAGATGAAGAAACGGCACGTGGTATTATTGACAAATTGTTCTTCTCTGACCAACGTTACAATTTGGGTGAGGTAGGTCGCTACCGAATGAACAAAAAGCTTGGTCTTGATATTGATATGGATAAGCAAGTACTTACCAAAGACGATATCATTACCATCATTAAGTACTTGATTGAGTTGATTAACTCAAAAGCTGAAATTGATGATATTGACCACCTTTCTAACCGCCGTGTTCGTACGGTAGGTGAGCAGCTTTCATCACAGTTTGGTGTGGGGCTTTCTCGAATGGCGCGTACTATTCGTGAGCGAATGAATGTACGTGATAATGAGGTGTTTACACCTATCGACTTGATTAATGCCAAAACGCTTTCATCGGTTATTAACTCATTTTTTGGAACCAATCAGCTTTCGCAGTTTATGGACCAAACCAATCCATTGGCAGAAATTACGCACAAGCGTCGTTTATCTGCACTAGGGCCTGGTGGACTTTCGCGTGAGCGTGCTGGATTTGAGGTGCGCGATGTGCACTACACGCACTATGGAAGGCTGTGTCCAATCGAAACACCTGAGGGACCAAACATTGGTTTGATATCTTCACTAGGGGTTTTTGCTAAAGTGAATAACCTCGGATTTATCGAAACACCCTACTACAAAGTAGAAAATGGTGTTGTTGATATGTCCCAGTCGCAGTACTTGTCTGCCGAGGAGGAAGAAGGTAAATTATTTGCACAAGCAAATATTGATAAAAGTGAGTCGGGTGAAATAGCTGCGGATAAAATTATTGCACGTTCAGAAGCAGATTATCCAGTAGTTGACAAAACTGAAGTACACTACACAGACGTGGCACCAAACCAAATTGCGTCTATCTCGGCTTCCTTGATTCCATTTTTGGAGCACGATGACGCAAACCGTGCACTGATGGGCTCAAACATGATGCGTCAGGCGGTTCCGCTATTGCGTCCGCAAGCGCCTATTGTAGGTACAGGTCTTGAGCGTCAAGTAGCTACAGATTCGCGTGTACTTATCAATGCTGAAGGCGATGGAAAGGTAATCTATGTTGATGCTGAAAAAATCACCATCAAATACGATATGTCTGATGATGAAAGATTGGTTTCTTTTGATACGGATGAAAAGACGTATGAACTGATTAAATTCCGCAAAACCAATCAAGGTTCTTGTATCAACCTTAAACCCATTGTTTCTATCGGAGACCGTGTAGAAAAAGGTCAAGTGCTTTGTCAGGGATATGCTACCGAAAACGGTGAGCTTGCTCTAGGTAGAAACATGAAAGTGGCGTTTATGCCATGGAAAGGATACAACTTTGAGGATGCTATTGTGATTTCTGAAAAGGTGGTTCGCGACGATATCTTTACATCAATCCATATTGATGAGTATTCATTGGAAGTACGCGACACCAAATTGGGTAAAGAGGAATTAACTAATGATATTCCAAACGTTAGCGAAGAAGCTACAAAAGATTTGGACGAAAATGGTATGATTCGTGTGGGTGCCGAAGTAGGTGCTGGCGATATCCTTATTGGTAAAATCACACCGAAAGGTGAATCTGACCCTACTCCAGAAGAAAAACTTCTTCGTGCTATTTTTGGTGATAAAGCGGGAGATGTAAAAGATGCTTCGCTGAAAGCATCGCCATCACTTAACGGAGTTGTAATCGACAAAAAGCTCTTTACCCGAATTGTTAAGGATAAGCGTAAGCGTTCGCAAGACAAAGAGGCCATTATGGAACTCGAAGATAGCTACGAAGTAAAATTTGAAAAGCTACAATCTGTGTTGGTAGAGAAATTATTTTCTATCCTTAGTGGTAAAACCTGTCAAGGTGTAATGAATGACTTGGGTGAGGAAGTGATGCCTAAAGGGAAGAAATTTACCCTAAAAATGCTTAACGCAGTGGACGATTATGCACACCTTGTCAAATCCGACTGGACAGTAGATAAGCGCATAAATGCCTTGGTTAATGACCTTATGCACAACTATAAAATCAAGGAAAACGATTTACAAGGTGCATTGCGAAGAAACAAGTTTACTATTTCTGTTGGGGACGAACTACCTGCAGGTATTTTAAAACTTGCCAAAGTGTATATCGCTAAAAAGCGTAAGTTGAAAGTAGGAGATAAAATGGCTGGACGTCACGGGAACAAAGGTATTGTTGCCCGAATTGTTCGTCAAGAAGACATGCCGTTCTTAGAAGACGGAACGCCTGTGGATATTGTACTAAATCCGCTTGGTGTACCTTCACGAATGAACATTGGGCAGATATATGAAACTGTTCTTGGTTGGGCTGGTCAGAAGTTGGGCAAAACATTTGCTACACCAATTTTTGATGGTGCTACCAACGAGCAAATTGATGCACTAACCAAAGAAGCGGGAGTCCCACAATTTGGTCATACGTATTTATATGATGGCGGAACAGGAGAACGCTTTGATCAACCAGCAACGGTGGGTGTAATTTACATGCTAAAACTCGGACACATGGTGGACGACAAAATGCACTCGCGTTCTATTGGGCCATACTCGCTTATTACCCAGCAGCCGCTTGGTGGTAAAGCGCAGTTTGGTGGACAGCGATTTGGTGAAATGGAGGTATGGGCACTTGAAGCATATGGTGCATCGAGTACCCTACAAGAAATCTTGACCGTGAAGTCTGACGATGTGATTGGTCGAGCCAAAACATACGAGTCAATTGTTAAGGGTGAAGCCATGCCAAAGCCTGGTCTTCCAGAATCCTTTAACGTATTGATGCACGAACTCAAAGGTCTTGGCCTTGATATTCGATTAGAAGAATAATAAAAGTATTGACATGGCACGTATAAACGAAACACAACAACAAAAAGATTTTAATAAAATCTCCATTGGGCTTTCATCGCCCGAAACCATTTTGGCAGCTTCAAGAGGCGAGGTGCTAAAACCTGAAACCATCAACTACCGTACGCACAAACCAGAGCGTGACGGTTTGTTTTGTGAGCGTATTTTTGGTCCTGTAAAGGACTTTGAATGTGCTTGTGGAAAATATAAGCGTATTCGATACAAAGGAATTGTTTGTGATCGCTGTGGGGTTGAGGTAACAGAGAAAAAGGTACGCCGCGACCGCGTTGGACACATCAGCCTAGTGGTGCCTGTGGCACACATTTGGTACTTCCGCTCGCTGCCTAACAAAATTGGCTACTTGCTTGGACTTCCGTCCAAGAAGTTGGATATGATTATTTACTACGAAAGATACGTAGTTATTCAACCAGGTATTGCGACCAACGAAGAAGGAGAACCCGTTCAAAAAATGGATTTCTTGACCGAGGAAGAGTACCTAAATATCTTGGAAAAACTTCCGCAAGACAACCAATATTTGGAAGATAGTGACCCAAATAAGTTTATTGCAAAAATGGGTGCGGAGTGTTTGATTGAAATTTTAAATCGTATTGATTTAGATGAACTTTCATATCAGTTGCGCGATAAAGCCAACAACGAAACTTCAAAGCAACGTAAAACAGAAGCGCTAAAGCGCCTTCAAGTTGTTGAAGCGTTCCGTGATGCAAATAAAAACCGCGAAAATCGTCCTGAGTGGATGATTATGAAGGTAGTACCTGTGATTCCACCAGAATTACGTCCGTTGGTACCACTAGATGGCGGTCGTTTTGCCACTTCTGATTTGAACGACTTATATCGTCGTGTGATTATCCGTAACAATCGTTTAAAGCGTTTGTTAGAGATTAAAGCACCAGAGGTGATTTTGCGAAACGAAAAGCGTATGCTGCAAGAGTCTGTAGATTCGCTGTTTGACAACACACGTAAGTCTTCTGCGGTAAAAACAGATGCAAACCGTCCGCTAAAATCACTTTCAGACTCACTCAAAGGAAAGCAAGGACGTTTCCGTCAAAACTTGCTTGGTAAACGTGTTGATTACTCGGCGCGTTCGGTAATTGTAGTTGGACCTGAGCTTAAACTTTATGAGTGTGGTTTGCCAAAGAATATGGCTGCCGAATTGTATAAGCCGTTTATCATTCGTAAACTTATTGAGCGCGGCATTGTAAAAACGGTAAAATCTGCAAAGAAAATTATTGACAAGCGTGAGCCTGTAGTATGGGATATTTTAGAAAATGTACTAAAAGGGCATCCTGTACTATTGAACCGCGCCCCCACGCTTCACCGCTTGGGTATTCAAGCTTTCCAGCCAAAACTGATTGAAGGAAAAGCGATTCAGTTACACCCACTGGCGTGTACCGCATTTAACGCCGACTTTGATGGCGACCAAATGGCAGTACACTTACCACTAGGTCCAGAGGCAATTCTTGAAGCGCAGTTATTAATGTTGGCATCGCACAACATTCTTAACCCAGCCAATGGTTCACCAATCACAGTACCCTCTCAAGACATGGTGCTTGGATTGTATTATATGACAAAAGCACGTAAGTCTACCAAAGACCATAAGGTCAAAGGAGAAGGCTTAACGTTCTATAGTGCTGATGAGGTGAATATTGCCTTTAACGAAGGCAAAGTTGACCTTAATGCAATGGTTAAAATCCGTGCTAAAGACTTTAATGATAAGGGTGAATTGGTAAATCAAATCATTGATACTACCGTAGGTAGAATATTATTCAACCAACACGTGCCGGAACAAGCTGGTTACATCAATGAAGTACTGACTAAAAAGTCTCTTCGTGGTATCATTGGAGGTATTTTAAAAGTCACAAGCGTTCCTGAAACGGCTGAATTCCTTGATAAAATTAAGGATATGGGCTTCTCGTTTGCATTCAAAGGAGGGCTGTCGTTTAGTTTGGGTGATATTATTATTCCAAAAGAAAAAACAGTATTGATTGATGAGGCAAATGAACAAGTAGATGGTATTATTGCGAACTACAACATGGGTCTTATCACCAATAATGAGCGTTACAATCAGGTAATTGATATTTGGACGTCTACCAATGCAACACTTACCGAGCTTGCCATGAAGCGCATTAGCGAAGATCAGCAAGGATTTAACTCGGTATATATGATGTTGGATTCGGGAGCTCGTGGTTCCAAAGAGCAGATTCGTCAGCTTACGGGTATGCGTGGACTGATGGCGAAACCTAAAAAATCGAATGCCGGAGGCGGTGAGATTATCGAAAATCCGATTCTCTCAAACTTTAAAGAAGGGCTCTCTATTTTGGAGTACTTTATCTCTACGCACGGTGCACGTAAAGGTCTTGCCGATACGGCGCTTAAAACTGCCGATGCAGGATACCTGACACGTCGTTTGCACGATGTAGCACAGGATGTGATTGTAAATGAAGTTGATTGTGGTACGCTTCGCGGACTTACGGTTTCTGCATTAAAGAAAAACGAAGAAGTTGTTGAGTCACTTGGCGATCGAATTGTTGGACGTGTTGCACTTCACGATATAGTTGATCCAATTTCTGGGGAAGTATTGGTAGCTGCGGGTGATGAAATCCTTGATGAAAACGCAACAGCTATTGAAAATTCTGCGCTTGAAAGCGTTGAGGTTCGCTCACCACTAACCTGTGAAGCGAAAAAAGGAATTTGTGCTAAGTGTTATGGGCGCAACCTTGCAACAGGTAAAATGGTGCAACAAGGCGAATCGGTTGGTGTAATTGCTGCACAATCGATTGGAGAGCCTGGGACACAGCTTACGCTTCGTACGTTCCACGTAGGGGGTATTGCTGGTAACATTTCTGAGGAAAACAAACTCATTGCTCGTTTTGATGGCGTTGCAGAAATTGAAGAACTCAAAACTGTTGATGGAAAAGATAACGATGGAAATCCTGCTAAGATTGTGATTTCACGTACTTCTGAAATCAAGGTTGTGGATAAAAACACAGGTATTGTTCTCAGCACCAACAACATTCCTTATGGATCGTTTGTTTTTGTAAAAGACGGACAAACTATCAAAAAAGGTGATGTGATTTGTCAATGGGATCCGTACAACGGGGTTATTATTTCTGAATTTACAGGGTCTATTGGCTATGAAAACATTGAGCAAGGTGTTACCTACCAAGTAGAAATTGATGAACAAACAGGTTTCCAAGAGAAGGTGATTTCGGAATCAAGAAACAAAAAAATCATTCCTACCTTATTGATTAAGGATGCTAAAGGTAAAACGTTACAATCGTACAACTTACCTGTAGGCGCTCACCTTATGGTTGACGATGGTGAGAAAATAGAGAATGGTAAAATTTTGGTCAAAATCCCACGTAAGTCTGCAAAATCTGGAGATATTACAGGAGGTCTGCCACGAGTTACGGAGCTCTTCGAGGCGCGTAATCCGTCTAACCCTGCTGTAGTTTCTGAAATTGATGGAGTGGTAACCTTTGGTAAAATCAAGCGTGGAAACCGTGAGATTATTGTAGAATCACGAACAGGTCAAATAAAGAAATATCTTGTCAAGCTTTCGAATCAAATTTTGGTTCAAGAAAATGACTTCGTAAAGGCAGGTATGCCACTTTCGGATGGTGCCATTACGCCAAATGATATTCTATCTATTAAAGGACCTGCTGCTGTACAGCAGTACTTGGTTAACGAAGTACAAGAAGTATATCGTTTACAAGGGGTGAAAATCAATGACAAGCACTTTGAAGTTGTGGTGCGCCAGATGATGCGTAAGGTTCAAATTCAAGATTCAGGAGATACTACTTTTCTAGAAGGACAATTGGTGCACAAAATGGATTTCATCGAAGAAAACGATGCGCTGTTTGGTCAAAAAGTAGTGTTGGATGCTGGCGATTCTGAAAACCTAAAAGCAGGTCAAATTATCACAGCACGTCAATTACGTGATGAAAACTCGTTACTCAAACGTGAAGATAAAAATCTAGTAGAAGCCCGCGAAGCCGTAAATGCTACCGCAACGCCAATTCTACAAGGAATTACAAGAGCATCGCTACAGACCAAGTCGTTTATTTCGGCAGCGTCGTTCCAAGAAACTACTAAGGTGCTTAACGAAGCCGCTGTTGCAGGGAAAATAGATACCCTTGAAGGACTAAAAGAAAACGTTATTGTAGGACACAAGATTCCAGCGGGTACGGGTAACCGTGCTTATAACGATATTATTGTGGGCTACACGGACGAATATGAAGCGTTAATCGCTGAAAAATCTTTAAGTGCTGATGTATAATGAGTGAAAAAGCTAAAAAAGACGCAAGTATTAATATTGAACTTGATCCGGAAACGGCTCAAGGCACTTACTCTAATCTGGCGATTATCAACCATTCGGCTTCTGAGTTTGTGGTAGATTTTATTAATATCATGCCTGGTGCGCCAAAAGCAAAAGTACGATCACGTATCATACTTACGCCTCAGCACGCCAAGCGGTTTTTAAAAGCCTTAGGCGAAAATGTACAACGCTTTGAAGCTGCCCACGGCGAAATTAACGACTATGAGCAACCGCCCATACCGCTTAATTTTGGCCCAACCGGCGAAGCCTAAAAAACAAAACCCCGCTGAAAAGCGGGGTTTTTTATTAGTTGTGATTAAAACTCCGAAGTGGCATGAAAAGCAACACCGGGATATTTGCCTTGGGTCATTTGTAGGGTAAAGGCGGAATCTGCTAAAAACACCAATTGTCCCTGTTTGTCACGCGCCAAAAACTTGGACTTGGTTTGTTTAAAGTCTGCAAAATCTGCATCACCACCTTCGTTGACTTCTACCCAACAGGCTTTATGTACGTTGAGGTTTTCATAGGTGCAGCTTGCACCATATTCGTGCTCTAAGCGATACTGAATCACATCAAACTGAAGCGCACCTACAGTGCCCACTATTTTTCTCCCATTAAGCTCAAGGGTAAACAATTGGGCAACGCCTTCGTCCATAAGTTGGTCTATGCCCTTGTTAAGTTGTTTGGCTTTCATGGGGTCAGCATTGTTAATGTATCTAAAATGCTCGGGTGAAAAACTCGGAATACCTTTAAAATGTACCTGTTCGCCAGAAGTGAGTGTGTCGCCAATTTTAAAATTTCCGGTATCGTGTAGTCCCACAATATCCCCAGGATATGAGATGTCTACAATTTCTTTTTTGTCCGCAAAAAACGCATTTGGGCTACTAAACTTTAGCTTTTTATTGTGTCGCACATGAAGGTAAGGCACATTTCGAGCAAAGGTTCCCGAAACAATTTTCACAAACGCCAATCGGTCTCGGTGTTTGGGATCCATATTGGCATGGATTTTAAACACAAAACCCGAAAAAGCTTCTTCGTTGGGTGCTATGGTGCGTTCCTCACTGTTTTTGGGTTGGGGTGGTGGTGCAATGTCCACAAAGCAATCTAACAATTCTTGCACCCCAAAATTGTTTAACGCAGAACCAAAAAATACGGGATGTTGCTGCCCGTTCAAATAAGCATCTCTTTCAAAGCTAGGATATACTTCACGCACCAATTCCAATTCCTCTTCAAGTGTGGCTTTTGCAGTACTACCTATGGCATTTTCAAGAGCATTATCCTCTAAGTTGTCAATGATACTGCTATCGCTGATGGTGGTTTTACTTTCACTATCAAAAAGACGAATGTTGTTATTCCATAAATTGTAAATACCCTGAAAATCGTAGCCCATGCCTATGGGAAAACTCATGGGCACGGTGGTAAGCCCTAATTTTTGTTCTACCTCGTCTAACAGGTCAAAAGCATCTTTCCCTTCACGATCTAATTTGTTGATAAACACAATAATAGGAATGTTTCGCATACGGCACACCGATACCAATTTTTCGGTTTGTTCCTCTACGCCTTTGGCAACATCAATAACTACAATTACACTATCTACGGCAGTAAGTGTGCGGTAGGTGTCTTCGGCAAAATCTTTGTGGCCGGGCGTATCTAGGATATTGATTTTTTTGTTTTTATATAAAAATGCAAGCACAGACGTAGCTACCGAAATTCCACGCTGACGCTCAATTTCCATAAAGTCACTTGTTGCTGACTTTTTAATTTTGTTTGACTTTACGGCACCTGCCTCTTGAATAGCACCACCAAAGAGCAATAGTTTTTCGGTTAGCGTTGTTTTACCAGCATCGGGGTGCGAGATAATGCCAAAGGTGCGGCGCCGGGAAATTTCTTCGAGAAAACTCATGTGCGCAAAAATACGCTGATTTCGTAAAAAGACGCCGTACCACGCCATTTTTTGTATTTTTAGATCCAATATGGAAGAGCAGGTTATTCTAGTTGACAAGCAGGACAATCCTATAGGGCTGATGCCCAAAATGGAGGCTCATGAAAAGGGGGTATTGCATCGCGCATTCTCGGTTTTTATCCTTAACAACAAAGGTGAACTTATGTTGCAACAACGTGCGCTGCACAAATACCATTCGCCGGGTTTGTGGACCAATACCTGCTGCAGTCATCAGCGCAACGGCGAAAGTAATATCGCTGCTGGTCAGCGCAGATTGCGAGAGGAAATGGGATTTGTTGCTGAACTACGTGAAGTAACCTCTTTTATTTACAAAGCCCCATTTGACAACGGACTTACTGAACACGAGTTAGACCACATCATGATTGGGCAATATAACGACGAACCCAACATCAACCCTGAAGAAGTAGCCGATTGGAAATGGATGTCTGTTGATGCCGTTCGTAACGATATTAACATACACCCTGAAAAGTATACCGCGTGGTTTATCATTATCTTTGAGCAATTCTATGAAAAAATAAAATTGCTATGAACAAAGTAACCGTGAGCCGTAAGGCGCACTTTAACGCAGCGCATCGGCTATACAGAAAAGACTGGAGCGATGCCCAAAACGAAGCTGTTTTTGACAAATGCAGCAACCCGTATTTTCACGGGCACAACTACGAACTCATCGTGTCAGTTACAGGAGAAATTGACCCAGAAACAGGTTATGTGATGGATATGAAAGTGCTAAAAGACTTGATTAAAACCCACATAGAAGATGCATTTGACCATAAAAACCTAAACGAGCAAGTGCCTGAATTTGCATCGCTTATTCCTACTGCAGAAAATATTTCGGTGGTAATTTGGGAGAAGTTAAGACCACATATTGACAAGAAAAACGATTTATCCATAACTTTGTATGAAACCCCCAGAAACTATGTGCAGTTTTCGGGACCTAACTAAAAATCCTATGGCAACGATTCGCGATTTAAAAAAAGACATCAACCATGTGTTGGGAGAAATTATTGAAATGACGTTGGATTGGGAAAAAGCCAATCCCGACGCCGATAAAAAACCCTCGGCGGCTATTGTTGACGAAGCTATAAGCGCCTATGACACCTTCAGTGCAAAAATTTACCAAAAAGACACTGAGAACAAAAAGGCGCACTTTCGCGCGATTCAAGATGAGCTTGCCGAAAAAGGCAATGCGTTGATTGAAAAGCTCAATGCGCTGTAAGCACTTTTCTGAATGTTAGGTTAATGCGTGGGTCAACTGCCCTGGCAGTTTTGGCAATTTGATGCTTCCAAAAGTGTTGTGTAGTCCCTTCCATAAGCAGTAAACTCCCATGGGCGAGAGCAAATTTTAAGCGTTGGGTTTTATCGTGTTTGTGCTTAAGATGAAAGTAGCGTTCTGCGCCTAAACTCACCGATGCAATCACAGGATTTGTGCCTAATTCTGGCTCATCGTCGGCGTGCCAACCGTTGCTGTCTTTTCCTGTTCGGTATAAATTGAGCAGAACGGTGGTAAAATTTTCAGCGCAATAGGATTTAATTTTTGCTTCGATTTCTAACAGCGATTGGGTCATCGGTTTTGGTTGCATCACAATTCCTGAGTAGCCGTAAGGGGCAGTGGTGTGTCCATGCAAAGAAGTCATGCGTGGTTGTGGGTAGGTTTTACCAAAAAGGGTAATCGGATCGTTTTGCCATGGGACAGTATCCTGCAACTCTAAAAAATAGGCATCTGCAATATCTTTTGATAAAAAATTTGGATAATACCGTATTGATGCGTCGGGCAGTTTGGGCTCAAAAACATCAAAAAGCAAGGACATTATTCAGATTGCTTTTTATTGTTTCGCTTTTTGATGGTTTCCTCTTTATAATGTAAAAACAAGGTATTTACAAACCCCAAAATCAACGCCACGCCCACAATGATATACTCCATGGTGAAAAGTTTGCCCAAATCGGTTTGGGGTGAAAAATCGCCATAACCAATGGTGGTAAGGGTAATGACGGAAAAATAAAGCGAATCTAACCACGACCAACCCTCAATAAGGCGGTAGGCAACTGTGCCGATTGCCAAAAAAAAGTTGGTTGCAAAAAGCAATGCGCGATAGGCAGGATCACGCCAAAACGAAAGCAGGGTGCGCCAGAAAAATAGCATGGTGTAAGGTTTTTATAAAATTAGGGAATTTTAGAGAATAATAGTTTATCCCTTTTTGTTGGCATAAAAATCCAGAATATGTTTGGGAATTTTAACATCTTTTTTCATAAACATATCAGGCTTGGGGTATTCACAAATGGTTTTTACGGGAATGATTCCAGCCCAATAGTCCAATTCCAAATCGGCCTTGTTATCCGTGGGCGGCGTATCGGCAATTTTAGCAGAAGCCGTTTCTATACTAATTTCCAACACACGCGTTGCTTTTAGTTCACCTTGATTTGGCAGTCTGCAATGCTCCCATCTGTTGGGCACAAAATGATTGATAATACATTTCAATCCATGCAGTTTGTCCTCATCTGAAATAAGTTCTTTTACTCGACCAAAAACTACTACAGAACGGTAATTTACCGAATGATGAAACGCAGAACGCGTCAGCTTCATTGCATCTAAAATCGTAACATTTAAGCACACTTCTTTTACTGCAATAAGTGCAGTTGTCATGCGGTTTGAATATGCGCCGTGCAGGTAGATTTTGTTCTCAAAACGCCCAAAATTTATGGGCTGAACAAAGGCTTTTCCGTTGTGTGTAAATGCAATATGACAGATTTCGGTAGCGTCCAAAATGCCATACACTACCTCTTTGTCATACGAAGCTTTTTTTGCGCCTCGTTTTAATGTATTGATAGGGGTTTTTTCAAATTTCATGGATATCATTTGGTTACCCCTAAAGTATTAAAAATCCCTCAACTGTAACAGTGAAGGGATTTTAATTCCGTGCCCTGAGCAAAGTCGAAGTTCCCCTGAGCAAAGCCGAAGTTCCCCTGAGCAAAGCCGAAGTTCCCCTGAGCAAAGCCGAAGGGCACTTCGATAAACTCAGTGCCCAAAGGTTTTATTTTATCATATCAAAACTCCGCTTGATAAAGGCAGTAAGCTCTTCGCCTTTTAGAAGCGACTGCGACAAACGCGCCAAATCTAGCGATTGCTTTATCAGACGCTCTTGTTTCTTTTTGGTTTTGGTTTCCAAAATTTGCGATACCAATGGGTGATTTACATTGACTACCAATTGATACATATCTGGAAAACCACCGCCAAACATACCGCCACCGCCCGTTTGCTGCATCTCTTTCATACGACGCATAAACTCGGGTTGCGTAATCATAAACGGTGCGGCTTCGCTGTCCATGGCTTCCAATTGCACCGTGTATTGCTCTTTTGGAACAACGTCTTCAATAAGCGGTTTGAGTGTTTCTTTTTGCTCATCGCTAAGTTTAGAAAGTTGCGGTTCGTCCTTGGCAATAAGCTTATCTATATGGTCGGCATCTACGCGAACAAAACCTAATTTGTCGTCTTCTTGCTCTAATTTTTGTAACAAGTGCCCCACAATAGGCGAATCGAGCAACAACACCGTGTAGCCTTTGTCTTTTGCTGCCTGAATATAAGCGTGTTGTTCTTCTACATTAGCAGCATAGAGCTGAATCAGTTTTCCGTCTTTGTCGGTTTGCGCCTCTTTGGTTTGCTCTTTTAGCTCGTCCAATGTCAGGTATGTTTCATCGGTAGTTGGGAAGAGGTTGAACTTTTTTGCCTTATCGTAGAACTTTTCTTCGGAAAGCATACCGTATTCAATTACTACCTTAATATCGTTCCACTTTTGTTCCAAGTTTTCACGCTCGTTTTTAAAGATGGATTGCAATTTATCGGCTACTTTTTTGGTGATGTAATTGCTAATTTTTTTCACGGCACCGTCTGCTTGGAGGTAACTCCTAGATACATTTAGTGGAATATCTGGCGAGTCAATCACGCCTCGTAACATGGTCAAAAACTCAGGTACAATGCCTTCCACGTTATCTGTTACAAATACTTGATTTTGATACAGTTGAATGCGGTCTTTTTGTATGTTGAGGTCGTTATTGAGCTTAGGGAAATACAAAATTCCAGTCAGCGCAAACGGATAGTCCACATTGAGGTGAATGTGAAACAAAGGCTCTTCAAACTGCATGGGATACAACTCACGATAAAAAGACGTGTAGTCCTCGTCTTTTAACTCGTTTGGCTTTTTAGTCCATGCTGGCGTTGGATTATTGATGATGTTATCCACCGTTTCCTTAACCTCTTTTTTGTCGTCCCCTTCACCCTCTTCGTGAGTTTCTTCACGTGTGCCAAACTTGATGGGAATGGGCATAAACTTGTTGTATTTGGTAAGGAGTTCACGAATACGAGCTTCTTCCAAAAATTCGTCCGACTCACTGTCTATATGCAAAATGATTTCTGTGCCACGCGCTGCTTTGTCGTGTTCCACAAGGGTGTATTCAGGTGAGCCGTCGCACGTCCAATGTGCTGCGGGTTCATCTTTGTGCGATTTGGTTATGATTTCAACTTTCTCTGAAACCATAAACGCAGAGTAAAACCCAAGCCCAAAGTGCCCAATAATGCCACTGTCTTTTGCGCTGTCTTTGTATTGATTTATAAATTCCTCAGCTCCTGAGAAAGCCACCTCATTGATGTATTTATTCACCTCTTCGGCGGTCATTCCTAAGCCTTGATCAATAACGTGAAGCGTGCGTTTGTCTTTATCAATCTTGATTTCTATTTGTGGATTGCCGTATTCCACGTTTGCCTCACCAATATTGGTAAGGTGTTTTAGTTTAAGTGTAGCGTCTGTGGCATTTGAAACCAATTCGCGTAAGAAAATTTCATGATCGCTGTAAAGAAATTTTTTAATTAGTGGAAAAATATTTTCAACTGCAACATTAATTTTACCTGAAGCCATAAGTTTTTATTTTTTCTATTTAACCCAAAAAAAGTACCAAAATCAACGGGCTGACATGATGGCGTAATTATTTTGTTTAAATTTTTTGTTTTATTGTTAAACATTTTTATATTTGTGGAGTAATCAGTCAACAGAATTGTTGCGGAGAAAATTGCTATGAGACTCTATTGATTACAGACACTCCTTATATTGGTTTGTTTAATTTTGGTTAAGTTGTTTGAAGGTGCATCGTGGTTGTTGCACCTTCTTTTTTTACTCCCAAATATATTTCGTTTATTGTATTTCTAATTTCATTAAATATGTACAGTTCTCGAATTGCAGGTCTTGGACACTATGTGCCAGAAAGTGTTGTCACAAATGACGATTTGTCTAAACTTATGGATACTAACGATGAATGGATTACGGAACGCACCGGAATCAAAGAACGTCGGCTGATACAAAAGGACTCGGGCGAGGGCACAGCAACTATGGGTGTCAAAGCTGCCGAAATGGCGCTAAAACGCACAGAGATTAGTAAGGATGATATTGATCTTGTCATCTTTGCAACGCTTAGCCCCGATTTGTACTTTCCGGGCTCTGGCGTACTACTGCAAGACCTTATGGGTATGGGAACTTGTCCTGCACTAGATATTCGAAATCAGTGTTCGGGTTTTGTTTACGGACTATCAGTTGCTGACCAATTTATTAAAACAGGGATGTACAAAAATGTGCTGTTGGTAGGTTCAGAGTACCATTCTGGCGGCATGGATTTCACCACACGTGGGCGTACCGTTTCTGTTATTTTTGGCGATGGTGCTGGGGCGGCTGTGCTCACTCGTGAAGAAGATACCACTAAGGGCATTCAGTCCACACATTTATATTCGGAAGGCAAGTATGCTGAGGAACTCGCCATTATTGGTCCCAGTACCAAACGTTGGATTCCTGAAATTGTTTCTGATTATGACGAAGATGATATGCGCTATCACCCCTATATGAATGGACAACTTGTATTTAAAAATGCCGTGGTGCGCTTTAGTGAAGTTATTCAGGAAGCCTTACAGAAAAATGGAAAAACCACATCTGATATTGATTTGTTTATACCACACCAAGCTAATTTGCGCATCGCACAATTCGTGCAAAAAAAGTTTCGCCTTCGCGATGACCAGGTGTATAACAATATCATGCGGTATGGAAATACCACGGCTGCTTCTATTCCCATTGCGCTATCTGAGGCGTGGGGAGAGGGTAAAATCAAGCAAGGCGATACAGTTTTATTAGCTGCCTTTGGGAGCGGATTCACTTGGGGAAGTGCCTTGATACATTGGTAGTCCAACTCCTGAAAGCCAAAGAAATAGTGCCGAAAGGGCACCATTAAGTGCTAATACAAAAAAGCCAAACTCAAATCCAAAATGTGATTTGCACAACGTTGCTATACCATACGTTAGTATTGGCGTTGCAATACAAATCAAAGGCGCAAAGCGATCGCGGATTGCATGTTTTGAAAAAATACCCAAAAGAAAAAGCCCCAGCAACGGTCCGTAGGTATAACCTGCAAAAAGCAGCAATTGTGCAATAACACTTTCATCCTTTATCAAATAATAGAAAACCACCATACAACACCAAAGTGCCACTGCCATGATACGATGCATAACTTTGCGTTGCCGAATACCTTTCTCACCTTGTTGAATTTCCCATAAATCAATGCTAGCACTTGTTGCCAATGATGTCATGGAACCATCTGCGCTACTAAATGCTGCTGCTGTAAGCCCAAACACAAAAGTATATGCAAACAGTTTTCCCAAACCCGATTGTGTGGCAACCATAGGAAATAGACTGTCACCAGATGCCGCAATTCCGTTGGCTTGTGCATAGGCGGTAAGCAACACCCCGAGTACCAAAAAAAATATTGTGATTAAGCACATAGTAATGGTAAACCAAAACATGTTTTTTTGCGAGTCACGCAGTGAACGACAACTCAAGTTTTTTTGCATCATTTCTTGGTCTAGCCCTGTCATGGTAAACGAGATAAGCGCTCCTGCCAAAAATTGCTTTATAAAGTGTTGTCCGCTATTCCAGTCGTCCCAAAAAAATACCTGAGTGGTAGGCTGTGCCTGCCACCACGTCCACCACGATGCTGCGTCCAATTGCAATGCCTCAACCAATACATAAATGCCAACACATAGTGCGATTAGCATAAAAATAGTCTGTGCTATATCAGTGTAAATAATGGTTTTGATACCTGTTTTTTGGGTGTAGAGCCAAATACCAAAAATGGCTACAGCAGCACTTGCCCAAAACGGAATGTGTAGCGCATCTAAAGCTATCCAATGCAGCACTTTTAGCACGAGAAACAATCTAAAACTTGTTCCCGTGAGCCTTGACAAAATAAAAAAAGAAGCTCCTGTTTTATGAGTCTTTACCCCAAATCGATGCCGTAAATAACTGTAAATACTAACCACATTCCATTTGTAGTATAGCGGTAATAAAATCGTTCCAATAAACAAATAGCCAAGTGCGTAGCCCAGTACCATTTGTACATATCCAAGTTGGGTATTTGCCACCCATCCAGGAACCGATACAAACGTGAGCCCAGAAAGTGAGGCGCCAATCATGCCAAAGGCAACCAAATACCATGGCGCATTTTTGTTGGCTGAAAAAAAAGTAGTGTTGGTATTGTTTTTTCCAACTAGGCGAGATATGCCATACAATACGCTAAAATAGATTAAAAGGCAAAGCACTAATGTTTGGGCAGCCATGTATTTTTTGGTAAATATAGTGGTAGTGTGGCTTTTGGTGAAATAGTGTATTTTTGAGCATGGATTTTCCGTCGTCTTTAGTGCAAAAAGCGGTAGATGAAATTGCGCAACTCCCAGGCATTGGTCGGCGGTCTGCTCTTCGGCTTGTACTTCATTTGTTACGTCAACCCAAAGACTTTAGCGAAAGACTTTCTGCAGCCATTGCAACATTACGCCAAGAAATACGTTATTGTTCTACATGCCACAATATTTCAGATGCTGAAATATGCAGTATTTGCGTCAATCCCCTTCGTGACGAAAGTATCATTTGTGTGGTGGAAGATGTGCGAGACGTGATGGCAATAGAGGCAACAGGACAGTTTAAAGGACGTTACCATGTGTTGGGGGGTAAGATTTCTCCTATGGAAGGAATTGGACCAGATCAGCTTACCATTGATGCGCTGGTCAATCGCGTCAAAGAGGGAAGCATAAAAGAAATCATCTTTGCCCTTGGGAGCACTATGGAAGGTGATACTACAAACTACTACATCTTCAAAAAATTAAGTCCTTTTCCGTTAACATTTTCTGCCATTTCAAGAGGCATTGGCGTGGGAGATGAATTGGAATATGCCGATGAACTTACACTGGGACGCAGCATCAGCCAACGCATTCCCTTTGAAACATCTATGAAGAATTAGTACATGAAGTTATCCGTAGTTATCCTCAACTATAATGTAAAGTATTTTATTGATTTATGCTTACAAAGTGTTTTGGCAGCAACCAAAAATATTGACGCAGAAATAATTGTAGTTGATAACGCTTCAGTTGACGGTAGTGTGCCTTGGATTAAGGCTCAATTTCCACAGGTAAAACTTGTTGTGAACAATGAGAATTTAGGATTTCCAAAAGGAAACAACATAGGAGTTTCTAAGGCTAAAGGAGAGTATGTATGTATTCTGAATCCAGATACGGTTGTTGCGGAAGATACGTTTAGTAAAGCGTTGGATTTTATGGATAAAAACCAACAATTTGCCATCATGGGACCAAAACTCATCGATGGCTCTGGACGTTTTTTAAAAGAATCCAAACGAGGTGTGCCTACTCCTTGGGTGGCGTTTACCAAAGTATCAGGATTATATAAAGTCTTTCCTAAGCTCTTTGGAACCTATTACAACTTAAAATTACCTACAAATCAAGCAGGAGAAACAGATGTTTTGGTAGGCGCTTTTATGATGATGAAAACAACGCACTATCGTGCGCTTAAAGGCTTTGATGAAGAATGTTTTATGTACTGTGAGGATGACGACTTGAGCTTTCGTTCGTTACAATTGGGAAGATCAAATTATTACAATCCTACTATTACTATAATTCACTTTAAAGGGGAAAGCACCCCTAAAGATTTTGCTTATCAAAAAAGGTTTAGAGAGGCATTATACTACTTTTACACCAAACATTTTAAGGTTTCCAAATTGGTAAAAATTTGGATCAAACTCGCCACAAATGCCTTCAGTTTCCTTAAGCGTTTAAGAGGTACTCGTTCAGTAAAAAAGAAAAGGCAGCCCAGTTGCTATTGGCTAATTTCCAACGAATTGAATATTGAAATCGGGGTTAATAAGAATATTCCTTTTATGCATACCAATCATTGCGATGATTTAGAAACATTCAAAAGCACGGGTACTGAACTCATTTTTGACCCAGGCACTATTTCGTTTAAGCAAAGTATTTCTTTTATGAATAGATACGGCAATGCGTTTTCGTATAAATTTTTAAGCTCAGATAAAAGTCACGCCGTGGGAAGTAATTCTAGTAATGCCAAGGGCGAAGTGCTTGTGATGTCGTAGCGCAAGCCGTGATTTATTCGTACTTTTGAAAAAAAATTGGAATGCCCATTTATCAGCTTGTATTACCCGCCATGGGTGAGAGTGTTTCAGAAGCAACCGTTACGCAATGGTTGAAAAAAGAAGGCGATACTGTCGCTGCTGACGAAGCCGTTGTTGAGGTTGCTACAGATAAGGTAGATTCCGAAGTAGCGAGTGAGTATAACGGCGTAATCAAAGAAATTTTACACCCTGTAAATGCTGTTGTTGCCGTTGATGCGCCCCTGGCACTTATCGAAACAGATGAAGTCATTTCACAAGAAACCGTTACCGAAACAACGGCTCCCGTAGAAACTCCAACCCCCGAGGTGGCAACACAAACCGCCGAAAGCTATATGCAGCAAGCCCAAGAATTGGTAACTCCTGTGCCGCAATCCACAACGGATGATGCTCGTTTTTACTCGCCGCTTGTAAAAAATATCGCCAAGCAAGAAAATATCTCAGAAGCAGAATTGGCAACTGTTCCTGGTACAGGAAAAGATGGCCGTGTAACCAAAAGGGATATTTTGGCATATGTGCAAAGCAGAAAAGCCCCCCAAGCACAAACGCCACCTGTGGCTAAAACACCAACTGCCACACCGCCAATTTCTAGAGGCATAGAGGATGCCATAATTCCCATGACACGCATGGAGCAGATGATTTCAGAACATATGACGCGAAGCCTGCAAACATCGGCTCATGTACAGTCTTTTATTGAAATCGATGTGACCAAACTGTGGAAATGGCGTGAAAAAGTAAAGCAAGATTTTGTGCAGCATCACGGAGTGAAACTCACCTTTACTCCCATATTTTTTCAGTTAGTCGCACAAATTTTACCTGAATTTCCGCTGCTAAATAGCTCCTTAGACGGAACAGACATCATCAAGAAAAAAGATATCAATTTGGGAATGGCTACAGCGTTACCTGATGGAAATCTAATTGTTCCCGTAATCAAGCAAGCCGATTCACTCAATCTTGTTGGTCTTACAAAAAAAGTACATGAATTGGCTTCGAATGCCAGAAACAATGCACTAAACCCCGACGATGTACAAGGAGGGACATATACCATAACCAACGTTGGAATGTTTGGTAGTTTGACCGGGACACCCATTATCAATCAACCGCAAGTGGCAATTCTTGCCCTTGGTGCCATTCGAAAAGTACCAGCTGTTTTGGAAACCGAACATGGCGATGTGATTGCCGTGCGCCAACAAATGGTAGTATCACATAGCTACGACCACCGCATTATAAATGGTGCCATG
The DNA here is from genome assembly GCA_049596455.1 of Flavobacteriaceae bacterium. Classification (GTDB taxonomy): domain Bacteria; phylum Bacteroidota; class Bacteroidia; order Flavobacteriales; family Flavobacteriaceae; genus UBA7446. Next base: position 108,859 of record JBMYLP010000004.1, on the reverse strand, counting down.
GGCGGGATGTTCTTGCTTCGCCTCAAAGAACGCATCGAAAATTGGGACGACACACAAACGCTATAACTATGGAACTTTCGTTGACTCGCCCGATTTGTTTTTTCGATTTAGAAACCACAGGAGTGAATGTGGCAAAAGATCGCATTGTGGAAATATCCATTTTAAAGGTTTTTCCAAACGGAAATAAAGAAGGAAAAACATGGTTGGTAAACCCCGAAATGCCCATTCCACCACAAACCACAGCCGTACACGGCATTACTGACGAAAAAGTTGCTAATGAACCTACGTTTAAGCAATTGAGCAAGCAGGTGTATGACATGATTAAAGGCTCCGATTTGGCAGGATTTAATTCTGACCGATTTGATATTCCACTATTGGCGGAGGAAATGCTTCGCGCGGGAATTGATGTGGATTTTAAAAAGCATTTGACTGTTGACGTGCAAACTATTTTTCACAAAATGGAAAAGCGAAATTTAAGCGCAGCCTATGCATTTTATTGTGGTAAAAACTTGGAAAATGCGCACAGCGCAGAGGCCGATACCACGGCAACATACGAGGTGTTGAAAGCACAAATTGAAAAATATGACATGCTTGAAAACGATATCGCTAAGCTAAGTGCTTTCTCAACAAGGCGTAAAAGTGTTGATTTTGCAGGATTTATTCTTGTTGATGATGACGGCGATCCATCGTTTGGTTTTGGAAAGCACAAAGGCAAAAAAGTAGTGGATGTATTGCAGCGCGAACCAGGGTATTTTAGTTGGTTGTTAGATGCAGATTTTCCGTTATATACCAAAAAAGTACTCACTGCAATAAAATTGGAAACTTTGAATACCAATTCATGAAAATTATTTGCATTGGGAGAAATTATGCGGCACACATAGATGAGCTAGATAACGCCCATCCAGATGAGCCTGTGATTTTTATAAAACCCGATACCGCCATTGCGCAATCTAACCTTCCGTTTTTTATTCCTGAATTTTCCAACGAAGTGCACCACGAAGTGGAGGTATTGGTTAAAATCAACCGCATTGGGAAGCATATCCAATCCAAATTTGCACATAAATACTATAACGAAATTGGTTTAGGTATTGATTTTACTGCTCGAGACCTGCAACAAAAACTTAAGACTAGCGGGCTGCCTTGGGAAAAAGCAAAGGCATTTGACGGCTCGGCGGTGGTGGGAAAATGGTTTGATAAATCAGCCTTTGGCGATTTGACAAGCATTCCTTTTTCGCTTCGCAAAAACGGCTCCGTTGTGCAAGAAGCCAACACAAGTTTAATGCTTTGGAGTATAGACGAAATTATTGCGCATGTGTCTCAATATTTTACTTTAAAAATTGGTGACATTTTGTTTACGGGGACACCTGCTGGCGTAGGTTCAGTAGCAAAAAATGATTCTTTGGAAGGGTTTTTAGATGGTCACAAAGCCTTTTCAGTAACTGTGAAATAGATGCGAGCAGATATCATAACTATTGGCGATGAGATACTTATTGGGCAAATTGTGGACACTAATGCTGCTTTTCTTGGCAAAGCGCTTAACAAAATTGGCGTTGAAGTACGCCAAATTCGTTCTATCTCTGATAATAAAACGGCTATAATTGAGGCGTTTACTGAAGCGCAAAACAATGTGGACTTGGTGGTCATGACAGGTGGTTTAGGACCTACCAAAGACGATATCACCAAACATACATTATGCGAATATTTTAATGACACTTTGATTTTTTATCCCGAAGTGATGGCGCATATTGAAGAATTATTTCAAAAGTATGTGAAGGCACCTGTCAATGATTTAAACAGAGCACAAGCCATGTTGCCCTCTAAATGTACGCAACTATTCAACCCCCATGGCACTGCCATGGGCATGTGGATGCAAAAGGAAAACACCGTTTTTGTATCGCTTCCAGGAGTGCCCTTTGAAATGAGATATTTGGTGCGTGAACAGCTTATTCCACGCATAAAAGAAACCTTTTCGCTCCCTGCGTTGGCGCATAAAACCATGATGACTTACGGATTGGGGGAAAGTATTATTGCTGAAAAAATTGCCGATTGGGAGCAGTCACTTCCACCGCATATCAAATTGGCGTATTTGCCCAATTTAGGGCGTGTTCGCTTACGCTTGTCCGCTAAAGGAACGGATGAAATCAAATTGCTCAACGAAATAGATACTTTTTTTGATGCGCTTTACCCACTTATCGGTGATCATATTACGGGATTTGAGTCTGAAGAATCCATAGAACTACAAATTGGCAATGCCCTAAAAACAAAAAATTGGACGCTTGCTACCGCTGAAAGCTGCACAGGTGGCGCTTTGGCAGCCTTGTTTACCAAAAACGCAGGTGCGTCCGCTTATTTTAAGGGCTCGGTGGTAAGTTATGCTACGGATTTAAAACAGTCCATTTTGGGTGTTTCAGCAGAAACTATTGCACAGCATACTGTTGTAAGCGAGCCTGTTGCGTTAGCCATGGCGAGGGGAGTTTTGCTCAAAACAGGGGCAGATGTTGCCGTAGCTACTACAGGAAATTTTGGACCAACCAAAGGCGATGCCGATGCCGAAATTGGCACCGTTTGTATTGCGATTATTACCCCAGAACAGGAATTTGCAGAAACCTTTTGTTTTGGCAAACACCGTGAGCGAAACCTCCAAAAAACATTGAATAAAGCATTGGAGATGTTGCTTAAGACGCTTGATTAAGTTATTAGTAAAGAAGTTAATAGTTAATAGTTTTACCTCCATTTCCCTTTTAACTAACATCCATTAGCATTCTTTTTCGAGTTTTTGGTTGAAACTTGATAGCAGGTTAAGATTTGATACAATAAATTTACAAATATTCTTTGTAACTCCCTTAAAAAGATTAAATTTGCAGCCTGTTAAAAAAGGAGTCATGTCGAAAGTATGTGAATTAACGGGCAAAAAAGCGATGGTTGGGAACAACGTATCGCATGCCATGAACAAAACAAAGCGCAAGTTTGGCGCAAACCTTATCAAGAAGCGTTTCTATCTTGTAGAGGAAGACAAATGGATTACCCTAAAACTATCGACTTCGGCGTTAAAAACGATTAACAAAAAAGGGCTTTCAGCGGTGCTTAAAGAAGCACGCGCGCAAGGCCTAATTAAATAAGGCACGTCATGGCTAAAAAAGGAAATCGCGTTCAGGTTATTTTGGAATGCACCGAGCATAAAGACTCTGGTCTTGCAGGAACGTCGCGCTATATCACGACGAAAAACAAAAAGAATACGCCAGATCGTATTGAAATCAAAAAATTTAACCCGATTCTTAAGCGAATGACGGTTCACAAAGAAATTAAGTAATTATGGCAAAGAAAACCGTAGCAACCTTACAAACGAAATCAAAGCGTCTTACCAAAGCCATCAAGATGGTGCGTAGCGACAAGTCGGGCGCATATACTTTTGTGGAAACCATTTTAGCACCAGAATTGGTGAACGATTGGTTAGCGAAAAAGTAATTCAATCCATATTTAACGACATAAAAGCCACTTTTTGTGGCTTTTTTTATATCCAAAACGTACCTTTAGCACATGGGATTCTTTAGTAAATCTTCGGACCAACTACAGACAGGGTTAGCTGCCACGAAGCGCGCTTGGACGCAACGCTTAAAAAAGGCGGTGCTTGGACGCAGTAGCGTTGATGCAGACCTTTTGGAGGAATTAGAAGAGGTGCTGTTGATGTCGGATGTAGGCGTATCTACCACCCAAAAAATCATGGATCAACTTGAGAAACGTGTCTCAAAAGAAAAATACCTCAATGTATCCGAATTAGACAAGCTCTTGTATGATGAGATGGTAACGCTATTAACAGCAACTCAATCTTCACAAAATATAAGTACTGACGAACTTCAAGTCATATTGGTGGTAGGCGTAAATGGCGCAGGAAAAACGACTTCCATTGGCAAACTGGCGCATCGATACAAAAGTGAAGGAAAAAGCGTCATGTTGGCTGCTGCTGACACTTTTAGAGCAGGTGCCGTAGCGCAATTGCGCTTGTGGTCTGAACGTGTAGATGTGCCACTTGTAGAGCTCCAAGAAGGCAGCGACCCCGCATCGGTAGCCTATACTGCAGTAGAGCGTGCTAAAAAAGAACAAATGGATGTGCTACTAATAGACACCGCAGGGCGTTTACATAACAACACCAACCTTATGCAGGAATTGGCGAAAATTCAACGTGTTGTGCAAAAAATAATTCCCGAAGCACCTCATGAAGTACTACTTGTTTTAGATGGAGGAACAGGACAAAACGCCTTTGCTCAGGCAAAGCAATTTGCTGAAGCAACTGCTGTTTCTGGACTTATTTTGACCAAACTTGACGGCACCGCCAAAGGAGGAGTGGTCATTGGAATTTCAGACGAGTTAGAAGTTCCTATACAATATATTGGTGTAGGAGAAGGTGTTGAGGATTTATTGCCTTTTGATGCAAAAGAATTCTTAGATTCGTTGTTCGTAAACGATTAATTATGAAAAGATTAGCATTATTACTTTCATTATTTATGTTGGCATCATGTTCACAGCCCTCTAAACTGTATTGGCAGTCCTATGATGAAACTGAGGAAATCAATCAAAACGCAGACCACGAAAATCCTAGAATGCGCTATAAGTTGATTCAGTCTAAATTTTTAGATAAAAACGCTCTTTGGTCTCCTTTCGAGAAAGAACTGGATAGGTTTGGAGAACAAAAATACGAAGCGTTAAAACCCTTTATTCTTGAACAAGATATACCCACTATTCAAAGCCATGTTTCTACTGGAAAGTTGTCTTATGAAGAATTGGTTACTTTTTATTTGTATAGGATCCGTCTTTTTGAATCTAACCCTGAAACGACACTTCATGCTATTCTCGCCTTAAACCCTGATATTATTGAAGAGGCAAGAATTAAAGATAAAGAAAGGGATAGTGCAACACACCCTATTTATGGTATGCCCATACTTTTGAAAGACAATATTAATACCTCCAATATGCCTACTACGGCAGGTGCTGCAATTTTGGAAAACCATACCCCTGAAAAAGACGCTTTTGTGGTAGGTCAACTCAAGGAAAAAGGAGCTTTAATCCTTGGAAAAGTAAACTTAAGCGAATGGGCGTATTATTTTTGCGAAGGCTGTCCGTTGGGATATAGTGCTATTGGCGGGCAAACGCTAAATCCTTATGGAAGAAAAATTTTTGAGTCAGGTGGTTCTAGTTCAGGCAGTGGGGTAGCAGTTGCTGCAAATTATGCCGTAGCCGCCTTGGGCTCTGAAACTTCGGGTTCAATATTATCTCCGTCGGGTAAAAATGCTGTGGTTGGGCTTAAGCCAACCATTGGGTTGGTTAGCCGAACAGGTATTGTTCCTATTTCTAGTACCTTAGATACCTCCGGTCCCATGACAAAAAACGTAACGGACAACGCGATATTATTAGACGCTATAGCAGGACCAGATGAAAAAGATTCCATTACGCTTTCAGTTTCAAGGCTAGATGCATTTATGGGAGCCACAACACAAACAGCATTAAAAGGTATTCGATTGGGCGCATTTGAATCTTTAGTCAATTCAGATTCGTTGTATAGCAATGCTATTGCTGACCTTGAAAAAGCAGGCGCTGTAATTGTTAAAATAAATGCAGAGAACGTTAGTCTTTCAGGATTTATGAAAATTCTAGATGGGGACATGAAACGTGATATACCAGCGTATTTTACATCCAATTCGAATACTAAGCATGCAAATTTGGATGTAAAGCAAATCATTGATTTTAATTCATCGGACAGCCTTTTGTATATGCCCTACAGTCAAGAAAGATTAGATGGAGTTCAATCAGATACCCAGTCCAAAGAGGCTTTAAATCAAGTTAAAAACCGCTTAAATAAAAGCGCCTCTAACTTTTTTGAAGCGCCCATTAAAGCACATAAATTAGATGCAGTCTTATCCATAAATTACAATCATGCACCATATGCTGCTATTGCTTTCTATCCCTGCCTAGCGGTTCCGATGGGCTACACGTCAGGAGAGCCTGCGGGATTAACGTTTATTGCGCCTAGCTTTAACGAAGCAAAACTATTGTCTATGGCTGCGGCTTATGAGCAAATTACCAAACATCGTAAACCTCCAAAAGGGTACAATTAACTATGCGAACAAAGTCCGCGAAAAAGAATAAAATCAACGTAGTTACACTTGGGTGTTCCAAAAACATTTACGACTCTGAAGTGCTGATGGGGCAGTTGAAAGCCAGTAACAAAGAGGTGGTTCATGAACAGCAAGGCAATATCGTCGTGGTGAATACCTGTGGTTTTATTGATAATGCCAAGGAGGAATCGGTAAATACGATATTAAATTTTGCAGAACAAAAAGAACAGGGACTCATCGATAAATTATTTGTAACCGGTTGTTTAAGTGAGCGCTATAAACCCGAGTTAGAAGCCGAAATCCCAAATGTGGACGATTATTTTGGCACAACAGATTTACCGCTCTTACTCAAAGCCTTAGGCGCAGACTACCGTCATGAGCTACTTGGCGAACGCCTTACGACTACACCCAAAAACTATGCATATCTAAAAATTTCGGAAGGATGCGACCGACCGTGTTCATTTTGCGCCATTCCGCTTATGCGCGGGGCACATCGCTCAAAACCCATCGAGGACTTGGTTGAGGAAGCCAACGGGCTTGCCAAAAACGGCGTAAAAGAACTGATTATCATTGCACAAGACTCTACATATTACGGCTTGGACTTGTACAAAAAACGACGATTAGCAGATTTGCTCAAAGCACTTGCGCAGGTGGAGGGTATTGTTTGGATTCGTTTGCATTACGCCTTTCCAACCGGCTTTCCAGAAGATGTATTGGAAGTAATTGCATCGGAACCAAAAGTGTGTTCGTATATCGATATTCCTCTACAACATATTTCAGACCCTATTTTACGCTCTATGCGGCGTGGAACTACGCAAGAAAAAACCACGACCTTGCTCAAAAAATTTAGAAATGCTGTTCCAGAAATGGCAATTCGAACATCCCTTATTTTGGGGTATCCCGGTGAGACTGAAGCGGACTTCGAATTGCTAAAATCTTGGGTAAAAGAAATGCGTTTTGAGCGATTAGGGTGCTTTCAGTATAGCCACGAGGAAAATACACACGCACATGCTCTAGAAGACAATGTTCCCGCCGAAGTAAAACAGGCTAGAGTAAATGAACTCATGGAGCTACAAGCCCAAATTTCTTGGGAAAAAAATCAAGCATTGATAGGAAAAACGTTAAAATGCGTTATCGATAGAAAAGAAGGGAACTTTTTTGTTGGACGCACCGAATTTGATTCCCCAGATGTGGATAACGAAGTTTGGGTAGATGCACAACAGCACTACCTTAAGGTTGGCGATTTTGCCAATTTAACGATTACCGCTGCTCAGGATTTTGATTTACAGGCGGTTCCTGCTAGCGTAGGATTGACCTAAAATGCGTCAATTTCATACTTTAATTACTTTTGTCTCGTGAAGTCAATAACATCTTCAGGATATCCGTCGGGCGTTTATTCGCCCTTAATGCAACGTTTGTTGCAATCAGATAAGGCATTGCTGCCTTTTCACAACGGACTGGTATCCACTTCGGAAGTCCAACAAATAGCGCAAAACAGAGTAGTTTCTTTTCCTAAAGAAAACCGAAAAATATTGGTTGATGCTATACAAAACCAATATCAGTATCTTGCACAAAAAGAGAAAGTTACAACTAACTTAAACCTCTTAAAAAAGCCCAATACGGTTACGATAACCACCGGGCATCAATTGAATATCTTCACCGGACCTTTGTTTTTTTGGTATAAGATTTTGGATGTTATAAATACCGCTGAACGGTTGCAAAAGGCAGACAGTTCGCATCATTATGTTCCAGTTTTTTGGATGGCATCTGAAGATCATGATTTTGAGGAAATCAATCACTTCTTTTTGGGTGAGCAAAAAGTACGCTGGGATACCCAATCGGGAGGTCCTGTGGGACGAATGCGCACCGAAAATTTACATGAATTATACAGTCAATTGGAGCCGTATTGGAGCAAAAATCCGCATGGAAAAGAGCTGTTAAAATTATTTGCCGATTGTTATTTACAAGAAGATAATTTGGCCAATGCCACTCGAAAGCTGGTGCATCAGCTTTTTGGAAAATATGGATTGATTGTTGTTGACGGAGATGATCATGCACTAAAATCACTTTTTTCGCCCATTATAACTAAAGAACTCTGGGAACAATCAATACATAAATCGGTTGTGAAAACCGATACAGCTTTGTCAAAAGCAATACCTAACTACAAGCCACAGGTAAACCCCAGAGAAATCAATTTATTCTATCTCCTTGATGATAAACGAACACGCATCGTAAAAAAGGGTAAAAACTACACGACAGCAGAGGAGGAATACAATTGGGATATATCTGCTTTAGAAGCTGAAATACACAACCATCCTGAACGTTTTTCGCCCAATGCGCTAATGCGTCCGTTGTATCAAGAATGTGTTTTGCCAAACATAGCTTATGTTGGCGGTGGAGGCGAATTGGCGTATTGGTTGCAGTTAAAAGCTGCTTTTGAGGCTTTTGATGTGCCGTATCCGCTTTTGCAACTCCGATCTAGTTTGCTGTTGATGTCCGAAAAGCAAGTGAAAAAATGCACGAAACTAAAGCTTCCACTTCAAGATTTGTTTTTGCCAAAAGCGTCATTTATTAACAAACGAGTGCGCCAAATTAGTGATATCGATATTGATTTTTCTACACAACGAAATGAGTTGCTGCGCCAATTTGAAGATTTAAAAGCACTGGCCAAACAAACCGACGCTTCTTTTTTAGGTGCTGTTAATGCGCAAGAAAAAAAGCAACTCAAAGGATTAGACAAACTGGAAAAACGCTTGCTTAAGGCGCAGCGTATCAAACTTCAAGATGAAATCATCCGAGTTACTGATATCCGAAATGCACTGTTCCCTAACGATAAATTGCAAGAACGGATAGCGCATTTTTCTTCCGTTTTGACAGATAAAGCCGTTGAGAAGTTTACGGATGACTTAAAAAACGTGCTTAAGACAACTGCTAATGGGTTGCATGTTGTGCAGTATTAAAGCTGTTATTTCACAGTAGTTTTAACGGTTTAAAAAAATGGATTCGCGCTACAATTTTTAACATATTTACTGTTAAAAACTAATGCTAAAGCAATAATCACCAATAAAGTTTAATTGTATTTTTGCATATGCATAACAAAGTACTTATTCTTGATTTTGGTTCGCAATACACACAACTCATTGCGCGCCGTGTTCGAGAGCTCTCCATTTTTTGTGAAATACACCCTTTTCACAATATTCCAGATGATGTTTCAACCTTTAAGGCAGTTATCCTTTCGGGGTCTCCGTTTTCGGTACGCTCCAACGACGCCCCACACCCAGATTTAAGTGCCATTCGGAACAAAGTGCCCTTGCTTGGGGTTTGCTATGGTGCACAGTATTTAGCGCATTTTAATGGGGGTGAAGTTGCCCCTTCCAATACTAGAGAATATGGACGCGCACGCTTGGCAAAAGTCGAAAAGCATCCGTTTTTAAAAGATATTCCACTGCAATCGCAAGTGTGGATGAGTCATAGCGATACCATTAAAAAATTGCCAGAAAATGCAACACAATTGGCATCAACTAAAGACGTTGCCAATGCTGCTTATGTGATGGATGATAGCATGACTTATGGCATTCAGTTTCACCCCGAAGTATATCATTCCACTGATGGGAAACAGTTGCTACAAAACTTTTTAGTAGATATCGCAGGAATTACCCCTGATTGGACATCGGATGCTTTTGTGGATACTACCGTTGCACGACTTAAAGCGCAGTTGGGCAACGACAAAGTGATTTTAGGACTTAGCGGCGGTGTTGATTCTTCTGTAGCTGCCATTTTATTGCATAAAGCTATTGGTCCAAACTTGCACTGCATTTTTGTGAATAATGGACTGTTGCGCAAAAATGAATATTCCGATGTACTTGCGCAATACGAGCACATGGGACTTAATGTAAAGGGCGTAGATGCTACCGAGCAATTTTTGAGTGAATTGACGGGGGTAAGTGATCCCGAAACAAAGCGCAAAATTATTGGTCGGGTTTTTGTAGAAGTGTTTGATGAGGAAGCACACAAAGTAGAAGGCGCCAAATGGCTTGCACAAGGAACGATTTACCCCGATGTAATTGAATCGGTTTCGGTGAATGGTCCTTCGGCAACGATTAAGTCACATCATAATGTGGGTGGACTTCCCGATTTTATGAAATTAAAAGTGGTAGAACCTCTAAATATGCTGTTCAAAGATGAGGTGCGCAGGGTAGGCGCAAGCCTAAACATGTCTGCTGGGATTTTAGGCCGTCATCCCTTCCCAGGACCAGGTCTTGCTATTCGTATTTTGGGCGATATCACAAAAGAAAAAGTGGCAATGCTTCAAGAGGCGGATGCCATTTTTATACAAGGATTACGCGATCATGGCCTGTATGACGATGTGTGGCAAGCTGGCGTAATGCTATTGCCGGTGCAATCAGTTGGGGTTATGGGCGATGAACGCACTTATGAGAAGTGTGTTGCGCTTCGTGCAGTAACATCAACAGACGGAATGACGGCAGATTGGGTACATTTGCCCTATGAATTTTTACAAGAAATTTCAAACCAAATCATTAATCGTGTTCCAGGAATTAACCGTGTGGTCTATGACATCAGTTCTAAACCTCCCGCAACTATTGAGTGGGAGTAAACGTTTTATCGTTTTTGTGTTTGCACTCTTTTGTTTTGTTGGCGTAGCTCAGCAGGCAGAGGTATCGCATTTTATTGTACATAAAGTAAAAAAGAAAGAAACCCTTGAGGCAATTGCAAACAGGTACGATGTTACTACCGAGCAAATTATTGCGCACAATCCGTTTGCTAAAAAAGGAATTCGCAAGCGTGATAAACTTCAAATCCCACGTTATAAAAAAGTAGTTCAAATTAAGACTGAACCCAAATTGGGACAACACGTTGTGAAACCCAAAGAAACGCTTTGGCGTATTGCATACACCTACGGCATTCCGATTGATTCGCTTCGCGTGCTAAATCCGCAATTGGGTGATACACTTTCTATTGGTGCTGTGCTGTATGTCCCTCATAAAACTGCCGAAGAAAAAGCGGCTCAATTTAGCTATTACACTGTGCAGCCCAGAGAAGGCTATTATCGATTAGAGCAAAAACTAGGATTGACCAGAGCACAATTAGAAACTCTGAACCCAGAGCTTCTTGAAATTAACTTGCAGCAGGGAATGGTGCTTAAAATCCCTAAAATACAAGCGGATACATTGGTGCAACAAAAGCTTCAATTTGGAGCAAAACCAAGTTTTTGGGACAGTACTTTTGTAACTCCTGTAGTGCGCATTGCACTTATGGCGCCATTTCGTCTTTCACGTATTGAATTGGATTCTGTAATGCAAACCAAGAAAACATTATCGGAACGTAATCTTACTACGGTTGCGCTAGATTTTTATGCGGGTATGCTTCACGCTGCAGACAGTCTTAACAAAGCGGGGTTGAGTGTTGAGCTTACGGTTTTTGATACTGAGAATCAACGCTACATTGTTGAGCAGATCCTTAATCAAAATAATTTTTCTCAATTTGATGCGGTAATTGGGCCTTTTACACCAGGCAATGTGAGTCGTGTGGCACAAGCGATGGCTTTTTTTAATGTCCCCGTTGTATCACCACTGACAACACGCGATATTAAACCTTCCCAAGCTACGTTTAATACGATACCAAGTAGGAGAACTTTAAGTAAAAGGCTATCAACTTACATTGATTCGTTGTATGCCAACACTGATAATCCATGTATTTTGATTATTTCAGATGATAAGAATAGAAAAACGGAGTTTAAACTAAAAGAGCAGTTTCCGTTAGCAGAAATTATTCGACCAGATGAGAAATTTGGCTATGTTAAACCAGACATTGTGGACTCTCTCCTAACACCCACCCGACCAAATTGGGTGTTTTTAGAAACCGAAGATTTAAATCTTGTTACAGGGATGACCTCCATGCTTAATGCCCAACAAAGAGACGATAGGCAAGTGCAACTGTTTACACATTACCGCTCAGCAACTTATGACGACTCCAATGTTTCTCAAGCACATTTGGGAAATTTACGTTTTACGTATCCAAGCTATTTTCATGAAAAGCGAGATAGCATTCGTATAAAGTTTGATGAAAACTACAAAAAAAGGTTTGGAAAAATCCCTAATCGTACTGCTGTAAAAGGTTTTGATGTGATGATTGATGTGGCCTTGCGTATAGCCATAAAACGCACCCTTCCAGAAGGTGTTTCTTTAGGTTTAGGCGAGCAACTTCAGCACCGATTTGAATACAAATTCACGCCAACTGGCGGTTATGAAAATAATGCCACATACACCATTCAGCATCAGGGTTTTGAAATGATCGAAGTAAAACCCGCTAACATCGTCTTAGATTCGTTAGAGGATAGGTAGTTTATTCTTTGTATTTTTGCACCTTTAATGCAATCAAGTTATGCCTAAAACCAAATACATTTTTGTTACTGGAGGAGTTACTTCTTCTCTTGGCAAAGGCATTATCTCAGCATCATTAGCAAATTTATTACAGGCACGCGGACTAAAAACCACAATTCAAAAATTTGACCCTTACATCAACGTTGACCCTGGAACGCTAAATCCGTATGAGCATGGCGAGTGTTTTGTTACAGATGATGGCGCAGAAACTGATCTCGATCTTGGGCACTATGAGCGCTTTTTAAACGTGCGTACTTCGCAAGCCAATAATGTGACTACGGGTCGTATTTATCAAAGCGTGATTGAAAAGGAACGCCGAGGTGAGTTCTTAGGTAAAACCGTTCAAGTCATTCCGCACATTACCAACGAAATCAAGGAACGCATGCAATTGCTAGGTTCCACTGGAGATTATGATGTGGTGGTTACTGAAATTGGTGGAACGGTCGGGGATATTGAGTCGTTACCTTACATTGAAGCAGTACGTCAGTTGCGTTGGGAATTGGGGCGTGATAACTGTATTGTAATACATCTTACTCTTGTTCCGTACCTGTCTGCAGCAGCAGAACTAAAAACAAAACCCACTCAACACTCTGTCAAAACATTAATGGAAAGTGGAATTAACGCCGATGTTTTGGTGTGCCGCACAGAGCACGAACTTTCAGATGATATACGTAATAAACTAGCACTATTCTGCAATGTTAAACGTGAAGCGGTTATTCAATCGATTGATGCAGATACCATTTATGACGTACCACTTTTGATGCTTGAAGAGGGCTTAGATCGTGTTGTTTTAGATTTGTTATCGCTTCCCGATAATTTGGAACCAGACCTTACGAAATGGAAAGCATTTTTGTCTAGATATAAAAATCCAAAACATCACATTCGTGTTGGGCTTGTTGGAAAATATGTTGAGTTGCAAGATTCGTATAAATCTATTTTGGAGGCTTTTATTCATGCGGGTGCTGCTAACGAAGTAAAAGTAGATGTGGTTTCGATACACTCGGAACACTTAACACCTCAAAACTGTACAGCAAAACTCAAGGGACTTCATGGATTACTCGTTGCGCCTGGCTTTGGCTCTAGAGGGATCGAAGGAAAGATAACTGCCATACAATATGTGCGCGAAAACAATATTCCATTTTTTGGAATTTGTTTGGGTATGCAAATGGCTGTAATCGAATTTGCGCGTAATGTAATTGGGTTGAAAGATGCCAATTCCACAGAGATTTCGGAAGATACTTCTCACCCTGTGATTAGTCTTATGGACGAGCAAAAAGAGGTGGAAAATAAGGGGGGTACGATGCGTCTTGGAACTTGGGATTGTAAGCTCACGCCTAATAGCCGTGTGCATGAAATTTATCAAAAAGACGCGATTAGTGAGCGGCACCGCCATCGCTACGAACTCAATAATGCTTACTTAGACCAATTATCATCTCATGGCTTAAAAGCAACAGGGATAAATCCAGAAACTGGACTTGCAGAAATTGTTGAAATTGACGCACACCCGTGGTTTGTAGGTGTACAATATCACCCCGAATATAAGAGTACTGTTTTGGCGCCGCACCCACTTTTTTCAGCCTTTGTGCAGGCGTGTAGTCAATATGCAAAAACAAATAAATAACGAATGGAAGAACGTCGGATAGACCCGTTACAAATTATTGGTATGGTGCTCATCTTTGTCATTTTCACATGGATGATGTACACCCAGTCTGCTGAGGACATAGCACAAGCCAACACCCAACAAGAGCAAACCACGGAAGCAGTTGCGGAAACTAAACCCCAAGCTCCTGAACAGGTTGTAGCTACTCCCACAGAAGTAGTTTCTACAACATCAATTGCTAAAGAAACGATTACCCTACAAAATAGTGCACTTACTCTCGGCATTTCTACCAAAGGAGGTGTAATGGAGCAAGTGCTGTTGAACGGAGAAGTGAATTACCAAGGCACTCCATTGTACCTTATTGATAAAGATAACAACGCCCTAAACATTGCTTTCACCACTGCCACAGGGCAATTGTTACAAACCAAATTTTTGATGTTTTCACCAACGGTTACCAAAGATGAAAAGGGCGAAGAATTACGCCTTCGTGCTGCTGTTGATGGAAACGGCTACATCGAATTTGTGTATACACTTCCAAAAGAGGGATATCGCTTTGGTTTTGAGGTGGTTGCCGAAGGCATTGAAAATGCATTGGATACGTCAATTCCGGCTGCATTTTCTTGGAGCATGGACGGGTTTCGTCATGCGAAAAGCGCTCAGTACGAAAACCGATATACGCAGTTGGCATACCGTCACGAAAACGATAAGTATAGCACGCTTTCGGCATCAGGCGACGATGACGACAAAGAGAAAAATGTAGAGTGGATATCGTACCGCCAACACTTTTTCAGCAGCATTCTTATTCCAGAGGACCCTTTTGAGCAGGTGACACTAACGTCAGCAGACATGACTGATGAGGAGGTCGAAGCCTCTGCATACCTTAAAGGATTTGCTACCGAAACCACACTTGCGTATCAACGTAATCGTTTTGAAGCCAATTTTGATTGGTATATGGGGCCAACAGATTATACCATGCTCAAAAATTACGATGAGAATTTATTTGAGAGTATTTCGTTTGGATGGGGAATTATTGGTTGGATAAACCGATCGGTTTTTTATCCACTTTTTGGATTTCTTACAGGTTTAGTGCCTCATGGTATTGCCATTATTTTGCTTACTATAATTGTGCGTTTGGTGTTGTCGCCGGTGTTGTATAAGTCCTATGTGTCGCAAGCAAAAATGCGTGTGCTTAGACCGGAAATTACTGCGATAAATGAAAAGTATAAAAAAGATGCAACCAAGCGTCAGCAGGAAACCATGAAGCTCTACACCAAAGCCGGAGCAAGTCCGCTTGCGGGCTGTATTCCTATGCTGTTGCAAATGCCTGTATTCTTTGCGTTATTTTACTTTTTCCCTATTGCGTATGAGTTACGTGGAAAATCGTTTTTATGGGCAGATGACCTATCCTCTTACGATGTTATTGCGGAACTGCCGTTTAGCATTCCGTTCTACGGTGACCATATCAGTTTATTCCCATTATTGGCTTCGGTAGCGATATTTTTCTATACCCGAATGACCACAGGACAGCAAATGCAGCCGGCACAGCCAGGGATGCCCAACATGAAATTTATCATGTACTTGATGCCTGTTATGATGTTGTTTTTCTTTAATAATTATGCAAGTGGATTTAGCTTGTACTACGTGGTTTCTAACCTGTTGATGATTGCTATTATGGTGGTGGTTAAAAACGTGATTATTGATCAAGATAAAATCCATGCCCAAATTGAGGAAAACAAAAAGAAGCCGAAAAAGCAAAACCGCTTTCAGCGTAAAATGGCTGAAATGATGGAAGAGGCTGAACGTCAGAAAAAACTTCGCAAGTAAATTAATCGTTAATTCCCACACGTTTGGTGGGGCGGTATCAACATACTTACCTTTGTGCCATGCAAGGAAAACGTGTCATTGTTGGACTTTCGGGAGGCGTAGACTCTAGCGTTGCGGCTTATTTGTTGTTGCAGCAGGGCTATGAGGTTATTGGCTTGTTTATGAAAAACTGGCATGACGACTCCGTTACACTCTCCGATGAATGTCCATGGTTAGAAGATAGTAATGATGCGATGCTTGTAGCCGACAAACTGGGAATTCCTTTTCAAACAGTGGATTTGAGTGAGCAGTATAAAGCGCGCATTGTAGATTATATGTTTGCTGAATATCAACGTGGGCGCACTCCAAATCCAGATGTGTTGTGCAATCGTGAAATCAAATTCGACGTGTTTTTAGATATTGCTATTTCGTTGGGTGCTGATTTTGTTGCAACGGGGCACTATTGTCAAAAGGGAATGGTTGCTTCGACAGGCTCAGCAACCCAGTCATTAAAAAGTACTAATGCGAACACTGAGCCTGCCGTGGATGCTGAGCCTGCCGAAGCACCCACTTACAGATTACTTGCTGGAGCCGATGTCAACAAAGACCAATCCTATTTTTTGTGTCAACTTAATCAGGCGCAATTGGCAAAAACCTTGTTTCCTATTGGAGGATTACAAAAAAGCGAGGTGCGTAAAATTGCCGCTGAGCAAGGGCTCATTACCGCTGAAAAACGAGATTCACAGGGGTTGTGTTTTATTGGAAAAGTAAGCCTTCCCGACTTTTTACAACAAAAACTTGCGGTCAAAAAAGGAGATATCATTCAAGTTCCCAATTCGCACCCGATGTACGCCGAATCTCGCGAGACTTCTCCTGAAGGATTGGCTAAAAAATACACCTATTCCCCAACCGATGGTAACAAAGTTGGAACGCATAACGGCGCACATTTTTTTACGATAGGGCAACGAAAAGGCTTGGCGATTGGGGGTACGGTTGAGCCACTTTTTGTGTTGGCTACCGATGTGGAAACAAATACAATCTATGTAGGTGAGGGAAAAAATCATCAAGGGCTATACCGCCGTGCGCTTTGGATTGCGCAAGAAGATGTTCATTGGATACGCCCCGATTTGGCAACTGAGCAGCCCACGCGAGTACAAGCGCGTATTCGTTACCGCCAACCTTTGGCAGCGGCTACCTTACATCCCGTACCAGAAGGTGTTTTTTTGGTTTTTGATGCGCCACAGTCTGCTATTGCAGCAGGACAATTTGCCGCATGGTACTTGGAAAATGAATGTATTGGCTCCGGAGTGATTGGTTAAGCCAATGCTTTTTCTTTAAAATCCAATACCACTTGGTTTTGTATCAGGTCGTTAAAGCTTTCGGCTTTACGAATAAGCTTTGCTTCTCCATCGTGCCAAAGCACTTCAGCAGGTCTAAAGCGGGAGTTGTAGTTGCTTGCCATAGTAAAGCAGTATGCACCGGCATTGTGAAAGCACAACACATCGCCATCGCTGATTTCCGCAATTTTGCGGTTATTGGCAAAGGTGTCGGTTTCGCAGATATAGCCTACAACAGAGTAAAAACGTTCACGCCCATTGGGATTTGAAATATTTTCAATGCGGTGTTGAGCTCCGTATAGCATCGGGCGAATAAGGTGATTGAATCCGCTATTTACTTGTGCAAACACCGTAGAGGTGGTTTGCTTTACCGAGTTCACTTGCGCTAAAAAATATCCTGCTTGGCTTACTAAAAATTTCCCAGGCTCAAATGCCAGCACCAATTCTTTGCCATATTCAGTACAAAATGCATTGAAGCGTTCGCTTAATTTTTCGCCCAATTCCTCAATGTTGGTTTCATTATCGCCGGGCTTGTAAGGGACTTTAAATCCGCTTCCAAAATCCAAAAATTCTAAATCGCTAAACGACCTTGCCGTATCAAAAAGAATTTCAGCAGCATGTAAAAACACATCAATATCCAAAATATCACTTCCCGTATGCATATGCACACCATTGATGCGCATCCCTGTGTTTTCTACGATGCGTAACAGATGTGGCATTTGATGAATACTAATACCAAATTTTGAATCGATATGCCCCACGGAGATATTTGCGTTTCCACCAGCCATAATGTGCGGATTAATTCGAATACACACAGGAACATTTGGGTGCGCTGTACCAAATTGTTCCAATACATCTAAGTTGTCAATATTGATTTGAACGCCCAATTGCGCCACTTCCTCAATTTCAGAAAGGGAAACGCCGTTAGGGGTATAAATAATTTCGTGTGGTGCCACGCCTGCAGCAAGCCCTAATTGTACCTCCTGAATGGAAACCGTATCTAACCCTGCGCCTAATTGGTGCATCCATTTCAATACGCTGAGGTTTGAAAGTGCCTTCACTGCGTAGTTGATGCGAAGATGTGGTACGGCACTAAATGCACGTGTCAATCGCGTGTATTGCTGCTCCATAACATGTGCGTCATACACATATAGAGGACTTCCATATTCTTGACTTATCTGAACTAAATCTTGATGTTGCATCGCAAATATTTTGCGCAAATGTAGGTTTTTGAATATTTAATACTGGCATGAACTTCAAAATATATTAAAAATAAAACATAATGTTATAAATACAACAAACATCTTTTTTGGTTTTATATGCAGATGCCCTTTTGATTCTCTATTTTTGCAACTTAAACTTAATCGATGAACGTACACGAATATCAAGGAAAAGAGATTTTAGCTCAATTTGGTGTAGGCATTCAGCGTGGCGTTGTAGCCACAACCCCAGCGGAAGCAGTGACTGCAGCAAAGCAACTTACAGAAGAAACTGGAACAGGTTGGCATGTAATTAAGGCACAAGTGCATGCTGGCGGTCGTGGAAAAGGCGGCGGCGTAAAACTTGCCAAATCGTTAGATGAGGTAGCGCAAATTGCAGATGATATCATTGGAATGCAATTGGTAACTCCGCAAACCACTGCCGAAGGGAAAAAAGTGCATCAAGTGTTGGTTGCCGAGGACGTGTATTACCCAGGTGACTCCGAGCCTAAAGAATTTTACATTTCCGTGTTGCTAAACCGTGCTACGGGACGCAATATGATTATGTATTCTACTGAGGGGGGTATGGATATTGAAACGGTTGCAGAGCAAACCCCCGAGCTTATTTTCACGGAAGAAGTTGATCCAACCGTTGGCTTGTTGCCTTTTCAAGCACGAAAAGTGGCTTTTAATCTTGGGCTTTCAGGTGCTGCGTTCAAAGGAATGACCAAATTTGTTACTGCGCTATACAAAGCTTATGTGGGTGCCGATGCGGCGCTGTTTGAAATCAATCCTGTGCTAAAAACCTCCGATGATAAAATTATTGCGGTGGACGCAAAGGTTACCCTTGATGATAACGCATTGTTTCGTCATCCCGATTTTGAGGCTATGCGTGATATTCGTGAGGAAAACCCAACAGACGTGGCAGCGCGCGAAGTAGGATTAAACTACGTGGCGCTTGATGGAAATGTGGGTTGTATGGTAAACGGTGCTGGACTTGCCATGGCTACTATGGATTTGATTAAGCAAGCTGGTGGCGACCCTGCTAACTTTTTAGATGTGGGTGGAACGGCAGATGCAGCGCGTGTTGAGGCTGCCTTCCGTATTATTCTTCAAGACCCAAAAGTAAAGGCGATTTTGATTAATATTTTTGGTGGAATCGTACGTTGCGACCGTGTAGCGCAAGGAATTGTAGATGCATATAAAAATATGGGAGATGCTATAAAAGTTCCCATTATTGTTCGTCTTCAAGGCACTAATGCCGACATTGCCAAAAAGCTTATTGATGATTCAGGACTGGAAGTAGAAAGTGCCATTTTGTTCCAAGAAGCTGCTGATAAAGTACAGGCGGTTCTCCAATAATTGACAAAGTGTCACTAAAAATAACGACTTAACAGACAAAATGTCAGTTAAAATCAAAAGGTACACAAATTGCCATGGGTTAGGTGTATAACATTAAAACCTAACATCATGAATTTAGTTCGTAGAAATACAAATACATTATTCCCATCTTTATTGGATGAATTTTTTGGAACATCGTTTCCGTTAACCACAACATCAACGCGTGCACAAGTTCCTTCAGTAAATATTTCGGAGACAGATACGGCTTTTGAAGTAGCCCTTGCTGCTCCTGGAAAAACCCGAAAGGACTTCAATGTGGAGCTAGACGATCATGTATTGACCATTTCAAGTGAGTCAACTCATGAAGACGAAAGTAAATCCGCACAATTTACACGCCGAGAGTTTGCTTACGATAGCTTTCAACGCAGTTTTAGACTGCCCGACACTATCGACACTTCGGGGATTAAGGCAAAGTATGACAATGGTATTTTAACCATTGGTTTGCCCAAGCTTCAAGAAGCCATTCCTGAACCCAAAAAGCAGATTGAAATTAAGTAAGTATAAATGTGTGCTAACTCAACGTTTTAAGTTGGTTTTGCATACGCTCAATTTCATCTCTAAAATGAGCCGCCTGGATAAAATCCATGTCCATGGCGGCTTTTTCCATGTCTTTTCTTGCCTTTCGCACCTTGGCTTGCAGCGCATCTTTAGATAAATATGCAATATCTTCCTTTTCTAGTGCTAAAACTGGCGAGGGGTTGGCACGCTCAAACGTTTCATCTAAGGCTTTGTTTAGTGCTTGAGGCGTAATGTTGTGCCGTTCGTTATACGCCATTTGTTTGGCTCTTCGATATTGAGTTTCGTCAATGGTTTTTTGCATGCTTTTGGTAACGGTATCTGCATACATAATTGCCATCCCATTAAGGTTTCGAGCTGCCCTACCAACGGTTTGCGTCAGCGAACGAGCCGAACGCAAAAAGCCCTCTTTGTCTGCATCTAAAATGGCAACCAATGATACTTCAGGTAAATCTAAACCTTCACGCAACAGGTTTACGCCAATCAGCACATCAAACAATCCTTTGCGCAAGTCGTGCATGATTTCAACCCGTTCAAGTGTGTCAATATCGCTATGAATGTATCGGCACCTGATGGCAATGCGTGAGAGGTATTTGGTCAATTCCTCTGCCATGCGTTTGGTAAGCGTAGTCACCAAAACACGTTCGTCCTTTTCGGCGCGAAGCTGAATTTCCTCCACCAAATCATCAATTTGATTTAGACTGGGGCGCACTTCAATGAGCGGGTCAAGTAAGCCCGTGGGGCGAATAACTTGCTCGACATAAACGCCTTCGGTTTGCTCCAATTCGTAATCAGATGGCGTGGCACTTACGTAAATAACTTGACGTTGTAACTGCTCAAACTCTTCGTACTTTAACGGACGGTTGTCCATTGCGGCAGGTAATCGAAATCCGTATTCGACTAAATTTTCTTTTCTGCTTCTATCTCCACCATACATGGCGTGCACTTGCGAGAGGGTTACGTGGCTTTCGTCCACCACCATCAAATAATCGTCTGGGAAATAATCCAACAAACAAAAGGGTCGTGTGCCAGGCGCGCGACCATCAATGTAACGTGAGTAATTTTCTATTCCTGAACAATAGCCCAACTCACGAATCATTTCCAAATCAAAATTGGTGCGTTCCTCCAATCGTTTGGCTTCCAAATGTTTGCCTATTTCTTTAAAATATGCCACCTGTGCAATTAGGTCATCCTGGATTTGATGAATCGCATTTTGCAGCACTTCTGGGGAAGTCGCAAACATATTAGCTGGGTAAATGGTCAGTTGCTCAAAATTTTCCTTAATGGTTCCTGTAAGTGGGTCAAAAACCTCAATGGCTTCAATCTCATCGCCAAAAAAATGAATTTTAAAAGCATGATCGGCATAGCTCGGAAAAACATCAATCACATCTCCGTTGACACGAAAATTCCCATGTAAAAAATCAGCAGTAGTACGCGCATATAGGCTTTGGACCAACTGATGCAGCAATTTTGTTCGGGGAATAACTTGATCAACCCGAATATGAATCACATTCTTTTTAAACTCCACAGGATTTCCGATGCCGTAAAGACATGAAACGGATGCCACTACAATTACGTCGCGTCGCCCCGAAAGCAAGGACGAAGTGGTGCTTAATCGCAGTTTCTCAATTTCATCGTTTATGGACAAATCCTTTTCAATATATGTCCCTGTGGTAGGAATATACGCCTCCGGTTGGTAGTAATCGTAATAGGATACAAAATACTCCACAGCATTATTGGGAAAAAACTGTTTGAATTCGGCATAGAGTTGCGCTGCTAGGGTTTTGTTGTGTGCAAGCACTAACGTTGGGCGTCTGGTTTCGGCAATGACATTGGCAACTGTAAAGGTTTTGCCAGAGCCTGTAACACCCAAAAGCGTTTGAAACTTATCTTGTTCGGCAAGTCCTATCGCCAATTGGCGAATGGCTTCTGGCTGATCACCAGTGGGTTTAAAATCAGAAATAAGCTCGAACTCCATAGCATGCCAAAAATAGCAAAAACTTAGAGGTCGCGGCGTTTGAGAAGTCTATAGGTTAATAAATAAAAAATATAGGACCACAACACTACAATCACGATGTCCCAAAAGCGTACAGCGGAATTGGTTTGCATCACTTCACCTACTTGTTCTGCAAGATTGCGCACCGCAGAAAGGCGCGTAAAGGGCTCGGGAATTAGGTTGCTCATGGCATTTAAAGGAAATAACCTAAACACTTGATCGGCATCTATCCAAGAAGGTGATTTCCACTTGAGAAGACCATAACAAATCCCTTCAAACATTTGCCAAACACCTAAAAAACCCAGGGCAAAAGCAGAGCGTTTGATAACTGTTCCCAAAAACAAGCAAAAGCCAAAAAAAGCGACTAGCTTTAGAAAGTACGCCAACAGGTATTCTAAATCACTAAAAATGATGCCTAATTCGGTATAATTGGAATACATAAGTCCCAAAATCAGCGATACCACAAAAATGAACAGCGTAGAAATACCTGCAAAAGCAAAAATCATAATCCATTTGGAATGTAAAAATTCGCGTTTGCTAAGGCCGTCAATGAGGTTCTGTTTGATGGTTTTGTTGCTGTATTCGTTGGCGGTCATGGAAACGATAACCACAGCCAAAAAGATTTTAAACCACGCCCCGATAAACGCATTAAAATGCCATACGTAGGGAAAATTAAAAATACCTTGTTCCGCCAAGTGAAACTTGATAGGACCAATGTCAAACTTTATGGCAGCAATTAGCGCAATGGAGGTTAGCAAAATAAAATATGCACCAATCAAAATACGGCTAGAGCGGTTGGTTCGCAGTTTGTCAAACTCTATCAAAAACAATCGCTTCATGGCTGTTGGTTTTGGGTTAGATTTAAAAACTGCTCTTCAAGGCTTTTGTGCTTTTGCGCAAAATGCGTGATGATGATGCCTTGCTCACTTAACGATTTGCTAAGTTCTGTAGCCGAAATGGACTTGTTTGGATATGCTAAAATAATCGTGTTTTGGACTTCAATTTTTTCAATATCCTGATGAGATTCAAGAACTTTTTGTAATGCATTTAAATCTGTTGCATTGAGTTCAAAATAGCCATGATCGGTGGTAAGTGCGGTTACTTTACCAAAGTAAATTCGTTTTCCTTTTTGCAACACCAACACGTGTGAGCACACTTTTTCTACCTCGTCTAATAAGTGCGACGCCAATAGAATGGTGGTGCCTTGTGCTGCAATTTTTTGGATTATACCCCTCACTTGCGCAATGCCTTGTGGGTCTAAACCGTTTGTGGGTTCGTCCAGAATTAGAATTTCGGGGTCGTTCAGTAGGGCGGAGGCAATTGCCAAACGCTGTTTCATCCCTAACGAATAGGTTTTAAAGGTATCGTTTTTTCGATCTAATAAATCAACCAGTTCTAATTTTTCTTCAATTTTAGAAAGCGGCACTTCTTTAATCCGACATACCAATCGCAAGTTTTGCGCAGCACTCATGTACGGATAAAAATTGGGTCGCTCGATAATTGCCCCGACGCGCTTTAGCGCCTGATGGGTATTTTGTGCCCCATCAAACCATGAAAATGTTCCCGAACTTGGGTTTACTACATTGAGAATCATGCCAAGTGTGGTGGATTTTCCACTGCCGTTAGGACCAAGAATGCCATATACATTTCCTTTTTTTATGGAAAAAGAAAGCGAATTTACAGCGGTAAGGGGACCAAATTTTTTGGTTAAATCAGATACGGTTAAAATGGTGCTCATTGCTCTATTAACGCACATTGCTGTATTTTGTTACACAAAGCCCTAACTTTGAGGCATGCTCGATAAGCTAATTTCGAAAAAAAAGCCCACCTATCCTATTAGTCCGTTTTTGGCGGATTATTTGGAGGAGTATTCGCGGTCGTTGAAAATTCCTATTTTTTACGATGATTTGCTGCGTTTTTCAGGTTCGGTGGCGGTAATGGATAAGCACGATAACGATAGCCTTTGGGTGCGCGTGTACTATTCCGATAGTGACAGAAAAGAAATCGATGAACAGCTTAAACGCGTTTACGCATTGCTACATTCAGATGGAAGTTCCATGACCATTCCGTACCTCAATGTAGACTGCATTGACTACTGTACGTTTGGAAACTCCAAACCTTTTCGGGTTAAAATTCGCAATACGCTCAATGATAACTTCATCTATTTTTATGTTAAAAAAGCAGATGCTTCACGAATATATGGACTGGAATTAGAGCATATGCTTTCACCTCATAATTTAAATTTTTTGGTGTATCAAAATACGCTTATTGAGGAGCATATTGCAGGTATTCCGGGTGATGAGTTTATAAAAGAGTTACTGCCCAAGTGCACAAATGCTGAACGCAGTCAAATTGCCAAATCGTTTGTAAAATTCAATGAGCGATGCATGATTCGCTTATTGGGAGATATGCGTGCCTATAATTATGTTATCGTGCCTATTCATGATTTTGATAAGGTGGTGTATAAAATTCGTGCGATTGATTTTGATCAACAATCCTACGAAGGGAGTTTGAAAGTATATCGTCCGCAATTTTTTAAAGAAAATCTACCCATGGTTGATTTGGTAAAAAATCATTTGACCAAAACCTCCATTGATCAATACAAAATTGAAGAGCGCGCTACTATCGCTCGACGTATTTTGGGTAATGAAACACGTTTGACACAACTGTTGAAGTGCATGTTAAACGACCATATTTCTACACCTGAAAAAGTGGAACAGTTAGGCAAAGAAGTATATGACTTAATTAAGCAATCTTCGTTTTTGAAAAGTCGTTCTATGGGGGAGATTGTGCGTGCGGCGTTTCACTTTGTTAAGCGTAACTACGAGAACCACGAAATGCTTCGAGTAAACGGCTAGTACCAATCGTCTGAGGGTTCCTCAAAATCATCCAAACCGTTTTCGTCAAAGTCGTTTTCACTCCACGAATCTTTTTCGGCTTCAAAGGTTTTTTCGGGTGCTTCCTCTGGCACTTCGCCATGCGAAAAAAGAAGCAATGGATAGGAATTTCCTGGTTTGGGTTCATCGGTTTCTATCAATTCAACAAAGAATGTCCACAGGTTTAAAAAATCATAGACATACAGCATTTTGGAAACTTCTGGGAATACGTCTTGAAGTAAGGTGTCGCTCATACGCCGCGCGTCATCTTCTCCCATATCAAACAACGAAATGGAATCGCCTTGCTGCCATTCGTCATCACTCTCATAAAAAACTGCCATTTCGGAACCACCAAAGCCAAAAGCCTGTGTAATGGCGTTATGAAAATCTTCAAAAGTGGCATTTTCCTCCAATGCAATATCTCGGAAAACATCCTCTTTGGTGTCTAAAATAAGTCTAAAGTGATAAATCATAACGATGTAAGTTAATACGTAAAATCCAATATAATTGCACGCCAAACAACAGTGTTGCTAACATTAAATGTAAGGGTTGTGTAGCAAAGGGGAAGTCGAAATAGTACATGGCAATGCCAAGGGCTACTTCTCCGCCTATTAGCCATAAAATGCGCTGAATGAAAATCCGTTCAATCTGTGCTTTTACTACCCAAAAATAAAGCACCACATTACTGCCAATTACTAACAGCGAAAGACTTCTGTGCAGGTAAAAATTGAGTTCTGGTACAGCCAACCAAAATTGTGGTAAATCGTATCCCCATTTGTCAATTTGCATGTCTACAAACTGCCGCACTTGAATCCCTAAAATAATTTGAACCAATGTGAGTGCGAAAGTTCCGTAGAGCAAGACACGGATTTTTCGCGACGGAAGCTTGCTTAACCCAAAGGACTTTGAAGCTACGCGTACCACTAACAAAAAACCAATAAGTAACAATGCCATTAGCATGTGTAACGAAATTTTTAGCGGCAACAAATTAGAATCTACAACAGTTTTTCCAAGCCATGCTTGAAATAAAATCCCCAAAAGCGAGAGCAAAGCAAAAATGAAAATGATAGGTTTTTTTCGCCACCACTTTACACTATATCCAAAAAGGATGAGAATTGCCAAACCAGAGAGTGCACCCAGCAATCGGTTGATAAACTCTATCCACGTGTGTGTGGCGTTAAATAGCGCATAATCGTGTTTGGTATATGGTTCCCAGAGCGATGCGTCAAAGCTTTCTGAAGAGGTAAAGGTTTTTGAGGCAACCAAAAGACGTTCCTTGTCTATAATCACATTGCCTTTTTTAAATTTTGTATTCGGTTTCCATGCCAATTGTTCGGCTTGCGTAGGTGGAATGTAATAGCCAAAACACTTGGGCCAATCTGGGCAACCCATACCACTACCGGTCATGCGCACTGTGGCACCAGCAGCAATAACAAGATACACTACAATGAGTGAAATGCGTGTCCAGCGTTGAAGGTTTTTGTACATAACTAGGCGGGTGACAAACCCATAGATTTTGCTTTGGTTAACATAAATGCATGTGCGGCATCGTATTCGTTTGGAATATCACCTTCCAAAATAGCTTCTTTGATAGCATCTTTGATTTCTCCCACTTGACGGCACGGTTTTAGTGCAAAAATACGCATGATTTCCTCTCCTGAAACAGGCGGTTGAAAGTTTCGGATGTGGTCTCTAGCTTCGACTTCGATTACTTTTTCTTTTACGATTTCAAAGTTTTTATGATAGCGGGCAAAACGCTTAGGGTTTTTGGTGGTAATGTCTGCTTTACATAGTAAAAGTAAATCGTCTAGTAGGTCGCCAGCATCAAAAATAAGTCGTCTTACCGCAGAATCGGTGACTTCTTCTTGCGCAATTACAATGGGTCTTGAACTCATATAAACGAGCTTTTGCACATATTTCATTTTCTCATTTAACGGCAAGCGTAACCGCTTAAAGAGCTTATATACCATTTTGGCACCAACGAATTCGTGTGCGTGAAATGTCCATCCCACTTTTTTATCAAATTTTTTAGTGGGTGCTTTGCCAATATCGTGTAACAATGCTGCCCAGCGTAACCAAACATTTTCAGAATATTCGCTGATATTGTCTACAACTTCAAGGGTATGATAAAAATTGTCTTTGTGGCGTTGCCCCTCAACCTCGTCAATGCCTTTTAGGGCAATAAGTTCGGGGAGAATGCGCTTTAAGAGTTTTGATTTATCCAGCAATAAAAATCCTTTAGAAGGCTTTGGGCAAGCCAATATCTTATTCAATTCCTCAACGATGCGCTCTTTAGAGAGTATATCAATCCGTTTGCTGTTATTTGCAATGGAGTCAAATGATTTTTGCGTAATGGTAAAGTCTAATTGGTTTGCAAATCGAATGGCACGTAACATCCGTAACGGATCATCGGAATAGGTGATGTCTGGGTCTAAAGGGGTGCGTATGATACCATCGTTTAAATCTTGAATGCCATTAAAGGAGTCCAGTAGTACCCCAAATTTTTCCGTATTTAAACAAAGTGCCAAGGCGTTGATGGTAAAATCACGGCGGTTTTGGTCGTCCGCTAAAGTGCCATTTTCAACAACAGGGTTACGACTATCCGCCGAATAACTTTCTTTTCGTGCGCCAACAAATTCAAGCTGAATATCTCCAAATTTAATCATGGCGGTGCCATAGGTTTTAAATACCTGAATTTGATTTTTACCGGGAAGTAATTCGGCTACTTTTTTGGCAAGTGCAATACCGCTTCCCACGGCAACAATATCGATGTCAGTACCCGTTTCTCTTTCCAAAAGTGTATCACGGACAAATCCGCCAATCACATAGGCTTCCACACCCAAAGCATCTGCGGCTTTTTGGATGTAAGCAAATGCAGGCAATTCAAGCGCCTTTTCGATGTGCTGTTTGTTGGTTTTCATCGCAATTGTTGCACGCCTCCGTCGGGCATTACTTGCAAAACCTGAGAGGGAACACGCGCTACTTTATCTTTATCCAAAGGTACTGTTTCGTCCACTTGCGCCAAAATATATGGGTCAATTTCGCGATATGTTGCAGGAATGGGTTCCCCACTTAGATTTGCGGAAGTACTTACTATGGGTTTTCCAAAAGCAGTAATCAAATCAAGAGCAAAGCAGGGCTTCGGAATTCTGATGGCAACGCTGCCATTTTCGCTAATGACGCCTTTTGCAAGCCCCTTCCCATATGGATAGACGAGGGTGGTGGGTCGGTCATTTTGAAGCAATTCTTCGATGTTTTCAGGAACCGTGTCTACATACTGCGCTAGCATATCGATATTAGCAACAAGCGCAATAAGTGGCTTGTTTTTTGGGCGGTTTTTTAGATTAAAAATAGCATCCACTGCTTCTTGATTTGTAGCATCACAACCTAATCCCCATATGGTGTCGGCAGGGTATAGGAGTGTTTTTCCTGCGTGAAGAGCTTTTGTATATTTTTTGATTTCAGTTATCATTTTTTATGTTCTGAAGCAATTTTAGCCTTAAGCCAAGTTTCCCTAGTTCTCAGTTTGCAAATTATCCATCCAGTTTTTCCATCCAAAAATCCTCCCCGAAAAATATAGCTGTTCAAAAACTTAAACGCAGGTTTTATGTACAAATTAAAAGACCCAATTCTTTTGTTTTGCTTTATATACGCTTGTGCAGCATAGTTCGCGTAACGGTCTATTTTTTTGGCATACCGCTCTAAATCTGTTGTAGTGTAATGAATGATTTTACTTTTTAATCTTCCAAAAGGTTTGGTCTGTTCAATTTCTTCGTGCACCATTTTGTTTTCATACCTGTGAAAATCTCGATGAAAAAAACGTACTACACGATCGTTTTGCCAACCACAAAACCTCACTTTTTTTCCTAAGAAATAGTTTTCTCTCCACATCCAATAGGCAGTGTGTTTGGGTCTAGTGTACAATAGGTTTTTTAACTCTGAAGCCAAATTTGGCGAGGCTTCTTCATCTGCATCAAGCAGCACAATCCAGGGATACTTTGCTTGAGGAATAGCCCAATTTTTTTGATCTGCAGCGTAGTTGTACTTGTGCTGTAAGACTGTCGCCCCTAAGCTTTCACAAATAGCAATAGTATTGTCTGTGCTGAAGGAGTCAATCACTAAAATTTCATCTGCCCATTCAATGGATTTTATGCATTTTTCAATGTTTTTTTCTTCGTTAAAAGTGGTAATTAATGCTGTGATTTTTGGAATGCTATTTTTTGTAAGGAAAGCTGCCAATTTTTTATGAATGGTTGATTTGTCAAATGACTCCAAAACATGTTTTTGCGCAAAAGCCCCCATGTTGGTAATATTTTCTCTGCTTTTATCAAAGGCAATAATAGCGTCACAAAATGTGCCAACTTCGTTTTTGGGAACCATAACACCAGATTTGTCTTGCGCAATAACTTCTGGATTTGAACTTATATCAAAAGCAATTGTAGGTTTTTGACACAGTCCAGCTTCGGCAATAACATATCCAAAACCTTCCCATAGTGAGGGCAACAGAAAGATGTCGCCACTCATATACAAATCCTTTGGATTTTCAACAAACCCAACAAGTTGAACATAAGGTTCAAGCTTATGTGTACTAATTTTTGCTTCAATAGAATCTTTAAGCCTGCCGCTTCCACCAATAATCATATGAAAATTGATTCCGCGTGTTCGAAGCTCGTTGGCAACATCTATCAAAAAAAGTTGATTTTTTTGTTCTTCTAGCCGCCCGAGGTTTGTCAAAATAAGCTCCGATGATTTTCGTTTGTAATAGGGTTTGGATTTCTTTTTAATGAAGTCTTTTCCATCAATTCCGTTTGGAATTACAGTAATGTACTCTTTGGGGAAAAGTGTCGAGTTATTTTCCAAAATACAATGCATGGTAGCCTTTGAATTGACAAGAATTTCATCAATTATACTTTTATATAAATACCGATTGAGCGGTGAATTCCGCACAGGAATAGCACTTCCTCTACGATAAATAATGCGTTTAACACCAGCAAGTTTTCCAGCAATTCCACCCGATTTAACATCTTGAGAAAGATTTAGTACTAAGGTGGAAATTCGATGCTTTTTGAGCATTCTAGCAAAATACAATAGTTTAAGTGGATTTAAAAAACTGGTGTTGCTGTTGCTGATGGTTTTGTGGGGGATATTGTGCTTTTTTGCCTTTTCTGAAAGAGCACTTTTTTTATGGCAATAAATCCAAACTGAGTACCCAGATTCGTGAAGGTGTTTTGCTATTTCAAAATGCCATTTTTCGCCGCCACCCCAAGGAATTGCCGTATTAAAAAAACAGATGGTTTTACTCATAACAATAGCGATTTATAAAGTGAGTGCCATTGTTTAGCTAAGGATTTGTCATTAAACTTTTGTACATAATCAAGCCCATCTGAAATCCGCTTTTTTCTTAATTCATCAGGCTCAGAATACAAGGTTTCAACGGCTTTTCGCAGAGCTTTTTCATCTGTTGGATTAATGTAAATGCTTGATGGGCCACCTGCCTCCGAGAAACATCCGCCCTCAGTCGTGATAACGGGAACACTGCTGTATAAGGCTTCAATGATAGGAATGCCAAACCCCTCAAAAAAGGAAGGATAGCAAAACACGGTAGCATTTTGATAAATTCCTGCCAAGTCTTCAATACCAATGTGATTAATAAACAGCACACGTTCTTGTATATTACGTTCTTTTACAAAGGATTTTAATTTTTCGCCGTGCGCTTTTACTTTTCCAACAAATACCATGTTGTGTTTAGTTTCTTTCAAAGCCTTTGCAATAGACATCGCATTTTTTCGCTCTTCAAGTGTACCTACATACAACACAAATTTTTTAGGCAGTTGATATTTTTTTGCAATTTCAGTAAGGCGTTTTTTGGAAAGTGTTGTTTTAAAAACAGGGTGACAGCCCTGATAAATCACCTCAATTTTTTCAGACGAAATACCTGTAAACTGTATCAGGTCTGCTTTTGTTTGCTCGCTTATGGCGACCACTTTGGAAGCTGTTTTTAAGGCATGATTTACCTTTTTCTTATGGATTGTTACATCAATTGATTTATACAGTTCAGGGTATCGATAAAAAATAAGGTCGTGTACAGAAACTACAGATGGCATATCAAGCCCTTTGGGTAGTTCTCCACTAAGCCCATGATACACATCAATGCTATCCTGTTTTAATTGCCGCACTATCGGCCCTTGACGCCAAAGCGCATGAAGCCCACGCCAAATTCCTCTTGGTTGGTGTTCTGTGGTGTTAGGCAATGCTTTCCAGCGTTTGAGTTTCCCCTTTTTTGGGTTGTAGAGGTGGTAGCTGTTTTTTGGATAATAGGTAGCCAAAATGCGAACCAAATCACGGCTGTAATTCCCCAACCCACTGGCGTTATGAAAAATTCGTTTGGCATCGTACCCTATACGCATAAAGCAAAATTAATCCAATTAGTTCAGATTGTGATGATTTTAATTAAAGCCTATCTTAGCAAATGTCTTATTCGTTTTTTAATGCATAAAATTAGTACGGTTATTATAACTAAAAATGAGGAAACAAATATTGAAAGGTGTTTGCTGTCTGTAGTAGACTTTTCTGACGAGATTATTGTAGTAGACGACTTTTCAACCGATCAAACTCCTGCTATTTGTAAGCGCTACCATGTTGTTTTTGTTCAAAATAAGTTTAAAGATTTTGCCTCCCAAAAAAATATTGCTTTATCAAAGGCGAAGCACGCATTGGTTTTTTCGATTGATGCTGACGAAGAGGTGTCTGAAAAACTTAAGCAATCTATTTTGGCAGTTAAATCGAATTCTGATAGCTTATTTTATTCTGTGAATAGACAAACAAATTATTTGGGTAAGTGGATCCGTTATTCAGGTTGGTATCCCGACACAAAAATTAGATTGTGGCAAAAAGAACACGCACGTTGGCAAGGTGCTGTTCATGAGGTTTTACAGCCAAAACCACAAGAATTTAAGCATCTAAAAGGCGACATACTTCATTATTCATTTCCATCCTTGCAATGGCACATTTCCAAATTAAATCATTTTACGGATATCGCAGCAGAACGTATGTTTTCACGAAATAAGCGGGTGAGTTTGATGAAAATGCTGTTCTCAATGAAATTTAATTTTTTAAAAAAATATGTTTTTCAGCTTGGGTTTTTAGATGGATATCATGGGTTTTTAATCGCTTTGATGTCTTCATATTATACCCTATTGAAATACGCTAAACTCCGTCATTTACAATCAAAAGCAAAAAAACAATGATGAATATTGTAGGATTTTCTTTTATCAAAAATGCAATAAAATATGATTTTCCTGTTGTGGAGTCAATTAAGTCTGCACTGCCACTTTGTGATAAATTCTACATAGCTGTCGGGAAATCTGAGGATGATACCCTAGAATTGATTCGCAGTATTGATAAGGATAAAATTATTGTTATAGAAACAGAGTGGGATGAATCACACCGTGAAGGAGGGCATGTGTTGGCATTAGAAACAAACAAAGCCATGCAAGCTTTACCTACGGATACGGACTGGGCAATCTATATTCAAGGAGATGAGTTGTTTCATGAAAAGGATTATGCGACTATTCGTGCTGCTATGAACAATCATCACAACAACCCTAAAGTTGAGGGTCTTCTATTTAATTATCTCCATTTCTATGGTTCATACAACTATGTGGCTGAGTCATATGTTTGGTATCCTAAAGAAATTAGAATCTTAAAGTATAATCCCACTATATTCTCTTACAAAGACGCTCAAGGCTTTAGAAAAGGTGACTATCAAAAACTAAAAGTAAAGCAAATAGATGCTACAATTTATCACTATGGACACGTTAGACCTCCAAAAGTTATGCAGGAGAAATTTCAAAATTCAAGTAAGTTTTATCACGATAACGAATGGATAAAAAAAACATTTCCTGGTGATTCATTTGATTATTTAGAGCACGTGGGTGAGTTGAAGCGTTTTAATTCTGAACATCCTAAGCTGATTCAACCAAGGATAGATCGCTTGAACTGGGAATTTGATTACGATGTTTCGATGAATAATCCATCTTTAAAAAAACGCATTAAACACATTTTGCGAAAATACTTTGGTATTGATTTAGGGTATAAAAACTATATTCTAATGCGTTAGATTTTCATAATTCCATTTTTACACACGAACTCGTTTAACTCAACTCGTTTTCGAAAAATTTTAAAATTAATTTTTATACCTTCTTGACTATATGTCCTTTTATGATGTAAGTGATAAATTATTGCCTTATTTTTCATTGAGTGTTTTTTTATACCAACACTCTCAAGACGCCACTCAATATCGTAGTCTTCACCCAAACCAGCATGTACGTAAGCTTCGTCAAATCCATTGATTTGAACTAATAAATCCTTCTTAATTCCCCAATTGCACCCTTTTAGCCCTCGTTCTTTTGTGCTTAGTGGAACGTTTGTATAAATACCTTCCTTACACTTTTTTGCGCCTCCTAAAATCAAATCTAATAGCGACAATCCATCAAACTGCATTTTCTTTTGGAGCGTTGCAGTTATTTTTTCAGAAAGCATTACCCGTCTTCCATAACAAATTTTATTGCTTTCTTTTACTTTCTGATACGCCTTAACAAAATGCTTGTGCGGAATACAATCGCCGTCAATAAAAACTAAAAACGAACCTTTTGCAGCTTGGATTGAGGTATTAAGGATGCGATTTTTGCGAAACCCAATATCTTCTTGGGTGGTATGTTGGAGTGGGAAGGGATATCGCTTTGAATCTAAAAATGCAGCCGTTTTTGGGTCTTGTCCATCTTCAGACACAATAACCTCAAAACCTGTAGCACTTTGTTTTGTTAGCGCATCGAGAATTAGTGCAAGATTTGCAACATTGTTATAATGTGAAATAATAACACTGACCATACCTATTACACCGCAACGTTATGCTCTCTGAGGGCATCGTTTAGCGATGTTTTTTTGTTGGTGCTTTCTTTGCGTTTGCCAATGATTAGCGCACAAGGCACTTGATACTCTCCTGCTGCAAATGCTTTGGTATAACTACCCGGAATAACTACAGAGCGTGCTGGCACACGTCCTTTTAGCTCCACAGGGGTTTCACTAGTAACATCAATAATTTTAGTAGAACCTGTTAATACCACATTGGCGCCCAAAACAGCTTCTTCCTCTACACGAACGCCCTCAACTACAATACAGCGCGAGCCAATAAAAGCATTGTCCTCAATGATTACGGGTGCAGCTTGTAGCGGCTCCAAAACACCGCCGATGCCCACACCACCACTAAGGTGAACGTTTTTGCCAATTTGAGCACAGCTTCCTACGGTTGCCCAAGTGTCCACCATAGTGCCCTCGTCTACATAAGCACCAATATTTACATATGAAGGCATTAAAATCGTTCCTGCAGAAATGTATGCGCCTTTTCGTGCTACGGCATGCGGCACCACGCGAATACCTTTTTCTTTATAACCAGTTTTGAGTGGAATTTTATCGTGAAATTCTAATGGACCTGCTTCAACGGTTTCCATTTGTTGAATGGGAAAGTATAGCACTACGGCTTTTTTTACCCATTCATTTACTTCCCAACCGTTTGCGGTTGGTGTGGCAACTCGTAATGTTCCTTGATCTAATTGCTCAATAATGGAACGAATAGCAGCCTGTGTTTCTTCTTCTTGTAATAGTGCGCGGTTATCCCAAGCGGCTTCAATTAATGCTCTGCTCATGTAATTTTTTTTCAAAGATACAGTCTTGAAAGCAAACCCGTTGATGCATTCTCAAAAAATCATTGCCTACCTTTGTCATATGGCACGTATTATGGCAATAGATTATGGAACAAAACGCTGCGGCATTGCGGTTACAGACCCATTGCAGACCTGTGCTTTTGGACTGGATACGGTTTCGCCAGATAAATTAATTTCATTTATAAAAACCTACACCTCCACAGAAAAAGTAACGACTTTGGTTGTTGGAGAACCTAAGCAACGCGACAACACACCCTCTGAAATAGAGTCTAAAATTGCTGTTTTTTTACCTAAGATTAAACGTGAGCTTCCCTCGCTTGACATCGTACGTTACGATGAACGATATACTTCTAAAATGGCGCAACAAGCACTTTTTCAAAGTGGTGCACCCAAAAAAATGCGCCAAAAAAAAGAAGTCATTGACAAATTAAGCGCAACGCTTATCTTGCAGGGGTATTTAGATCAACACCAACGCATATGATACTTCCTATTATTGCATACGGCGATCCCGTACTAAAAAAGAAGGCGGCGCCTGTTACCAAAAAACACCCTTACCTTAATAAACTCATCAGTGACATGTGGGAAACCATGTATGCTGCGCATGGCGTGGGCTTGGCAGCACCTCAAGTTGGCGAATCTCTTAGGTTATTTGTGGTAGATGGCAGTCCGTTTGCAAATGATAATAGCATAGACAATATCGAGCAACGTGAGTTACGAAACTTTAAAAAGGTGTTTATCAATCCAGAAATTGTATCCTACAGTGGACCACAAGAAACCTTTAACGAAGGCTGTTTGAGTATTCCAGATATTAGAGAAGACGTTACTCGATTAACTACCATTGAGATTGAATATTACAACGAAGATTTTGAGTTTGTAAACGCAGAATATAGCGGCATTGCTTCCAGAATTATCCAACACGAATACGATCACATCGAAGGAATTTTGTTTACTGACAAGTTAGGCCCCCTAAAAAAGAAACTGCTTAAGACAAAACTGGCACAAATTTCGAAAGGAAAAATTAATCCTGATTATGCCATGCGTTTTCCAAATAAAAACAATATCCGCTAATGGATAACAAACGCACCCAACAGCTTAAAGCACTTGATCGTTTGCTGACTATAATGGACGAACTTCGCGAAGGTTGTCCTTGGGACAAAAAACAAACCTTTCAGTCGCTTAGGCACTTGACTATTGAGGAAACTTATGAGCTTAGCGAAGCACTATTAGAGGAGGATTTGGATGGTATTAAAAAGGAGTTGGGTGATGTGCTTTTGCACATTATTTTTTATGCCAAAATTGGTAGTGAGCAAGATGCGTTTGATATAGGCGATGTGGCAAAGTCTATCTCAGAAAAACTTATCCAACGCCATCCACATATTTATGGAGACGTTTCTGTAGCTGATGACGAAGAGGTTAAAAAAAATTGGGAGCAGCTAAAACTCAAAGAAGGTAACAAGAGTGTGCTCTCGGGAGTGCCCAAAAGCTTACCCAGTTTGGTTATGGCTAGCCGTATGCAAGACAAAGCTGCTGGCATTGGTTTTGACTGGGATTCCATTGATGGAGTAAAAGAAAAAATCAAAGAGGAACTTCGTGAGTTGGAACACGAAATCACACAGGATAACAAAGAAAAAATTGCCGCCGAACTTGGCGATGTGTTCTTTTCACTGGTAAATTATGCGCGTTTTCTTGGTATCAATTCTGATGATGCATTAGCGTCTACCAACAACCGATTTAGGATGCGTTTTACAGCGATGGAAGAAGCGGCTAAGGAGCAACACTTGACATTAAATTCATTAACAGCTGCTCAGTGGGAGTCGCTTTGGCAAACCGCAAAAAAAGCAGTGGGCTAATCTTTTTGGAGTTGCCTGATGAGTCGTTTTTTTTCTGTTAGTTCGTCCAAACGTTCTTGTTGTTTTGCAATGTCTTGTCTAACCTTAACTACAATTGGGTTTTTCTCCTGATTTTTCCCAAAAAACTGTAGGTTGGTTTCAAGTTGGATGATTTCCTGTTTGATTTCATCAATTCTGCGTTTAAGCGAATGTGTTTCTTTGCGGATGGTATCGTCATTTCCGCGCATTCCATCCAATTTGTTTTGATAGCTTTTCTGGGTGATTTCAGCTTTGGATAGCCCTGCAGATTTATACGCTTTTTCAGCTAGCCTACTAAACTCGTGCTCAATTTTGGATTTGTTTTTAGGTACACGCCCAATGCTGTTCCAATTGCTAACAATTGTGTCAATTT
Organism: Flavobacteriaceae bacterium; assembly: GCA_049596455.1. GTDB lineage: Bacteria > Bacteroidota > Bacteroidia > Flavobacteriales > Flavobacteriaceae > UBA7446. The sequence goes on along the minus strand of JBMYLP010000004.1, from coordinate 71,657 downwards.
CCAAACTTTCATCGTTGTTATCCAACGCTTTTTTTAGCGTATCAAGCAATTTAGATTTTTGAGCAAAATGTTCCTGTTCCTCTTTGCTCGCTTTGTTCCGAGTTGCGTCAAGCTTATCAAAATATTCATTGCATGCACCTCTAAATTCAGCCCATAATTCCCCTTCATCTTTTCTGCTTACTGGGAATGTTGTTTTCCATTCTTTTTGTAATGCGATAATTTTCGGGGTAGTTTCTTTAAAATTTGTTTCTGTTTTTAATGCTTGAACTTGTTCAATAAGTGCTTTTCGCTTTTCATTATTCTCTGCAAAAATGCGCTTTAGTTGTTTGTAATACTGTGTTCGCTTTTTGCGAAATACTTTTGCTGTTTTTTTGAATTCATCCCAAATGGCATCACGTTTTTTTGTTGGGATTTTACCCACTTCAAAGAATGACTCCCTGAGTCCTTCGTATGTTTTCGTAAACTGATGTATATTGGTTTTTGATGAGATTTCTGTGGCTAATAAATCTTGTATTTGCGTGATGATTGCCTGTTTTTTCATCAAGTTTTCTTCAAAGATTTCTTCTTGGTTTTTAAGAAAATACCTTCGCTTATCGTGAATAATTTTGGTAGCCGCACTAAAGCGCTCCCAGACTTGTTCGCTGTGTTCTTTGTCCACAGGTCCTAGCTCATCTTTCCATTTTTTGTGAAGCGTTTGTAAGTGACGAAATGCTTTAGAGATATCATCCATTGCAGCCAATGTTTCAGCCTGCTCACAAATTTTGAGTTTTTCTTCTAAATTGAATTTAAAATCCAATTCTCGTAGCTCTCTATTTAGGTGTAAAAAATCGTAAAAATGACCTACGTGGTGGTGGTAGGTTTTCCAGATGTTATTTGCCTCCATTCGGGGAACCTGCCCAGACTCTTTCCATCTTTTTTGTAAATCCTTAAATTGATTATAAGTTGTATTGATATTTTGATCTACGTTTATAAGTCCTTTAAGTTCTTCGATTAGTGCTAAACGATAAGCTAAGTTTTTTTGCTGCTTTTCCTCAAGACTTCGGTAATAGGTGCCGCGATCTGATTTGTAGCGTCGAAATAGCTCATTAAATTCTTTTTTTATGGGCGGATTGAAGTAAAACGCATCTGGATTTCCACCTTCTGCTAAAAACGATTCTTTTTGTTGTGCTGTTTCAGCTGCTAATTTTTGATTAAACACTTTTACCAACGGCTCAATGGTTGGTTTTAAATGTTGAACAGATTCGGTTTTAAGCTTATCTGCAAAAAAGCTAAGCAATTCTTTAGGCTCCATTGCTTCAAACTTTTCTATCGCCTCAGCTTCTTTTGACTCCTTTTCAGATTCTTCTGATACTGTCTCATCTGCTGCTATTTCCTCACTTTCCGTTTTATCAGCAGAATCATCCTCGGTTACATCAATAGTTTCTTCCTCCAAATGAGGGGTGTCCTCAACAGATTCAGAAGGTGCTGTTTCATTTTCTGGAGCCTGTTTAGAAGTTTGTTCACTTACGGTTTCTTCGTTCGCTTTAAGCGAGTCGTTGTCGGTGTGTTCCAACATAGTCATGATTTTAAAATCATGTCGAATATACAATTTATCACAAAGGGGTCAAAAAAATTAACGATTCCATAATTTCCATGAAGCCTCTGCTTGCCCTACAAGCATGGCTTGACCATTGGAAACCATAGCCCCATATCTTGCTCCTTCTTTCATAAAAGCAGTTTCGTTAGGGTTGTAGATTAAATCAAAGAGCACATGCTTAGGGGTTAGTGAGGCGTAATCTATATCTGGTTTTTCTTCAATGTTTGGAAATGTACCCAGTGGTGTGCAGTTTACAATAAGTTTGTGTTTTTTAATCAATTCCGCTGAAATCTCATCATACCCTAAAGCAATTTCTGAACGCTTCCTAGACACATATTGCGTACGAATGCCCATTTTGTTTAGCGCATATACAATGGCTTTGGATGCGCCACCAGTACCCAAAATAAGCGCATCAGTGACCTGTTCGTGTAGTAAAGTTGTAACACTTTCACTAAATCCAATGTGGTCTGTGTTGTAGCCTTTGGTTGTGCCATTTTTCTCAAAAACAATGGTGTTTACCGCGCCAATAGCTTTTGAAACCTCATCCAAATCGTCCAAGAACGGCATGACTTCTTGCTTGTAGGGTATGGTTACGTTCATACCCCTCAAATGTGGTCTTTGAAGTGTTTCTTTAAAGTCATTAAGATTGGGCAAATCAAAATTCTCATAACTGCAATGCAGTAACTTCTCCCTCTTAAATTTTTCCGAAAAATAGGTTCTTGAAAACGAGTAATCAATACCCCGCCCCAAAAGTCCAAAAAGCTGCTTATTTTCTTCGCTCATAATAATCCAACACAAAAACGATTGTCAATCCAATCAATCCCCAAAAAATAATCCAAAAAAGCGATTGCCCTGAAATAGATGCCTGTGTAGCAACCGTCCTGTTTGTAGGCCAAAGTATGAATAATGAGCCAAATACAAAGCCGATGAGTGTGGCTTGTAACTCGTCATTAGCTTTTTGTTGAATACGATGAATAAGAGCGGACAAACCACTTATGCCTACTAACGAGCCTGTTAAAAACACACCAAAAATTAGCGCATAGCGTGCGTCTTGCAAAGCCAATTCTGCATGTGAAAAAGGGGAGATAACCCATCTGCCAAACCCATTTACTGCATCCACCAAAAGGAAGGTATAATTCCCCATGAGTATTAGTAGAAAAGATCCAGAAAGCCCTGGCAAGGTCATGCCTACAATACTGACAATCCCACATAAAAATACATAAAACAAAGATGCATTTTGTTCTGAGGGTGATAAAATGCTAAGCCCAACACCAACGGCAAGTCCAATGACCGCAAACACAATGGTTTTGGCGTGCCATGTGTTGTAGTCTCGAAATAATAATAGTGCTGATGCCAAAACCAAGCCAAAGAAAATTGCCCAAACGTGATGTGGATAGGTAGATAGCGCAACGTCCAATAGCAGCGATAGGGTGAAATAACTAAGAACAACTCCAAGCAGTAAGACGCTTAAAAATGTACCGTTTATATATTGCCAAAACGTCCGAAAACGTCCTCTAAAAAGTAAATACACCGCCTTAAAATTTAGGCGTTGAAATGAAAAAATGAGCTCTTTGTAAAAACCTGTTACTACTGCAACAATACCCCCCGATACACCTGGAATTTTATTGGCAATACCCATGGCAATGCCTTTAAGCATAAGCAATCCATAATCTGAAAAAGAACGATTATGCATGCGATTTGTTTTTGCTTAAACGTTCTAGAAAAAACAACAGAAGCAATCCAAATATAAAGGAGCTGGCAGCAAGGAGTACTTGCGCGTCTGCGCTTAATACATCTGGAACTACAGAAACTGAAGTTAAGGGCGTGCGTTCACCACTGCTATTGATGTAGTATTGGGTTACTTTCTTCCATGGCCACACCTTGTACAAAGACCCCAATAGAAAGCCCGTCATGGTTGCCAAAACCATGTTTTTGTAATTGGAGAATAGCCAGCGTAGTAACTTTGCAAAAACTTTTAATCCTACTAAGCCGCCGCTTGCCATAACAGCAAACACTATAAATCCTTCGAGTTCAAATGCCTTTAATTGGTCAACGGTATCTAATGCTGTGCCATAAGCCCCTAATAAAATAAGAATAAAAGCACCCGAAATTCCTGGAAGTATCATAGCAATTACGACTAGCATACCACAAAAAAATAGGTAAAGTAAGCTTTCTGATCCTTGGGAGGGTGTAACCAAGCCAATGCCAAAGGCAAGAAATGCACCCAAAAGCAACATTAAGACCGAAGTAATATTCCATTGGTTAATGGCGTTTTTCAGCACAAAAGCACTGCCTAAAATCAGCCCAAAAAAGAATGCCCAAAGGGGAATAGGGTAGTGCTCAAGAAGCCATGAAATACCCCCTGTGACAAGCAAAATACTTGTACCAATCCCGAGAGTTAACGCAAGTAAAAAACTTCCATCTAGTTTATTCCAAGCTTCTTTACGTTTTGAGGTGAAAAGTTGTAAAACAAGTGTAATGGAAATGGTGTCAATAGCATTGATAAGACGTTCGTAAATATGCGTTATCAGCGCAATGGTACCACCAGAAACTCCCGGCACCACATCAGCCGCACCCATAGTCATGCCCTTCAAGTAAGTAACAAGGTGTTGTTTGTACGCCTCTTTCATTTCACAAATGGCTTAAATTGAATGGTAAAACTACGCAATAGCCACAAACAAACTACGATTGTGCTAAGGTATCTTTTACTAATGGTGAAGTTTTTGAAGTAGGGAAAGTTTCGTAAAAAACATCCAAGTCCTTCGGGCTTATGGAGTAGGCATTTTTCAAGAAGAAAGATGCCTCACTTGCTTTGGCTTGCATCATATAAAATCCTGCCAACATATAGTGTAATTGGCTGTTTTCGGGATGAAACTCAATTCCTTGACGCAATGCCTTGATGCCGCTTTCATATTCTTGAAGTTGTAATAGCACGTGAGACCAGTCTAACCATGTTTTTACTTCGTAATTCCCCAAATTGATTAAACGTTCATAAGCCAAATGTGCTTCTTCCAAAAAGCCCAAAGCTTTGTTTGCTTGTGCATAAAGCCGCCAATAACGCACATGCGTATTGTCGATTTTTACTGCTTTTTTTATGTAATGCAATACTTTTGCGTACGCATTTTTCCGCATGTAAAATTCACAGAGTGATAGCCACCCTTTGTCCAATAACGGGTCTTCGTGGATAGCTTTTTTAATGAACTTTACACCCAAAACTTCGTTACCTAGTTTTAGATGACATTCTCCTATGCGCAACAGTGCAAACGCAGTTGGATCGTCAATGGAGAGCGTAATTTCGTAATGGTTTATGGCTTCGTTAAATCTTCCTAAATGCTCTAAGGCTTTACCGAGTTCTAGGTAGGCGCCAATAAAACTTTCATCGCAAATGACAGCAAAATCAAAGGCTGTGATGGCCTGTTCATACATTTTCTTTGCCAAATACTGGCGTCCCAACTGATGCCATGCTACTTCGTTGTAAGGGTCTTTGTTCAAAAATTCGTTCATGTAGGCAATGGCTCCGTCTGTGTCTTTTAACGATTCAAAGCAGTAGATGATATTGTACAAAGAATGGTTGTCGGTAACTTCCGCCTCTAAACACTTGATGAAATACTCTTTTGCCATAAAATACTCATCAAGATGTAAGTATTCCATGGCTAAAAGCGAATGAAATTCGTATTTGAAACTACTATAAGACAACCCTTTTTTTAAGCTTTCTATTGCCTCTTGATGTTGGTTAGACTTTGATTGAATTACAGCTAAGTGTTGATAGGCATATTCATTAAAAGGCTCAAGAGTTAACAAATTATCCAACAACAGTCTAGCCTCCTCGAATGTGTTTGTGAGAATATAGTATTCGACAAGTAGAAGGGTGAGTTCTGTGGAGTCTGGGTGCTGGCTTAGCCCAACTTCAATGGCTTTTTTTGCCATGCTCAAGTTAGCAATGTCAATATAATATTGACCAATTTCCTCAAATTCAGTAGCATCAAAAAACTGGATTTCATTCGTTTTTAGCATTGATTCGAATCGAGAAACAGGTAGGTCAGAAAAATCGCCAAAAGGAAAATCCATACGTTGAGTTATGATATAAATCTAGAATATAGATTTAAAGCACAGGTCACTGTAACTCCATAATTTTCAACAAAGTAATCAACAGTCTAAAGAATCAAGCGTTTGTAGAATTTTTTCACAAGCCTGTCGTATTTGTTTTGTGGTAATAGTTAACGGAGGAGAAATCCGAACAGCTTTGGACTCAAACAACAAGAAAAACAACAAGATACCGTTTTTAAGTGACTGTTTAACAAGTTGTTGTGCACTTTTAGGTGAATCCATAATCAGTGCTAACATCAAGCCTTTTCCTCTGATTTCTTTAATTTTTTTATGGACCAGTAGTTCACGAAAAAGCTGTTCTTTTACTAGCGCTTTTGCCATCAAATTACTGCTTAAAATAGTAGAAAGTGTAGCTCTACATGCTGCCGCTATTACTGGATTTCCTCCAAAAGTAGTAATATGACCTAGCGAGGGAGCCTCTTTTAATTGCGCCATGTGATGTTGGGCAGCAATAAACGCACCCACTGGAAGTCCGCCACCCAGTCCCTTTCCAGTAACCAAAATATCAGGCACAATATTATGGTCCATAAAGGCAAATAACTTTCCCGTTCTGCCCATACCCGGCTGAATTTCATCTAAAATCAACAAAGCGCCAACCTCTTTGCAACGTTTTTTAATTTTTGCTAAATAGCCTTTTTGTGGCTTTATGAATCCAGCTCCACCCTGAATGGTTTCTAAAATTATAGCAGCAGTATTGGTTGTAATGCGCTCTATGGCTTTAACATCATTAAAATCAATAAATGATGTTCCCGGAATTAATGGACGGTATGCACTTTTTCTTTCTTCGTAGCCCATTACGCTCATGGCACCCATGGTATTGCCGTGGTAGGCGTTGTTAGCAGCAATGATTTCCGCACGACCTGTCACTCGTTTTGCCAGTTTAAGAGCTCCCTCTATGGCTTCTGTGCCCGAGTTGGTAAGGTAAGTGGTGTCTAGAGGTTCGGGTAGATGTTCCGCTAATAACTTAGCTAGCAATACAGGCTCTTTTTGTACAAATTCGCCATATACCATTACGTGCAAGTATTTTCGCAATTGCTTTTTTATGGCGCGTACTACCTTTGGATGCCTATGCCCCAAACTACAAGCCGATACACCCGCAACCAAATCTAAATACCGTTTGTTGTTTTGATCGTACAAATAGCAACCTTTGGCGCGAACAATTTCCAAACCCATAGGGTGGGGGGTTGTTTGCGCTTGATGTTTTTCAAACAATGACGCTAATTTTTGCATGGCGATTATTGTTTTTGCTTTAAAGTTATTTTTGGCAATTTAGGTGTCACTTGCATGGTAAATTGCTCCAAATCTACTCCGTGAAAAAGATCTTCTTTTGTATAAATACGTTCATCCCCTCGCCATGAAAACCCTAATAATTGACGTGCGTTGGCGGGTAGCTCTTCTGGCGGATATACAACGCCATCTGGATCGGTAAAAAACGTGACCTTATCGATGGCACTTTCTTCAAAAGTGAGGCGTAAGGCACTACATATAGCTTTGTCTATTCCTACAAGGTCAAGAGTTTCGTCGTCGTAGAGGTAGTACACCATCTCGGTATTTTGAATGACATCAACTGTTTCTAAGCTTTGCCCATTAAACTTTCCTTTAAGCTGCAATCCTTTAATTTGATTGAAGTTAGCAACATCGAGAGTATCTTGCTCAACAACAAATGCGTTGTTGTAAATCAAAAGCGAATCCAAAACTTCTTTTTCCATGTCTATGGTCAGATGAATTTCATCACCAGTCATTTGACTTTCATCTGACCACAAAATTGGATTTCTATCAGCAATTTCCTGAGGGGTTAAAAACTGTAATTCTTTGTCGCTCATGGGGCGTCTTATAAGTTTAGCACGTCCGTTTTTTTGATTAAAATGAATGGAGTCGGCTTTGCCGCTGAGGTCTTCTTTAAATATTCGTACGTCGTGAAATCCCCTTAGCACTCGTTCAACGGGTGGTCCAGTAGCAATAAGTGTATCGGCATGAATAAAAAGAGAATCTTGTTCTACCAAATTGATAGCCACCGCCCTGTGGGTTACCATCGCTGAATCCTGCGCCTTAAAAACTTGTCCGTAATTTCCTGTCAAAAAGGTGTTGTTTATGGTATCGGTGATACGAATGTTTTGTGTAGCAGCAGCATACTGTTTTGCATCGTCAAAGTAGATGCTATCACCAACAATATTTCGATTATCGTAGTCCACCGAGGCTTCTTTTTTAAAGTACCCTAATTTGCGCTGTGTGTCGTAAAATCCTTTTTTGCAGCGCACTACATAATCATTTCCAATAATCGTTGTTTTTCCGTAGAAAAAGGCGTGCTTGCTTTCAGTGTAAAAGTCCATGCGAGCAGAAGTCACCTTAAAGTCGGGATTTGTAATTACAACCTGTTTTTCAAATTGATACTTTTTGCTTTCCGAAATATATGTTCCTTGCTTGCTTTTAATGGTGGTAAGACTATCATACACCGTTCCGTTTGAAGGGTAATATGCCTTATCGGCAATCCGATCAAAATAAAGCGTATCGGTTTTGAGTAGCATTTCCTTGTTATCAAGGACTACATTTTCTTTTGCAACGGCAAGTTTGCTGTTGCCGTCGTAGTTGACTAATTTGCTGGTAAGCACTAAACTATCTCCTTGCTGAATTCGCACGTTTCCAATGGCATTAAACCTGTTTTCAGTTTTATAAAAAAAGGCTTTGTCTGACCACACATCCATGCCTTGATGTACCAAATGCACTTGTTGTGTTTCGCTGCGTGTAAGAATATTTGCGCCTGGAAAATTTTCTTGATCCAACTGAAAAGATCCAGCTTTTCGTATCTCAATTTCTTGCTCTTGTGCACGCAATCCAAAAGACAAAAGCAACAACAAGCAAGAATAGAATACAGGCTTCATTTGTGTTTATTCAGTGGAGCGAAAAATGGTTTGGCTTCTGTCTGGCCCAACGGATACTATGCTAATGGGTGTTTGCACAAAATCTTCAACAAATGCCACATATTCATTGAACGTTTTTGGTAGCTCATTTGCGTTACGCATACGCGTCAAATCTTCTTTCCAGCCCGGCAAAGTGGTGTATTGTGGTGTTACTTCATCGGCATTTAAAGAATAGGGAAGATGCTCAATGGCTTCGCCTTGATATGTGTATGCAGTACAGACTTTAAGTTCGTCAAACCCAGAAAGCACATCGCCTTTCATCATCATAAGTTGGGTGACTCCATTGATTTCCACAGCGTATTTTAAGGCAACTAAATCAAGCCACCCACAGCGTCTTGCCCTACCTGTAGTAGCACCAAATTCATGCCCAACACGCCCCATGGTTTCGCCGACTTCATCAAAAAGCTCGGTTGGGAAAGGGCCACTTCCCACACGAGTAGTGTATGCCTTAAAAATTCCAAAAACCTCACCAATTCTATTTGGAGCAATACCTAATCCGGTACATGCACCCGCAGCAGTTGTGTTAGATGAAGTTACAAACGGATAGGTGCCAAAATCGATATCTAACAGCGACCCTTGCGCGCCTTCTGCCAAAATATGTTGCTTGTTTTGTTGCGCAACGCGAAGGTATTCTTCGCTGTCTACAAAAGAAACAGCTGATTTTAAGTACGCTACGGCATCAAAGAAAGCCGCTTCCAAATCTTCTATTGAAAATTCTAGCGAAACCTTCATGTTGTCAATCATAGCAAGGTGCTTATCACGTAAAAGCGCATATTTTTCTTTCCATGTTGAAAGTTCAATATCGCCGATACGAATTCCGTTTCTGCCTGTTTTGTCCATATAGGTTGGACCAATTCCCTTAAGGGTTGAACCAATTTTGGCTTTTCCTTTCGCTAATTCAGAGGCTGCGTCCAATAAGCGATGTGTCGGTAAAATCAGGTGCGCCTTTCTTGACACCAACAACGACTCACGCACGTTGATGTCAAAAGGAGCTAAATTTTCCAATTCTTGCTTAAAAATTACAGGGTCAATCACAACGCCGTTCCCAACCAAATTGATGGCTTTTGGATGAAAAATTCCCGAGGGAATGGTGTGTAAAACGTGTTTTATTCCTTCAAATTCTAGTGTGTGTCCTGCATTGGGTCCGCCTTGAAAACGCGCAATGATATCGTACTTTTTAGTGAGTACATCAACAATTTTGCCTTTTCCTTCGTCGCCCCACTGTAAGCCCAAGAGTAAGTCAATGGCCATGAATGGTTGTTATTTAGTGTTTTTTTTGGTGCCGTAAAAATACAAGGAATGTGCGTGTATATCAATATCAAAAACTTCTTCAATTGTTTTTTTTATTGCTTGAATACGAGGGTCGCAAAACTCTTTTACGTCACCGCTATCGGTTAGAATTACGTGATCGTGTTGTTTGTCAAAATATGACTTCTCATATTGCGCATGCTGCAATCCAAATTGATGTTTGCGAACTAGCCCACAAGCCAATAAAAGCTCAATGGTGTTATACAATGTAGCACGGCTTACACGATAATTTTTGTTTTTCATCTTAATGTATAGCGACTCTATATCAAAGTGCTCATCGCTTAAGTAAATTTCTTCTAAAATAGCAAAGCGTTCGGGAGTTTTTCGATGCCCGTTGCTGTCCAAAAATTGAACAAAAACACTCTTGACGATTTCAAATTCGTTTTCCATTTAGATAAACCCAAACAACAAAGATACGCAACCGATTTTAATCCCGTACTACTTTATCGATTCCCGGAACTTTTTCAAGTTTATTGACGAGGACATACAGTGTTGAAGCATGGCGTACGTGAAGCTTGATATCGCCAGTAAATGTGCCGTTTTCAGTATCAAAATGAATTTGGGTAATGTCAACATTGTGTGCATTTGAAATTAAATTGGTCACCTCATTGACGAGCCCCAATCGGTCTATACCTGAAAGACGGATACTTCCCGTAAAGAAACCTTTTGATGAATCAACCCACTTGGCGCTTACAATTCTGTAGCCGTAGTTGGAATGTAAGCTAATGGCATTTGGACACTCGTTTTTGTGTACTTTGATGCCGTCATTGATAGACACAAAACCAAATACCTCATCCCCAGCTATGGGATTACAACAAGGGCTAAGCGTATAGTCAAGGGTTTCTTGATTTTTACCAAAAACCAGCATATCATAGAAAGATGAAATTTTTCCATTTTCCACATCTTGTTTCTTGGGTTTGTCTGAAGGTCTGCGTCTAAACAATTGATAAAAACGATTGTTTTCTTCGGCGGCAAACTTTTTTAGCATTTTGTTGTCAATCGTTCCAATACCGATACGATAATACAAGTCTAAACTGGTTTTAAGTTTGAAATACGAAACCATTGCGTTAATGATACGGTCATTGAATTTAAATTTCATTTGACGCAATTTTCGCCGTAATAGTTCTTTGCCTTCGGTAGCAATTTCTTTCTCTTCAGATCTCAGTGCGGTTCTAATGGCAGAACGCGCCTTTGAGGTAATCACAAAATCAAGCCAATTTGCGTTGGGTTTTGCGATTTCGGATGTTATAATTTCAACTTGATCGCCGCTGTTGAGTACAAAATTTAACGGAACAATTTTGCCATTTACTCGCGCACCTCGTGTCTTTTTACCCACTTCACTATGTATCGAAAACGCAAAATCAACGGGTGTAGCCCCTTTAGGAAGTGATTTTAAATCGCCTTTTGGCGTAAAAACAAAAATCTCGCTGGCGTATAAGTTTAGCTTAAATTCTTTCACAAAATCAACGGCATCAGCGTCTTGTGATTCCAGCACCTCACGTAACCTATTCAACCAAAGTTCCATGCCGCCTTCGTCTTGTTTTCCGTGCTTGTATTTAAAATGTGCAGCATAGCCTTTCTCAGCAATTTCGTGCATGCGTTCCGAACGAATTTGCACCTCTACCCACTTACTACCCGGTCCCACCACTGTAATATGAAGCGCTTCGTAGCCTGTAGATTTAGGCGAAGAAATCCAATCGCGAAGGCGCGTGGGATTGGGTTGGAAATGATCGGTTACGATTGAATAAATTTTCCAAGCCAAAAACTTCTCCTGTTTTGGCGTAGATTTATAAATTATGCGCACCGCAAATCGGTCAAAAACCTCTTCAAACTTTCTGTTTTTAAGCTGCATTTTTCTGCGTATAGAAAAAATACTTTTGAATCTTCCTTCTGTTCTAAACTTGATGCGTTCTTTGGTCAGGTGGCTTTGGAGTTGCTCTGTAAAACTTTCGATGTAATTTAATCGTTCTTCCTCACTTTCTTTGATTTTTTGCTCTATGTCTGAATACACTTCTGGCTCGGTGTACTTGAGTGCCAAATCTTCCAGTTGTGTTTTGATGTTGTACATACCAATTCTGTGTGCCAATGGCGCATAGATATAAAGCGTTTCTGAGGCTATACGCACTTGCTTTTCTTCAGGCATGGCTGCAAGTGTCATCATGTTGTGTAGCCTGTCCGCAATTTTGATAAGAATAACCCGAACGTCGTCGTTCATGGTTAGTAGCATTTTTTTGAAGTTTTCTGCCTGTACCGAAACCCGTTTGTCTTTGCTTAGTTTTGAAATTTTGGTAAGTCCATCAACAATCTTGGCGACGGTTTCGCCAAACATGAGTTCAATATCATCGAGGGTTAACGAAGTGTCTTCAACCACGTCGTGCAAAAGCGCCGCAGCAATAGACGTTGCGCCAAGTCCAATTTGATCGGCTACAATTTGTGCCACAGCAATAGGGTGCAAAATGTACGGCTCACCACTTTTTCGCCGTTGATCTTTATGCGCATCAACAGCGGTTTCAAAAGCCATCCGAATCAATTTTTTATCTGCTGCAGACAATGACAAATACGTGTTGCGCAGCAAGTTTTTATACTCCTGTGCTATAAGTGCATTTTCATTAACTTCTTTCGTCTGCATCTGTTAAAGATACAAAAATTAACTATTCCGCTGACGAATTACCTCATAAGTCAAAATCGCTGTTGCAACAGAAACGTTGAGCGAGTCTACATTGCCCAGCATAGGAATCTTAACGGCAGTAATTCCTTGCTGATACCAAAAAGGACTTAACCCCTTTGCTTCGCTACCCATGACAAAAGCTGTGGGTTGTGTATAATCTAAACGGCTATAGTCTGTGCTGTTTTGAAGTGATGCCGCATAGGTGTTTATGTTGTTTTTGATTAGAAAATCGTGTGCCTCCTTGTTGGAACACACAAAAATTGGCACTGAAAAAAAACCACCAACGCTAGATCGAATCACATTTGGATTGTATATGTCTGTGCGCTGTTCGGTAATGACTATTGAGTCAATACCAGCAGCGTCGGCAGTTCTTAAAATTGCGCCAAGATTCCCTGGTTTTTCAATAGATTCTAAAACAACAATTAAGGGGCTTTTGCTTTTTGGCTGCCATGAATCCAATGAATGATTTTTGTGACTTAAAATCCCAACAACTCCTTCGGTACTCTCGCGAACAACTAGTTTTTGATAAACTGTTAATGAAACCGATGTAATGTCGATGCTTTTATCAAATTGTTCAACCCAAGTTAAAAAATCAGATTCCTTAAAAATATCTGGACACCAAAAAAGGGCGTTAACGGCATAGTCAGACACGCTTGCTAAATGCAACTCTCGCCTTCCTTCTACCACGAATTGCTGTTTTTCAGTCCGTGTTTTGGCTTTCGACTGCAACGAAATGAGTTCTTTAATGCGGGTATTTTGTGTACTCGAAATATGTTTCAAAACAGTAAATGACATTAATTATTCAAATTTTAACACAATAACAATTGTTAGCAACACTCAAAAAAATGTTATATTTTTAGCATCAATTAAAACTAAACACAGCATTGTTAACTGCAGTAATTGTTGATGACGAGGCACGCAATATCGCACTTTTCTCTTATTACTTAGAAAAGTATTGCCCAAATATTAAGCTTGAGGCTTCTTTTTCAAAAAAAAAGAACGCCACTAAGTATTTGATATCTAATAAACCGGATATTTTATTTTTAGATATTGTCCTTGATGAAGGTAGTGGATTCGATATTTTGGATGAAGTTGGCTATCACGAAATGCAAGTGGTAATGTGTACGGCACATGACGAATTTGCGCTACGAGCCATACGATACCAAGTGGTTGACTATTTACTAAAGCCACTTGAAATTCAAGATTTAATTGCTACCGTAAACAAAATCGAGAAAAAACTGCAAAGCACTAACGACAAATAAGTTTTTGATGCTGATTTGTTGACACAATTCAACGCAGTAAAAGGCGGTCCCTCTCAGCGATTTACATTTTCAGACAGGTTTTCAATTGATTTTGTTTCTGTTGACGATATCATTTGCGTGGAAACACACAAAGGAAAAGATAAAGCCGAGATGATACTCAAAAGCCATGAAAAAAATGATTTTAAGCTTGTGAATATGTCTATACAAGAGATTGAAAAAAAGCTGCAGCACACAAAATCTTTCTTTCGTGTAAGTAGAACCTCTTTAGTGTGTATTTCTGCAATAAAATCCATTTTACGAAATGCGCAATACACTATTGTGCTTTCAAATGGAAAAAAAATATTTATCTCTAGAAAGGGATATAGAGCACTTATTGATTTTATTGAAAAAGCCTACGAAACCAAGGTTTAGTTTTTATATTGACATGGGCTTTAGTACTTTTGTTACCATATGTCAACAAAAATTTCACTTACCGACCAATTCATTGATTTAGAACACGATCATGGTGCACATAATTATCATCCGTTGCCGGTTGTCCTGGATCGAGGTGAAGGCGTTTATTTGTGGGATGTTGAAGGCAAAAAGTATTTTGATTTTTTATCCGCGTATTCTGCGGTAAATCAAGGGCATTGTCACCCAAGAATTGTGCAAGCACTACAAGACCAATCGCAGCAATTGTGTTTAACTTCCCGTGCATTTCACAACAGTGCGTTTGGGCCTTTTGCAGCATTTATAACGGAGTATTTTGGTTTTGACAAAATACTACCCATGAATTCTGGGGCAGAAGCCGTTGAAACCGCCATCAAAATTGCCCGAAAATGGGGCGTGCAAAAAAAGGGAATTCCTCAAGAGCAAGCCCAAATTGTGGTTTGTCATGGCAATTTTCACGGAAGAACTACTACCATTATTTCTTTTTCAGATGATCAGGTTGCCAAAAAAGACTTTGGTCCCTACACGCCTGGGTTTAGTTCTATTCCGCACAACGACATTAAAGCACTTGAAGCGGCTTTTGCGTCAAACAAAAATATTGTTGGATTTCTTGTGGAGCCAATTCAAGGCGAGGCAGGAATTTTCACACCTGATGAAGACTATTTGCGTACTGTGCAGCAGTTATGTAATGACAACGAAGTGCTTTTTATCGCTGATGAAATTCAAACAGGAATTGCCCGTACAGGCTCATTGTTAGCGGTTTGTGGAAATTGTGATTGCGATTCTTCCTGTTTGCGCCAGCCCGATACATTTGCTGCGCCAGATATTTTGATTTTGGGTAAAGCCCTTAGCGGAGGTGTTTATCCTGTTTCGGCAGTTTTAGCAAACAATGAGGTCATGGATGTTATTCAGCCGGGCGAACACGGTAGTACATTTGGTGGAAATCCTATTGCTGCTGCGGTGGCTACGGCAGCTTTGAACGTTGTAAAGGATGAAAATCTTGCTCAGAATGCACGTAAGCTTGGGCAACTTTTCCGTAATGCTATGAATGCATATATCAAAACGAGCAACATCGTAACCCTTGTTCGTGGTAAAGGATTGCTAAACGCAATTGTTATTAATGACTCGCCTGACAGCGATACCGCGTGGAATATATGCTTGGCACTTAAAGAAAACGGGTTACTTGCTAAACCTACACACGGGAACATTATCCGTTTTGCACCACCATTAGTCATGACCGAAGACCAACTCATGGCTTGTGTGGATATTATTATCAAAACGCTGCGTTCTTTTGAGCCAAACTAAATCTGATGGCGGTCATTTATTTCGATAACGCTGCAACTACACCTATTTTTCCAGAAGTAGTAGATGTCATGCATCAAACCATGAAGGAGTATTATGGTAATCCTTCATCTGTTCATGCAGCGGGACGTGCTGCAAAAGCAAAAGTTGAATCTGCCCGAAAATACATTGCCAAACAACTTGGTGTCTTGCCGCAAGAAATTATTTTCACTTCGGGTGGTACAGAAGGTGACAATACTGTTTTACAATGTGCGGTTCATCATTTGGGAATCAAACATATTATCACCTCTCCCATAGAACACCATGCGGTTTTACACCCACTGGAACATTTAGCAGCAGAAGGCTTGATTACACTTCACATGGTAAAAGTCCTGTCAAATGGACTTCCAGACATGAGTGATTTGGAACGCTTGCTCTTGGAAATTCCAGCACAGAAATTGGTGAGTTTGATGCATATACACAATGAGGTTGGAACGATTTTAGACTTAGAGGCGGTTGGCAATCTTTGTCATAAACACGATGCACTTTTTCATTCGGATACTGTGCAATCAATTGGACATTTTCCATTGAAACTAGGGGAATTACCCATTGACTTTGCGGTAGCATCTGCGCATAAATTCCATGGACCAAAAGGTGTTGGGTTTATGTATGTTCGCAAGCAAACAGGGCTGGGGGCGTTGCTTTTGGGTGGTGCCCAAGAACGTGGTATGCGTGCCGGAACAGAACCGGTACACAATATTGTAGGGATGGAAATGGCGCTGCGCATGTCTTATGAAACCATGCAAGTGGACACTGCAAAGCTAAAATCATTAAAGGCATATTGCATAAAAAAACTTCAAGAAGCCTTGCCGGGAACTACGTTTAATGGCGCATGTGCCACTATGGAGTCTAGCACCCATACCATAGTTAATGCACGTCTTCCCATGAATGAAAAAAAGGCGCAACTATTAGCTTTCCACCTAGACTTGCAAGGTGTTTGTTGTTCAAAAGGAAGCGCTTGCCAGTCGGGGAGTGAGTCAGGATCGCATGTCTTACACGCGCTGTTAACACCAGAAGAAAATAAATTACCCTCGCTTCGGTTTTCTTTTTCGGCTCATAACACCAAAGCTGAAATAGATAAACTGGTAGATATTTTGCTGTCGTACGCCACGAGTTAAAACCGTGCATTCAGCTTTACATTAAACACACGGGGAGTCATATAGTTTGGAATACCAAATTGACGTTGGGTATATACATCTCGCACCCAAGTATTGGTAATGGCATTTTGCACATCAAACAAGTTGATGATTTCAACACCAATTTGCAACTCGTCAAAAGCACGGAAGGTGTTTTTAAAGCGGTTATCGTCTTTTATGACATACAAAAAGCCAATATCAGCACGTTTGTAATCACGAAGCCTATTTTGATAATTGTAGGGGTCAGCATAGCTAGGTGACCCGCCTGGCAATCCTGTGTTATAGACCAAGTTTAGATTCATTTTTAAAAATGGCATTCTGGGCACATAATCCTGAAACAGCATGGCAAATTTTAAACGCTGATCTGTTGGGCGAGCAATTTTTCCTCTGTTGTTTTGATTTTCTTCCGATTTTAATACCCCCAAACTTATCCAAGATTCTGTTCCTGGAACAAATTCGCCGTTTAGGCGCATATCTAACCCATATACCCATGCTTTGGTATTGTTGTTTGCCAAATAACGAATCCGAACATTTTCCAATGTATACGGGTTTACATCCCACAAATATTTGTAATATGCAGCAGCTTGAAACACAAAGGGCCTATTCCAAAGTAAAAATTTTCTATCGTGGCTTGAAACAATATGAAGAGACTGTTGTGGTTTTACGTCGGGGTTTATGTTTCCGTTTCGATCCCTTAATTCCCTGTAAAATGGCGCTTGGGTATAGCTTCCAAGCGATAAGCGAGAAACTACATTTGGATTTTTTACAGGTTGTAGGCTCAACTGAACACGGGGACTAATAAATGTACTTCCAGAGTTGTTGAAATTTGTTAATTCCCAGTGATGTAAACGCACACCTGCCGATAGCCATGCCACGCTGTTTTTGATTAAAAAGCGATTGTTCCATTGCAAATAGCCCGAAATTCTATTCAGTGTGCTTTGTTGTGTAGCTCTAATATTATTGAACAAGACCAAAGGGCCTTCAAACGGCTCGTAAGGTTGATTGTTTTTTGCCATAAGCGCTGGTGGGCGAATGGAGAATCCAGCCGAATCTACCTTTTCCCATTCTACTATGCGATCACGAATATCCTCAGACTTCAGCTGAATTCCCCAACGCAATTCATGCTTTTCTCCTTGATGCTTTCCTGAAATGTCTACAGAACTTATAAGGGCATCAAAGTCGTTTCTACCATGCGTGTGTTGGCTTCCAACTCCTTCGGCAAAGGATATTTCACCCAAATCTTCAGAGCCAATATCTGTGCTAGGGGTG
>JBMYLP010000004.1:14067-53633 GCA_049596455.1 Flavobacteriaceae bacterium | reverse complement strand
CGTTGCCCGAAATCTTGTCTAGTTGCCCTTAGACCATGTGCTAGGGGTGCCCAATAAGTATTGCGCCAATATGTCAAAATATTCTTGTTCTTTGGTGTGATATACCGATGCGGTTAGCGTGTATTGGGTTTTGTTATTGGGTTGAAAAGTGGTTTTTAATGCGCCTAAATAGGTTTGATAAACATCTTGTTCTTCACCGTTGTAGTATACCAAAAGCGCACGCGGTTCAGTAAGTGTGCCAAAATTAGTTTGTCGTGTTTGTGGTGCGTAATTGTAATCATTTCTCGATATCGATCCCAGAAACTGAAACTTCCAAGATTCCTTTTTTTGATAGGTAATAAAGGTTTGTAGGTCAGCAAAAGAAGGTTGGTATTGCGCACTTGTTTCTTTTTGATTTACGAGTAACTGATTGTCCCGATAGCGTGCTCCAGCAATAGCAGACCAATTGTTTTTAGCTGTGCCGTAACTTATGCTTCCTCCTAGCAAACTCGCCTCAATGCTCGTTTGGGTTTCAGTGGGTGTTTTGTAAGTGATGTCCAAAACTGAAGATAGTTTATCGCCATAGTTGGCTTCAAAACCACCTGCCTTAAAAATCACATTTTCGATAAGGTCTGGGTTTAAAAAGCTCAACCCTTCTTGCTGCCCTGCTCTAATAAGGGTAGGGCGATATACTTCAATCCCATTTACATAGACCAAATTTTCATCGTAATTTCCACCTCTAACAGCGTATTGAGTACTAAGCTCATTGTTGGAATTTACTCCGGGCAAACTCAGTAATAGATTTTCAACACCCGCATTGGCACCCGTAATGGCGCGTATGGTTTTGGGCGAAAGCACTGTTACGCCACGTACCGTTGCTGACCGGTTTCCTTGCACCACAACCTCCCCAATTTGTTCCGTTTTGGTGTTCATTACGGGATGAAGTTCATTGGAAGTATTAGGTTTTACATTTATTGATACAGTTACGTTTTTGTGTGAAATATGAGAAAATGTTAGCTCAACTTGCTTACTAGTTGGTACATCAATCTTATAAAAACCGTTTTCGTTTGTGGTAGTACCCAGCCCAAGATTAGTCGTGATGGTTACAAAAGGAATCGGTTGTTGATTAGCATTGGTAACAACGCCCTGAATTGTAGCATTTTGTGCAAATATTCCTAATGAGCACAGCCAAAGCAACAGTACTGCAACATGGTTTTTCATTCTTTGCGATAAAACATTGTTTCAAATGTAGTATTGTTACCCACTTTATCCCAAACAATTAGCTTTAATTTATGCTTTACTTGTGAAAGTTTTATGGGATCTTTGAATCGAAACGTCAGTTGATTCTTTTTTTGCTCGTATTCAAACAATATCCATTTTCCGTTTAGGTATCCTTCAAAACGATCAATACCAGTACCCTTGTCCTTGATAGTAAAGCGAATGTCTTTTTCTAATGAAATCCACCGGTTGCTGATGTTTTTTTGATCTGTTATGGTAGGAGGGATGGTATCCTGAAGTACAGCAATTGCCCCAGCGCTTTTCAGCTTGGCGGTAAAATTCCCTTTAGGATTTCTTTTGGTAACAAATCCCCATTGATTTTTACGCTTTAGCGCAAGATATTCCCCTTTAATAGTGTCTTTTTTTTCAAAAGTGAGTTTGTAGGGTTTGTTGAAATATGCATACGGATTTTCTATTTTTAGGGTGTCCTGATACTTATAAATATCTAGTGGAGTGGGCTCATTGAAGGTTTTAGCCTCCAAATACAAATTAGCACGATCAAACTCAAAAAGATAATCTTTGTTGGGGTGAATTGTTTTTCCTTTTTGCGGAGGCTTTTTTTTTACCCAAATAGCCTCTTTTTTTCCAATAATTGGAATGATTAATAAAGTACTATTTCCTGCTACATCGCTCAGGGTTACGTTGTACGTGTAGCTTTCCGCTTCTTCGACATATACCCATCCATTTTCGGAAAAATCAACAAAAGGGACTGCTTCCACAAACGGATTAAAAAGACGCATTACTTTCTTTTTGGTTTCCACATAGTGTGCATAATCCATGAGTTTATGCATATGAGCTGTATCGTCAAAAGAGAGGGTGTCAAAACGAGCCGAAAAGTGTTGATTTCCATTAAGTGTTACCAAAACTTCAAATGTTCCGTTTTTGTTGTAGGAGTTATCTTGTCGGTCAAAATGCTCTAGTCCAAAACCAATTTTACCCAATGCAACAACCGTGTCAGCAACATAAAGACTATCGTTTTTTTGGGTGAAATTGAGCTGGATTTTTTCTTCCGATTGATTTACAACCCCATCAATTGGATACGCAAAAACCTGTTTGATAACAGGTCTTCTGGAGTCTGGCACAAAAATATCATCGATTAGGGGATTAAACGGAATTTGATTTGCGCTGCTGCGCAGCTCAAAATGTAAATGCGGACCAAACGATGAACCCGTATTGCCAGAGTATCCAATGATTTCCCCTTTTTTAATAGGAATATCGGTTGGTTCTGGATAAAAATGGATGGTGTAGCTTTTTTTGGCATATTGTTTTTTGCGTATGTGCGGTACAATTTTGTCGCTGTAACGTTGCATATGGGCGTATACGCTTGTGGTGCCATTGGGATGATTGATATATAGTGCTTTTCCATACCCGCCTTGTTGAATTTTTATTCTCGACACATAGCCGTCAGCCACGGCACGCAATGGTAAGCCTTCTTTGCTTTGTGTTCTAATGTCGATTCCTGCATGGAAATGCGTTCCACGAAGCTCAGCAAAAGTTCCTGATAATTGAATGGGAATGTCTACGGGTGGTTGGTAGTATTGTGCCAATGAAAACCAACAGCAACAGATTGTGCAGAGTAAGATTATGCGGTTCATGACAACAAATGTACACCATTATTATACAAACCTTATGTCGTGATACTTGTAAAAACGTAATAGCTTAGGTACATTTGGATTGAATTTCAAGTTTATGGAAATGGTTCAGCATTTGGAGGAGTTAGAAAGCCAATTACATGTATTGGTGAATAACTTACGTATGTTAGAGCAGAAAAACCAGCAGCTGGAGCAGGAGTTGGCAGAAACTGTTGGCAAGCTACAAAAGAAACAAGAGATGTCGCGTAACTGGCAAGAAAAATACGATGCACTAAAATCTGCACAAGGCATAAACACGGGCGATACCGCTGCCAAGAAACGTGCACTTCACCATATAGATGCCTTGATTAACGAAGTTGATGCGTGTATTGCACAACTTGAAATTGGAGACTGATGCAAAAAATTAAACTTTCCATTGCCGATAGAGTATACCCGCTAAGTGTCCCGGAAGGGGAGGAGGCAATTTTGCGGGAAGCTGCAAAAAGCATAAACACCATGGTGGAGCATTTTGAGAAGAATTATGCGGTCAAAGACAAGCAAGATGTGTTGGCAATGTGTGCATTGCAAATTGCAGTACAGGCTAGTAAAGACAAGGACGCAACAGCTAATAATCAGACTGAAATTCAGAAAAAAGTATTATCTTTAAAAAAGTATTTAGAGGCACAATTGCCTTCTTAATGCCCTACCTACATCAGGTACATTTTTTGATAAACTCAACGCTAATTTAATTCGAAGAGGTGAGTTTTGAGTGCTAAAGCAAGCCGCCTATGCGGATCCTTGAACACTCAGGTAACCTCAAACCTGTTTTTTTCGAGTTTATGCAAAACTTACTTGGTGTAGGTTTTTTTAATAATTGGTGGGTAGCTTGTTTTGCTCAAACAATTTATGAATCCATAAAATAGCAACGCCAAATCCAACAGCAGAAATAATCAACACCACGTTTTGCAACCCAGTTACACTAAAGGATAGCTTGACTAAAATAGTGGAAATCACAAACCCAGAATTGCGAATTACCTTGTTGAACTTGTCCGTGTGTGCAAACGAAAACAACACCAATAACACATCAACTAAAATTAATACAGTAAAAAAATCGTCGAAGAAAACGGCATTGATATCTAGCCCTTGCTTTAGCCCAGATTGCAACTCTGTGACATGAGTTGCCCAATCAAATACATTGAAAATTGCAATAACGATAAATGTAGGAACAAGAAGAACGGCAAGTGCTTTTTTAAACTTTACAAATCGGATTAATTCAGGTTTGGTTTCGGTGAGTTTTAACAATTTACGGACTCTAAACTTATTCATTTTATAGAACAAATGGATAAGTAAAAACAATATAATAGTGGCAATAATATCATACACAAATTGAAGATTTTGTGCGTTTTCAAACCAGTTTCCTTCAAGTGAAATATTTGATAAATCCTTGTACAGCCTTCGGATGACAATAAGCATGATAATCTCATACTGTTTGCCAATATAAATGGTCATGGATTTTGGCAGATAGTATATCAGCAGGTATACCTCATAAATTAGAATAAAGGAAAAAGGGGTGTAAATTGCTGATATAGGGTTAGTGAATAATTCCCCACTGATAAATGTGCCTAAAAGGTTCAAATCGTTTAGTGCAATGACAGCTAAATGAAGTACAAAGCTGATGATTGCAATGTTTATGATAATTTTTTCGCTTAGCTTTTTGGTTTTTTCGTCCAAAAGCTTGGCATATAACAATTCAAACATGTTGTTAAAATTACATTAAATTTAATTAATTTATAAAAAATTAACTTCATTTGTTAATTATGCTTAATTAAGCTAAGTTATCTTCGTAAAAAAAATAGATGGAAACTTTTAAAGAGACAAAAGAACATATTGAGAGCCTTGGCTTTCGTGTGGTGGCTCATGATTTTGAGCGTCCTTGGGGCGGTTTTTTGGTTATTGACGAAGCTCAGGCGCAAGATTTTGCCAACCAATTTTTCTCAGGATTAGATGTAGATTCATTGCGAATAGGTGGTAAACTTAGTCCAAAAATTTTGATAGTTTCTCCAGAAGTTCGTTTGTCGTGGCAATACCACCACCGCCGTGCTGAAATTTGGCGTGTGTATAAAGGTACTGCGGGAATTATTCGCTCAGCCACAGATGAGCAAGGCGAAGTGGAGGTGCTTAATGAAGGGGATCAAGTGCGCTTGCAACAGGGAGAACGCCACCGTTTGGTGGGCTTGCAAAGCCGTGCCTTAATTGCTGAAATTTGGCAGCATACCGATGCCGAGAACCCTTCTGACGAAGCGGATATTGTTCGTGTTTCTGATGATTTTGGAAGGTAATGCGTTTCACAGAATCCTTTGTGCCCCTAGCTGTTATCAAACAAAAACTTGATGAACTTTCACACACGGAATTACATCAAGTCCAACAAGGTAAATGGAATATTTTGCATCACTTGTATCATTGTTGGATGGTGGAGCGAGGTGTGTTGGCCTATATAAAACTCAAAACCCAAGACACTGATGCTTTGGTTCGTGTTTCATTGGGAACAAGGTTAAAATTTATATTTTTTTTTGTAACGCTTCGTATAGGCTTTTTGAAAGTTAATGCACCTGATATAGTACAGCAATTTCCTCAAGAGTTGAATGTCAACGACTTAATGGGTAAATGGAAAAAAACACGTGAAGAAGCAGATATGTTTTTTTCAGAATTCCCAGAAGCCTTAGCAAAAAAAGGAATTTTCAAACACATGTTTATTGGAAGATTAAATAAGACATGGACCCAAAAATTTATCCAACTACACCTGTGCCATCATTTGCGATTGTGTCGATTATAAACCTATTAAATAGCCCACAGAGAACGAAATAAACCCGGAATTTTGAAGCCCTTCTTCACCTGGTAATGCATTGGGTGCTGAAAAGGTATAATCAATTTCAACATCCCAATTTCCAAAATCAAATTCAACAGGAATGCTAAACTCGGTGTTGAGCAATTGGAAATAATCTGTGTTTACGTACTCAAACTGTCTTGGTCTAACGCGTACTATCTAACTAACGGTTTGATTTCCCCAAAACAAACCAAATCGGGGTTGTAGGGAAATATCTATCGATTTGGTGTCCAACACATCTATTGAAATATAGGTATTATTAGACACAAATGAGGAAGTGGCACCCCCAAACAAATAACCTGCGGTTAGCGCATTTCTAAACCATTTTTTGCGAAAGCTCAACCCTGCGGTAATGCGTTGGTTGTTCAAATCGGCTACATCTTGCGTGTAAGACGAATAGGAGTACACCGCAGTTGCCATAAGTGTTTTTTTCTTATTGATGTAGTTGGAGTATCCACCACTTAGCGTAACAAAATCCCAATTTGGACTGACACCGCTGTAATATCCGGAACTGAGATTGGCAAAGAAATTATTTCCGTCTATGTAGCTTATACTTGGGAAAGCACTGTATTGGTCTACCCCAAAATCCCGCCCTGAGAAGAACGTTTTGCTGTTATACAACACGGTAACATACAAATAGTCTTGCTTTTTTAGATCA
Organism: Flavobacteriaceae bacterium; assembly: GCA_049596455.1. Taxonomy (GTDB): domain Bacteria; phylum Bacteroidota; class Bacteroidia; order Flavobacteriales; family Flavobacteriaceae; genus UBA7446. The sequence goes on along the minus strand of JBMYLP010000004.1, from coordinate 47,263 downwards.
TCAAACAAATCCAAAATATCAAGGCTGTCAGCCTCAAAAAGGTCGTCTAAAATAGCATCTGCTTCGGTTAACTCAATTTCTTGAGCCGTAACCAAAGCAGAAATGCAAACAAAAAGGAGTGTGATTTTACGCATGGGCTAAAAATAAACAAAAGGGGTCATTGACCCCTTTAGATTTACCCATTTTTCTTTTTGCGCTCTTTCCAGTTTTGCTTACGTTCTTTAAACTGTTCCTTTTTCTCTTTCATGTTTCGCATACGATTTTTCATGCGCTGTCTGCGTTGCTTTAGTGCTTGTTTTTGTTCGTCTGTTACGGTTGAGCGAAACTGCTCTTTTAGTGCTTTTATTTCGTCTCTGTTAGCAGTAAGTAACTCTTTTTGCGCATCGGTAAATGTAGCTCTAAGGGCTTCTTGACGTTCTTTTCTGTTCAGCTCTTTGTTTTCCAAAATAGCACGCTGCTCATCTGAAAGACTGGCTTTAAATTCTTCACGGTTTTGTTTAACGGCTTCTTTTTGCGCTTTAAGCATTTCCAATTGCTCTGGCGTGTAGATTTTTTGTTTTCCTTTTACTGCGTCATCTTGTGCTAAGGCAACTTGCCCAATCAAGATGGCAAAGATTAGTGTGGTGATTTTAATGGCTTTCATAATATTTATTTTTTGTATTTGTTGTTTAGACCAGTGTTTTTGTAAATAGTTTTATTTAATCGTTTGAATTTTTATAAATGCTTCAGTTTGAGTGAATTTTATGAGTGTAATGAATAAAATTAGTGCCGAAAACAAGTGTTTTATATGTAAATCATTCTCAATACAATTTTGAGTTCCTCAAAATCACTCGAATTGACTCGTTCTTTTTAATTAGACATCATTTAGGATAAAATTTTCATCAAACCACTGATCAAAATCTTCGTCAGAAACCTCTAATGATTCAATGGTAAGTTGCTCAAACGATTCGTTTTGTGCGCTATAGAATTTGACAGAAAAAATCCCAACGGCAATTACCGCAACGGCAGCAATGGCAAGGATGCTTTTTTTCCAATTTGACTCCGCAGGTTTTTGTTCTGAGCCTTGATGTTCCAAGAATGTAAGCATTTCTTTTTTGGAATGTTCAAAATAGCCTTCGGGCGTGTGGTATCCCAATTGTTCGTTATGTAAATGTTCCTTTTTCATACGATTTGCATTACGTGTACAGTTACTTTTTCTTTAGCAGCATAAAAAGCTGTTTTTATTGAGTTGGTGTTCCATGAAGTAATTTCAGCAATTTCTTCAAAGGTTAGCTCGTCAAAATATTTCATCTGAAAAACACGTTGTTGTTTTTCAGAGAGTTTTGATAGGGATTCATGCAGCGCGTGGCTTGCAGAATCTAAATCAAAATACGGATCGGCGGTGAGGTGCGCAAAATAATCGGTTACCGCATCATTACTATCGCTATAGCGTAGCTTTTGCTGTTGCTCCAACAACCGAATAGCCTCGTTGTAAGCAATGCGGTAGCACCATGTTTTGACACTACTTTTAAATTTAAAATTTGCCAATCCTTTAAAAATCCGCATATATGTATTTTGAAGTGCGTCGTTGGCAGCATCGTGGTGCTTTACCAATTTCCGAATATGCCAATACAACATTTCGTGATAGGCTTTTGAAATCGCGGTTACCGCCAGTTCAAACTGTTTGTTTTTGATATGTTGTACAATACGCGCTTCGGTTTCCAAATGTGGAATTTTTATGGTTTAGACCCACGAAAGGTAAAAAAGTTTGGTTTGTATAAAAAACCCTTCATTCACGAGAATTTTGCGTGAAGAAGGGTTGTTGTAGCGAGGGGGGGACTTGAACCCCCGACCTCCGGGTTATGAATCCGACGCTCTAACCGGCTGAGCTACCTCGCCAAAGCGGCGCAAATATAACAATTTGTTTTCCCTTTTTATCGCTGTTTTTCCGCCTTTTCTTTTAAAGGTCATTTTTAATATATATATTGGGCGTTTTATTACCTATGTCTAAAACAAAATTTGAGCTTGAGTTTGTGATACAAGCCTCGCCTCAGCTCCTTTACCAATACATGCACACCCCATCTGGGCTTTCAGAATGGTTTGCGGACAATGTCAATGCACGCACCGAAAAATATTCGTTTATCTGGGATGATTCCGAGGAAGAAGCGTTGTTGCTGCGTAAAAAAGCAAATGAATTTGTGCGTTTTCGCTGGCTTAATGGCGATGATGATCAAGATGATTGTTACTTTGAAATGCGTATTGTGGTGGACGAGATTACCAAAGATGTTTCAGTTGTGGTAACCGACTTCGCAGAAGAAGACGAAGTGGATGAATCCAAAATGCTTTGGGAAAGTCAAATTGGAGATTTAAAACAAGTTTTAGGCTCTACATAAGCGTATGATAAACCTAAATGGCGCACTGCAATCAGCTACTTCGCCACTTTTTTCAGTTCAAAATCGTGGGTTTTTGTACGGCGATGCCGTTTTTGAAACCCTCCGTTACGGGCAAAACCACCTACATTTTTGGGAAGACCATTATTTTAGATTAATGGCTGCTATGCGTGTATTTCGCATGAATATCCCCATGACATTTACTCCCGAATTCTTGGAGCAAGAATGCTTGCGTGTGGTGGAAGCGCAAAGTACTACTGCGCCCTCATGGCGCATCCGATTGACTGTTTTTAGAAATGACGGCGGTGTGTATGTGCCTGCTACTCGCGATGTGAGCTATGTGATTGAGGCTAAGCCTCTTGTGGACGAATTCTACACTTCAAAAGATAGCTACAATGTGGAATTATTTAAAGATTATTACGTCCAAAAAAGCATGCTGTCTAATCTTAAATCGAACAACAAAGCCCTGAATGTTATTGGCAGCATATTTATGCAGGAACAAGGTTTTGATAACGGTATTTTGGTCAATGACGATAAAGAAGTAGTGGAGTTTTTAAACGGAAATATTTTTATAGTTGATGGTGGTGTTCTTCGCACACCCCCATTATCTTCAGGATGTTTGGATGGTATTATGCGCAAGCAGTTGATGCGGTTGGCAAAAAAGCAAGGCATTACTTGTGTTGAAGAAAAGATTTCTCCCTTTGATTTACAACAGGTTCAAGAAGTTTTTATGACCAATTCTATCACAGGAATCCAACCAGTGTCTTCGTATCGACGAACCAACTATCAAAATCCTATTGCGTTGCAGTTGCAACGCGCTCTCAACGAATCTGTTAATTCAACCCAGGAGCGTTAGGCGCAAAAGAGTACAACGCCAGCTCGCCACCGAGATCTCTTAAGATTGTTCCCCAGAGTTGTTCCTCATTTTCAAACAGATTATAGCTGTTTTTTACTAAAAGCCATGCGTTGGTTTTGGTCTCCTCGGCTAATTGCCCTTTACTCCAACCAGCATAGCCTAACAAAAATTTAATTTGATTTGAGGGAAGTTTATTTGATAATAAAGCCAACTTAATATCTTCTAGCTCACCGCCCCAAAAAAGACCGTTTCCTAGAGGCAGCGCATTGGCAACATCTTCTTTGGTATGCATGTAAAACAACCTGTCATCTTCCACGGGTCCACCCTGAAAAACAGGAGCATCAATACCCATTTCTGGAAGTAAATCACCTAATGTGTAATGCGTATGTTGATTGACTACAAACCCCAACGCCCCTTCTTCATTATGCTCTGCCATTAGCACCACGCTGCGCCCAAAAGACTGATCGCCAAGTATGGAGGGGTGCGCTACCAAAAGTTTCCCTGTCATCATACAAACCTGCATTTTTCTGGAAAGCTGAACCCGTTAAGCAAGGCAGCTGTTTTCATACTTTTTTTATTTGGTAATTGAAGCTCATCAATGTAAACGTAACCATCATGAACTGCAACATGAAGCTGCTGGTCTTCAATGGATATGGTTCCTGGCGCAAGGATAGGTGTTCCCATTACAAAATGTGCATGATTCAACTTTACATAAAGCTCGTCGTTGGGTAATTCCAACATACTCCACGCCGTTGGGAAAGGATTTAGTCCGTGAATGTGATTGACAATTTCTTGCCCATTTTTACCCCAATCTACTCGAGTATTTTCTCTTGTTAGCTTTGGGGCGGAAATCAAATCTTTAGTAATGGGTTGTGGAACAGCCGTTACACTTCCCGATGCCAAAACATCCAATGTGTTTACAATCATTTCTCCAGACAATGCTTGCATACGCAGGCTTAGCGCTCCCATGGTTTCTTCGGGTTTTATGTTCATGCGTTGTTGCAGTAAAATAGCACCAGTGTCAATTTTTTCGTCAATTAAAAAGGTTGTTAACCCAGTTTCTTTTTCTCCGTTGATAATTGCCCAGTGAATGGGAGCAGCACCTCGATATTGAGGTAATAGAGAAGCGTGGAGGTTAAATGTTCCCAAAGATGGAATTTTCCAAACGACTTTTGGCAGCATTCTAAAAGCAACCACAACAAAGACATCTGCGTTGAACGCTTTAAGTTGATTTAGGGTGTTTTTATCGTTTAATTTTTCAGGTTGCAGCAGTGGAATATCTTGCGCTAAGGCTTCTTCTTTTACCGCAGAAAAGCGCAATTTTTTACCTCTTCCCGCAGGACGATCAGGAGCTGTAACTACTACAACTACTTCGTGCCGACTTTCCAAAATACCACGCAATCCTGCCACTGCAAAAGCAGGCGTTCCCATAAAAACTACGCGTAACGATGTGCTCATTTTAATCTGTAAAAAGTTGCTTTTTCTTGTTCGATAAGTTCTTCATTTATCATGTCGTTTAGTGCTTCAATAACATGTTCTCTGCCGTATTTTGATTCCAAAATCAATTGTTCCAAAGATACAGCTTCTCCGCTCGAAAGCAGGTTTTTTAACGCCAGAATTACATCTTTAATAGCAGTCTTATTTTTTAAACAATTTGAGCAGAAATTGCATTTAGTCTTTGTTTTTTCACCAAAGTAACCCAACAGTTTTTTTCGGTAGCAGGTCGATGTGATGCAATACTCCCAAACCGAATTTGCCAAGCGTTTTTTCTCCTTTTTAAAGTTACTCAATTGCTGGACAACAGGTAGTAAAGTTCGCTTATCTTCTCGCGGGAGAAGAAACTGAATCGCACTATCTACGTGCAATTGCTCCACTTTTGCGCTCCCATTTTTTTCCATTGCCTTTAATGATTCCACACATTGCTGCAAAGGCACATTACATCGTTTTGCTATTGTGAGCAGATTTATCGGCTGCACTCTTTCTGTGATTCCGCCAATATTTCGTAACAAATAATCGATTAAAACATCGTTTTTAGCATTACTGCTTTCTTCAAGTTTAAGCGACGTTTTGGGTGTATTAAATGTCGTTAACGAAAGTACTTGACCACGCTCCAAAAGCGCTAATACATGAAAGGTTATTTTCGGATTTAAATCGTATCGTTGACAAAACAAATTTAAATTAAACTCCAACATTGCCTGTGGTAATTCACCATAGGCGATATCAAAATAGTGGCACAGATGCTTGTAGGTTTTTTGAATGGCTTCTTTAGATGGGACACTTGCCATAAGTCTGTTCCAAAGTTTTTTTTCATCTTCTTGTCCTACAAAAAGCGTCGCTATTGATGCGCTTCCATCTCTGCCACAACGCCCCACTTCTTGATAATATTGCTCCATGCTAAACGGCAAAGTAGCGTGTACCACACGCTGTACATTTGCTTTGTCTATGCCCATGCCAAAAGCCGTGGTAGCCACCATAACAGGTGTTTTTTCTTGCATCCAATTGGCAATTCGCGATTCTTTTTCAGCTGCACCTCCATGAAAAAACGCCACTTTATGCCCCATATTATTGAGATGATTGCTCAGCAGTTCTGCACTTTTTCGTGTGCCCGCATACACAATGCTCGGGGTGCCTTTGGGCTCCAACGCTGCTGAAATGGCTTCGAGTTTATTGTCAGTATGCACTACACGCAGTTCGATATTTGGTCTATCAAACGAACCCACAATTTTCTCTGGCGATTGCAACTCTAGGGAATTACAAATGTCTTCTCTGACGGCAGCTGTGGCTGTGGCTGTAACGGCAATAGTTGGAATATCTGGGAATAGATTTTTTAGGGAGATTATTTCTCGGTAAGCAGGTCTAAAATCGTGTCCCCATTCCGAAATACAATGTGCCTCATCAATAGCCAGCAGCGAAAGCTGCATTTGCGACAAATGCGCTTGCACTAGGGGATGCTGCGCCCGTTCGGGCGACAGATACAGAAATTTAAAGTTCCCAAACTTACAATTGTCTAAAGCCCTCACGAGGTCGTCTTCATGCATGGGTCCCGACAAATGCATGGCACGAACTCCTTTCTTCTGAAGTCCTTCCACTTGATCGCTCATAAGTGCAATTAATGGACTGACAACCACGCAAACTCCAGGCAACAACAATGCAGGAAGTTGATAACAAAGACTTTTTCCGCCGCCAGTAGGCAATACCACAAGGCAATCGCGTCTATCCAACACAGCCGAAACCGCTTCTTGCTGCCCTGTACGAAACGCAGAAGCACCCCAATAGGTTTGAAGAATATCTTTTACGTTTTTAGTCATAGGTTTTCTAAAATAAACGCAAGGCGTTTAGGAACGCTAACTCGAGGTACTTCAATGCATTCCATGCCATAGTTTGCATAGGTTTCTATTAATGCAAGATGATTTTTTTCAGATTCATTAAAATCTTCCATTCGTTGGGTGTCTTGCTCAAATATGGCTTCCCACGGCGGGAAAACAAAAACTTTGTCGTAGGTAAAATTTGTACAATCTTCCTCCATGCCGCAAGGAATGTCATATCCCAATTCATGTAAATAAGCCACCACATCGTGAATGCCACGGTCATATAATTGCACGGGGAGCGTACTTTCTGTAAAGTAATCGTGGAGCCTGTTTTCAAAAAGCGTCTCGCTAAATGCCAATGGGTTTTCCAAAAAAGGACGATGAATGCCTTTGGCTTGCGCTGCCGAAATAACAGCCCTTGACACTTCACTGTAGCAAGAAATTTCAGCGTGATTTACACTGTTAAGTAAGGTGGTTTTTCCACTTGATGGCGCGCCGGTCAGCACTACTTTTTGTTTTTTAAACATACACAAATGTCGGGATTTGTAACCTTTTCCAAAACTGTATCTTTGCGCCATGCAACACATCACAAAAGACGATTCGTTTTACCAACGCTTTCGCCAACAACTTTTAGATACAAGTTCGTGGCCAGGAGTGTATGTGTTTAAATTTATTGTGCCTGCATCTGGCAATGCCGAAGAAACACTTAACGCCCTGTTTGCAAACCACGAAGTTAAAATTTCAGTTCGCGCGTCAAGCAAAGGCAAATACAACAGTATTTCTGTTTCGGGAACTTTTGAAAGTCCTGATATAATTATAGAAAAATATAAGCAGGCAGCTAAAATTCCAAATATCATCCAGCTCTAATCTTTTTTTATTAGTTTTACCCCTAAATAACCCTCCTTGATAGAAAATCTTCAATACAACAACGAACGCTCGCAATTGGCGATACCGGAATACGGTCGTCATATTCACAAAATGATTCAGCAAGTAATGGCTGAAGAAGACAAAGAACAACGCAATAAACAAGCCCAGGCCATTATTGGTATTATGGGCAATCTAAATCCACACTTACGTGATGTTGCTGATTTTCAGCATAAACTTTGGGACCAATTGTTTATTATGTCCGATTTTAAATTGGATGTAGATGCACCTTTTCCAAAGCCAGATGCCGAAGTATTGGCAGCACCGCCAACTCCGTTAGACTACCCGCAGTCATACCCCAAATACCGTTTTTACGGGAATAATATCAAGGGAATGATTGATGTGGTGGTAGATTGGGAAGAAGGCGAACTTAAAGAAGCCCTGGTTTATGTGATTGCAAATCACATGAAAAAATGCTTTTTGAATTGGAACAAAGACACCGTTGAAGATCAAGTTATTTTTGATCATTTAGCGGAGCTTTCGGGTGGAAAGATTGTGCTTTCTGGCAAGGGAGAAGTCTTAACCGATTCTGAAAATCTAATCCGTTTATCAAACAAACGATTTGGCAAAGGCGGTAGTAGAAGCAAGCATAAAAAATATCGAAACCCAAAGCAACGTCGCAAGTAAATGGGAGCGTTTAAGATTACGGGCGGTGTACCTCTTTCTGGGGCTATTCAACCTCAAGGAGCTAAAAACGAGGCATTACAAATTTTATGTGCCGTTTTGCTCACCCCTGAGCCTGTAACCATAAGCAACATCCCTGATATTATCGATGTAAATAAACTCATTGAAATTCTTGTTGAATTGGGTGTAAAAGCTGAAAAGCACAGCGCTGACAGCTACACTTTTCAGGCAGATGAGGTGGATATTGATTATCTCCAATCTGATGATTTTAAGCTTGCCGGACGCGGACTGCGTGGTTCAATAATGATTGTTGGTCCTTTGTTGGCTCGTTTTGGGAAAGGATTTATCCCAAAACCTGGCGGAGATAAAATTGGTCGTCGCAGACTGGATACTCACTTTCAAGGATTTATAAAGCTTGGCGCAACATTTCGATACAACAAAGAAGAGTATTTCTATGGCGTTGAAGCCGATGAATTACACGGAACCTATATGTTGTTAGACGAAGCCTCTGTTACTGGAACGGCAAACATTGTAATGGCTGCCGTGCTTGCCAAAGGCACTACTACCATTTATAATGCAGCCTGCGAGCCGTATCTGCAACAACTCTGTAATATGCTAGTGCGTATGGGTGCAAACATTTCGGGAATTGGGTCTAATTTATTGGTCATTAAGGGCGTTGAATCGCTCGGTGGAACGGAGCATCGCATTTTGCCCGATATGATTGAAATCGGTAGTTGGATTGGACTTGCGGCACTTACCCAAAGTGCACTAACCATAAAAGATGTAAACTGGGAATATTTGGGACAGATTCCAGATGTATTTCGCCGATTGGGAATTACTATTGAGCAAAAAGGCGACGATATGTTTATTCCTGCACACACCAATGGTTACGAAATTCAAAGCTACATTGACGGCTCGGTAATGACTATTGCTGATGCGCCTTGGCCAGGATTTACACCCGATTTGTTGAGTATTATTCTTGTTGTAGCAACCCAAGCCCGTGGCAGTGTGTTGGTGCATCAAAAAATGTTTGAAAGTCGCTTGTTCTTTGTGGATAAACTTATTGACATGGGAGCTAAAATTATTTTGTGTGATCCTCACCGCGCTAATGTTATCGGTCATGATTTTAAATCGACATTAAAAGCCACTACCATGACATCGCCAGATATTCGTGCAGGGGTTTCATTGCTCATTGCAGCTCTTTCTGCAAAAGGCACAAGTACCATATTCAATATTGAACAAATTGACCGTGGATATCAAGATATTGATACACGCCTTCGTGCGTTGGGTGCTCAGATTGAGCGTATCTCCTAAAAAATTATCGCTTAGAAACCTTGTTGTTGCTGATGCCTCTTTGGCGAGAACATTTAAATCGCCCTACTTCGTCTGAACGTTTTTTTAGGTGTTTGGTTTTTCTTCCCTGAACGCGTTTTCGCCACAACTTAAAACTACTAGGTTTCATATTGCGTCGCATGATGTCAATCACTTCTTGTTCTTTAAGTCCAAATTGCATCTTAATAGCATCGAAAGGAGTACGGTCTTCCCAACCCATTTCTATAATTCGGTCAATTTCTTTTTCGGTGAGTTTTTTGTTCATATAACGCTATAGAAACTACTTTGAGATGGAGGTTTATTAATTAAAACAAATCTGGGTTTTCCATGATTTCGTAAGCTCGTGCCTTAATTTGTGCCAGCTCCTCAGGATTGATTTTGCCCAGTAAATTATACATCATACCCATACGGTTATTCCCTTTGAGCTCCACTCTTTTATCGTCCAAAAAATTCCAATACAAACTATTAAATGGACATGCGTTTTCGCCTGTACGTTTCTTTTTGTCATAACTGCATTGCGCGCAATAGTTGCTCATTTTGTTTACATACGACCCCGATGAAACATAAGGTTTAGTGGCTAAAACTCCACCATCGGCATACTGGCTCATACCACGCGTATTTGGAAGCTGAACCCATTCCACCGCATCGGCATAAATACCCAAATACCAAGCATCTACCTCATCTGGATGGGTTTGCAATAGCAATGCAAAATTCCCTGTAATCATCAAGCGTTGAATGTGATGTGCATAGGCATTATCCAAACTGTTTTTGATGCTGGTTTTAAGGCAGTTCATTTTGGTATTTCCTGTCCAATAAAAATTTGGAAGTTTCCCAAAATTATTTAGCTCATTTTTCTGTTTATATTGAGGCATTTCTTTCCAATAGAGTCCCCGAATATATTCGCGCCAACCTAAAATTTGACGTACAAAGCCCTCAATTTGTGAAAGATTAATAGCATCATTTTTTCTATACGATTCAATAGCACGTTCAATCACTTCATCAGGTGAGATGAGTTTTACATTTAAACTAAATGAAATGCGTGCATGAAACAAATTGGTTTCTTCTTGATGCATGGCATCTTGGTAGGTACCAAAATCTTGAAGCAAGTGCTCACAGAAATAGTTTAATTGTTGAAGCGATTCTTCTCTAGACACAGCAAATAAAAACGATGCAGCATCGAAGGTGCCTATAGTATCTATTTTAGTTTCAACTACTTGATTATAAATTTCTTGCGCCAGTGTCGCATCGGGTTGATAGGGTGGAGGTATAACACCGCCTTTCCACGTATTCCTATTAAACTTATCGTAATTCCAGCTCCCACCTTCTGGTTGACCGTCCACCATTAGGTATTGATGTTTTTTCCGCATGTAGCGGTAAAAGAACTCCATGACCAAAGCCTTTTTACCTTTATAGAATTCCGCTAATTCGGTTCTGGTGGTAAAGAAATGCTCTGTATCAATAACATGTGTTGGTATTTCTAGAGAACTTCCAAAATCTTTTAGTTGCTTATCCAATCGATACTCATCTGGTAGTTGATAGGCAAAGGAAGACGCGTTAAGCAAGGCTACTACTTTTTCAATGTTTTTAGTTAGGTTTTGGGTGTTGTTTGGATCGTCAATGGTGTAGTATATTACGGTATGCCCATCTTCCTCTAGCTTTCGAGCAAAAGTGCGCATTGCAGCAAAGAAGGCTACTACTTTTTGCACGTGATGGCGTACATAATCCGTTTCTTGTCGCATCTCAAACATCACGTAACAAACTTGATTGTTCGGTTCAATAAACCACGTGTGATTTTCGTTGAGTTGATCGCCAAGAATGAGTCGTACTTCCATTAGAAAAGTGTTGTTTGAAGCCAAGTTTTTTGATAGGTATTTTTGGGGTCATAACGTTCTGCTTGCCAAGCAATGTTAAACTTTCGATCTCGTGGATCGTTGCCCACGCCTGCATTATACATCCAGTTGCCGTAATTGCTGTGCACATCATAATCAATTAGCATGGCTTCAAAGTAAGCTGCGCCAATGCGCCAATCCAAATGCCATTCTTTGCTGAAAAAACTCGCTGCGTTTTGCCTTCCTCGATTACTCATAAACCCGGTGGAAGCTAGCTCTCGCATATTTGCATTTACAAATGGTTCGGGCGTATTGCCATCAATCCATTTTTGAACACGACGTTTATCCGTTTCCCAATCATATACTTTGTCCAGAATACCACCTATTTTGAATAATTTATTTTGGTGTTTTAGAGAGATGTACTTAAAATAGTCGCGCCAAATAAGTTCAAAAACAAGCCAATAGGTGGAGTCATTTTTGACTACGCTTTGCTCATACTTTTTCACTTCAGCATAAATAGATCTTGCTGAAATTGAACCAAATGCCATCCAAAGCGATAGCTTAGAACTGTATTTTTTTCCCAACAAACCGTTCCGTGTTTTTTTATAAAAGGAAAGTTGCTTGGTATCCCAAAAATATTCTTGAATGCGTTCCCATGCCGCTGTTTCGCCTCCCACAAAAGGCACTGCAGTTCTGTGGTCGTTGGAGATGCTTTCATACCCCAATGCATCGAGTGTTGGTTGTGCTGGAACGTTAGTTAAAAGGTTTTCAGTCGGCATGGCCTCAGGTATGCCAATGGGTGGTCTGACCTTACTTTGCTTCTCGCATTTTTTTCTAAAAACCGTAAAGATTTCCGGAATGTTCGAAATTTCCATGGGAATATCATCAGGATGTAACAAGAATTGGTCGTAATACCAATGTGTATTGATGGTTTTCGGGATTTGTGCTGTTTCTTCTACTTCTTCTTGTGTCCATTCAGATTGCCCATATATGTCGCTTATCTGATATTTTTCTTGTATTTGGCGCAACGTTTCTGTCCAATTACCAACGGATACCCACAAAGAGATGTTTAAACGTGCTAAATCTTTTTGAAGTTGGGTTAATGTTTGTAGTAGAAATTGGGCGCGAAAGCGTTCCATTTTTCTAAACCCCCAGGGTGTTTCGTTTAGCCAATGCTCAGGAAGGTGATACACCGCAATAACACGATTGTGGCGGTTTATGGCATGCGTCAGCGCTTGATTGTCATCAATACGCAAATTGTTCCGAAACCAAACTATCGCTGCTGTTTTTGTCTTCTGCATCTTTCGCTACAATATTTTACCTGTTCCCAATTTTTACTCCATTTTTTGCGCCACACAAAAGGAAGCTTGCATACCACACAAACCTTTTGTGGTAAATGTTCCTTTTTGACACCTCTCATGTTGCCAATCCGGCTTTATACGTTTTCAAACATCGTTCTCGCGCCATTTTGTGATCCACCATCTGATTTGGATAAGCTAATGATTGATACTCAGGCACCCACTTTTGGATGTATTTATGGTCTTTGTCAAATTTTTTGACCTGTTCAGTGGGGTTAAATACTCTAAAATAAGGTGCTGCATCAACGCCGCAACCCGCTACCCATTGCCAATTACCCACATTACTGGCTTGCTCATAATCAAGTAATTTCTCAGCAAAATAGGCCTCACCCCAACGCCAATCAATCAATAAATGTTTACACAAAAAACTGCCTACCAGCATGCGCACGCGGTTGTGCATAAACCCAGTTTGGTTGAGTTCACGCATTCCTGCATCAACAAGCGGATAGCCTGTATTTCCTTCACACCATTTTTTAAAATCTTCCTCGTTGTTGCGCCATACAATGCGATCGTATTGCGGTTTAAAGCTGGAGTGAGTAGTATGTGGGTAATGCCATAAGATTTGCATAAAAAATTCACGCCACACCAGCTCTTTTAAAAAAGTAGGTTGGGTACTTGTGCGTGCCCTTTGAATGACTTTTCGAATCGATACTGCACCAAATCGCAAATAGACACCTAACCTACTGGTACTGTCCATAGAAGGGAAATTGCGTGTATCTTCATAGGCGTCCATCATGGCTTTGGAATCGTTGGCAGTTGGTATGTTATGTTGTCCTGTGCTAAAACCCAATTCTTCTAAAGAAGGGATTTTACCAAATGATGAGTTGTAAAGTTTATGGAGTAGCGTTTCAGAGGGGTAATTAGGAATACCCATTTCGTCCATTTTAGCTATCCAAACTCTAGAGAATGGGGTATAAACTTTATAGGGAGTGCCGTCTTTTTTAAGCACTTCGTGTGGTGCAAAAAGCACTTGGTCTTTGAATGTTTTGAATGCAACCCCCATCGCAGTAAGTTTTTGCTGCATTTCTTTGTCGCGTGCTCTTGCGTATGGCTCATAATCTTCGTTGGTATACACTGCAGTAATGTTATAATCGTGGCACCACTTTGGAATCCACTCCAACGGATTCCCTTTTTTTACCAACATACCACTGCCGTTTGCTTGAAAACTTCGGTTTAGCTTTGAGATGTGGGAATGAATGAACCCAATGCGTGCATCGTTTTTTGGCAATTTGTTAATGATATTTTCATCAAACACAAAAACAGGCAGCACGGCATTAGCATCCGAAAGCGCGTGAAAAAATCCTGCGTTATCGGTTTCTCGTAAATCTCGACGAAACCAAAATAAAATCATCCATTGACATTTAACGAAGACATACCGCCATCTAGCCCGAGTACCTGCCCTGTCATCCAGCTGCTTTTTTCTGACAACAAAAACGCAGCTAATTGCGCCACATCTTGCGTCGTTCCAATGCGTTTAAGCGGATGCCTAAGCGCTGCTTTTTCCTTTTTGGCATCGTTGTTTAAAAAACGATTTGCTAGTGGGGTATCTGTAATGGAAGGTGCAATTACGTTTAACCTAACTTTTGGTGCCCATTCTGCTGCTAACGAACGCCCCAGTCCTTCCAAAGCTCCTTTGGATGCTGCTACACTTGCGTGGAAGGGCATTCCAGTTTGTACTGCTACAGTGCTGAAAAGCACCACACTTGCTTGCTCGCTTGCTGCCAATAGTGGCTGTAGTTGTTGAAGCGTTTTTACAGCACCCATAACATTAATAGAAAAATCAGCAGTAAATGCCTCGGGTTTTAGCCCTTTAAAAGGACGTAAGTTGATGCTTCCAGGACAGTAAGCAAAACCATCAATTACGGAAGGAAGTTGATCCAAAGGCAAGTCGTCTTGTAGTACGTCAAAAGGAATATGCGTGACATTTTTTCCCGCCAAGCCTTCGCTTGACCTTGAAGCAACAAAAATTGATGCATCTGTGGGAAGTTCGTCAATAATTTGGCTGCCAATTCCATAGCTACCGCCAATTAATAAATATGTTTTGCTCATAATGTTGAATTAAAAATTTCGTTTAGTGCTTTTTCCCTGTAATCAAAAATTTGCTTGACTTTGGCGCGTACAAAAAGCGCATGAGCCAACCATCCCAGTGGACCAAGTGGTAATTTGTAATCCACAATATCTTCCATTACTACGCCATTTTCGGTTTTTTTGATAAAATGCTTATGATGCCAAAAAGTATAAGGTCCAAATCGTTGCTCATCGACAAAAAACTCACCTTCTTGCACATGTGTAATTTCGGTTACCCACCTAAACGGGATGCCTAATACAGGCGTAAGGCGGTATTGAATTATTTGTCCAGGAAACATCTTGCGCTCAGCGCCAGAAATAATGTCAAATCCCATATAATCTGGGGTGATTCGCTTTAAGTTTTTGGGGTCAGACAAAAAGTTCCAAGCTTGATCAATTGTAGTAGCTAGTTCTTGTCTTGAAGTGTATTGGTACATAGCATAGGTTTTACGCAAATATACCTATTTTGTTTAATGATTATTGAAAAAAGTTAAACAAAATTAACTTCCAAACTTGCTCTTCAAAGCTTTTTCAGTTTGAAAAATTGAAACGAAGGGAATTAAAGTTGCAAAGATTATGGCAACCCATAGGTGTGCAATTTTATAGTCTAGTAAGATAAAAGGAGCGCAGAATAGCAAACAATAATAGCCTGCTTGCTTAATGTGTTTTGCCGATTCTTTTTGTGCAAAATCCCAATGTTCTTGACTTATTTTAGATCGCGAAGTACGGTATCCATAGAAGTCATTAATTTTTTTTGGAGGATAGTGTAATAAAATCCAACCTGACAATAAATAAATGAGGCCGCAGATACCACAAGTAAGTATAGCGGGATTAATGTACATTTCGTGAAAGTACAAAAATCTTAAACGTAAAAACAGCAACTGCCATCCCGGCAAACGGCGCGGTAAGGTAAATCCACATGGGTTCCCAATGATTTCCAACAAGTGCCGGTCCTAAAGATCTTACGGGATTCATAGATGCGTTGGTAAGAGGCCCAGCAAACATAGCCTCTAATAATATTACACCACCTACAGCAACTCCAGCCACAGGTCCAATTTCCTTACTTCCAGTGCTAATGTGTAAAATCACCAACATTAAGAAGAATGCTAATAAAAGTTCTAACCAAAACGCACTTTCATGCGGAATAGTTGGGATGGTAGCTCCAATAATGTCACTATTGGGGAGTATTGCTTTAACTGCCATGCTTGCAGCAATGGCTCCCGTTGCTTGTGTAAGGACATAGCTAGGTACTTTTTTCCACGAAAATCGTTTGGCAAGGGCAAAGGAAACGGTAACCGCAGGATTAAAATGCGCTCCCGATTGTTCTCCAAAGGCATATATCATAACCATGACAATAAGCCCCCAGGTTATGGCAACACCTTCATGGGCAACAGCACCAGTGGTTTCGTTTACAGCCATAGCAGCAGTACCACAAAATACCATGGCAAAGGTTCCTGTAAATTCGGCGTAAAGAGCTGAAAATTTTTTCATGTTCAAAAATAGCGTATGTAAGTTTAGCTTAATGTTAAACTATACCTTTTTTCCAGTGCTGATAACATAAAGCAAGTAGGTGAAAACTACTACGATGATTTCCCAGAATAAAATATAGTAGGGCCATTCACCAATAACGAAAGGGTTGTTTACATTTGGTTTGTGTGCCAAATACATATAGTTTGAGTCAATAATAAAGTTTAACGGCATCACTATAATTACTAGTATATTTAGGTACAAAACAATTTTTAACCAGGAAAATGAGGTTAATCTATAGTCGAGATTTTTAAACATATAAATGGGTAAAAGCAAGATTCCAGCATGTGAAAAATAGTACTCGAAATATTCGTAGCTAGAGCCATCAAAATTATTGATTTGGGGTGTCAAAAGGGCTTGAATCGCTCCAAGAATTCCAGCATAATATAAAAACTCAAAAAGCCTGTTGTTTTTTGGAATGAATAAGATAAAACATGCAATAAGGTTTGAAATGCCACATAGATGAAAGGGTAAATTGTCACTGATATTCCAATATCCATTCATTATATTTCTAAAGTGCCCCATTACCGTAGTAGTAATTAACACGACTGAAATTAACTTAGCATAGTGCAATGAGGTTTTAGGGGACAGGCGTTTGCCAATAAATAAGTAGATTAGGATGCCCAAAAAGGTAAAAATGGAATTTCTTATCCATTCATTAGAAAGAAATTCAATGATATAGGTTTTAGGTTCCACTTAGAATTATATTTCTTTAAACAATACCTAAATATAGCTATTCTGAATTATCACTAATTGGGTCCTTAAAATGAGTTAAGTAGGGTTGGAGTAATTGATGTGTTTTTGTTGTAGGTAAACCAACAACATTGGTGTATGACCCTTCAATATGTGTTACACCAACTAACCCAATCCATTCTTGAATGCCGTAAGCACCAGCTTTATCAAGTGGATGAAATGTTTTTATGTAGTGTTTGATTTCGTCTGCAGTGAGCTCACGGAAGGTTACTTTTGTTATGTCGTTTGTGCAGGTTTGCGAAGTTGCACTACTCAGACAAACAGAACTTATTACCTTATGAGTTTTTCCAGATAAAGACTTAAGCATTTTTATGGCATCGGTTTCATTTTGTGGTTTGCCAAGTGCATTTCCATCGTGCCAAACAATGGTATCTGCTGTGAGCACAAGTTCGTTGGCACGTAATTTTTTTTGATGCGCTTTTCCTTTGAGTTTTGCTAAAAAATCTGTGATGGATGCTCCTTCCAATTCTTGTGAGTATACTTCATCTACTTCTACAACACGCTGTTCAAACGGAATGTTCATTTGCCTAAGCAATTCAACACGACGTGGGGAGGCAGAGCCTAAATAAAGTTTATATTTCATTTGCTGTCGTTGCGCGCATTGGTTAATGCTCCCCATTTCCCTTGTACTTTTAGCACTTGCTCAATCACATCACGCACACAACCTTTTCCACCATTTTTGTGCGAGATATAAGCCGCAGCATCTAAAACTTCTGAAACGGCATCGTTTGGGCAGCACCCAATTCGAGCCATGTTCATTGCGGCAATATCTGGAATATCATCACCCATAAAAAGAATTTCATCATATGAGATATTGTGTTTTTCGGCGTACTCTTTCAGCACAGGTCCTTTTTGATGCGCGCCCAAATACACATCGCCCACTCCAAGTTGTTGTAATCGAAGGCGTACTGCTTCATTGGTGCCGCCAGAAATAATAGCCACATTAAATCCTGCATGAAGTGCAGCTTTTACGGCATAACCGTCTTTGGTGTTCATGGTGCGTACCATTTCTCCATCGGGTAAAATGGTAATACCTCCATCGGTAAATACGCCGTCTACGTCGAATACAAAAGTGGTAATGTGACGAAATTCTTCTTTATAGCTCATGTGTTGTGTGTGTTAAAAATAGATTGACTTAAAATACGGTAGAGTTCAGCGTCTTTTTTGGACAGAACAGACAGGTGTTTTTGTTGCGTAAGGGTGTCGTTTCGTTTTGCAGGCCCTGTTTGTAGGTCTGTAGCACGTATTAAAAAACTTTGTTCAAATGTTTCTTTTAATAAGGGATGTAAGAGCGAAAAGGGGAGTGCTGCTTTTGTGGTAATGTGTTGACTTATGCCTATCAGATGATTGCAAAAATTATTGGAGAAAACAGCAGCAGTGTGCAGCTGTAATCGCTGATTTTCAGTGATTTGATGTACGCTTTCACTTAATTGTGATGCAAGCGTTTTGAGTAGTTTTTCGTCTGTTGGATTTGTTGCCTCAATACAAATGGGTGTGCTACTCCAATCAACAGGAAAATTTTCTTTAAAGCTTTGTAAGGGATACAAAACTCCTCTACGATTTAGGGGTTTAAGCGCATGTATTGATGTTGCACCTGCAGTATGGGCGACCAAAACATCACTATTTTTAAGCTGCTTGGCAACAGATGAAATAGCATCATCTGTTACAGCAATAAGGCACAAATCGGTTTTAATATCATCCTGATACTGCGTAAAATACAATCCTTTAGTTGCTTGTTTGGGCGGCGTAGTTTTTCTTCCAATCCATTGAACTAAATCTATAGTTGTGGAGTTTTGGAGAGCGGTAGCCAAATGGGTGGCGAGGTTTCCCGTACCGATAAGTGCTATTCGCATCATGATTCAAAATTACGAATAAGTCTATACTTAATCGTGTGTGTTGGCGCAATTTCATTAGGTTTGCACAAAATTACACTCATGAAAACCAATCAGACCTTTACGATGATTAAACCCGATGCGGTTGCTAATGGTCATATAGGTGCTATTTTAAATAAGATTGCTGAAGCTGGCTTTACGGTTACTGCGCTGAAAATGACGCAATTTACCAAAGCTGATGCCGAGGCATTTTATGCGGTGCACAACGAACGTCCGTTTTTTGATGAACTTGTTTCTTTTATGACCAGTGGTCCCATTGTGGCTGCGGTACTTGAAAAGGAAAATGCAGTGAATGATTTCCGTACCCTAATTGGCGCAACAAATCCCGCTGAAGCAGCAGAAGGTACCATTCGAAAACTTTACGCAACATCTGTGGGGGAGAACGCCATACACGGTTCGGATAGCGATGAAAATGCCGCCATTGAGATTGCTTTTCACTTTTCGGGTAGGGAGCAATTTTAGCGCAATACCAATTTTTTAATACAGTCTTTTTGAAGTCCTTCGTTGAGCATGGCAATGACGTTTTCTTTGCTGTAGCTAAGCTCTTCTCGTAGCACCGATGAGCTAAGCCCTACATACAGGGTATCTCCTGATAGTCGTATTGATTCGGTGTAGGCTTGCACGCCAGGACCCAAAAGCTTTGCCCAAAGATCTTCCACTTTTGCATTGTTTAATCCCGACTCTAATTTATTTGCTTTGGCAAACTGCTGTAACACCTCGCCAATGCCTTGTGGTTCGTCTTTTCTTGTACTCATGGCAAATATCTTTTATAGCGAAACACAACTCCTCTGGCGTCTTTGAGTTGGAGTTCTTCTTTACTGAGTGAAACAACTTCCTCTTGCCAGCTGTGTTGTTGTCTAAAATAGGTGATGATACACATTTTTCCTTCAAAAGAAATAGAAAAATCAACCTTGTCATTGGTGCTGTTAAATTGATTATCGAGAAGTGGTTTTAGTTTTTTTCGAAACCCGCGGATACTATCTAACTCAAAATAATCTACTTCAACTGTTCCCAGATATGGACGATTTTCTCCGTTGGGTGCTTTAGCCTCAGCGATTACCCAATAGCCGTTTAGCAAATCGATATTCTCTGTTGAAACCTTTGGAGCACAGCCCAAAAGCAAAACTAAAATCAGAAGGTAATAGGTTTTCATAAACGATGAAGTTCAAAGGGTTGTTCGGTTTGTTTGATAACAGCTGCGGTACGTTCGGGGTGTGTGTCTGTAATAAATAATTGCCCAAACGAAGACTCGTGAACCAAGTTGATGATTTCTGCAACACGTTGCTCGTCAAGTTTGTCAAAAATATCGTCTAAAAGTAGCAGCGGTGTAACTGAGGTGGATTCTTTGAGCATATCAAACTGCGCCAATTTGAGTGCGATCAAAAATGATTTACGCTGCCCTTGACTTCCAAACTTTTTGATGGGATATCCGTCAATTTGAAACGCCAAATCGTCCTTATGTATTCCTACGGTAGTAAACTGCGCTTGCAAGTCTTTGGTAGCAGCAGCTTGTAACAAAGTGGTAAAATCATCATCTTTTAACTGACTTTCATAAATCAGTGCAACACTCTCGCTGCCTTTGCTAATAGTGGCGTATCGCTTTTGAAAAAGCGGCTCAAAAGCAGCTAAATAATTTAGGCGAGCTTTGTGAATGGGCGTGCCCAGTTGCACCAATTTCTCGTTATAAATGCTCAGTGTGTCATGCGCATTTTGGGCAAATCGCCCCATTTGCTTAAGCAGTGCATTGCGTTGTTGCAGTATTTTTTGGTATTGAATAAGTTGTTGCAAATAGACCTTGTCTGCCTGTCCTATAAGCCTGTCGATAAAGCTTCTTCGTGTTTGACTTCCTTCATTGATTAAATCCACGTCGGCAGGCGAAATCATAACCGTTGGCAATAAGCCGATATGTTCCGAAAGGCGATTGTATTTTTTACCGTTACGAATAAAAACCTTTGGCGCTTCGCGTTTTAACTGACAGGCAATGCGTTCGTTGTTATCCCCACGAATAAAATGCCCTTCAATTCGCATAAAATCCTCTTGATGCTGAATAGTATGTGCGTTTATTGAAGAAAAGTAACTTCTTCCCATGGCTAAATGGTAAATGGCATCTAAGGTGTTTGTTTTGCCTTTTCCGTTGTTTCCAACAAAGCAATGAATGGGCTTATCAAAGCGATATTCCGCCGATGAAACGTTTTTGTAATGGGTTATATGTAAGGCGTTTAGGTGTAAACTGCTCATGCCAAAAATAAGATGCGAATGTAGCTACCAAAATAAACAATTTAGTGGCAAGCTGTATTGAATAAAAATTTTATTTTTGCCTTCATAACTTTTTCAACATGGCAACGTACAAAAAACGCGGAGGTAAAATTAAATCGGCACAACAACATGCTCCAGAACAAGATAGTGTCACTGCTGAAGTGTTCACCACTCTTGACACTTCTGCAGGTCGTGCAGAGGCGTGGGTAGCACGTAATCAAAACTATATTTTAGCTACCATTGGTGCCATTGTGGTTATTGTACTTGCTTATTTGGCGTACATGAATTTTGTGGTAAAACCGCTTAATGAAGAATCTACCAATGCCATGGCGCAAGCGCAAGCGTATTTTAATGAGGGTATGCAAGACCCTACTGTACAAGACTCGCTTTATTCACTTGCACTTGATGGCGATGGCGTTACTCCTGGTTTTGTTGAAATCATCGAAAACTACGGTAGTTCAGATGCGGCGCAATTGGCAACATACAATGCCGGCATGATTTATTTACAGCAAGGGGATTATGAACAAGCTATCTCCTATTTGGATGATTTTTCATCTGATGACCCTGTACTTGGGGCGCTTGCTTTGGGTGGTATCGGTGATGCCTTTGCAGAGCTTAATCAGTTGGAAGATGCACTAGAGTACTATCAAAAAGCAGCTTCTTTTGCTGATAACGACTTAACCACACCCCGCTTTTTACTTAAGGGCGCGCAGGTGGCCATGGCGGTTAGTGATAACAGTAAGGCAGCCAAACTTTTGGAGGAACTCAAAGAAAACTACGCATCTGCACCAGAGGCAGATAAAGTTGCCGTCCTTTTGGCACAAGCGCAAAACTAATTTATGGCTACTGCACAGCACGGATCGTTAGATTTGGAACGCCTTCCTAGTGCGAAAAACCTTCGTATTGCGTTGGTTGTTTCGGGTTGGAACGCCTCCATTACTAAAAATCTCTATCAAGGTGCTTTAGATGTGTTGGAGCAAAAAGGTTGCACCAACGTTAAGCGCTTAGACGTTTCGGGAAGTTTTGAGTTGATTTATGGCTGTAAAATAGCTGTTGATGCTGGTTTTGATGCTGTAGTTGCATTGGGCAGTGTTATAAGAGGTGAAACTGCACATTTTGATTATGTGTGCCAAGCGGTTTCAAACGGAATAAAAGATTTAAATCTTCTGGGAATTGTTCCTGTGGTTTTTGGTGTCTTGACTGATGATACATTAGAACAGGCACAAGCTAGGAGTGGAGGCGCACTCGGAAATAAAGGCGCAGAGGCAGCGGCAGCAGCCATCGAAATGGCGCATCTTTCTATTT
Source organism: Flavobacteriaceae bacterium (assembly GCA_049596455.1). Classification (GTDB taxonomy): domain Bacteria; phylum Bacteroidota; class Bacteroidia; order Flavobacteriales; family Flavobacteriaceae; genus UBA7446. Next base: position 24,863 of record JBMYLP010000004.1, on the reverse strand, counting down.
AAAATATTTTAACGGTACCCATAGCATACCAAAGCACTCGCCATCTTCTTTACTCAAATGTTTGTGGTGGATTTTATGTGCTCGGCGTACGCCTCGTGCATAGCGATTGTTGGCATTTCGCCAGATTTTAAATCGCTGGTGAATAAAGATATCATGCACTAAAAAATAGGCAAGACCGTAGGCAAATATCCCAATGCCAATAGCGAGTCCAGGGGCAAAATTATATTCTCCCCAAAGAATTACACAGCCAGCACTAACAACAGCGTAGAAGATAAAAAACAAGTCGTTTCGCTCAAACCATGAGTTGTGGTCTTTGTGATGATGATCTTTATGCAGTGACCATAAAAACCCATGCATGACGTATTTGTGTGTAAACCACGCCATAAATTCCATGATAAAAAAAGTCAGAAAGAAAGTACCAATTTGGGCAATTAGGCTCATAAATAATGTGACTTAAAGGACATTGAACTGATATCGGATAAATGATCGGGCAAGCACATCTGCTTTTTGGTAGTTAGGCACTCTAATACGCTTCGATTTTATCTGATTTGAAGGGGTTCGCTTTAATTTTTTAAGCAAACGCATATAATATTTGTAGGCAGTATAAACACCAAATTTTGCGTCATCTGGCAGCTTAAAAATGCCTGAGAGTCCTTTTTTAAAATCAGCTTCAATTTCAGCGATAATGAGTTGCTTTGAACTTTCGTCAAAGCAATTCATGTCAACATTAGGGAAATAAGTGCGTTCGAGGTGATCGAAATCAGCTTTTAAATCACGTAAAAAATTAACCTTTTGAAAGGCAGATCCCAACGCCATTGCAGCATCTTTGAGGGATTCGAAGAGGTGCTGGTCTCCTTTTACAAAAACCTTTAAACACATCAGGCCTACAACGTCTGCAGAGCCGTAAATGTATTGTTTGTATTCACTTTCTGATTCGTAAACTTTTTTGGATAAATCCCAGCGCATGCTTTGCATAAAAGCGTCAATGTGCTCGTGATCAATATTGTAGCGATGTACGGTTTCTTGAAAACTGTTAAGGATAGGGTTTAAACTGATTTTGTCTTGAAGTGCGTTACCTAATGCTTTTTCAAAGCGTTCAAATAAAACAGGTTTATCATATTGATGGAAGCTGTCTACAATTTCATCGGCAAATCGCACAAAACCGTAAATGTTGTAGATGTCTTGGCGTATTTCAGTTGAAAGCATTCGAGTAGCTAAAGAAAAAGAAGTACTGTAAGACTCCGTTACGAGCTTACTGCATTGGTGCGAAACTTGATCGAAAAGCGCTTTCATAACTAGTTTGTTGACTGTAAATATAACAGAAAAAAAAAATAAAAGTTACGTTCGAACTGTTAAATGTTTAATTAATTTCAAACAATACTCAACATTTTAACAACATCATCAATGGAGTTAAAAATGTTAATTTTTTCTGGAAGTTCTTCTTTGATAAACTGGGTTTGATACCCTAAAATCCATAAATCACAAGATATATTTTGAATGATTTCAGCAGAAAAAGTATTTAAATAAGCTTTAATTTTATCTTGCGAGGGTTCAATCGTAAAGTACGACAAGAACGTGATGGGCTCTCCAATATCAACAAGATTTTTTAAGCTTTCAATAGGTACTGACTGCCCAAGAAAAACACACTGAAAACCGTTGTTGAGCACCTCGTATTGCAAGTATAACAAACCAAGTTCGTGAATTTCGTTATCAGGCAAATAGAGCACAAAACGTCTGTCATTTCGTCTCGTTTCTTTTGCTTGCAATTCTTCACACATGGCATGAATTTTTTGCTTTACAAGACTGGTAATAAAGTGCTCGTGTGAAGGGCTTATAGAGTTGGTTTGCCACAGCACACCAAGCTCATTCATTAGTGGGATAAATACGTTTTTGAAAATTTCTCTAAACGAAAATTGATCAAGAAGCTCATTAAATGTTTTGGTAAACAACCGCTGATCAAAGTTAATCATGGCAAGCTTAAACAAGCCAATAGACCAGTCGTCTGCAGTTTTATTAATGGTTAAATTGTGAACATTGGTTGTGACTTCTTCTGAGGATAATCGAGCAATCTTTGAAATTTTGTAGCCGTTGTTATACAACAGCGTGACATTTAAAAGCTTTTGGAGATTTTCAAGATCGTACATTCTGATATTCGTATCGGTACGTTGAGGTTCAAATAAATTGTAACGCTTTTCCCAAATACGAATCGTGTGTGCTTTTATACCAGAGAGATGCTCTAGGTTTTTGATGGTAAAACTATTTTTAACGCGATCCATTTGTTTAATCTTTTCCGAACAATTTTAAACAAATTTACAAAAAAAAATGATATAAGAACTTGAAAACGTTATAAATAACGTGCGCACGAGAGGAATCGAACCTCCACGGGATTTAACTCCCACTAGGCCCTCAACCTAGCGCGTCTACCAGTTCCGCCACGTGCGCCTTTGGAAGACTTGTGACTTGGCTGGGGTTCGAACCCAGGACCCTCTCCTTAAAAGGGAGATGCTCTACCAGCTGAGCTACCAAGTCGGTTTTTGAAGGTGCAAATATAGGCGCATTTTGATGATTATTCAAAGATTAAATTCCCCTAAATTTGCAGTACATAAATCATTCATTGATGCCAAACGTTTTTACTAACCCCAACATTATCATATTATTAGGTTATATGGGTTGTGGTAAGTCCACCATTGGTGCGGCACTTGCCAAACATCTTAATATGCCTTTTGAGGATTTGGATGATTACATTGCATCAACTTATAAGTGTTCTGTCCCTGATTTATTTGCAAAAAAAGGGGCTAAATGGTTTAGAGAAGTAGAGCACGAAATGCTATTAAAAGTCCTAAAAAATCCTTCATCCAGAATACTTTCGTTGGGTGGTGGTACGCCGTGTTATTACGATAACATGACGCATATTAATAATGCCACCCCACATGTTTTTTACCTTGAGGCAACTGCAGCTTCTTTAGCAGCACGACTTTTTCCATTTCGGAAAAGCAGACCATTGATTGCTCACACAAACTCCGAAAATGAGCTAAAGGAGTTTGTAGCAAAACACGTTTTTGAACGGCAACATTTTTACAATGAAGCAAGCCATCGAATTTCCGTTGACAACAAGTCAGTTCAAGAAGTTGTAAATGCCATTGCTACCCTATGCCAATGAGGCTGTAAACTTTCCTTTGGAGACTTTAACCACAACATTTTCGTTGATTGAAGTGGAAAGAGATACCCCTTTAAAATCTGCCTTAACAGGGTACTTTTTATGATTTCTATCTACCAACACGGCAGTGTTACATTGTTGTAATGGAACAGTCAAAAAGTGACGTACCGCATAAATTAGGGTTGTTCCAGAATGCAATACATCATCAATGACCGTTACTGACTTTTCAGCATAATCTTTTTCGGAAAGTGAAGTTGTAACAGCTTTTAACGGATTTTTTTTATCGATATAGACCTCGCAGAGTAAAACTTTTTTTGAAGAAATCTTTTTCAAGTAATCTGAAATACGTTCCGCTACGGCATAGCCGTTTTTTAAAATGCCTGCCAAAACAATTTCGTTATGCTCGATGTTGGCTTCCAGAATTTGGTACGCTATACGTTCCAGTTTGTGCTCAATCAGTTCAGCAGTTAAAATGGTTTCACTCATAACACAAAAATACGGATTATCTGTTAGGCATCCTCATCCAAAAAATCTTCTAAATCCCTACGGTCTTTTTTACTGGGTCTTCCTGCGCCTTTAACTCTAGACAAGCGTTGGTTTTCGATAATGGCATCGTGCATCTCAATAGTTTCTTTTGGGGTAATGTTTTTACAATATTGAGGCACTAGCTTGGCACCCACACGACTTTTGGGTAAATCTAATACATACAATTCGGTGGTAAGTTGGTTTTTGCGTAACGAAATACTATCAGAGACATATATTTCCCTTGAAGGTTTTACGTTTTGACCCTCCACTTGAACATAGCCCTTTTTGCAGGCAATGCTTGCCGCATTCCTTGACTTGAAAAACCGTACTGCCCAAAGATATTTGTCTATTCGCATCCTTTTTGGATTTTCGTGTAAAAATGCACGAAAATTGTATCTTGCACCTTAAATCTTATCGATGAACAAACTAACGCATTTTTTAGGAATTTTTTGTTTTTTGGCTTTATTAACTTCTTGTCAAGACGAACAGCGAAGAGGCTTTGTTGAACCGCCAAGAGATTACACTGCTCAACGAGACGTGGACAATGACTCGCTACAAACGTTTTTGCGCAATCGTTTTTATAACTACGAAGAATATCAAAACGCTGCGAGTGACAAATTGGTCTCTTTTACAATTGATACAATCAAAGGAGAAAATGCGAATAAGACACCGCTTATTGATCAGGTTAACGAGATTACCATAAAGATTAAGGATGCGGACGATATTTATCACGATCACACAGCTTATATCCTTCCACTTAGAGAGGGAGTTGGCACCTCGCCAACGGTTGCCGATAGTGTTTTTGTTACCTACAAAGGAATGCTGTTGAATCTAACTAAGTTTGATGAGCGAACTTCTCCTATTTGGTTTGAGTCGCTGAGCGTTGTCAAAGGATTTGGTGCACTAATGCCTTATATCAAAAAAGCGGCGACACCAACCGTAAACACAGACGGTACCTATTCCTTTAGTGGATTTGGTTCTGCGGCGGTATTTATGCCTTCAGCTTTGGGATATTACAATCAAATATCCGCGAGTGGAATTCCTGCTTACTCTCCCTTAATTTTTGCCGTGGATTTATACACTTACAATACCACCGACCACGATGGTGACTCTGTGCCTACCCATTTGGAAGATGTGGATGGTGATGGTTATTTTGATGACGATACAGACAGTGATGGCGTGCCAAACTATCGCGATGTTGATGACGACAACGACAAAATTCTAACTCGCAATGAGTATGATGAAAATAATGACGGTACACCTGATGACACCGATAACGACGGCACCCCCGATTATTTAGATAAAGACTAAGCTTTACGAGCCATAGCCGTCTGTGCTTTTTGCACTATAGCAGCAGCATTTAGTCCGTATTTTTCCAGTAACTGCGCTGGTGTTCCAGATTCACCAAAGGTGTCTTGCGTAGCAACAAACTCTTGTGGTGTAGGGAGATTTGTTGCCAAAACCCGAGCAATGCTTTCGCCAAGTCCGCCCAAGAAATTATGCTCTTCGCAACTGACCACAGCACCTGTCTTTTTGGCTGATTGCAAAATAAGAGCATCATCAAGTGGTTTTATGGTGTGTATGTTAATCACTTCTGCACTAATGCCTTGCTCGTGAAGCGTTTTTGCTGCTTCTAATGCCTCCCAAACCAAATGACCTGTAGCCACAAGAGTCACATCTGTACCTTCTTGAAGCACAATTCCTTTTCCAATTTCAAAAGGAAGGTCTGTAGTAAAGTTTGGCATTTTTGGACGGCCAAAACGCAAATACACAGGTCCATGATGTGCAGCTATGGCGTGTGTGGCTTTTCGGGTTTGTTCAAAGTCACAGGTGTTAATAACCGTCATGCCGGGTAGCATTTTCATTAACCCTATATCTTCCAAGATTTGATGCGTAGCTCCGTCTTCACCAAGAGTGATTCCAGCATGGGAAGCACAGATTTTCACATTCTTATGTGAGTAAGCAATCGACTGACGAATTTGGTCATAAACCCTTCCTGTAGAGAAATTGGCAAAGGTTCCTGTAAAAGGAATTTTTCCGCCTATGGTCATTCCTGCTGCAATGCCCATCATGTTGGCTTCGGCAATTCCGATTTGGAAAAATCGTTCTGGGTGTGCATCCTTAAATGCATTCATTTTTAACGAACCTGTTAAATCGGCGCATAGGGCAACCACATCAGGGTTTTTGTCTCCTAACTCGGCAAGTCCAACGCCAAATCCAGAGCGTGTATCAATCTTTTCTGTAAATGTATATTCTTTTAATCCCATCTTAATAGTCCCCTAAAGTTTCTTCGTTTTGTGCTAATCCTGTTGCTAATTGTTCATCGTTTGGTGCCTTGCCATGCCATGCGTGGGTGTGCATCATAAAATCAACACCATTTCCCATTACGGTATGTAGTAAAATAGCCACTGGCTTTTGCTTTCCGCTGGCGGCTTTTGCAGCGTCTAGCCCAGTAATAATAGATTTGATATCATTTCCCTTTTCAACATCAATAACCACCCAACCAAAGGCTTCGAGTTTTGAGCGCACATCGCCAAGAGGTAACACATCATCAGTACTTCCGTCAATTTGCTGCTTGTTGTAATCAATAGTGGAAATAAGATTATCAATGCCTTTGGCAGCAGCATACATGATAGCTTCCCAGTTTTGACCTTCTTGTAATTCACCATCACCGTGGAGGCTATACACCAAATGGGTGTCGCCATTTAATTTTTTGGTTTCAGCAGCACCAATGGCTACTGACATGCCCTGACCAAGTGACCCAGAAGCGATACGCACTCCTGGAAGACCTTCGTGCGTGGTGGGATGTCCTTGTAGTCTCGAGTCTAATTTTCTAAAGGTAGCAAGCTCAGCCACAGGGAAGAAACCACTTCGGGCTAGCGTACTGTAAAATACTGGGGAAATATGTCCGTTTGACAAAAAGAAGAGATCTTCATTTTTACCGTCCATAGTAAAATCTGTAGAATATTCCATTACGTGGTTGTAGAGCGTAACAAAGAATTCCGCACAGCCTAATGAGCCTCCGGGGTGTCCTGAATTTACTTGATGAACCATTCGTAAAATATCGCGGCGAACTTGCGGGATTAGTTGCTCAAGGGTCTCTAATGATGCCATTGGTATTGTTTTATGCAAATATAAAACTCTGCTAGTAGCAACTCTATTTTTTTACCATTTAAACTGAAAAAATAATGAACAACATGTTGACTAGTCCAATATATGTGTTGCGTATATTTGGCGTGTGAAGTTTTCATTAGATAAAATCGATAGTGGCTCAAAAGCCAGAGCGGGTACGCTAACTACTGCCCACGGTACCATTCAAACTCCAATTTTTATGCCTGTTGGTACAGCTGCCACGGTGAAAGGCGTACATCAGCAAGACCTAGCACAGGACGTGAACCCCGATATTATTTTAGCAAACACCTATCATTTGTATTTGCGCCCCACTACTTCCATTTTGGAGCAGGCGGGAGGCATTCATGCGTTTATGCATTGGGACAGACCCATACTTACAGATAGTGGAGGATACCAGGTATATTCATTGGCAGATAACAGAAAAATTACAGAGGAAGGTGTAGCGTTTAAATCTCATATTGATGGATCAAAGCATTTTTTTACGCCTGAATCTGCCATGGATATTCAGCGAACTATTGGGGCAGATATTATCATGGCATTTGATGAATGTACCCCTTATCCTTGCCCATATGATTATGCTAAAAACTCCATGCATATGACGCATCGATGGCTGGAGCGTTGTCAAGAACGTTTTGCTGAAACGGAACCTAAATACGGCTACCAACAAACGCTTTTTCCAATAGTACAGGGGAGTGTTTATTCTGATTTGCGCGAGCAATCCGCCGAATTTATTGCCAACACCAATGCACCAGGAAATGCTATTGGCGGTTTGTCGGTAGGGGAGCCCGCTGAAGAAATGTATGCTATGGCAGATACGGTGTGTAGTGTATTACCTCAAGACAAACCCCGCTATCTGATGGGTATTGGAACACCGATTAATATCTTGGAAAATATTGCGTTAGGTGTTGATATGTTCGACTGCGTGATGCCGTCGCGCAATGCCCGAAATGGTATGCTTTTTACATCAGAAGGTACCATCAATATCAAAAACAAAAAATGGGAAAACGACTTTTCGCCCATCGACCCAAATGGGGTGAGCTTTGTAGATTCTACCTACAGTAAAGCCTATCTGCGACATTTGTTTGCCGCCAATGAATTACTTGGTAAGCAATTGGCTACACTGCACAACTTATCCTTTTATTTGTGGTTGGTTCGCGAGGCTAGAAAACATATTTTAGCAGGTGATTTTGCATCGTGGAAAAACACTATGGTGCGCCAAATGGACAAGCGATTGTAAGATGAAATTACTAGACCGCTATATTATACTTAAATACATAAGCACATTTTTTGTCATGCTAGGCATGTTTATTCCCATAAGCGTGTTGGTAGATTTATCTCAAAAAATTGACAAATTCAAGCAATACGAGCTCACACAATCCGAGATATTATCCCATTATTATGATTTTGTTTGGGTGTTTGGCTACATGCTTTTTCCGATATTTTTGTTTTTATCTGTGATTTGGTTTACGTCAAAATTGGCAAGTAACACCGAAGTCATTGCGATTCTTTCTTCAGGAGTTTCGTTTTATCGTTACCTACGACCATTTTTGATCGGAGCAGCTTTTATTGCTGCGTTGGCGTTTGGTGCAAGTATGTTTTGGGTGCCCAATGCTAGCGAACGTTATAATGATTTTGAATATACTTACATTAACAAAAATCAAAAAGTTCGTCTTACAGATAATATATATAAGCAATTGAGTGAAAACGATTTTGTTTATTTAAGCAGCTATAATGCCAATCGAAAAATTGGATATAATTTTACTTGGGAGCATTTTGATGGAGATGAGTTAGCGTATAAAATCAAAGCGCAAAACATCAGATGGGTAGAGAAGGATAGTCTGCATAGGCTATCGCAATTTTTTCAACGCAGCATGATTGATGAGCAAGAGATCATTCGTAAGGAATCTCGTTTGGATACGCTTTTTAATTTTGATTTGGATGAATTGGTGCCTGTTACCTACAAAGCTCAAACACTTAACTTTTTTGAGTTAAACGACTATATTAAAGAGGAACAAAAAAACGGAAGTCCACTTATCAATCAGCACCTGCTGGTGCGACACAAACGCTGGACCACGCCTGTTTCTGCCTTTATTCTTACATTAATTGCTGTAGCTATGGCATCGTTCAAAAAGCGTGGTGGTATGGGTGTCAATCTTGCTATGGGCATTATACTGGCATTCCTTTACATATTTTTTGACAAGATTTTTGAGGTAATGGTAGAAAAATCCAACTTTACTCCTTGGGTAGCCGCATGGACGCCCAATGCGATATTTGCTATTTTATCTGTTTATTTGCTTCGTCATGCAAAAAGATAAACTACTTAGTACATTACATTTTCACTTTATCGTCATCATCTTTGGATTCACAGCGGTGCTGGGTGCGCTTATCAGTATTTCGGCAATTCCGTTGGTATGGTACCGGATGACGCTTGCTACTTTTGGACTAGGTTTGGTATTGTGGTTACGCAAGCATTCGTTTCGCATGTCAAAAACCATTACTTGGGTGGCTATTGTTAGTGGTATTCTAATTGCGTTTCATTGGATTACATTTTTTGGTGCGGTGAAGGTTTCTAATGTTTCCATTACACTATCAGTACTTTCTTCAGGGGCATTCTTGACTTCGCTTTTAGAACCGATTTTTTATAAGCGTAAGGTCATTGGCTACGAGGTGCTGTTCGGGTTGCTTGTCATTGTTGGATTGGTTTTGGTGTTGGGGACAGATGCAACGCATCTTATGGGTTTTTTCTACGCTGGAATTTCTACCCTTCTGGCTGTGTTTTTTACACTAATCAATGGAAAATATGTTGCTAAAACTAACCCGTACATTTTATCGTTTTACGAGCTTTTGGTAGGGGCTCTTGTGGTTACGGTGCTTTTAGCTGCGCAGGGCACATTAACAGCTTCTTTCTTTGAAATTAGCTCACAAGATTTATTTTGGTTGGCAATACTTGCTTTTGTGTGTACATCATACGCATTTGTTGTGTCTATTGTGGTCATGCGGCATCTAACGCCGTATTCTATTATGCTTGGCATAAATATGGAGCCTGTTTATGGTATCGCTTTGGCATATGTTATTTTTGGAGAGAAAGAAACCATGCCACCTTCATTCTATATCGGAGTGATGTGTATTCTCGCTGCTGTATTGGCAAATGGAGTGTTAAAACTTAGACGTAAAAAAAGAGCAAATAAGTAGGTGCTCCGAAACCAAAATAAGTATATTTGTTTACTCATAACAGCTACAAAATGGAGTATTTAGACTTTGAACAACCCATTAAAGAGTTAGAAGAGCAACTTCAAAAATGTCAGATTATTGGCGATGAAAGCGATGTTGATGTCACGGATACGTGCCACAAAATTGACGAACGTCTTACCGATTTAAAAAAAGAAATTTACGGCAATCTTACCGCTTGGCAGCGTGTGCAGGTGTCGCGTCACCCCTCAAGACCCTATACGTTAGATTATATCAATGCCCTGACAAAAGGCAGCTTTTTGGAACTTCACGGAGATAGAACAGTGAAAGACGACAAAGCCATGATTGGCGGTTTAGGAAAAATTGGTGACCAAAGTTTTATGTTTATCGGGCAGCAAAAAGGGTTCAACACCAAAACTCGTCAGTACAGAAACTTTGGTATGGCAAATCCTGAGGGCTATCGCAAGGCGTTGCGATTGATGAAATCTGCTGAAAAATTTAATATTCCTGTGGTGTGTTTTGTAGACACCCCTGGTGCTTATCCTGGTTTAGAAGCCGAAGAACGTGGTCAGGGTGAAGCCATTGCACGTAACATTTTGGAAATGTCTCGATTAAAAGTGCCTATCATTGTAGTCATTATTGGCGAAGGTGCTTCTGGAGGCGCATTAGGTATAGGCGTTGGAGATCGTATTTTTATGCTCGAAAACACTTGGTATTCGGTCATCTCTCCCGAGTCGTGTTCTTCTATTTTGTGGCGCAGTTGGGAATATAAAGAGCAAGCTGCCGAGGCTTT
>JBMYLP010000004.1:0-14057 GCA_049596455.1 Flavobacteriaceae bacterium | reverse complement strand
AAAAATGTAGATGTTTCATGCCGAGGCTTTAAAACTTACCGCAAAAGACATGAAGCGTCAAAAGTTGATTGACGCCATTGTTAAAGAACCTTTAGGCGGAGCACACACCAATCGTGAAGCAATGTTTGATACGGTTCGCAAAACCATTTGTAAAGCCTTTACCGAGCTTAAGGATAAACCCACAGATAAGCTCGTGCAAGAACGCATGGAAAAGTTTTTTGCCATGGGTGTTTATAGCGAATAATGTTTGGCTTATGAACAAAAATGCGCATTTATTAACCGCGCTTTTGTTCGTTAGTTTTTGCGTTTTCCCCATTTCTTCTAATACAATTAATGTAGTTTAGTGTCGTGGAAAAAAAGAATCCCATTCCGTCTATAGTGTCGCCTGCAACGGTAGTTCCGTTGGAGCGCGGAAAACTGCCACCACAAGTCATTGACTTTGAAGAAGTGGTGTTGGGCGCCATGATGATAGACAAAAAGGGTGTAGATGAGGTCATAGATATTTTACTTCCAGATGCGTTTTATCGCGAAGCACACCAGATTATTTTTTCTGCTATGGTCAAATTGTTCGAAAATTCAGAACCGATTGACTTGCTAACGGTGTCAGCACAGCTCAAAAAAGAAGCAAAACTCAATCAGGTAGGTGGTGACTTTTATTTGATTCAGCTTTCCAAAAAAGTATCTTCCTCTGCGCACATTGAGTATCACGCACGCATTATCCTTCAAAAATATATTCAACGGAGTTTGATTAAAATCTCAAATGAAATTATTGAAGAAGCCTACGACGAAACCAAAGATGTTTTTGATATGCTTGACAAAGCAGAATCGAAACTTTACGAAGTATCTCAGGGCAACCTAAAATCGTCCACCACAACGGCGCAAAACCTTGTAATTCAAGCCAAGAAAAAAATTGAGGAAATTGCCAATCAAGAAGGAATGAGTGGTGTTCCTTCTGGTTTTTTCGGCGTGGATAAAATTACTTCGGGGTGGCAAAACAGCGATTTGATTATCGTGGCAGCTCGTCCTGGTATGGGTAAAACTGCCTTTACGTTGTCTATGGCGCGTAATATTGCCGTAGAGCAAAACATTCCTGTGGCATTTTTCTCGCTCGAAATGTCTTCGGTGCAACTTATTACTCGACTGATATCTTCTGAAACGGGGCTTTCTTCTGAAAAGCTACGCACAGGAAAACTGGAAGACCACGAATGGAAACAACTCAATGTTAAGGTTTCTGATTTGGAGAATGCGCCACTCTACATTGATGATACACCTTCCTTATCCATTTTTGACTTGCGCGCCAAAGCAAGACGTTTATCGTCTCAGTTTGGTATTCGCCTGATTATGATTGATTATTTGCAACTTATGACTCCTGGAGGAAGTAGTAAAGCAGGTAACCGCGAGCAGGAGATTTCTACGATTTCTCGAAATTTAAAAGCATTGGCAAAAGAATTGGATATTCCTATCATTGCATTATCACAACTTTCACGTGCTGTGGAAACTAGAGGAGGCAGCAAGCGTCCACAAATCTCTGACTTACGTGAATCGGGTGCTATTGAGCAAGATGCCGATTTGGTTACCTTTATCTATCGTCCTGAATATTATAAAATTGATGAATGGGATGACGAGGAGCGCTCACCCGCTGCAGGGCAAGCGGAATTTATTATTGCCAAACACCGAAACGGTGGTTTGGACAGCATCCGACTTAAATTTATTGGTGCGTTAGGGAAGTTTGATAACCTAGATACGTTTGATGCGCCAACAGAGTTTCAGTCAAAGATAAACTCAGATGAATCTTTTGAACCACCACGCATAGATCCAAACGATGCCTTTGGGTCATCGTCTGATGACGATATGCCGTTCTAAAAAACTGAAATGTAAAAGTTAGTCAGTTCGAGTGATCTGCCACAGGCAGATTGTATCGAGAACTACTGTTTAAAAAATAAAACCTATTTTACTTTATCAACCACCGCTTTGAAAGCTTCTGGGTGGTTCATGGCTAAGTCAGCCAATACCTTACGGTTTAACGCAATGTTGTTCGCATTTACTTTACCCATAAACTGTGAGTATGACATGCCGTGAAGGCGTGCGCCAGCATTGATACGTGTTATCCATAGTGCACGGAAGCTGCGTTTTTTATTTCTGCGGTCGCGGTAGGCGTAAAGCAACGCTTTTTCGACGGCGTTTTTAGCAACTGTCCATACGTTTTTTCTTCTACCAAAGTAGCCTTTGGCTAGTTTAAGAATCTTCTTTCTTCGAGCTCTGGAAGCTACAGCATTTACTGATCTTGGCATGATGTAATTATTGTGAAGCAGGCGGAGTATCTCACTTTTAAAGCCGACTTCAGGTTATTTTATTTTAAACGAAGTTGTTCCTTGATATTATCCGCATCGCTTTCGTGAACCAAACCACTATGGGTTAGTTTAAGCTTGCGCTTTTTTGATTTTTTTGTCAAAATGTGACTTTTAAACGCATGTTTGCGTTTAATTTTCCCTGTGCCTGTTAGCTTAAAGCGTTTTTTAGCACTCGACTTGGTTTTCATCTTAGGCATACTACTTCCTTTTTTATTTCTTCGGATTGATTAACATAATCATCCGTTTTCCTTCCAATTTTGGCAATTGTTCTACTTTGCCATATTCTTCCAAATCTTGTGCTAATCGAAGCAACAAGATGTGGCCTTGTTCTTTAAAAATAATTGAGCGTCCTTTAAAAAACACAAAGGCTTTTAGCTTTGCACCTTCTTCTAGGAATTTGATTGCGTGCTTCTTTTTAAACTCGTAATCATGCTCATCGGTTTGGGGTCCAAACCGTATTTCTTTCAGCACCACCTTAGAGGCGTTTGCTTTCATTGCCTTTTCGCGCTTTTTTTGCTCGTAAAGGAACTTTTTATAGTCGATGATTTTACACACCGGCGGAGCAGCATTTGGTGAAATTTCAACCAAGTCTAACTCCAATTCGTTTGCCTTTTGCAAGGCTTTTGCTAGGGGATAAACCCCCATTTCTACATTATCTCCAACCAAACGAACTTCAGGCACTCGAATCTTTTCATTTATTCGATGCTTATCTTCTTTTATGACTCGAGCAGGACCTCTGCTTCTTCTTCTTCGTATCGCTATAACTTACGAATTTAGTTGATTGTAAATGTTTCAATTTCATCTGCTGCTTGACGTTTAATCAAGGTAGCAAAATCTTCTAAGGGCATATCCCCTAGGTCGTTACCTCCGTGTTGTCGAACTGAGACCGTTTGTTGCGCAGCTTCTTGTTCGCCAATGATGACCATATAGGGCACCTTGCTCAATTCTGCTTCGCGGATTTTTTTACCAATGGTCTCATTTCTATTATCCACGAGGGCGCGAATTTCGTTATTTTCTAAGAATTCTGAAACTTTTTGGGCGTATTTTTCATGCTTTTCGCTAACACACAGCAATTGTACTTGTGTGGGCGTCAGCCATAAAGGGAAATTTCCACCTGTATGCTCAATCAAAATAGCCACAAAACGCTCCATGCTTCCAAAAGGTGCACGGTGTATCATTACCGGACGATGCATTTCGTTGTCATTGCCTTTATAACTGAGGTCAAAGCGTTCTGGAAGGTTATAATCTACCTGAATGGTTCCCAGTTGCCAGCTTCTGCCTAAGGCATCTTTTACCATAAAATCGAGCTTGGGACCGTAAAAAGCGGCTTCGCCTGTTTCAATAACATAGTCGAGTCCTTTTTGCTCAGCAGCGGCAATAATAGCCTGTTCGGCTTTTTCCCAAAGCGCGGTATCGCCAATGTATTTTTCAGGTTTTTCAGGGTCGCGAACAGAAACTTGCGTTTTAAAATCCTTAAACCCTAAGGCGTTAAAGACATAGAGTACCAAATCAATAACCCCCATAAACTCATCGTTGAGTTGTTCGGGCGTACAGAAAATATGGGCATCGTCTTGCGTAAATCCTCGCACACGGGTAAGTCCATGCAATTCACCACTTTGCTCATAACGATAAACAGTACCAAATTCTGCCAATCGGATGGGTAAATCACGGTAGCTCCACGGCGATGCGTTGTAGATTTCGCAGTGGTGTGGGCAATTCATGGGTTTGAGTAAAAACTCTTCGCCATCTGCAGGGGTGTGTATGGGTTGAAAACTGTCTGCGCCGTATTTTTCGTAATGTCCAGAAGTGACATAGAGTTCTTTTTGTCCAATGTGCGGGGTAACAACCTGCTCGTAGCCCGCTTTGGTTTGCGCTTTGCGCAAAAACTGCTCGAGACGCTCGCGCAGTGCTGCCCCCTTGGGCAGCCAAAGCGGCAATCCCTGACCCACTTTTTGCGAAAACGTAAAGAGTCCTAGCTCTGCGCCTAACTTTCTATGATCGCGTTTTTTGGCTTCTTCAAGCAGTTCCAGATATTCTGTGAGTAATTTTTGTTTTGGAAACGACACCCCGTAAATGCGGGTAAGCTGTTTGTTGTTTTCATCGCCACGCCAATAGGCTCCTGCAATATTGGTCAGTTTTACTGCCTTAATGATTCCTGTGTTAGGCACATGCCCTCCTCGGCATAAGTCTGTGAAATCATCGTGGTCACAGAAGGTAATCGTACCATCTTCGAGGGCTTCAATGAGTTCTGTTTTATATTCATTGCCAGCATTTTGATAAAAAGAAAGTGCATCGGCTTTGGTTGCTGAACGCATGGTGAATTCGTGCTTGCCACGTGCGAGTTCCAACATGCGCTTTTCAATGGTAACTAATTCTTTTTCGGTAATGGTATGTTCACCAGAATCTACGTCGTAATAAAATCCATTGTCAATTGCTGGACCAATGGTAAGTTTTATTCCCGGGTAGAGTTGCTCTAAGGCTTGCGCCAATAGGTGTGCACTTGAGTGCCAAAAGGCTTTTTTTCCTTCGTTGTCATTAAAAGTATATAAGACAAGGTCGCCGTTTTCGTTAAGAGGTGTTTTGGTTTCTATCACTTTTCCGTTATATGCAGCAGAAACCACCACACGCGCCAATCCTTCGCTAATTTCTTTAGCAACATCAAAAGGGGTGCTACCTGTGGGCATTTGCTTTACGGCACCGTCGGGTAAACGAATGTCAATTACTGAACTCATACAATGCGCAAAGATAAGCGGAATGTGGAAGCGGTCAAGTGTTTTTTAAGGATAATCATTAATTAGGATTACTCCTCATTAAATAACCCTTTTACCATGAGTTTGATGCCCCAAAACCCCAAAGCAATGGCGGCAGCACACATCAAAATGGCAATACCCAAAACAGGGATGTAAAACGGATGCTCTTGATTTTTAAAGGCAGAGTTGAGCACTGTTGGACCAACAAATGCCAGCACAATAGCATATGCCATGGAGCGTAATCCGCGAAAGAAATTCCGTTTGTTCATTAGTTTTCTGTGGCGGTAAAGATAAAGCTATCTCGTTCAACAACCCTAAAATAGCCCAATGGAAACGCATCGGGATTGGTGGTGTTTTGAATGTTTCCCCGTAAGGTAGATTTCGCTGTGGCAAAAGGACCACCTCCATCTTGACCCGCATGCGAAATAAGCACTTGCATATAGGTATAAAAGTCTTTGTCAGCACCCATTAGGTGAATAGGTGTTGGGGTGTTTTTTGGGAAATACTTATCGTAATAAAAGGAGAAGGTAAGTTGATTGCCATTGTAAAACACATCTCGGGTTACAAAAAGGTTATTGTAGCCAAAATCCATGACGTAATAATTTCCAATTTCGGGACGGTCTGTGAATTGTACAATAGCCTCTACTTCCTCATCTGAAAACACGGTGTTTTCTCCTTGCGTGATAGCATCTATTGTGGTGGAAAGCACTAGGGTTTCTGTGGCGGTATAGGTAACTCCGTTACTATCTATATTGAGTGTAAACACGTCATTTTCAACAACTGGAATAGCATCTGCTCTATAATGCCCTGCCTGAGTTTCTTGAGCACTTACAGAAGTGTTTCCAAATGTTAGGGTAACGGTTGCGCCACTTATGTAGGGTACGTCATCGCTATAAAAATCTGAGGTTTGAGTTAATACCACTTCAAGAGTTCCTGTAGTTCCTGCAACGGGTCGCCAGAGCATAGCATCAATAACCACATATTGCTCGGCGTTGGGAAGTTTTACATCGATGGGGTCTTCACAGCCCCAAAAGAATAATAGTCCAAAAACAAAAACGAGCTTTTTCATTAGAAGCGAATATTATAAGTTACTGAGGGAACAATCCCAAAAATGGAAAGCCTATACGCTTGATTTTTTCCCGTTTCACGGTCTTGCTTAAAGCTAATGGTAGCCGCATTTCGGCGGTTATACACATTGTAGATGCCAAACACCCAATTGCCCTTTAGCTTTTTTACGCTGTTCTTTTTTGGAGTTAGTGTAGCAGCAACATCTAAACGATGATAAAAGGGAAGGCGTTGCGCATTGCGTTTGCCGTAGTTTGGCACTCGTGTGCCCATAAATTCATACTGACCAATGGGGTAGGTTACGGGTTGTCCTGTTTGCGCTACAAAATTGACATTCCATTCCCAACGTTTTGAAGGGGTGTACGTAACACTCATACTCAAATCGTGGGTTTTGTCATAGGGCGCATTATACCAATCTCCGTTGTTGATACCTAGGTCATTTTGCCCAATACCTTTTGTTTGTTGCTCTGCTTTGGATAGGGTATAAGCAACCAATCCGGTGAGGTCGCCTTGCGTTTTTTTGAAGAGTACTTCCAATCCATAGGCACGCCCTTTACCTGCCAACAAAATACGTTCTAAGGCTTCGTTTGCTACTAGTTCTGCTCCATCTATATAGTCGTAGCGGTTTTGCGTGATTTTATAAAAACTCTCTACTTCAAACGAATTCCCGTTGTCTCGTTCAGTGGCATAGCCTACTGCCCATTGATCTGCGCGCTGGGGTTTTAGGTATTTACCACTTGTTGTCCATACGTCAAGGGGTGTGGGTGAGGAGGTGTTTGAGATTAAATGCAAATACTGATGTACCCGCTGATAACTTGCTTTCCATGCGCTTTTATTGGTGCGATAGGCAAGGGTAAATCTAGGTTCAATATTGGTAAATGATGCCGTGCTTTCTTCTTTAGAATAAGTGCCAATAGGAGTTGCTTCTTGGTAAATGCCTAAGGTGTTGTTATAGGTGATGGGTTGGTCGTTGGCATAACGTTCCAGTCCAGATTGTGCCAATCGGTTAAATTGGTTTAGACGCACGCCGTAACGCAACGCCAGTGCTGGCGATAATTCATGCGCTGCGCTTAGGTAAACAGAGGCTTCTGCGGCAAATTTTTGTTGTAGCTGCCTGTCGTTAAAACCCGAACTTTCTGTTAATGGTCTAATAAAGCCAGGATTAAAATCATAATATGTGGTTTGGATACCCGTTTCAAGCGATAACTTTTCGGACACATTATAGCTTAAATCGTACTTGACGTTTAGGTTTTGAATACCCGAATCCCAATCAAACCCAACAAAATCCAATGCCAAGCCATAGTAGTAATCGCTATAAATGAGGGATAAATTTCCAAACACCTTGTTCGAAAAGAGGGTATTCCATCTGACGTTTACCACGGTGTTGCCGTAGGTGTTTTCAAACGTATTATCAAATGCTACCACATCACGCCCAAAATAGCCCGATAGCAACAGCCTGTTTTTCTCGTTTATAGGCAATGTAATTTTGGTGTTTAAATCGTAGAAATAGGCAATGTTTGAATTGTCAAATGCTTTTAAGAACAGGTGCGCATAAGTACCCCGACCCGCCACTAAAAAAGACCCTTTGCCAAGTGGTCCTTCCAATAATCCGCGACTAGATACCACACCTATGCCTCCATTAAAGCGGACGCGGTCTTTGGCTCCTTCTTTTTGGTCGATGCGCAATACCGAAGCGGCTCTACCACCATATGTTGCAGGAATTCCTCCTTTATAAAGTTGAATGTCCTTAATGGCATCTGTGTTAAACACAGAGAAAAACCCAAAGAGGTGAGAGGAGTTAAAAACGGTTGCTTCGTCTAGTAGAATTAGGTTTTGATCTGCGCCACCGCCCCTAACATTAAAACCCGAAGCTCCTTCGCCAGCACTGGTAACACCGGGCAAAAGCTGAATAACTTTTAGGATATCGGATTCACCAAGAACCACGGGAGTTTGTTGAATGCTTTTTGATGAAAGGCGATTAACGCTCATTTCGGGTGCGCGTAAGCGGATGCGCTCCACGTCTTCGGTAACCACCACTTCGTCAAGTTCTTCGGATTGGGGGGCTAATGAAACGTTAAGCGTTTGATCGCTGTTCAAGGCAACTTCGATGACTTTGGTTTCAAAGCCAAGATTTTGGAATACAATACGGTAGTCCCCTTGCGGTAATGTCAGCGAATACACCCCGTAATTATTGGTAACGGTTCCTAAGGTAGTGGACTGCGCATATACGGTTACACCTAATAAAGTTTCTTGTGTGTCGGAGGCAGTAATGGAACCGCTTAAGGTGTAGGATTGCGCATAGGTAGTTAGTCCTACGCTGATCCATATAAATAGGAAATAACGTATCAAAGCATTTTTTTACAAAGATACGCAACCAAATTTATGCTCCTAAAGCTGAATCTAAATTTTCTTTGATAGCAGCAAGGAATTCTTGTGTGGTGAGGTAGTGTTCACGCGTCATTTCTTCTTTGTGAATCAACATGGCCAAATCTTTGGTCATTTGCCCGCCTTCGACGGTTTGTACACACACCTCTTCTAGCTTGGTACAGAATTCGGTCAAATCACGGTTGTTGTCCAATTTGGCACGGTGTGCCAACCCACGTGTCCACGCAAAAATAGAAGCAATTGGGTTGGTGGAGGTTTCTTTTCCTTGTTGGTGTTGGCGGTAATGGCGTGTTACGGTTCCGTGAGCTGCCTCGGCTTCTAGTGTTTTGCCGTCTGGCGTTACTAGGGTAGAGGTCATCAATCCTAGCGAACCAAATCCTTGCGCTACGGTGTCTGACTGTACATCGCCATCGTAGTTTTTACAAGCCCAAACAAATCCTCCGCTCCACTTCATGGCAGCAGCTACCATATCGTCAATGAGTCGGTGTTCGTAAGTGATGCCAAGGGCTTCAAATTGGTCAATAAATTCATTTTCAAATACTTCTTGAAAAATATCTTTAAAACGCCCATCGTATGCTTTCATGATGGTGTTTTTGGTAGAAAGGTATAAGGGCCACCTTTTGCTGATGGCTCTGTTCATACACGAACGTGCAAATCCGTATATCGATGAATCGATATTATACATGCTCATGGCTACGCCACCTTCTTGAAAGTTATACACTTCCCAAGTTTTGGCTTCGCTGCCGTCTTCAGGGGTAAACGTCATGGTGAGCTTTCCTTTACCTTTAATAACGGCATCGGTAGCACGGTATTGATCGCCAAAGGCATGACGTCCAATACATATAGGTTGTGTCCAGCCCTGCACGTAGCGTGGTACGTTGCTCATAATAATGGGCTCACGGAAAACCGTCCCACCAACAATGTTACGAATAGTGCCATTCGGCGAGCGCCACATTTGCTTTAGTCCAAATTCTTCTACGCGATTTTCATCTGGCGTGATGGTAGCACATTTAATCCCTACGTTATATTTTTTTATAGCTTCTGCAGCATCGATGGTGATTTGGTCATTGGTTTGATCGCGTGAGGTAACGCTTAGATCGTAATACAGTAGCTCTACGTCTAAGTAAGGTAAAATAAGTTGTTGTTTGATAAAGTCCCAAATGATTCGAGTCATTTCGTCCCCGTCCATTTCTACTACGGGATTAGCTACGTGTATTTTTGCCATGTTTGAGTAATTAAGTCGGGCGCAAATATACTACTGTGATGGTGAATAGGCAATAGGGAGTAGGCAATAGTTAGTAGGTATTAGTTAATAGTTATTAGGCATTAGTGAATAGTTATTGGTTAAAAGTTAATCGTATGTCAGTTCGAGTGATCTGCCATAGGCGGAGTGTATCGAGAACTGTTTATATAGAGGCAGTAGGCAATAGTGAATAGTTAAAAGTTTTTAGTTAATAGGCAATAGTTAATACTTGTCTGCCTACGGCAGAGTTAATGGGAGAACATTTATCTAATAACAAATAACGAATAACTGCTACCGCAGTGAGTGGGCAATAGCTTTCAGTTCGAGTGATCTGCCACAGGCAGATTGTATCGAGAACTGTTCATATAGAGGCAAAAGGTAATAGTAAAAAGTTAATACTTGTCTGCCTACGGCAGAGTTAATTGGAGAACATTTATCTAATAACAAATAACAAATAACTGCTCCCGCAGGGAGTAGGCAATAGTAAATTGGAGAACATTTATCTAATAACAAATAACGAATAACTGCTCCCGCAGGGAGTAGGCATTATTTGTGCTGACGCTCCTTGATACGTGCTTTTTTACCTGTAAGTTCACGGAAGTAGTAAATACGTGAACGACGTACTTTACCGCGACTGTTTACTTCAATCTTTTGAATACCGGGTAGGTTGATAGGAAAAATACGTTCTACACCTACGGTACCCGACATCTTGCGAATGGTAAAGGTTTTTGTTGCGCCACTTCCTTTGATTTGAATAACTACGCCCTTAAAGAACTGGGTGCGTACTTTTTCGCCTTCGCGAATTTCGTAATAAACGGTGATGGTGTCTCCAGCTTGAAAGCTTGGAAATTCTTTTTTGGGAACAAACTCGTCCTGTACGTATTGTAGTAAGGCCTCCATTTGATTTAAATTTTAAAATTAACGCAAAGAAACATACACGTACTTCGCCAGCGGTTTCTTAGCGGGTGGCAAATATACATCTTTAGAGTTAGTTGCACAACGCAATTGATAATTTTCAAAAAAACCCCAAAAAACCCGTAGGGAAATGTAAGGGATATCTTACAGCATTTAAACCCTTTTTCAAGGTGCTTTTAACCGCTTTCAACGTTATTTCACCTTAAAAATGAGCTATCTGAGCTCAAATCAACAGATATGGGAGTGCTCAAAAATAAATTTGTCACAGTTATCGTCGAGGAGGACACTATCTCTAAACGAAAATAACAAACAACTATGAAACATGTCTACACAAAAGCTATCGTAATTTTTTTCCTGAGCTCAGCCACCATGGTATTTGCTCAGGGTAAGATTTTACGCTCATCGCTTTCTACTTCTGTTTCGGAAGCGCATAATATTCAAAAAGGACAATATAAAGTACAACAAAGTATTGGGCATATGGGCATTATGAGTACTATTAATCACGACCAACGAGCTGTAACCCGAGGGTTTTTACTTCCTCAGTTTGGAAGCGTTTCTACAGAAACACCTAGTGCTGATTTTAACTTGGTAGTATATCCGAATCCTTTTACCACCTATGTTAACATTGATTTTAATGCACCAGTTACTGGGGATATGGTGATACGCCTTCATGATATATTGGGACAACTAATTATAGAAAAAGAAGTTACAGCCAAACAACAACAACGCTTTTACTTAGGGCATTTAGCACAAGCAGAGTATGTGTTAAATGTAGAGGTTATGGGTAAAACCTTTAACCAAGTCCTGCTAAACTATAAAACACCCACTGAAGAATAATTTAAATTTTACATAGCCTTGAAAAAAACTATATTTCTCATCCTATTCACTTTCTGTGCGGGTACTGTTGCACAAGCGCAGTGGCATTTTGAAACAGGCGTAAACGACGCCAAGTTTTCAGAGTTCGTAAACCTTTCTGGAACCAAAACCACCTTACACTCTTATAACGGTTTGCGTGATTTTTCACATGCCGTGGGCTATTTCTTTCCATTAAAAAAACTTGACCGCCGTATTGAAGACAACGGCATCCCTAGCGTTATTCGACTAGGCCTTGGTGTTGGTTTTGATCAAATGAACCTCCGCACACAAGCCGATTTTAACGGCTATAAAATACCCGTGCATTACAATATGGGGCAGGTGCAAGCACAGGGAATCATATTGTTAACCCAGCCCATTATCAAAAAACAACAATCTGATGCTACTGGCAAGCGACGCCCAGCCGTGTTTTTAAACGTTGAGGGCGGGCTAACCTATAATTTATATACCAATGCCGTGCGAACATATGCTGCCGACAAAGGATACATAAACGATTTAAGGAAAGACAAAGAATTTGTAGATGCCTATCCGACCTATTTCTTTGGTGTCGGATTAAGTTTTCCAATCAACCGCGATACCGAGCTGTATGGAAAATACGTTGTTGAAAACGCATTTTCTACAAGCGACAACGAAGTAGATGACTCTGAAGAAAGGTTTAGCACAGTAAAACGCCGTGTTATGGTAGGACTTCGTATGGATTTACGACTAAAAAACAAACTCAAAGACTTACAAGAACAACGTATTGCTGCTCTAGAGGCAAGAGAAGCCCAAGCACGTGATGACTCTGTTGATTTAAGCTCACTGTATGCCAAAATTGACGCTCTTGAAGCGGAATTAAAAACACATAGCCGTGAGAATATAGTGACGCCACCACAACCTGTTGTTAACGAAGATACTTTTACCTTACAGCAACATGAACAGGGCTTTATGTATTTTCCAGACTTTAAGCACGTATTGTTCCCGTTAAATAGTTCCTATTTTGACCATGGCATATACGATAGCCAACTAAGAAATTTAGCAACTTTTATGGTACAAAACCCAAATTTAACCCTAAAATTAGTTGGCTATGCCGACAGCAAAACAGGTACGGCAGAAACTAATCTTAAACTTTCAAAACGCCGTGCCAAGCGCGTGTACGACTTCCTTATTACTCAAGGCATTTCGCCATATCAAATGTCATATGTGGGCGCAGGCGAGACCTTACTATTTGGTATTGGAGACTTAACCGAAAACCGCAGAACCGAAATTATAATTATTAAAAGATGAAAGATTTAACTTACAGCTTCATTAAAATAATTTTTGTCAGACCATGGAGCCTACTTAACATGTTGGTGTTACTGGGCGGTGTACTAATGGCAACCGCCCAGACACCTGGTATACCCTATCAAGCGTATATTATGGACACTAACGGGGGCTATATTCCTGGAGGGCAAATAGAAATACCACTAGCGAATGCTGAAATCCTTTTGCAGTTTGAAATCCGTAATGATAAGGGACAGGTAGAATATATCGAGGAAATCCTTGTAAATACTGATGAATATGGCTTAGCCTCTACCGTAATTGGGGTAGAAGGCAACGGCGGAACACCAGTAATGGGTAAGTTCAGTGATATTGATTGGAATGGGAAACGAAAGCAACTTTATATAGATATAGATTTCTCTGGAACAGGCAATAATTTTGTGGATCACAGCAACATGGACATTGTCTATATTCCAAGTGGTGGTGGTACGGAAACCGTAACAACACTAAAAGACAATGCCGACGGTTCATATACCTATACCGGTGAGGATGGTACTGTAACTACTTTCTCTGTGACCCAAAACGATGTTGGAAACCCCAATTCCTTGGGTACTGCAGGTAATATTGGGAATGTGTATATAGATCGGAGTACGGGAGACATGTATATGCATGGAGGTACCCAATGGATAAATTTAAGTAGTGGCCTTATGACCGGCATAGGTGCTCCAACAGCAACCAACCCAGCGAGTCCTGATGCGGGTGATGTTTATGTTGACGAATCCACAGGGGACTTATACACTTTTGATGGTACAGAATGGACAAAACAACCCGAGGCAAGTGTTGACACCGGCACAGGCGTTCCAACAGCTACCGATCCTGCCAACCCAACGGGCGGAGACATTTATGTCGATGAATCCACAGGCGATGTATATACCTACAACAGCACCACCAACATGTGGGAGAACCAAAGTGACGTAGTGAGTACCGATGCAGGCAATGCGATTACCGAGGGTACAGATGGATTGGCATATTTTTCAGGACTGGTTACCGGCATAGGCGCTCCAACAGCAACCAACCCAGCGAGTCCTGATGCGGGTGATGTTTATGTTGACGAATCCACAGGGGACTTATACACTTTTGATGGTACAGAATGGACAAAACAACCCGAGGCAAGTGTTGACACCGGCACAGGCGTTCCAACAGCTACCGATCCTGCCAACCCAACGGGCGGAGACA
>JBMYLP010000003.1:92813-191972 GCA_049596455.1 Flavobacteriaceae bacterium | reverse complement strand
GCTACAAAAATGTTTTTTCGCTCCCAATCGTGTAGGGTATATTGCTCGTCTTGCAAGTGGATACCTCTTTTGGACTCGAAAATCTTAATGCTATAGCGGAGCAACTAACAACGCTCCCTTCCGACAAAAAATTCTTACGCAAAACGGTTCGTTTGGTAGATGACCGTAAAGCCATGTATTTTGAACATAACAAATTGGATTGGGCACTGGGCGAACTGCTCGCCTACGGTTCGTTGCTTTCAGAAGGTCACGATGTCCGTATTTCGGGGCAAGATGTAGAACGAGGTACGTTTTCGCATCGTCATGCCGTTATGAAGGTAGAAGATTCTGAAGAGGAGGTTGTACTGCTCAATAGTGTAGATAAAGCACAAGGTAACTTCAATATTTTCAACTCATCCCTTTCGGAATATGGCGTTATGGGATACGATTATGGTTACGCCATGGCAAGTCCAAATGCGCTTACCATTTGGGAAGCTCAGTTTGGCGACTTTAGCAACGGCGCACAAATCATGATTGACCAGTATTTATCATCTGCTGAAGACAAATGGAAAATGCAAAATGGATTGGTGTTGTTTTTACCTCACGGCTATGAAGGTCAAGGTGCCGAGCACTCTTCCGCGCGCATGGAACGTTATCTGCAACTTTGTGCCAAAGACAATATGTTTGTTGCCGATGTAACCACGCCAGCAAACCTATTTCATTTGCTGCGCCGTCAATTAAAATCTCCTTATAGAAAACCACTTGTGGTATTTACACCAAAAAGTTTGTTGCGCCACCCAAAGGCAGTTTCCACCAAAGAAGCACTGGCTAACGGTCAGTTTGTGCCGTTGATTGACGATGACAGCGTAAACGCCGAAGCGGTAAAAACGCTGGTATTATGTACAGGTAAATTTTATTACGATTTACTTGACGCTCGCGAACAAAAACAACGCTCCGATGTGGCACTTGTTCGTTTGGAACAACTGTTTCCATTGCCCAAAGCTGAATTGGGAGCCTTGTTTAAAAAATACGCCAAAGCCGAAGTGGTTTGGGCACAAGAAGAACCACGTAATATGGGTGCTTACGGGCATTTATTATTACATTTACCTGAAGCTCGCGATTTTCGTGTAGCATCTAGGCGTTTTTATGGCGCACCTGCAGCAGGAAGTGCTACCCGTTCCAAAAGACGTCATCAAGAAATTATTGAATACGTATTTGACAAAACCAAAGACAACATGCGCTAGCGCATAAAAGAGTAGTTATGATTTTAGAAATGAAAGTGCCCTCGCCGGGCGAGTCCATCTCAGAAGTAGAAATCGCAGAATGGCTGGTAAGCGATGGCGATTATGTGGAAAAAGATCAAGCCATAGCCGAAGTAGATTCGGACAAAGCAACACTAGAACTCCCTGCCGAAGAAAGTGGCGTTATTACGCTAAAGGCAGAAGAAGGCGATGCAGTTGCTGTGGGTGCGGTAGTGTGCCATATTGATACATCTGCACCAAAACCCGAAGGACAAGAAACTAAAGCTGTAACTACCAAAGCGGAGGCTGCACCACAAGCTACGCCTGTTGCTACACAACAAACTACCTATGCCACAGGGACGGCTTCTCCTGCAGCACGAAAAATTATTGCAGAAAAAGGATTAGATTCCGCTGCTATTTCAGGTACGGGCCGTGATGGACGTATTACCAAAGAGGACGCCATCAAAGCGGTGCCCTCTATGGGAACACCTGCTGGCGAACGCCCAACAACACGCAAGAAAATGTCGTTGTTGCGACGAAAAGTTGCCGAACGTTTGGTAACCGCCAAAAACGAAACCGCCATGCTTACCACGTTTAACGAGGTGGATATGTCCCCCATATTTGCATTGCGCGCCAAATACAAAGAAGCATTTAAAGAAAAGCATGAGGTTGGACTTGGGTTTATGAGCTTTTTTACCAAAGCTGTGGTGCGTGCACTACAAGAATTTCCAGATGTAAATTCCATGATTGACGGCAACGAACAAATCCTATATGACTACTGTGATATTAGCGTAGCGGTTTCAGGACCAAAAGGACTTATGGTTCCTGTGGTACGCAATGCAGAAGGCATGAGTTTTAAAGAAATTGAAGCTGAAATTAAGCGTCTTGCCATTCGTGCGCGTGATGGTCAAATTACTGTGGACGAAATGACCGGAGGCACCTTTACTATTTCAAACGGAGGTGTGTTTGGCTCTATGCTTTCTACACCGATTATTAATCCGCCACAATCTGGGATTTTGGGCATGCACAACATTTTGGAGCGTCCAGTTGCTGTGGACGGCAAGGTGGAAATCCGCCCGATGATGTATGTGGCACTTTCATACGATCACCGCATTGTTGACGGACGTGAGAGCGTAGGTTTTTTGGTTGCGGTCAAAGAGGCTTTGGAAGACCCTATTGCACTCCTTATGGATGGTGATGCTAAAAAGGCATTGGAACTCTAGTTGTTAGGGAATAGGCAATAGTTTAAAGTTAATAGTACATAGTGATTAGTTAATTAGGACAAACTAATTTTCTTTACCTTATTTAACTTCTAACCAATCACTAATAACTATTGCCTAATTACTATTCACGTATTCATTAGATACAGCCCATTTCTACGGTAGTCCAAAACCGCTTTAGTTGCATGCAGTACATCTGCGCCTAAAATGCCATCTACGGCATCTTCGTTAAGTTGTGCAAGCGCGTCGTTTACAGTGGTCATATCAAACAAAATAAGCTCTTGTTTCGATTGCTCCCAGCTGCCAATACGCAAATGATTTTCGGCACTTTGTCGGGTGTCCATATCGGCACTACTTGCCGAGGCAGCCTGTTTTTCTGCTTTGGTGGAATTGAGCAAAAAATGCGCTTCCTTCTCCAAACCAACACAAGTGTGCGATGCGCCCGTGTCCACAATAAACACCCCATCAACGTCATTTAGCGTTAGCTTACATATATAATGACCAGAAGCTAATTTTGTGAGCGGAACCCGAACATAGCCTTTGCGGCGTAAGAGTGCAGATAAGGTGTGAATCATGCGGTAAATATACAAGGCATTGCTGTATTTTTGTGCCATGCTAATTGATACACACACACATTTGTATGTAAAGGAGTTTGATGCTGATCGTACGGAAGTTATTACTCGGGCGATGGAAGCCGGGGTAACGCAGTTTGTGCTGCCCGCCATAGATTCCGAAACCTCCGAAGCTATGCATGCGCTAAAGCGTAACTACCCGAATAACATACATTTGATGATGGGCTTGCACCCAACGCATGTGGGCGATAATCTCGCGGAAGAATTGGCACATGTATATGCCCAGTTGCAACAGCACCATTTTGTGGCGGTAGGCGAAATTGGCATGGATTTGTATTGGGATAAAACCTATCAAAAGGCGCAGCAAGAGGCGTTTGCACAGCAAATAGCATGGGCGTTGGAGTTTGATTTGCCTATTGTTATTCATTGCCGGGAGGCATTTGATGAAATTTTTGAAGTGCTAGAGGGAGTGAACAATCCTAAACTACGAGGGATTTTTCATTGCTTTACGGGAAACGCTACGCAGGCACAACGCGCCATTGACCTTAATATGTATGTAGGGATTGGAGGTGTGGTTACGTTTAAAAACGGTGGTCTTGCCGAAACGCTTCCGCATATTCCATTAGCATCTGTGGTACTGGAAACCGATGCGCCTTATTTGGCACCAACACCGCATCGCGGGAAGCGCAACGAGCCCTCATTTCTTCAACTAATTGCCGCCAAAGCAGCGGCTGTGTACGGAATTTCTGTGCAAGAAATATCCGAAATAACAGCTCAAAACGCCAAAAAGTTGTTTGATATTTAAGTTTTTTTGAAATTTTTTTGCGGATATTTTTTTCGATATTAGCGACCTAAAATTAGAGAGGTGGCCGAGTGGTCGAAGGCGCACGCCTGGAAAGTGTGTATACGCCAAAAGCGTATCGAGGGTTCGAATCCCTTCCTCTCTGCGATTGCATTAAGTATTTTTTATATATTTAGCGTCATCAAATAAATCATTATAAAAACCGAAATATATTTTAAATGAAACGTTTTTTTTCCCTTACTGTCTTAGCACTATTTCTTATGGCTACAATGCCAAATGCATTTTCGCAAGAATCTGACTCACTTGCAGTTCAAGAAACTGAAGTTGCTACCGAAGCTGCACAAGAGCAGCCACAACCTGCTGAAGCTCAAAAAGCAGGCTTTACACAAGAATTAAAAAAGAGGTTTATTGAAGGTGGTCCCGGGTTTATGGGTATCGTTCTATTGTGTTTGATTTTAGGACTTGCCATTGCCATTGAGCGTATTATCTTCTTAAACTTAGCAACTACCAACACCGCAAAGCTTACGGCATCTGTTGAAGAAGCATTAGCTGCTGGTGGCGTTGACGCTGCCAAAGAGGTTTGCCGAAACACAAAAGGACCTGTTGCATCTATTTTCTATCAAGGACTTGACCGCTCGGGTGAAGGTGTAGAAAGCGCCGAAAAAGCTGTTGTGGCTTACGGTGGTGTTCAAATGGGACAACTCGAAAAGAATGTGTCTTGGATTTCATTGTTTATCGCACTAGCTCCCATGCTTGGGTTTATGGGTACGGTTATTGGTATGATTCAAGCCTTTGACAAAATTGAAGCTGCAGGAGATATGCAGCCATCTCTTGTGGCAGGAGGTATTAAAGTAGCCCTTTTGACTACCGTATTTGGTCTTATCGTTGCAATTATCCTACAAATCTTTTACAATTATATTATTTCAAAAATTGACAGTATTGTAAACGATATGGAAGATGCGTCTATCACCTTGATTGACCTTCTTGTAGCAAACCAGAAGTAATTCATAAAGCAGCTGTATTATGAATATTCAAAAAATTACAAAAATCGTGGCACTTGTCTTAGGTGTGTTGGGCTTGATTTTTCAAGTTACCATACTTTCCAAAGGCGATGATGCCATTGAAATGGATAGCTTTGCGGGCGACTTTTCGTCTGTATCGCCAATGATTACACTTGCCTTAGTCATTTTGGCAGTTGTGGTTTTAATCACTGTAGTATCATCGCTTGCCGCACTAGCGTCTAATCCTGCCAAGCTTAAAAAAGCACTTATTTCGGTAGCTGCTTTTGCGTTGGTTGTGCTGATTTCTTTTGTGTTTTCGGAAGGAGTAGAGACACCTTTAAAAGATGGCGAAGTACTTTCTGCTGCCGGCTCTCGATGGGTTGGTACAGGACTGCGCACCTTTTATATTTTGGCAGTAGTTGCTGTTGGAACCATGGTGTACTCAGGTGTAAAGCGATTTTTTAAATAAGAAGTTATGGCAAAAAGATCTGCACCCGAAGTGAATGCAGGGTCCATGGCTGATATTGCTTTCTTGCTACTCATCTTCTTTTTGGTTACCACTACCATTGAAACCGATTCTGGTCTTAATCGTAAGTTACCGCCCATGGAAGATGTGGTTGATCCACCTATTATTAAAGAACGAAACATCTTTACGGTGGTGGTAAACAAAAACAACGACCTTTTGGTAGAAGAAAAGCCAATGCAAATTAGCGAATTGCGTGCTGCTGCAGTTGCCTTTTTAGATAACGGCGGTGGTAAGGGCGAAGACGCTTGCAATTTCTGCCAAGGCGCTCGTGATGCCAGTTCATCTGACAACCCTGATAAAGCGGTAATTTCGTTAAAGAATGACCGCGAAACAGACTATAAGGTTTATATAGCTGTGCAAAACGAGTTGGTTGCTGCATACAACGAATTGCGTAACCGCGAGTTTGCACGCCTAAACCCTAATGTGGGACTATCTTATGTTGATGCCGACCGCAAGTATTCTGACCCGCGAACGTCTCCTTCTGAAAAGGAAGCGCTAAAGCCGAAACTGGATGCTGTAAAGGCGTTATTTCCACAGAAGTTATCTGAAGCTGAACCCTCAAAAACAAATTAGTATGTCTAAGTTTAAAAAGAAAAAAGGGGGAGATTTACCCGCAATTTCTACGGCATCTTTGCCCGATATTGTATTTATGCTTTTATTCTTTTTTATGGTAGCAACCGTAATGCGCGACAGTACGCTCATGGTAGCCAATACGCTTCCTGCTGCGGATCAAGTGCAAAAGCTAGATAAAAAAGACCGTGTGATGTATATCTATGCTGGAAAACCTAGCGACCGTTACCAAGAAAAATATGGTACACAGCCAAAAATCCAGTTGAACGATAAGTTTGCCACCGTACAAGATGTGGGTGCATTTGTACTTGCAGAGCGCGCTTCTAAGCGTCAGGAACTACAAAATGTACTGACTACTGCTCTAAAAGTTGATGGGGAAACCAACATGGGACTTATCAGTGATATCAAACAAGAATTGCGAAAGGTTAATGCGTTAAAAATCAATTACACCACGCGTAATGGTGATTATACGCAGAATTTAAGATAAGCCCTTTCGCGGTTTTTCAAAATCGTAAGCATCCTTCGTCTCGCGAGCTAGTCGAGTGAAGGATGCTTTTTTTCATGTATATTTAACCTATGAGAAAGCTGTTACTATTGCTGTTTTTAGGTAGCGTGCTTCAGGCTACGGCACAAGATGAAATACCCTCATTTAGAGAAGACCAGATTTATTTCAGCATTGCCTATCCGTATTTTTCAGATGCGCCAAGTGAACTTATTCAGAACAAATTGTCCTATAGTTTTTCGTTGGGATTTATTCGTGACATGCCCATTAACAAAAAGCGAACACTTGCTGTCGGATTAGGTTTGGGCTGGGATGTTAGCACCGTTTTTAACAATATGCAATTTGAGGTTTTGGATGGTGCTATTACGGCTACTGCAATACAAGGCGAGTACCAGAAAAATGTTTTGAATATGCAGTCTTTTGCAGTGCCAGTTGAATTAAGATGGCGAAGTGCTACGGAATCAAAACACGCTTTTTGGCGTATTCACACGGGAATTAGTCTGCATATCCCATTAAAAGGGGTTGCAAAAAACATTTCACTCGAAGGGGTTCAAAAAAGCACAAGCCTTCCGCATAACAGCACCTTATTGCGATGGAATGTTCATTTTGGTTATAACACATGGAATATCAGTATTGCACATGATTTGCGCCCATGGGCAAAATCTAGCACTACAAACAACAGTTTTGATGTCAAATTCACAAAAATTGGATTGATTTTTTACATTCTATAATCAAATCCATATCTATTTTTACTAATAGAAAAAAATAATATCTTTACAACATAACAATTAAACGATAACTACTATGAAATTTTTTCTTCAAGTTATGCTGCTTTGCCTTTCTACGGCTGTAGTAGCGCAAACACAAGTATCGGGAACGGTTACTGATGCTAATGGTCAGCCGGTTCCAGGTGCTAGCGTTGTTGTTGATAGCAACACAGGTACCGTTACAGATTTTGACGGGAACTTTAGCTTAAGTACTTCAAAAACGCCTCCATTTGACATTACGGTTTCCAATGTGGGGTTAGAGACAAAAACAGTTACAGTTTCATCTGCAGCGCAATCACTAAGCATTACGTTAGGTGAAAGTGCTACGCAATTAGATGAGATTGTGGTTTCTGCTTCTCGTTTTGCGCAAAGTATTTTTGAATCTCCAATTACTGTTGAAAAATTTAGCGCGCAACAAATCCAACAAACTCCAGCTGCCGACTTTTTTAACGGTTTGGAAAACCTTAAAGGGATTCAATTATCACAAGGAGGTTTTTTACTTAATCAAGTTATCACGCGCGGTTTTGGAACCGTTTACAACGAAGGTTTTGTTACCCTAGTTGATGGAATGAACAATATGTCTCCATTATTTGGATTTGCTATGGGTAACCTTATAGGTCTGGATGAATTAGACGTTCAAAGTGTTGAGGTAATTCCTGGTCCTGCTTCTGCACTTTATGGAGCTGACGCTTATAAAGGGATTATGTTCCTAAATAGTAAAAATCCTTTTGATCATGAAGGGGTAAGTTTTTATTATAGAACTGGAGTAACAGAACAAAAAGCTTCTGGAACAAATGAGTTCAATGCCTTTGGGATTAGAATGGCATCTAAACTTGGTGATAAATTTGCTTTGAAGGCCTCTTTTTCTCATAGAAAAGGTACTGAATGGGGTGCTGCAGAATATGCTCATCAACCAGTTGTTGGAGGTGAAATAGATCCTTCATATTCAACAACAGCTCCAGATTACAATGGTTTAAATATTTATGGAGAACGCGCTTTCCCAAGCTCTAACACATGGGCATTACTAGGATTGCTTAACCCTGCTACTTCTGCTCTTGCAGCCGCAGCACCTAACTATTTTGACGAAGTTCTTTCTACTGGTTATAAAGATGAAGATCTTATTGATGATACCGCTCAAAACACAAAAGGGAACTTTGCAATGCATTATCGACCAAACGAAAATACTGAAATCGTTTTATCTTCTTTAATTGGTACAGGAGATTCTCCATTACAAGGATTTGGACGATATGCCATGAAAGGAATCAAAATTCAACAGCATAAACTTCAAATTGATCATGGAAGATTAAACTTTAAATCTTATTACACGCGTGAACAAGATGGAGATAGCTATTCTATTTCTGCAGCAGCAGCACTACTGGCGAATGCACCAAACTCAAATTCTGCTGATTTGTCAGCCTTAGGGCAAGGTAAATATAGTGGATACTACGGGTGGTTTATCAATTATAACTTAGCTTATATGGGAACTCTTGCTGCTGCATCAAACCCAGCATACGCACCAGCATTCCCAGGTGACCCCAGTGGGATTTTAGCTTTTGTAGGAAATGTTGCTGATCCAAATAGTATAACAAGGCATATTTTGGCAGGAGGACAGTCTATTAATGATAACCCTGCATTTGCCGCATATGGTGGTAACACAGGCTTTGCTCATAATGCTGCTAGAGGCGCAGCTAACCAAGGAATGTTAGTTCCAGGCACAGCTGAATATAATGCAACATTAGCGCAAGCCACTTCAGCCAACTTACCAGTTGTTAATGGTGGCTCAGGAATTTTTGATGATACTAAAACGTATAATTTTGAGTTGAATTACGACTTAACTGACGTAACAGAATTTGCTGATTTCTTGGTCGGTGCTTCATATAGACTTTCTGAATTGAACTCTGGCGGTACAATCTATTCCGATCAGGATGGTCCGATTGAGTATTACGAATATGGCGCATATGTGCAAGGAGTAAAGAAACTCTTTAACGATAAATTAAGTTTGACTGCCTCAATGCGTGTAGATAAATCAGAGTTTTTTGACGCAAATTTTACACCAAGACTTGCGGGGTTAATAAACATTGATGAAAATCAAAACCTAAGATTTTCATTCCAAACTGGGTTTAGAAACCCAACAAATCAAGACCAGTACATTGGTTTATTTGCTGGAGATGTAACTTTGTTTGGTACATCACCTGATAATATTGGGCGTTACAACGGTACAGTATTATTGGATAACGGAAGCCCTGCCACGTTTACGGGTGAATATGTGTTTAATAACTCCTTAAATGAAAATAACACATCTGCCAACCTAAAGTATGTGACTCCTGAAAAAGTAACTTCATACGACCTAGGGTATAGATTTAAGTCACAAGGATTTACAGTTGATGTTTCTGCTTATTACAGTGCTTATAAAGATAAAATTGGGTCAACTGACGTATACGTTCCTTACCTTGATCCTGCTGGTGTGACCTTGGATAACTACCGTGCGTTAGGCTCTTATGCTATTTATCAAGCAGATTCAAATTCTGATGAAGATTTGAATACATATGGATTTAGTGCTGAAGTTTCTCAGGCTCTTTCAACTAACCTCTTGGTAAATCTTATTTATGATTACAACAAACTTGATTTTACACCAAATCCAAATTCAAGTTTTGAAGCTGCATTTAATACACCAGAACATACCATTAAGGCGGGTCTTTTTGGTAAATTTGGAGTTATTTCATTTAATGCTTCAGCGCGACATACTTCTGAGTACTATTATGAAGCTTCATTTATTGATGGTATGATTGATGAAAGAACTGTTCTTGATGCACAAGTTTCTTTAGACGTTAAAGCGCTTAACGCTACACTAAAGTTTGGCGGTAACAATATCGGTGGTAAAGAATATCAAAGTGTATTGGGAGGTGGAAATATAGGTTCAATATACTATACTTCTATAAACTTCGATTTATAAAAGCGCCAGCACATAGATTAATAAAAGCACCCTCTTTGGGTGCTTTTTTTTTTGGATTAAAGCCATGAATTCTTGCTTTAATTCGCCTATATTTGCACTCAAATTTAATAAGCCCAATCGGCTAACATATAAAACAATTCTTCGACTATGTCACAGAGCACAGGTAAAGTATCCCAAGTCATTGGTCCTGTAGTAGATGTATCTTTTGACACTGCTGTTACCACACTTCCAAATATTTACGATTCATTAGAAATCAAGAAAAACGACGGATCTACTTTGGTCCTTGAAGTTCAATCGCATATTGGTGAAGACCAAGTACGCACTATTTCTATGGATTCCACTGATGGACTTGAGCGTGGAGCAGACGTTCTTGCTACGGGCAATCCAATTCAAATGCCTATTGGCGAAGATGTATATGGACGACTTTTTAACGTAATTGGAGATGCCATTGATGGTATTGGCGATTTGCCAAAATCTGGCAAGAATGGACTTCCTATTCACCGTCAAGCACCTGCGTTTGAAGACCTATCTACTTCTACCGAAGTGCTTTATACAGGTATTAAAGTAATTGACCTTATTGAGCCTTACGCAAAAGGAGGTAAAATTGGACTATTTGGCGGTGCAGGTGTAGGAAAAACGGTACTTATCCAAGAATTAATTAACAACATTGCCAAAGGGCATGGTGGACTTTCTGTATTTGCCGGAGTGGGTGAGCGTACCCGCGAAGGAAACGACTTGTTGCGCGAGATGCTAGAGTCAGGGATTATCAAATACGGTGATGAGTTTATGGAGTCTATGGAAAATGGCGGTTGGGATTTGTCTAAAGTGGACAAAGACGCCATGAAAGAATCTAAAGCAACTTTCGTATTTGGTCAGATGAACGAGCCACCAGGAGCACGTGCACGTGTGGCACTTTCTGGACTTACAGTTGCGGAGTATTTCCGTGACGGAGCAGGTTCAGACCAAGGAAAAGACGTACTATTTTTCGTTGATAATATCTTCCGATTTACACAAGCTGGTTCTGAGGTGTCAGCACTTCTAGGGCGTATGCCATCAGCTGTAGGATATCAACCTACACTGGCAACCGAAATGGGTGCCATGCAAGAGCGTATTACGTCAACCAAAAAAGGTTCGATTACCTCTGTACAAGCAGTTTACGTACCTGCAGATGACCTTACCGACCCAGCACCAGCAACAACCTTTGCGCACTTGGATGCAACTACAGTACTTTCGCGTAAAATTGCTGAGCTTGGTATTTACCCTGCAGTAGATCCTTTAGATTCTACCTCACGTATTTTGACACCTGAAATTTTAGGTGATGAGCACTACAACTGTGCACAGCGTGTAAAAGAGTTATTACAGCGTTATAAAGAATTGCAAGACATTATCGCCATCCTAGGTATGGAAGAATTGTCTGAAGAAGACAAGCTTGCCGTAGCGCGAGCACGACGTGTACAACGCTTCTTATCGCAACCCTTCCACGTGGCAGAGCAGTTTACTGGTATTCCTGGAGTTTTGGTTGATATTAAAGATACCATCAAAGGTTTTAACATGATTATGGACGGAGAGTTAGACCACCTTCCTGAAGCAGCATTTAACCTGAAAGGTACTATTGAAGAGGCTATTGAAGCCGGTGAGAAAATGCTTGCAGAAGCAAACGCATAAACATTATGTATTTAGAAATTGTAAGTCCAGAAGCTACGTTATTCCAAGGAGAGGTAGAGGCTATTTCTGTTCCTGGTGTTCAAGGAGCATTTCAGGTGCTAAATCATCACGCTGCCGTGGTATCAACACTTGCTAAGGGTGAGGCAAAAATCCAAGGAAATTTGGAAATCGCTGAGGCGTATCAATCGCACTTTAACCAAAGAGGGAACGAAACCTTTTTGACTCTGCAAAATGGCGGTACCTTAGAAATGAACGGTAATAAAGTTATTTTGCTTGTAGATTAAGTGTATTCTTATACATTTTTTCGCTCAAATCGGTATAACTTAATCTTTACATCATGAAACGTCATATCATCTTACCAGTTTTTGGTGCGATTCTTTTTTCAATATCACTAACAGCTCAAACACAACTTAGCGAAGTTGTAGTTTCATCGCCCAGATTGAATGTTCCATTTTCTGAAGATTCCAAATCGGTAACCGTAATTACAGCAAAACATATTGCCGAAACCCCAGTAACCAGCTTGGCAGACTTACTCCGTTTTCAAGCCGGTGTTGACGTACTGCAACAAGGGATTGAAGGCGCAAATGCAGATATTTATCTACGCGGAGGAACCTATAGTCAAGTACTGCTATTAATTGATGGTATCCGTGTGGACGATCCACAAACCGGACACCATACGCTAAACAGCGCATTGCCCCTAGAGGTTATTGAACGCATTGAAATTGTAAAAGGACCTGCTGCTCGAATTTATGGGCAAAATGCCTTTACAGGTGCTATAAATATCGTTACCAAAAAAGTTGGTAGCAACAAGGTTACCCTAACCGATCGAATAGGGAGTTTTGATACCGACCAATTTGGTATTACCGCACAGCGTGCTGGAGAAAAGCTACAGCATATAGCACATGTTTCGTTGCAAGAAAGTGATGGCTATAGATACAACACCGACTTTCAAAATTTCCATGTATTTACAAAAAGCGATCTTGCGGCTGGTGCAAATCGGTTAAGCCTTATGACCATGTTTAGCGAACGCAAGTTTGGCGCAAACGGTTTTTACAGAGCTACTTCGGCGAAAGACCAATATGAAGAAACGCAAAGCAGCTTGGTCTCACTAACAAGTACTGTCTCGAGTGAAAACCAAAAGTGGACATGGACACCCAGACTATTCTGGAAACGTGGTCAAGATGAATACGTATATATTAGGAGTAATCCTTCGGTGTTTCGAAACCTACACATTACTAATAGACTGGGTGCATCTGTAGATGTAAAAAACACAAACGCATGGGGAGCTACAGGCGTAGGAGTTGAGCTTTCGAGTGTAAACATTCAAAGCAATAATTTAGGCGATAGAAATAGAACTATTGCACACCTGTTTTTTGAACACCGATTTTCATCTGGTGCACTTGATATAACACCTGGTTTTGCGTGGAGCAATTACTCCGACATGGGTGGTTTTTTCTATCCCGGAATTGATGTTGGCTACCGTTTAGGGCAAAACTTAAAACTGACCTACAACACGGGTTATACTTATCGCATTCCTACCTATACCGATTTATATTATTTGAGCCCTACAACCAAAGGAAATGCAGACTTATTACCAGAGGAAGCCTTAAGCCACGAAATTTCTTTGCGATATAAGGCTAAAAATTGGTCTATTGAAACGGCAATATTTAAGCGCGACGGCGAAAACTTGATTGACTTTGTCAAAAAATCTCCTAATGATGAGGCTTGGATAGCTGAAAATATCAGTGGAAAAATTACCACAGTAGGTGGTGAGCTAAATGCCCAATGGCAATATCGCATTGGAAAGCAGACGCACTCGCTAGGGGTTTCTTATGCTTATTTAGAAGACGATTATATTAAATCCGTGTATTCAAAATATGCGCTAAACTTTTTAAAGCACGATGTAAATGTAAACCTAACAAAGCAGTTTACACCTCGTTTTGCCTCCACGGCTTCCTACCGATACGCCAAGCGTACTTTGGGCGAAAACTACCAGCTTTTCAATTTACAATTGAGTTACACGCTGAATGCCAAGTGGCGTATGGAACTGCAAGGGCGTAATTTATTTGATGTAACATACTTCGAGAATTTGATTCCCATGCCAAAAGCACACGGACTCATTTCATTACACTATACGCTTTAGTCTTTGGTGCTAAGCACATCAATTTCTGCATAAATAAGATGCTTTTCCCAGCCCCGATACGCTAAGTATTGATAAAGCTTTTGTTTGCGTACTTGAAGTGTGCTCCCAGCTAATTGCTGCCATTTTTTGCTACTGATACTGCTTA
This sequence comes from Flavobacteriaceae bacterium, assembly GCA_049596455.1. Taxonomy (GTDB): domain Bacteria; phylum Bacteroidota; class Bacteroidia; order Flavobacteriales; family Flavobacteriaceae; genus UBA7446. Next base: position 177,886 of record JBMYLP010000003.1, on the reverse strand, counting down.
TTTTTTCTAGATAAGCTTCTTCGTCTATGGTTAAAAGCGCTTTTCGAATATCATAGTCCGAAATAGCACGTGCTTTTAACTCGCGAGTGATGCGCAATTTGCCCCAATGCTTTATGGAAAATTTGCCATGTGCAAATTGCTGCGCAAAACGGCTTTCGTTAAGGTAGTTTTCGGAAACCAATGTTCCTATAATTTGCTCCACAGCATCGGGAATCATTTGCATGCTATAAAGTTTGTCTTTGACCTCTTTGTGGCAGCGCTCTTGATAGGCGCAATAGTGACGCAATTTTTCTAGCGCTTCGTGAACCGAGTACGTTTTCATATAGGCTAAAATAAAAAAAGCGGCACTAAGGCCGCTTTTGTTTTATACGTGAATTACTTTTCCTTTTCCATCAAAGAAACGGTAGTGTAAATAAGTGTACGCATCGCGTGGGACTACTTTTACCCACTTGTTGTACTCAAAGTACCACTTCATGCGTTCTGATTTCCATCCTTTGGCAACATAAGCTGCTATAAATGGATGCAAATGCAACACAATTTTTTTCTTTTTGTGTTTTGGATTTGCTAAAATCTTCTCTAAGTCTGCTTTTATCTTGTCTATCAAAACAATTGGTGCTTCAACCTCTCCATTAATGTTGGGGTTTGGCTCTGTGGTTTTGATATCCATTTCGGGACGAACACGCTGACGCGTCATTTGTATAAGCCCAATTCTACTTGGAGGTAGAATTTTATGCTTAGCACGGTCGCTGTCCATTTCCTTACGGAAGTGTTCAAAAAGCTTTTTCCTGTTTTCTTGGCGTATCATGTCAATGAAGTCAACTACGATAATGCCTCCCATATCGCGCAAGCGCAATTGTCGGGCAATTTCGGTAGCGGCAATCATGTTTACCTCTAAGGCAGTATCTTCTTGATTTTTTGCCTTATTGGATCGGTTACCACTGTTAACATCAATAACGTGAAGGGCTTCGGTGTGTTCGATAATCAGATAAGCACCTCTATTCATGGACACGGTGCGCCCAAAAGATGCCTTGATTTGTCGTTCAATTCCAAAGTGCTCAAAAATAGGCACTTCACTTTTAAAAAGTTTAGCAATATTTACTCTTTCTGGGGCAATTTGCTCCAGGTACTCTTTAACTTCAGTTAGTAATTCAGGATCGTCTACGTGAATTCCAGTAAACCCATCGTCAAAAATATCTCTCAAAATAGAGGAAGCTCTGTTGAGCTCGCTCAAAACTCTAGAGGGATAATCTGCTTTTTGGATTTTCTTACACATCCCAACCCAACGATTATACAAATCTTGTAAATCTTTGTCGAGTTCGGCTACTTTTTTGCCTTCAGCCACGGTTCGGATAATGACACCAAAACCTTTTGGCTTGATACTCATTACGAGCTTCTTTAAGCGGTTCTTTTCTTCGCGTGTAGAAATTTTTTGTGACATAGACACACGGTCCGAAAAAGGCACCAGTACCAAATACCTACCCGCCAAGGACAATTCCGAACTGATACGGGGTCCTTTGGTGGAGATGGGTTCTTTGATAATTTGCACAAGTAGAGATTGATTTGCCTGAACAGCATCGGTAATGATACCGTCTTTGTTAATTTCAGGCTCTAAAGGGTATTTTTTCAGCGAAAAATCTTTGATTTTTCCTGCACCAGCACGTTTGATAAATTTTAACAGCGTGGTCACTTTTGGACCCAAATCATGGTAATGCAAAAACGCATCTTTTTCATAGCCAACATTTACAAATGCGGCATTCAAACCAGAAAGGGTTTTTTTGACTTTTGCTAAAAAAATATCACCAACGTGAAATTTATTATCTTCAATTTCTTTGTGAAACTCAACGAGCTTTCCGTCTTTGAGTAAGGCAAAATCAACTGCAGAGGATCGTGAACGAATAATTAGTTCTTTACTCACAATAATGATTTTTAGTTCCACAATAGGTGGAACAATTGAACAATTTTATTTCGGTGGGAATAATGCTAGTGTGAACAGTACTAGGAGGATTCCATGTCAAAGAACGTGGGGCGTTCAGGAGTTACAGAAGCCTATTTCTTCTTGTGCCTGTTTGCACGGCTTCTTTTCTTACGCTTATGCGTGGCTACCTTGTGTCTTTTTCGTTTTTTACCACTTGGCATATGTTATCTTCTAAATAATTAATAAAATGTGAACGTTACTTAACGGCCACTTTTGCTTTTACTTTCTCCAAGAAAACCTTTGCAGGCTTAAATGAAGGGATGTTGTGTGCAGGAATATCGATAGTTACGTTTTTAGAAATGTTACGTCCTTTTTTAGCTTTACGGGTTTTAATCACAAAGCTGCCAAATCCACGTAAATATACGTTCTCACCAGATTCAAGTGCACCTCGAACTTCTTTCATAAAATGATTTACAATCTCTTGCGCATCACTTTTTTCTACTCCTAATTTGTTTGAAATATTTGTTACAATTTCGGCTTTTGTCATCCTTAAAATTTTTAGTGGTTGTAAATTTTAGGTCAGCAAATATAAAAATTTAATTGATACGTTAAGGGCAACTTAGACACACAAATGTCATTCTTTGCATGTATTTTTGACACAATGAACATATTCACTTCCAAATTGTTAGCGTGGTATGCGCAATATAAGCGCGACCTACCATGGCGACACTCCAAAGACCCGTATGCCGTTTGGCTTTCTGAGGTGATTTTGCAGCAAACGCGCGTGGCGCAAGGGCTGCCGTATTACGAACGATTTTTAGCGCAGTACCCCACCGTTAAAGACTTAGCAAATGCAAACGAAGACGAGGTACTGAAATTATGGCAAGGGCTTGGTTATTATTCCAGAGCACGAAACCTGCACAAAGCTGCAAAAGAAGTGGCATACCAGCAAAATGGCATCTTTCCAAATACCTACAAAAAGCTAATCGCTTTACCGGGCGTTGGGCCTTACACCGCAAGTGCTATTGCGTCTATTTGCTTTGATGCGCCTGCTGCGGTGGTGGACGGTAACGTGTATCGCGTGCTTGCACGCTATTTTGATATAGAGATTCCAATCAACAAGCCCGAGGGAGTTCGGTATTTTCAGGAGTTGGCACAGTCGTTAATAGATACCAAAGCTCCAGGAATTTACAATCAAGCCATAATGGAATTCGGTGCTATGCAGTGCACTCCCAAACAACCACTTTGTACAAGCTGCCCGCTTGAAGAGAGTTGCCAATCTCGTGCAAACAACAGCGTTGCCTCCCGACCTCAAAAAATCAAAGCCAAAGCGATTAAAAATCGATTTTTTCATTATTTGGTACCCTTTGATAGCAAGCAAAATACCTTGCTTCAACGGAGAGAAGGAAAAGATATTTGGCATGGCTTGTATGAATTTCCACTTTTGGAGGCAGACTGTATTTTGACCGAAAAAGCATTAAAATCCCACCCTGATTTGCCCGCTTGGGCAACTACGGCAAAATGGACAAAATTTGAAGATGAGGTGATGCGGCATAAATTATCGCATCAAACCTTACACACGCATTTTTGGATTTTGGAAGAGGTCGAAAAACAATTGCCAACGCCATGGGGCGATGTTTCAAACTTTGGTGTTTCGCGCCTTACAGAACGATTTTTGCAGAAGTTCAATCGATAGTGTACATTTGATTTAAAATCTATTATGAGCGGAACACTGAATAAAGTTATGTTGATAGGGCACTTAGGCGACAACGTCAAGGTAACCTATTTTGATGGCGGAAACTGTCTAGGACGATTTCCTATTGCCACTAACGAAACCTATACCAGCAAACAGACAGGTGAAAAAGTAACCAACACCGAGTGGCACAATGTGGTGGTGCGTAACAAAGCCGCCGAAATTTGCGAAAAATACCTAAAAAAAGGCGATCGTGTTTATGTGGAAGGGCGTATCAAAACCCGCAAGTGGCAAGGCGATGATGGCAAAGACCGCTACTCTACAGAAATTCACGTAGATGATTTTACCTTCTTGACACAACGCCCAACAGACGCAGCTGCTGCGCCCGCACAGCCGGCTCAACAACAGCCCACGCAGGCAACCCAACCCGCAAGCGATGACGACTTGCCCTTCTAAACCATAATCGTTGGAGATACCCTATTTCGTCTTTGGCTTTGAAACACTTGAAACAGTAAAAGTGGTTTTATTGTTACTGCTTTTGCTTGGCTCAGCACTTGTTTCTGGGGCTGAAGTTGCTTTTTTTTCGTTAGCGCCATCATACATCAAAGAAGCAACAAATGCATCGAATAAATCCGAGCGTATCATTGCGCATTTACGTAAAAACCCAAGGCGGCTTTTAGCAATTATTTTGTTGCTTAACAATCTGATTAACATTGCTACAGTACTTGTTTTTGCATCGCTGACCTCATTGTTTTTTGAGTCCATATCGCAGCCGTGGTTACAATTTTTGTTGGAGGTCGGAATTATTACCGCAGTAGTGCTATTGTTCGGTGAAATCTTACCAAAAATATACGCCAACAAAAACCCAAAAGGCTTTGCCAAGCGTATGGCATTACCCATTTACGCTTTAGATCAATATGTATTTTTTGCGCTTACATACCCGATGAGTTATTTGACATTTGTGTTGCAAAAACGCTTAGGGAAAACGAAGTCAAATATCTCGGTTGATCATTTGTCACAAGCGCTTGAAATGACCGATGATTCTGAAACTACCAAAGACGAGCAAAAAATTTTAAAAGGAATTGTGACCTTCGGTAACACCGAAACCAAACAGGTAATGTGTCCGCGAATAGACGTATTTGCACTAGAAGAAAAAATTGCATTTACAGATGTTATTGACCAAGTTGTGGCAAAGGGGTTTTCACGTGTGCCTGTTTTTCGCGAAACCATAGACACCGTTATTGGAGTGCTTTATGTCAAAGATTTGCTTCCCCATTTGAACAAGAAAAAATTTGATTGGATTACCTTGTTACGTGAGCCATACTACGTTCCCGAAAATAAAAAATTAGATGATTTGTTAGAAGAATTTCAGTCTAAGCGAATTCATTTAGCCGTAGTAGTGGATGAATATGGAGGCACCTCAGGCGTAATTTCTCTTGAGGACGTCATCGAACAAATTGTGGGTGATATTAGTGATGAGTTTGACGAAACCGATATCAGTTACTCCAAACTAAACGAAACTACATTTGTATTTGATGGGAAAACGTCACTAAAAGATTTTTACAGTGTGTTAAAACTCGATAACGCTGCGGAATTTGAAGCCAATAAAGGCGAGTCTGAGACCATAGCAGGATTTGTGCTGGAGCAGTTGGGCTCGTTTCCCAAAGTAAAAACGGCTATGAAGTTTAAAAATGTGATTTTCACTATCGAAGCTGTAGACCGAAAGCGCATCAAACAACTTAAAGTAGAATTGCGCACATGATACGCTTCGTGATTTTAGCGTTTGTCATTTTGGGTTGTCAATCACCGACACCAAAACCAAAAGCACAACTTGCTTTACAGTACCCAACACCACAATACAAACCACTCTTAAGTGACTGTTCGTATGCATTTGAACACAATCATTTGGCTGTGCCACAAACGCTGTCTGCTTGCGGTCTTACCTTAGATTATCCCGCGCTAAATGCAAAGCTATATCTCACGTATTTTGACTTGACCAAGTCATCTTTAGACACGCTGTTGTTGGATTTTGATAAGCGTCTAAAAATGTTTGGTAAAGAAGCTTTTCAAATGGATGAAAGTACTTTTGAAAACAAAGCACAAAATTTATTCGGGTCGTGTATAGTTATAGTAGGCGACTCCCCATCAAACGTGCACTTTTTTGGCACGGACACCAAAAAACACTACCTCACAGGATCGTTGCTCTTTGAATCAGCACCCAACTACGATTCTTTAGCACCCGCTATTGCATACGTCAAAAGTGATGTGCAAAAACTTCTCGAAACCTTAAGGTGGGATTAGGCTTTTTCCTTTTTACTAGCGCAACATGCTTTTTGGCAATCTGCTGCACAAGCTTTTTTGTCCATATCTTTTTTACCGTCTTTACAGCACTTTTTCTCGCAAGATTTGTCGCAAGTTTTTTTGTCTTTGCAGCAAGGCTTATCACAGTCCTTGCCACATTTTTTACCTTCTTTAAGTTGAAAATAGGGCGAGCTTGCTTGTGCCTCACCTACCTTGTAATCTGAGCCAAGTCCTTCGACAGTAGCGCGAATGGCATCAAATGAAGTTGCAGATGGGTCAAAAGACACATAGGCAGTTTTACCTTCAAAATCTACTTTTGACGACACAACACCTTCCGAGGCAGCTACTTTTTTCTCAATGCGTGCAGCACATCCCACTTCACACGTCATGCCTTCAATGGGGAATGATATATGCGATAAATCAGCAGATAATTCTACTGTCTCTTCTTCGTTATAGTCAACGGTTTTCTTCTCTGGTTTTGAAGCAGTAGTACAGCCAACAAATAATATAACTAATAGGTAATAATAAGGGCGTTTCATAATATTAAATTTTAATCAAATGTAGGAAAATATTGCTATTTCTCGTTGAATTTTGCCAGCTTTGCTGCGCTATGCAATTGATTCCACAAAACAAATGGGTTTATTTGGTTTTACTCTCCATCATCTGGGGAAGTTCATATATTCTTATAAAACGCGGACTTGTTGGGCTAACACCCATACAATTGGGCAGCGTGCGTATTATTTTTAGCACCATTTTTTTATTCATAATGGGATACAAATCACTCAAAGGACTTTCCAAAAACGAGTGGAAATGGTTAATTATAACTGGGTTTTTAGGCACGTTTTTTCCTTCCTTCTTTTTTGCGTTTTCGCAGCAATTTATAGACTCTGCTGTTGCGGCGATACTGAATTCGCTTACGCCAATTTTTACGCTGCTAGTGGGGGTTGTTTTTTTTGCCACTAAAATTTTTACTCGTCAATATGCGGGTGTTTTGTTAGGCTTTATAGGTTCTGCCGGATTGATTTGGGGAGGCTCTCAAATTGCTGACAATCAGCCTACGGAATATGTGCTGCTAATCATGTGCGCGTCTATGTGCTATGCGGTAAACATCTATTTTCTAAAACACAAACTTGCCAAGGTGTCGCCTATGGCAATGACGTTGGGAAACTTTATTGCTATTCTTCCCCCAGCTGTTGTACTGTTGTTATTTTCCGATTTCTTTTCCATGCAACAACTACAGTCCGATAAGGTACTTTCGAGTATAGGTTTTATTGCCTTGCTTGCCTTTTTTGGTACTGCCATCGCCAAGGTTATGTTTAACCGATTTGTAAAAATGGCATCTGCTGTTTTTGTGTCTTCGGTAACCTACACACTGCCTATTGTGGCACTATTTTGGGGGATGCTTGACGGCGAGCGCATTGGTGGTTTTCAACTTTTGGCTACCGCCATTATTTTAATTGGGGTTTCGCTATCGAATCGACCAGCGAAAGCCAATTGATTTATTCTTCTGGATTTAGAATTGCCAAAAAGTACTTATCGTCTAGGAAAGTATTTGCGGTACGGACTAAATCGTCGATAGTAATATTGGCTACTTTTTCTTCGTAATTTAATATCCTAGACCATTCTTTTTTATGCTTAAATGTATTGGCTAGATAACTTAGCCAAAAGCTATCTTTTTTCAAATCTTCCCTGTAATTTACCAAATACGATTCTTTGATTTTGTTTACATCTTCCTCCAAAACCTTTCCAGATTTAATATCGTCAATTTGCTCAAGGGTGAACTTGATAAGCGATTCCACATTTTCAGGACCGCAAGGAAATGCAATTCGAAACGATAAATTTCCATACGGAATTTGTTGCATGGAGCCAGATGCACCCACGCCATATACGCCACTTTCATCTTCACGTAATTTCTCGATTAGTTTTATACTCAGTAGCTCTCCCAGTGCATCAATATGCATTTCTGTTTTGCCGTCGTAGGGCATTTCTTCACGCCACGTAAAATTGACATAACTTTTTGGGTCTTTCCCTTTTTTAACCTCAAAGCGTTCATAAGCATCGGCCATTCTAAAATCAGGCGTTTGATATGCTTCCTCACTGTCTAAAACGGGCAGTGCACCTAAGTATTTTTGCGCCAATAGTTCTAGGTTTTCCGCATCAAAATTTCCAACAAAAAAGAAGGTAAAATCATTAGCATCTGCAAAACGGCTACCCCGAAGTGAATGCGCCAAATCGTAATTTACGGCGTCAAAATCCTCTGCAGACGGAAACCCTGTATATCGTTCATTTCCTTCATTTTGTTTGTCGGATACGGCAATTTGAAAAAAGGTTTGCGGATTGGAAAGCAGCGAGGGATAGTACGCTTTTAAATTACTGAGCAATGCGTTAAAAACAACTTCGTTTTTATTTAATGATGTGAAATGCACATAAATAAGCTCAAAAAGTGTTTCTAAGTCTTTGTTGGTTGCGCTTCCAGAACCACCTTCTTCATAGCTGCCCACAGTTGATTTAAACGAAGCGGATTTACCGCTCATAAATTTTTCCATATCGCTTACAGAAAGTCCGCCATATCCAGCTTGTGCCAAATAAGGCGTTGCCAATTCTGACACCAAAAAGCTGTCCAATGCATACATACTTGTTCCACCTGTACTGTAGGCACTTACCAGCACATTGTCGTTTTGAAAATCGGTTTGCTTGTAATACACCTGAATTCCATTAGATAGCACCATGTGGTGCGTATCAATATCTTCCATGTGGCTTTTGGATGCAATCGAGCTGCCTTTAGGTAAGTTTTCAATCAGATTTTCTTGAATGGCTTCTTCAGCATAGGCTTCAATGGTTTGATTATCTACACTGGCTACAACCGCAGCTAAATTGTCGTCAGTAATGTTTGCGGTTGCCTCGTTTTCAGGACCGCGAAGTACAACCACCATATTGTCTTTGTGCAAAAAACGCTCTACTCTGCTATTGACTTCCTCTATGGAAATAGAAGGCAAAACAGCCTGAACAAACTGATATTCCCACTCAATGCCAGGAATAGGCTCTTGCTCCAAAAAGTTTCTTACATATTCTCCCAACACTTGACTGCTGTTTTTCTTGTCGCGTTCGTTATACGATTTTTCATACATCGTAAGCATGTCTTGTTTGGCTCTAGAAAGCTCACTTGCTAAAAACCCAAACTGACGCACGCGTTCATTTTCAATAAGGAGCGCATTTAAGGAATGCGATGCCTTTTCGGGAGTTGTTACCGCAATGGAACGGTAGGCATTTTTTGTTCGCGCATAAGTTCTTCTGTATTGCGAAACACCATACAAAAACGGAGGATTTTCGCTATTTGCAAGCTCACTTAATCGATTTGAAATCATGGTAGAGAACAAATTATCAATGATATTGTCCCGATAATCCATGTAAGTGGTTTCGGGCTTTGCATCTGTTCTGTCTTTATACAAAACTTGAACAACCGTTTGCTGCGCCTCTTTGTCTGTGGCAATGGCAATTTTTGTGTTTTCGTGGTTGGGAACGTTAAAAACAGGACGATCGATTGGGTTTTCTGCTGCAGGAATATCGCCAAAAAAGGAAATGACTTTTTCTTCTAAAATAGCTACATCAACATCTCCTACGGCAACCACCGCCATTAGGTCGGGGCGATACCATGTTTTGTAAAAGCGTTTTAAATCGTCGTATGTAAAATTTTCTAAAACCTCTTTAGTTCCAATCGGCAGTCTTTCAACGTATTTGGAACCATAGAGTTCGTCGGCAAGAGTTTTTTCTAGAATTCGTCTCTCGGCACTTAAACTCAAACGAAGTTCTTCCAAAACAACACCTCTTTCTTTATCAATTTCCTCAGGATCGAGCAGCATATCATACCCCATTTCTTTGAGGACTTGAAACCCTTTGTCAAGGTTATCAGGGTTTTGAAGCGGAATAGGTAAAATGTACACCGTTTCGTCAAAACTTGTGTATGCGTTTAAATCTGCTCCAAACTCAACACCAATCGATTGTAAGAAGGAGACGATGTCATTTTTGGCAAAACTCTTTGTGCCATTAAATGCCATATGTTCTAAAAAATGAGCCAATCCAAGTTGGCGCTCATCTTCCAAAATAGAACCCGCATTGACCACTAACCTGAGCTCTACTTTGTTTTCAGGTTTGGCATTTTGACGTAAATAGTATTTAAGACCGTTGTCTAATGTTCCAATTTTTACCTTATCTGAAACAGGAATTGGCGTATTGGGTCCTTGCGAAAAAACAGCGATAGGAACTAATAGAAGTAACAGGTAGGATATCATTTTTCTCATGAGATTATATTTAAAAGGCAAATAGATTTTAAATATACATAATTTTATAAAATACAGATAAAAAGAATGGGCTGTAAAAAACATTGTCTGATATTGTTCAAGATTGTATATTTGCACCCGCTTCAACAGGAAGTGTTTAAAACTAAAAATATGTTTGCAATCGTAGAGATAGCAGGGCAGCAATTTAAAGTTGCAAAAGACCAGAAGGTATTTGTGCATCGTTTGGACGCCAAAACAGGAGATAACGTTTCTTTTGATAAGGTGTATTTAGTAGCAGACGGTGACAAGGTATCTGTAGGCGCCCCGGCTGTAGCCAATGCTTCGGTAGAAGCAAAAGTGGTTCGTCATTTAAAGGATGACAAAGTAATTGTATTTAAAAAGAAACGTCGTAAGGGATATCGCGTAAAGAATGGTCACCGCCAGTCGTTGACCGAAATTCTTATTGAGGCTGTGGGAGTTGGAACTGCTAAAAAAGTAGCACCTGCCAAAAAAGCCGCAGCACCCAAAGCAGCCGAGAAAAAAGAAGCTGCTCCCAAAGCCGCGCCAAAAGCCAAAGCTGTAGACTTTTCGTCTAAGACAGTAGCTGAGCTTAAAGAGTTGGCTAAAGAAGCGGGTATTTCAGGTATTTCTGCGATGAAAAAAGCCGACTTGGTAGCGGCACTAGAAGCAAAAAAATAAACGGATAAGCCATGGCACACAAAAAAGGAGTAGGTAGTTCGAAGAACGGTAGAGAATCGGAATCGAAACGCTTGGGCGTAAAAATATTTGGGGGACAACTTGCAACTGCAGGTAATATTATTGTCCGTCAGCGTGGTACCGCCCACCACCCTGGAGAAAATGTATATTTGGGAAAAGACCATACGCTACATGCCAAAATTGACGGTGTGGTGCGCTTTACCAAAAAGAAAAACAACCGCTCGTATGTTTCTGTAGATCCTATTCAGGAATAAACCGCGAGAAGCAAGAAAAACAAAACCCCTTTGCCAAAAGCGAAGGGGTTTTTTGTTACTCGTTCAATAAATGAAAAAACCGAGACAACTGCCTCGGTTTTTATCGTTTTGTGTTCTAAAAAATTAGTAACGGTAATACTCTGGCTTATAGGGTCCTTGTACGGGAACACTAATATAATCTGCCTGTTCTTGGTCTAATGCTTCCAATTCCACACCCAGTTTGTCAAGGTGCAAACGTGCTACTTTTTCGTCCAAATGCTTAGGAAGCATATACACCTTATTTTCGTAGCGGTCGGCGTGGTTCCAAAGCTCAATTTGTGCCAACGTTTGGTTCGTAAATGAGTTACTCATTACAAAACTTGGGTGACCCGTAGCACAACCTAAATTTACCAATCGCCCTTCTGCCAAGACAATAATGTCTTTTCCTTCAACCGTGTATTTATCCACCTGTGGCTTAATTTCCACCTTAGTGTTGCCGTAGTTATCGTTTAGCCACGCCATGTCAATTTCGTTGTCAAAGTGCCCAATATTACACACAATGGCTTTGTCTTTCATGGCACGGAAATGGCGTTCAGCCACAATGTCTTTGTTTCCAGTAGCGGTAACAATAATATCGGCATTGCCAATTACGGTATCCAATTTTTTCACTTCATAACCGTCCATAGAGGCTTGCAGCGCACAAATGGGGTCAATTTCGGTAACAGTAACAATAGCACCTGCTCCTTGAAACGAAGCTACAGTTCCTTTTCCTACATCACCATAACCCGCAACCACTACACGCTTTCCAGCAAGCATAATGTCTGTTGCTCTGCGCACGGCATCTACGGCAGATTCTTTACAGCCGTATTTGTTGTCAAATTTTGATTTGGTTACCGAGTCGTTTACGTTAATGGCAGGGATTGGAAGCGTTCCGTTTTGCACACGCTCATAGAGGCGGTGTACGCCCGTAGTGGTTTCTTCCGAAAGCCCTTTGATGCCTGCAGCAAGCTCAGGGAATTCATCCAAAATCATGTTGGTAAGATCACCGCCATCGTCCAAAATCATGTTTAGCGGTTGGCGATCTTCACCAAAAAATATCGTTTGTTCGATACACCAATTAAATTCTTCTTCATTCATGCCTTTCCACGCATACACGGGAATTCCTGCTGCGGCAATAGCCGCTGCGGCATGGTCTTGAGTGGAAAAAATATTACACGAGCTCCAGGTCACCTCTGCGCCCAATGCCGTAAGCGTTTCAATAAGCACCGCCGTTTGAATGGTCATGTGCAAGCAGCCCGCAATACGCGCACCTTTAAGCGGTTGCTCTTTAGCGTATTCTTCACGAAGTGCCATAAGCCCAGGCATTTCAGCCTCGGCAAGTTCAATTTCTTTACGCCCCCAATCAGCAAGCGAAATGTCTTTTACTTTGTAAGGAACGTAAGTAGTTGTTTTAGTAGCCATAGTTGTATATTTGATTTTTAGCAATTTGCAGGCAAAATTACGCTATTCTATGCCCATTTACAAAAAATACATTGCGCCACACAATACCCAAATTTTGGTATGGCATATTACGGAAGATGAAACTACGTTGAGCAGCGGAATAGTACTTACCAAATTGTGTGTCAACAGGTTAGGTCAGATGAAATCTGACACTCATCGTTGTGGGTTTTTAAGTGTACGGCAATTGCTAAAAGTAGCGGGATATTCGCCTGAAGATTTGTACTACGACCCCAATGGCAAACCACATTTGGCAGACGGAAGACACATTTCTATCTCACATTCGCATCAATTTTCGGCAATTGCCATAGGCGATAAACCTTTAGGTATTGACATTGAAAAAGAGCGTCCCAAAGTGCATCGTATTGCATCGCGGTTTTTGCATAGCTCTGAGCTTACACCCAATGCCACAGACAGAATGCGTACCACGCAATGGTGCATCAAAGAAGCCGCCTACAAAGCCTTGGGCAAGAAAGGCATTAGTTTTTTGCATGATATTCGCACAACCCATTTGGATACTGAGCATCCTGTGGCGGTAGTGCAGTTGCAACACAACACCATAGAACTCAAGAATTGGACGTATTTTTGGGAGGATTATTCATGTGCCTTAGCTATTAAATCAGACTTAAGCGATTATGAACCAACTTTTTGAGTTTCTGTTTGGGCAATATTCAGAGTATCAATCGGTTGATATTGCATTAGAGATTACAGGTGTGGTATTTGGTTTTTTGAGCGTTTGGTACGCCAAAAAAAATCATATTTGGGTGTTCCCAACGGGGCTTATTTCCACTGGAATTTTTGTGTATCTACTGTGGAAATGGGTGCTTTTGGGCGATATGATGATAAACGCATATTACTTTGTCATGAGTGTGTACGGTTGGTATGTCTGGACGCGAAAAACAAACGATAAACCAACACCCATAAGCCAAACCACCACCAAAGAAAAAAGGACTTCAATTTTTATTTTTATCGCTACGCTACTTTTTGTTTATGCAGTATATCAATCAGCGGGAAAGTGGACATCTTGGACGGCGTATGTAGACACCATAACTACTGGCATATTTTTTGTTGGAATGTGGCTCATGGCACGGCGGAAGATTGAGAATTGGATATTTTGGATTGTTGGCGATATTATATCTGTCCCACTCTATTTTTATAAGGGGCTAACCTTTACAAGTATTCAATACCTTATCTTTACAGCCATAGCCGTATACGGATATATCGCATGGAAAAACATCTTAAACAACACCCGAGTAATTGCATAAAAGTGGTGTTGTTTGGTCCTGAGTCTACAGGTAAAACCACACTGGCAAAAGCATTAGCTGATTATTACAACACTACTTGGGTACCGGAATATGCCAGAACATATCTCGAAAATAAATGGCATCAATCGGGAGAAATATGCGCTCCTGAAGATATTTTGCCTATTGCTGTTGGGCAGATAAGATTAGAAAATGAAGCAGCAAAAAAGGCAAATACATTTCTCTTTTGCGATACCACGCCGCTTTCTACACAAGTATATTCGGAAGCGTATTTTAAGGGATGGTGCGACCAAAAAGTAGTTCATGCCAACAAAAAAAACAGCTACGATGTATACTTTTTGACCGATATTGACGTTCCTTTCGAGAAGGACTTACTTCGTGACAGACCCAACCAACGCGAAGAAATGCTCGAAACCTTTACCTCTGCCTTAACAAAACGAAATCTTACTTACACCTTATTACGGGGTTCGCATAAAGAACGAATGAAACATGCTATTGAAAAACTAAACAAGTTGTATGAAACACACATTTACGCAAAAGGATAAACTTATTTTACAAGAGTTAGGTATTTCAGAGTCCAATGCAAAAGAGCAATTGCGCTTGTTGCAAAAGGGGGCAAATTATGCTCAACTAGCGCGGCCCGCTACAGCTAATGATGGCATTTTAGTGCTGTCGGAAAAAAAGAGCGACGAATACGTTTTGTTTTTTGATGAACAAAAATCCAATGTTTCAATCTCACGCTTTATTCCTGCTTCCGGTTTAGCAAGTCGCATGTTTAAATTTTTGCATTTTTTCTTGAATAGATACGACAACAAAAAAGAAACCCTTCGAAGCTACTTGAACCGAAACAAAACCTACAAACTTGCAGTTTTCTTGAGTGGGATTGAAAAGTTTCCCTTTTATACTCAAATTAAAAATGCAATTACCAAAACACAGAATGGAACTATTGACAACGATTACAGATATGTATTTATCGAAAAAGTGGTTAATGTTTTAGGCAAACTGCCAAAAGCCCTAATTCCTTTTCACAACTACGGTAGTGAGCAAAGATCTGCTGCGGTAGAGCAATTGATTTTCTCAACAGAATTTCTAGTAAATAATGGCAAAATGGATATTCATTTTACCATACCACCGGGTGCTACAAAGGATTTTGAAAACCACCTTTCAAAAACAGTTTCGCAACTACAATCTACAGTTTCTGCTCAAACGCATTTGAGTTTTTCGCATCAAAACAGAAATACGGATACATTGGCACTAAAAGAAGATGGTACTATGCTACGTAATAATGATGGAGTCTTAATTTTTCGTGCGGGTGGACACGGTTCCCTTATTGGAAATTTAAACGCTATTGAGAGTGAACTAATTTTTTTATCTAACATCGATAATATATCTGTGAGTAGCTATCACAAACAAACAGCCAAATACAAAAAAATGTTAGCAGGGATGTTGATTTCACTTCAAAATCAGATTCATCACTACGCACGCGCCCTGGCACAAGGCGATGCGATTGACTTGATTGAAGTGAAAATGTTTTTGAAAGAAAAACTTAACGTGGATGTTCCGCAATCGTTGCACGGCAATCAACTTACCGCATTTATTGAAGAAAAGCTTAACCGTCCACTTCGTGTGTGTGGAATGGTAAAAAACGAAGGCGAGCCTGGCGGAGGTCCTTTTTGGGTGAAAAAAAATGATGAAGTCACCCTTCAAATTGTAGAAGGCGCGCAAGTAAATACAAACGACAAAGCACAAAAAGCCCTTTTCAAAAAAGGAACACACTTTAATCCTGTTGATATTGTTTGCGCTACCTACAACCACAAAGGAGTCAAGTATGATTTGACAGCGTTTGTTGATTACGATGCCTGTTTTATTGCAGATAAATCTGTGGGGGATACTGAAATTAAGGCACTAGAGCACCCTGGACTTTGGAATGGCGCTATGGCAAATTGGAACACTGTTTTTGTGGAAGTTCCCGTGCGTACGTTTAATCCTGTAAAAACAGTAAATGATTTGTTGCGCCCCATGCATCAATCCACATAATTCAGTTATCTTTGCCCCGTCTCTAGGGGTGCCTAACGGCTGAGATTATACCCATTGAACCTGGGCAGGTAATGCTGCCAAGGAATATTGTTTAACTAAAATCCATTGTAGATAATACCCCTTTATTTGCCTTTACGCAAATGAAAACCATTATTACATTAATGCTTGCGGGCAGCCTGATGGCGCAGCAAGCCAAATCTGACATAGATACATTAACTGTTAATACCGTAGCACTTGAATCGGTTACGGTGAGCGCCCTTCGGGCGAAAGAAGATACGCCTATGGCGTTTACCAATGTCTCCAAAAAGGAGCTAGCCAAGCAAAACGTTGGGAAAGACCTACCAGTGTTGTTGCGTTTTTTACCCAACGTAGTTACCACAAGCGACGCGGGAGCAGGCGTGGGTTACACAGGAATTCGTGTTCGTGGTAGCGATGCTACAAGAGTGAATGTGACCATTAACGGAATTGCCCTCAACGATGCCGAATCGCATGGCACCTACTGGGTAAACCTTTCCGATTTTGCCTCCTCTGTAGAAAATATGCAAGTGCAACGTGGTGTAGGAACATCTACCAACGGAGCAGCCGCTTTTGGTGCAAGTATTAACCTGGAAACAGACAAAGCATCGGAAAAACCCTATGCTCAACTTGCCTCAAGTGTAGGTAGTTTCAATACCTTTAGAAATACGATTAAATTCTCCACAGGAATTTCTGAAAGTGGGTTTGAATTTAGTGGACGCTTGTCAAACATCACCTCTGACGGTTATATCGATCGTGCTTCTTCACAACTTAAAGGATATTTTCTGCAAGGAACCTACACCAAAGCGAATACTAAAATAAAGGCATTGACTTTTGGTGGTCACGAGCGCACTTACCAAGCGTGGTATGGGATCACAGCCGATACGTTAGCAGTAAACAGAACCTATAACCCTGCTGGTGAGCAATACGACGATAAAGGTAAATTACAAGGTTATTACGACAACCAAGTGGATAATTATAACCAAGACCACACACAATTACATATTGAACAACGATTGTCCAATTACGCCAGACTATCTTTAGGATTAAATTATACCCATGGATATGGTTATTACGAAGAGTTTTATGATTTGTGGTACGATCAAAATGTTAGCTTTAGCGGAGATACTTCGTACAGTTATTTAAAGTTGCCACCATTAAGCATTAACGGACAAGCCATTACTGAAACAGAAAATGTAGTGCGCAAATGGTTAGATAACGACTTTTATGTAGCTAATTTGCTCTATCATTACCAAAAAGGAAATCACAACTTAAGTGCAGGGGCATATTACAGTGCTTATAACGGAGCGCATTTTGGCGAGTTGTTATGGGCTTCTACCGCCAATATAAATCCAAAACACCGTTTTTATGAAAACCGCGGAAAGAAAAAAGATGGTAATATTTTTGCAAAATGGGATGTTTCTTTAAATGACAATTGGAAGCTCTACGCCGATGCACAAGTTCGCTGGATTGATTATGCCGTAGCTGGAGAAGTTGCCGGTCCTGAGACATTTACAGTCAAGGATGCGCATACCTTTTTTAACCCCAAAGCGGGCGTGGTGTACAAACCCAATGCTGCCCATCAATTTTATGCTTCCTATGCCAAAGCACATAAAGAACCCAACCGAACCGACTATGAAAATGGCAATCCTGTTCCTGAAGAATTGAATGACTTTGAGTTGGGCTGGCGATGGAAAACAGAAGCGGCGTATGTAAATGCAAACCTCTACTATATGGGCTATAAAAACCAATTGGTGCTTACGGGTGCTATTGATAATGTGGGTGCACCTATTCGTGAAAACGCTGGGGATAGTTACCGCCGAGGGATAGAGTTAGACGCTGGCTGGGCATTTGCGCCCAATTGGAGTTGGCAAGCCAACTTATCGTGGAGCAAAAACCGAAACAAAAACAAAGAATTTGAGCGCAATGGTAAAAAAGAGTTTTTGGGTGATACACATTTGTCCTATTCTCCTTCGTTGATTGCTTCCGATCAATTGACGTACGCTCGCGACTCGTGGTCTATTTCGTTTGTTAGCAAATTTGTAGGAGAGCAATACATGGGTAATATTGATGCAGAATTGTCCAAATTGGAAAGCTATTCTGTCCAGGATATTTTATTTCAGGCGGTTGTGTTAAACAAGCCAAACGCACCCCGTTTGGATGTAAACATTCATGTCTATAATATTTTTAATGAAGTATATACCTCTAATGGATATTATGGTACTTATGTTGACAATTGGACTACGCCCGGAGTTAAAACCACTTTGGAGTATGTTGGCTATTACCCCCAAGCAGGACGCCACTTTTTGGCGGGATTAACGCTTAAATTCTAATTTCAGAATTTCAGAATTTCAGAAGTTTGAGGATTTCCTTGAAATCCTCTTGAACTTTTGGTTCGTTTTGTTTTATGACAAAATGAACGAGGGTCTTAAAGTCGGTAATGAAGGTTTTGAATAAAACGTAAGACTATTAAAAAAAGTCTTAATTATATATCCGCACCGAAGTCCCATTTTGCTGCACTTTATAAAACAGTAGGCTATAGGTGGCTCCATCTATGAGGGGCTGTCCTGTAGCCAAACTGTACTTATAGTCTTCACAGGAGCAAGAGGCTGTAACGCCGTTAATTTGCAATGTAGAGCAACTATTTGGTGTATGATTAGGACAACTTGCTTCCCATGCCATGATAGTTCCTGAAAGATTAAACAGCAACAACCCTCTAATACCTCCATTTGCCCAATACAAACTTCCGCCTTGATAATTCAGGTTGTCAAAAGCGGGAAGTGCCAAATTGATGCTCTGGTCAAAGCGTGTTTCGTATAAATATGGATTGCGCTCTACGCTGTTTTTGGCACAGCTCAATAAAAATAAAAACACTCCAAAAACAACATATTTCATGTCTATAAAACGGAAGAAAAAGGAAAATTGTATATTTGCACTCATCCCTAAAAATAAGGGATTTTTTTAACTATACCCCAATGAGTACAGTTTCATACTATACCGCCGAAGGGCTAAAGAAATTACGGGAAGAACTCAATCATCTAAAAGATGTGGAGCGTCCGCGTGCGTCACAGGCAATTGCCGAGGCGCGCGACAAGGGAGATTTGAGTGAAAACGCCGAGTACGATGCTGCCAAAGAGGCGCAGGGTATGTTGGAGATGAAAATTTCCAAGATGGAAGAAACCCTTGCCAATGCTCGTTTGATAGACGAATCACAGTTGGATGTTTCTAAGGTGTTGGTGCTGTCAAAAGTGCGCATCAAAAATCTTAACAACAACATGGAAATGAACTACACCCTTGTTGCTGAAAGCGAAGCCGATTTAAAATCGGGAAAAATTTCGGTGAGCTCTCCTATTGGAAAAGGACTTTTGGGCAAGGCTGTAGGCGAAATCGCAGAAGTGACCGTTCCCAACGGCACACTTAAATTCGAAATTTTATCCATTGAACGCTAATGGCGTCTATTTTTAGCCGAATTATTGCACGCGAACTTCCCGCCTATATTGTTGCGGAAGACGACAAGCACATTGCCTTTTTGGACATCAATCCCAATGCTTTTGGGCATACACTTTGCGTTCCTAAAAAAGAAGTGGATAAACTTTTTGATTTGGACCAGCAGGCTTATTTGGATTTGATGCAGTTTAGTCATCAGGTGGCTACTGCGTTAAAGCAAGTGGTTTCGTGTCAGCGGATTGGATTGTCTGTAATTGGACTTGAAGTACCGCATGTTCATGTTCATTTGATTCCACTTAACGAAATGGCAGATGCCACGTTTCAAAAAAAGGTTTCGCCTTCTAAGGAGGAGATGAAAATCCTTGCCGAAAAAATTAGTGCGGCTGTTGTGTAAGCGGTAGTTGAATCTCAAAAGTCGATCCTTTTTCGGAGCTTTCTACAAGTCTTAGTTTGCCTCCGTGGTATTGTTCCACAATACGTTTTGCCAAAGATAATCCGAGTCCCCAGCCTCTTTTTTTGGTGGTAACACCGGGTCTGAAAATAGTTTTCTGAATTTTTTTTGGAATACCGCTTCCTGTATCTCGAACCATAACCGTTGCCGTGTTTTCCCAAATTAAATCAATCGTGATTGACCCTTTTCCCCGAATCGAATCTATGCTGTTTTTGATTAAATTTTCCAGTACCCACGCAATAAGTTCTGCATTGATTTCAACCAAATCTTCATGACCACTTTCGTTAACACGAAGCGTAATTCCTTTTGGCATCCGAATTTCCATATACGACACCAGCTCATAAACTACGGTGCTCAGCTTCATATCTGCTTTGTTTGGTAGTGAGCCAATTTTAGAAAACCGCGCACTAATTGTCTCCAAACGTTTGATATCGCTTTTTATTTGGGTTAATATCTGATTGTCTATATCGTGCTGCTCTAAAATAGTTAGCCAGCCTAAAAGAGAAGAAATGGGTGTTCCCAATTGATGTGCCGTTTCTTTTGCCATTCCAGTCCATAGCTTATTGGAAATGACCTTCTGCGTACTTTTATAATAGGCAACCACGATACCCCCTAAAAAGAGCACAATCAGATAAAAAGCAATGGGATAATAGCGTAATTGATTAATCAACTTAGAATTCCCGTAATACATTTTTTGGTTCAAATTGTCACCGTAGACGATTTCTATAGGTGGATGCGTAGTGCTAAATTCTTGAATCAACTCCTCTACGTACCCAACAGGGTCTTGTGCTAATTTCCGCTCATTTATATTATTTGAAAAAAGAAGCTTTTTTTCGTCATCCACGACAATCATTGGAATGGTGTTTTCCCCTGTCAGCACTTGAAATGTTAATGGATCAACAGCTTGATTAAGATCTGTGCTAGAGGCTAGGTCTTGCTGTGCCAAGCCCCAAAGTTCCATCTGTTGACGCTCATCTTGTTGAATACGTTGAATAAGCTTATTGGTGTTCCAAAGCGTAAACCCAACAAAGCATAACGCCAACACAAATCCTGTAGTACGGATGTTTCGTTGGTTTACATAAGAGAAGTCAAATCTCATGTTTACGAATATACTATATTTTCAATCGTTGCATTCGCAACAAATTGAGTAAATTTGTATTAACATCATTAACCACCGCATGGAAATTACTGGAAAAATTAAACAAATAGACGACACCAAAGAGTACGGATCAAACGGCTTTCAAAAACGTGAATTGGTTATCACAACCGAAGAGCAATACCCGCAACACCTACTCGTTGAATTTGTACAAGACAAGTGTTCACTTCTCAATGCATTTGCTGTTGGGCAGCGTGTAAAAGTGGGAATCAACCTTCGTGGGCGTGAGTGGCAAAGCCCGCAAGGTGAAATCAAATACTTCAATTCCATACAAGGTTGGCGCATAGACGCTGTTGAAGCAACAACGCCACCTCCTCCTCCTCCTGCTGCACCGCCATTTGAAACTATGCCAGATGCGCCTGCAAAAGAAGAGCCAGACGATTTGCCCTTCTAACTAAAAGCATGTATCATTTATCGGAAGAATTGCGTTTTCCTTCGCCCCACTTGGCCACTGAAGAGGGCATTGTTGCTGTGGGTGGTGACTTACGCCCCGAAAGGGTACTATTGGCATACCAAAAAGGCATTTTCCCATGGTTTGAGCAAGATGAGTTTTTGATTTGGTGGAGTCCAGATCCCAGAATGGTGCTCTTTCCAGATCAATTGCGTATTTCAAAAAGTATGCGCAATTTTTTGCGCAAACACCCCTATGAAATTACGTTTAACAAAGCTTTTAACGAAGTTGTAAAATCCTGTGCGGGAGTAAAGCGATTTGGTCAAACAGGCACATGGATTACGCCAGGACTGATGGAAGTTTACGAAGTTTTGCACGAACAAGGCCACGCACACTCGGTGGAGGTTTGGGATGGCGCTGAGCTTGTAGGGGGGCTTTACGGCATAGACGTGGGTCAAGTGTTTTGCGGCGAAAGTATGTTTTCTCGGGCAAGTAATTCCAGTAAGTTGGCACTGATTTATCTCACTCGTGAGCTAAAGAAAAACAAATACAAACTCATTGACTGTCAGGTGCCTACAGCACATTTGGCAAGTATGGGTGCCACGCCAATTTCTAGAAAAGAATTTCTTAGCTATTTGGACTAAGTGTTGCCACTTCGCGATGCCTAAAGCAGTCCACCACGTGGTCGTTGACCATGCCTACAGCTTGCATATGAGCATACATCGTAATTTTTCCAATGTATTTAAATCCACGTTTTTTAAGGTCGTTGCTCATTTGAGTAGCCAAAGCCGTAGTTTGTGGAAGTTCATGTGTTTGTGAATAGCTATTTTGAATGGGGATACCGTTGGTGTATGACCACATAAAATCGCTAAAACTCCCCACTTCTTTTTGTATTTCGATAAACGCCCGTGCATTGGCAATGGCTCCCGTAATTTTACCCCGATTTCGAATGATTCCTTTGTTAAGGAGCAGTTTTTCTACGTCATAATCTGTCAACTGCGCTACATAGCGCGCATTAAAATCGTGAAAGGCTTCTCGAAAATGTGCGCGTTTTTTTAAAACGGCCCACCAGGATAATCCCGCTTGAAAGGTTTCAAGCAAAAGTGCCTCAAAAAGTTTATGGTCGTCAAAAATGGGTACGCCCCATTCGGTATCGTGATAAGCGATATACGTTGGATTTGCCAAACACCAATCGCAGCGAAAAGATTCCATAATTACGATTTTTCCTCTAAGCTATGCAAAAAGGCGTCAAGCGACAAGCTGTTGGCTAGGCTATAGCTTCCAATAGCTGTTCTGCAAAGCGATGTTAAGTGTGCACCGCACTCAAGGCTTTGCCCAAAATCGTGCGCCAATGAACGAATATAGGTGCCTTTGCTGCACGAAACTGAAAAGGTGACATCTGGTAAATTGATTTCGGTTAACTCAAAAGACGAAATTGTAATGTCACGCGATGGTATTTCAGTGGTTTCTCCAGCTCGCGCAATAGTGTAAAGTCGTTTTCCGTCTTTTTTTATGGCAGAATGTAGGGGAGGTTTTTGTTGGATTTTACCCAAAAAAGAGTTGCATGTTTCCTCTAATAAGGCATTCGTGATATGATCAATAGATTTTGGATTAGTTACAGTAGTTTCCAAATCATAAGATGGCGTAGTTGCGCCCAACCGAAACGTGCCAGAATAGGACTTGTCCATGCTCATAAATTGGTCTATTTGCTTGGTCATTTTTCCTGTGCAAATAAGCATTAGTCCTGTGGCAAGGGGGTCTAACGTTCCTGCATGACCTACTTTTATTTTTTTGATTCCGTAGGTTTTTCGAATCGCCCATCTAATTTTATTCACCAATTGAAAGGAAGTCCACTCAAGAGGTTTGTCTAAGAGCAAAAGTTGCCCTTCAAGGAATGCGTCTTTGGAGAAAACTACGTCCATGCAATAATCGATGCGATGATTCCAACAACCAAACAATAGGCCCCAAAATAGCTCAGTTTACTTCGCTTTACAAGGGCAATCATCCATGTACATGCCACAATACCAGAAATTAAAGCAGCAACAAAACCCGTGAGCAATGGCAATACATCAACAGTTCCAAAAACGGATGCCCCATTGTCAAGTAGGGTTTTTGCCATACTTCCTAATATGAGCGGAATCACCATCAAAAACGAAAAACGGGCAGCTTCGGGACGCGTTGCGCCAATAAGAAGTGCCGTGGCAATGGTAGCGCCACTTCTGGAAATTCCAGGCAGTATGGCTACGGCTTGGGCCATACCTATAATTAAAGCAATTTTGTAGGTAATAGATTGTTGTTTTTCATTTGCTCGATCAGTAAAAAATAAGAGTAGAGCAGTAATACAAAGCATAGCGCCCACCAGTGCTAAATTAGACCCAAAAAGTGCCGTGATTTCTTCTTCAAAAAACAATCCAACTGCTACAGCGGGTAGCATAGAAAGCACAATTTTCCCTACATAATGCCGCGCATTGGTATTGTCTTTTTGAAAAACACCCTGAATAAGTTCAGCGATATCTTTTCTAAAAACAACAATTGTTGCAAGGGCGGTTGCCGCATGTACCAAAATGGTAAAAAGTAGATTTTCTTCTGGAAGAGTTTCTCCACCTAAAAGTGCTGTAAAAAGTGCCAAATGTCCACTAGATGATACGGGTAAAAACTCGGTCAATCCTTGAACGATACCCAATAAAAGTGCTTCCCAAAAACTCATTGTTTTTTCTTTGTCGACAAAATGGCAACAACTAAAGTAGCAAAACCAGCTAGCACTAATGTTGGTGCTACACGAATGCGCAGCGGACTGTAAATTTCAGGATTAAACACATTGGGGTCGTCACTACCGCCCCCTGTCATAAGCACAAAACCCAACACAATCAATGCAAGTCCAACTGCCATAATGCGGTAGGCGCGTTTGCCAAACAAAAATTCTTTTTCATTTTTCATAATCAGTAGATAATGTCATAAGTTAAACGCAGGTGTTTGTGTGTAGCAAACCAAGCACTAATGCCACAAATAAGCACCGAACAGCCCAAAATAGCCGCAGCCAAAACTATAAGTGAGAATTGATTTTCCCACCAATTGATTTGTGGAACGAACTGCATCAAAAAGTTTAAAACTCCTATAAAACCTGCTAAAGCCAGCAGTGCGCTCAATGCTCCAAGTCCCATATAGCGCCAAATAAAAGGACGGCGAATAAAGCTCTTTTTTGCGCCAACTAGCAGCATGGTTTGAATGATGAGTCGTTTGCTGTAAATAGATAGTTTGATGGAGTGATTGATAAGCAACAGTGCAATTGCTATAAAAACACCACTACAGACCAACAACCAAAATCCAAATTTTTGAATGTTTTGATTGAGCAGCACAATCAGCGGACGGTCGTAAAGCACTTCGGAAATAAAGGGTTTTTGCTCCATTACGTCACTCAAACTGTCTAACACTTCTGTGGTAACAAAATCGGCTTTTAGCCCAATATCAAGTGCGTCTTGCAGCGGATTATATCCTAAAAAATCCATAAAATCTTCTCCAATAGTAGCGCTATGCTCAGAAGCTGCCGTTTCTTTAGACACAAACCGCACCACTCTTGTAAAAGGAGCTAATCGCATGGTGGTAACCAGTTGTTCACGCTCCATTTCTTTGGTTTCGTCTTCCAAAAAAACTGTCATGGTCACTTGCTCTTTAAAGTAATTGGCAATGGATTGACTGTTGAGCAAGACAAAGCCCAAAACGCTCAACACAAATAGTACGAGCGTGGTGCTGCTAACAACAGAAAAGTAGGAAGCAAAAAGGCGTCTTTTGTAAATGCGGGTTGCAGACATAGTTGTTCTAAGGCATAAAAATAGAAAATATGACCGAACAATCTTGCTACATTTTCTAAAGACCGTACTTAAAGTGTTATTTTTGCTGTTTAATTGTTTACATGGGATATCCGTTTCAAGACATAGAAGAAAAATGGCAAGCATTTTGGGCAGAAAAGCAAACCTACAAGGTTGCGCAACCTTCTGATAAACCCAAATTTTATGTATTGGATATGTTTCCGTATCCATCAGGAGCTGGACTACACGTTGGGCATCCGCTAGGATATATCGCAAGTGATATTGTGGCGCGCTACAAACGCCACAAAGGCTTTAATGTGCTACATCCTCAGGGATATGACTCTTTTGGACTTCCTGCCGAACAGTACGCTATTCAAACCGGACAGCACCCAGCCATTACTACCGATGCCAATATCAAACGCTATCGTGAGCAGTTAGACCGCATGGGCTTTTCTTTTGATTGGTCAAGAGAAGTACGCACTTCAGACCCCTCGTATTACCGTTGGACGCAATGGATTTTTTCGCTTTTGTTTGATGCGTGGTACGATGAAAAACAGGACAAAGCACGTCCAATAGATGCGCTTATTCAGCATTTGGAACGATTTGGCACAACAAATTTGAATGCCGCTTGTGATGACGATACCCCATCATGTACTGCTGCGGATTGGCATGGCATGAGTGAGGAGGAAAAGCAAACATTTTTACTTCGTTTTCGCTTGACCTATTTGGCAGAAAC
The DNA here is from genome assembly GCA_049596455.1 of Flavobacteriaceae bacterium. Classification (GTDB taxonomy): domain Bacteria; phylum Bacteroidota; class Bacteroidia; order Flavobacteriales; family Flavobacteriaceae; genus UBA7446. Next base: position 151,952 of record JBMYLP010000003.1, on the reverse strand, counting down.
AGAGGTGAATTGGTGCCCTGCGTTGGGAACTGTCTTGGCAAACGATGAGGTGGTGCAAGGCGTTTCGGAGCGTGGAGGTCATCCTGTGGAGCGCAAAAAAATGAAGCAATGGAGTATGCGCATTTCGGCGTTTGCCGATAGATTGCTCAAAGGCTTGGACTCGTTAGATTGGCCCGAGCCACTAAAGGAAATGCAACGCAACTGGATTGGAAAATCGGTAGGTGCCAGTGTTCGTTTTTGTGTTGAAAATAGCCACCGAGAAATAGAAGTGTTTACCACTAGACCTGACACGCTATTTGGCGTTACCTTTTTGACTTTAGCTCCAGAGCATGAATGGGTAAATGAAATTACTACACCCAGTCAAAAAGCGGAAGTGGACGCCTATGTTAAGCAAGCGGCACAACGCAGCGAGCGTGAACGTATGAGTGAGGTTGACCGCATTAGTGGAGTATTTACAGGAGCATTTGCGCTTCATCCGATTACCAACGAAAAAGTACCCATTTGGATTGGCGATTATGTGTTGGCAGGCTATGGAACGGGAGCCGTGATGGCTGTTCCATGTGGTGATCAGCGTGATTTTGATTTTGCAACGCACTTTGATTTGCCAATCAAAAATATTTTTAAAAATGTAGATGTTTCAGAGGCTGCGCATACGTCTAAAGAAAATACAAGGATTGCAAACTCCGATTTTTTAGACGGTCTACCTGTTGCCAAAGCCACGCAAAAAGTGATAGAGGCACTTGCCAAAAATGGTATGGGCGAAGGCGCAACAACTTACCGCTTGCGCGATGCGGTATTTAGCCGTCAAAGGTACTGGGGCGAACCCATTCCAGTATATTATGTCAATGGGCAACCACAACGTATTCCAGACGAATGTTTGCCTTTAGAATTGCCTGAGGTTTCTAAATACTTACCAACCCCTGATGGCGCTCCGCCACTAGGAAATGCAACCGAATGGGCATGGGATATCACACAAAACAAAGTGGTTTCCAATGATAAAATGGATAACAAAACCGTTTTTCCATTAGAAAAAAACACCATGCCGGGCTGGGCAGGGAGTTCGTGGTATTTTAATCGCTATATGGATGCGCACAACTCCGATGCTTTTGCAAGCAAAGAGGCTTTGGCGTACTGGAAAGAAGTGGACTTGTATTTGGGTGGTAGCGAACACGCCACAGGACATTTGCTTTATGCCCGTTTTTGGCAGTATTTTTTGTATGATTTTGATTTCGTCCCCGTTGAAAATTTTGCTAAAAAATTAATAAACCAAGGGATGATTTTAGGGGAAAGTGCCTTTGTATATCGCATTCCAGATACTCAAACCTATCTTTCAAAAGGATTGTGCAAAGGGAAAAAAGTTATTCCTGTGCATGTAGATGTTTCCTTGGTATCGGCGCAAAACGAATTAGATATTGAAGGACTTAAAAAGTGGCAACCTCACTTTGCGGAAGCAACATTTGAGTTAGAAGACAGCAAATTTATTGTTGGGCGTGAAGTAGAAAAAATGTCTAAATCCAAATATAATGTTGTAAATCCAGATGCGATTTGTGATCAATATGGGGCTGATACCCTTCGAATGTATGAAATGTTTTTAGGTCCCATTGAGCAAGCAAAACCATGGAATACGGCAGGCATTTCAGGAGTGAGCAATTTTCTGAATAAATTTTGGCGCCTGTTTCACAACGGTGAGACATTCGTTGTAAGTGATGATAAACCCACCAAAGAATCGCTTAGAACATTGCACAAAACCATTGCAAAAGTAACCCAAGATATAGAGCAGTTTTCACTCAATACTTCGGTTAGTGCGTTTATGATTGCTACAAATGAACTCACAAATCAAAAGTGTAATCACCGTGAAATTTTGGAGCCACTTACCGTATTGCTTGCCCCTTTTGCGCCTCATATTTGCGAGGAACTATGGTCGCTTTTAGGGCATAACGAATCTGTGACAACGGCTAGCTACCCTGTGGCAAATCCAGACTATTTGCAGGACGACACCAAAGCATATCCGATTAGTTTTAATGGAAAAATGCGCTTTACGCTGGAGTTATCAACTTCGCTTAGTAAAGACGAAGTTGAAACTGCCGTGATGCAAGAGGAACGCACCCAAACCTATTTGGACGGAAAAACACCCAAAAAAGTGATAGTAGTACCCAATAAAATTGTGAACATCGTAGTTTAAAATGTTAAACCCAGAATATATCGGCTTTTTTGCCGCCACATTGACCACCTCTGCCTTTTTGCCACAGGCATATAAAATTTGTAAATCCAAAACAGCTGACGGATTGTCACTGACCATGTATGCCGTTATGGGAACAGGAACGTTATGTTGGTTTATCTACGGTGTTTTGATTCAAAGTCCTTCTGTAATTGTAGCAAATGCGGTTTCAATTTCTATTATCATTTTTATTATTACCTTTATACTCCGCTCAAAAAAGTAGCGTGGTACGTTGTTTGCTTAGGCTTAATTAAAAATTATGTACGGAGAATATTATTTACTTATCGCTGTTTTTGCTGGCGCTAGCATGTGGGTGCAATACAAGCTTAAATCTAAGTTTAAGCAATACTCAAAAGTGCAGTTGCGCAATCAAATGTCAGGCAAGGAGATTGCCGAAAAAATGCTTTCAGACCACGGCATTCGAGATGTGAAGGTTACCGCCGTTCGCGGAAGACTCACAGACCATTACAATCCAAAAAACAAAACCGTAAACCTTAGCGAAAGTGTGTATCACGAACGCAATGCAGCTGCAGCGGCTGTTGCAGCCCATGAATGTGGCCATGCGGTGCAGCACGCTCAAAGCTACGAGTGGTTGCAGTTTCGTTCGCTATTGGTACCAGTGGTAAGTGTGGCTTCGCAGTTTTCTATGTATATCATTTTTGGAGGATTTATGTTGGGAATTGGCTCTGCAATGGGCTATAATTTGGCAGTAGCAGGAGTTGTCCTTTTTGGTTTGGGTACGCTGTTTAGCTTTATTACATTACCTGTAGAATACGATGCCAGTAATCGTGCTTTGGCGTGGTTGCAACGAAAAAATATGGTAAGCCAACAAGAGTTTGTGATGTCTAAAGATGCCCTCAAATGGGCTGCGCGCACCTATGTGGTTGCCGCCATTGGATCGTTGGCAACGCTTGTTTATTTTGCACTCAGAGTAGCAAGCTCAAGACGCTAAATATTGATTTGACGGTCGATTTGTTGGTGGAGTGAAATAAACGTTTCAGTTCTGGAAACTCCTTCTATAGATTGTATGTTGTGATTGAGCAGTTGCATCAAATGCTCATTGTTTTTACATAAAATTTTAATCAAAATACTCCAATTCCCTGTGGTGTAGTGACATTCTACCACCTCGGGTATTTTTTTCAGTTGGGACACCGCTTCGGGATTCCGCATGGCTTTGTCCAAATACACTCCAATGTAGGCTGTGGTGGTATACCCAAGCGATGACGGATTGAGTTTGAGGTAACTTCCTTGAATTAAATTTGCATCTTCAAGCTTTTTGATGCGTTGATGCACCGCCGAACCCGAAAGATTCAGCTGTCGTGCAATTTCTTGCACCGGAGTTCGGGCGTTATCCATAAGGACACGCAAAATAGCCTTGTCTATGCCGTCTAATGAAATGTGTTCTTCTACTTTTTTCAATCCATTTATTTTGGTGTATAAACATAGTAAACTATTTTAGAAAAAAATATACGATGACACACAAGCAACGCAGCATTTGGGGCGCAATATTTTGCGGGACTGCTGTTATCCTGGGCGCCTTTGGTGCACATTTACTTGAAAATTACCTAACTGTTGATGCACTACAATCGTATGAGGTGGGTGTGCGTTATCAGTTTTTTCATGGTTTAGCCCTGCTTTTTTTGGGTGTAGAAAAACACGCATTCGCAAAGCGCACCGCACTACTTTTTGTGGTTGGAACACTTTTGTTTTCGGGGTCTATTTATGGATTATCGCTTAGTAGTAATTTATCTGCAGCTTTATTGCCAAAACTACTTGGACCTGTTACCCCAATAGGCGGACTGCTGCTTATTTTGGGCTGGATAAATTTGGTAATAGGATACGTTCGAAGCTAATCAGCGCTTGTTGGCAATGGCAATATAGTCGTCAAGGGCTTTGGTCATGGAAGGATTTTCGGGTGTTGGCACCAAAATATCAATGCGAAGCCCTTTGTCTTCAGCAGCCTTTTTCGTGGATGGACCAAATACCGCTATGCGCGTACTGTTTTGCTCAAAATCGGGGAAGTTGTGGAACAACGACTCAATCCCAGATGGACTAAAAAACACCAAAATGTCATAATAAACATCACGTAAATCTGACAAGTCACTAATAACTGTTTTGTAAAAAACACCTTTTGTCCATGTAATCCCCGAAGCATCAATAGCCTTTGGAATACTTGGCTTTAACACATCAGAACACGGAAATAAAAACTTCTCGTCTTTGTATTTGACAGCTTCTTTAAGCACATCATCAAGTGTGCGGGAGCCCACATATACTTTACGCTTGCGATACACAATATATTTTTGAAGGTAATAGGCAACCGCCTCAGATTGACAAAAATAACGCAAAGTACTGGGTACAGTGTAACGAAGTTCCTCAGCAATGCGGAAAAAATGATCAACCGCATTTCGGCTGGTAAAGATGATGGCCGAAAACTTGGTAATATCAATTTTTTGCACACGAACTTCTCTAGAAGACACCCCTTCAACATGAATAAAAGGACGAAAGTCTATCACGACTTTTCGTTTTTCAATCAGTTGATTGTATGGAGAATTTTCAATTGATGGCGCAGGTTGTGAAACCAATATGGTTTTCACTTTTGCGGGTTTTGTCAAAATTTGAGTGTTTGTGTCAAGAGCCATATAGGGCCGATTTCTGAGGCGCAAATATACAAAATAATGTACACTTTTTTGATTGACCTGTATCTAAAATATAATTTCATAAAACGCAGGTGTATTGCTATTAATCCAAGCAGATATCCCAATGCCAATAAGCGCGCAGCTACAGATGATAATGAAACGTAAATGAGCATTAACGTTAGGCAGCCAAATACAAAAGCCCATTTTTCCTTAAAAACAGCACGTATGTAAAATATTTTTAAAAGCCCTTCCTGTTTTCCGAACATGGCAACTAAGCCGCCTTCAATAAGTGTTTTTGCTACCCAAAACAGCACAAATATCCCTGCCCACGACAAAACAGAGATATCAAAACTAGCAGCATCAAGATTTTCAGAAAGAAACACCTGTGTCATAAGCCCAAAAATTAACGCTCTGAAAACGAAACCGACTAGCGAAAAAGCTTTGGTTTCGTTAAAGGGCTTATTGAATTCTGCATTGCTGCTGGTTCGTTTCCAAAAAAATACCATTGAATAATATCGATCAGGATTGAGTAATTTTAGAAGCACTAAAAGTACAAGGACAACTAGTAGGTAAAGTCCTAAATACGATGTGCTAAGCTCCCGAAGCGTGTACATAGCACAAAAGTATCTATTTTTTTACGGTAGGCTCACACATTTAAATACGTATTTTAGCTGTTTATGAATCCAGTAGTAGTTGTTATCCCCACCTATAATGAGGCTGAAAATATTCAGTCTATCATCAAGGCGGTTTTGGCATTGCCCATTGCCACTGATATTTTGGTTGTAGATGATAATTCTCCAGATGGTACAGCAGCAATTGTAGAAGGTTTGATGGAGCATCACCCGCAAGTACAGCTTACCGTGCGCAATAAAAAAGAAGGGCTTGGCCCAGCATATGTTCACGGATTTAAATGGGCACTCGACAAAGGGTATTCCTATCTTTTTGAAATGGATGCTGATTTTTCACACCCGCCGCAGGCACTTGTGCCTATGCTTGAGCTATTAGAGCAAAACAAAGCTGATGTGGTTGTTGGCTCACGCTACAAAAAAGGAATTCGTGTTCAGCAATGGCCGTTGGGAAGAGTCTTGCTATCGTTGGGCGCGTCGCTTTACGTGCGACTAATTACCGGACTTCCTGTGGCAGATCCCACAGCAGGATTTGTGGGATATCGTACTGATGTACTTCGTGCGTTGGACTTAGAGGATATTCGGTTTAAGGGATATGCCTTTCAAATTGCGCTTAAATTTTGGGCGTGGAAAAAACGTTTTCGTATTGCCGAATTCCCTATTATTTTTACAGACAGAACTCAAGGCGATTCAAAAATGAACAGTTCCATAATTAGTGAAGCTATTTTTGGAATTTGGACCATGAAATGGCGGAGTATGTTCAAAAAACAAAAACATGAATAAATTACTCATTCAGGGCGCACAGGTGGTCAATGAAGGTAAAATAGTACAATTAGATGTGCTGATTGAAGGCGAACGCATTTCAAAAATTGCACCAACCATTACTGCAACAAAAGATGTGGAAGTGATAGATGCGCGTGGAAAGCATTTATTGCCAGGTTGTATTGATGATCAAGTCCATTTTCGCGAACCTGGACTTACACACAAAGCAACTATTGGTACAGAGTCTAAGGCCTGTGTGGCGGGTGGAATTACTTCATACTTGGAAATGCCCAACACCAATCCGCAAACTACCAATGCCGATGCTTACGCCAAAAAATTAGCCGTTGCTGCGCAAACTTCTTGGGTGAACTACGGATTTATGTTTGGTGGAACAAATGACAATTTGGAGCAGATTAAAGCGATTGATCCAAAAACAACACCTGCCCTAAAACTTTTTTTGGGTTCCTCTACGGGAAATATGCTTGTGGACGACCCCAACACATTAAAGGAGATTTTCTCCGCATTTAAGCTTCCTATTGCAGTGCATTGCGAAGATGAACAAACCATCAAAACCAATTTGGCAAAATACAAAGAGACCTTTGGGGATGATATTCCTATTGCGCACCATCCAGATATTCGTTCTGAAGAGGCGTGTTATTTGTCATCGTCAAAAGCAATTGCACTAGCCAAAGAAACTGGGGCTCGACTTCATGTGTTTCACTTATCTACTGCAAAAGAGACAGCACTATTTTCAAACGAATTGCCTTTAGAAAAAAAACAAATCACAGCGGAGGTTTGTATTCATCATTTGTGGTTTTCGGATGAGGATTATGCACAAAAAGGAACCCACATCAAATGGAATCCTGCCGTAAAAACAGCTCATGACCGTGATGGATTATGGGAAGCACTAAACGATGATCGCATCGATATTATTGCCACAGATCATGCGCCGCATACGTTGGAGGAAAAAGCGGAAGTGTACACCAAAGCTCCCTCAGGAGGTCCTATGGTGCAACACGCACTTCCTGTGTTGTTGGAATGTGTGCAACAGGGAAAAATAACACTCGAAAAAGTAGTCGAAAAAATATGTCACAATCCTGCTATCTTGTTTGACATTGAAGATCGAGGCTATGTCCGTGAAGGGTATTTTGCCGATTTGGTTTTAGTGGATACGCAACAAACGCAAACGGTGATTCGAGAGAATGTGTTGTATAAATGCGGTTGGTCGCCATTGGAGGGCACTACTTTGCGCGGCACAGTCACGCACACCATCATCAACGGTAAAATGGTATATAATCAAGGTAATTTTGCACAAGAGCCAAATGCCAAAGCACTTACTTTTGCTAGATGAAACAAACTTTTTTGATATTGATTTTTTTGATTCTTGCAGGGTGTGCCCAAGATCGCATCGCAAAGCCAGATGCGCTGATGTCTTCTGAACAAATGATTAATTTCCATGTTGATTTGGCATTGCTCAATGCATCCACTAACTACGCCAAAGACAACTATATACCTATGGACTCGTTGTATGCCTTTCACAATATCGATAGCACAACATTTGCACAAAGCAATGTTTATTACGCATCCAAGCCCAAGTTATATATAAAAATGTTTGAGTCGGTAAAAGCCGAATTGGAAAACTTGCAAAAACAGGACACTTTACAAGAATTGGAAAAATCAATGCGCCGAGAATAATTGTTGTATTCGCTTTTGGGTTCATTTGTAGAGGTCTATATTTGTAAAAACGAATTCTATGGCATCATTTGTTGAAGAACTAACATGGCGCGGAATGGTGCACGACATCATGCCCGAAACTGCCGAAACGCTTGCCAAAGGCATGACCGCAGGTTATATTGGCTTTGATCCAACAGCAGATTCGCTGCACATTGGGAGTTTGGTTCAAATCATGATTTTGATGCATTTTCAGCGATACGGACACAAACCCTATGCGCTTGTGGGCGGTGCCACAGGAATGATTGGCGACCCATCGGGGAAATCGGCGGAGCGAAACCTATTGGACAACGAAACGCTACAGCGTAACTGTGCTGGGTTGGAAAAGCAACTTGCCAAATTTTTGGATTTTGATAGCACTAAAGAAAATGGTGCTGTGCTGGTCAATAATTACGATTGGATGCAGTCGTTTAGTTTGATTGACTTTGCTCGTGATATTGGAAAACACCTCACGGTGAATTATATGATGGCTAAAGATTCGGTTAAAAAACGTCTTGGCGCAGATGCCAAAGAAGGCATGTCTTTTACTGAATTTACCTACCAACTTATTCAGGGGTATGATTTTCTTCACTTATACCAACATCACAACTGCTTGCTGCAAATGGGCGGAAGCGACCAGTGGGGAAACATTACCACAGGCACGGAACTTATTCGAAGAAAATTGGCAGGCAAAGCCTATGCGCTGACGTGTCCGTTAATTACCAAAGCCGATGGCACCAAATTTGGAAAAACGGAAGGCGGAAATGTTTGGTTAGATGCTGAAAAAACATCGCCTTACAAATTTTATCAGTATTGGTTGAATGCATCGGATGAAGATGCCGAGAAATACATTAAGATATTTACATTTTTGGGCAAAGAAGAAATCGAAGCATTAATTGCAACGCACCGTGAAGCACCGCATCAACGACAGTTGCAACGTAAACTAGCACAAGAAGTTACGGCTATGGTACACAGCGCAGCAGACGTTTCCCGTGCCGAGCAGGCAGCTCAAATTTTGTTTGGAAAAGCCACAGCAGAAACGCTCAAATCCTTAGATGCTCAAACCCTTTTGGATGTGTTTGAGGGTGTTCCTCAAGCCGAAGTTTCCGCCCATTTGCTGGCTGGAGACGGACTTGCTGTAATGGATGCATTGGCAGGAAGCACAGGATTTTTAAAATCGAATGGGGAGGCGCGGCGTGCGCTTAAAGAAAATTCGATTTCGGTGAATAAAGAAAAGGCAACTGAAGCCAAAAACATTACTACGGCAGACATCATTTGCGATCGCTATGTGCTGTTGCAGCGCGGAAAGAAAAACTATTTTTTATTGGTGGTTACGCCGTCATAAGCGAGCACCCACGAACATCCGACGCATCAAAACGCCCGAGTACTTCAAACGGACCGTTTCCGTGGCATTTTCCTAAATCTTGCGTGGCAATAAATGCGCATGACTCTTTGTTGGATAAATCAATGATGTTAAGCCCGCCCGAACCTGTTGTTGATACTTTTTTTGGGTCGTGAACATCCCGTACAAAAACACGCATGCTGGGCGAAGGTTCAAAAACACCATTTCCTTTGGAATAGGCTTGTGATAGCAGTTCTGTCATGCCGTATTCGCTGTGGATATTGTCCACGCCAAACCCTGCTTTGAGCCGTTTGTGCAGTTCCTCGCGGATAAGTTCTTTTCGTCTGCCCTTCATGCCTCCGGTTTCTATCACTGTGGTGTGTTGTAGCTGCATTGGATATGCCTCACAAAAATCCAAAAGCGAAAAGCTTACGCCGATAAGCAATGTTTTTTGTTTCTGTTGATTTAATGCTATTAGCACATCGTTTAATTGTTCAAATTGATCCAAATAAAACCCACTATACTTGGGTTTTGCTTGCCGAATCAAATCGCGACACATATATACCAATGACGCATTTGGACGCTCAAGATAGCCTGGCAAAAGTGCCAGAATATGGTAATCAGACGCTGCGCCGTAAAAATGGGAGAAGCCTGCATTGAAGCTTTGTTCGTAGGAGGCAAGCGATGCCACATGGTGCTGACTTACAGTTCCTCCTGTTCCAGAGCTCTCAAAAACCATTTCACTCTTTTCAGAGCAGCTTACGCGGTGCGATTTGAACAACGCAATGGGTAAAAATGGAATTTCTGTGAGTTTCTTTACATCCGAAGGATTAACGTTTATTAAATCGCAATAAGAGCGATACACATCGTTATGATGGTATTGATATGCAAAAAGCTCAAATGCTTGTTTTTCGAAAGAAATCATCACTGCTCAAATGTATTGAGTATTTTTTTAACACAAGAACATAAAAACTATCTGTATTTTTCTATTTTTGAATGGACAACACCAAAGCATGAAAAAAAAGCATACCCGTATTTTATTGGTTGACGATGAACCAGATATTTTAGAAATTTTAGAATATAATTTAACAGCCGAAGGTTATCAAGTTGAGAAGGCAATAAACGGAATAGAGGCGCTTGAAAAGGCTGCGACATGGAAGCCCCACTTGGTGTTATTGGATGTTATGATGCCCGAAATGGACGGCATTGAAACCTGTGAGCAACTTCGTAAAAGGGCTACGTCATCTAATTTGGCTATTGTTTTTTTGACGGCTCGTAGCGAAGATTACTCGCAAGTGGCAGGTCTTGAGGCAGGAGCTGACGACTACATCACAAAGCCTATTAAGCCAAAGGTTTTGGTTAGCAAAATCAAAGCCATTTTGCGACGCTTTAAATCAACTGAACCAAAAAATGAAATTGTTGAAGTTGGTGATTTGACTATTAATAGGGAAGAATACAAAATCATTTACAAAGACGAAGCCATTTTTTTACCACGAAAAGAGTTTGAATTACTTTCGTTGTTGGCTTCCAAACCACAAAAAGTTTTTGAGCGCGAAGAAATTCTAAATCGAGTTTGGGGTAATGAGGTTGTTGTGGGCGGTAGAACTATAGATGTTCACATTAGGAAATTACGCGAAAAAATAGGTGATAAACACTTTAAAACAGTCAAGGGAGTAGGGTATAAATACGTGGTATAGCATGACAAAAAAACCGCGTAAAGCATACCGTTTTTCATTGCTGTTATCCCTTTTGATAACAATTTTTGTTATCAGTATTAATGCAATTCTATTAGTTGTATTTACCAAAGAAACCCCCTTTAAGCAGGAAAACATAATACCATTCGCTTTATCTTTTGTTGTTGTTTTTTTGGTTTGCTTTTTAGTATTCAGATACCATATCGAAAATTACATATATCTGAAAATCAAGCATATATATCAAGATTTAGACCCAAACTTTAGCGATGAGTTAAACGATATTCTTATTACCAACGACATGGATTCTTTACTCAACAATGTAAAGCAAGTTGCTTTAAAACGTAACGTTGAAATTAACAGCTTAAAAAACCAGGCCGCCTTTAGGCGTGAATTTTTGGGTAATGTCGCACACGAACTAAAGACCCCATTGTTTACTGTCCAAGGATATATATTGACCCTTTTGGATGGTGCTATGAAAGACAAAAATGTAAATAAAAAGTATTTGTCACGTGCAAGCAAGGGTGTGGAACGGCTGATTTATATTGTTAAAGACCTTGATTTGCTAACCAACTTAGAAAAAGGAAATACGGAGCTGGATTTGTTTTATTTTGATATTATTGATTTGATTCAAAGTGTGTTTGACATGTTAGAAATGCAAGCTTCTAAGTCAAGTATTAACCTGGAATTTGATAAAAAATATGAAGAACCCATCTCGGTTTATGCTGATAGGGAACGGATACAACAGGTGCTTACGAACCTAATTATGAATTCCATAAAATACGGCAAAATGAAAGGGACAACAGAAGTAAGTATTCAGCCCATTTATGAGAACAAAGTGATTGTTCGTATCTGGGACAACGGTGAAGGGATTGCAGAAGAGCACTTGCCGCGATTGTTTGAACGCTTTTACCGAGTTGACAAAAGCGGAAGCCGCAGTATGGGGGGTTCGGGATTAGGTCTTTCAATTGTGAAGCATATTATTGAAGCACATGGCGAGCAAATTTTTGTAGAAAGTCAGCCTGAAATTGGTTCCGAGTTTTCGTTTACCTTAGACAAAGGCGAAGCCAGCACTTCTGTCGTCTAACTATATGTTTTGGGAAGTAAGAATAAATTAAAGCGTTTTAAAGAAAACGAGTCGTTTGCGAATGTCATTCAGCCCACTCGTGAGGCGTTATTGTCTGATGATTTTTTGCAGAAGGGGGCTTGGGAATCCTATTTTGGCAACACAAATCCCATTGTGCTTGAACTCGGTTGTGGCAAAGGCGAATATACGGTTGGACTTGCACGGAAAAACCCAAATACAAATTACATAGGCATCGATATTAAAGGTGCACGATTTTGGCGAGGCGCCAAAACTGCACTTGAAGAAGGCTTGCAAAATGTGGCTTTTGTACGCACACAAATTGAACTCATTGAACATGTTTTTGCCAAAGGCGAGGTATCAGAAATTTGGATCACATTTCCAGACCCGCAATACAAATTTAAGCGCACCCACCACCGACTCACAAACCCCACCTTTTTGCGGCGTTATCAGCAGGTGCTAAAACCACAGGGCGTGGTACATTTAAAAACCGATTCCGCTTTTTTGCACGGCTACACGCTTGGTGTATTGGACGGTTGGAATATCACACCTCAGATGGCGCATCACGACATATATCAGTATGTGCATGCACCACAAGACGTTGTTGGTATTCAAACTTTTTACGAACGGCAATACCGCGAGCAAGGAATTCCCATTACATATCTTAAATTCTCATTTCCTACAGATGTCCCAACCGAATGATTTTTTTGAACGCGTATATGAAGTTGTGCGCCAAGTGCCTTATGGAAAGGTAACCACCTATGGCGCAATAGCCCGTTTTTTGGGAGCTGCGCGTAGCGCGCGAACCGTGGGATATGCCATGAATGCGGCACATGCCCTGCATGATGTTCCTGCACACCGAGTGGTAAACCGAAATGGCGTGCTTACTGGGAAACACCATTTTGGCGGGATTAACACCATGCAACAGCTTTTAGAGTCTGAAGGGCACACCATTATTGATGACCAAATTCAAGATTTTGATTCTGTACTGTGGCAACCCAATAACTAATTGCGAATTATGAATGGAAAAATTACGAATTCATAATTGATCCATTCATAATTAACCATCTGCCAAAGGCAGACAAGTTCGTAATTAGTTTATATTTGTATTCTTATTTAGATTTAATGAAAATTACACGCTCCGCAATCGAAAATGCACTAACAACCATTAGTTTACCCGGCGAGGGAAAGAATTTGATGGAAGCCCAGGCTGTTAAAAACATCAACATTTTTGGCGATGAGGTTGTGGTGGATATTGTGATGGGCAATCCTACGCTGCAAGCCAAGAAAAAAGTGGAGGTGGAGGTTATGAAAACCATTCACGATAAGGTGTATGAGAAAGCAAAAATTACGGTAAACATTACCTTAAGTGCTCCTGAAAAAAAGCAAAATGCCAATCTAATCAAAGGGAAACCCATTCCGGGCATTCAAAATATTGTGGCGGTGGCATCTGGAAAAGGAGGAGTAGGAAAATCTACTGTTACGGCAAATTTGGCGGTAACGCTATCCAATATGGGGTTTAAGGTTGGCGTGTTAGACGCCGATATTTATGGCCCCTCCATGCCTCTTATGTTTGATGTGGCAAACGAAAAACCCTTGGCAAAAAACATTGATGGGGTATCAAAGATGGTACCTGTAGAAAATTTTGGTGTAAAACTACTTTCCATAGGTTTTTTCACCAAACCCGACCAAGCCGTTATTTGGCGCGGGCCTATGGCTGCCAAAGCATTAAATCAAATGATTTTTGACGCCGCTTGGGGCGAATTAGACTTTTTGTTGATTGACTTACCGCCGGGCACAGGCGATATTCATTTAAGCATTATGCAATCGTTGCCTATAACAGGCGCTGTTGTGGTAAGCACTCCGCAAACGGTTGCGCTGTCAGATGCCAAAAAAGGCGTGGCAATGTTCCAGCAAGAAAACATTCAAGTCCCAGTATTGGGCGTTATTGAGAATATGGCGTATTTCACCCCTGAGGAACTTCCAAACAACAAATATTATATCTTTGGAAAAGCAGGTGCACGCTATTTGGCTTCTGATTTGGATGTGCCGTTTTTGGGTGAACTGCCGTTGGTGCAAAGCATTCGGGAGGCAGGAGATATTGGACGCCCAGCAGCGATGCAGGAAAATACGGCTGTTGCCGAGGCTTTGACTAAAGTTACCCGAGAAGTGGTGCAACAAGTAGTAGCACGTAACAAGCAACTACCGCCCACCGAGGCAATAAAAATAACCACCATGGCAGGTTGTGCTGCCGTGACAAAAAAGTAACAATGAGTGACCTAAATCAACGTATAGAACAAGCTCTCGATGAAATTAGACCTTTTTTAAAATCCGACGGCGGCGATATTGCACTTATAGGTATAGAAAACCATACCGTAAAAGTGCAACTTTTAGGTGCCTGTGTGGGATGCTCCGTAAACCAAATGACCTTAAAACAAGGCGTAGAGCTCACCATTAAAAAATACGCTCCCGAAATTCAGGAAGTGGTGAATGTGGATTAGTTTTTAATTAATTTAAAAACATCTCTGTTTTCTGAATTTTCACTACGTAATTCTAAAAGATAAATACCTTTTGGCGGTGAATTAAAATGAATTGTGCTTTCAGTCTTTCTGGCAATACCATTTTGTAACGTTCTACCTGTTAAATCGTGTAATGCCCAATTTATATTTTCGCTTAATGGGCTTTTAAATTTAACTTCATCCGTAAAGATATTGCTATCTAATGTATTTGAAAACCTAGCTAAATCATCTAACGAAAGTGTTGCCTGTACTAATTCTGTAGTGGGTTTGAGATAGACATTTGAGTTTGCATTTCCTGTCCAATCATCGTTTAGCCAAACACTAAAATGGGTAGAATTAGGGGAAGCGACAGTTAAAACCTTACTCTCACCATTAACATCTATCGTAATTTTATCAGTAGCCGTAATCGAAAATGTAATGACAAAGTCTGTTTCTGTATCTTGATTTCCCCCTAGAGTAAACGTTTCAGACCCACCGTCAGTAGAATGTGCTTTCCAGTTTGTCCACGCACCACCCTCTCCATTAGGGCCTGATAAAATGCAATATGCGGTGTAGTTGCTCTTACGGTCAGCCCATGCTGCTGTTGCTGAGGGATTGTTTAGTAGGGCTACGCCAATTTCACCATAAGCACGCTTAGCAGCTAGGGTGATTTTAAAACTGTCGCCAGCATCCATTGTCACTGCGGACCCAGTGCCATCTCCATTAGTGTCAAACGCTCTGAAAACAAGACTTTGCTTATTTCCACCATTTGCCCATATTCCTAATTGATCGGTTCCTTCGTCAAATGTCCCTCCTCCATCAGTTACAACAGTGTAATTAGCCTGCCTATGCGGTAAGGATATTGTTTGTGCGTAGCTAAACGTAACGCACAACAAAAGTAAAAAGGGTAAATAATTTCTCATAATTAAATATTTAAATGTTAAACAAAATTTTCATAACAATATTTTTATTCATTATTCAACCAGCACTTTACACAGTCCAAATTGATGGGTTGCACTGTTTTTAAGTACGACAAAATAAATACCTTTTTGAGCTGGTGCTGAAATGGTTAGCACCTTTCCGTCTTTATGTTTTCCATTGGATACTTCTTGTCCCAAGGCATTGTATAATTTATAACTGTAAGTGTCTTCGGTGGGAAGGTCAATTTCAATACGTTCTTTTACTGGATTTTGGCGTAAGCCTAAGTGCAACAGTTTTGGATTGTGGTTACTTAGGGTAGCTTGTTGGTTACCAAAAATTTTAAATTCTCCTGGGGCTAATGTAACCACCTGCGCTGTTGAACTTACGCTTAAGGTGCTATCATCCATCAAATTATACCAAGTGCCTGTAAATGGAAAATTGGAAGTTACGTTTTGGGTGGTAACATCAAAGTTGGCAAGGATAACCACATTTTTAAGTCCGCTAAGCGTTTCATTCCAAACATAAATGCGTTGCACAAGATTGTTAGTGCTTAAGGGACTAATACTAGAACTCCCTCTAAACACTTCATTACTCTGTTTTAGGTCGTTCATTCGGCTCCAATCATCGTAGATTTTTTTACGTTGTGTGTTGGCTAGCCAATTGTTTGTCCATTGCGGTTGAGGCTTGGTATCCAAGCGGCAACCATTCACCGTACCGTCAGTACACGTATCAAGTGACAGGTCCATACCTAAATCACCAAAGTGCCAAATCATTTTAGGTCCTGGCACAAGTAAACTCACAGCACCAATCGCCGACATTCGGCTAAGCGCAACATTTAGGTTTTTAACATTATGGCTAGTTTGTGTTGTATTACCAAACTGAAGATTTTTATACATCAGTCGTTCTTCATCGTGGCTTTCTGCATAACCTACTAAGCGTTTTCCGTTAAAGCCGCGGCTTTCAGATCGCATTCTACTGATATCAGGGGTAGGATTAGTGCTGTACCCCATACTGAGTTGGTTGTAGGGTTCTGTCATTTTACCCCAAAGCATAATGCCTTTTCCTTCATTCAAACGGTAGTCTGCCCATTCTTTTTCTTCAGTATCCCCACCCAAATGCTCAAAAATCACATAATGATTAGCGTCTAAAGACCAGGAATAATCGGCGTATTCTTTTAATACAGCAACTCTGTCAGGTTGATAGTCTCCTGTACAACCCTCGTCGCTGCCCGAGCAGTTTTGCGTAAATCCTTTGGTTAAATCCCAACGGAATCCATCAATCTTATATTCTTCAATCCAGTGTTTAATTACTCGCTTGGTAAAGTTTTTTGTCATCGTAGATTGATGATTAAAATCACTCCCTACATTGTAGCTATGTTTGGGCTCTTCGTTAAAATAGGGGTTTTCACTAGAGGGGTCCCCCCAGCCGTTCCCGTCTGGGTCGTCCATCCACATGCGTACACTGGGTGCACGTCCATAGGCATGATTAATAGCCAAATCTAAAATTACGGCAATACCATTTTGGTGAAAGGTATCAACGAGTTCTTTAAACTTTTCGGGTGTACCGTAAAATTTATCCATCGCCATATGAAAGGCGGTATTGTAGCCCCAACTTTCGTTGCCTTCAAACTCCATTATAGGCATCAACTGAATGGCATTGATGTTTAAGTTTTTAAAATAAGACACTTGATCGATCAGGTCTTGAAAAGACCTATTGGCATCAAAATCACGTATCAACACCTCGTAAATTACTAAATCCTCTTTGGCGGGTTTTTGAAAATTAGACACTTGCCAGTTATATGCGGTCTGACCTGTTTGTAAAACGGTCACTTCTCGCTCTTGTCCGGTAGGATAGGCGGGAAGATTTGGATAGGAACCAGCTGGAATATATGGGTCATCAAATGGAGACAACACCAAAGTAGAGTAGGGATCTGCGGTTTTGACAATGGCAGGACTGTTGGTTACAGGATCAGTGTCATAAACCCAATATTGGTAATGGTATATTTCACCAGAAGTAAGCCCAGTTAGCTCCAACCAAAACAAATCTGAATTTGAATCTTTTTTCATTAGGTATGCGCTGCTTGTGGTATAGTTATTAAAACTACCTGCCACATACACATAGTCTTTGTGGGGCGCATTAAGCACCAAAGTTGCTTTTGAAGTGTCGGTATGGTAATTGATACCCTCTTGTAAGCCTGTTGGAATAGCCTCTTCAGTTACGGTTGGGGCTACCTCAACAGCAATTTCTATTTCGGCACTTTCGTTTGTTTTTTCAGACCATACATCATCGGTTCCAATAATTTTAAGCGTGCCGTTTTGAGTTACGTTTAAATCGAAAGAAAAGGTAGTAAACCCCATACCGCTCGAAATTTGAATGTTGTTGTAATACGCTACAAAACTTGCAGGGATTGGAGATCCGCTAGATTTTAGTTCTACACTGATTTCAGTATTGGTATTTGGTTGTACTACTAATGGAAAATTAGTGTGGGACAAAACACCGATAGCAACTTTTCCAACATCAAAGAGGACATCGCTAGTTTTTTTATTTCCTGTTCCATCTTTAGCTTTAACTAAAACACCTGCCCGTGTAATATTTGTATCTCCATAAAAGTTGGTGGGAACCATAGTGAACGAATAGGTACCGTCACCATTGTTGGTTAGTTTTTGCACTTCGGATGAACTTTCCCAAGTACCATTATTTGGAGCATCGCTTTCTGCAGTGACGCTTCCATTTTTGAAATACCATGACCAAAGGTATAGATCAGTTACGCCCCATGCCGAGGCATCTATACCGCTAAAAGTTAATGTAATGCTTTCATCCTCATTAAACTTTTCAGGCGAAATAGTTAAGGTTGCGGTTTGCTCTTGTGCGTTGGAAAAAACGACAAAAAATAACAAAACAAGAAGTGTAAAATTTGGTTTCATAAAGAAAAAAACTCCCAGACCATTAGTGGTTTAACGACCTAGGAGTTTTGCATATTTTAGTTTTAAGTTATTACAATTTAGTTACGGTTATTGCATATTTTCTAGCAGTAAACACATCTAAAGTAACACGATATGTGCCTGTATCTCCTTCGTGAGTCCAATCACCATCTTTAGTGTCTAGGTATCCGTCCCCGTCTGTGTCTGGACCAAATTGTCGTGGGAACTGACAAGACCAATCATCAGTAGAACGAATCTTGTACTTATTCCCTTTAGTAAGGTTGATGTCAATACTCAATGTTTTTGCCGTGCTGTTATACACTAAAGGTGTATCAGCACCCCAACCTGTTGGAGTTGCATCCCCAATAATTCTGAAATCAGTTTTTGTGACTGCATAGGTTTTTGCACCTGTATCCACCTGAATATAGTAAAGCCCTTCTACGGCGACAGAAACATTTTCAGAATCATTTTCTTTGTCTAATACACCATCACCACCTGTTTTGCTTTTGCCCCAGTCGTCGGCACTCCAGTCATGGTAACCCTTAGCTTCATCAAAAGCTACAAATTTAAATTCTCCAGCAGCCATGTAAACAAAGCCTTCAAAGTCTGTTTTATTTGGTCCACTGGCAGCAAGTAGCGGTGCGTCTTTTGGAGACCATCCTTGATACCCTCCAGCAACGGCAAGTGTAGGGGCAGGCTCTTCTTGGCTAACCACTTCAACCATTGTAATGGTAATTTCTTTCACTTCAGAAACCGTACTAAATCCATTTGAATTTGTCGGGTCGCCAACGCTAGCTGTAATCCGCAAATAAGCAGTACCCGAGGCATCTTTGCCAGAATCAGGATCACCACTTAAATCTAATGCAGTAGCAATATTTAGTAGAGATTGCACAGTAACAGCATAGTTTGTTGAGTTTGTGCTAGCAGTAAAATATCCAGCGTCTGTACTGTCAAATTGATTGGTGTTTGATCCTTCAATTTTAAAGTCTACAGCAGTGACACCACCAAAAGAAGGGGTATTCCAAAGCAAACGTTCAGCAATGTTGTCTTTAGTTTCTGGAGATATTAAATAGTTACCCAAAAAGTCATTAACAAAACCAACTGTTTCACTTGGTTCTTGAACCGTAAATAATGGTCCATCGTCTTCATTTTCACATCCAACAGCCACAAATAGTATAGCAACTGGGAATATGATTCTTGTTATAAGGTTTTTAAATTTAGTTTTCATTTTTTTAAAGTTTTAGTATCCAGGATTTTGAGTTAGGTTAGGGTTTGCTTCTAAAGAGCGTTGCGGGATGGGGAACAATTTATAGTCATCTGAAATAGATGCTCCACTAATATTGTTTCCTTTCCAGGGCCAGGTGTAGCTTGCACCCGTAAATTTTCCATTTCGAATAAGGTCAGAACGACGTACGCCTTCAAAGTTTAGCTCGCGTGCGCGCTCATCCAAAATGAAGTCTGCTGTAAGTTCACTAGCAGATATTGCAGTAGCCCCAGCACGTGTACGCACATCATTTACGTATTGTAATGCTGTGGCTGCAGATCCACCACCTCCGTTAAGCTGCGCCTCTGCATACATGAGGTACGCATCTGCTAAGCGAAATAGTGGAAAATCTGTACTTGAGAAACTGGTATTTGTTCCAGATGGGTTACTAAACGCACTATTTCTAAATTTTATGGAAGGATATCCGTTATTCCATTCTTTGTAATCATCCATCTCATAGCTATGCCCTCCTGTCCAAAACAGATGTGCACGTTTATCAGATGAAGCAGCTAATCCTGCTGCATCAGCAGCAAATAGTCCATACCAGCCTTTAGAGGCACGGTGTCCTCCCCAGCCATCTGTTGCACCATAATCAGAAAGCGTCATGGTTTCACCCGAAAGACTTCCGTTTACAATGTAAGTGGTGTTTCCATAGCTTTGACTTACATCTGAATCAGCAATTAATGGAAAGATTATTTCTGGCGAAGTGTGATTGTCTCCTGAGAAGTTTTGCAAAAATTCTGGAGCAAGCGAATGTCCGCTTTCTTTAATCACTTTTTCGGCATAGCTCAATGCATTGGCAAATTGTGCCGTGCCCGTATATACTTCAGCATTCAAATACAAACGTGCTAACAAAAACTGCGCAGCAGCTTTATCGGCTCTTCCGTATGAGTTTGAATCAGGCAAAAGCCCTTCCACAGCAAGCAGCTCAGTTTCCACATAATTGTAAAGCTCGGTACGTGATACTTCGGGTAGCGGTGCAGACTGACCAAAGTTTTCTTCGGTAGCCAAAACGCCTTTTCCAAAACAATCAATCAAATAATAGTATGCAAGTGCACGTAAAAAACGCACTTCACCTTCTATTTGCGATTTGTTAGCCACGTCAACACCGCCCAACACATTAATAAGGTTGTTCGCTTGCGGAATGGTATAATAAATTCGGTTATACATATAACGGAAAAACTTATTGTTTTCATCCCATTTTGAAGTGGTTGTTAATTGGTCTAGTCCATCATCGCCCCAACGGTTTTTAAGCCCGTCTGCGGTAAAGTCTTGCAGGTTTACAATCCCTCGTAAAAACGGAGACTCCCCTGCATCATCATCAATATCAGAAGAACCTGGACCGTCGGCACCCGAAAGGGCAAAAGAACCGTATAAGCGAGATAAAATTCCGCTAACCGCATTGGGGTCTTGCTTGAGCAATTCCTCAAGGGTCAAGTCAATTTCTGGCTTGGTGTTTAAGTCATCAACACAGCTAACCGCTAATGTTGCTACAAAAAAGATTAAAAGTATTTTTTTCATGTTCATCTTGATTAAAAGTCAAAGTTTAGTCCTAATGTAAACACACGTGGTCGCGGATAGAAGTTATTGTCTATACCTCCAAAATTTTCAGGATCTTGACCCGAATATTTGGTAATAAGGAATGCGTTGTTTACCGTAAACGAAGCTTGGATTTGCGTACCGTTGTTCAACGGTTCAAACGCATAACCTAGCGTTATGTTCTCACAGCGAATAAAACTCGCATCCTCTAAGAAATAATCAGAAAAAGCAACATTCCCTTTCTGATCATAAATGATTGGATTTGCAGCACCGTTGTAAAAGTTTAATACATTACTAAGCGCTTGCGTATTAACAGGCACTGGACGCTCTGTAAACCCTGAGGTTAATCTTCTAGCGTTATACACTTGACCACCGTATTGCCCTCTAAAGCTTGAGCTTAAGGATAACTGCTTGTAGTTAAAGTTAAAGCCAAACCCAAAGGTATAATTTGGGCGCATGGCACGTAAATAACGATCGTCATTTGTAATCACACCATCTTGATTAAGGTCTGCAAATGCATTGTAAACAGGCTCTCCTGCTTCGTTATACATTTGACGGAACACCCAAGCGGCTCCCGCTTGTTGATTTAACGCATGGCGTAATAAGAAGGTTCCCGTTCCAATAGGGAGCCCTCCACCTGCACCAACTTGTTTGATGCCATTAAGATCTGTTATGGTTGTTTTTGCATACGCTCCATTCGCAAACACATTTAAACTGCTGTTCTGAGTGTCTATTGCTAGAACATCTATGCTTACTTCAAAACCTTCACTTTCTGTGCTTCCGATATTATCAATGAAACTACTTGCAGGAGCTTGGCCAGGTGGTACAGGGGCATTAGCGAGCAAGTCATTGGTATCGCGCTTAAACACATCAACCGATCCAGAGAGTACGCCGTTGAATACTCCAAAATCAATTCCAGCATTCAGCGTTGTTGTTTTTTCCCAAGTTAAGTTTGGATTAAACATAAGTGCGTTGTATAAGTTCTCACCCGGAAGGTATTTACTTGTAGCAGAACCAACTTTGAAAAATGGATAAGAAGGATAATACCCTACAGCGCCAGATATATTGGATTGTCCCGTTTCTCCCCAACCAGCACGTAGTTTAAGATTATCAAAAACATTGAGGTCTTCAATAAAGGTTTCGTCGCTCAATCGCCAAGCTACAGCAGCTGCAGGGAAAATACCCCAACGATTATCTTCAGCAAATAATGAAGATGCATCAGCACGAACAGATAGTGTTACCAAATACTTACCAGCAAAATTTAGATTTGTACGCCCAAAAAACGATTGCAAATTTAAATCAGAGTAATAGCGATTGGTAGGATTATTGTCATTAACTAACACCTCTCTCGCACCTGAAGTTTCGTTATACTGATACAATTCTTTGGTTCCCTCATTCTGAAAGTTTTGGTACGAATATCCTATCTGAGCATCTAGCGACTGCAACAGTCCATCAAAGTCTTTGGCATATGCCAAATATCCTTCAAGAGTTTTATTTGTGATGCTTTGCTCTTCTCGGTAATTTTCACCTGGATTAAAGCGTTCTACTTTATAAGTTGCAATAGCATTTTGGCTAAAGGCTTCACGAATATCTGCATCCGATTTTTCTAACCCAACGTTTACCACAGCACGTAATCCGTCAACAAACGGAAGGGAATAATCTAATTCCATATTGGTCAAAATACGTAGTAGTTTTTCAGGGCGTTGGCGTTGCATAAGCATAGCAACAGGGTTCCATGTACCGTCTAAAACGGTTTGTCCACCATCTTGTCGTGTACCTTGATAATATCCACCAAATGCACTATTCTCGTCATAAATAGGTTTGGTGGGATCCATGCTAACAATATTCCCTAAAGCACCACCCTCATCGATAGCGTTTTTATTTACATAAAATGCTTTGGCGTTAAAGTCAACTTTCAAATTTTCATCAAAAAACGAAGGGTTTATTCTAAAGGTAGTACTCAATCTTTCGTAGTCATTGGTTTTAACCAACCCTTCTGTATTGGTATGCCCTAAAGAAAACCTATATGGTGTTTTTTCTTCTACACTAGCCGCCACTGAAAAGTTCACAATCGAACTGTAGGATGTGCGGAAAACAGCATCTTGCCAGTCCGTATTGTACATCACTCCATTAACACCCAAAAGATTTGCATATGTTGGATGATATTCGTTGATAAAACGCTCAAAAGTAGGACCGTCCATCAACTCGAGTTTATCGCTAACTTCACTCATAGATGCAGACATGCTGAGGTTGTATTTGGTTTCACCCAATGTTCCTTTTTTGGTTGTTATTAGTATTACCCCGTTGGAAGCGCGTGAACCATAAATTGCAGTAGCCGAAGCATCTTTTAGGATAGAAAAACTGGCAATATCATTTGGATTGATTAGCGATAATGGATTCCCCACACCAGCTGGTGTTACTACATCTAGCGGTACTCCATCAATAACAATCAAAGGGCTGTTTTCAGCTGATAACGACGCTCCACCACGAATTCTAATGTTAGGTGCCGCATCTGGCGCACCACCACTATTGGTAATCACTACACCCGCTACCTTACCAGTCAATAACTGGTCGGACGAAACAATGGCGCCTTGGTTAAAGTCCTCAGTTGTAATACTTGCCACTGAACCCGTAGCATCTTTAACGGTTGTGGTACCATACCCAATTACAACTACTTCGTCTAACTCGGAAGCAGACTCGGATAGTGTAGCATTGAGCGTTGCACCAGCAACGGTAAGTTCTAATGTTTCAAAGCCGATAGAAGAAAACACCAACACACTTCCATTGGCAACGGAAATGGTATAGTTTCCATCAAAATCGGTAGAAACTCCCGTAGAGGTACCTTTTGCCACTACGTTAACGGAAGGGAGTGGATTCCCTGACTCATCCGTAACAACTCCGCTTACGGTTTGCTGCGCATACAGCCCAAAAGAGGCCACAAATAACAGGCAAACTAAAGCGTTTTGTATTTGTTTTTTCATATAGTTTATTTTGGTTAATAGATCGAAATAACACACTTCTTCACCCACGAAAGTATGTAAAGTTTGTGTTAAATTAATGCTTCTAAATCGAGCAAAACATACTACAACGTTTTCGAAGTTTACGAAAACGTTGTAGTGTTAATAACTTTTATATTACTATTTTTACACCCCTAGAATTATAATATCCGTAATTTACACGTCCTAAAATAGCGATTTATGAAAAAAAAGATAACGATAAAGCAATTAGCAGCCGAGCTTGGCGTATCTGTTTCAACGGTTTCAAAATCGCTACATGACAGTCCAGAAATTAGTCAGGAAACACGTGAAAAAGTAAAAGCTTTTGCGAAGCTTTATAACTATCGCCCAAACAATATTGCGCTGAGTTTAAAAAACAAAAAAACCAAAACCATTGGTGTTATTATACCAGAAGTGGTGCATCATTTCTTTGCCATGGTAGTTAAGGGTGTAGAGCAAGTGGCTATGGAACGTGGTTATAATGTTGTCATATCACTATCCAATGAATCGTTTGAAAAGGAAGTCATCAATATGGAGACATTTGCAGACAGTCTTATAGGTGGCTTTATTATGTCACTATCTAAAGAAACCCTAAAAAATCAGGACTATCATCATATCCATCAAACCATTGAAGAAGGTATGCCTGTGGTGCTTTTTGACCGAACGATTCCTGAGATTAACTGCGACAAAGTTATTGTAAATGACGAGCAAGGCGCTCTACTTGCCACAGAGCACCTAATTGATCAGGGTAAGAAAAATATTTTGCTCATCACAACTGAAGACTATATCAGTGTAGGCAGGTTGCGGACACAAGGTTATTTAAGGGCACTTCAAAAGGCAAATATTCCCTTAAACAATGGTCTTATCATTAAAACGCAGGATACAAAGCGGTCCGACATTATATTACCGTTATTGGAAGATGAACTCAGGACTGCACTGAAGCAAAACCCACAAATTGACGCTATTTTTACAGTGAATGAAATTTATGCAGCAGCAGCCATGCGCGTAATTCGCGAGTTCAATTTGAATATCCCTAACGATATTTCGCTTGTATGCTTTACGGATGGTGTAATTTCAAAATACGCCACACCATCGTTGACAACGGTAAATCAGCATGGAACCCAAATAGGTATTGAGGCAGCTAACTTGCTCATTGATAGACTTGAAAATAAAATTGAACAACCAAAACCAATCACAAAAGTGGTGGCGTGTGAAATTGTTCGTCGAGATTCAACATAAATTTTTATATTAGCCCCATCAAAACATACACACTTCTTCAATTTTGTTTTGATGAGTTTCAATTTATGTCTTGCATATGCAAGATATCACGATTTTCATTTAAACATACTTTATAAAACTATAGACGCTCCATTTGCGTTTTTACTTTTATGGAAATGAATAAAGTATTTTAAATATGAAGAAGCCTCACTTAAAATTCTGGGACATCTGGAACATGAGTTTCGGATTTTTGGGAATTCAGTTTGGGTTCGCCTTACAAGGCGGATTCATGTCACGAATTTTCCAAACGCTTGGAGCTGCTAAAGATGATATTCCACTACTGTGGATAGCAGCTCCGCTCACTGGACTTATTGTACAACCTATCATTGGATATTTAAGTGACAAAACTTGGCATCCTCGATTTGGGCGCAGACGACCTTTTTTTCTAATTGGTGCTGTTCTTAGCTCATTGACATTATTTTTTGTTCCGCATTCGCCAGTGCTTTGGGTAGCCGTTGGTTGCTTATGGATTCTGGATGCATCCATAAACATTAGCATGGAACCTTTTCGGGCATTAGTGGCAGATAAACTTCCCGAGCAACAACGTTCCTATGGGTTTGTGGTGCAAACCTTAATCATTGGTGTGGGAACTTGGGTGGCGAGTAATTTGCCTTGGCTGGTTTCCGAATTGGGCGTTAGCGATGCCGCTGCACCAGGTGTAATTCCTATGAGCGTAAAAGTCGCTTTTTCCATAGGGGCATTTGTATTCCTTACCAGTATTTTATATACAGTATTTACTACAAAAGAATATCCTCCCGAAGACTTAGACGCATTCAAAAAAAGCAAATCGGAGAGTAGTTTAATTGCTGAGATTTTTGGCTACCTCAGTACTATGCCCAAGACCATGGTAAAGTTAGGCGTGATTCAGTTTTTTAGCTGGTTTGCTTTTTTTGCCATGTGGAGTTTGGCTAACCCTGCGTTGACAGAGCACGTATATAATGCGCCTGCACCCATTGAAGCACAATTTGATTTTTCAAACCCAGAACACGAAGCCCGTTTTCAGATAGCGAATACCGCTTTCCAAAAGGCATCTAATCTTGTGGGATCAAATATGGGTATTTACGGCTTGTCATCTATGGCGTTTGCATTGTTGTTGAGTTTTTATACCTCTAGTCGAACCATTAACCGAAAACTCATTCATATGGGGTCGCTTTTTGTTGGTGGTTTTGGTTTTATTGCTATGTACCTGTTCACGTTTTGGTTTGCTTGTGTGGGAGTTGCCTGGGGGAGTATTCTATCCATGCCTTATGCCATGCTTTCAAGTGTTGTTGATCCCGACAAAATGGGAATGAGTATGGGTATTTTTAACATATTTATTGTATTACCTCAAATCACGGCAGCCCTAGGAGGGGTAAATTTTGTTGCTGGTCTTATGGGAGATGCTCCCATTTTTGCTCTTGTTGCTGCCGGAATATCGTTGCTTCTTTCGGGTATGTGTAATCTTTTAATCACAGAAAAAAATGCCATCAGATACCATGCCTAACATTGCGGGCGTTATTTTTGATTTGGACGGCGTAATTGTTGACACCGCACAGTTTCATTATACGGCTTGGAAAACCTTGGCGAAGCAATGGAATTATGAACTTAAAATTAATGATAACGAACAGCTTAAAGGCGTTAGCAGAAAAGACTCTGTTGCTAAAATTGCAGCTTGGGCTGGTGTACAGCCAACAATGGCAGAACTACATGATGTAGCTACACGCAAAAACAAGCTTTATTTGGAATTATGTGCCAAACTCACCCCAAACGATATTTTACCCGGCATTGCGAATCTTATTTCAGAACTTAAAGAAAACCATATAAAAGTAGCCCTTGGATCGGCAAGTAGAAATGCACGTTTTGTCATTGAAAAACTTGGACTTGAATCAACATTTGATGTGATTGTGGATGGGAATGATGTATCGCATTCTAAGCCAAATCCTGAGGTTTTTGTCAAGGCTGCAGCATACATGAATTTATCTCAGCGGAGTTGTGTAGTTATTGAAGATGCTCCAGCAGGAATACAAGCTGCCATATCCGCTCAAATGCTTGCCGTAGGATTGGGAGATGTTGCAGAATTACATCAAGCAGATCTTGTATTACCCAATGCCATTGATTTAACGTTATCAAAATTAAAACAACTATATCAACAAATTGTAATATGAATGTAAATCATATAAAAGTGCATCCATGGAAAATTATTGAAGAAACGTTCAACCCAAAACGGGTTGAGGCAGCTGAAAGTATTTTTAGTTTGGGCAATGGTGCCATGGGACAGCGCGCCAATTTTGAAGAACAGTACAGCGGCAATTCATTTCAAGGAAGCTATGTTGCAGGGGTTTTTTATCCCGACAAAACAAAAGTAGGTTGGTGGAAAAATGGCTATCCCGAGTATTTTGCTAAGGTGCTAAATGCACCAAACTGGATTGGTATAGACCTAAAGTGCAACAATGAAACAGTGGATATAAATAATGCTACAGTCCATCATTTTCGTAGAGAGTTGGATATGAAAAGTGGATTATACACCCGAAGTGTAACGCTATCTACAGCAAACGGGATAAAGCTAACACTAACGTCAGAACGTTTTTTAGCAATGTTTCAAGAGGAATTGGGATGCATTCGTTATGCTGTTCAGTTGCATGATCAGAAGGCAACCATTTCCTTAACCCCTTATATAGATGCGCACATAAAAAATAAAGACTCAAATTGGGATGATCCATTTTGGAAGTGTACGGGACAGTTTGCAAACGGAAATTTTGCTGCATTGCACACCAGAACAAATAAATCGGAGTTTGATGTTTGCACCTATCAAGCTGTAACCTTTTCTGTTGATGATAATTGGTCTGATGCTTTTAGTTGTGAGGAAAAAGAAGGGCGTATTGCATTTACGCATCAAGTAGATTTGGAAGCAGGGCAAAAATTAACTGTTGAAAAAATGGGAGGTTATTGTTCCTCGCTACAACAACCAGCAAAAGACCAACAAAAGCACGTATTTACTATTGCACAACATGCTCTGGAAAAAGGCTTTGATACACTACTAGAGACACAAAAAACTCATTGGAATGATATCTGGCGTATGGCAGATATAACCATTGATGGGGATGTGAAGGCTCAACAAGGCATTCGATTCAATATCTTTCATCTAAACCAAACCTATACTGGAAGTAACCCCTTGCTTAATATTGGCCCTAAAGGATTTACAGGGGAAAAATACGGAGGCAGCACCTATTGGGACACAGAGGCATATTGCCTCCCATTTTACATGGCTACTAAAAATAAATTAGTAGCGGAAAATTTACTCAATTACCGCTATAAGCATTTGGAAAAAGCCATTGAAAATGCTAACAAACTTGGATTTAACTCAGGCGCAGCACTTTATCCAATGGTAACCATGAACGGGGAAGAATGCCATAATGAGTGGGAGATTACTTTTGAGGAAATACACCGAAATGCTGCCATTGCGTATGCCATTTACTCATATGAACGCTACACTGGATCTGCCGATTATTTAATAGCAAAAGGCATTGATGTGCTTGTGGGTATTGCACGGTTTTGGGCACAGCGTGTAAGTTTTTCTACAAATAAAAATAAATATGTTATCCTTGGTGTTACTGGACCCAACGAGTACGAAAACAACGTTAATAATAATTGGTATACCAACTACGCGGCAAAATGGTGCTTAGCATATGCCGCTTCGCGATTAACATTTATTTCTTCCAAACACGTTGATGCTTATAAAGAAATCACAAACCGCCTTTCCCTAAAAGAAGACGAACTAATAGGGTGGAATGAAATCGCAAAAAGCATGTATTTGCCATACGATAATAAACATGATGTGTTTTTGCAGCAAGATGGTTTTTTAGATAAAGAACTTACAGATACTTCATATATTCCAACGGAGCAGTTACCAATAAACCAACACTGGTCTTGGGATAGAATTTTACGCTCACCTTACATAAAGCAAGCAGATGTTTTACAAGGGTTCTACTTTTTTGAAGATCAGTTTTCTACAGAGCAATTAGAAAAAAACTTTGATTTTTATGAGCCATTTACGGTTCATGAATCGTCACTATCGCCATCTATTCATTCGGTATTAGCAGCGTCTTTAGGCAGGGTAGAGCAAGCATACGAATTTTATTTACGTACCTCTCGCTTAGACTTAGATGATTATAATGCCGAGGTTAACGAAGGACTTCATATAACTTCCATGGCAGGAACTTGGCTCAGCGTAGTAGAGGGATTTGGCGGAATGCGTGTAAAAAATGATGCAATTCATTTTACACCGCAGTTACCAAAGGCATGGCAATCGTTTTCGTTTAAAATTAATTTTAGAGGAAGTATTTTACAACTTGAGGTTGACAAATCTTTTTCTAAAGTAACTTTAATTGAGGGGAAAGAAGTCCCTGTTTTTATTAATGGCGAAAAGATTTCATTTTCTATGAAACGTGTAATGCCTTAAGTACTACCCTAAAAAAACCACATTTATGAACAAAATGTTATTGCTTTTAATTTCGTTTAGTCTATCGGCGCAAATATCTAAAATAGAACCTCCTTTTTGGTGGGAAGACATGCACGATTCCAGCTTGATGATTACTCTATACGGAGATGATTTGGCAGCCTATAAAGTAAAATCAAAAAGCTTAAAAATCACAGATGTTGTACGGCTAGAAAACGAAAATTACCTTTTTGTGTATGTAGATTTAGCAAACACAAAGGCAGGGAATTATGAATTAACATTAAACCATAACAACAAAGAGTCTATAACGATTCCATACACGATTAATAATAGGCGAGAGGGTTCCGCATTGCGACAAGGATATACGAGCGCAGATTTCATCTACTTAATTATGCCTGATCGCTTTGCCAACGGCAACCCCGCTAATGATGCACATCCCGAACTCAACGAAAAACCCAACCGAAAAGACCCATGGGGGCGCCATGGCGGTGACTTACAGGGTGTTATAGATCATTTAGACTACATTGAGGATTTGGGTGTGACAGCCATTTGGAATACGCCTGTAGTGGAAGACAACGACCCAAAAGGATCATATCATATGTATGCTGCAAGCGATGTGTATCAAATAGATAAGCGATTTGGCACCAACGAAACCTACAAAAAACTGAGCTCCGAAATGCGCAAACGCGACATGAAACTCATCATGGATTACGTTGTAAACCATTGGAGCTTAGAGCACTATATGATTAAAGATTTACCCTCATCTGACTGGATAAATCAGTGGGAAAGCTTTACACCATCCAGCCATTCTAAAGAAATTTTTACAGACCCTTATGCCGCTGAGATTGATAAAAAAGAAATGGTTGATGGATGGTTTGTCGAAAGCATGCCTGACCTAAATCAAAAACAACCTCAACTGCTAAAATACCTCACCCAAAATGCCATTTGGTGGATTGAATATGCTGACTTATCAGGTTTTCGTGTTGACACGTATCCATATAATAGTCGTGATGAGGTTACTGCTTGGAGCAAGGCCATTATGGATGAATATTCCAATTTTAGTATAGTAGCTGAAAGTTGGGTGATGAATCCCGTCCATCTTTCGTACTGGCAAAAGGATAGCCCAATAGCCGCCCTTGATGGATTTAATTCTCATGTTACGCATGTAAAAGATTTTGCATTATACGGAGCAGTTCATCAAATTTTTAATGAAGAGACACCGTGGTGGGATCAAAAAATGAATAAAATCTATAAAGTATTTCAAAACGATTTTTTATATGCTAACCCAGACAATTTGATGGTGTTTTTAGAAAATCACGACACCACGCGGATTAATGAAATTACACCAGATTTTGGGGATTATAAAATTGTTACAACACTCATGGCAACCGTTCGCGGCACTCCACAAACCTATTACGGAACAGAAATTGGTATGCGCGGGCTTAAAGAAAATGGTGATGCTGATTTACGACGTGATTTTCCTGGTGGATGGCAAGAAGATACGCGTAGCGCATTTATTGCATCAGAACGAACTGAGCGCGAAAACAGGTATTACGACTTTACGTCAAAACTATTTAATTGGCGCAAAAATGAGCCTGTAATTCATCATGGGAAAACCATGCATTTTAGTCCCAAAAATGAAGTATACACGTATTTTAGGTACTCAAAAGATAAAACCATTATGGTTGTTCTTAATGCCAACAAAGAAGCTCAAACCGTAAGCTTTAGTCGTTTTGGAGAGCGTATTGGAAACACAAAATCAGGGAAAGAGGTGTTTACCGATGAAATCATTTCCTTTACAAAGCCAATAGCTGTACCTGCCAAATCAATCAAAATCATTTCATTTAATACCCCAGAATTATGAGAAAATTAATATTTGTTCTATCCATTACACTCTTTTTCAGCTCTTGTAACAATTCACAAGAAAACAAGGGAACGCAATCATTTGTGTTTTCTGATGAAGCTCTTTCGGACGCTGTACTTTACGAAGTAAATATTCGTCAATTTACTGAGGAAGGAACCTTTAAGGCGTTTCAAGAATTTTTACCTCAACTTAAAGCATTGGGCGTAGATATTTTATGGTTTATGCCTATTCATCCCATAGGCGAAACCAATCGTAAAGGAACGCTTGGAAGTTATTATTCCATTCGTGATTACAGAGGTGTTAACCCCGAGTTTGGCACACTTGAAGACTTTAAGGCATTGGTTGCTGCTGCACACGATTTAGAAATGTTTGTCATGCTCGACTGGGTTGCTGGGCACACGTCTTGGGATCATCCATGGATTACGGCACATCCCGATTGGTATATCAAAGACGACTCTGGGAATATCATTCCGCCAAATCCCGATTGGTCAGATGTGGCAGGATTAAATTTTGATAACGTTGACATGCTCCAAGCGTTGGAAGACGATATGGCGTATTGGGTTGCAGAGGTTGGCATTGACGGTTATCGCTGCGATGCTGCATACAATATATCAATACCCTTTTGGAAAAAAGCCATTGCTCGACTTAATGCTATTAAACCTGTGGTTATGTTGGCGGAGTCTGACGGAAATCACAAAGGTGGTTATCCGCTTATTGAGTTGTTTCATATGTCTTACGATTGGCCTGGACATCACAGACTCAATCAAGTAGCACAAGGCAAAATGAAAGCAACGGATTTAGAAGACCATCTTACAGCAGTTCAAAAAAACTACAACCTTAAACATGCGGTGATGAGCTTTACCTCTAATCATGATGAAAACTCTTGGAATGGAACGGTTGCAGAACGCATGGGTGCTGCAACTAAACTGATGACGGTATTGACTTATGTTATGCCGGGTGTTCCGCTTATTTACTCGGGGCAAGAGTATGGGCTAGATAAACGATTAGCCTTTTTTGAAAAGGATTTTATTCCAAAAACAAAATCGTCTTTTATGGCGCTTTATACCACACTTAATGAGCTCAAAAAAACCACTTCTGCCTTGGATGTTGGAGAATATCCAGCGGCTATTTCGTTGCTTGCTCATGACAATGAAAATATCTTGGCTTTTTCTAGAACTAAAGCAAATGACACGCTCTTTTTTGTGGGCAATTGTTCGGCAACACAACAAACAGTTCAGCTAAATGTAGCAGGTAGCTATACTGTTGTTTTCGGGGATGAAAAACGTACGCTTTCTGAGGTAACATTGGCGCCATGGGAATATATTTTAGCAACTAACTAAACTTTTTAATTATGAGAAGTATTTTAATACTTACTTGCGTCTTTGCCCTCCAAACGTTATTTGGGCAACAGTGCCAATCTCCAAACAAGCAAACGGAGGTAATTTTTTCACTTTCTAACGATGGCAAGCCTACATATGAAATTATATACAAAGGGCAAGTAGTGATTGCTAAAAGTAATATGGGATTTGAACTTGTTGATGCATTACCGCTGCTTAATAATTTCATTGTGTTACACACCAGATTTGACACCAAAGACGAAACATGGGAACCTGTTTGGGGTGAGGAAAGTAGTATCCGTAATCATTACAATGAAATGCTGGTAGCTTTACAACATAAAGAGACACAGCGAAAGATGAATATACGTTTTCGGGTATATGACGAGGGAGTTGGATTTAGGTATGAGTTTCCAGTTCAAGATCAGTTAGGTCATTTTATCATTGCACAAGAGCGCACGGCTTTTGCCATGACGGCAGACCACACCGCACATTGGATTCCAGGCGATTACGACACACAAGAATACGATTACACTACATCTAGACTATCTGAAATTCAATCTCTTTTTGACACGGCGCTTACTGGAAATGCCTCGCAAGAACAGTTTTCAAAAACAGGGGTGCAAACGGCTCTGATGCTCAAAACCGACAGTGGATTATATATTAATTTACACGAAGCAGCACTTATAGATTATCCCGCCATGCATTTAAACTTAGACCCCAAAACGCTAAGTTTTGAGTCATGGCTTACCCCAGATGCTGTTGGTAACATGGCGTATATGGTTGCACCTCATAACACACCTTGGCGTACCGTAATTGTGAGTGATGATGCGCGCGATATTTTGGCATCTAGAATGACATATAATCTCAACGATCCTTGTGTTATTGAAGATACTTCGTGGATAAAACCCATGAAATACATGGGGGTGTGGTGGGAAATGATTACCGGTAAAAGTTCATGGAGTTACACCAATGATGTTAGTGCAGTTAAGCTTGGTCAAACAGATTTTTCAAAGCTAACTCCAAACCAAACCCATGCTGCTAACAACACAAACGTCAAACGTTATATCGATTTTGCTGCCCAACATGGTTTTGATGGTCTTTTGGTTGAAGGTTGGAATGAAGGCTGGGAAGATTGGTTTGGTCACTCCAAAGACTACGTTTTTGACTTTGTTACGCCATATCCTGATTTTGATGTCAACATGCTAAATGCTTATGCCAAATCCAAAGGAGTGGAGCTTATTATGCATCACGAGACCTCGTCATCGGTGCGAAACTATGAGCGTCATATGGATAAGGCATATCAGTTTATGAAGGACAACGGCTATAACGCCGTAAAAAGTGGTTACGTAGGCGATATTATTCCAAGAGGTGAGCACCATTACAGTCAGTTTATTGTGAATCATTATAATTATGCTGTACAAAAAGCAGCTGATTATCAGATTATGATAAACGCCCATGAGGCGGTACGTCCAACGGGGATTGCACGCACCTATCCTAACCTTATTGCAAATGAATCTGCACGAGGAACGGAATTTCAAGCATTTGGCGGTTCTAAGCCAAACCACACCACTATTTTGCCCTTTACACGTTTGATTGGCGGTCCCATGGACTATACACCCGGAGTTTTTGAAATGGATATTAGTAAATTAAATCCGGATAACAATTCTCATGTGAATACCACCTTGGCAAATCAATTGGGGCTTTATGTGATTATGTACTCGCCATTGCAAATGGCTGCCGACCTGCCCGAACATTACGAACGTTTTATGGATGCATTTCAATTTATAAAAGATGTGGGGATTGATTGGGAAAAATCGGTGTATTTGGAAGCCGAACCCGGCGAATACATAACAATAGCACGCAAACAAAAAGGAAGTTCAAATTGGTTTGTAGGTAATAGTAACGGCTACAACAAACGCAAGGCTCTGGTGGATTGTTCTTTTTTGGATGCA
The DNA here is from genome assembly GCA_049596455.1 of Flavobacteriaceae bacterium. GTDB lineage: Bacteria > Bacteroidota > Bacteroidia > Flavobacteriales > Flavobacteriaceae > UBA7446. The sequence continues at coordinate 116,878 of JBMYLP010000003.1, read as the reverse complement.
AACAAAACGTTTACTGCTACTATTTATCGCGATCATCCAAGTGCCAACTATAAAACTAACCCACAGGCGTATGTGATTGAAGCGAAAACGGTTACAAGCAAATCGGTATTAAAGATTACTACTGTTCCTGCTGGAGGTTTTGGAATTAGTATAGTGCCAAAAAACTAAAAACCATTTAACAAAAAACCCCGCACTTGGCGGGGTTTAGTTATCAAAATATTGTTTTGCGGTTTAACTCGTTTTTCTAGAAACCATTGCCACAAGAACACCACCAATGGCATACATAGCAGTCCAAAAAATACTGTCCAAAATATAGAAGGGTGCTTCAAAAGCATCTTGAGTAGCATAGCGGATAAAGCCAATCGAAACCACTTCAAGTAAAGCAACCCAAAGACCAAAAATAAATCCTTTTTGGTTGCTAAAAATACCGCCAGACCATTTTTGGAAAATGTGTACAAATGCAAAAGACATCAGTAATACGCCAATGGCTAATACACCAGGCATGATATTTTCACGCATGGTTGGGATGAGCACGTATTCTTGAAGACACGCATCGGCAAGAGTGTAAAAACCCCAAGGAACAAAATAAAAAAATAAAAATGCTACAAGTGTAGACCAGAGTATAGATTTAGAAAACATAGTAGTAATTTAGTTAAGTGTTACAAAATTAACAATAATCTACGAAACCGTTGTAAATAACCATATCAAAACACTATAGGTTGTATATTTGCCAGATATGGAACAACGCTTTGTTGCAAAAAATGCACTACCCGCAAAAGACAACTTTACCTCTCGTTGGCAAGCACCCAGCAACATTGCCCTTGTGAAATACTGGGGTAAAACCGCCCCACAATTGCCCAAAAACGCTTCCTTAAGTTTTACGCTTTCCAATGCAGTTACCCAAACGCAAGTGGAATTTACACCGCTTGAAAACCCATCAAAAAGCGTATCATTTTCCATTGTTTTTGAAGGTGAGGAAAAGCCGAGTTTCCGCCCAAAACTGGAAACATTTTTTGCTAACATTTTGCCGTATCAGCCATTTTTGACGCATTACCAATTGGCAATAACTTCCCAAAACACCTTTCCGCACAGTAGTGGCATTGCCTCATCGGCATCTTCTATGGCAGCTTTGGCAGCGTGTTTGGTAGATTTAGAAGCACAGCTTAGTTCGTTATCAGAAGAAGATAAAATCAACAAAATTTCGTTTTTAGCCCGACTGGGTTCGGGGAGTGCCTGCCGCAGTACGCAAGGTCCTATGATGGCATGGGGAACACACACCGCCATTGCAAACGCGTCCGATTTATGGGCTGTTCCCGTAAGCGATATTCACCCTGTTTTTACGGATTATTGCGACACCATTTTGTTGATAGACAAAGGACAAAAACAGGTAAGCAGTACCCTTGGACACAAGCTTATGCACCAACACCCATATGCCGAGCAACGCTTTGCACAAGCCAATGCCCATCTTGCGGAACTTTTACCCATTTTACAACAGGGCAATTTAGAGGCATTTATATCCATCGTAGAGAAAGAGGCATTGCACCTTCATGCCATGATGATGACGTCTGATCCGTATTTTATTTTGATGCAGCCCAACACGCTAAGCGTGATTAATAACATATGGGCGTTTAGAAAAGAAACCAGTATTCCGGTTTGTTTTACCCTTGATGCAGGTGCCAATGTGCATGTGCTATATCCCAACGAATTTGCTGCCCAACTAAAGCAATTTATTGAAGCCGAATTGCTTCAGTATTGTGAAAACCGACAATGCGTGCATGATAAGGTTGGCACAGGAATAAAAAAGTACTAAGTTTGTTGTTGTGAAAGGACCACTTTTTTACGCGAAAATTTTACTCTTTGGAGAGTATGGTATCATCAAAGACTCCAAAGGATTATCCATACCCTACAATTACTACAAGGGTGCATTGCGCATGGATAATAGTACTGCCGAAACTGCCGTGCATTCCAATAAAAAACTTCAAGATTTTGCCAAACATCTTGCCACCGTTGACACCCATTTGGTGCAATTTGATTTGGGCAGACTTACTGCCGATTTGGCGAAAGGCATGTATTTTGACAGCAGTATCCCGCAAGGATATGGCGTAGGAAGCAGTGGCGCGCTTGTGGCAGCGATTTACGATCGCTATGCACTTGAGAAAATCACAGTTTTGGAAAACCTTACGCGTACCAAACTCACCAAACTCAAAACAATTTTTGCGGCGATGGAATCTTTTTTCCACGGAAAATCTTCTGGACTTGATCCGCTCAATAGTTTTTTGAGTTTGCCTATTATGATTCATTCCAAATCTGAAATTGAACCCACGGGAATTCCGTCACAGTCACAACACGGCAAGGCAGCGGTATTTTTGCTCGATAGTGGCATGACGAGCAAAACAGCGCCATTAGTGTCCATTTTTTTAGACAATTTTGAAGCACCTGCTTTCCGCAAAATGATGAAAGATGAATTTATTGCCATATCCGATCGTTGTATTGAACATTTTTTAAGCGGAAATATCGCATCACTTTTTTCAGATGTAAAAAAATTATCATCAGTGGTATTGCACCACTTTAGCCCTATGATTCCAAAGCGTTTTCTTTCAATTTGGAAAAAGGGATTAGAAACCAACGCCTACTACCTTAAGCTATGCGGCTCTGGTGGTGGAGGTTATATTCTTGGATTTACACAAGACTTACCCAAAGCAAAAGCACTTCTTTCCGACCATAAATTAGAGGTCGTATATACATTTTAACATGAAATCTTCATTGCCCACAAAACGATTGTTTTTACAGGCAATTGGGTTGTTTTCGTTGGTACGTGGGATTAATGTTTCGGTGCTGATGTTTGCGCAATTGCTGGCGTCGGTTTTTATATTTTCATCTGAAGGTATTGCACACACCTTACTTGATGTAAACCTTTGGCTTATCGTGTTGGCAACAGGATTTAGCGTTTCGGGAGGATATATTTTCAATGCCTTTTTTGACGAAGAAAAAGATCTTATCAATCGCCCCGAAAAAACCCTTTTGGAGCGTCATGTTTCTGCAAAAACAAAACTAGGAATGTATTTTGCTTGCTCTGTATTGGCGCTTTTGGTGGCTAGTTATGTTTCGTTTCGCGCGGTGGTGTTTTTTATTTCCTATATGCTTGCCATGTTTTTGTATTCATCATTATTGAAACGGGATCTTTGGTTTGGAACGCTTACAAGCACCTTGCTTACGGTGTTGCCTTTTTTTGCCATCACGGTCTATTACAACAACTTTTCCCTTGAAATTTTTACCCACGCTGCCTATCTGTACACCCTAGTGAGCGTACGCGAATTTGTAAAAGACCTATACAATATAAAAGGGGATATGGCGCAAAACTACCGCACCTTTCCTGTGGTTTGGGGCGAACATAAGACCAAACAACTCATTAGTGTACTTATTGTTTGTGCGCTTTTGGTTATTGCGCTACTACGCACCTTTTTTGAGTTAAATGCCATGGGATATTATTTTGTTGCAGCTGCTATTTTCTTAATTATTTTATTGATATTGCTTTGGCGTGTTCGCAGCACACGGCATGTGGGATTATTGCTTCAATTTGTACGGCTTATCATTTTATTGGGAATAATAAGTTTACCTTTACTACGTCTATCCATTTAAGCTGCTTACTTTTGCACTCCGTTTTGGTATACTGGTGGGTGGGTCAATATAAGTTAGATGAAAAAAGAAAATTCAAAAAAGCCTCAAGAGGGCATTCGGTTAAACAAGTTTATTGCCCATGCGGGCGTTTGTTCGCGTCGCGAAGCCGATATGCATATTCAGTTGGGTGCTGTGAAGGTCAATAATAAAATCATGACCGAGCTTGGCTATAGAGTAAAGCCCAATGATGTGGTACACTTTGATGGACAGAAGCTACAAGCCGAAAAACCGGCTTACGTACTGCTTAACAAACCTAAGGGGTTTATCACCACCACCAGAGACGAAAAAGGACGCCGAACGGTAATGGATTTGGTCGCAAATGCGACTACATCACGTATTGTCCCTGTAGGCAGACTTGACCGCCCCACTACCGGACTGCTTCTTTTTACCAACGATGGCGACTTAGCAAAAAAGCTAACGCATCCTAGCACTGGGGTTAAAAAATTATATCATGTGGTGCTTGACAAAACTGTTAGCGGACAACATCTGCAACGCATTAAAAGCGGTATTACTCTTGATGATGGCGCTATCAAAGCCGATGAAATAAGTTTTGTGCAAGGTGCTTCAAAAAGGGAAGTGGGCATTGCGCTTCATTCGGGAAGAAACCGTATTGTACGTCGCATTTTTGAGCATTTGGGGTATGAAGTGGTATCGCTTGACAGGGTATTATTTGCTGGATTAACCAAAAAAGACTTGCCCCGCGGACATTGGCGTCACCTTTCGCAAAGTGAGGTGCAACAATTAAAAATGCTATAATCTAAATTCGATTTTTAATCGAGCTGAATGCCACAAAGCCAAAGCCAATAAAAAGTAACAAGTGAAATGGGAACAATCCAAAATCGCCTTCGTTCCCAACAAAAAAAGAACTTATCATACCAAAGAGGAAGTACAACATCAAAAAGGCTTCTAATACAGTATTTTTAGAGATCTTTTTTTGAAGGTATTTATTAGATTTAAAATTGTCTTTAAACTTGGCAAGATTAAATTTTGGTGTGCGTACAAATTCGCTGCGTTTGCCTCGGTGACCTTCCAAAACGGCTTTGGAATTATGTACTGAAAAACCCATAGCAACGGCATAAAATGTGACAAAACTTTTGCTGAACTCAACAAAGTTTACAAAACCACCTCCGTGGATTCGCTTGTAGGTAAACCAATAGCAAATAAAGAAAATAACGGTGCTTATGATAAACAGACTCGTGATATTAAAAAACCAGCCAAAGTGTCCCCATTCGTTTTTAATATACAGCATTGGGATGCTCAAAATGGCTAACGTAAGTACCGACAAAAACATGCTGCTGTTAAGCAAGTGCATGATGGCGTGAAGTCGTGTTTTGAGTCCAAGATTGGGTGTGCGAAATACTTTACCAATCATTTTTTGGAAATTCTCAGCACCTCCTTTATTCCACCGAAACTGTTGTGAGCGAATAGCACTCATTACAACTGGAAGTTCAGCGGGGGTCTCTACATCTTCCAGATATTTAAACTTCCACCCTTTGAGTTGCGCGCGGTAGCTTAGATCAAGGTCTTCAGTAAGGGTATCACCTTCCCAATTTCCAGCATCTTCGATGCATGTTTTGCGCCAAACCCCTGCGGTACCGTTAAAATTCATAAAATGCCCACCGTAATTGCGTCCCACTTGCTCAAGTGTGAAGTGCATGTCAAGTGCAAATGCTTGCACTTTGGTTAATATGGAGTAATCTCGATTAATGTGTCCCCAACGGGTTTGAACAACTCCAATTTTTTCGTTTTTAAAATAGGGAATGGTTTGCAGCAACCAATCTTTTTTAGGAGTAAAATCAGCATCAAAAATGGCTATAAAATCGCCTTTGGCGGTTTTCAACCCTTCTTTTAGCGCACCTGCCTTAAACCCCTCTCGGTTGGTGCGACGCACATGAACAACATCGTGTCCTTTGGCACACAACTCAGCTACTTTTTTGGCTGTAATTTCTACAGATTCATCTGTGGAATCGTCCAATACTTGCACCTCTAATTTTCCTTTTGGATATTCAATTTCAGAAACAAAATCCAACAATCGCTCAATTACATACAGTTCATTATATATGGGCAACTGAATGGTAACGTTTGGAACTTCTTCTGGGTTGTCAAGGTCAAAAACTGCATCTTGGCTGGTATTGCTTTTTTGACGGATATAGTTCATCAATAAACTCAACTGACTAAGCGCGTAGAAAAAAATCAGAATAAGACATATTGCATAAACCACCATTAGAAGTATGGAAAGTGGGACTAAGATGTTTGTCCAGTCAAAAGACATTAAAAACATGTTTTAATTCAAAGCAAAAATGCTCGTGCAAATATAGGGTCTTAAATGGGTTTTAAAAACGGTGGCATATCAAATGTAGGTTAACAATCAAGAAACACAAAACAAAAAACCCCTTTGCAAAAGCAAAAGGGTTTTGTGGTACCTCCAGGAATCGAACCAGGGACACAAGGATTTTCAGTCCTTTGCTCTACCAACTGAGCTAAGGTACCCTGCAAAAATGCAAGCACAAATATACTCGCTTTCCCATAATTGGCAAGTAGCTTGAAAAAAAAACTTCTACTTTAGCGGTCAATGAAAAAAAGCATCCATTTAGTGTTAGATGTTGGCAATACGCACATCAAATTTGGGTATTTTGAAAACGGAGTATTAAAAAAATCAGGTGTTTGTACTGATTGGACGGAACTACAATGGAGCACATTTTATCAATCTCATCCATTTTCGTCCGTTTTGGTAGGCTCTGTGGGTGCCAGAACAAAACGGTTGATTGCAAAATTGCCAAAATCTTGTGCTGTTCATGTTGTAGATGATGCGACCAAATATCCATTCACTTCAGATTACGATAATATTCAAAGCCTGGGAGTAGATCGGCGAGCCGCATTGGCAGGAGCACTAAAAACACATCCAAGCACTGCTGTCCTTATTATTGATGCAGGAAGTTGCATTACCTATGATATTATGGACGAAAATGCGCACCATAAAGGCGGTGCAATTTCACCCGGACGCGCAATGCGCTACCACGCCATGCACTTGTTTACCGACAAATTGCCCCTTTTAAGCCCTTCAGAAAAAACCTCTTCAATTGGAATAGATACCAAATCGAGCATGGAATTGGGTGTAGAAGCAGGAATTATTGCTGAAATTGAGACGCAGATAGCTGCATTTGCTCAAGAGTATGGTAACTTTACCATAATTTTAACAGGAGGGGACGCTAAATTCTTGAATAAAAAGATAAAAAATACCATATTTGTGGCTGCAGATTTGACCCTTATAGGTCTATACCACCTACTGATGTTTAATACATTTCATGAAAAGTAATTTTCTCAACTATATTCTCGTAATACTAAGCTCACTTGCGTTTGCACAAAATGCAACATTATCTCCCTATTCGTATTATGGAGCTGGACAGCCCATTTCTACACGAACCGCAGAAAATAATACCATGGGTGGGCTTACCGTCTATGCCGATAGTACACAATTTAGTCTAGATAACCCGGCTACTTTGGGTAAACTCAGATTTGTGCAATATCGTGTGGGAGCTAATTACAAATCAATTTCACAACAGTCTTCTTCCACATCGGAATCTACCACTTCGGCATCATTAAACTATTTGGCACTGAGTGTGCCCACCAAGCATTTTGCTTTCAGTTTTGGACTTAAGCCTAAATCTGCTGTTGGCTATAGAGCTAAAACAACGCGAACAGAAAACGATTTAGAATATCAAAATCTATATGATGGCAAGGGAGGTGTGAACAGTACCTTTTTAGGTTTTGCCGTGAATCCTATTGATGGGCTAAGCTTGGGTGTTAGTGCTTTTTACAATTTTGGATACAATGAAAAAATAGCAACGGAAAGAATAACAGGAGTACAAAACGACACGCAAGTTTTTACACGTTCTGAATTAAGTGGGATTCATTATTCCTTTGGGATGCATTACAACCGAAATATTTTTTCGGATTACATGTTGCAACTATCGGCAATCTACACCCCTAATACTTCTATGAAAAGTAAAAACTCCAAAACAATCTCTGCCCTAGCTGCTGGGGGAACTGCTGCAGCGCAAAAAGATATTGCTTTGGGGAATTTGGCAACAACCACAAACAAGTTTGCAGCTGAAACTACCCTTGGTGTTGGTTTTGGAAAGCCACAAAACTGGTTTGCAGGAGTTACGTATGTAAATGCAGCAGAGGGTATAACCCACCCTTTTGAAAGCAATTCAAACGCTAATTTTGTTGCTGCGTCGAGATTTTCAGTAGGCGGATTCTATATTCCAAAACACAACTCCTTTACAAACTACCTAAGCCGTATGGTATATCGCGTTGGTGCTCGATGGGAACACACAGGATTGGAAGTGAAAAGTCAAGCGGTGAAGGACTTTGGCATAACCTTTGGGATTGGATTACCAATGAATGTATTGTCTAAAGTAAATATTGGCGTAGAAATAGGTCAAATGGGAACAACAGATGCTGGTTTGATTAAAGAAAATTACACAAACATTATGCTGGGTTTTTCGCTTAGTGATGTTTGGTTTATTAAGAGAAAATACGATTAAAGAAGAATTATGAGAAATACGTTATTTTTTTTGATGTTAAGCATTGGCGCAGGCGCCATTGCACAAGGAGATAAAAGTTCATGCCCTGGAAACTTATCTATTTTTGCGGAGTTTGCAAAAGTGAAAAACTACGATTCGGCATACCAGCCGTGGAAAGAAGTGCGGACTGTTTGCCCAGAACTCAATGTAGCAACATTTAAGTATGGCGAGCGCATTTTGGCACATAAAATAAAAAATGCTACGGACGATAAAACCGTCTATGTCCAAGAACTCATGGCACTTTATGATGACTGGATTACCTATTTCCCAACCACAAAAAGCGGGAAAAGTGAGGTAGGAAAAATCCTTTCTTCAAAAGCGCAAGCAATGATTGATTACAAGCTAGGCACCACGCAAAAAGCATTTGATGTGTTCAGTCAAGCGTTTTCACAAGACGCTGCTAGCTTTACCAGTCCAAAGCGGTTATACTCGTTCTTTAAAACAACTTATCAGTTGTATAAGCAAGGTGGAAAAACCACCGAAGAATTATTCAACAAGTACGAGGAGATTTCTGAAAAATTTGAGTTGGAACAAACCAATTTGGCGCGTAAGCTAGATGTTATTTTGAAAAAGGAAGATTCAGGTCAGCCTGTGACTTCCAGAGAGCAGCGCAATAAACGCGTATACGAAACCAATGTGTTAGCGTTTTCTACCTATGCCAATAATCTTGATGCCATGATTTCCAAAGAATCAAGCTGTGAGAATTTGATTCCGCTTTACCGCAAAAACTTTGAAGCAAACAAAACCAATAGTGTATGGCTGAACCGCGCAGCCAGTAGAATGGATGCAAAAGATTGCTCTGACGATCCCCTTTTTGTGGAGCTTGTAGAGGCACTTCACGGCATAAATCCTTCTGCAAATTCTGCGTACTATCTTGGATTGCTCAAGGACAAAGCAGGCGATAGTCAAAGCGCATTAGCTTATTACGAAGAGTCTTTAACATTAGAGCAAGACCAATATCGCAAAGCAGCAATTTTGTATAAAATTGCAGTAAAGTTTAAGACAAGAGGATTAAAGAGCAAAGCGCGCTCCTATGCCAGAAGAGCGTTGGCAAATCAACCTTCTATGGGGAAAGCCTATATGCTTATTGCAAATTTGTATGCCGCTAGCGCGAACGATTGTGGAAACACTCAGTTTGAAAAACGTGCGGTATATTGGTTGGCTGCAAAAACAGCTCGTCGGGCAGCTAATGTGGATTCAGGAGTAAAGAAAACAGCGCTTAAAATGGCAGCAAGCTACGAGGGCAGAGCACCTAGTAAAACGGATATTTTCACAGAAGGAAATGCGGGTCAAACCATCCGTTTTTCGTGCTGGATAAATGATAGTGTAACCGTACCGCAGTTGTAATATGCAACACCGCAGCTTGTTTAAATTATATTTTTTAGCACTATTGGTGTTTGCCACATACTCGTGTAAAAATAATTTTGAACAAGTAAAGCAGCTCAATCAATTTGATGCGTTGCCTGTTGGCGAGGCAGATACCATTCGTGTGGTATATACCGACTCAGCGCAAACCGTAGCCATTCTTAAAGCCCCGAAAAACATCGATTATACGAATCAACCGTTTCCATATTCTGAGTTCCCAAGGGGTGTGGATGTTGTCTTTTATGATGAAAAAAATAAGGAAACCTTTGTGAAAGCCGATTACGGAATTTTATATAACCGTACCAATATGGTGGACTTGCGCGGAAATGTAAGCATTACTACTCCAGAGGGAGCTAACTTGCGCACTTCTCAACTCTATTGGGATATTGATCGAGAGTGGGTTTTTACAGAAGAAAACTTTACCTTTAAAAACAAAGATTACGACATTGCGGCTCGAGTGTTAGATGCCAGCAGGTCATTCAATAAAATAACCACAGGACCACTTGTTGGAAGTGTTGCCGTAGAAGAAGAATTATGATTAAATTTTACCGTATTTCCGAAATTATATACCTTGCTTTTGGCGGGCTATTTTTATTCAGAGCACTTTATTTTTATGGTGCTGCAGAGTCTAGAACTACACTTGATATTGCCATTGCAGCAGTCGCCTTTTTGATGTTTTATATACGTAGGCGCTACCGTAAAAAATTAGAAAAGCGTAAGCAACCCTAAACCATGTCTGTTGAGATAACGGTTTTGCTCATTAGCCTTTTGTTGTCGGCTTTTTTCTCTGGAATGGAGATTGCTTTTGTGTCGTCTAACAAAATCCGACTTGAAATTCAAAAAACACAGAAAAAAGGCTACAGCGCACTTTTAAAATCTATTACCAAAAGTCCTTCACGATTTATTGTGTCCATGCTTGTGGGCAATAATATTGCGCTTGTGGTGTATGGCATTTTTGCCGGTGACCTCATTGTTAGTCAATTGTTTCCAAGTTATACTAGTTTTTCATCGTTGCCGCTACATATAATTTTCTATCAAACCCTTATTTCTACCGCAATAATTTTAATCACGGCAGAATTTTTACCTAAAGTTTTTTTTCAGATTTATGCAAACCAATTTTTAAGTCTTTTTGCACTACCCGCTTTTGTTTTTTATCAGTTGATGAAACCCTTCAGTTGGGCTATTCTTCGTTTTTCTGACAGCGTGCTTTACCGCTTTTTTAATGTCCCTAAACACGAAGAATCGATAGCTTTTAGTAAGGTAGAATTGGGCGATTTTGTTTTGGAGCACATCGAAACAGCAAGCCAAGAGCAGCAAGACGCTGAATTGCAATTGTTCCATAATGCCTTGACGTTTACCAACCTAAAAGCCCGAGAGGTTATGGTGCCTCGCGCCGAGATGGTAGCTGTGGACAGGTATGAAAAACCTGCAGAATTGGTCAATATATTTTCCTCAACTGGATTTTCAAAAATTTTAATTTATGCACAAGGCATGGACAATATTATTGGTTACGTACATGCTTTTGATATGTTTAAAAGTCCCAAATCGTTGCACGCTATTATCAAGGCGGTGGAGTGGATCCCTGAAACGATGCGTATTCAAGATGTATTTAATCTGTTGGTCAAAAAAAGACGCAGTATCGCTGTGGTATTGGACGAGTATGGCGGTACGGCAGGAATGCTGACATTGGAAGATATTATTGAAGAATTATTCGGGGAAATTGAAGACGAACACGATACAGTATCAAATGTGGTGATTTCACATGATGACGGCTCGTTTACCTTTTCAGCACGTCTCGAAATCGATGAAATTAACACCAGCTATTCGCTTCAACTGCCAACATCAGAGTCTTACGAAACACTTGGGGGACTTATAGTGCATCACACCGCCGATATACCACAAGAAGGAGAACGTGTCGTTATAGAAGGCTTTACCTTTGAAATGTTGGAAGTATCCAACACTAAAGTGGATTTAGTAAGAGTCTATGTTAATTAGCGTTTTAAATTCTTCTTTTTAATTGTATTTTCGCATCCAGTCTAAATTTTTTAACCATGGCTATTTTAGGTAAAATCAGAGAACGATCTATCTTTTTAATATTCATCATAGGAATGGCGCTATTGGCGTTTGTTTTTACAGGACTTTTTGATGGAAATTCTTCCTCAAGTCAAGAGCCCGTTTTGGTGGTTGGAGATGAAGAAGTAGGGATTGATGAATTCAGTCGTCAGGTAGATTTTGCAGAGCGCAGCTACCGCATGTCTACCATGCAAGCTGTAAATTTTGCCTATGAACAATCAACCAATGCGAAAGCATATGAGCAAACATTTGATGCCTTAGGCTTGACAGTTGGAAAAAGCCACATTGAGCAATTCTTAAAAAATGACCCAAATTTTTCTTCCGATCCACAATTTCAGGGAGAAGATGGCGCATTTGACCCTGAACGATTTACAGATTTTATTTTAGACCTAAGCCAAAATAACCCGCAAGGGTTTGAACAATGGAAGGCGCAAGAAGCATCAATAATCAATAACCTTCGTGTAGAGCAGTACATTAATATGGTATCTGCTGGGCTGAATGTAACGTCCTTTGAAGCACAACAGAGTTACACCCTACAAAACGACCTTGTTGATATGGACTATGTGCGTATTCCTTATACTGTAATACCAGACAGTATTGTTACCGTTTCAACCAAAGATATTGCGAATTATATTGCAGAAAACGCAGACACTTACGAGCGTGAAGAAGCAAGAGATTTGCGTTATGTGCAATTTGCAGAGGCTCCCACGCCAGAAGACAAGGTGCTTATTGAAAATGAATTACGCAAGCTCCTTACCACTCGTGTGGAGTTTAATGAAGTGTCAAAACAAGATGAAACCTTTCCTTCGTTTGCTGATGTTGGTGTAGATGCCTTGGCAGCTTTTATTGGTGAAAATTCAGATGTTCCGTTTCAAGACACTTTTGTTACAGCATCAGAACTCTCAGGGAACTATGCCAATACGTTGTTTAACCTTCCATTAGGTGAAGTTTTTGGACCTTACGAAGACAACGGCTATACAAACATCTCACGCATGGTTGCACGCAGCAAAGGCGGAAAAGCTAAAGCGCGTCATATTCTTATTGCGTACAACGGTGCGTCTCGAGCTGCAGCAACAGTAACCCGTACCAAAGCAGCAGCTAGAAATCTTGCAAATACATTACTCAGAAAAGCAAAAAGAGGCAGTGATTTTGCCCAATTGGCACGCGAAAATTCTGATGGCCCATCGGCTACAAGAGGCGGTGATTTGCCTGAGTTTGTACGAGAAGACATGGTGGCACCTTTCAGTGATTTTGTTTTTGGAAATCGCGTAGGTGCTGTTGGTGTAGCAGAAACTGAATTCGGTTTTCATGTGATTGAAATTCAAGACAAAAAAGATGTTGTAAAGCTAGCTACGATAGCTAAAAAACTGATTCCCTCTGAGGCTACAAGTAATCAAGTTTTTACTGAAGCCACACAGTTTGAACTAGATGTGCAAAAAGCAGATTTTCAAGAGCTAGCCACACAAAAAAAGTACAGTATTAAAGAAATTAATGATGTTAAAGTACTAGACGAGTCTTTGCCTATCTTGGGTGCACAGCGTCAGGTAGTGCGTTGGGCTTTTGAAGAAGGTCGTCAGGCATTAGACGTCAAACGATTTGCACTATCTACGGGAGGCTATATTATTGTTCAAATAACAAACGTTAAAGCAGCTGGACTTCCAGATGCCGAGGAACTTAAAACAACTGTTTCCTCGCTTGTGATGAAAGAAAAAAAGGAAGCTGCGTTATTAAAGCAAATAGACGATTACGATACACTTGAAGAGGTTGCTGCACAATTTGAACAAACGGTAAGTACCGCCAAAGCAGTAAATCGCTTTACGAGCATGCTAGCAGGTGCGTCTAACGAACCCGAAGTTGTTGGTGCTGCATTTGGTATTGACCTAGACACTGTTTCAGAACCTATTGGAGGAAATACAGGTGTATATGTGATACAGCTTAAAGCAAAAACGGCAGCTGATAGTTTAACAAATTACGCGGGTTATAAAGCTTCAATTCTGAATGCTGCCAAGCAAAACATTGAGATGAATGCATCCAATGCTGTCAAAAAGACGTTTGAGGTAACGGACAACCGCAGCCTGTATTACTAATACAACACTTACAGTTTGTAAGTATATTCCTACAACAAGGAAAACTTGCTTTTCGGACCTTTTTATTAGCTGAAAACGTTAGTTCGCCCCCCTTTATATACATTCAACCCTTTAGAGCTCAACACCTATCGCTCATCACGCACATTTGCTGTTAGTGGGATTTAGGACAACCATATTAAGGAGCAGTTGTACCCGCAACCTTTTTTGCCCATTTATAGTGGTTCATCAAGTAGCAGCGAACCCTATTTATTTATGCTTTGATTGTTATGCTACGCCGGGGTGTATGGTCGAGAAACTCTCGACCTTAACCTTGGCTAAGTTAAATAGAAAGTAAAAAAAATGTCCCACCTAAGCGGGACGCTGGACACTAGTCCACGGCAAAAAGCCTTATTGTGATAAGATGCCACAAATGTATAAAAAATTTTGAAAGTGAAACAAATTTTGGGTTTACATATTGGAACAGAATCTATTGGTTGGGCGTTAGTTCGTCAATCCAATAGTCCTCGTATTGTGAATATGGGCACTCGAATTTTCACCTCTTTTGTGAATCACTTAGGTGAAGGTGATCGCGAAACTTCTAATGCAACCATCCGCACGCAAACAAGAAATGCACGGAATGTGTATTTGCGCAAAACCTACAGAAAGCAAAAAATGCTATCGTTTTTGGCGCAAATGGGAATGTTACCCTTGACCTCTAAGGAACTGAAAAAATGGAAAAAGGAGAACAGCTTGTCCTCAAAGGATAAGAAAATGCAACAATGGTTTGCCATGAACCCTTATGAGCTAAGGGCAAAAGGGGTTGTTGAAAAGTTATCAAAACACGAATTGGGTAGAGTACTTTACCATTTGACCCAGCGAAGGGGTAAAATGATGAATAGCATAAACGACAAAACCAATGCTAAAATTTTAATTGAAGGGCTTCCCAGCGCAAATCGTCTTGGTATCCAACATACCCAGCAGCATTTAAATGAGCAATATTTAGGCACGTATCTAAATGAACTCATTTCCAAAAAAGGACAGCCGTATAGTTATAACGAAAATAGGGTACGTAATCGCTATTTAGACAGAAGCATGTATTCTGAAGAAATTCAAGAATTGTTAGATGTACAAGAAAAACACCACCATTTTTTAAATGAAAGCTTTAGGCAAACACTCATTGGAGAAGGTGGAAACAAAGGGATTTTATTTTATCAACGCCCTTCCCAATACCGAAAACTAAGAGGTGTAGCTTCTACATGTCCGTATGAAAAAGATAAAAAGTCTATGTGGCAAAGCCACCCAATCAATGAGTGGTATAACATTTATTGTTGGCTGGATTCTATTCAACTTCACGGAGAACCACTAAACGCAAAACAACGCAAAGAAGCCCTTAAAGTAGCTACACATTTTTCTGGATTTATGTTTAAAAAAGTGCGTGTTGCCCTTGGTGTTGAGGACAAGTTTGCCTTTAACTACGAAGACTCTACCAAAATATATTTAGCAAACACCATTACGCACTTATCTCGTTCTACTGCCTTTGGACAGCGCTTTTTATCCTTTACCAATGACGAACAGCACGAGCTTTGGCACGACCTTCATTTTTACTCTGATAAAACGCTGCTCACCGAACGACTTAGAGACCGATGGGGATTGTCTTTAAAGAAGGCAAAAACAGTAGCTGCCATAAAACTTAAGCCTGGTTTTGGAAAGTTAAGCATGAAGGCTGCTCGCACTATTTTACATTATTTAGAAGAAGGATATCCTGCAAAAAATGCCATAATTTTAGCCGGCGTAAAGAATGCCATTGGCGAGAAACGTTGGAATGAATTAAGCAGCGAAATTAAAGATAACATCACTTATTTTATCGAAGCTGCAGTTGAAGACAACAAGATTGATGATCCAGACTGGGTATATGATTTTAGCGATGTTTTTGGTATCCAGCTAAATGCTCAAAAACTATACTTGATTGAGCATCACCGAGAGGAGAGCACCCTCCCCGTTACACCAGATGAAGACCGTGATATCATGCGCAAGTTTAAGCCTGTGGCACAAAAACCTGTGTTTGAGCTACGCAAATTGGTTAATAATTTAATACAAGAATACGGAAACATTGACCAAATCAATTTTGTGCTATCAAGTGATGTAAAAATCAATGCCAAACACCGAAAGGCATTGGTGATTTCAAAAAAAATTAGAGAACAAGAGCTTCCCAAAATCCATGACGCAGTGCTTGAGGCAGGTCAAAACCCTACCCACACTAATTTGTTTAAATATAAGCTTTGGTTAGAGTGGAATAAAATATGCCCCTATACCAGTACACCAATTACTTTGGAAAAACTTTTCACGGACGAAGTTTCCATCGTTTATATTCATCCTTGGGAAAGGTTTTTTAATGATTCCGATCGAAATAAGGCACTTTGTATGACCTTTTTCAAGCAAAACATCATTAACAAAACCCCTTATGAATATTTTATTACGCAGCCATCTGGGGTTTGGGAGCGTGTAAAAACACGTGTTTTAGATCAACTTTTAAACGGTTCAGGGAAGCACGGTCCTTATCTTAAATTTAAACATTTTACCGCATCTAATTATGTGCATGATAGCGTTGCTCAGGAGTTTGATGATCGACATCATATGGCGTTTAAGGTAAAAAATTACCTGAGTCGTGTTGCCCCTGAGGTTATTGCTGCTCGCGGCAATGCTACAAGTAGTTTACGAAGCAAATGGGGGATTAGTACCCTAAGTGCGTTTAACAAAAAAGCACGGCATTTGAATTCTAGAGAGCCTGCAACCATAGCTTTGGTTACTGCGCTTAACGAACCTAGCTATTTGGAAGAATTGAGACATTGGAACAGGTATGAGCCCTTGTCTTATAGAGGGGTTTTTCCCACACCTTGGGCACAATTTACTAGAGATGCTATTCAAGCCTACAAAACCATATCCATCTCTGTTGATGTACAACATCAAGTAGTTCGAAGAATGGTTCAAAAAAACAGCGAGGTTGTTCATTTGACTCCAAAAGGAAAACTACACAAAGACAGCTATTATGGCAAGCGGAAAACCGCAGAAGGGCAAGAGGCGTATCACATTCGCAAGCCCATTAGTAGTTTAAATACGGCAAAGCAAGTAAGTAAAATTGTCGACTATAGTATTCGGGAATTAGTTTACGATCAAATTGATTTATGCGGAGGGTTTGTAAATGGTAAAGTGCCAAAAAATGCTCTTTGCTCTCCCACTGAAACAGGCTGGGAAACGAATGTGTTTTTACCCAACAAGCGCGGCGACAACGTCCCTGTGCGCCGTGTGAGAATGCGAGAAAATGTAGGTAATGCTGTTCAGCTGAGTAAAGGAAAAAATAAATACGTAAACCCACGAAACAACCATCATGTGCTCATCTATCAAAGCATTGATAACACTTATCAAGAACAGGTGGTTACGTTTTGGGAGGCCGTGCGTCGCATTCGAAATAAGGAACCACTATATCAACTTCCACCAGATGGGCGTATGATTATTTCAACACTGCATATCAACGACTGCTTTATTTTGGGCTTGAGCCATAAAGAGATTCACCGAAGATTGAACAGTGGTATTAGCCTTTGGGAAAACGTTTACCGTGTGCAACGTATTTCGAGTAAGTATTATGAATTTAGACAGGTATATGATTTAGATGTTTATGATCAAAGCTATCCAAACTATGTTCGGATTTTAAACTTTGGTAGTAGGAAAACAGGGTGGCTAACGCACAACCCATTTAAAGTATCTATAAGTGTACTTGGTGAGATAACACCGTTTTATAAACTTTTAAAAGTTCCAGAGATGCATTAAGGGAGTATTCGTTTTTATTGTTTTGTTTAGTTAAAATTTATTGTGATTTGATACAGAACAACTTCAGTACACGTATTTTTACAAGTATAGTATTGTGATTTGAAAAGCAACGCGCTTCCTTTTTGCTCCTGGTTCTAAAACCAACCCTGAAACCCTTTCCAGGCTGTTGAAACAAAAAATAGCAAATAAACTACAGAAACGATAAGCTTAAGTGCTACACCTGAAAGAAAGCCTAAAAAAGAACCAAAGGCTGCCTTTAATGCAATTTGGCGGTTTGGATTTTTGCTGAGCTCTCCTGCAAATGCCCCAACAAAAGGCCCAAGAATAATCCCAAAGGGTGGAAAAAATAGCCCAACTACTAAGCCAATAGTAGAGCCAATGGCTCCTGCTTTTGTTCCACCAAAGGCTTTGGTGCCCCAAATGGGAATGATATAATCCAATATCATAATGACTAGTGCAATTGCTAATGTCCAGCCCAAAAAGCCCCAGTCTTGTTCTATTTTACTGGTGTAGTGCAGCGACAGCAAACCAAACCAACTGGTTAGCGGGCCTGGAATTACAGGCAAAAAACTACCTGCCAAACCTAACATAATGAGGAGTGCGCCAAGAATTAAAAGTGCTATATCCATAATTCTAAAATACAAATTATTCATGGCTACAATCAAAAAACAAGGCTTTATTTTTTACTTTTATCCAATGAAGTTTTGGAGGGTTTTTTTGTTGGCATTGCTTTTTTGTATTGGATGCTCTTCTCCAAAAACAAAACCTCAAGCACCCAATGTGAATTGGACAGAAATGGACGAGCCCCCGTTGTATCCTGATTGCCCAAAAGACAATACCGAAGAGAATTGGAGCTGTTTTACGGAAATCATACAAAACAAACTGGATAAAAAATTTGATTCAGATCGTATTTCGCCTGTTAAACTTGACACCCTCTATGTTAGCTTAAAAGTAGATACTATTGGCCAGCTTTCAATTGTGGGCTATTCAAACACCAAGCAAGGCAGCATTCCACCGCTGGTTTTTTCGTCTGTTGAGGAGGTTGTTGCTTCCTTGCCTAGATTTCAGCCTGCATTTAAGACAAATTTGGAAATTCCTGTTGAAGTCCATTGGACATTGCCAGTTGCCATTTCCGAATAGCAATTATTCCCTATTTTTACGTATGGCCGATTCGCGCATTATTTTAGGAGTTGACCCAGGAACTACCATTATGGGGTTTGGGATTATCAAAGTAGAAGGAAAAAAACTCAGCTGCTTGCAGCTAAACGAATTAAAACTGAGCCAGTACGAGAGCCATTATGTGCGATTAGGGCATATATATGCCCGCACTTCTGAACTCATCGAAACCTACAAGCCCGATGAAATGGCACTTGAAGCACCCTTTTTTGGAAAAAACGTGCAATCGATGTTAAAATTAGGAAGAGCACAAGGGGTAGCCATTGCTGCCGGTATTGCGCATGATTTGGCTATTTATGAGTACTCGCCACGAAAAATAAAAATGGCAATTACTGGAAACGGAAATGCCTCTAAAGAACAGGTTGCCAAAATGTTACAACAGTTGGTTGGGCTAACATCACTTCCCAAAAACCTAGATGCAACTGATGGACTCGCTGCTGCTGTTTGTCATTACTTTAATCCTGCACAGCAAACCGAGAAAAGCTATTCAGGCTGGAGCTCATTTGTAAAGCAACAGGCGCATCGCGTAAAAAAATAGGTATGTCGGGCATTTACCTTCATATTCCTTTTTGCAAAAAGGCATGTCATTACTGCAACTTTCATTTTTCCACGTCGGCAAATTATATAAATGAAATGGTTGCTGCGCTGAAAAGTGAAGTACTGCTGCGAAAACACGAGATTTTACGACCGGTGGAAACCATATATTTTGGTGGCGGGACGCCTTCCATGCTTTCGACAGCTGCCCTTTCTGAATTGATAACAGCAATTACATCGCACTATAGTGTTACCGCCACACCAGAAATTACGGTGGAAGCTAATCCAGATGATTTATCGCCCTTGTATTTGACACAGCTTAAAAATGCTGGAGTCAATCGTTTGTCGATTGGCGTACAATCGTTTCATGATGCCGAGCTCAAGCTGATGAATCGTGCACATTCTGGAAAGCAAGCCATGCAGACAGTGGTTTGGGCGCAAGAGGTTTTTGAAAATGTGTCTATAGATTTACTTTTTGGCACGCCTCACACCACAATCTCCGACTGGAAAAAAAACCTTAAAACGGCACTCGCTCTCAATGTACCTCATATTTCGTCTTATGCCTTAACCCTTGAGCCAAAGACGGCTTTGGAGCATTTTGTAAAAAAAGGGGTTGTTTCTATTCTTGATGAAAAAGATGTGGAGCAGCAGTTTTTATATCTTGTAGATACGCTTACGGCAAACGGCTATGAGCATTATGAGCTTTCCAGTTTTGGTAAATCTGGATTTCACTCCAAAAACAATACGGCGTATTGGAAGGGGAAACCCTATTTGGGCATTGGTCCTTCGGCACATGGTTTTGATGGCGCGCAACGCTATTGGAATGTGAGCAACAATGCGGTGTATATGAAAAAAATAGGGGAGGGACAGTTGCCCCAAACTGTTGAAAAATTGAGTGTTGTTGACAAATTCAACGAAGCCATTATGATTGGATTGCGCGCTTCTTGGGGGGTTTCCTTAGATCAGATGGAACAAGAGTTAGGAAGTCGCTACCGAGAACATTTGGAACAGCAAGCCCAACGTTTTATTAATGAAGGATTACTTCAAATTGCAGATAATTGTCTTAAAACCACACGCAGCGGAGCTTTTTTAGCCGATGGCATCGCTGCCGATTTGTTTCTTATTGATTTGCTTGATGCAAGGCAGTAAAATGATGGTAAAAATGCGGAATGGTCTCAATCCCTTTTAGAAAATTGAACACCCCAAAATGTTCGTTAGGGGAGTGGATGGCATCGCTATCCAGTCCAAAACCCATAAGTACTGTTTTGCTTTGTAGCGTTTCTTCAAAAAGTGCCACAATGGGAATGCTGCCGCCATCACGCACAGGAAGGGGCGCTTTGCCAAAAGTTTCGAGGTAGGCTTTACTCGCTGCCTGAAATTCCAGCCCGTCAGGGTGCATCACATAGCCTTCGCCGCCATGGTGGGGCGTTACTTTTACCGTTACGCCTTTTGGGGCTAGCGACATAAAATGTTGGGTAAAGAGTTCTGTGATTTCCTCTGATTTTTGATGGGGCACCAATCGCATAGAAATTTTAGCAAATGCCTTGCTTGGAATTACCGTTTTGGCACCTTCTCCTGTATAACCTCCCCAAATCCCGTTTACGTCTAAGGTTGGGCGAATGGACTTTCGCTCCAATGTGGTGTAGCCTTTTTCGCCATGAACGGCTTTGATGTCCAATGCATTTTTATAGTCGTCTAAAGAGAATGGAATTTTACCCATTTCGGCACGTTCAGCATCGCTGACTATTTCAACGTTGTCGTAAAAACCAGGAATGGTAATGCGGTTATTTTCGTCGTGCAAGGCAGCAATCATTTGCGTTAAAATATTGATGGGATTGGCAACGGCTCCACCGTATAATCCAGAGTGTAAATCTCGATTTGGCCCTGTGACTTCCACTTCCACATAGCTGAGTCCGCGCAGCCCAGTAGTGATGGAAGGAATATCGTTGGCAAGCATCCCCGTATCGGAAATCAAAATCACATCGTTTTGGAGTTTTTTGGTGTTTGCACGAACAAAATCTTCAAGGTTATCACTGCCCACTTCTTCCTCGCCTTCAATCATAAATTTTATATTGCATGGCAGCCCACCGTTTTGTTCCATAACTTCTAATGCCTTAACGTGCATAAACATCTGCCCTTTGTCGTCACAGGCACCGCGGGCAAAAATGGCGCCTTCGGGGTGTATGTTGGTTTTGCGAATTTCAGGTTCAAACGGAGGGGTTTCCCATAGTTCTAGCGGGTCTGGCGGCTGTACGTCATAATGTCCATATACCAAAACGGTGGGAAGCTTTGGGTCAACAATTTTTTTGCCATAAACGATGGGATAGCCTTTGGTAGGGCACAATTCGGTATGGGTACACCCAGCAGCGGTAAGTGCATCTGAAACGGCTTGAGCAGCTTTTTGCATGTGTGATGAGTAGGTAGAATCAGCACTTATAGAGGGAATGCGAATAAGCGCAAACAATTCTTCTAAAAACCTATTTTGATGTTGTTTGATGTAGCTCTTGATGGTGTTCATGGGATGAATTTTACACGAAGGTATAAAATTGTTATGCGACAAGAAAGTACTGTTGAATTATTGGAAACATGTGTATATTTGCGCACCACTTGCGGGTGTGGTGAAATTGGTAGACACGCTAGACTTAGGATCTAGTGCTTCACGGCGTGGGGGTTCGAGTCCCTTCACCCGCACAAAACCTCAACAATTGTTGGGGTTTTTTTATGAACATATGTTTCTTTAATGTTACGCGAATGTTAATTTAATGTAAATTTTATATCTTTGTTCCATAATTAGTGTTCCAAATTATTACAATTAATATGAAACGTTATAAACTTTTTATGGAAAATTTACGAAGGTACGGACAGAAATGTAAGGCCTTTTTTGAGTTGGTTTTGACTACTTGATTGGATATCAAATAAACATATAGTTTCTTGTGGTAGAAATGAATGTGGAAGATTTACTTTTGCAACTATGTTAATGATAAATACCGTATTTCAAAACATGAACTATCGACCCCTCTTTCTAATGATTTTACTTTTAGGTCTTATGGGCAAAGCTCAGTTTAAGTTTGAAAAAGAATCTCGTATTTCATCAAGCCAACTTCCTCCAGGAGTTATTACACTTTTACCACAAATAACACAAGATGCCAAACGTGTTCGGTACTACCACGAATTTGATGGTAAAAAAGAGAGTTATGAGGTTAAACTAAAAAAATACGGAACTCACTTTAGCATTGAATTTAGCCAAGAGGGCGTGTTGGAGGACATCGAAATGCTGATGCCAAAATCGGAACTTCCAGTTTCTGTTTTGGAGGTAATTGGCAGTCAGTTTCAACGATACAAACTAACGCGGATACAAAAGCAATTTGTACCCCCTAAAGATGCAAATCCTATAAAAACAGTATTAGCTGTTTTTGACAAAGTGGTAAAGCCTGCAGCTTACGAGATTGTCGTTCATGGAAAAACCAAATCAGGATACAAGCAAATGGAGTTTTTGATTGATGCCGAGGGCAGGCTGCTAAATAAACGAGATATAATACCCCATAACGATGACCATGTTATGTACTAAATTTCGTTTAATTTTTGCTTTTTTAGCGTTTGGCCTCTTTGGGGTAGCACAGCAATCAGAACAGCTCTTTGTTCAGCCGCAGCTTGTGTTTTCGAATCAAGTTTCAACAAACTATGATGCCAACTTTGGCGTTGCGTCTCGTTTTCTGCAATGGGACGATAGCAACCTACATTCAAAATTTTTAGAGCTGTCACATTTTTCCTCATGGCGTATGAGCAACGGACAAAAAATCAGCTTCGGATTACTATACCGATTTGCAGAGCAGTTTGATGAAACCAAACCAAATGAATTTAGACTTACGCAACAATACCAAAGCACATTAAGACCTCACGTTATTCGGTTTTCACACCGACTAAGACTAGAAGAACGGTTTGTTGATTCAAAGCTAATTACCCGATTGCGCTACAGGTTTGGAATAGATTTCCCATTAAATGGACAAGAACTAAATGTGGGTGAAGCTTATGCGTTGGCAAATGTAGAATCGCTACTTCAACTGCAAAACTCCATATCGCCAAAATATGATTTTAGAGCCTTAACAGGCATCGGTGCACTCATTAGCCCCGACGTTAAACTCCAAATGTCACTTCAATATCGCCTGGCATATCTGAATAAATCCCAAACAGGAAAATGGTTTGTGTTTTTTGGTGGGTATATCAAGATTTGATAGCACCTCCAAAACGCTCCGCATAATAGGCAGTCCTAGCTGCTTTATCCATACCTGTAGTGGCGTCCATAAATTGATTACGGTCTGATCTGGTCTTAAAGACCCAGATACAAAAACTGTCTTTACTGTGGTAAATGGCTTTAAGTTCGTCGTCAATAGCGCAAAGCTCTTCAGGGATTTGAGTAGGAATACATATCATAATTTGTGACGTGTTAAAGAAACTAGGTTAGTCTGATTGAGCCTGCCTGTCGGCAGACAGGGCAGACAGGTAATTTTCCCAAATAAAATTAAGAAAAATTATATTGAAATCTATTCTCGATACAAAACGCTTACAGCGTTTCACTCGAATTGACTTTTACTCATCAAATCTTTATTAAGGCGTGTTAATGTCTTTTCAGTTGCCCCTTGGTTTTGGGTTATAAACGCTGAATTAAGGTTTCCTTTTTCGCTTCGCAACCCTTCGTTATGCATTAGCTCCAACAAGCAAAGCATGTGCGTGGTCCCGTGGCAAGGCAACTTGGACGGGA
>JBMYLP010000003.1:0-92803 GCA_049596455.1 Flavobacteriaceae bacterium | reverse complement strand
GAAATAGATGCCACCCCCCCCAAATTTATCAAAGCTTTGGCTTCGGGAAACTTTTGGTAATTTTTTCCAATTACCACAGGGATGCCTTCGGCAGCAGGTTCCAAAATATTATGCAAGCCAGAAGTGCCCATACCACCGCCTACATAGGCAATGTCGCCGTATGCATAACAACGACTAAGCATACCCACCGTATCAAGAAGGAGTACAGGACAGCTTGCAAATTCCGACTCTTTAGAATGCGTATAGCGCAAACTTCCTTCAGGAAGTTTTGCCATAAGTTGATGGAGTTTTTCTTCGTGTATTTCGTGTGGGGCAATAAGCCAACACCAATCCTTAGGAGTTTGCGAAATAGCGCCTATTAGTACTGCTTCGTCTTCGGGCCAAGTGCTACCCGCAACAATACATTTCCGATTCCCCACAAAGGATTCCATAAAAGGCAATGGAGCTTTACTTGCTCCCACACGATCATAACGCGTGTCGCCTGAAACACTTGCATGGGTTATGCCAATTTGACGCAACAGCTTTAGCGATTGTTCGTTTTGCACAAACAAATGTTTAAATGATTTAAGCAATTTGCGATACCATCCGCCCCAAGGCTTAAAAAAAAGTTGATGGGAACGAAATCCCCCTGCAATCAGATATAGCGGTACGTTTGCCTTGTGCAATGCATCAATCATATTGGGCCAAAACTCATATTTTACAAACAATGCCATTTTAGGGTGTACGCAAGCAATAAACCGTTGCACGTCCTTTTTGGTATCCCATGGTAGGTAAGTTGCCAAATCAGCAACACCATGCGTACTGCGCACCTCATACCCCGAGGGCGAAAAAAACGTAACCAAGTAAAAATAATCGGGTTTGGATGCCTTTAATCCTTGCAGCACTGGTAGTCCCTGCTCGTATTCTCCCAAAGAGGCACAGTGCATCCACACCACGTTGGTATTTTTAGGAATGCTATCGAGTTGGTTCCATAATTCTTTTCTTCCTTGCACAAAGGCGTTGGCTTTGTCGCCTCGTGCCACAAGTGGAACTACACATCTGGCAGCCGATATCGCTAAAGAATAAAAAAATTGCATGCCTCAAAGATACTTATTTCAGAAAGAGGTGCATGTTTTTTGTAATTTTGCTGAACCAAAAAGTTGCGATGCGAAAAATACAAATGGTCGATTTGCAGACCCAGTACGAATTCATCAAACCCCAAGTAGATGCGGGCATGCAAGAAGTACTTTCTTCAGCACAATTTATCAACGGCCCTGCCGTAAAAACATTTCAAACCAATCTCGAAAATTATCTTGGGGTAAAGCATGTAATTCCGTGCGCCAACGGTACCGATGCCCTTCAAGTTGCCATGATGGGATTGGGACTAAAACCTGGCGATGAGGTCATTACAGCAGATTTCACCTTTGCTGCCACTGTGGAGGTTATTGCCCTTTTGGGGCTTACGCCTGTTTTGGTAGATGTACTCCCAGACACCTTTAATATTGACCCCAAAGCGATTGAAAAAGCGATTACTTCAAATACCAAAGCTATAGTGCCGGTACATCTTTTTGGGCAAGCTGCCGAGATGGATGCCATTATGCAAATTGCGAACAAGCATAACCTTTATGTGATTGAAGACAACGCTCAAGGCATTGGCGCAACGTTTACGAGCAAAGACGGCACCAAAACCAAAACCGGTGGAATAGGGCATGTGGGTTCAACTTCTTTTTTCCCATCTAAAAATTTGGGTTGCTACGGCGATGGCGGAGCTATTTTTACAAACGACGATGATTTGGCACATACGCTTCGAGGTGTGGTAAATCACGGGATGTACAAGCGGTATCATCATGATGTAGTTGGGGTAAATTCTAGATTAGACAGTTTGCAAGCCGTGGTGCTAAACGAAAAATTAAAACTCCTTGACTACTATAATGAAAGACGCAAATGGGCGGCAATTCGTTATTCGCAACTATTGGGAGATCATCCAAAAATCATGACTCCCGTAACTTCAGGGGATTGTGATTCGCATGTGTATCATCAATACACCCTTCGTATTTTGGATGCCGACCGCGACGCTTTGGTAGCGCATTTGCAGGAAAATAAAATTCCGTGCGGGGTGTATTATCCCATACCATTACACCGCCAAAAAGCATATGTTGATAGTCGTTATAATGAAGCAGATTTTGCGGTGACCAATCAGTTGATTGACGAAGTAATTTCATTGCCCATGCACAGCGAACTCGACGAGGAGCAACTGCAATTTATCTGCAAAACAATATTGGCATTTTTGGATTAATTCAGTTGTGCTGATTGCACTTCTGAATCTCGATCTATTTTTTTGACCAATCCTTGTAATACTTTTCCAGGACCGTATTCGGTAAATAGGGTTGCGCCATCTCTTCGCATTTGCTGAATGGTTTGCGTCCACTTTACAGGACCAGTGAGTTGCGCAATCAAATTTTCTTTAATAATAGCGGAATCTTGAGTTGGTGCAGCGGTCACATTTTGATAAATGGGACAAGTCGGTGTATGAATAGTAGTATCTAAAATGGCTTTGGCAAGTTCCTCGCGCGCAGGCTCCATCAGCGGCGAGTGAAACGCACCCCCAACAGGAAGAAGTAACGCACGTTTAGCACCCGCCTCTTTGAGTGTTTCGCAAGCCGCTTCCACCGCTGCAACCTCCCCCGAAATCACCAATTGCCCTGGACAATTATAATTGGCAGCTACCACTATGCCCTCGTGATTTGCACAGGCATTTTCTACTATATCATCGGCTAATCCAAGTACTGCAGCCATGGTGCCTTTAGCAACATCGCATGCCGCTTGCATGGCCTGTGCGCGTTTGGAAACCAAAGAAAGTCCATCTTCAAACGTCAATGCGCCTATGGCGGTAAGGGCAGAAAATTCGCCCAAAGAATGCCCAGCAGCCATGTCTGGAGTGGATTTTTGTGCCAATTCATAGGAAATAACCGAATGTAAAAAAATGGCTGGCTGCGTGACTTTAGTTTCTTTTAAAGCATCAGCATCGCCATCAAACATAATGTCTGTGATAGAAAATCCTAAAATATCATTGGCAGTAGCAAAACGTTCTTTTGCTCGAGCACTTTGTTCGTACAGGTTTTTGCCCATTCCTACAAACTGGGCACCTTGCCCAGGAAACATAGCTACATTCATGCGTCTATTTTTTCGTATCTAATAAATGAAAATGCGTGCGCGTGCTTATCGTCTTTGTCGTGGTTTTCGCGCCAAACCTCACGCCAAACAGCAGTATCTATTTCTGGAAAAAACGTATCTGCTTCAAAATCATCGTGTACTCGTGTGAGTTCAATACAATCTGCAAAAGTCAATGCTTGACTGTAAATTTCGCCACCACCAATAATAAACGGACGGTCATCCTCTTGCGCCAACGCCAGTGCTGCCTCTAACGAATCGACTACCTGGGCATTTTCTGCAACGTAATCTTTTTGTCTTGAAATAACCACATTGGTTCGGTTTGGTAATGCTTTTGGCATGGATTCAAACGTTTTTCTACCCATAATAACATGATGTCCTTTGGTTAGATTTTTAAAGTGTTTTAGGTCGTCGGACAAATGCCAAATGAGTTTATTGTCTTTGCCAAGGGCATTATTTTCGCCAACTGCAGCAATAATAGTAATGTTTTTTTGTTGCTTTTCGCGTTCCCACTCGGCAGTTGCTTTAAGTGCAGCTTCTTTATCCATGCTCCGTTTTATTTTTTCCACCTTAGTGGCTTGTTTTTCAAGTAAAAATTCCATTTGCTGGGTTTCCCAAGCCTTTCCCATAAAGGAATAAAACACATAAACTTTAAGAAAATGTATGAGCAACAATACACCTAAAAAAGTAGCTAGCGCAAACGACCAATGCGTATTGAAAGGTGTAAAATCTGCTTTGTATTCAAAAGCAAAATTTAGCACTAGTGCAAAGAACACGAGAAATAATGTAACAAGTAGGTGTGAATGAAAACGCTTTTTTTGGGCAACGCGTTGCTGCGCATGTTCTACAAGTGTAACTTGCTGCGGGTCAATGGTAGTTTTTGATTTTTTTTTAAAAAACATAAGTAGTGGATTTAGACCGCAACTGTTCCTTTTATGCTGGGGTGCGGGTCGTAATTTAGGATTTCAATATCCTCATAACGAAAGGCAAGCAAATCGGTAATGTTGGGGTTGAGTTTGAGTGTTGGTAGGGGCTTTGGTGTTCTGCTGAGTTGCAGCTCTACTTGCTCCATGTGATTGGT
Organism: Flavobacteriaceae bacterium; assembly: GCA_049596455.1. Classification (GTDB taxonomy): domain Bacteria; phylum Bacteroidota; class Bacteroidia; order Flavobacteriales; family Flavobacteriaceae; genus UBA7446. The sequence goes on along the minus strand of JBMYLP010000003.1, from coordinate 88,572 downwards.
GTAAATATGTGCATCGCCAAGCGTATGAATAAACTCACCAGCCTGAAAACCACATACTTGTGCCATCATTTCGGTAAGCAATGCATAGGAGGCGATATTAAACGGAACACCCAGAAAAATATCGGCACTGCGTTGATATAGCTGGCATGAAAGTTTTCCATCGGCTACATAAAATTGAAAAAACGCATGGCAGGGCGGAAGGGCAGCTTTGCCGTTGGCAACGTTTTCGCTAAACGACTTTGAGGTGTCTGGAAGTACGCTCGGATTCCATGCAGACACCAACATGCGTCGGCTGTTTGGGTTGGTTTTTAGTGTTTCGATGACGTTTACAAGTTGGTCAACGCCCTCGCTGTTCCAATTGCGCCATTGGTGTCCGTACACCGGACCTAAGTTTCCGTTTTCGTCTGCCCATTCGTTCCAAATGCGCACGCCGTTTTCGGTAAGGTAGTCAATATTGGTGTCTCCCTTAATAAACCATAGCAGCTCGTGAATCACCGATTTTAGGTGAATTTTTTTGGTGGTAACCAGCGGAAAACCTTCAGACAAATCAAAACGCATTTGGTGCCCAAATACACTCCGAGTTCCGGTTCCCGTTCTGTCGCCTTTGACCGCCCCCTCGTTTAGAGCACGTCTAACCAAATCTAAATACTGCTGCATGACATATTTTTGTAAAGGTAAAATCTAGTGGCAAAAATCGCACAGTTGTGTGAATAGTTTTTCAAAAGGTTTTCAACTATTTATCCCAACAATGCGCCAACAAAAGCTGCCGATAAAAGCGAAGCTAATGTACCGCCCAGCACCGCCCTAAATCCAAATTTAGATAATACTTTTCGTTGATTGGGAGCTAATCCGCCAATGCCTCCAATTTGAATGCCTATGGAAGCAAAATTGGCAAACCCACAGAGCATATAGGTTGCCATCACGATGGATTTTTGATAACCAAAATGGATGTCATTTGCACTGTTTTTGAGTTCAGCTAATTGGATATAACCCACAAATTCGCTTGCTGCTAATTTTACACCTAACAATTGTCCCATGGGCATTAAATCGTTCCATGGCACACCAATAAGCCACATAAGTGGCGCAAAAAGTGTACCCAAAATGGATTCAATGGATAAGGCTTCGTATGCCGACCAACTAGCGATCCAATCATTTAAATGAGTAAATTCTCCAATTTGAAAAAGGATACCATTTCCCATGGCAATAAGTGCCACAAAAACAAGTAGCATTCCTCCGATATTTGCTGCCAATTTTACACCCTCAAGCGTTCCATTTGCAATGGCATCTAATGGGTTGCTGCCAACATCTTGTTTGGAAACGTTGGTCTCTTTGTCAATTGCCTCGGTTTGAGGGAAAAGTATTTTGGCTATCACAATGGCACCCGGTGCTGCCATTACAGACGCTGCCAACAAATGTTTGGCAAAAGCTAAGCGCAGTTCAGGGTCGTTACCACCCAAAAAACCGATGTATGCTGCCAACACACCACCCGCAACAGTTGCCATACCGCCCACCATTACTAAAAGTATTTCGGAGCGATTCATTTTGGGCAAATACGCTTTTATAAGAAGTGGGGCTTCGGTTTGACCTAAGAAAATATTCCCTACAACTGAGAGGCTTTCTGCCCCAGAAACATTGAGAAGTTTGGCGGTGCCCTTGGCAAGAATCTTTACAAAAAACTGTAACACACCTAAGTAAAACAGCAAAGAGGTTAACGCAGCAAAAAATACAATAGTAGGTAAAATCTGAAACACAAAAATAAAACCGTAGCTATCGGTGTTCATCAAATCTCCAAAGAGGAAGGTACTTCCAGCCGCTGTAAAATCTAAAATGCCAACAAACACTTTTCCAATAGCATTAAAAAGGGATTCAACCCAACTTAGTTTGAGAATACACAAAGCCAAAACAAGTTGTAGCGCCAAACCAAAACCTACCGTTTTCCAAGGAATTGCCTTGCGATTTGCGCTAAAAACATAAGCTAAAAAAAGGAGGGTTAATATGCCAATTACCCCTTGAAAAATGCCAAAGGGCGTAATGCCTTGATGTCCAAGAATAGGCTCAAGTGCGGTTCCAAAAAATACGTTCATTCGTTTGCGTCGTTTTCGCGTTTAGAAATTTCGTCTCGAAGTCGAGCCGCCATTTCATAATCCTCCTTTTTTACGGCCTTTTTGATGGCGCGCTCCAATTCTTCGGTAGATAAGTCGGTGTAATTTTCTTCAGCAGAAAGTTCATCAACAAGAACGCCTTTTGAAGGTGCATCGTCTTTGTCAAAAACAATTCCCGCTTTTTCCATCACACTCTCGTGTGTAAAGATTGGAGCTTTGAACCGTAATGCCAACGAAATGGCATCGGAAGTACGCGAATCGATAATTTCTTCAATTTTATCGCGCTCACAAATAAGACTTGAATAAAAAACGCCATCAACAAGCTTGGTAATGATAACGCGTTTAATAGCAACATCAAATCTAAAAGCAAAATTTTTAAACAAATCGTGCGTAAAAGGACGGTGGGGTTTGATGTCTTTATCCAAAGCAACAGCAATTGACTGGGCCTCAAACTCACCTATCACAACTGGTAATTTGCGCTTTCCATCCACTTCATCCAAAATCATGGCATAGGCACCGCTTTGATTTTGGCTGTATGAAATGCGATTCACACGAAGTTGAATGAGACTCATTTTTTGGCTGTTGCTAATGAATTTTAAAAGTACAAAATTCAGCGGTTATCCAAGTGCCTTAAATGCTTTTAACTTTTTGGTGAGTTCTGGGACTACTTCAAAGGCATCGCCAACGACCCCATAATCGGCAGCTTTAAAGAAGGGCGCTTCGGGGTCGTTATTGATAACCACCTTAACTTTTGAGGAATTCACTCCCGCCAAATGTTGAATTGCCCCAGAGATACCAATGGCAATATATAAGTTGGTAGAAACAGGCTTTCCTGTTTGACCCACGTGCTCGTCGTGCGAACGCCAACCCATATCTGAAACAGGCTTAGAACACGCCGTGGCTGCTTCCAATACTTCGGCAAGATCTTCAATCAAATGCCAATTTTCAGGACCTTTTAGCCCTCTACCTCCCGAAACAACCACATCTGCATCTGCAATAGTGGCTTTGCCGGCTACCTTTTCAATAGAAACTTGTTCTAAATTTGAAGTGGCGTTTTCTGCATCCACTTCCTCAACCGTACAATCTACAGCATTTTTAATCACACCAAAAGCGTTGTTGCCAACTCCTATAATATTGCAAGCTGCAAGCAACTGAGTGTGCGCAAAGGCTTTGTTTGTAAACGCTGTTCGCTTGACCGTAATTGGACTTAAATCTTCGGGAAGTGCAACCACGTTTGGCGCGTACCCAGCATTGAGTTTTGCTGCAAGCAGTGGTGCTAAAAATTTAGCATCCGCACTACTACTTACAATAATATGAGTAACGTTATTTTTAGGTGCATAAGCAGCAATGGCAACAGCGTAGGCATAGGCATCAAAATGCTCAGGCACATTAGAACTATGGGCTACTTTGGTAATTCCATATTGCCCCAACTCGGCTGCGTTAGCAGCATGAAAGGTTATGGCAGCACAAGAGGTGTTCAGTTTTGCGGCAAGCGCCACCCCGTAAGAAGCTACTTCGGCAGCGTTGCGTTTTAGTGCGTTGTTTTCAGATTCGGCAATAATAAGAACAGACATAATAAAGTGTTATAAGACGTTAGCTTCTTTGTGTAATAGTTCAATAAGTTGATCTAAATCATCTGCTGGTACCAGCTTTACCTCAGCTTTTGGAGCTGGTTTGTCAAATTTAATATCTTCTGTGGCAGCTGCAACTTGTTGTGCGGGTACAACCTCAAAAGGCTTTTGACGCGCTTGCATAATGCCACGCATATTAGGAATACGAAGGTCAGACTCCTCTACTAGTCCTTTTTGACCTCCTATGACCATTGGCAATGAACCTTTGAGTTTTTCGCGTCCTCCGTCAATTTCACGTTCTGCTAGGGCAGTACTGCCATCAATCTCTAAACTAACGCAGTTGGGTACAAAAGGAATATCTAATAAAGCCGCCAACATTCCAGGAACCATACCACCGTTATAGTCAATGGATTCTCTGCCTGCAATAATTAAATCGTATGAATTGTCTCTAACAAAGACAGCAAGTTCTTTTGCTACAGATGAGCCATCAACAGCAGGGGTGTCAATTCTGTATGCCTTGTCTGCACCAATAGCCAAACATTTGCGTAAAGTAGGGTCAGATTTTGAAGTCCCTACATGAACCACATGAACCTGTGCCCCTTGCTTTTCTTTGAGCCAAATGGCACGGGTAAGTCCAAATTCATCGTTTGGATTGATGACAAACTGAACACCGCCGCTATCAAATACGGTATCGTTTTCCGTAAAATTTATTTTTGATGTGGTGTCTGGAACATGACTAATGCACACTAAAATATTCATGATGATTTGATTTTCTACAAATGTACAAAAAAGATTAAATTTATTATGCATGCATAATAAAATAAAGTCTTTTGCGATTGGACATTTTATTGCTACTTTTGCGCCACTTAAATAGCTATGAGAACCATACAATTCAGAGAAGCAATATGTGAGGCGATGACAGAGGAAATGCGTCGCGACGAAAGCATTTATTTGATGGGTGAAGAAGTTGCCGAATATAACGGAGCGTACAAAGCCTCAAAGGGAATGTTAGACGAATTTGGTGAAAAGCGTGTTATTGATACGCCAATTTCCGAGCTTGGATTTGCCGGAATTGGTGTAGGTTCAACGATGACCGGAAATCGTCCAATAATTGAATTTATGACGTTCAATTTTGCGCTTGTTGGTATTGATCAAATAATTAACAATGCTGCCAAAATTCGTCAAATGTCTGGAGGTCAATTTCCATGTCCTATCGTATTTCGTGGTCCTACTGCATCTGCGGGTCAGTTAGCCGCCACACACTCCCAAGCGTTTGAAAGCTGGTATGCCAATTGTCCTGGATTAAAGGTAATTGTGCCTTCGAATCCATACGATGCCAAAGGACTTTTGAAAGCCGCTATTCGTGATGACGACCCCGTGATTTTTATGGAGTCTGAGCAAATGTATGGCGACAAAGGGGATGTGCCTGAGGGCGAATATGTACTTCCTATTGGCGTGGCTGAAGTGAAAAAACAAGGTACGGATGTTACCTTGGTTTCTTTTGGAAAAATTTTTAAAGAGGCTCAGAAAGCCGCTGATGCCTTGGCTAAAGAAAATATCTCGTGCGAACTTATTGATTTGCGCACCGTTCGTCCATTAGATATGGACACCATCATTGAATCGGTCAAGAAAACCAATCGATTGGTTATTTTGGAAGAGGCTTGGCCGTTTGGAAATGTCTCTACTGAAATTACATACCAAATTCAAAATCACATTTTTGATTATTTGGATGCTCCAATTCAAAAAATCAATACTGCGGATACCCCAGCACCTTATTCTCCTGTTTTACTTCAGGAATGGTTACCAAATCACGAAGATGTTATTCGCGCTGTTAAAAAAGTTTTAATCTAAAAACAACCCCCTTTATGAGTTCATTTGTTTTTTACTTACCTGTAGTACTTGCTGTTATCGGATTGTTTGTAATGCTTATCAAAGCACAATGGGTACGCAAACAGCCTGCTGGCGAAGCCAAAATGCATGAGATTTCAAGTGCCATTAAAGAAGGTGCCCTTGCATTTTTAAATGCAGAGTATCGCTTGCTGTTATTCTTTGTTATTGGCGCATCAGTTGCACTTTATTTTATTTCTACACTTGTAGCTTCTACGCACTGGATGATTGTTCCTGCGTTTATATTGGGAGCAATTTTTAGTGGATTTGCTGGAAATATTGGAATGCGAATTGCTACAGACGCTAACACAAGAACTGCCGAGGCCGCCAAAACGAGCTTGCCAAATGCCTTGAAAGTTTCTTTTGGAGGAGGTACTGTTATGGGGCTTGGTGTTGCAGGTCTTGCCGTATTGGGCTTGAGCTTGTTGTTTTTGTTTTTCGTTGGAAAATTCATGGGCGGTGAAGGCGATTTCTACTCGCAAATGACTCTAGTTCTTGAAACACTCGCTGGTTTTTCACTGGGTGCTGAATCAATTGCGCTTTTTGCGCGTGTGGGCGGAGGAATTTATACCAAAGCTGCAGATGTAGGTGCTGACTTGGTGGGTAAAGTGGAAGCGGGAATACCCGAAGATGATCCTCGAAACCCTGCTACTATTGCCGATAATGTTGGAGATAATGTTGGAGATGTTGCCGGAATGGGTGCCGATTTGTTTGGATCCTATGTAGCAACTGTTTTAGCAGCCATGGTGCTTGGAAACTATGTCATTAAAGATATGCTTGACGCAGGAACTGAATTAACAAGCTTTAGTGGGATGGGACCTATCCTACTACCACTTGTTATTGCTGGTGTTGGTGTAGTAGCCTCTATTGTTGGAACGTTATTTGTTCGCATCAAAAACAATGATGCCAAAGAATCACAAGTGCAAAAAGCGCTTGATACGGGTAACTGGGTGGCAATTTTACTCACTCTTGGTGCAAGTTGGTATTTTATTGACTGGATGCTTCCAGAAACACTTAATATGAACTTCTTTGGCGAAGGAATTGTTGCAGTGCCATCCATAAATGTATTTTGGGCAGCTTGTATTGGGCTTGCTGTTGGTGCATTAATATCAATTGTAACCGCGTATTACACATCACTTGGCAAAAAGCCTGTAATGGATATCGTACAAAACAGTTCAACCGGAGCAGCAACCAATATTATTGCTGGACTTGCAGTTGGGATGAAATCTACCTTTTTATCAGTAATTCTGTTTGCAGCAGCGATTTTTGCTTCCTATGCATTAGCTGGGTTTTACGGCGTTGCCTTGGCTGCCTCTGCGATGATGGCAACAACAGCCATGCAGCTAGCCATTGATGCTTTTGGACCCATTGCCGATAATGCTGGTGGCGTAGCCGAAATGAGCGAACTTGATCCTGAGGTACGTGAACGTACCGATATTTTAGACTCTGTTGGTAACACTACGGCAGCCGTTGGAAAAGGATTTGCAATTGCCTCGGCAGCACTTACGGCACTTGCCTTGTTTGCTGCCTATGTTACGTTTACAGGCATTGATGGAATTAATATTTTCAAAGCAGACGTACTTGCCATGCTATTTGTTGGTGGTATGATTCCTGTGGTTTTTTCTGCTCTTGCGATGCAATCGGTAGGAAAAGCAGCAATGGAAATGGTGTATGAAGTGCGCCGACAGTTTAAAGAAATTCCGGGTATTTTAGAAGGAAAAGGCAAGCCAGAGTATGCAAAATGTGTTGATATTTCAACTAAAGCCGCGCTTAAAGAAATGCTTATTCCAGGTCTCATTACCATTATTACTCCCATTATTATAGGGCTATTATTTGGAGCCGAACCTCTTGGGGGTTATATGGCTGGTGTGTGTGTCTCTGGTGTTATGTGGGCAATTTTCCAAAACAACGCTGGTGGTGCTTGGGACAATGCCAAAAAATCTTTTGAAGCAGGTGTTGAGATAGAAGGTGAAATGGTGTATAAAGGTAGCGATGCGCATAAAGCTGCTGTTACTGGAGATACCGTTGGCGATCCATTTAAAGACACTTCTGGACCTTCTATGAATATACTTATTAAACTTACCTGCTTGATTGGTCTAGTGTTGGCACCACTTTTAGGTGATGCACATAGTGCTGACGCTGATGTGTTGCATGTAGATGTACGTATGGAGCGTACAGATGAAGGGCTTGCAAAAGGGACGGTTACTGTTATAACTTCAGAAAACGGTAAGGAAGTAGAAAAAGTAAAGGTTTTTGAAGGCAGCGAAGCGGAAGTTAAAGCCGCAATTGAAGCTGAAGAAAAAGCACTTTAATCTGAAAATAATCCGCTGAGTTCAGCATCAATTTTTTCGATTACTACTCCCAAATCCTCTTTGTTATCTACAAAGTTTAATTCATCAACATCAATGATAAGGAGTTTTCCTTTGTCATAATTGTGTACCCAGGCTTCGTAGCGCTCGTTCAGTCTGCTTAAGTATTCAATGCTGATAGAGTTTTCATATTCGCGACCACGTTTGTGAATTTGTGACACCAAATTGGAGATAGAGCTTCTCAAATAAATCATCAAATCGGGCCCTTTAACTAGAGACTCCATTAGCTCAAAAACATCAGAATAGTTGCTAAAATCACGATGGGTCATTAGCCCCATGGCATGCAAATTGGGTGCAAAAATGTGTGCATCTTCATAAATGGATCGGTCTTGCACGACATCATTTCCGTTTTTTTGGATATCTAAAAGCTGTCTAAACCTGCTGTTTAAAAAGTAAATTTGAAGGTTAAAAGACCAACGCTCCATTTCGGCATAAAAATCATCTAAATAAGGGTTTTTAACTACGTCTTCATAAAGGGCTTCCCAGCCGTAGTGTTTGTTTAAAAGTTCTGTAAGTGTTGTTTTTCCTGCTCCTATATTTCCAGCTATGGCTACGTGCATCTTTGTGTTTTATGAGGTTTAAATATAAGTATCTTTCTTAAAATGGAATCCTTAAAAACAATCTAAATAAAGGGCGCTCATATAAAATGAATAAGTCTTTAATTATCTTTGCTAAACCTAAAATATTTAATATGAAACGCTCAATCTTATTTTTTACCCTTTTAATGGCATCATTTTCTTCCGCACAATTCTTTGATGACCTTAAAGACGTTCTTGCTGCAACCTCTTCTGATGCGCAGCTTTTAGCAGATGCTTATATTTCTCCAGTTGGACAATCACTCGCCTACGGCTTGAACACAGGTTGGACGTCTTCGGCAAAAACGCATAAAAAATTAGGTTTTGACCTTACTATAGGTGCAGCTTTACCCAGAGTTTCTGATGCAGCAAAAACCTTTAATACTGCTGATTTAGGACTTAAACAACTTGTGCCAAGCGCAAATACTGCAAGTACTGTTTTTGGGTCCAAAAATACAGCTACGTTTACAGAAAGTATTTCAGGAAAAACCATTGAACTTCCCGGTTTCGAAGACGACTTAATTATGAATTCCATGCCCGTACCTTATATACAGGCGGGAGTAGGATTGTTTTTTGATACCGATTTAATTGTACGTTATGTTCCAAAAGTAAAGACAAAAGGACTTGAAGTTGATGTTCTTGGAATTGGTATAAAACATAACTTAATGCAGTATTTTGGAGTATTTGATAAACTGCCTTTAAATGTTTCGGCGTTAGCATCCTTTTCGAAATTAAATGGAAGCTATCAATTAAGCAATACAAATTCCGATCAACAAGTTACCTTAGGAGTAGACACATTTATGTTACAGGCGTTAGCTTCTTTAGATTTCCCTATTATTAGTGTGGTTGGTGGCTTAGGTTACGGCAAAGGCGATGCCAGCATTAAGTTACTTGGGGATTATTCTACAGAGTTTCCAGGAACACCAAAAGATCCCATTAACTCTGAAAACACCTACACGGGGATGCACGCTATGATAGGCGCCAGAGCAAACCTGTTGTTTTTAAAAATATTTGCAAACTATACCTTGCAAGAGTTTAATACCCTTAATCTAGGAGTTTCGTTTAATTTCCGTTAAAAAGTATTGCCATTTTCGGGTGCGGTTGTATATTTGCACCCAAAGAGGAAGGATTTGACTGATTGCAACCTCTCAAAAAAACTGCTAAAACAGCTTGCTTTTGATGAGTACAATCGGTCTCTATTCTTTACAAAAGCAAGATTATGTCATATTTTTTTACATCAGAATCCGTAGGTGAGGGCCACCCAGATAAAGTTGCAGATCAAATCAGCGATGCGCTATTAGACCATTTTATTGCATTTGACCCAACCAGTAAAGTTGCTTGTGAAACATTAGTTACAACAGGTCAAGCGATTGTTGCTGGAGAGGTTAAGAGTAAAACATACTTAGACTTACAATCTATTACAAGAGATACCATTAATCGCATCGGCTATACTGAAGATGCCTACCAATTTTCTGGCAATTCTTGTGGTGTGATTTCCCTCATTCACGAGCAATCTGCCGATATCAACCAAGGCGTTGAGCGAGACGAGGACAAACAGCAAGGCGCTGGAGATCAAGGGATAATGTTTGGCTACGCCAATAATGAAACTGAAAATTACATGCCTTTAGCACTTGATATTGCACATAATATCATGCGTGTTTTATCGGATTTTAGGAAGGATAAATCACAAATTCCCTACCTAAGACCCGACGCCAAATCGCAAGTTACGTTGGAGTATAGCGATGACCACAAACCCCTTCGTGTGGACACCATCGTGATTTCTACTCAACACGATGCGTTTGATGAAGATGAGACGATGCTAACCAAAATCCGAAAAGATTTGATTGAGTTGGTACTTCCAAAAGTTGTGTCGAGTTATCCTAAAGAAGTTCAAGCCTTATTTGGAAGTGATATTGCGTATCATATCAACCCAACGGGCAAATTTGTTATTGGTGGCCCCCACGGGGATACAGGCTTAACAGGACGCAAAATAATTGTGGATACTTATGGGGGTAAAGGCGCGCACGGTGGAGGTGCGTTTAGTGGTAAAGACCCATCCAAAGTGGATAGAAGTGCTGCTTATGCCGCACGACATATTGCCAAAAACTTAGTGGCTGCTGGAATTTGCGATGAAGTTTTAGTACAGTTGAGCTATGCCATTGGCGTGGCTGCGCCAACATCAATTTTTATTAATACGCACGGAACAGCAAAATCTACGCTTACCGATGCTGAAATAGCCAAAAAAATTGCCAAACTAGTTGACCTCACTCCTTACGGAATTGAGCAACGACTAAAACTAAGAAATCCCATTTACTTTGAAACCGCCGCTTATGGGCATATGGGTAGAACACCCAAAATGGTAAAAAAGACTTTCGAGTCGCCCTATAACGGTCGAATAGACTGTGAGGTGGAATTATTCACTTGGGAAAAACTTGATTTAGTAGAAACATTCAAAAATAACTTTTAACATAAATACATGAGTCAATCTAAATTTGCTACAAAAGCCCTGCACGAAGGGCACGACGTAACAAAAACACAAGGAACGCGAGCAGTACCGTTGTACCAATCTACTTCTTATGTGTTTAACAATGCTGAGCACGCAGCCAACCTTTTTGCGCTTGCAGAGCCCGGATACATTTACACCCGATTAAACAACCCAACAACTGACGTGTTGGAGCAACGCATGGCAAGCCTTGAAGGGGGTATTGCTGCCGTGGCAACGTGCTCCGGAACAGCTGCAGCTTCTACGGGAATTCTAACATTCTTAAAAGCTGGTGATCACATTGTTTCTTCCAATAGTTTGTACGGTGGATCCTATAATATGCTAAAATCTATGCTTCCGCGATTTGGCATTACAACTACGTTTGTTGATCCAAACGACATATCTAATTTTGATGATGCTGTACAAGAAAATACACGTTTGATTTTTGCGGAGTCACTAGGAAATCCCAAGCTCGATGTGCTAGATTTAAAAGCCATTTCAGAAGTGGCTAAAAAGCATAAAATCCCGTTTATGGTAGATAATACTGTGGCTACCCCTGCGCTTTTGAAGCCTATTGAGCACGGAGCTAACATCGTTATTCACTCCCTTACAAAGTATATCAATGGGAATGGAACAGCTATGGGCGGTGTAATTATTGATGCTGGAACATTCGATTGGTCGAGTGGAAAATTCCCAGAATTTACCTCTCCTTCGCCATCATATCATGGATTAAACTACCATGAAGTTTTAGGGCCTGCAGCTTATATTGCACGAATTCGCGTTGAAGGATTACGTGACCTTGGAGGTGCCATCAGTCCATTTAATGCGTTTCAAATTATTCAAGGTCTAGAAACCCTAGAGGTTAGAATGCAAAAGCACAGCCAGAACGCCCTTGAATTGGCGCAATGGCTCAGCGAAAACGATGCTGTGGCTTGGGTGAACTATCCTGGTTTGGAGTCTAGCAAATACAAAGCACTAGCAGATGAATATCTTCCTAACGGAAAAAGCGGGGTAGTTACTTTTGGTGCCAAAGGCGGATTTGAGGCAGCAAAGAAAATTGCCGACAACACTAAGATATTTTCTTTACTTGCCAACTTTGGAGACTCTAAATCATTGATTATTCACAACGCAAGTACCACACACCAACAACTTACGCCCGAGCAGCAAGAAGATACGGGTGTTACCAATGATTTGATTCGTTTGTCTGTTGGGTTGGAAAATATCGAGGATTTGAAAGCAGACCTACAGGCTGCATTTGATTCGCTGTAAATTTCAAAAAGCATAAAGGCAATATGTCATCACTTCAAAAACATACTATCCCTTCTTTTCGGTTGCAAAGCGGCAAGGTTATTCCCATAACGCTGTCGTATCAAGTCTTTGGAAAACCACTTGATAGTGCTCCCGTAGTGTTGGTGAATCACTCGCTTACAGGAAATTCTGTTGTTTCGGGTGAGGACGGTTGGTGGAGCGATATTATCGGTCCAAAAAAGCTGATAGATACTGAAGTGTATAGCATTATTGCCTTTAATTTCCCTGGAAACGGTTTTGATGATAATTTTTTAGTTGATTACAAAGATTGGGTGTTACGCGATGTTTCCGAAGCATTTAAAATTACGCTAGACGAACTCGGCGTAGCCGAATTGTATGCAGCTATTGGCGGTTCAATTGGGGGTGCATTAGCATGGGAGATGGCGGTTTCATATCCCCAGTTTATCCAAAACATCATTCCTATTGCTTGCCATTGGGAAGCTTCTGATTGGATTTTGGCAAACGTATTATTACAAGATCGATTGTTGCATAATTCCGACAATCCCCTCGAGGATGCGCGCATTCATGCGATGTTGTGCTACCGAACACCGCAGTCGTTTAAATCTAGGTTTGGGCGCACCATAAACCCCGAGTTTGATAAGTATAACGTTGAAACGTGGTTATTGCATCACGGCGATAAATTGGCGGGACGCTTTGATGTGCGTGCTTACATGGCAATGAACCATTTGCTTGGAACGGTTGCCATCTGTCAAGATCGAGAGCCATTTGAGCAATTGGTAGAACAGGTTACTGGAAATATTTATTTGGTTTCGATTGATACCGATTTGTTTTTTACCCATGAAGATAACCGTGAAACCTACCGCAGATTGATGAATGTCAAACCCAATGTGTTTTTTAAAACCATTACGTCTATTCACGGACATGATGCATTTCTTATAGAGCACGATCAACTCAATACATTGCTCAGCGATGTATTTAAACCCACAACAAAATGAAAGTAAAACTCACCCACCAATCGGGCTATCATGCCACTATTGAAAACGATAGAGGGCATCAAATAGCCATTGATAATAAATCTGTCGAATCACCACAAGGCGCAAGCCCTATGGAACTTTTGCTAATGGGTGTAGCGGGTTGTTCGAGTATCGATATTATTTCCATTTTAAACAAACAAAAAGTGGCTTTTGATTCGTTGGAAATTGATGTTGACGGAGACCGTGAAGATAAACCTGCACCTTCGCTTTTTACCAAAGTACATGCTACGGTTCGTGTTTCTGGGGATGTAAAACCCGAAAAAATTTACCGCGCAGCACACTTATCATTTACCAAATACTGTTCGGTTTCGTTGACCTTAGCGGCAACCGCCGAAATTAGTTTTTCTGTAATTGTAAACAACATTCCTTATGTCCCAGAATAAAAAATTTGAAACGGATGCGATTCGCACGCAAGTAGCGCGTTCACAGCACAGCGAGCACAGCGTGCCGTTATACCTTACTTCGAGCTTTGTTTTTGACGATGCCGAAGATATGCGCGCTTCCTTTGCAGAGGAAAAGGAGAAAAATATCTACAGTAGATTTACCAATCCCAATACCAGTGAGCTTGTAGCAAAAATTTGCAAAATGGAAGGAGCCGAAGACGGCTACGCCTTTGCTACAGGTATGGCTGCCGTATTTGGTACTTTTGCTGCGCTTTTAAATAGCGGAGACCATATTCTATCTGCGCGTGCGGTATTTGGTTCTACACACGGGTTATTTACCAAGTTTTTGCCCAAATGGAACATTGAAACCACCTATTTTGATGTGGCAGATTTAGACCGATTTGAAGACCTTATTACACCCAACACCAGAGTGATTTATGCGGAATCGCCTACTAATCCTGGGTTGCAAGTATTGGATTTGGAACGCCTAGGCGCATTGGCAAAAAAGCACAACCTTGTTCTAATAATTGATAATTGTTTTGCAACGCCTTACCTCCAAAAACCCATTGCTTTTGGTGCCGATTTAGTGATTCATTCCGCAACCAAACTTATTGATGGGCAGGGAAGAGTACTTGGAGGTATTACGGTAGGTCGTGCCGATTTGATTCGTGAAATTTATTTGTTTGCGCGTAATACAGGACCTTCCATGTCGCCGTTTAATGCATGGACATTATCTAAAAGTTTGGAAACTTTGGCGGTTCGTGTAGATAAGCATTGTGACAATGCTGAAAAAGTAGCTGACTTTTTGCTCGGACATGATGCGGTAGAGGAGGTACGCTATCCTTTTCTTCCAAATTATCCGCAATATGAAATTGCCAAAAAACAAATGACAAGAGGCGGAAACGTCATTGCATTTCAGGTTAAAAATGGACTTTCGGGCGGAAAACAATTTATCGATGCCGTGCAGTTGTGCTCACGTTCTTCAAACTTGGGCGACACCCGTACCATAGTCACTCATCCTGCGCTTTCTACGCACAGTAAGTTGAGTGATGAAGACCGCTTGGCAGTGGATATTACGGACGGACTCATTCGTATTTCGGTAGGATTGGAGCATACCGATGACATTATTAGCGACCTAAAACAAGCATTAGATTCAGTATTGTGAGTACACTTAAGACCCTTTTATCGGAACGTATTTTAGTGCTCGACGGTGCTATGGGTACTATGCTGCAAGCCTATGCTTTTACGGAAGAAGACTTTCGTGGCAAGCCCTTTGCAAATCACCACATTCCACTTGCTGGGAATAATGATTTACTCTCCATTACGCAGCCCAAAGCCATTTACGAAGTCCATGCAAAATACCTTGAAGCAGGCGCAGATATTATTGAAACAAATACATTTTCGGGTACTAGCATTGCTATGGCGGATTATGCTTTGGAAGATCATGTTACCGAGCTCAATGTAGCTTCGGCAAAAATTGCCCGAAAAGCTGCTGACGATTTTACAGCTAAAACCCCCAATAAGCCACGTTTTGTTGCGGGATCTATTGGGCCTACTAATAAAACTGCAAGTATGTCCCCTGATGTTAATGACCCAGGGTATCGTGCCATTACGTTCAATGAACTCAAAGAAGCTTATCGCGAACAAGCCCTAGCTTTGATTGAAGGGGGAGTAGATATTTTGTTGGTCGAAACGGTTTTTGATACGCTTAATGCTAAAGCTGCGCTTTATGCTATTGACGAGATTAAGGAAGCGCAGCAAATTGACATACCAGTTATGGTAAGTGGTACCATAACGGATGCTTCTGGTCGTACGCTTTCGGGGCAAACGGTAGAAGCGTTTTTGATTTCTATTTCACATATCGATGTGTTGAGTGTTGGATTTAATTGCGCCTTGGGCGCTGATCAATTAAAACCTTACGTCCAACGTCTTGGGCACAACACCAGCCGATTTGTTTCGGCGCATCCTAATGCAGGTTTGCCTAACGCCTTTGGTGCTTACGACCAAAACCCCGAAGAAATGTGTGCATTAATCGAGCCGTATTTGTCCGAACAATTGGTAAATATCATTGGCGGATGCTGTGGCTCTACACCCGAACACATTGAGCTATTAGTGAAAGCCGCTGCCAAACACAAACCCAGACCCATTTTTCAACATGCCTAATGCCGAGAAATATTTAACGCTTTCGGGATTGGAGCCTTTGATTGTACGCCCCGACACCAACTTTGTGAATGTTGGCGAGCGCACTAATGTTACGGGTTCTAGGCGTTTTTTAAGGCTTATTGAAGATGGTGATTTTGAAACCGCTTTGGACATTGCTCGTGACCAAGTAGAGGGAGGTGCACAAATTTTGGATGTGAATATGGATGAGGGCATGATTGACGGTGCTGCTGCCATGACACGTTTTCTAAATCTAATTCAATCGGAACCCGATATTGCACGAATTCCCATTATGATTGACAGTTCAAAGTGGGAAATCATTGAAGCTGGACTGCAAGTAGTGCAAGGCAAATGCGTGGTGAACTCCATCAGCCTCAAAGAAGGCGAAGATGCATTTGTTGCGCAAGCCAAAAAAATTCGTCGCTATGGTGCTGCGGTTATCGTTATGGCGTTTGATGAAAATGGTCAAGCCGATACGCTAGAGCGTAGAATAGAAATTTGCAAACGTTCCTATGAAGTTTTGGTCAATAAGGTCAATTTCCCTCCGCAAGACATCATTTTTGATCCCAATATTTTTCCTGTGGCTACAGGAATGGAGGAGCACAAAACCAATGCACTCGATTTTTTTCAAGCCACCAAATGGATTCGAGAAAACCTGCCCCATGCGCACGTGAGTGGAGGCGTAAGCAACGTTTCTTTTTCGTTTAGAGGAAACAATAGGGTGCGCGAAGCCATGCATGCGGCTTTTTTGTATCATGGCATCAAACACGGCATGACCATGGGGATTGTCAATCCCACCATGTTAGAGGTGTATGATGAAATTCCTAAAGAGTTGCTGGATCGTGTAGAAGATGTGCTGCTAAACCGTAGAGATGATGCCACAGAGCGATTATTAGACTTTGCAGAGCAAGTAAAAGGCAATGCCAAAACCAAATCCAAAAACGATTTGGAGTGGCGAGCGCATGACCTTCAGTCACGTATTACGCATGCGCTTGTGAAAGGAATTGACCAGTTTGTGGAAGATGATGTAGAAGAAGCGCGACAAGCTGTGGACGCTCCTATTCAGGTAATTGAGGGCTTTTTAATGAACGGCATGAATGTGGTGGGCGACTTGTTTGGAAGCGGAAAAATGTTTTTGCCACAAGTGGTAAAATCAGCCCGAGTAATGAAAAAAGCGGTTGCCTATTTGTTGCCCTACATTGAGGCGGAAAAATCGGGCAAGCCAGAGGCAGCAGGAAAAATTTTAATGGCAACTGTAAAAGGCGATGTGCATGATATTGGAAAAAATATTGTGAGCGTAGTGTTGGGTTGCAACAATTACGAAATTATTGATTTGGGGGTTATGGTTCCTCCAGAGCGTATTATTGAAACCGCTCTAAAAGAACAAGTGGATGCTATTGGCTTGTCGGGATTGATTACGCCCTCGTTAGATGAAATGGTGTATTTGGTGAAAGAACTCAATAAAACCAAACACGACATTCCCGTGATGATTGGTGGTGCAACCACCTCAAGGGCGCATACGGCAGTAAAAATTGCACCGCAATACAACCACACCGTAGTGCACGTAAACGATGCCTCTCGTGCGGTTACTGTAGTTGGGAATTTGCTTCAACCGCAAACGAAATCGGATTACAAAGCAAAAATCAAAGAAGAATACAACGATTTTCGCGCCCGTTTTCAGCAGCGCAATGACCATAAAACCTATGTTTCGTTGGCGGAGGCGCGTGCGCAAAAACATAAGATTGACTTTGAGGCACAGCCCCCAGTACGTCCAAATCAATTGGGAATTCAGCATTTCGACCAAGACTTAGAGGCTTTGGTTGATTATATTGACTGGACGCCTTTTTTCCGTTCATGGGATTTGCACGGCAAGTATCCAGATATTTTAACAGATGATGTTGTTGGCACAGAAGCCACCCAGCTTTTTGATGATGCAAAAGCAATGTTGCAACAAATCATAGATGGCAAACTGCTGCAAGCAAAAGCCGTTTTTGGATTGTTTGAGGCAAATAGTAACGACCAAGATGATATTGAAGTTACCCACGAAAACCAAACGTACTTCTTTAGAACGCTACGCCAACAACTGCAAAAAAGCAAGGGAAAACCGTATAGGGCATTATCGGATTTTATCGCTCCAAAACAACAAAACATTCAAGACTATATGGGGTGTTTTTGTGTAACAGCAGGTTTTGGAACTGCCGAGCTTGCCAAAGATTTTGAAGCACGTAACGACGATTACAATAGTATTATGGTCAAAGCACTTGCCGACCGATTGGCAGAAGCATTTGCCGAATATTTACACAAACAAATACGCACCACACACTGGGGCTATCAGCCCAACGAAACCTTAACCAACGAGGAGCTTATCAAAGAAACGTACAGTGGAATTCGTCCTGCACCGGGCTATCCGGCTTGTCCAGACCACCTAGAAAAAGAAACCATTTGGGAGCTTTTGGATGTTGAAAATCGCATCGGGGTTGAACTTACCGAAAGTTTAGCCATGTGGCCGGCAGCCTCCGTTTCGGGCTACTATTTTGCGCATCCACAGGCTGCGTATTTTGGTTTGGGGAAGATAACACACGAGCAAGTTCAAGATTTTGCCACACGAAAAAACATCACAATAGAAAAAGCCACGCAGTGGCTACAACCTAATATCAATACGTAAGATGAAAGTAACCGAACACATCCAAAAAGCAGCTGGAAAAACCTTGTTTTCATTTGAGATTTTACCCCCACTCAAAGGGCAAAATATCCAAACTATTTTTGACAACATAGATCCGCTAATGGAGTTTAATCCCCCGTTTATTGACGTGACCTATCACCGCGAGGAATACGAGTTTAAAGAGCTATCCAACGGATTGTTAGAAAAGCGCATTGTGCGCAAACGACCAGGAACGGTAGGCATCTGTGCCGCCATTCAAAACAAGTATAAAGTGGATGCCATTCCACACGTATTGTGTGGTGGATTTGATAAAGAAGACACCGAAAATTTTCTTATTGACATGGGTTTTTTGGGGATTGACAACGTGGTTGCCCTTCGTGGCGATGCCGTAAAATCGGAAACTTATTTTAAGCCCGAACCCAAAGGGAATGCCTATGCGCTGGATTTGGTGCATCAAATTACAGACATGAATAACGGTATTTATTTGGATGAAGACCTTCAAAATTCTGCTGAAACCGATTTTTGTATTGGTGTGGCGGGTTACCCCGAAAAGCATATGGAAGCACCCAATATGGAAAGCGATTTACATTTTTTAAAGAAGAAAATTGAAGGAGGGGCGGACTATATCGTTACGCAAATGTTTTTTGACAACGACAAGTTTTTTGCGTTTGTAAAAAATTGTCGTGCTGCGGGCATTGATGTGCCGATTATCCCTGGGCTTAAACCGTTGGCGACCAAAAAGCAGCTAAATTTGATTCCACACCGTTTTCATGTGGACTTGCCCGAGGCATTGATTAAAGAAGTACTAAAGGCAAAAACTCCCGATGCGGTGCGCCAAGTGGGTATAGAATGGTGTACGGCACAAAGCCAAGAACTTGTCAAAAATGGCGTTCCGTTTTTGCACTACTATTCTATGGGTAAATCAGATAACATCCATAAAGTGGCTAGCGAGGTGTTTTAACAACAACCTGAGTTGGGATCGCAACTGACGCCACTAGCCGTAACGCGCACACGAGGCTTTTCTTGCGGAATACCGCATTGGTCGGGAGCAAGGCAAGCCGTTTGCGTATTTATGAGCTGAAAGGCAGCTCCGTCAAATGCCAATCGATAACGCCCAATGGTGCTTTGTTGGTATTCCACTTCTACTTCCATATCAGCGTATTCCAGCTGTTTTTCAGCAAGTTGCAAAATATCTAATACGCTATCGGGCTTTAGGCGATGTTCGGTATCCGATGCCACCCAAAGCTGTAGGTTGAGTTTATTTTCTTGCCGTAGCGTACCGCCACAATCGATATAGTTCCGTGTCACATGCCCCACTTCGGTAATATGAAAATGTGCGGGCACCCATTGCCCATTGGGAAGTTGAAACTGTAGTGTTTCTAATTGACCTAGCGTTTGTTTAAAAGCCGAAAGCTGCATCTTTTTTTTTCAAAGATATAAGGTTTTGTATGAGTTACCTCAATAAAATTTTGTTTGGTGTGCGTCAGCGAAGGTTTAAATACGTCAGATATTATTCTTTTTTAAAGCAGTTAATTCCCCAAATAAAAAGTTGGTCTGCATCTTTTTTTATTTCTACTGTATTATCATCAATTACTCTAAACTTACCTCCTTCACTATTTTTATAATCAAACAAATAATGGATGTTTAAATTATTTTTATTATTGAAGACTAAAGAGAAATTGTCTTTATTTTTTATCCAATTTCCTTTTGATTTTAGAGTATCCTCTTCACCTAAAATATTCATCACAAATTCAAAAGTTCTATCTGGGGCAAGTGTTAGTTTAATATTGGCCATATCATTTCCGCCGCTTAAGTAAATAATGGGGTTTTTATGAAATTCAATTTTTTTCTTGGATTCATTTATAGAAATTAAATCATTTGAGGAACTCGTACTTTGTTTTTGATTTTGACAAGAACAAATAGTTAGAATTACCATTATTTGGGTTAACGTTCTTATTTTAAAGAGCTTAATCATTTTAAAGAATATTAGGTTGTTTTGTTTGCTAATAGACGCTGCCCCGCGCTAGTGGGGTTTATTTACAAGTTAATTCCCCGGCGGAATAGGAGCAGGAACGCTATTTTCTATAGGTTTTAATGATTTTAAGTATCCAAAAATGGCACGAATTTCATCGTCTTTTAAATCTTTATACCCTATCCAAGGCATAGGTGGCAACAGGGTTCTGCCGTTAGCTAAGCCCTTAAATTTTCCTTCGCGCATGGCTCTTGAAAACTGCTCCAATGTCCAACTTCCAATACCCGTGTCGTCAGGGGTTAGGTTAGAAGCAAACGAAGTTCCCCAGGGACCAACGGCACGCGTGCCATCGAGGCTAAACAACAACCAACCCATAGGAGCTTCCATTGAGGTAAATAGCGAATTTGTAGCAGGAAATCCTGAAAGCAGTAAGCTCTCATCGGGAACAGGTCCCAAATTGGTCATTTTTTTTGGCGAGTGACAATCGTTACATCCCAAAACAGTAACTAGTCGCTTTCCTTCCGTAATGAGTTCTGTGTCGTTTATGGGAACAAAGGCTTCTTTTGGCGATGGTTGTTGGCACGAAGCCAAAACCAAACAAAAAAGCAATAATATAGAGTGTGATGGATTTAAGTAGATTTTCATATATAAGATAGATTTGAGTCTAAAACTTTGTATAAATGTAATAAAAAATTTGTTTTTATGATTTGTACGTGTACATTTGCCCCTGAAATGAAAACAAACACATTTTATACATCTTTTTACTACTTCTATAGCGGAAAGTAGCAGGGTGTATAGTGTTTAAAAAAACGAATTATAAACCCTGAGCAAATGTTCGGGGTTTTTTTATGCAGTATGAAGAATAAAATTGCCATACAAGGAATCAAAGGCTCGTACCACCACGAGGTGGCAGCGCAGCTGTTTGGCACTGCCCTATCATTAGACGAATGTTTGTCGTTTGATGCATTGGCGGCTTCGGTGACCTCAAAGGTTACTGAGGCAGGCGTTATGGCACTTGAAAATTCCATTGCAGGCTCCATTATTCCCAACTACGCCCTTATAGATAAAAACGACTTGCACATTGTTGCCGAGGCATATATCCGTATTGAGCATCAGCTTATGGCACTTGCAGGTACTAAAATCAACGATATTACCGAAGTAGCTTCGCACCCCATGGCATTGTTGCAATGCAAAGATTTTTTTGCTACCCAACCACACATTAAACTTATTGAAGATGCCGATACGGCGGAGGTTGCCCAACGCATTGCCAAAAATCAAATTAAGGGTTTGGGTGCCATCGCCTCAAAAACTGCAGCGCAGCTTTATGGGTTAGATATTGTTGCGCCCAACATTCATAGCATTGCCAACAACGCAACCCGTTTTGTGGTGGTCAAAACCGAAGCAAATACCTCGGAAGATATCGATAAAGCATCGCTAAAATTTGTGCTAGATCATAAGCGAGGCAGTTTGGCAGCCGTACTTAATGTACTTAGCGATTGCAAACTTAACTTGACCAAAATTCAGTCCATGCCTGTGGTGGAAACGCCTTGGAAGTACTCTTTTTTTGTAGATGTTACATTTGATGAAGTGACCTTTTACACCAAAGCCGTACAGCTATTGGAAATTATGACGGAATCTCTAAAAGTATTGGGAACCTACAAAAACAAGCTATCGGCATGAAACCTGCAAACAGACTTCATAGCGTTCAAGAATACTACTTCTCTAGAAAATTGCGAGAAGTACGTGGGCTTATTTCCGATGGGCATGATATCATCAATATGGGTATTGGAAGCCCAGACCTTGCACCCCCGCAACAAGTGGTGGAGGCACTTACACAAAGCCTTTCGCAACCCACAGCGCACAAATACCAAAGCTATCAAGGTACGCCCGAGTTGCGTCAAGCCGTGGTAAATTACTACCAAACGTTTTTTGGAGTTACGTTGAATCCCGCAAATGAAGTACTACCGCTGATGGGTTCAAAAGAGGGCATTATGCACGTATCCATGGCATTTTTGAACGAAGGCGATGGCGTGCTAATTCCAAATCCCGGCTACCCAACCTATGCTTCGGTGACCGAGCTAGTGGGTGCGCGCGCCGTACCCTACAAATTGGATGCTGCCAATGGGTGGTTGCCAAATTTGGCGGAACTTGCTAAGCAAGATTTATCGGGTGTAAAATTGATGTGGGTCAACTATCCGCATATGCCAACGGGGGCAAAAGCCACCATGGCTTTTTTTGAGGAATTGATTGCTTTTGCAACCCAACATGACATACTCATTATCAACGACAATCCCTATGCGCATATTCTTAACGATACGCCATTGAGCATACTTACCGTAGAAGGTGCAAAAGAGGTTGCTTTGGAGTTTCAATCGTTAAGCAAGGCATACAATATGGCAGGCTGGCGCGTGGGTATGGTATGCGGAAATGAGGAATATATTACCCAAATTTTAAAGGTAAAAAGCAATATGGATTCGGGCATGTTTTTTGGCATTCAACAAGGAGCTATAGCCGCGCTTGAGCAAAGTAACGATTGGTTTTTGCACATCAATAGCGTGTACCAAAAACGCCGTGAGTTGGTGTGGAAAATTGCCGATACGCTGAACACCACCTACCAAAAAGATACCAGCGGCATGTTTGTTTGGGCAAAACTTCCCAACGGCGCAGCCAGTAGCGAAACCTATATTGATGCCCTACTGCATGAGCAGCACATTTTTGTGGCTCCGGGCACCATTTTTGGCACAGCAGGTGAGGGCTATATTCGCTTTTCGCTTTGCGTTAACGAAGAAAGAATTAAAGAAGCACTAAACCGCATTAAGTCATGAACATTGGTTTTGTAGGTATTGGACTAATGAACGGATCGCTTTCGTTGGACTTGCAGCGTCTCTATCCAAATGTTGTTTTGCAGGGCATCAGCCGAAAAGATGCAACGCTTAACCGTGCTGTGGAACTTGGACTCATTCATCAAAAAGGCACCTTGGATACGCTTGCAAATGCCGACATGGTGTTTGTGTCTGTCCCTGTAGAAGCCATCGCAAAGCTACTCCCACAAATTTTGGATAAGATTGGCGACAATACATTGGTGATGGATTTTGGCTCTACCAAAGCAGCTATTTGCGAAGCGGTGGCTACGCACCCAAAACGCAATCAGTTTTTGGCAGCACACCCTATTGCTGGTACTGAATTTTCGGGACCCGATGCTGCCATTCCAAACTTGTATGATGGCAAAACCATGATGCTTTGCGAGGCGCAACAAACGCGCCCAGATTTGCTAGCGCATGCCGAAAATCTTCTTAAAAAACTAAATATGGTGGTGCGCCACATGGACCCTGTTGCACACGATAGGCATATTGCTTATGTGTCGCACTTGTCGCACATCACCTCATTTATGCTTGGAAAAACGGTTCTGGAAAAAGAACCCGACGAGCAAAGCATCTTTGATATGGCAGGTAGTGGATTTGCGTCCACGGTACGCCTGGCAAAAAGTTCACCAGAAATGTGGATGCCCATTTTTATTCAAAACAAACATAACGTTTTGGAAACACTAAATGAGTACATTTCTAATCTGAACTTATTCAAAGAAAAACTTGAAGCAGAGGCTGTTGAAGAACTGCTTGCCGAAATGAAATACATCAATAAAATAGGAACAATTTTAGAACATAAATAGAAATAACCATGGAAAACAACCCAAAAATGCGCCAGTGGCTCAATGATTTTGAGCTTGATCATCCGCTTGTAATTGCAGGACCTTGTAGCGCTGAAACCGAAGAACAAGTGCTCAAAATTGCACATGAATTAAAAGACACAGATGTTACTGCCTATCGTGCCGGTATTTGGAAACCGCGTACACGCCCCGGAAACTTTGAGGGTGTTGGCGCTATTGGATTAAAGTGGCTGCAACGTGTAAAGGAAGAAACGGGCTTGCTTACGTGTACGGAAGTGGCAAATCGCGCACATGTTCAGTTGGCATTGGAGCACGATATTGACATTTTATGGATTGGCGCACGCTCAACGGTTAGTCCGTTTATTGTGCAAGAAATTGCCGATGCCCTTGAAGGTACAGACAAAATTGTTTTGGTAAAAAACCCTGTAAACCCAGACCTAGCGTTGTGGCTTGGCGGTATTGAGCGTTTATACACCGCTAACATCAAAAACTTAGGGGTTATTCATCGAGGGTTTTCTACCTATGATAAATCTAAATACCGCAACAATCCGGAGTGGCAGATTGTGGTTGAATTGCAAAATCGCTTCCCCGATTTACCCCTAATTTGCGATCCGTCGCACATTGCAGGGCGACGGGATATTATTCAAGATATTTGCCAAACTGCATTGGATTTAAATTTTGATGGATTGATGGTAGAAACGCATTGGGATCCAGATAATGCGTGGAGTGATGCTGCGCAGCAAATTACACCCGACACGCTTGTTCAAATGATGGAAGATTTGAAAATCCGTAAGGAAACAGATGACGATGCGGAGTACAAAAACAAGTTAAACACCCTGCGTACACAAATTGATGTTATCGATGCAAGTTTGCTGGAAAGCCTGAGTAAGCGTATGAAAGTTGCTAACGAAATTGGCGAACTCAAAAAAGACCACAATGTTGCTGTATTGCAGTCTAAACGTTGGAACGAAATTTTGGGCAAAATGATTTTAGACGGTGATGAAAGAGGACTTAGCGAAGAATTTATCCTTCGCATTTTTAAGGCGATTCACCAAGAATCCATCAACCACCAAGAGCAGATAATCAACAATTAGTGGGTATAAACCAAAAATCCGTTAATTTGGCTACATGACAGGAGTGGTGTACAAATCAACGGGAAGCTGGTATCACGTAAAAGATGCTAATGGGAAACTTATTCCCTGCCGCATCAAAGGAAAATTCCGTATTGAGGGTCTTACAAGCACAAGCCCTGTTGCTGTTGGCGACGTAGTTGATGCTACGCTAAAAGAAACGCAAGAGGGTACGCAGGGCGTGATTACGCACATCCATGAGCGCAAGAACTATATCGTGCGGAAATCGGTGAATTTGTCCAAACAAATTCACATTATTGCAGCTAATATAGATTGTGCTTTTTTGTTGGTTACTCTTAATAAACCTGTCACTTACCCTGCATTTATTGACCGTTTTTTGGCCACCGCTGAGGCATATGAAATTGAAACCGTTTTGCTTTTTAACAAAGAAGATACGTACACTTCTGAGGAAGCGGAACAAATTCACGCCCTTATGGATGTGTATGTAAACATCGGTTACACTTGTTTGGAAATTTCTGCCCTAAAAGGCACAAACTTAGAAACTGTTCAGCAGTGGATGAAAGGAAAAACCAGTATGCTTTCAGGGCATAGTGGTGTGGGAAAATCTACGCTCATTAACAGCTTAGCACCTGAGCTAAATATCAAGACAGCGGAAATTTCTTCGCAACATTTGCAAGGACAACACACTACCACTTTTGCCGAAATGCACGATTTGGATTTTGGCGCGCGCATTGTAGATACGCCCGGTATTCGTGGGTTTGGTATGGTAAATATGGCGCCAGAGGAAATGGGTGATTATTTTCGTGAATTTTTTCAACGTAAGGAAGATTGTAAGTTTAACAATTGCTTGCATCTTGATGAGCCCAAATGCGCGGTTAAAGCAGCTGTAGAGTCGGGAGAAATTGCTGCCTCGCGCTATAAAAGCTATGCGCAAATGATGGCAGGAGATGAATCGCAGTATCGAACAGATTTTTGGGACGTATGAGAGCAGTTCTTCAACGTGTTACAAAAGCGCAAGTCATTGCAAACCAAACGCATGTGCAGCATATCGGTAATGGTTTGGTGGTATTGCTTGGCATCACCCACGAAGATCTTGCCGAAGATGTGGATTGGCTAGTAAATAAAATCACCAACATGCGTATTTTTAATGATCAAAATCAAGTCATGAACAAAAGCGTTCTCGATATTGATGGTGAGTTGTTGGTAGTAAGTCAGTTTACGCTTTTTGCGCAAACAAAAAAAGGGAATAGACCTTCATATGTTCAAGCTGCATCGCATGATATTGCAGTGCCACTATATGAATTGTTTTTAGAAAAAGCTGCTTTGGCAATGGGAAAACCCGTGCAGTGCGGTATTTTTGGAGCAGATATGCAAATAGATTTGGTAAACGATGGTCCTGTGACAATTATAATCGATTCAAAAAATAGAGATTTATGAACATTCAAGATGCACAAGAAGCTGTAGATGAGTGGATTAAAACCCACGGTGTGCGTTACTTTAACGAGCTTACCAATATGGCGCAGCTCACAGAGGAAGTGGGTGAAGTAGCACGAATTATCGCTAGACGCTATGGTGAGCAATCCGAAAAGGAAGGCGATAAAACCAAAGACCTTGGCGAAGAACTCGCCGATGTACTTTTTGTGTTGCTTTGTTTGGCAAACCAAACAAATACAAACTTGCAAGCTGCTTTTGACAAAAAATTAGACCTAAAAACCCAACGCGACCACGAGCGTCATCATAACAATCCAAAACTTCGTTCATGAGTACTTTGCGCCTCACGCATACAGCACAACAGCTTTCAGGAAAATGTACTATTACGGGCTCAAAAAGTGAGTCAAATCGGTTATTGATTCTTCAAGCCTTATTTCCAGCGCTAGAAGTGCTAAACCTTTCAAATTCAGACGACACACAAGCCATGATGCGTGGGTTGTCTTCATCGGAAGAAACTATTGATATTGGTCATGCAGGAACTACCATGCGCTTTTTGACTTCTTATTTTGCTACTACGCCAGGCGCACAAAAGATTTTAACAGGCTCAAAACGCATGCAAGAACGACCTATCAAAATTTTGGTGGAAGCATTGCGCGCTATCGGCGCAGAAATAGAATACCTAAATAACGAGGGCTATCCGCCACTACGCATTTCGGGCAAAAAAATTACAACTGAAAGCGTGGAATTGGCTGCTAATGTAAGCAGCCAGTACATTACGTCGCTGATGCTTATCGCGCCCAAATTATCCAATGGGCTAACCATCAATTTGGTGGGTGAAATTACCTCTATCCCATACATCAACATGACCTGTTCGTTGTTGCATAAAGTGGGTGTTAAGGCAGTTTTTGAAGGGCAAACCATTCAGGTTTTTCCGCAAGAAAACATTGAGTCAAAAACTGTTGAGGTGGAATCGGATTGGAGTTCGGCGTCCTATCATTTTAGCATGGTAGCATTGGCAGAAAACGCACAGGTTTCTATAAAAAATTACGTTGCAGATAGCCTTCAAGGCGATAGCGTTTTGGTCGATATCTATAAGCAGTTGGGCGTATCATCTACATTTGACGGCAATGCGTTGCATCTAAAAAACAATGGCAATGCGCAGCAGCATATTGCACTCGATTTGATAAAGGCTCCCGACATTGCACAAACCATTGCCGTAACTTGTTTTGGATTGGGCATTTCGTGTGATTTGACGGGTCTTCATACCTTAAAAATCAAAGAGACAGATCGTTTGGAGGCACTTCACGCCGAGCTTACCAAATTAGGCGCTGACATCAGAGTAACCAACGAATCGTTGCATTTAGCTGCGCGCCAAAATTCGATACATAAGGACATACCCATTGACACTTATCACGACCATCGCATGGCAATGGCGTTTGCGCCGCTGGGAATTAAGGTGCCCATTCGCATTAATGACGCTGAAGTGGTAAGTAAATCATACCCAACTTTTTGGGATGACCTTCGTAGCTTGGGATTTTCTGTTGATGTGGCGAAATAAATGTCCAAAACTCTTGACAAGCCCCCTGTGCAGATAGTATATTTGCGCCTTTGTTGATATTTTATGAAACTCTCACACTTTAATTTTAAACTTCCCCAAGAGTTATTAGCCGAAAACCCTGCTGAACATCGCGATGAGTCCAAACTTATGGTATTGCACCGCGAAACGGAAACCATCGAGCATAAACTCTTTAAAGACATCACTGATTATTTTGATGAAGGGGATGTGATGGTGCTTAACAACACCAAGGTTTTTCCTGCACGATTGATGGGAAACAAGGAGAAGACTGGTGCGAAAATCGAAGTGTTTTTGCTCAGAGAGCTCAACAAAGAACAACGTCTTTGGGATGTGTTGGTAGACCCTGCTCGAAAAATACGAATTGGAAACAAGCTGTATTTTGGCGACGATGATACGCTAGTGGCGGAGGTTATTGACAACACCACTTCGCGAGGCAGAACGCTACGTTTCCTGTTTGATGGCAGCTACGACGAATTCCGAACAAAATTGAAAAAATTAGGACAAACGCCACTCCCTAAATACATCAAACGTCCAGAAGAAAGTTTTGATCGTGAACGCTATCAGACCATTTACGCCAAACACGAGGGAGCTGTAGCGGCACCCACAGCTGGACTTCACTTCTCAAAGCATGTATTAAAGCGATTAGAAATCAAAGGAGTTGATTTGGCTGAAATTACCTTGCACGTTGGCTTAGGAACGTTTAATCCGGTTGAGGTTGAAGATTTGTCTAAGCACAAAATGGATTCGGAAGAGCTGATAATTGATGAAAACGCCGCCGCACTTGTAAATCGTGCAAAAGCTGCTGGAAATCGCGTGTGTGCTATTGGCACTACCTCCATGCGCGCTATCGAAACATCAGTTTCTTCAAGTAATACACTTAACCCATATCAAGGGTGGACACACAAGTTTATTTTTCCACCTTATGATTTTAAAATCGGAGATGCGATGGTGACTAATTTCCACTTACCAAAATCCACACTGCTGATGATGGTTTCTGCCTTTGCGGGTCACGATTTTATTAAAAGAGCCTATGATGAGGCAATAAGTCGTAAGTATCGCTTCTATTCGTATGGAGATGCGATGCTTATTTTATAGGCATTTATGAGCGACGTTCGGAAAGATATTCGCCGACGTAGCAAAGAAGAACTTCGGTCTTTTTTTGTGGAACATGGAGCACCTGCCTTTCACGGCAATCAGGTTTATGAATGGTTATGGCAAAAAGCCGCTACGGATTTTGCCCAAATGACAAACCTTTCCAAGGCGCACCGCACCTTACTTTCACAGCATTTTAGCATCAATCATACCGATGTTGCAAAAGTGCAACAAAGCAATGACGGCACGCTTAAAAATGCCGTTCGCCTTCATGATGGCAAAATTGTAGAGTCGGTTTTAATTCCTACGGAAACACGCTCAACGGCTTGTGTTTCCAGTCAAGTTGGATGTAGTTTGGACTGTGCGTTT
Source organism: Flavobacteriaceae bacterium (assembly GCA_049596455.1). Taxonomy (GTDB): domain Bacteria; phylum Bacteroidota; class Bacteroidia; order Flavobacteriales; family Flavobacteriaceae; genus UBA7446. The sequence continues at coordinate 58,883 of JBMYLP010000003.1, read as the reverse complement.
TGCGCCACGGCACAGCTAAAACGCATGCGAAATCTAAATCCAGATGAGATTTTTGACCAAGTAGCAACACTCAATCGCCAAAGTTTGGAACACTTTGACCGACCGCTATCCAATATTGTTTTTATGGGGATGGGCGAACCCATGATGAACTATCCCAACGTGATGAAAGCCATTGAGAAAATCACAAGTCCTGAGGGAATGGGAATGTCGCCACGGCGAATTACGGTGTCCACGTCTGGGATTCCAAAAATGATTGTAAAAATGGCAGATGAACACCCTCGCTTTAAACTTGCCGTTTCCTTGCATAGCGCAATTGAAGAAACTCGAAATAGCATCATGCCATTTAGTGTAAATTTCCCACTCACAGCACTGCAAGAATCCATTCAGTATTGGTACTCCAGAACCAAAGAACGTGTAACATACGAGTATGTGGTTTGGAACGAAATCAACGATAGCATGGACGACATAAAAGCCTTAGTGCGCTTTTGTAAGCACACGCCTGCTAAAGTGAATTTAATTGAATATAACCCCATTGGAAACGACGGTTTTGCACAAGCAAAAAGCAGTGCCATAGACGCTTATGTTTCCGAGCTTACCAAGCATCAGATTCCTGTTACGATTCGTCGCTCGCGCGGTAAAGATATCGATGCCGCTTGCGGTCAATTGGCAAACAAATCAACCATTTAAAATTCAAAATCAGCGTTTTAGCTCGTTTCTAATGCGTGAAGTTGTATATTTATGCCCCAATGAAAATTGTAGAACAGCTTAAGCAGCCTATTGCCAAAGAGATGGAACGCTTTGAAGAAAAGTTTTCCGCTGCTATGCGCTCACACGTAGCACTCCTTAACCGAATTACCTATTACATTGTAAACAGAAAGGGAAAGCAAATGCGCCCCATGTTTGTTTTTTTAGTGGCTAAAATGTTGGGTAAAAATGAGGTAAACGAACGTAGTTATCGTGCCGCTTCTGTCATAGAACTTATTCATACCGCAACCTTAGTGCATGATGATGTAGTGGACGAAAGTTATCAACGGCGTGGCTTCTTCTCTATCAATGCCCTTTGGAAAAATAAAATTGCGGTTTTGGTTGGCGATTATCTCCTTTCAAAAGGGCTTCTCCTTTGCATCGACCATAAAGATTTTGATTTGCTTGAAATTATTTCTGTGGCTGTGCGTGAAATGAGCGAAGGCGAACTGCTGCAGATTGAAAAAACACGTCGTTTGGATATTGATGAAGAGGTGTATTTTGAAATCATTCGACAAAAAACAGCAACGCTTATTGCGAGTTGTTGTGCGTTGGGTGCAGCATCGGTTCATGCCACTGAAGAGGTTGTTGCCCAAATGCGCTCCTTTGGTGAAAATATCGGTATGGCATTCCAAATCAAAGATGACTTATTTGACTATGGCGAAACCAAAATTGGCAAACCGACGGGTATTGATATTAGAGAAAAAAAGATGACATTGCCTCTAATTCATGTGTTGAGTAAGGCAGACGGTAAAGAAAAAAAGTGGCTGTTGGAATCGGTACGACATCACAATAAAAATAAAAAAAGAGTAAAAGCCGTAATTGCTTTTGTAAAAAAGCAGGGCGGATTGGACTATGCTACCGAAAAAATGCATGCTTTTAAAGACATAGCCTTGGCGCAATTACATGCCTTTCCGCAAAACGAATTCAGAGATGCGCTTGAAGAAATGGTGCGCTATGTCATTGAACGAAAGAAATAACTTCAGCGAAATACGTATTTTAGAGCTTATTTTTAATTGTGATTCACAAATCCACCATTGATGCTGTTTTTGAAACCGCCCGACTTGAGGAGGTGATTGGCGATTTTGTTCAACTCAAAAAATCGGGATCCAATTTCAAAGGGCTAAGCCCATTTACCGACGAGCGAACCCCTAGTTTTATGGTGTCGCCAGTAAAGCAAATTTGGAAAGATTTTTCGAGTGGAAAAGGGGGTAATGTCATTGCTTTTTTGATGGAGCACGAACACTATTCGTATCCAGAAGCTATTCGCTATTTGGCAAAAAAATACAATATTGAAATAGAGGAAACCGAGCAAAACGATGAGCAAAAAGCTGCAGCTAGTGCTCGTGAAAGTATGTACTTGGTTAGCACTTATGCTCTTGACTTTTTTCAAGAATCACTTTGGGAAACAACACAAGGCAAAGCGATTGGGCTGAGTTACTTTAAGGAACGTGGCTTTACCGATGAAACCATTCGCGATTTTCAGTTGGGCTATTCGTCCGACGAGTGGAGCGCATTCACCGATGCCGCACTAAAGGCAGGCTACCAATTAGAATTTTTAGAAAAAACAGGGCTTACCATTGTTAAGGAAGACAAAAAGTTTGATCGTTTCAAAGGGCGTGTGATGTTTCCCATTCACAGCATGTCGGGACGTGTGCTAGGTTTTGGTGGTCGTATCCTTACGCAAGACAAAAAAGCCGCCAAATATGTGAACTCTCCCGAGAGCGATATTTACAACAAAAGCAAGGTTCTTTATGGACTATATCAAGGAAAACAAAGCATTGCCAAAGAGGATAATTGCTTTTTGGTAGAAGGCTATACAGATGTTATTCAAATGCATCAACGAGGTGTCAAAAACGTGGTTTCTTCTTCGGGAACGGCACTTACTGCCGAACAAATACGCTTGGTACGTAGGTTAACGCCTAACATAACTGTACTTTTTGACGGAGATGCAGCGGGCTTGCGCGCATCACTTCGTGGAATTGATTTGATATTGGAAGCGGGAATGAATGTTCGCGTATGTTCGTTTCCAGAGGGCGAAGACCCGGACAGCTTTGCTCGTGCGCACTCTAAGGAAGAATTGGAATCGTTTCTAGCTCAAAATGCGAAGGACTTTATTCAATTTAAAGCAACGCTGCTTGTAGATGAAGCCGCTAAAGACCCCATAAAAAAAGCAGAAACCATAAGGGAGATGGTGGAGAGCATTTCCAAAATTCCAGATAGAATTAAGCAAGAAGTTTATGTTCGCTCGTGTGCTGCGCTGATGAATATCAGCGAAGAAGCACTTTTTGCAACCTTGGCACAAGTTTCCCAGAAAAAAGCTACCAAACCTGTTCAGAAGTCACCTCAACCCATGACAGTGGTAAGCAGTGATAAACGTATTCCTCAAGTGAGCACCCGTTTTGAGTTGGAAAAAAACATCATCAAAATTCTGTTGCTTTATGGACATAAAGAAGTGGCGTTTGAGGAGCCTATTTTGCAAGCAGATGAAAAATCTGGTGACTTAAAAATGGTAACTTCTAAGGTTACGTCTCGTGTATTTGAAAAGATTTATTTGGACTTACAACAAGATGAAATTGACTTTACCACAAGTGCATTCAAATCCCTTTATCCTAAAATTTTAAATGCGCTCAGCGCGCAAGGTGAAATGCAAATGGATTCTTTTGTTTCTAATTTGTCACCAGAACTGGCTACAGAAGTTTCGGATTTGCTTCTGCAAGACGAGCAATATACCCTACACGATTGGGAGCGAAAAAACATTTTTGTAGCGGATAAATCAAAGTCGCTGCCAAGATGGGTGCACGAAATCATTCTGCGTTTTAGGTGCCAACTGATAGACGAAAAAGTATCAACATTACAAGAGCAAACCGAAGAAAATCAAGAGGCACATCACAAAGAACTATTGGAAGAAATTGTGCAATACCACAAGCTCAAAACGCTGCTAAGCGGGAGATTAAACAGGGTAGTTTAGTACAGGTCTAAATCTACATCTTGCGTTTTTCGAGCCAAATCAATAATGTTTTTGGCGTTGAGTTTTTTCATTACGCGCGCACGATAGGTACTCACGGTTTTGTCACTTATGCTAAGCGCTAAAGCAATTTCTATATTCTTCCGCCCATTTATTAGTAGCCTAAGCACTTGAATTTCACGCCGCGACAGTTTTTCAATGGCGGAAAGGGGATTAGCCCCCGTTTGATTAAAGGCAATAAGTTCTGCCAAATCGTTGGTGATATATACACCTCCCGAGCTAATTTTAAGAATAGCTTCTCTTAGTCTGCTCTGTGGGTTGGTTTTACACAAATACCCCGAGGCACCGGCTTTTAGCGAATTAATAGCGTAAACTTCCTCTTTTAGTGTGCTAAAAATCAAAAAGCGTACTTTAGGGTGCAGTTCCTTGAGTTCTCTTAGTAAATGAATACCTTCAAACCCGGGCAACTCCAGTTCTAGTAAAACGATATTAACTTTTTTAGTATTTAAAAAGTCATAAAGTTCCCTGTAGTGAAGTCCTTTTCCTACAATATCTATTTCAGTAGAATTGCGAAATACCGCCTTAATTCCTTTATAAATTATGGGATGAGCATCGGCTACAAAAACGCGTATCATGACTTTGATTGTTGCCAACTAAAATATAAAAAATGCAATTTAATAGATAATAAATACCTGCCTAAATTGAAAATTTAACATTTAGGTTACAGTAGATGTCTAGGAATTTCACAAACAGGAATAGGATTCATCTTGTGTTTATTTGCGTTATGATGACGCAAAAATATGGTCATAGCCTGTGCGTTTTTTCCTACAAAATCTTTTGCTGTTTTGCCAGCATAATGCTGATCCATGGCCCATTCCAACTCTTCATAAGTGGCACCCAATTGATCCTCGTCGTTTCTGTCATCATCCCAAAGACCATCTGTTGGCGGAGCCTGCAAAATGGCATTGCTCACACCTAGTGTTTTGGAAAGTGAGCGCACTTGAGTTTTCATCAAGTCGGCAATTGGACTAAGATCCACACCGCCATCACCATATTTGGTGTAGAAACCTACGCCAAAATCCTCAACTTTGTTGCCTGTTCCCGCAACCAAATAGCGATGCCGTGCAGCAAAATAGTATAGCGTAACCATACGCAACCTTGAACGACTGTTTGCCAAAGACAACAATGCGGCATCACTCGAATCTTCTTGACTCGTTACTTCTGAAAACGAAGAAAAAACACCATTTAAGTTGATCGTTTTCCCTGAAACATTAGCAAAATCATTCTTAAGCCAATTGATGTGCTCTTGCGCTCTGTCAATCTGATTTTTTTGTTGTTTTATGGGCATTTCCAAGCACAGCGTTGGCAGCCCAGTTTTGGCACAAAGTGTTGAGGTAAGTGCCGAATCTATACCTCCAGAAACGCCAACTACAAAACCCTTCATGCCATTTTCTTCGGCATAGGATTTTAACCAATTGACAATGTGTTCGATTACTTCGTTGTTTTTCATAGCATTTGTATCTTTAGTGCCTGAATGGGAACTTCTAGACTTCGTAAAATTAATAGATTTTTTTGGCATCGAAAAGGACTGCTTTTTTGCGCTTGGTTATTTGTTTTTGGGTGCACATCTTCAACCCATCCTAAACCACAAGAATTGCCCAAAGTATCTTTTGAACTCATTCGCTTTGAGCAGTTGTTTTTTGGTGATTTGGATACACCGCTTGAGCAATTAAAATCTCAATATCCTTATTTTTTTCCCTCTCAAACACCCGATTTGGTTTGGCAAACCAAACGCACCGATTCCTTACAACAAGCACTTTATCAAGCGACACTTCCTTTATTTAAAGACGATTTAAAACAGCGAACGTCAAATGTGCTTCAGCACGCCAAATATTATTTTCCAAAACAAAAATTACCCAAAAAAGTCATAACCCTTCTTACAGATGTAGATTACTCCCTTCGTGCTGTAGATGCCGACAGCCTATTGCTTATTTCCATTGACACCTATCTTGGTGCATCACACCCGCTATACGAAGGAATTCCCCAATACATCAAAAACAAGTTAACTTCAACGCACTTAGAAGCAGCACTTATTGATGCGCTCTCGCATCGATATGTTCCGAAAACAACTGGCCGGGCGTTTTTGGACCGCATGGTTGTGCATGGCAAACGCCTGTTGCTGCACGATTTTTTCGCACCAAACCTGTCAGCGCATCTTCATATTCAATACACCCAAGAACAATGGGATTGGGCAACAACGCATGAATCTGATGTGTGGCGCTATTTTGTAGACAATGAGTTCCTTTTTTCAACCGATGAAAATCTTCATTTTCGATTTTTAACACCTAGTCCTTATTCAAAATTTTATTCTTATTTGGATGAAAATTCACCTGGTCGAATAGGACAATGGATGGGCTACAGGATGGTAAAAGCATATCAAAAAAGAACCGGAGCAAGTTTGCAGGAAGTTCTTGCTGCAAACGCACAAGAAATATTAAAAAAATCTAGATACAATCCATAATATGCAACGTAAATCAGATATCACGCTAAGCGTAACTTTAGACGAAAACCACACCCCCGAAAAAATGCAATGGTCGGCTCCAGACGGTGGTGTAAAGCAGCAAAATATGGAGGCTTTTTTCCTCAGCACTTGGGATAAAGAAACACAAGAGAGTGCTCGCATTGACCTGTGGACAAAAGAAATGCCTGTTGACCAAATGCAAGTATTTGTGCATCAAACTTTGGTGGGTATTCGAGAATCGTATTTAAAAGCAACCGAAGACGCTCAAATGGCAGAAGCCATGCAACAGTTTTGCGATTTTTTTGCTGCAGAGCGTAAACTCAAAGAGGTTAAAAAAACAAATTAGAGCAGCGTTTCGATATATGCCAACACGGCATCTTTACCAATTTTTGCTGTTGACGAAGTAACAAAGTGTGGCGGGACTTCTGCCCACGCACCTTCTAAAAGTGTGTTGAGATAGGCTGCTACTGTTGGTTCGACAGTACGCTCAGAAAGTTTGTCTGCTTTTGTGAAAATGATAGAAAATGGAATTTGCTGCGTGCCCATCCATTCCATAAAAGCTAGGTCTATATCTTGTGGTTCGTGCCGAATATCAATAAGTAAAAAGGCATTCACAAGCTGTGTTCGCTTTAAAAAATAGTCTGTGATGTATTGCTGAAATTCCTTCTTGTCTTTTTTGGAAACCCGCGCATAGCCGTAGCCTGGTAGGTCTACAAGATGCCACTGATTGTTAATCAAAAAATGATTGATAAGTTGTGTTTTTCCAGGTTTTCCAGATGTTTTTGCCAACCTTTTTCGGTCCGTGAGCATGTTTATTAATGATGATTTCCCTACATTGGAACGTCCAATAAAGGCAAACTCTGGCAAGTTCGTGTTAGGGCATTGAGCCACACGAGAGTTACTTACCACAAACCTTGCGTCTTTGATACGCATGGCTACATGTTATTTTCGCTAAGCCAGCTGGTAAGATATTCGTTAAATAATGCTGGATGTTCCATCATGGGTGCGTGTCCGCATTTATCAATCCAGTACAGCGTAGAATTAGGCAAAAGTTTGTGAAATTCTTCGCCAACATTTGGTGGTGTAACGTTGTCTTGTTTTCCCCAAATAATACCTGTTGGAGTAGTAATGTTGGGTAATTCTTTTGCCATATTGTGCCGAATAGCACTCTTGGCAATTGTAAGAATCTTAATAAGCTTTTTTCTGTCATTAACGGTTTCAAAAACGTCATCAACTACTTCTTTTGTAGCTACTTTTGGGTCGTAAAAAACATCTTCAGTTTTCTTGCGGATATACCCGTAATCTTCGCGCTTTGGATAGCTTTCTCCCATAGCGTTTTCATATAGTCCAGAACTGCCCGTAATCACCAACCCTTTTACTTTTTCAGGGAATAATTTAGTGTGAAGTAAGCCTATGTGCCCGCCTAATGAATTACCTATAAGCACTACTTTTTTGTCGCCTAAATGCGTGATAAAATCTCTTAGGTAATGCGCAAACTCCTTCACATTGGTTTTTAGTAGCGGTAAATCATATAGTGGGAGTTCAGGGATAACAACTTTGTACCCGAGCGAAGGGAAGTGTTTTGCAACACCGTCAAAGTTGCTTAATCCACCCATCAAACCATGTAAGATTACAAGTGGAACGCCTTCTCCTTTTTCAAAATACCTAAAACGTCCTGACTCTGTAAGTGAATCGTGCATGTGCATAAAATGAAACGCAAATATAGGTAATTCTATTCCATGCTAAACGCATTTCTTTATTTGTGTAATAGAAACCAAAATCAAAATCATGCAGAACGGCTATACAACAACAAACAACTTAATAATCTGATATTCAATAATATGAATAGACTTGTTTGCTGGTGGTAAAACTTATCAACAAAGTGGTAAAAAGTGGTAAAAAGTGGTAAAATTTTATTAGTTTTGACTCATAACAAAGCGTAAAACCACAAATGTGTCGCACTTAATCGGAACATATCAATGCAAAGCAGACCCAAAGGGAAGGGTAAAGATTCCTACTGCACTTGCAAAACAACTTGCAGATGCGCGCCATCAAGCGTTTGTGATTAAGCGCGCCGTGTTTCAGCCGTGTTTGGAGCTTTATTCACTTGCTGAGTGGAATGCGCTCATGGAAAAAGTTAACAAACTCAACAGGTTTAAAAAGAAAAACAATGATTTTATTCGTCGTTTTACGGCAGGTGTTAAGGTGGTGGAGTTGGACGCTACGGATAGACTACAAATTCCACGGGATTTGGCTCGAATTGCCAATATTGAAAAAGAGGTGGTGCTTTCAGCTGCTGTAAATATCATTGAAGTTTGGGATGCAGCTCACTACGAAAAAGCAATTGATGAGGCTGCTGTGGATTTTGCCGCTTTGGCTGAAGAAGTAATGGGTGACGATGGAGATGACGTATCATAAGCCGGTTTTGCTGTCCGAATCTGTTGCAGGACTTAACATTAAGCCCGCCTCGATTTATGTGGATGCAACATTCGGCGGAGGCGGTCATTCCAAAGAAATCCTAAACCAGCTTGATAATCAAAGTAGGCTTTTTGCTTTTGACCAAGATGAAGACGCACAACAGAACGCAATTAACGATTCACGGTTTACATTAATTCCGCACAATTTCAAGCACTTAAGACGCTTTTTGCGTTTTCATAAAGCGGAGCAAGTCGATGGTATTTTAGCCGACCTTGGTGTTTCTTCACATCAGTTTGATACACCCCAAAGAGGCTTTTCCATTCGTTTTGATGGGCCGCTAGATATGCGCATGAATCAACAACAAAAACAAACTGCCAAAGACATTGTGAATGCATATTCCGAAACGGAGTTGTCGGCGTTGTTTTTCAAATATGGCGAGTTGCGCAACGCTCGAAAAATAGCGCACCACATTGCACAAAATAGAAGTAAGGAAATTAGCACTACACAACAGCTTAACGCGCTTCTCTCCGATTTTTTACCACAAGGCAACGAGCATAAAGTGCTTGCAAAAATTTATCAGGCATTGCGCATGGAAGTGAACCAAGAGGTTGAAGTGTTGCAAGATTTTTTGATGCAATGCAAATCGGTTTTGGGTGTTGGAGGAAGGCTCAGTGTTATTAGCTATCATTCGCTTGAAGATCGTTTGGTAAAACGCTTTATCCAAAATGGAAATTTTGAAAGCGAACCCACCAAAGACGCATTTGGAAACCCACAGATATATTTTAAAAAGTGCGGAGGACTGCAAGTGCCCTCGCAAGACGAAATCAATCAAAACAACAGAGCGCGAAGCGCAAAATTGCGCATAGCACAACGGATATGAAAACAAGTATTTTAAATCTGCTTAAAGGAACATTTTTGGTGCAAGAAGGCGCATCAAAAAACTGGCGATTTATATTGTTTGTTTTCTTTCTTGCGGGGCTCATGATTACCGCATCGCACAAAGTTGATCAAAAAGTGGTGCAATTGGCAAAAGCCAATAAAGAGCTACAAGCGGTACGCAGCGAATTCGTCTCAGTTCGTGAAGAAGTCATGCATAAGCGCATGGAAACCCAATTGGCAAATAGACTGCAAGCACAGGGAATTTTCCCACCCGAAAAGGCAGCTGTAAAAATAATAGTACAGGCAGATGAATAAACAAAAAAACATGATGTCGCGTGGCTATTTGGTTGTTTTTGTGCTTTTTGTGCTTGGTGCCACGGTAGGATATCGCTTGGTTTCATTGCAACTTACGCAAGGGGAGAAATATCGTGAATTGGCAGAAAAAAGAAGTGTCAAAAATGTTGAGGTTTTGCCTGTTCGTGGAAACATTTATGCTAAAGACGGCAGTTTGTTAGCAACTTCGGTTTCAAAATACTCCATTCATTTTGATGCTGTTACGGTCAGCGATAGAGTTTTTCAACAAGAGTTAGGCGCATTGAGTGACTCGTTAGCCAGTCTGCTTGGAAATTCGAGTAACTATTATGAAAAAATGCTGCGTAACGCACGCTCAAAACGCAGTCGTTACCAACTCATTGCACGCCGATTGTCTTACCCGCAATATCAACGCATTCGAAATTTCCCCATGTTTCGTTTAGGTGGTGTGCGTGGAGGCTTTATTGTTGAGCGTCAATTTATTCGGGATTTACCACTTGGTAAAATGGCAGAGCGCACCATTGGTTATGAGCAACGAAATCCAAATGGAACGTATTTAAAAGTTGGTTTAGAAGGTGCGTATGGCGTACCGCTTCGAGGTCAATCTGGACGTCAATTGCGGCAGCGTATTGCAAATGGTCAGTGGAAGCCTCTAACAAATGATTACCAACAGGAACCCATTGATGGCTTAGATGTTTGGACAACCCTTGATATAAACTTACAAGATGTAGCGCACCATGCGTTGCTTGGCGCATTGGAGAAATATGAAGCGGAGCACGGAACTGTGGTAGTTATGGAAACCAAAACGGGTGCCGTGAGAGCCATCTCAAATTTGGGACGTACTAAGGATAACAAATATTTTGAACGCTTGAATTATGCCGTTGGTGAGGCACACGAACCAGGCTCTACGTTTAAGTTGTTTGCCCTTATGGCAGCACTTGAAGACAAGGTAATTGACACAACAACCATGGTGGACACCGAAAAAGGAAAATTGACTTTTTATGGCAAATACCACGTTCGTGACTCAAAACCAGGAGGCTATGGAATAATACCTGCTAGTCAAGTTTTTGAGCGATCTTCAAATACAGGAATTGTTAAGCTTATTCACGAAAATTATAAAGAGAACCCATCGCAATTTACAGACAGGCTTTTGGCAATGGGATTGGACAAGCCATTGGGTTTGTCAATTACAGGTGAAGGAACACCAAAAATTCCACACCCAAAAGACGCCGATTGGGACGGACTAGACTTGCCGTGGATGGCATTTGGTTATGGAGTTTCGTTAACTCCTTTGCAAACGCTTAGCTACTACAACGCTATTGCCAACAACGGCGAACTTGTATTACCGCGATTTGTTTCATCTGTACGAAGTCTAGACGGGAGGGTGGTACAATCGTTCCCTAAAAAGGTGCTGAACCCTGCTATTTGTTCCGAAGAAACACGTTCTAAGCTACACAAGCTAATGGAGGGCGTGGTTAAAAACAAGTGGGGAACCGCTCATAATATTTATGACAAGAAACTTTCTATAGCTGGAAAAACAGGAACATGTCAGGTGGATTATACTACAGACAATGTACAATATGTATCAAGTTTTGTTGGATACTTTCCAGTAGAAAATCCAACCTACTCATGCATTGTTGTGATACATAAACCCAACAAAAAAATTGGGTACTATGGCAATGTAGTAGCTGCCCCAGTATTTAAAAAAATTGCGGAAGCTGTTATTCATAACATTCCACAAAAAAGCACGCTTGAACCAAACAAAATAGCTGCGTTAACGCACCAAAATAACAAGCCAAACACAACCGATTTACTCAATAGTGAACGCATGCCTGATGTTCGTGGTTGGTCTGCTATGGAAGCGGTTGCTATACTTGAAAATTTAGGCGTTTCTGTAACGCTAAAAGGCAAAGGAAAAGTATTGCGCCAGTCGCAAAAACCAGGTGTGCAGCTTAAAAAGAATCAAACCGTAATCCTCACACTAACATGAAAGTGCTAAAAGACATATTGTTTGGTGTGCCGTTGCAAACGGTTTCTGGAAGCACGCATATTCAGATTAGCGACATAACGTTCGATTCAAGAGACGTCAAAAAGAATGCACTGTTTGTTGCCATTAAAGGAACTGCACACGACGGTCATGCACACATTTCTGATGCCATTAAAAAAGGGGCTGCCGCTGTGTTATGCGAAGAGATTTCAACACCACTTCAAAAAGATGTGACCTTTGTTAGCTGCACCAATTCACGTCGCGCCTTAGCGACTGTAGCCGCGCATTGGTACAACAATCCGAGTGCTGAGCTTAAACTTATCGGTGTTACGGGAACCAATGGTAAAACGTCTGTGGCTACCATGTCTTATCAGTTGTTTCATCAAATGGGGTATACCGCAGGCTTGCTCTCAACAGTGGAAATTCGAATAGGAAATCAAGTCCTACCGAGTACTCACACAACACCAGATGTGCTCACTACAAATAAGATTTTGCGCCAAATGGTGGATGAAGGTGTAACGCATTGTTTTATGGAGGTGTCGTCTCATGGTATTGATCAAGATAGGGTTTTCGACATTCAGTTTTCAGGGGGCGTTTTCACAAATCTTTCCCACGATCATTTGGATTATCACAAGGATTTTAAATCCTACAGAGACACTAAAAAGAGCTTTTTTGATATGCTTTCAAAAGATGCTTTTGCGCTTTCTAATGCCGATGATAAAAACGGCTCTTTTATGTTGCAAAACACCAAAGCTGCAAAACACTTTTTTGGCATGAAAAGCGTTGCAGATTTTCATGTAAAGGTCTTAGAAAAAAGTTTTTCGGGAATGCTTTTAAAACTTCAGCACAATGAAGTTTGGACCCCGTTAGTAGGGATGTTTAATGCTTCAAACTTTGTGTGTGTTTATGCTATAGGCATATTGTTGGAGATAGATAAAACGGAACTTTTGCCTGTGTTGAGTACGCTCAAAGGCGCGGTGGGACGTTTTCAGGCGGTTACAACCAAACCTGTGACGGCTATCGTAGATTATGCTCATACGCCTGACGCACTTGCACAAGTATTGGACACCATAGCAGTGCTACGCACACGAAATGAAAAACTTATAACCGTACTGGGTTGTGGTGGGAATAGAGACAAAGCGAAGCGTCCGCTTATGGCGAAAGCCGCTGTTGAAAAAAGCGATTTGACCATTTTCACTTCTGACAATCCAAGAGACGAGGACCCAGAAGAGATTATCACAGAGATGCTTTCAGGTGTTTCCATGGAAGTTAATCACAAACACCTTACGGTTGTAGACAGAGCACAAGCCATAAAAACAGCATGTGCTATGGCACAAGACCAAGACATCATTTTGGTAGTGGGCAAAGGGCATGAAACCTATCAAGAGCAAAACGGAAAACGCCTTCCGTTTGATGACGCAGCGGAACTAGAACAACATCTTCAAAACAAGAAATAATGCTTTACAATCTGTTTGAATACTTAGAAAAAACGTATCAATTTCCAGGCGCATCCTTGTTTGGATACATCTCCTTTAGGGCTGCGGTAGCCATTATTTTTTCGCTCTTGGTAACGGCAGTTTTGGGTAAGCGCATTATTGCAATGCTACAACGTTACCAAATGGGCGAAACCATTCGCGATTTGGGACTTGAAGGACAGCAAGAAAAAGCAGGCACGCCAACTATGGGCGGTCTGATGATTATTTTCGGCACGTTGATTCCCGTTGTACTTCTCACAAGACTCGATAATATTTACATCATTTTATTGATAGTTACAACGGTTTGGATGGGATTGATTGGCTTTATAGACGACTACCTAAAAATCAAAAAGAAAGACAAGGCAGGGCTTAAAGGAGGTTTTAAAATTGTGGGTCAGCTTAGTCTTGGATTACTAGTAGGCGCAGTATTGTATTTCCACCCAGAGGTCACTATTAAGCAACAAATAGATGGCGGAGGTGCTTTTATGCAAGAGGAAAAATCGACCAAAACAACCATTCCGTTATTTAAAAACAACGAATTTGATTATAGCGAGCTAATTTCTTGGGCAGGTGATGGTGCAACGGATTATGCTTGGTTAATTTTTATACCTGCAGTCATATTTATTATTACGGCGGTTTCTAATGGCGCCAACCTAACGGATGGTGTGGACGGATTAGCCGCAGGAACGGCTTCCATTTCAGTACTTACCCTTGGGCTTTTTGCCTGGGTATCGGGTAATATCATTTTTGCCGATTACTTAAATGTAATGTATATCCCACAAATAAGTGAGGTCGTTGTTTTTGTGGCTGCTTTTGTGGGAGCCTTAGTTGGATTTTTGTGGTACAATACGTATCCGGCACAAGTATTTATGGGCGATACGGGTAGCCTTACCATCGGTGGAATTATCGCCGTATTGGCACTTGCGGTACGCAAAGAATTGCTCATTCCCATTTTGTGTGGAGTGTTCTTAATTGAAAACCTTTCTGTGGTACTTCAGGTAGCCTATTTTAAATATACCAAGAAGAAATTTGGTGAAGGAAGACGCATTTTTAAGATGGCACCTTTGCATCACCACTACCAAAAACTAGGATACCACGAAAGCAAAATTGTAAGTCGATTTTGGATTGTAGCCATCATGCTTGCCATCATTAGCCTTGTAACACTAAAAGTTAGATAATGAAAAAATTGGTTGTTCTTGGCGGAGGCGAAAGCGGCATTGGCGCAGCATTATTGGCACAACGAAATCAGTGGGATGTATTGGTGTCAGATGCCGGTACACTTTCCGATGCTGCAAAACAAGAATTTGATGCCCACCAAATTACTTGGGAGGAGAGTGGTCACTCGTTGGATAAAATTTTGGAAGCATCACTTGTTGTAAAAAGTCCAGGTATTCCAAACCATGTTCCTGTAATTGTTGCCATTGAAAAAGCGGAAATTCCAATAGTTTCAGAAATCGAATTTGCAAGTAATTATACCAACGCAACGCTTATTGGCATAACGGGTAGCAATGGCAAAACTACCACCGCAATGCTTACGCATCATTTATTAAATGAGGGCGGAATAGATGTGGGGCTAGCAGGGAATATTGGCAACAGTTTTGCCAAAGCCGTTATAGCAGACCAACACGAGGTGTATGTATTGGAAATCAGTAGTTTTCAATTGGAGCACATTCAAAAATTTCACCCGCACATTGCCGTAATTACAAACCTAACCCCAGACCATTTAGACCGATACGACAACTCTTTTGAAGCGTATTGCGATACAAAGTTCAACCTAATAAAAAATCAAACTGAAAACGATCATTTTTTGTACGATGCTGAGGATAAAACCATTGCTTCGGGCATAGCCCGACACGAGATAAATGCTAAGCAGCATCCGTACGCTAACGCTAATTCAACACCTATGTTTGCAATTAATAACCCTTCGCTACGCGGTCGTCATAATGCTAAAAACGCTATGGCCGCTGCTACAATTGCTCAGTTGTTTCAACTGAGTAATCAAGACATACAAGCTAGTTTACAAACCTTTCAAGGTGCCGCACACCGCTTGGAACATGTGGTAAACATTTTAAAAGTAGCTTATATCAACGATTCCAAAGCCACTAACGTAAACGCAACGTTTTATGCACTTGACAGCATGACTAAACCAACTGTTTGGATTGTGGGTGGTGTTGATAAAGGTAACGACTACACAAGTCTGCTGCCTCTTGTTCACGAAAAAGTAAAGGCAATTATTTGTTTGGGAGTTGATAACAATAAACTTATGGATGTTTTCTCGCCAGTTGTTGATGTGCTTGTTGAAACTCAAAATATGGATATGGCCGTTAAAGCAGCTTACAAATTAGCTACAAAAGGCGATGCAGTATTGCTTTCGCCAGCCTGTGCAAGTTTTGATTTGTTTGATAATTACGAGGATAGAGGAAACCAATTTAAAGCAGCAGTTAGAAAATTATAATCGTGAAATTAAGGCAATACTTACAAGGAGATAAATCCATTTGGGGAATAGTAGTTTTACTATCTATTTTTTCCTTTTTGCCTGTCTATAGTGCCAGTTCAAACTTAGTATATGTGGTAGGTTCTGGATCTGTTTTCGGACACTTGCTAAAGCATATTGCTATTGTCTGTGTGGGTTGGATTATCATGTATGCGGTACACTTAGTGCCCTTCCGCTATTTTTCTGGACTTGCCAAAATTGGAATTCCAGTGGTTGTTATTTTATTAGCGATAACTGCAATGCAAGGCACAACTATTGATGGCGCCAATGCCAGTAGGTGGTTAAGCATCCCTATTTTGGGAATGTCTTTTCAAACATCCACTCTAGCAACAGTGGTTTTATTGGCATATGTCGCCGATTATTTTGCCACCAAACGCGAGGTAAAAATTAGATTTGTTGAAAGTGTTTTACCCCTTTGGCTTCCTGTTTTTATTGTTGTTGGATTGATTTTGCCTGCCAATTTATCTACTGCACTACTATTGCTATTTATGGTTACGGTGGTCGCTTTTTTGGGCGGATATCCCTTGAAATATTTAGTGAGCATGATGGGTGTTGCAATTTTAGGATTGGTCATTTTTGTCTTGCTCGCAAAAGCCTACCCAGATGCTTTCCCAAACCGTGTTGACACATGGATGAGCCGAATTGAAAGTTTCTCGGGAAATGGAACCAGCAACACAGATTATCAAATTGAACGCGCCAAAGCTGCAGTTGCTGTGGGTGGCATTGTGGGAATTGGGGCAGGAAAAAGTATGATGAAAAATGTGTTACCACAAAGCTCATCAGATTTTATTTATGCCATTATTGCCGAAGAATATGGCATGCTAGGCGCATTGTTTTTATTGTTTTTGTTTCTGTTGTTGTTGTTCCGTATTCTGATAAATGCGAACAAATCGGAAAGTTTTTTCGGTCAATTGCTGATTTTAGCTATGGGACTACCTATTGTTACGCAAGCCTTTATAAACATGGGTGTTGCCGTTGCGCTTTTGCCTGTAACGGGCCAGCCGTTGCCACTTATTAGTAGTGGCGGAACTTCCCTTTGGATGACTTTTTTGGCGGTTGGGATTATTCTGAGTGTGAGCGCCAATCGAAAAGCAACCCCACAAGAAAATGAGTCTAACCCTTTAGCAGCATTGAGCGATGAAGCCTAAACTTATCATTTCGGGAGGCGGAACGGGGGGGCACATTTTTCCAGCTCTTGCCATTGCAGATGAAGTAAGGTTGCAATTTCCAGAAGCTTCTTTACTTTTTGTTGGGGCATATAATCGCATGGAAATGCAACGTATTCCAAAAGCAGGATATCGCATCAAAGGATTGTGGATCTCTGGGTTTGATAGAAAAAACATGTTACGTAACCTATTGTTTCCCCTAAAGTTAGCATGGAGTATGTTACAGGCGTTGGCTATTGTGATTCGTTTCCGCCCTGATGCGGTGGTAGGCACTGGTGGTTTTGCGAGCGGTCCTTTGGTTTTTGTAGCCTCAATACTTGGAATTCCATCGTTGTTGCAAGAGCAAAACGCCTTTCCTGGCGTAACCAACAAACAGCTTGCCCAGCGCGCTCATGCCATTTGTTTGGGGAGTGCAGCAGCTCAAAAATTCTTCCCTCCGTCCAAAAGTGTGGTTACTGGAAATCCAGTTCGTGCTGCCTTACATAAGCCCATTTCAAAAGCGGATGCGTGTAAAATTTTAGGTATCGATTCAGACAAATTCACCCTATTGGTTTTGGGCGGAAGTTTGGGTGCGCGAAAAATAAACCAACTGATTAAAAATCATATACATGACATACAACAACTCAACGTTCAACTCATCTGGCAATGCGGAAATCTTTACGCTGATGAATATCAATCCTTCGCAAAAGAAAACACCCATGTGGTTCCGTTCATCGACAATATGTCCGCAGCATACGCAGCCGCAGACCTTGTGGTGTCGCGCGCAGGTGCGTTAGCCATTTCGGAGTTGTGCCTTATGGGTAAGCCTACCTTGTTTATTCCTTCGCCCAATGTTGCTGAAAACCATCAAGAGAAAAATGCCCAAGCACTTGTCGATAAACAAGCCGCCAAAATGGTGGTGGAGCATACCACCGATGCCAATTTTTGGACATCACTCAAAGAACTCATTGAAGACGAAACGCTACGCAAATCACTAAGTGAAAACATCAAAATGTTTGCGCATCCAAATGCCACAAAAGATATTGTAAAGAAACTAACCCAACTCATTTCTCATGACTAAAGCACCGATATATTTTGTGGGAATTGGCGGCATTGGAATGTCGGGTGTGGCGCAGTATTTCATGACCCAAGGGCATCCCGTTGCAGGCTATGACCGAACACTAACACCGCTTACAGAAAAATTAGTTTCCATGGGCGCAATAGTTACAGATAGTGAGGATGTTACTGATATACCAAAGCTATTCAGGAATGCTGCAGAAACCAAAGTGATTTATACCCCTGCAATTCCTGCAGACTCACCTTTGTTGGCGTATTTTAGTTCGGGCGGATTTTCTCTACAAAAAAGAGCAGAAATTATTGGGGAAATTAGTGCTACCATGCCATGTTTGGCAGTTGCAGGTACGCATGGAAAGACCACAACCACCTCGTTGCTAACGCATCTACTGCGTACAAGCGGGAAAAAAATCACGGCTTTTTTGGGGGGTATAGCAGAGAACATCGGAAGCAATTTTTTACTTGAAGGTCAAGATGTAATGGTGGTTGAAGCCGATGAGTTTGATCGATCGTTTATGCATTTGTCTCCAACCGCAATTGCGCTTACTTCTATGGATGCTGACCATTTGGATATTTACGGAACTTCTGATGAACTCATCAAAACCTTTAATGCATTTGCACAAAAAGTGTCTCCCAATAAACGATTTGTTCGTGATGGGTTAAGAGTTGAGGGAAATACTTTTGGATTGGAAGTAGGAACACATCAAGTGACAAATTTACAAACCCAAGAGGGCTGCTATGTTTTTGATTTTCATACACCACAAATCACTATTTCAAAGCTGAAATTGCCTTATCCTGGGCACCATAATTTGATGAACGCAACAGCTGCTTTGGCGTTGGCGTTGGAGGTTGGTTGCGATGCGGATTCTTTGCGAAATGGCTTGGCAACATTTATGGGCGTTGACCGTAGATTTAGTATCCGTATGACGTCTCCCAAAGTTTTGGTTGATGATTATGCGCATCACCCCACAGAAATCAATGCGGTTGTGGACGCGCTTGAAACATTTTATCCAGGCAAAAGAAAGTTAGGCGTATTTCAGCCGCACTTGTTTTCACGCACCCGTGACTTTGCCAAAGACTTTAAAAAGGCACTTGCTCGCTTTGATGAAGTGGCACTTTTGGATATTTATCCAGCACGTGAGTTGCCGATTGAGGGTGTTACGAGTCACATTTTGATAGACGAATCGCACCTCAATACCACACTAATTTCAAAAGCAGAACTTCCTGAAAAAGTGGCAAAGTCTTCTGCCGAAGTTGTAGCAATTATGGGTGCTGGAGATATTGCCTTTGAGGTGCCAACTGTAATGCAAACCCTTAAAAATCAGCATCATGAATAAATTGATTTTTGCTGTTTTGTTGTTTCTGTTGATGGTAGCACTTAGCGTGTTTATGCACCAACGTAATGGGTTGCGTGAAGTGCGTTTGGAAGGGATTCGTTGGGATGAAAATCGCCCGAGATTGATTGCGCAAGATTCCGTTAATAAATTGTTGAAAGTTGCACTGAGTGATAGTGTATCTGCATTTAAAAGAGGTCTAAATTTGAGAGAAATAGAACAAACGCTTAACCAAAATGCTTGGGTAGAAGATGCCCAAAGTTTCGTGTTCATTGACGGTGGAATAGGCGTTCACGTTACATCCAAATTACCAATAGTGCGAATAGAAGGCGATAGTAGTTATTATTTAGATGCAAGCGGAGCACCGTTTCCGCTTTCAAAAAACCAGTCGGTAGTGGTGCCTATTTTTTATGGCAACCCTACTGCCGAGCAACGTCTTTTGTTGGTGGATGCTGTTCAACAAGCAGCACAAGATTCTTTTATGTCGGACCACGTGGTTGCCTATGAGTGGCTTCCCGAAGGATTAACTGTGGAGCCTCGACAAGAGGAGTATCAAATTGTGTTGGGCACGCCAAATCAGCTTGAGCAAAAATTTAATAAATACAAAGCGTTTTATGCTAAAATGCAAGATAGCGCGGTGTTAAAAACCTATAAACAAGTAAACCTTTCGTTTCACGGACAAGTAGTTTGTTCAAAATAAATATGATATGGAACAGGAAAAATTAGCCGTTGGATTAGACATTGGAACCACCAAAATAGTGGCGATGTTGGGCGCAAAAAACGAGTATGACAAGCTAGAAATTGTTGGCATTGGAAAATCCAAAAGCCAAGGTGTTCATCGTGGTGTGGTGAACAATATCACACAAACTATTCAGTCTATTCAAGCTGCGACCCAAGAAGCTGAGGCGGTATCAGGCAAAAAAATTGAAAGTGTAGTTGTGGGTATTGCAGGGCAACATATTCGAAGCTTGCAACACAGTGATTATATCACGCGCACCAATCCAGACGCCGTGATTGACGAAGCAGATATTGAACGCCTTAAAAACCAAGTGTTTAAGTTGGTCATGCTACCTGGGGAAGAAATTATTCACGTGCTTCCACAAGAGTACAAGGTTGACGGTCAGGCTGAAATTAAAGAGCCAATTGGTATGTATGGCGGGCGCTTAGAGGCAAATTTCCACGTCGTTGTGGGGCAAGTTTCTTCAATTCGAAACATTATGCGATGCGTAAAATCGGCTGGACTAGATTTTGGTGGCATCACCCTTGAGCCCCTCGCTTCTGCCGATGCAGTACTTAGTCAGGAAGAAAAAGAAGCCGGAGTTGCGCTGATTGATATTGGGGGCGGAACCACTGATTTAGCCATTTTTAAGGACGGTATCATTCGCCACACGGCTGTGATTCCCTTCGGTGGAAATGTGATTACGGAAGATATCAAAGAAGGTTGCTCTATCATTGAGAAACAGGCAGAGCTGTTAAAAATCAAATTCGGCTCGGCTTGGCCAGGCGAAAACAAAGACAATGAAATTGTTTCCATTCCAGGGCTTCGCGGGCGTGACCCAAAAGAAATTACATTGAAGAATTTGTCCAAAATCATTCATGCACGTGTGCAAGAAATCGTTGAGCAAGTATATGCTGAGATTAAAAATTACGGACATGAAGAACAGAAGAAAAAACTCATTGCAGGGATTGTACTAACGGGCGGTGGAAGTCAGCTTAAGCACCTAAAGCAATTGGTGGAATATATCACGGGAATGGATACACGGATTGGATATCCAAATGAGCATCTTGCAGGCGACACGGATAAAACCATGACAAGTCCGCTTTTTGCTACAGCTGTAGGTTTAGTCATGAATGCAGCTGAAAATCAGTTGGCACCTTTGGACGATGTACAAGAGGAAGTAACAGAGGGGGAAGCAACACTTCCTCCAACAGAAAAATCGGCAAAACGCACATCGGTAATTGACCGATTTACAGAAAGATTAAAAACATTTTTAGAAAGCGCAGAATAATTTTTTATGGATTCATTTGATAATATCACATTCGATTTGCCCAAAAATAGAAGCAACGTTATTAAGGTAATTGGTGTAGGTGGAGGCGGAAGCAATGCCCTTAACTACATGTACCGTCAAGGGATTAATGGTGTGGACTTTGTGGTATGCAACACCGATGCTCAGGCACTTGAAAACAGCTCTGTTCCAAACAAAATTCAGCTTGGGGTTTCCCTTACCGAGGGGCTAGGGGCAGGAGCAGACCCAGAAGTTGGTGCACAATCGGCTATTGAAAGTTTAGATCAAATTTCAGACGCATTAAGCGTCAATACCAAAATGGTATTTATTACGGCTGGAATGGGAGGTGGAACAGGTACTGGCGCAGCACCAATCATTGCAAAATTGGCGCAAGAACTTGGTATTCTTACCGTTGGTATTGTAACAATGCCCTTCCAGTTTGAGGGTAAAACTAGGAACGAACAAGCACAGCAAGGGCTCAATAATCTTCGCAAACACGTTGATTCACTTATTGTCATCAACAACAACAAACTGCGCGAAGTTTACGGAGATTTAGGCTTTAAGCAAGGTTTTGCAAAAGCAGACGAAGTATTGGCAAAAGCCTCGCGCGGCATAGCGGAGGTTATTACCAATCACTACACCCAAAACATTGACCTTAGAGACGCCAAGACCGTTTTAGCCAACAGCGGAACGGCAATTATGGGTTCTGGCACGGCGTCGGGCAGTCAGCGTGCAAACGAAGCGATTGTGCAAGCATTGGACTCTCCGCTGCTCAACGATAACAAAATTATGGGTGCCAAAAATGTGCTGTTGCTTATTGTGTCTGGCAGTGATGAAGTTACCATTGATGAGATTAGTGGTATAAATGAATTTATTCAGAAAGAGGCAGGAAATAACACCAATATTATTATGGGAATTGGTGAGGACGAAACACTTGATAATGCTATTTCGGTTACCATTATTGCAACGGGTTTTGCACCCGATATGCAACAAGAAATTGTGCATGCCGACCCTCAAAAAATCATTCACTCTTTGGATGATGATCAAAAAGTAACGCATGATTTGTCGATTGGACAAATTCCACTTTTTGAGCCCGAAGTTGTACCATCAACACCAGTTTCGCAAACGGAAACAGAACCAGTTACTCCTTTTGAAGGTCATGTGCCTACTACGGAAGTACTGCGTATGTTAAACGTCTCTTTTGAAGTGATTAGTGCCCCCGTAGCACCTGCAAAAACAACATCGATGGGGTCGTTTACCATTCATGATGTTACCCCATCTATTCGTGACATTGAGGTTATTGATGCTGAGGAGGTGCTTCCAGAGCCACAAATAAAGTCACCATTAGATGAACCTATAACAAAGCAACCTCTACAACAAGATGCCCCAGCGGTACTGTTTCAGTTGGATGACGACAGTCAACCAACAAGGACACAAACTAACGATGAAGAAGTCAAACGTTTTGTGTTGGAAATGGATGAGGAGGAGCCTGCCCCTGCTCCAGTGAAGCAGACGATTGCTAAGGAAGTAAAGCCAGCTGTGGAGTTGGATAAGCCATTTTCTCCCATCGATGGAACTATTGAAGAGGGCTTGGCAAGAAGAACCGATGAGCGAAAGGAGAAATTGAAGCAATTTAATTATCGCTTTAACCAAAACAGTAGGGTAGAAGATTTGGAACGTGAGCCTGCATATAAGCGTCATGAAATCAATTTGGACGAGCCTGAAAATGGTGCTGCTACTTCACGAACAAGCTTAAGTGTGGATAGCAAAGACGATTTGCAAATTCGCACAAACAATTCTTTTTTACACGATAACGTTGATTAATATGAGTTTACAAGAACAAGTAACCGAACAGCTTAAAGTGGCAATGAAAGCCAAAGACAGTGTTGCGCTAGAATCGCTTCGTGCTATAAAGTCTGCCATTTTGTTGGCACAAACCCAAGCTGGAGCCAAAGACCTAACCCCAGATGATGAAATAAAGTTGGTACAAAAACTTGTAAAACAACGTAAAGACAGTGCGGAGATTTTTCGTCAGCAGGGACGTGAAGACTTAGCTGAACCCGAGGAAGCACAAATTAAAATCATTGAACAATTCTTGCCTGAGCAGTTAGATGAGGAATCCATCGCTAAAGTTGTGGATGAAATTATTACCCAGACCAATGCCGAAGGAATGAAAGATATGGGTAAAGTGATGGGCATGGCAACTAAGGCGATGTCAGGTAAAGCAGACGGAAAAACCATTTCTGCCATTGTGCGTCAAAAATTGGCGTAACACATCTTTAAAAGTGTATTTTTGCCTCCCAATGGCCCAGTAGTTCAACTGGATAGAATATCAGATTTCGGCTCTGAGGGTTGGGGGTTCGAATCCTCCCTGGGTCACGGATTATTCCCAAAAATAATTTTTTATTTCTGGGAATATTTTTTTAATAAATATTCTTATTACACTCACAAGCGAATCCTTAAATCTTGTTTATTAGAAATAAAACTGAAAAGTAAATTATAGTCTTTTAAACAGCAAAAATTTCATTTTCATTTTTAAATGACTTAAATTCTAGGTTATACCCATCAGGGTCATTTACAAAGAAAGATAAATGTTCTCCTTTTTTACACTCCAAAAATTTTTTTTGGTGTACAATATGGCAATCTATTTCACTTAATTTTTTATATAAATCAGTCCATGTTTTCAAGTTTAAAATTACACCTAAGTGAAACGAAGGCAAAACCTTTCCCTCAAAAAAATAACTAGGATTTTCAAACTTATATTTTCCAGCTTCCGAAAAAGTCAGCTGATGACCAAAAAGGTCAACATCTACCCACTGTTGTGCTTTTCTTCCCAATTCACAACCTAAAATCTTCGTATAAAATTCAATTGTTGTTTCAATATCTGCACATGGCAGTGAGACGTGAAATAATGATTTCATAATTTCTGATTTTCTAAATTAAATATACATTGTTTAATTATCTATGTAGTTATGTCGTCATCGATATTATCGTCTTTGAGGTCCACAAAATCATCTTCTTTTTCAAAATTATTCTTTTTATTTTCTTTAATAATTTGAGTGAGTTTACTTCCAACTTTAATAAGGTAAACCGTATCTTCTGAGCGCACTTCAATGGCTTCTGCAATTTCACCAGAAGCCAACTTAAATTCTATAATATCATCATCATCATATCCAAACGGATATTGTGAATCTAATAAGTTTAAAATTTTTTCTGAAAGTTTTTTATAATCTACAATTAATCTTTTCATATTACATGTTTAATATATACGCAAAAACCAATGGCGCTACAATTGTGGCGTCGCTTTCAATCATAAATTTTGGGGTGTTAACATCAAGTTTTCCCCAAGTAATTTTTTCATTAGGAACTGCTCCGGAATAGGAGCCGTAGCTTGTTGTGGAGTCGCTAATTTGACAAAAGTAATTCCAGAAAGGGGTGTCTTCTTTTTCCATGTCTTGGTAGAGCATGGGTACTACACAAATGGGAAAATCGCCAGCAATGCCACCGCCAATTTGAAAAAACCCAATCCCATTTCCTGAGTTAATAGTATACCAATCAGCCAAAAAAGTCATGTATTCAATACCCGATTTCATTGTGCTAGCTTTGAGCTCACCTTTCAACACATAAGAAGCAAAAATGTTACCCATGGTGCTATCTTCCCATCCAGGTACTACCATAGGAAGATTTTTTTGAGCAGCCGCGTACATCCAAGAATCTTGGGGGTCAATTTCATAAGTATCTTCCAAAATGCCAGACAACAATAGTTTGTACATAAATTCATGAGGAAAAAAACGTTCACCATTTTTTTCAGCATCTTTCCAAATCCTAAAAATATGCCGTTGCAATTTCCTAAAAGCTTCATCCTCGGGAATACAGGTATCTGTAACTCGATTTAAGCCTTTAAGGAGTAAATTCCATTCATCTTGAGGAGTTAAATCCCTATAGTTAGGAATTCGCTTGTAATGAGAATGAGCTACTAGATTCATTATGTCTTCCTCAAGATTAGCACCAGTACAAGACACAATATGAACTTTGTCTTTTCGGATTATCTCGGAAAAAATTTTCCCAATTTCAGCGGTACTCATAGCTCCAGCTAAAGAAACCAACATTTTTGATCCATTTTCCAATTGTTCATTGTAGGCCTTTGCAGCATCTACCAATGAAGCAGCATTAAAATGCAAAAAATAAGTATCAATAAATTGTGAAATATCTCCTTTATTATTATTGGTCATCGTTTAATTTTTTTACTGTTTCGTTTTATTTACTTCACTCAATATGTTTGTAAACCTTTTAAAAGAAATTAAAACCATCTTTTGAAAACTTATAGGAAAGCATTTTATAATAAAGTTTGGCAATCATAAAATCTGGTGCTTTGTTTGTTGGGTTTGGACACAACTCAACAATATCAAAACCCACAACTTCCTTTTCCTTAAATACTTTTTTTAGGAACTCAATGGTTTCATTCCATAACAATCCACCTGGTTCGGGAGTGCCCGTGGAAGGCATGATAGAATGGTCAAAAACATCAACATCAAATGTGATAAAGATTTGATCTGTCATCAATTCAATAGCTCGATCTGGCCAAGAATCATCGTTTATCATTTGCTCTGCAAAAAACACCTTATCTGTATTCATAGCATCACGTTCACTGCTGTCCATTGAACGGATACCTACTTGGATTAAATTAGTGGTTTTACTTGCTTCATAAACAGCGCATGCATGATTACAAGTGGTTCCTTCATAGGCGTCCCTTAAATCTGCATGAGCATCTAAATGAAGAACCGTCAGGTTTTTAAAAGAGTCTTTAAAGGCACGTATCGTTCCAATAGAAATGGAATGTTCTCCACCAAAAATGGTTACAAACTTATTTTTTTGAATGTACTTTTTTACAGTTTTATGAACCTCCTCAACCATAGCTTCAGGAGTGGTATTCTCATCAATGATTTCTGCAATAAAAACTCCTTTTTTATAAACTTCGCTATTGGTTTCAATATCATAAAGTTCCATATTTTCAGAAGCCTCTAAAAAGGCATCAAACCCCTTATCTGCTCCCTTTTGCCAGCTACTTGTACCATCGTATGGAACCGGAATAAGTACAATTTCAGAACGGTCTAGTTTTGCATATTGTTCGGGAATTCCTGCATAGGTTTTGAAATTATTCATATCCTAAAATTTTAAAAAAATCTTCTTTTGTTTGTTGTGGACGAAAAAGACGCGTTTGTAATACCCCTTGTTCATCTTTGTCTATCAACACATGTTTTGGACTAGGAATCAGGCAATGCTGCAATCCGCCATATCCTCCGATGTTTTCTTGATAAGCTCCTGTATTAAAAAATCCAATATAGAGTGGTTTTTGGGGATTATACTTTGGAAGATAAATAGCATTAATATGCTGTTCACTATTGTAATAGTCATCGCTGTCACAAGTAAGGCCGCCCAGCAGTACACGTTCGTAGGTGTCTTCCCATCTGTTAATGGGAAGTAAAATAAAGCGTTTGTTTATGGCCCATGAATCGGGTAGCGTAGTAATAAAGGAGGAATTTATCATATTCCATTTCTCTCTATCGTTTTGTTGCTTTTGGTAGAGCACTTCAAAAATAGACCCGCCACTCTCTCCTACAGTAAAACTTCCAAATTCAGTAAAAATATTGGGAACTGGTACATTTTCCTCTGTACAATTGATTTGAATTTGATTGATGATTTCATCTATCATATAGCTATAATCAAAATCAAAATTTAATGAGTTTTTGATTGGAAAACCACCTCCTATATTTAAACTCTCTAGTGTGGGACACATCTTTTTTAAAGTAGTGTAAACTCTAAGACATTTTTGCAACTCATTCCAATAATAAGCGTTATCTCGGATGCCTGTATTGATGAAAAAATGAAGCATTTTCAACTCTACTTTGGGGTTGTTTTTTATGTGGTCTTTAAAAAAAGGTACAATGTTTTTATATCCAATACCTAATCTTGAGGTGTAAAATTCAAATTTTGGCTCCTCCTCAGAGGCAATACGAATCCCAATTTTAAATGTTTCTGATATGGCTGTTGAAAGAAGATTTAGCTCCTCATAATTGTCCACAATAGGAATACAATTTTTATGTCCGTTATTAATCAGTCTTCCTATGTTGGAAATGTATTGTTCGCGCTTAAATCCATTGCACAACACAAAGGTTTGATTGGTTATTTTCCCAGAAAGTTTTAAACTTTCTACAATGTCTATATCTATAGCCGAGGAGGTTTCAATATGTATATTGTTATTTAATACTTCATCAAGTATAAATTTGAAATGTGCGCTTTTTGTGCAATAACAATAATGATACGTTCCTTGATAATTATGCCTTTCCATAGCATCTGAAAACCAAAGTTTTACCTTAGTTATGTTATTAGAGATTTGAGGCAAATAGGTGAATTTTAGAGGAGTGCCGTAGGCTTCAACCAACTTCATCAAATCAATATTATGAAAGCTTAGTTGGCTTCCAGAAACTTCAAACTCTTCTTGAGGGAAGTCAAATGTTTGTTCGATTAAATCAATATATCTTGTCTTCATTTTTCATATTTCTTAAATAAACTGTCATATAAATAGCTTTATTAGAATATGAAAAAACTATATCCTCCGATGATAATCAGGATGTTGGAAATTAAAGGCTTCTAACGGTAAAAGCCTTTGAATAAAAACAGAAGTTAGCTTTAAATTTCGGGAGCCTAAACGATAGGCCAAAGTTGAGTTTGACTTCTTAACCCTCAACACACCGAACGTATAAACACGTTTCAAGTTGGTTCAGCTAATAATTAACTAAATTAGTTTTTTTTGAATTAATTTATTGATTTCATCAAAAAAGTTTGAACTACCATAAGTTTGGGTCACAGATTATTCCCAAAAATAATTTTTTATTTCTGGGAATATTTTTTTTAAGTATATATCACTAATTCCACTCAAAAAGTCCGAACTACTGTATGTTTGGGTCACATATTATTCCCAAAAATAATTTTTTATTTCTGGGAATATTTTTTTTGAGTATATATCACTAATTCCACTCAAAAAGTCTGAACTACTGTATGCTTGGGTCACTTAAGAATGAAAAGTCTGCATGTATTGCAGGCTTTTTTTGTTTCCATACAAAACAAAGCTTGCTTGCGTTTTTAAAATGGAAACAAAAAATAAAATCTGTGATTTTTGACTTTTCATTTAGACTACGGAACAGACACCACAGCTCTAAATCCAGTATGTATACTTCCCGTATCGGGCGTGGTTTTCATCCGCATACTGTTTCGGTATCCACTACAATAGCTGTCGTGACATAAGAAACTACCCCCTCTACTAACACGCTTTAATGCATAAGGCTCATTGGAGTCATAGCTTGTCTCAGGTCCTTGTGGATTGTTGGATGTATTACCAGCCAAGGTTTTGTAGTAGTCTTCGTGGTAAAGGTCTGCACACCATTCCCAAACATTTCCTGCCATGTCGTATAAACCGTAATTATTTGCCTGGTAGCTTTTCACAGGGGCTGTATAATAATAACCATCATTCGTTTTGTTTTGGTAGGGAAAGCTTCCTTCCCAAGTATTCGCCTTTGGTTCTCCTTTCTTCAGACCTTCATTTCCCCATGCATAAACAGCATTTTGTAACCCGCCTCTACTGGCGTATTCCCATTCGGCTTCTGAGGGCAATCGTTTACCAGCCCACTCACAATAGGCCACCGCATCAAACCAACTGACATGTACCACAGGGTGATTTTCTTTTCCTTTTAACGAGCTGCCCGGACCCTCGGGTTGTCTCCAATTAGCCCCTTGTTTCCATTGCCACCATTGGCTTACATCCCGCAACGAAACAGGGCGATCTGTAGCTACAAAAACTAAAGACGCTGGTGCTAGTTGACTATCATCGGGTTTTGGAGTGCCTGGTGGTAATTCTTTTTTGATTTCTTCCCAATCCACGGCTTTTTCGGCAGTGGTTACATAATCAGTTGCATCTACAAAAGCCGCAAACTGTGCGTTGGTCACTTCATGGACGTCCATCCAGAAGGAATCAACCACCACCTCGTGCTTTGGATACTCATCTCTCCATGCCTGATCGTCATCTCCACCCATAGAAAAAGTGCCACCCGGAATAAGTACCATACCCTCTTTATTCACTGCTTTTGGTTTTTGCGATGTTGTGCTTACTGCTGAATTAAATCGACTTTGCGCAGGGGTACAGCTATGCCCAGCAGTTTGTGGTTGTTTAGGCGCATTTTGGCAGCTAAAAAGTAACAATAAAAATATAAAATAAACTCTCATTGGTAAACGTTCGTATGGCTTTTGGCTAAAGTAGGAAAAGTTGGAATTCCACACTATGCTTTAAGAATTTTTTTAACTTCAGAGTGAACACCATCATCTAGTTTAACGACGTAAAGACCTTTTTTCAACATTGATAAATCAATGAAATTATTTGCATTATTAAAGCTCAATTTACCTTTTCTTAAAAATTGCCCTGATGATGTAAAAACTTGAAAGTCCAATGATGCATCACCAATAAGCGGGTTAAGGAATAACCTGTCGAATACTGGATTAGGAAAGGCGGCCCAAAAAGTTTCAGAACGTTTGGGTGCTGTGCCTAAAGCATAGCAAGAAGCATCAACATAATGCGAGGGCTTAATGATGTTTGAAACTTTGTTGTTAGCAAAACTTTGTTGGTTGGTTTGATCAAAAAAAGCGTTATCAACAACTGCGTCTTCTGCTCCCAAAAAGTCTTGCATCAACGTAGCAAAAACCTGCCTGTAATCATGTTGTACTGTTTTGATTTGCCAATTGTTGCTACTAGTGGCCTCAGTCAGGTCTACATTGGATCCTGAAATACCACCTTGAACAGGTTTTCCAAACATAAACATGGGGGCAATTTCTCCGTGATCTGTGCCTAAGTTTCCATTTTGCTTTGCCTTACGACCAAACTCAGAAAAGGTAAGCCCAACAATATCATCTCCAATAGAGTCTGAATTTATATCTTGAACAAAAGCATCTACTGCTGCAGAGAGTTCAGTTAATAGGTTTGTATGTCTACCGTTAATATTTCCAATGGATTCATTTTGTGCGTTATGTGTGTCAAACCCTCCAATGGTTACCATATATATTTTTGTTTCAATACCACCTCGTATTAATCGAGCAACAGTTTTCAACTGATTTGCTAAATCCGTATCTGGGTAGGAAGCAAGATTTTCTGAACCTGTGGCTCTGAATGCTGTTTGAATAGCTTCGGCATAGATGTTTGCTGTAGCATCCGTATCTACAATGTATTGCAACTCTTTTCCATAATGTGAATTTGATGGAATCGAGCTTGGAGCCTGACCCGCTAAGCCATTAAGTACGTTATAAAAGTTTTGGGAGTCTTGACCTTCAATATTTAACGCCAAACCGTGTTCGTGCTCGGCGTGAAAGCCCAACCACGTGTTACTTGAACCCAATTGAATACCCAATGGAAAATTAGATGGAAGTAATCCAGAGTAGGCTTCCTCCATAAAACGCCCAAGCCAACCGCTATCCTTACCATTGTCCCAACTATTACCATCATTGCCAGTTGCCCAAAGGTCTATGGAGGCAAAATGACTTTTATTTGCAGAAGGGTAGCCTACAGATTGTAACACGCGAAGCATGCCGTCATTGAACAACCCTTTAAAACCATAATTATTTTCCCCAGTTAATAATGCGGGATTAAACACCAAATTCTGATTGATTTCAGCATTTGGATCAACTACTAAGTTGCTATAATTCGAATTCGTTACTGGAATATGGATATCAGGGCGCAATGTATCTCTATAATATCCGTAATTATCGTATGGAATAATGGTATTTAAGCCGTCATTTCCCCCTTTAAGTTCAATAAGTACAATTTTACGATTAGAAATGTTACAGTCAAGTGAAGCGTTAGCAAGCTTAAGTGCAGCACCAACCTCAGAAGGCAGTAAGCCAAGTGCAGAAGCTGTGGCTGACAATTTTATAAATTCTCTTCTTTTCATAGCGGTTACATTAACTGAAATTCTGCAGCATTAATCATTCTCGAAATCAAATCATCTAATCGGTTTTTAATAAAAACAGCTGCATCTGTTGCGTCAGATGGGTTTTCTGGATTTGGATTTGCATAAGCAGACCATGCAGCATACCAAATATAATCGACCTCACCATCCTTAATTAGCGATTTTTTGAAGTATGAGATACGGTTTGAATCAATAGATTCGCAATACAACATTTCTGATAATTCTTGGACTATAATCGACGCTTCTATTGGATTAGAGATATTATTCTCAATAAAACTTATACAGTCAAAATGAGTCCATATTCTTGTGTAATAACTGCCACCATACTTCCCTGTTTGTTTTCCCTGGATATGATTATTCCCATTCCCAAGGTTGTCATTGTATGTGCTGCCAATAAATGATTTGATAGTATTGTAACGTGCTATGATATTATTTGAGTTAAACCATGCCTGATCAAAAGCTGGTGCTTGATAATCAGCTGGATATCCAGCAACAGTTGCAGGAGCAAACAGATTCATCCCTGAAAATGAAAAAAAGCTGTTATGGGCAAAATTCCACCAAAACAAATAAAACCTAAAGTTTTCATTTGAATTATCCCAACCTCCCTGAGGAATTTGAGGAGTATCGGGATTTGGAATTTCTATATTAAAAATACGAATCAACTCACTAAAAAACTGTAGTGGGCTTTTGATAATACCACCAATATTTTCGTTTGTACTGTCACTGTCATCTTGGTCGAAAAAATGTTTTGACTTTAGCAGCGTTTTAAGTACCTCCAATAGATTGTAACCATTGTTTTGAAGTTGTTGAGCCAAGGGAGTTATGATGTCATCTTCAACTTCTTGATCCCACTCACTTCGCACATACAACCTGTACATCTTGCGAACATAATTTTTTGCCGTTTCCAACTTATTAAAAACCATATCGACAAAATCGTCTAACTCAGTATGAATAGAGGACTCATTATTTCCGCCACTTATAACATGATTATCAAAAGCATAGCTAAAAGTCTTATTACCCGTATCGTGTTTATTTACATTTATGTACCCTGAGGGGATTCCGTTTGGATAATGTGGCAGCTTTATTGTGTCAGGATCAGGATTGTCTCTATCTCTTTTAAATTTTACACCAGAAAACACTTTAGCGGCTTGAACAACATCGTACTCAGTGTAATTGGTATAATCTCCTTCTGCTACTTGAGGACCTTTACCTATGGTGAAAAGCTCTAAAAACTCACGAGCATAATTTTCATTGGGACTGTTTTTATTATTATCGCCATTGTCCAAATAATAAAGCATCGCATTGTCAAAAGTAATTTTCCTTGCCAAATCTTTTACGCTTTTGTCAGCATAAAACTGAAGTAGGTTTAGATAGTCAAAAAAATGAGCAGATCTTCCAGAACCATCATCTTTAGATACTGTAAATGTGGTAAACAACAACCATGTGAGTTTATCTACAAGAGAATTTTGCTTAATGGCATTATACCACCACCAACCAGCAACCATGCCGCGTTTTGGTGATTGCCTGCAAGTATATGAATTGTAGGCCCAATTCGGGTTATTAATCCAATATCCATCTTGGATATTAGCACAATTGGAGTTTGAGTTGTTTGTTATTGGGTCGTTTGGCCAGTCCCAAGAAAATGCTTTATGGACATCTAGTATTTCAAGGACTTCGCTAGCTGTTTTTCCTATCATCGCTTCTATTTGCCCCTTAGAATAATGGAAACACGCACGACGCAAAAGATGTTTTACTAGTCGTTTATCAAGAGGATTTGTGTGTGGCGCAAGAGAAGCCATTTAAATTTATTTAATACAGTTTAGACCAATTTTACAGTAAATAGTTTTAACTAAATAATCTTTTAGTAAAAGTGTGTGTTTTAGTACGTTTTTTTAATAATAATGTTGCAAATTAAATAACATATTTTAATTTAAATAATTTTATTGAAATATTCGTTAATTTTTGCGTAAAGAAAGTTGATTGTTTTATGCGTATTTTTTAAGGAACAACATGTGAATTTTGCTTGTTTGTTAATGCAAAAAATATGTATCGCTATTTGACTCCTAAAACTATTATTTTCGAAGCCTATCTCCTTCCTTAACGAGGATAATGGTTGCTTTTGCGCCCTTAGATAAATTCCAATTATGAATGGCGAGGGGTGCCCCTAAATCGTCATACATGCGGAGTTCAGCTGTATTAGGGTACAACGCACCTTGATTGAGTGCTTGAAATTCAATTTTATTAAATCCTTCTTGCAAAGGAAGTTTAAGCGTGAAAAATTGATTTTTTAGCATTAACTCTGGTATTACTTCCTTATCATTTACAAGTATGCGAACAAAATCGCCATCTTCTCTGCCAAAATCACGAAGAAGTATTTGAGCACTTTTTGAAAACGTAATCATATCTCCTAAATGCACATCGCCCAAATAGGTGTCTTTTGAAATAGAGCCTTCTATGTTGAGTTTCTTTAAATACTTTTTACCTGGGTCAATGAATTTTTCGTTGTCCATCATGGAGCGGTTATCTTCTTTAGGGTTGTTTAAAAAAGAGTAATCCTCAACTTTTTCCTCAGGGATTAGTAAGCCGTAATTCGGAGTTGGTGTATTGGGTAATGGTAAAGCGGTTCCTCCTTTTTGCTCTTGTGCAAAAAGAACACTTCCAAACAACAAGGTTGTAAGTACTATTTTTTTAATCGAAGGATAACGGCTCCTGCTACCAAACATATTCCCGAATTAACTAATATCAATGCCAATGTACCGACCAAAAACCATGCCTCACCATTGCTTTTGGCAATTATGGCTTCGCCAAGTACGCTGAGTCCTGTGCCAATAAGCACCAAACCGCCCACAGAGTACAACCACCAACGCAGACTATTTTGAAAAGTATTTTTTTGCTTTTCCATAAGATAATGTACCCAATAATGCTACAAACGCTGTCGCATAATACACAAAATTAGGCGTTATGACTTTATCGCCACTTGCATAGGAATGCAATCCTGTAAGATAAAAATTCACCCCAAAATACGTCATCATGATGCTTGCAAACGCCACCACCGACGCCAAACTAAATATCCACTTTCCACGAAGTCCAGGAACCAAACGCATATGTAGCACAAAGGCATATACCAAAATACTTATCAGTGCCCAGGTTTCTTTTGGGTCCCAACCCCAATAGCGTCCCCAACTTTCGTTTGCCCATTGTCCACCCAAAAAATTACCAATAGTTAGCATAATCAATCCCACCGTTAGGGCAAGTTCATTTACAACCGTAAGCTCGGCAATATGCAAACGCATTTTTTCAGCAGTTTTTTTAGTGGTGATAAGCATCAATATCATTGCTATAACGCCTAAAATCATACCAAGTGCAAAAGGTCCGTAGCTGCCTACAATCACCGCCACGTGAATCATCAACCAATAGCTATCCAACACAGGCACTAGATTTGCTATTTCTGGATCCATCCAATTCCAATGCGCAATCATCAAAATCATGGACGCCACAAAAGCCGTTGCAGCAATCGTAAGGTTTGATTTTCTACCAAAAGCCAATCCCATGCCCATGGTTGCCCATGCCACATATATCATGGACTCGTAGGCATCGCTCCAAGGCGCATGTCCAGAAATATACCAACGTGCCACTAGCCCACCAGTGTGCAATACAAAAAGCAATGCAATGACACCTACAAGTATTTTTACCACACCTCGTAGAAAACGAACGTCATATAGCATTTGTGCAATCAACACAAAAAACAGCAATGTTCCAGCATACATATACCAACTGAACAAACGCTTGAAAATGTCATACTTATTGTAAAGCACCTCGGCTTCTATCTGTTTTTCAGAAGGCATCACAGCTGCGCCATACTTTTGTTGATAGCCTTTTAGGCTTTCTAGCAATTGGTCTGCTTGGGTATAATCTTGTGTGGTTTTTGCTTGCCTTAGCGATGCAAAATACAGCGGTATTACATTGTTTACATAGAGTGAATCAACGCCTTGTAATTGTATTTCAGCAACCTCTGGCAACGAAATCCAGCGGTTATTTTCATCATTTGGTACAGGGAAAATGCGCAATACTTTTCCTTCCAATGCTGAAAACAACAGGTTTATTTTCCGGTCTGTTTCGATAAAGTCTTTTTGAAATTGATTGGGAGTGACAGATTTATACGCGCTTTCAAGCATGGGGGCCAACTTATAATTTCCAGATGCATCAAAAAAATTAGCAAATGCTGCGTACTTCGCTTTTTTATCTACTCCAATCAAAGTACGTAAGCTATCATTTCCTCGTTTCAAATACACAAAGGGCACTTGATACCACAATAACGGATTTTGGGTCATAGAAAGCAACACTTGGTTCGCGTCAAGAGATTTATAGTGATCCGACTTACTTACTTTTCGCACCAATTCAGATGCAAATGTATTGGCGGGTTTCATACGTCCGCCAGTATCTTGAATGACAAGCGCACCAAATTTTGCAGCTTGCTGTGCATCAATGGCGTCTGCCAATAGTACGGAGTCTGCATCGAAGGTTGGAAGATTATGCTCGTGATCTTGTGCCGTGGCAATACCACATCCCAAAACAAAAATCAACCCTAATGCCGCCTTCTTTAAGCGAATATCCTCTAGCATTTTAGCCAACTTTTTAAAGCGTGTTTTTCCAAAAAACATTAAGCCCATCAATCCGATATAAAGCAGAAAATAGCCTGCATACGTAACACCGGTTCCTAGCGCATCGTGGTTTACAGACAAGACCGTACCTTTTTCGTCAGGGTCAAAAGAAGCCTGAAAAAAGCGGTATCCTTTATGATTTAAAATATGATTCATGTAAATATCATAATCAAAAGTAGGGTCGTCAAGTACGGTAACCTTGCTCATAAAACTACTGTAACTTTTTTCGGTTCCTGGGTATTTTTCAGCAATAAAATCGTTAAGTCGCAACGAAAAAGGCAATTCATATTCTTTGGAACCATATTTAACCCAAAACTCCAAACCACCAACCGAAACGCGGACTGGCGCATTGGCAACACCTTTTGCGCCCAAAACACTAAGTTGCTGTTGTTCGCCATTTGCTTCAACAGAAACCGTTAGGGCATCTTGAGGAGCATTTTCAGGGTCTTCTGCCCTAACAATTTGATATGTGCCTCGCACAGCTGGCTCTGGGAAAACAAACTGCATTCCCGCCGTACTGTACAAAGACCGCAACTGTAGGGGTTGTTTTGTGTTAGCAGCTAAAGCACCTTGTTGTTGATCTGCCATGCGTAAAAACGACCCTTCAAATGGGGATTCAATAGAATAGTTATCGTTTTCGAAGGTAATATTGATAGCGCCTTTGGTGTAGGCATTAAAGGCAAACAAGATGTTGTGAATACTTGCCACCTCTCCCATTTTAAGGAAGTGATCGTGGCGATTGCCATCGCCAGCCTCAACAATTTTTAAATAAAAATCTCCGTTAGGGTCTTCAACCAAGCCTTCTTCAGCGCCTTTTATAAAATCAACATAACTGATGGAAACAGGAATAGTATTAAAATCGCTACGCCATGTAAAAGTATTATCCGCAGCCTCGGAAAACAGTACGTCATTTTCTAATAATTTTCGGCGAGGCTCGCCGTCAATTTCGCCATCAATAAATACAGATAAATACGTTTTTTCTGTAAGAAATGCATTTGTGCGCTCCCCTTCTCGAATAGGCATAACGCCTTCATAACCAATGTAGCGCGTAATCCCTGCACCAATGATGATTAAAATCCATGATAAGTGCAACAAAAGGAGTGGCCATTTTTCCCATCGCAGAAGGCGATATCTATTGATATTTCCCATAAAATTTACCACAAAAAACAACATCATTAGCTCAAACCACCAGGCATTGTAAATCCAAATACGTGCTGTGGCAGTATCGTGAGCACTTTCTACAAAAGTACCGATGCCCATAGCTACGGAAAATAAAATAAAAAGTACGGCTGTAAGACGGGTAGAAAATAGAATAGATAGCAACCTTTGTGCTGTGTTCATGGCAAGTTTTTTACAAAATTAAGTATTTGGCTATGAACTGCCTAACCTAGAAATAGGTAATTATTTTTTCAGCCAATTGTTGGCAAAATCACAAGATTGACTAGCGCGATTTACACTGATATAAGTGTCTGAAATTTTATCAGACATCCATTTTTCAATGGCTTTTAATTGCTTTTCCTTGAGCGCCAAATCTTTAATCCGAACATAGTCTTGGGCATAGTCAGCCACGTGCTCATTAAAGCGGTTGGTGACCATAACAATTTTGTATTTTTTATTGCCCGAGCGATCTTCTTCCAAAATGGGAATTGAAATTTCGTTGTCTTCTAGCTTTAAAATTTGATTGTATAGTTGCGGGTCTAATTTGGTCAATTCAAACCGGGTGTCACCAGTAGAGGGGTTGATTAAAACCCCGCCATTAGCACGGGTTATTTGATCGTCTGAAAATTCTCTAGCAGCTTGTGCAAATGTAATCTCACCGTCTTCAATACGCTTTTTGATAAGTTTTAGTTCATTTTGAGATTCGCCCAATGCAGCGTTAGAAACGGTAGGTGTTAGCAATACGTGACGCACATCTATTTGACGACCTCTAATTTTGTCAACTGTCACAATGTGCCAACCAAAATCGGTCTTAAAAGGTTGCGAAATTTCGCCCTCTTGTAAACGATAGGCTTGTTCTCTAAACTCCTTTACCATTTGAGGGCGCTTTCGGTCTAGCGTATAGCGACCACCGCGAGAACGAGAGCCAGGATCTTGAGAGTATAAGATGGCTTTTGAGGCAAACGAAGAGCCGTTTTCGAGTACATCATTTCGCATGGTTTCCAATTGCTCAATAATGCGCTTTTCTTCCTCAGGAGTAACATTGGGTTCCACGACAATTTGGGCAATCTCCAATTCAGAACCAAAAATGGGTAAGTCTTCTTTAGGAATAGCATTAAAAAACACTTTAACCTCATCTGGGGTAACCTCTACATCTTCCACAATTTTTGACTGCATGCGTTGGGAAAGCTGCTGAATACGGTTTACCTCAAACAGTTCGTTTCTAAAGCTTTGCTCGTCTTTCTTTTTATAAAATTCAAGAACCTTCTCCATATCCCCTAACTGTTGTACAAAGTAGTCAATGGTTTGCTCAACGTAGTTATTAATGTCGTCATTGCTGACTTCAATACTATCTTGCTCGGCGTGGTGCGCATATAGTTTGTCTTCCATCAATTTCCCAAGCAAACTGCACCGTGAAATGTCGGTAGTAGAAACCCCTTGCGACTGTAAATCAATATACGCCTTATCAATATCAGAATCTAAGA
Source organism: Flavobacteriaceae bacterium (assembly GCA_049596455.1). Classification (GTDB taxonomy): domain Bacteria; phylum Bacteroidota; class Bacteroidia; order Flavobacteriales; family Flavobacteriaceae; genus UBA7446. The sequence goes on along the minus strand of JBMYLP010000003.1, from coordinate 20,213 downwards.
TTACATAATCGCCAACTACGGCAGTAACGCCATCAATCTTGAGTCTGGTTTTCGTATTGTCTTGAGATTGAGCATGGGCAAAAAAACCAACCAGCAAACAAAAAAGGGGGAAAATTTTATTCATATTGTTCAAAAATATTTTCTTTAACAGCCTCGTCTAAAATATCGCGGTCAAACTGACGCAACATATCTAGCTTACGCTTGTTCAGCATGATTTGTTTTAATGTTGATCGAACATGCGAAACAGGTGCTACTTCATTTCGACGCCTCACTTCCTCAACAAAGACCAAATATAGGTCTAAAGAATCTTCAATTTCAAAAAATCGATTACTTTTTAAAAAACGCTCATAAGCATCAGGTGTAGGACGATTAAGACGACCAAAAAAAGTTTGGGGCCTAAGCCATATGGAATCGTTTAAAAGCACGCTGTTAAATTGGAGTGAAATGGAATCCAGATACGTACGGTCTTCATTATTAAATCGGCGAAGGGCACTGCTTACGCTTGATTTATTAAAATTCGAAGAAGACAACTTAATGTAGCGTCCGCGCACAAGGTCTTGATGCAATTTGAAATTTTGTTTATTTTCTTTGTAATACGCTTCTATTTCTGCATCTGTAACCAATGTATCTACACGTGCTTTTAGCCACTCTTCTTGATAGGTTTTGATAAACAAATCATTTCGATAACGCCGAATCAAAGCCTCCAAATCTTTTTGTTTTGCGGCATTTAAATTAAATACCGCTTTGTCTAGGAGCAACTGCTCTTTTGCCCATGTATTGATGTAGTTCTGTACAATCGAAGCACTGTCAGCAGCCGAAAGATTTTCGCCAATGTTTTCCAAAATTTCTGATTGATATAAGTATTGATCGTTTACACGAGCAATCACGCTGTCAGAAGATGGTTTATCCAGCCTACAGGTTGTAACTAGCGTCAAAAAAGACAACAGAACAATGCGCATATTTATCGAGAGTAGTTTGGAGCCTCCTTTGTAATTTGGACGTTGTGCGGATGGCTTTCTTTAATTCCCGATGCCGTTATTTGCACAAATCGTGCCGTTTGTTGTAGGGTGGAAACATCTTTTGCCCCGCAATATCCCATTCCAGCACGAAGCCCCCCAACAAATTGATGGATACTTTCGTTGAGTTCTCCTTTGTAGGGCACACGTCCCACAATTCCTTCTGGAACAAGCTTTTTAATATCGTCCTCAACATCTTGAAAATAACGGTCTTTACTGCCCTTTTTCATTGCCTCAACTGAACCCATACCTCTATAGGTTTTAAACTTTCTGCCTTCGTAAATTACCGTTTCACCCGGCGATTCTTTAGTTCCAGCAAGAAGCGAACCTAACATCACACAATCAGCGCCCGCAGCAATGGCTTTCACAATATCTCCAGTATAGCGCACTCCCCCATCTGCAATAAGAGGTACATCGGTATCTGCAAGCACGGAAGCTACCTCCAGCACAGCCGAAAGTTGTGGATAGCCAACTCCGGCAATAATTCGAGTCGTACAAATAGATCCGGGTCCAATGCCCACTTTAATGCCGTCTGCACCTGCATCCAATAAAAATGAGGCAGCTTCAGAAGTAGCGATATTTCCTACCACCACATCAATTTTTGGAAAGGCTTTTTTGATTTTTTTAAGCACGGTAACAACCCCTTTGGTGTGACCGTGAGCAGTATCAACCACAACGGCATCAACACCTGATTTTGCTAAGGCGTTTACCCTGTCCATAACATCAGCAGTAACGCCAACGGCTGCTGCAACTCGAAGTCGCCCATATGTGTCTTTATTTGCCTGAGGCGTAATAGTAACTCGAGTAATATCACGGAAGGTAATTAATCCAACGAGTTTGTTGTCGTTATCAACAACAGGAAGTTTTTCAATTTTATGTGCCTGTAATACCTCCTCTGCATCAGCCATTGAAATTCCTTCTTTGGCAGTTACTAAATGTTCTGAGGTCATGACTTCCATAAGCGGGCGCCCTTCATTTTTTTCAAAACGTAAATCTCGGTTGGTTACAATTCCTATTAGCAAACCAGCGTCATCAACAATGGGAATTCCCCCAATACGGTATTCAGGCATGATTTTTTTGGCATCGGCAACCAGTGCTGTGGTGGGAAGCGTAACAGGATCTATGATTAGTCCTGATTCTGAACGCTTTACTTTTCTAACCTTATCTGCCTGTTCTTCAATGGTCATGTTTTTGTGCAATACGCCTATACCTCCTTCTCGAGCCATGGCTATTGCCATTTGACTTTCGGTTACCGTATCCATTGCTGCAGATACAATAGGAACGTTCAAAGATATGTTTCTAGAAAACTTTGACACTATAGACACCTCACGTGGTAGGACTTCTGAAAACGCTGGAACAAGAAGCACATCATCGTATGTGAGACCTAAACTACTGACTTTGGAAGGAAGCGGCTGCATGGCAACGGATTAAAAATTGTTGCGTGCAAATATACAAAAAATAGTCCCGGTATGAGGAATTTGAAGCTAATGCTATAGACTCAAACTGTTCATTAAACAAAGAATAAATCCAAAATCACAGCCTGCCACGCATCACGCAATTTTGACTTAATGAAATCAACTCACCTGAAAAGAGGCGTTATACGCCGATTCAAAATGCAGCGGATTTAGTGCAAAATCGGCTTTTTGCTTGGTCAAAAAAGAAATTAACTTCTCGGTAGGCACGTTTCCAGTCAGTTCATCTTTTGCCATAGGACAACCGCCCAAACCACGAATGGCGCTATCAAAAGCACGGCAACCTCCTTCATAAGCTGCTTGGATTTTTGCATTAGCTTCGCTAGGCTTAGCGTGTAAGTGTGCTCCAAAGAACAGCTTTGGATGTGCCAAAAGCACATGCTCAAACAAAGCCGTAATCGTTTTGGGCTGCGCCACACCAACTGTATCGGATAGTGATATACGACCAATACCCATCTGCGCCAATCGCTCTACCCATTCAGCTACCAATACCGGACTCCATGGATCGCCGTAAGGATTGCCAAATCCCATAGACAAATACACCACCAACTCCTTACCCACTTGCTGTACTCGATTGGCAATTTTATCCAATACCAGCAATGATTCTTCAATCGTTTTGTTGGTGTTCCGAACTTGGAAGTTTTCTGAAATCGAAAACGGATAGCCCAAAAAATCAATTTGTGGATAGGATAGCGCGTCTTCTGCACCACGAGCGTTGGCAACAATGGCTAGCAGTTTGGTTTGGGTCTCACTTAAATCTAATTGTTGAATAACCTCATGCGTATCACGCATTTGTGGAACAGCTTTGTGCGACACAAAGCTGCCAAAGTCCAATACATCAAATCCGACACGGAGTAAGGATTGCAAGTATTTAACCTTAACATCTGTAGGGATAAAAGGTTTGATGCCTTGCATGGCATCTCGTGGACATTCGGTAAGAAAAACACGTGGCATGGTTCAAAAATAACAAATCCTTTTAGCTTAATTATTAGTGTTTTAGCTTAAATTTGTTGTCGAAAAATTGCTTATGATAATCTCGAATACTATTGATGAAGGTTTAGCCCCCTTAAAGGCAAAACTTCTTGAACATCCACTGTACACCAAACTGACTTCTATTGAAGCCATTCAGGTTTTTATGACCTATCACGTTTTTGCGGTTTGGGACTTTATGTCGCTTGTGAAGGCGTTACAACAAAAACTTACGTGTACAGAACTTCCATGGGTTCCTGTGGGGAGCCCCAGTTCACGTCGTTTAATAAATGAAATTGTATGGGGCGAGGAAAGTGATGTAGACGCAGCGGGCAACCCTGCAAGCCATTACGAACTTTACCTTAAAGCTATGGAAGAAATTGGAGCTGACACTACGCCAATTGTAGACTTGGTCACTGTAATTCAAAACGGAATGCCCTGGCAAGAAGCAGTTAGTCAAGCGCAGATTCCTGAAGAAATCAAAACTTTTGTGCGCTTTTCGCTTACTACCGCCACAACTGCACCTGCACATATCGTTGGTGGTGTATTTACTTACGGAAGAGAAGATTTAATCCCCGATTTATTTATTGCCATTGTACGCGGTCTTGCAAATCAACAAAAAGGAAGTGTGGATACCCTACTCTACTACTTGGAGCGTCATATTGAATTGGATGGCGATGAACACGGACCAATGGCATTGCAAATGATGCAAGAACTCTGTGGTGACAGTATTAAAAACTGGGACGAAGCCACCGATTTTGCACAACAAGCTCTTGAACATAGAATCCGTTTGTGGGACTTTATTGCAGCGCAATTGTAACGACAATGGCATTTTATTATATTAGCATGACTAATATCCTAATCATGAAACAAATTATTCTACCTATTGGCGCATTTTTGCTCTCATGTGCCTCCACCCAAAAAAGCGTTGAATTTACACCAACCACCTTTGCCAATACCATTACAGCCGAAGAGCTAAAAGAACATTTATACACCTATGCTTCTGACGAATTTATGGGAAGAGAAACAGGGACAGAAGGCGAAACCCTTGCTATAAATTTTCTAAAAAACGAATATGAAGCCTTGGGAATCAAAGGAGGCATGCCTAACGGCGACTATTTTATGCCCATGACGCTAAACGCTTACCGTGAAAGCCGTACCATTGAAGGTAATAACGTATTGGCGTTTATTGAAGGAAGTGATACGCCACAAGAGGTGTTGGTAATTACAGCGCACCTAGACCACATTGGTGTGGAAGATGATGGGCAAATTAATAACGGTGCAGACGATGATGGTTCTGGTAATGTTGCCATTTTGGAAATTGCAGAAGCCTTCCAGGAAGCCGTAAAACAAGGACACCGCCCAAAGCGATCTATCTTGTTTTTGCATGTTAGCGGAGAAGAAAAAGGGCTTTTAGGTTCAAAGTACTACACGGATAACCCCATTTATCCATTAGAGAACACGGTAGCAAATCTCAATATAGATATGATTGGACGCATTGACAACCTCCACGAGGACAATCCTAATTATATCTATTTGATTGGCTCTGATATTCTTTCGCAAGACTTACACGATGTGTCTGAAGCCATGAACGAAAAGTATGTGAATTTAGAGTTAGATTACCGCTATAACGATCCCACAACAGAAGTTTTTGAGTTTGGACGTTACCGCCAAAACCGCTACTACTACCGCTCTGACCACTATAATTTTGCTAAAAACAACGTGCCTGTTATCTTCTATTTTAACGGCACTCACGCCGACTATCACGCCCCTACAGATACGGTTGAAAAAATTGAATACGAATTATTAGAAAAACGTGCCCGACTTATTTTTTATACCGCTTGGGAAATTGTAAACCGTGAAGAAAGGCTGCGGTTAAAGGAATAATGAATACTCACTCTGACTAAATTTTAATCACAATCAACCGTCGGTTCAGTTGATAGCTCCCATTTGAAACCCTCTGGAATATTTATTCCGTTATATGCATCTAATTGAGCCTGATTAACTTTTATACAGCTAATGTTATTTCCATAATTAGCATAAAACTCTATAAGGTTTGTGCAGTTTGAGACGTCAATTTCACCCTCAATTTGATTTCCATTGATTTCTAAATATTCCAATTTAGTATTATTTGAAAAATTTATAATATTAATGCTATTATTAGCAACATTCAGCACTTTAAGTTCGGTTAAATTGGAAATATCTAATTCCCCATCTAACCCACTATTGTTTGCCAAGACAGTTTCTAACAATATGTTGTTCGAAAAATCAATTGTAGAAATACTGTTACCCATATTAATTCTTATTTCCTCCAATTTTGTATTGTTACTAATGTCAACTGATGTTAATCTATTATCATATAAATCTAAGAATATCAGACCTGGCATATTAGAAATATCATAATGACCACCTTCACCTATAAAACCTTCAATTGAACACATTGGAGTGGAAAGCATAGTTATGTTAGGGTTGTTAGAAAAGTCTAAAATTGGAGTGACTTCATTACTATCTATTGACAGCCGCTCAAGTTCTGGATTGTTACTGGTGTCTAATTTTTTAAATGTATTAAAGTTAGCACCAAAGCTTTTTAGCTTGGGGTTTTTTGATATGTTTATGCTATCAAGGTTTTGACCCATTAAGTTTATTCTCTCAAGATTTGGGAATGCTTCTATTCCAGCTAAATTCGAAATTCGATTTGAAAACCTCAAGTCGAAATCCCAAAACCCTATTGAACTTCCAATTTCCCAATTATCATCTGCCTCAATTGTAACTTCAGTAATGCTTGACGCTTGTGAATTTGTAACATAACCATCAATAACATCGTCTTTTCCTGTTTCTATCAAATAATTTTCCAAGTTCGCATCTGGAATGTAAGTTAAACCTTGTGCATAATTTTCTTCTTTAAATCCATCCTCTAATTGTACACAAATCCCTTCTATGTCGATTGTGCCTGTAAACTTCCCATTATCATCTGTTTCAACATCATATATATCACCAATTAGATTGGATTCTTGCGATGAGTCAGGACTGTAAAGTTTCAATAAACTGCTGCCTTGCTCTAACTGATATTCTCCAAAAATGACATAGTTACATACTCCATCTTCGTTGTAAGTATAAAGCTTAAATGTATTGTCATCGTTGAATATTAAAGAGTGAATATTACACACTTCGGTGTATTCGAGTGATTTAATTAGTTGAGTACGTGAATTATTATCAGCATCCATATCACCTTGAAGTTGAGTGGTTGCTTCAATTTGATATATCCCCTTTTCAGATAAATCAAGTGTTTTATCAAAAGTGTATTCAATAAACTCAACACTAGGAAGTGAATCACTAATTATAACCGATTCAGTGATTAATTCACTAAAATCTCCATCTTCAAATTTTACTTTGAATGAAATTTCAAGAGAATCTTGGATAGCCGAAAATCCGTAATTTCCGATACGGACAGAAAGCGTTTCGTTAGAAGTTAATTCTCCAGTTTTTGGGGATTCAATTGACAAAATCCCCACATCAATGGAATCGTTGTAATCTAAGGAAGAAAAACTGGATTGTAGATTAGAAAGCAAATTTTTGATTTTTGACGTTTCACGCGAAAAAATTCTATGCGAGTTATCAATTTTAGAAGTTTGATTAGAATTTAAATTAAATTTCCATTGTGATTTTACATCTATATTGTCAAAAGAAAAAACATTCTCATTCAAACCAATACCATCGTCTTCATTATTAACTGTATCGTCTATACTTCCATTGGTCGCAGGGTCATCTTTTGAGCATGAAATTAAAACTATAGAAACCAAAAAAATTGAGAAAAGTTTCTTCATTATAGTATATTATCATTTATAAATTTATTTAAATATACACAAAATAAATTCATATGAAATAAACTAAATGTAAACCGTGACGAAAGACTGCGTTTAAAGGAATAATACCAAAACATAATTAAACAGAAAACCCTCGATTTCTCGAGGGATTTTGTTTTTAAAGAAGATTGAACAAATCAAAAGCTATAATGTAACCCTACATTAATGTTGTTGTCTGTGAATTTTCCTTCCCCATCAAGCCTATCTCCAAGAGCAATACTGTAGCTGGCAATTAATGATAATTCATCAGAAACTCCAACGTCAAGACCAAGTGGCAGATGTATTAATGAGGATTTGATTGGATCTTCTACATCAGACCAATTAACAAGAGCTAATCCGCCTCTTAAACCAAAAGAATCTCCTATTGGATATCTTATCACAGCAGAAGGGGTTATAGCAGTTTCACTTTCGCCATCTTCAGAAAGGAAATCTGCATTCAATCCTGCAATTAACGTTGTTTCACCCAATTCAAAAGCATAATCTAAACCAACACCAAATCCATCAACTGTTTCAGAAGCACTTATGCCTGATGCTGAAACTTTTAGATTATATGACGCATAGTTAACCTTTATCCCGAACTGTGCATAAGTGAATGAACCGATAAATAAACAAAGTAATAATGGTAAGTATTTCATAATATTAAATTTAGTTGCTACAAAGCTATGGTAAAAAATTATTATAAATTCAGTTTTTTTATTACATTATTAAACATAATTGTTAAAAAACGATATTTATTTAAATATAATGCAATTTTTATTGTTTGAAAATAAAAAACCCCTCGATTTCTCGAAGGGTTTTGCTGGGTGGAAGACCGGTCTCGAACCGGCGACCTCTAGAACCACAATCTAGCGCTCTAACCAACTGAGCTACAACCACCATTTTGTATGGCTGCAAATGTACTACGTTTTTGCAAATCCAAAAAAGGAATTATATCAAATCGCTTATAGAATTTACCCCCACCAAACGGCTTGCGGTAAAACCCTCGGCATAATCAACACCAATAAGACGACCCAAATCTGCAGCGCGATATGTAATGCTGTCCAAGAAGTTTTGTGTGCTTATAGGGGTATCAGGTTCGTTGCTATTCGGCTTATAAAACTGAGAGTCATAGGCCTGAATAGCAGCACGTTTTACTTCTATTTGATTACTTATATCAACAACAAAATCGGGAGTAGCGTTATTCCATTGAATGTAATGATACAACTGTTTTGGACGCCAAGGCTGCTGCTTTTTGCCCTCAAAAGAGGTTTCTACTTTTTGCAAACCACTCAAAAAACAACTTTCTGAAACTAAAGCAGCTGCTCTGCCGTGGTCGGGGTGCCTGTCTTCTGTGGCATTGCACAATACCATATCAGGTTGTAAATCACGGATATATGTGATGATTTTTTCTTGATGCTCACGATTGTTTTTAAAAAACCCATCTGCAAAGTCTAGGTTATAGCGAGCAGTAACCCCCAAAATTTCAGCGGCTTTCGTTGCTTCTTTTAGGCGAATTTCAGCGTTTCCGCGGGTACCTAGCTCTCCCCGAGTCAAATCCAAAATAGCAACTTTTTTCCCTGCTGCAATTTCTTTTGCCAAGGTACCCCCACAAGATAATTCTACATCGTCAGGGTGCGCGCCAATGGCTAAAATATCAACCTTCATTTTTTAACTTTTTATCCAATTGAGAATTTTTTCATCATCAGGCTGTGTGCGTGATGATATAACATCAACCAATATTCCATTTTCATCAATCAGATATTTTTGGAAATTCCATTTAATCGAGCTGCTTTTAACGCCGTTTTTATCTTTTTGGGTTAGAAATTCATACAAGGGATGCTGTTTTCTTCCCCTTACGCTGATTTTTGACATCATTGGAAAAGAAACTCCGTAATTTTTTAAACAAAACATCTTAATTTCATCGTTTGTTCCAGTTTCCTGCCACAAAAAATTATTGGATGGAAAACCTATAATAACAAAGTTTTGGTTCTTGTATTGTTGATATAAGGCTTCTAGTTTTTTATATTGAGGGGTTAGCCCACATTTAGAAGCTGTATTTACAATCATTACTTTTTTTCCTTTCAACGAAGAAAAATCAAATAAATCTCCGTTAATATCTTCGACAGTAAAAGAATGTATAGAGCCTTTCATAGCAGGGGGTTGAGAGTATCCGAAAGTGGCTAAAGCCACAAATAAACAAACGATACGCATCTAGCAATTTTTAAGCGAATTTACACAATTAGCCTAAAACAAAGTGATTTAGACAATTTCAGCACTAAGACCGGCAGCGTGCAAACGAATGCATTTGGGCTCCAACTCATCATATGTGCCGCGTTTTACGGCGCATTTCCCTTTGTAGTGCACAATGAGTGAGCATTGCTCGGCTTGCTCTGGCGTATGGTCGCAAACTTCAATAAGCGTCTTAATTACATGATCGAAAGTGTTGACATCATCGTTAAATAAAATGATTTCGTGTAAACGTGAGGATTCAACCGCTAACTCTTGTTGCGGCTGCTCTTGTTCCTCAGATTTACCAAAACGTATCATTTCCACTAAATTATAAATTTTAGACAAATCCAACCTTGTTTTTTCGTCTTACCATCAAAATGCAATCCGTTTGCATTCGCCACATCGCAAAGCAGTGCAATATCTCTTTGGTGGAAACCAGAAAGCAACAGAACGCCATTTTTCGAAAGCATTTTTGCATATTCAGGTAAATGCTCTAGCAAAACATTTCGATTGATATTGGCAAGCAGTATATCGTATTTGGTGTTAAATAAATCAAGTGTGTTTGTGCTAAAAGAAATGTCCGACACGCCATTTTTTGATGCATTTTCTTTGGCGTTCTCAACACACCAATCTTCAATATCAATACCTGAAACAGCAACTGCGCCTAACTTTTTTGCCAGTATTGCCAACACTCCTGTTCCAGTTCCCACATCAAGTACAGATGCGCCTTTACAATTCAACTTTAACATCTGTTCAAGCATCAATTGTGTAGTGGCATGATGCCCAGTCCCAAACGACATTTGAGGGTCAATGATAAGCTCGTGTTTTGTAGTAGCAGGTTTGTGAAAAGATGCACGTATGGTCCAATCACCAACAGCAATGGGTTGAAATTGAGCTTCCCAAACCGCATTCCAATTTTGCGCTTCCATGTCCTCATAAGTAGCAGAAACCTCAACATCATCAAAAGGGATATTAAGGCAGTCAGCTAAAACAATTCGATGGGCTTCCTCTTTTGGGATGTAGGCAGTAACACCATTATCATGTTCAACAAAGCTTTCAAAAGGAAATGCAAAAAGCCAAGCTGAAACAATCTCCATTTTATCAATGGGAAAGATGGTGAAATGATACGCGCGGTAGGCTCTCACCTTTTAAAATGCATTGACGATGGCAGCAAAATCGTCGGCATTTAGAGAAGCCCCGCCAATAAGACCCCCATCCACATCGGGTTGAGCAAATATCTCTTGTGCGTTTGCCGGTTTAACACTTCCTCCGTAAAGAATTGAAATACGTTGCGCCAAGGCATCGTCATACTGCGCTGTCAAAACACTTCTGATATGTGCGTGCATTTCCTGCGCTTGCGCTGGACTGGCTGTTTCGCCAGTACCAATTGCCCAAACAGGTTCGTATGCCAAAACAATTTTGCTCCACTGCGAAGCTTCTAAATGGAAAAGTGCGTTGCTTAGTTGGCTAGAAACCACATCAAAATGACTTCCCGATTTGCGTTCGTCAAGCTCTTCACCAAAGCAGAAGATAATTTCCATCCCGTTTTCAAGAGCTGTATTTACTTTCTCAGCCAAAAGGGCATCTGTTTCGTGGAAATATGCCCTACGCTCGGAATGTCCCAACAGGGTAGTATTCACACCTATTGATTTCAGCATTGGCGCTGAAATTTCCCCAGTGTAAGCACCCGATGTTGCTTGGTGCATATTTTGTGCGAACACATCAATTTTGGTGCCAGCAGTTTGGTTTACAGCAGCTGCAAGATGCACGGCAGGAGTTGCAATCGCTACACGAACATCGCTGGAAAGTTCTTTGGTTTTTAACGCCTCAATAAGTGCTTGACTCTCGGCTGCGTCTAGGTTCATTTTCCAGTTTCCGGCTACAATGTGCTTTCTCATGTTGTTTTTTTATTGATTGTTTAAATGAATTAAAGCGAATAAGGCATAATTTATCATGTCTTGATAATTTGCCGACAACCCCTCACTTACAAGGGTTTTTCCTTCGTTGTTTTCTATTTGTTTTACACGAAGTAATTTTTGTAAAATTAAGTCTGTTAGTGAGCTAACACGCATATCACGCCATGCTTCACCATAGTCATGATTTTTGCGTTCCATAAGTGTTTTGGTGGCTTTGGCATGTTTGGTGTATAGTTTCATCACCTCATCGTTGGTCAAATCGGGTTGATCTGCAACGCCCAATTCAAGCTGAATTAGCGCCATAATGGAATAATTAACAATGCCTATAAATTCAGCCTCCTCGCCCTCATCTACTTTTTTGGTAGCCACCTCTTGCAGCGTCCTGATGCGCTGTGCTTTAATAAAAATTTGATCGGTTAGGGAAGTAGTGCGAAGAATGCGCCAGGCACAGCCGTAGTCAATCATTTTTTTCTCAAAAAGCTCCTTGCATTTGGATGCTTCTGACATATATTGTGCTTCGGTATGCGCCACCTGATTTGTTTTGTTGTAAATTACGGTCAAAAATGAACAAGATTTGGTTTATTACCAACAATTTTAAGTGCTATTTATGAACATCACATGCAACGGTACTATTATCGATCTCACAAAACCCAAAATCATGGGGATTTTGAATGTTACGCTAAATTCGTTTTACGACGGTGGTAAACACAACACCTTAGATGCTGCGCTCAAGCAAACTGAAAAAATGATTTTAGAGGGCGCAACCTTTATCGATGTTGGTGGTGCAAGCTCAAAACCTGGTGTGGAGGAAATTTCAATAGATGAAGAGCTTAAGCGCGTGCTTCCTGTCATTGAAAAAATTTGCCTCGCATTTCCCGAAATTTTTGTGTCTGTTGATACCTATCGTAGTGAAGTGGCAAAACAGGCGGTAGCTGCAGGAGCACAACTTGTAAACGATATTTCGGCAGGAAATTTAGATGCCAACATGCTAAAAGCAGTAGGTAAACTTGGTGTGCCCTACATTGCCATGCATATGCAAGGAACCCCGCAGACCATGCAAAATAATCCCACATATGACGACGTGCTTGTTGCAGTACGCTCATTTTTTTCTGAAAAAATTGATGCGGCTCACACAGCAGGGATTAACGATATTATTTTAGATCCCGGCTTTGGTTTTGGAAAATCCATAGAGCATAATTTTGCATTAATCAAACACCTACACACCTTACATATTGACGGCGTGCCGTTACTGGTGGGGGTTTCGCGTAAATCCATGATTTACAACACATTGAAAACAGACGCGGCACATGCGCTTAATGGAACAACAGTGTTAAACACTATTGCATTGCAGCAAGGCGCGCATATGTTGCGCGTCCACGATGTAAAAGAAGCGCAAGAAGCCGTTCAGCTTATTGATGCCCTTGATGCGTCCTATCCAATAAATACGTAATTTTATACGATGTTTGACTTTTTAGATTTCAATCTACTTGATGTGTTGGATATTGTGTTGGTGGCGTTGCTACTTTACTACGCATATCGGCTAGTACGTGGCACAGCAGCTATTAATATTTTTGTAGGTATTGTAATTCTTTACCTCATATGGAAGGTTACCGATGCGCTAAATATGGAGCTGCTCAGCAACATTTTAGGCGGATTTATGAGTGTTGGAGTATTTGCGCTAATTGTGGTGTTTCAACAAGAAATTAGAAAGCTGCTGCTTATGCTTGGCTCATCGAACTTGGCAAACAAAAAAGTGTTAAATCGCTATTTTAAAATTTTTAGTGTTAATCAAAACACATTTGAACCTGAACTAAATATAGATGTACTCGTTCAAAGCTGTTCGTCTTTGAAAAAACAAAAATTGGGGGCATTATTGGTGCTAGAACGAAACAGCTCTTTGGATTTCCTAAAACCATCTGGTGTAGCTGTAAATATGGAGATTTCAGTGCCTGTGATTGAAAGTATTTTCCACAAAAACGCACCGCTACACGATGGTGCCGCCATCATTGAAAACAATACCATTACGGCAACTCGAGTGGTACTCCCAGTTTCTGAAAACAAATCTATACCCAAAAGGTTTGGGCTAAGACATAGAGCTGCGCTGGGCATTACCGAAAAAACCGATGCTGTGGTGCTTGTGGTTTCCGAAGAAACAGGTACAATCAGTTATTTCAAGCACGGCGAACGATTCCCATTTAGCTCCTATAAAGAACTTAGCGAAATGCTTTCAAAAGACATGGACTAGGTTGCATGTGCTGGAGCCAAAAACTGTACTTCATAGAGGTTTTTATAGTAGCCGCCTTCAATTTCAAGTAGTTCTTTATGCGTTCCCTCCTCTACAATTTTCCCTTTATCCAAAACAATAATTTTATCGGCACGCTGCACGGTAGCCAATCGGTGCGCAATAACCAACGATGTTTTGCCTTTGGTAATTTCTTTAGTCGCTTTTTGAATAAGTTTTTCAGCATGGGTATCAATGGAAGAAGTTGCCTCGTCAAGCACTAAAATTTTGGGCTGAATGATGTAGGCGCGTAAAAAAGCAATTAATTGGCGTTGCCCTGTTGAGAGCATGCCTCCACGTTCTTTTACGTTAAAATGATATCCATCTGGAAGACTTGAAATAAATGTATGTACTCCTATTTTTTTGGCAGCCACCACTACCTCTTCTTCGTTAATGGAAGTATCCCAAAGGGTAATGTTGTTGTAAATAGAATCGGCAAAAAGAAAAACATCTTGAAGCACCACGCCAATTTGCTTGCGTAACCATGCGCGCTCGTAGTCTTCAATCCCTATGCCATCTAATAAAACCTTTCCGCTATCAATTTCATAAAACCTGCTTAAGATATTAATCAACGTGGATTTTCCTGCACCCGTTGCCCCAACAACGGCAACGGTTTCGCCTGGCGCCATGTCAAACGAAATGCCATGAAGCACTGGCTCCTCTTTCTTGTACGAAAAATGTACATTTTCAAAACGAAGTGCACCTTTAATCTCCTTTTCTGAAACGATTCCTTGATTTGAAATTTTTTCGTCCATATCGAGAATAGCTACCACTCGGCGCACGGCAACCATGCCCATTTGCAAGGTGTTAAACTTATCGGCAATTTGCCGAAGTGGACGAAAAAGCATTTGGGATAATTGAATAAAAAGAAAAATAATACCCAGCGTAATACCCGACGATCCTGCAATCACATTAAGTCCGCCAAACCATACCAATAATCCAATAGTAATGGAGGTGGAAAGTTCTGCAATAGGAAAAAAAATGGAGTTGTACCAAACCGTTTTAAGCCATGCCTTGCGGTGTTTATCGTTAATTTCTCTAAAGGCTTTTGATTCGGTTTGCTCTCGTGCAAAAAGTTGCACAATGCTCATGCCTGAAATACGCTCTTGCACAAAACTATTCAGGTTTGCCACTTGAGTTCGCACTTCGTCAAAAGCAGCTTTCATGGCTTTTTGAAATTTACGCGTAGCAACCAAAATAAGTGGAAGCACAGCGAAAACAATTAACGATAATTTCCAACTTACAGACCACATCACTACAATAACAACGAGCATTTTGAGCAGGTCGGAGATTATCATAAACAAGCCTTGACTAAAAATCCCTGATATGGTTTCAATATCACTTACCACCCGAGTAACCAAGCGTCCAACAGCAGAATTATCGTAATAGGTCATTTTGAATTGTAGCATATGGTTATAGAGCGTGTTGCGTAGGTCAAAAATTACACGCTGTCCCAACCAATTGGCGTAATAGATAAACATAAACTGGAAAATAACTTCCATAAGCAATGCAGCCCCCATTAAGGCAATAAACACCAACATGCCATCATAATCTTTGACAGTAATGTAATCGTCTATGGTAATTTTTAGCAAGTATGGACTAAGTGTAGAAAAACCAGACAACAGCACCGCAGCCAACAATACAAAAGCAAATGTTTTGCGGTAGGGCTTTACAAACACCATAAGGCGTTTGAATAAGCCAACATCCAAAAGGCTATTTGAGCTTTTCTTTTCCATAAGCCTCAAAGATAGTGTTTGGGTAGCGAATTTCAGTCAAAAACAATCCGTGTGCTGGCGCAGAACTTCCCGCCTTTGTGCGGTCTTGACTATCTAGTACCGTTTGAAAGCCTGAAAGCGACAGCTTTCCTGTGCCCACCTCCAAAAGCGTACCCACTACAGCACGAACCATGTTGCGTAAAAATCGGTTTGCCGAAATGTGAAAAATCAAATTGGATTGTTGCTGTTCCCAAAAGGCTTTAGTTATTTCACAGTCATAGGTTTTGACATCTGTTTTGGAACGGGAAAAACACTTAAAATTGGTGTGCTTTAGAAGAAGAGTCGCTGCTGTATTCATCGCATCTATGTCCAATGGTGTGTTAAACACATAGGCAAATTCGCTATTAAACGGATTTTTTTGAGTGGTGATATGGTATTCATAACTCCTAGAAGTCGCATCGAAACGTGCATGCGCATCTGCAGTAACAGCATAAATGCCATGAATGGCAATGGCTTCGGGTAAAAATCGGTTAAGGCGATGCGCCAGTTCTTTTGCTGCATCTATAGAAATATCCGCATCAAGATGCGCAAACATTTGCTTGGCATGAACACCTGTATCTGTTCTTCCTGCACCAACAATTTGGATTTCTACTCCTAGCAAAGTGCTCAAAGCCTCCTCCAAAACCTGCTGTACAGACACCGCATTGGGCTGGCGTTGCCACCCGTGGTATGAAGTTCCTTTGTATGAAAGTTCCAGAAAGAAGCGCAAAACTGTAATTTTGTGCAAAGATGATGAAAAAGATATTGTTGCTTTCCGATACGCATAGTTTTTTGGATACTCGCATTTTGGACTACGCCAAAGATGTGGATGAAATTTGGCATGCTGGTGATATTGGTAGTTTTGAAGTAACCGATGCACTGCAAAAACTAAAACCCTTAAGAGCTGTATATGGCAATATTGACAATGCTACCATTCGGCAGCAGTTTCCTGAGGATTTATTTTTTGAGCTTGAAGGGGTTACTATTTTTATGACACACATTGGTGGAAGACCAAAACGATATGCCAAGGGTATTTCTGAAAAGTTAACACGATTAAAACCACAGCTTTTTATTTGTGGGCACTCACATATTTTAAAGGTTGCCTATGACAATGACAAAGAATTGCTGTACATCAATCCGGGGGCAGCGGGAAAGCACGGGTTTCACAAAAAGCAGACCTTAATCAAATTTGAACTAGCCAACGGCAAAGCACAGCATTTGGTGGTAATTGAATTAGCCGACAAATCGACTTCTGATACGTGACCAGCGGTACTTACGAATAAATTTTCCTTCTTTTTTAGTAACCAACTTAGGTTTGCGTTTAAGCCATGACCCAATAAAACCAAGTAGTACGCCAATCAAACTTCCGCGCTGTCTTTGTGCCCATTTTAGAGAGGCAAGTATGCCTAAAATCAATCCGTAACCCAATCCGTAAAACACTTCTCCTTTGGCTTTGGCAGCACTACGACCGTATTGAAAACCTGTTGGACGTAGGTGTTTTACGCGCAATGTGTCATCTGTTTTGACAGCAAAACCATGGTATAATGCCAAGAGTTCGTCCAAGGTGTCCCAACCCAAAGCAGGGCGCAATCCACCAATAGCGGTAAAGCAAGGTTTGCTGTATGCCTTCACGGGACCACGCACATGGTTTGCTGAGATATTTTCTAATGTCCAAACGCCCTTTTTTTCAATGGTTAGCACACCCGAAAACATACCCAAATTGGAATCGCTGGTAAAAGCTTTGGCTACAGTTTCCAAATAATTTGATGGAAAAATGATATCCGCATCAAACTTGCAAACCACATCCCAAGAAGTTTGCAAAGCTTCAAAACCACGGGTAAAGGCACGAACAACTTTTTGACCTGGCTGATGAACGGAAGGGGTTTTGGCAGGAACAAAGCGTACTAATTGATGCTTTTTTTCCAAAGATTTGGCAATTTCTACAGATTTATCTGTGGAACCATCATCCACCAAAATAAGCTCATTGAAATTATAAGTCTGTGTTAATAAGGAATTTACAGATTGCTCTAAATGATTTTCCTCATTGAAAAAAGGGATAATAATGGAAATGGCTACCACAAAATAGAGTTATTAGGTGTCAAAAATAAAAAAAGTTGTATGTTTGCTGTAACGGCAAATACTTCAGCCGACTATATTACAACTTATATTTTACCCATTCACACATGTTTGAATTAGCAGAACTAAAAGCAAAAAAACTTGCTGAATTGCAAGAAATTGCAAAAGAATTAAACCTAAAAAAAATTACAGGTCTTAAAAAAATTGAGCTCACTTATCGCATCATTGATCATCAATCTACCTTGCCTGAACCAGGAGAAACAGCAACAGAAGCTCCCAAAGAAACTTCTGAAAAGCCTAAAAGAACTCCTCGCAAAAGAACGGAAAACCCCAAAAATCAAGATAAGCCGCAAGAAGAAAAAGAGGAGCAACATAAAAACCGTAATAACGGCAACCACCCTAAGAACACTAAAGGCAACAACAAAGAAAATCGTAGCCAAAACAACAAAAATAACGGGAACAATAATAACGGAAACAACAACGGAAACAACAACAGCAAAGACCCTAACCACAATAAAGACAACCGCAACCGCTACCGACAACCCGATTACGAGTTTGATGGCATTATAGAAAGCGAAGGCGTGTTGGAAATGATGCCTGAGGGTTATGGTTTCCTTCGCTCATCGGATTACAATTATTTGTCTTCTCCAGATGATATTTACGTTTCCAATTCGCAAGTACGCTTGTTTGGACTTAAAACTGGGGATACCGTTTTGGGGCATATTCGTCCGCCAAAAGAAGGCGAAAAGTATTTTCCGCTTATTAAGGTTTCGCTTATTAACGGGCTTTCACCCGATATTGTAAGAGACCGTGTATCGTTTGAGCACCTTACGCCACTATTTCCACAAGAAAAATTTAACCTTGCCGATAAGCAAAGTACCATTTCTACACGAGTAATGGATTTGTTTTGTCCTATTGGAAAAGGGCAGCGTGGTATGATCGTATCGCAGCCCAAAACAGGAAAAACAATGTTGCTTAAAGACGTGGCTAATGCCATTGCAGCAAACCACCCCGAGGTGTATCAAATTATTTTATTGATTGACGAACGCCCAGAGGAAGTTACCGATATGCAACGCAATGTAAAAGGCGAAGTGGTGGCTTCTACGTTTGACGAGCCCGCAGACCGCCACGTAAGGGTTGCCAATATCGTGCTCGAAAAAGCAAAACGCCTTGTGGAGTGTGGACACGATGTGGTGATTTTGTTAGACTCCATTACCCGATTGGCACGTGCGTATAACACCGTACAGCCAGCCTCTGGTAAAATTTTGAGTGGTGGTGTAGATGCCAATGCACTACACAAACCAAAGCGTTTCTTTGGTGCGGCACGTAATATTGAAAATGGAGGCTCGCTATCTATTATTGCTACGGCACTTACCGAAACCGGCTCTAAAATGGATGAAGTGATTTTTGAAGAATTTAAGGGAACTGGAAACATGGAATTGCAACTTGACCGCCGTATTTCTAACCGCCGTATTTTCCCAGCTATTGATTTGGTGTCTTCTAGCACACGCCGAGACGATTTGCTATTAGACGAAAACATCATTCAACGGATGTGGATTATGCGTAAATACCTTGCTGACATGAACCCTGTGGAAGCCATGGAGTTTATCAACGACCGTATCAAAAAATCATTAAACAACGAAGAGTTTTTGATTTCTATGAATGCATAAATCTTTGGTATACTAAAAGTAAAAAGGCTTCCAAATGGAAGCCTTTTTTGTTGGTAATCGTACTTTTTTTTTAGTCCACAAAGGTTTCTTTTATTACGTCTTTGCATTTTTTAATTTCCAATTTTGTAAGACTTTCAAAAACGCGTATAATTCTAGTTTTATCAACCGTCCGAATTTGGTCAATGGCAATCATTCCCTGTATTCCATTGTGTTTTACTGAAACTCTAGTAGGATACATTTTCAGACTTGTTGTCATAGGTGCAAGTACAATAGTGTTCAGATATTTATTCATTTCATTTGGCGAAATGATAACACAAGGTCTTGTCTTTTTTATTTCGCTTCCAATTGTTGGGTCAAGATTTACGAGAACAATAAAATATTGTTTTAAATCCACTCTTCAAGATTTTCATCATCGAACACATCGCTCATCAACAGCTTGTCGTCTCCGTTTTTACTCATTTTCTTAAATTCCTTTTCCCAGTTTTTTCTTGGTGCTGCGATAGGTTTAAGAATTATTTGTCCTTTTTCAAGTATAAGTTCAACCTTGTCCTTAATGTTATATTTTTCCAAAATGGTTTTACTTAAACGAAGCCCTTTTGAATTTCCAATTTTTATAATTGAAGTTTCCATAATATTTTAAATGTTATTACAAAGTAAATACATCTTTTTCAATTATCAAAATTCGTTCTGTATTAATGGCAACGGCTTTGTGTATGGCTCCGAATATCTTCGAGTTCTTTCTGTTCTGCGGCTTTTTCTTCTTCAATGTCATAATCATTTTGAAGTCCCAACCAAAACTTAGCAGAAGTGCCGAAAAACCTACTCAACCGCAGCGCAGTATCTGCCGTAATCCTTCTGTTGACTTTTAAAATTTGAGAGACACGCGTCGCAGACCTGTATGCAACAGGCAGACGCGCGCCAGGCGGGTTAAACAATTTCGGGTTTGTTTAGGGCTAAGTTAACAAAAAAAAGAGATGCATAAAAAAAG
>JBMYLP010000002.1:0-221242 GCA_049596455.1 Flavobacteriaceae bacterium | reverse complement strand
GATGCTCTACCCCTGAGCTACTTTCGCAATTGGAAGGCAAATGTAGTGAAATATCAGTTTTCTACACAACACTATTTGCTCAGTTTTCGTTTTAGCTCGTTCAGCTGCATAAGTGCCTTCACAGGGGTCAATTCGTCTATGTTAAGAGCTAAGATTTGCTCTCTTACATCTTCCAATAGGGGGTCGTCTAACTGAAACATACTCAACTGCATGGGCTGCTCCCCTGTTTCTACGGCGTGGCGTGTGGCTTCCAACTGCTGCAGCATTTGCTTTGAACGCTGCAAAATCCATTTTGGCATTCCTGCCATTTTTGCCACGTGAATCCCAAAACTATGGGCGCTTCCTCCAGGGACAAGCTTGCGTAAAAACAATACGTCATCGGCAACCTCTTGCACCGAAACATTGTAATTTTTAATACGCTCAAACTGTGCAGACATGGCATTCAATTCATGGTAATGCGTAGCAAATAAGGTCTTGGGTTTGGTAGGGTGTTCATGTACATATTCCGCCAACGCCCAAGCAATAGAAATACCGTCATAGGTACTTGTGCCTCGCCCAATTTCATCCAATAAAATCAAACTTCGCTCCGAAATGTTATTCATTATCGCTGCCGTTTCGTGCATTTCCACCATAAAGGTAGACTCCCCTTTTGAGATGTTATCACTCGCACCAACTCGGGTAAAAAGTTTATCCACCACACCCATACGCACTTCTTTAGCGGGCACATAACTTCCCATCTGCGCTAGCAAAACAATAAGTGCCGTTTGGCGTAAAATGGCTGATTTCCCCGACATGTTCGGACCTGTAATCATAATGATTTGCTGCTCGTCGTTGTCCAAATACACATCGTTTGGAATGTAGGGGCTTTCGTGGGGTAATTGCTGTTCTATTACAGGATGTCTTCCCTCAACAATCTCTAGTGAAGCGTTGGATACAAATTCTGGTCGGCAATAATGTTGCTTTACCGCTAACAAAGCAAATCCGCTAAGCACATCCAATTGCGCCAGGCAACGTGCGGTGGTTTGCAACGATTGAATATAGGGCGTAAGATATTGTATCAATTCCTGAAACAGTTGAAGCTCCAATGCCTCAATGCGTTCCTCTGCACCCAAAATTTTGGTTTCATACGATTTTAATTCATCTGTAATGTATCGCTCAGCATTGACAAGCGTTTGCTTTCGAATCCATTCTTCGGGGACTTTGTCTTTATGTAAATTACGTACTTCAATATAGTACCCAAACACATTGTTAAACGCAATTTTTAACGATGGAATTCCGGTGCGTTCGGTTTCACGCGCCAACATGGCGTCCAACGTATCACGACCCCCTTGAGCAAGGGCACGCAACTCATCTAATTCTGTAGAAACGCCTGTAGCGATGGTAACCCCTTTACCTAATTGCGTAGGTGCTTCTGGGTCTAACCAATTTGATATATGTGCTTGTAACGTAGTAGTGTCATCTATTGGCGCTAAAAGGGGTGCAACAGGGGGTGCATCGGCAAGTAATGTGGTAAGTGTGGTCGTTTGTGCAAGGGTGCTTTTTAAGGCATTTACTTCTTTAGGGTTGATGCGCCCTGTGGCAACTTTAGCCACCAAACGCTCTACATCATTCATTTGCTTAAAACACGTTTGTATTTGCTTGTGTAGCGAAGCATTCTGGGTAAAATAGCTTACGCTATCTAGTCGGTGATTAATGCGCTCAACATCTGTAAGTGGTGCCGTAATCCACCTTCTAAGCAGCCTCCCGCCCATAGCCGTTGCAGTATGATCAATCACATCCAAAAGCGTAATCGCCTCTGGCGCATTAGGCGAAATAAGTTCTAAGTTACGAACCGTAAACCTGTCCATCCAAACTTGTTGTTGAGGATTGTGTCGCTTGAGTTGCACCAAGTGACCCAATTTGGCGTGCTCGGTTTCTAGTAAATAATGTAATACTACCCCCGAAGCAATTAAACCAAGTTCTGCGCCATCAAACCCAAATCCCTTTAAGGTTTTTACACCAAAATGCTGCATTAACTTTTCAGTAGCATATTCGGATTGAAACACCCAATCTTCCAACATAAAATAAGGAAGTCCATCTCCCAATAATGCTACAATGGATTTGCGTTGGGGTTTGGCAACCAACAATTCTTTTACCTCTAACTGCTGCAACAGGGCACTAATTTCGGCTGTGCTCCCTTCTGCCCATTGAAATTCACCCGTAGAAATATCCAAATAGGCAAAGCCTAGGGCATTTTGTTGCATGAACAGCGCACCTAAAAAATTATTGTTTTTTTCATCCAAAACCCCATCGGTAAGTGTAACGCCAGGCGTTACCAGTTCCGTCACGCCGCGCTTTACAATTTTTTTGGTGAGCTTAGGATCTTCCAACTGGTCGCATATGGCAACTCGCTGTCCTGCGCGTACTAATTTGGGCAAATAGGTGTGTAGCGAATGATGCGGAAATCCTGCCAATTCGGTTTCGCTGGTGCTTCCTGCACCGCGTTTGGTAAGCAAAATTCCTAAAATGCGTGCCGCCTTAACAGCATCTTGACCAAAAGTTTCATAAAAATCCCCTACCCGAAAAAGCAGAATGGCATCAGGATATTTCGCCTTGATTTGATTGTACTGCTTCATCAAGGGCGTTTCTTTGGTTGTTTTTTTTGCGGACAAAGCGTGGGTTTAGTTCGTGCTAATTTACCATTTTTAGCCAAACACAACGTACCTTTGCGTTATGCGAAAATGGACCATGGATGAACTCAATCGAATGGATGTGGCTGCATTTAAAGCTGCACCAAAATCGAATATCGTTTTGGTTTTGGATAACATTCGAAGCAGAAACAATGTAGGGGCTATTTTTCGTACCGCAGATGCGTTTCGGGTTTCGGAAATTGTTCTTTGTGGCATTACACCTATTCCTCCACATAAAGACATTCAAAAAACAGCACTCGGCGCAACAGAAAGTGTGGCATGGCGTCATGCCGATTCTGCCGTTCAAGCCGTAGCAACATTGCGCGAATCAGGAGCACATTGCTATGCGGTTGAGCAAGTGAAAGGAGCTACATTTTTAGATGAAGTCAAACCAAATCCAACGCAAACTGCAGTGTTGGTATTAGGCAACGAAGTCAAGGGCGTTTCTCAAGAGGTTATTGACGTTTGTAATACTGCGGTGGAAATCCCCCAATTGGGCACAAAACACTCCTTAAACGTAGCCACTTCTGCAGGGGTAGTCATGTGGCATTTCTTTATGCATTTACGCCCCGCCTAAAAGTACATTACGTTAGCGAATACTGCATTTGAATAGGGACTATTTTGTCCTCACATTTTGCCAATAATTCCTCCATGCTCTTTTTGGTAATTGGATGAACTTTGGATGGGGCGATTTCAGCAAGTGGCTGCAATACAAATCGACGTTTTTCCATCGAAGGATGAGGCAAGATCAAGGCTGCATCGTTTAGCACCAAATCGTCATAAAAAATCATATCTAAATCCAGCGTCCTGTTCTGATAACCCATAGCCGTATTTCGTGCTCTGCCATGTTTTTTTTCAATCTCCAACAGTATTTGCATAACTTTTTTTGGAGGTAGATTCGTTTCTACTGAGAAGCATGCATTCAAAAAAGAATTCCCTTTAAAACCTAAGGCAGGCGTTTCAACTACAGATGAAACAGCAATAACCTTACCCACACGCTTGGCTACAGCATCCAGTCCCTGTTGCAAAAAATCAAGTCTGTCTCCTAAATTACTACCTGTCGAAATATAAATCTGTGCCATGTGGCAAAAATGGGGAAAAGAATTGGGAAACCTGTATATTTGAAACTCACACCAAATGTTATGAGTTTTTTTAAAAATTTAATCAGTTCTGCCCTAGGTACTTTTATCGCACTTGGGCTATTATTTGTGTTTCTATTTGTTTTTATTGCAGGCTCGGTTGCTATGCTTGAAGAAGATAGCAAGGTCGTAGAAATTGAAAACAACACGGTGTTGGTTTTGGATATGAAAGTACCCATCCAAGATCGTGAACCACAATCTTTTTCATTTTCGGGTGCCCTTGAGTTAGATCCCGAAGCCTACGGGCTTAACGCCATACTCCCTGCCATAGCAAAAGCTGCTGAAGATGAGCGAATTTCGGGAATTAGCATACAAAACATGAGCGCTTTAGGCGGAACTGCTAACATTTCTGCTGTTCGTGATGCGTTAACAACATTTAAGGAAAGTGGAAAGTTTGTGTATGCCTACGGCGATTACTTTGGGCAAGCGGATTATTTTTTGGCTTCTGTAGCCGACTCTATTTTTGTTCACCCTGAGGGTGCTGTGGATTTTCGTGGGCTTAGTGCCGAAGTAATGTACTACAAATCCGCGCAAGAAAAATCTGGAATCACCATGGAAGTTATCCGTAATGGAAAATACAAAAGTGCCGTGGAGCCGTTTTTGGATGATAACATGAGTGCTGAAAATAGAGAACAAATACAATCCTTTTTAGACCATATTTGGGATGAAGTTCTTGCTGATATTTCCCAAAGTCGTGGTATGACGACAGCTATGCTAGACAAACACGCCAATGCTGTTGCTGGACTTACGGCACAACGCGCTACGAATGCATCACTCGTTGATGGAGCGGCTACGCGCCGTGCCTACGAAGAAAAAATTGCTGCGCGAATGCATGAAGACGATGTGGCGTATGCCAATTTTACTGATTACTTAAGCATTGGAGGCACTAGAAAAGGCAAAGGATCAAACCGTATTGCGGTGGTCTATGCACAAGGAGACATTATGTACGGCGAAGGGGGAACGGATATTATTGGGCAAGAGAAAATCATCAAAGCCCTAAAGAAAATTGGAAAAAAGAAAAATATCAAAGCGGTAGTATTACGCGTTAATTCACCCGGTGGTAGTGCGTTGGCATCCGAGCTTATTTGGGAAGAAATTGAGCACCTAAAAAAGACCAAAAAAGTAGTGGTTTCTATGGGGAATGTCGCCGCTTCAGGTGGGTATTATATTGCCGCAAATGCTGACGAAATTGTTGCCCACCCCACTACCATTACGGGTTCTATTGGCGTATGGGGATTATTGCCCAATGTGAATCGCTTAGCAAACCGATGGGGCATTAATGCCGAACAAGTTGCAACAAACAAACGCGCTACATTTTACACCCCATTTGAGCCATTGAGTAATGCCACCAAAGAAGAAATAAAGGTGGGGATCAATCAAGTGTATGAAACGTTTTTGACTCGTGTTGCAGATGGCAGAGGCATGACCAAAGAACAAGTACATAAAATTGCACAAGGACGTGTTTGGTCGGGTGTTGAAGCAAAAGAAATTGGTCTTGTAGACCATTTGGGCGGACTAGAAACCGCCTTAGGTCGTGCGGCAGCACTTGCCGAAATTGACGACTATAAAATCACTACGTATCCAAAATATGACGACGATTTAGAAAGTATTTTGGAAGAACTTTTTAGTGGTCCTTTTGGCAGTATCAAGCAGCAACTCCCACCAGAACTTGGGCTTTGGCTTACCAACGCAAAAGCATTACAACATCCCGCAAACCAAATTCAAGCACGCCTGCCATTTACCCTTAACATCGACTAGATGCAGGCAACCGTAGCGGCTCGTAGGTTATATTTGTATTTGGCAGCGTTGTTCATCACCTCTTTAGTGGTGTCTAACCTGATTTTTCAAAAGTTTTTTTACTGGTATCCCTTCGATTGGGAAGTATTTGGCTTTCGCCTTTTTGAGCTTTCGGTAGGGATTTTACCCTACCCCATCACGTTTCTAATTACAGATATCATCTCTGAAATTTTTGGTAAAAAAAGTGCCAATCAAGTGGTGGTTGCTGGAATTTTTGCTTCCTTTTTTTCCATTGGGATATTACTTATTTCAGGCGAAGTGCCCGCCATACCTACCTCACCTATTGACGACGCCACCTTCCACAAGGTTTTTGCCATGTCGCCACTTGCCGTGTTGGCTTCTATGATTGCGTATTTGTCAGCACAGTTTGTGGATATTCGCATTTATCACTTTTGGAAAAATCTTACCAAAGGAAAGCACCTTTGGCTACGGAACAACTTCTCCACTTTTGCCTCCCAAATCATCGACTCCACCACGGTCATCTTGCTCCTTTGTGCATTTGGGCTTTTGCCATGGGAACTTTTTTGGGGATTAGTGGTGTCAAGTGTGATTTTTAAGATATTAGTAGCCGCATTCGATACGCCGTTTTTATACCTCTTTGTAGGACTCATCAGACGCCGATTTAAACTGCAACTGGGAGAAGAAATCCAACTGTAATATGGAGGAAAAAGCTGCCGTTCGAATCAATAAATACCTCAGCGAATTGGGCTACTGTTCTCGGCGTGCCGCCGACAAGCTTATTGACGAAGGTAGAATTACGGTGAATGGAAAACCTGTGGTCATGGGGCTAAAAGTTACTGCCGATGATGCCATTGCCGTAGACGGTGTTTCGATAAATAAAAAAGAAAACAAACCCGTCTATATTGCCTTTAACAAACCTGTTGGTATTGTTTGTACTACCGATACCCGTTTTGAAAAAAACAACATCATTGACTACATCAATTATCCAACCCGTATTTTCCCTATTGGTCGGTTGGATAAGCCTTCGGAAGGCTTGATTTTTCTCACCAATGACGGCGATATCGTCAACAAAATCCTGCGCGCCCGAAATCATCACGAAAAAGAATATGTGGTTACCGTTGACAAACCCATCACCAAAGCATTTGTAGAAAAAATGAGCAAAGGCGTTCCCATTTTAGATACCGTTACACGCCCGTGCAAGGTCATCCAAACCCATAAAAAAACCTTTAAAATCATACTCACGCAAGGACTAAACCGTCAAATTAGACGTATGTGCGAGTATTTGGATTACAACGTGGTTACGTTAAAGCGGGTGCGGATTATGAACGTTTCGCTAGATGTGGGTGTTGGCAAATGGCGTCATCTGACCAAAAAAGAATTGGCAGAAATCAACCGTTTGGTGGCAGATTCCAAAAAAACCTTCGACGGTTAAGCTACTGCAATAGACACCACGTGTCCTTCGTGTGCGCGAACATTCCAAACGGTATCGTCTTCAAAAATCCAATACTGCCCCTTAATGCCTTTTAGCACGCCCGTGTATTGCGGTAATTTGGAAAGCGTTAGGCTTTTTACCTTTTCGGGAAAGCGCTGCACGGGATAGCTAACCTCTATGTCTTTATCAGCAACGACATAGGGTTGCACTTCGGGGGGAAGTTTGGATAAACAGGCTTCACGCTCGGCAACCAAATCCAATACTTCGCCTTGGTTTTGGAGCATGGTGCGCCAATTTGTTTTATCGTTGAAATAGTTTTTAAGTGCCACTTCGGTAATGCCCGCCAAATAGCGATTTGGCACCTCCACAATGGGCAAGGCTTGGTGTGCGCCTTGGTCAATCCAACGTGTAGGCACTTGGGTTTTTCGAGTGACCCCAACCTTAAGTCCGCTCGAAACCGCAAAATATACGATATGCGGTTGCAACTGCACTTTTTGTTCAAACGCCAAATCTCGATCTTCGATACCCAAATGTGCTTGGCTTAGTTCGGGTTTCATGACCCATTCGCCAGCACTTGGCGTTTCAAAAAAACACGATTTGCAAAATCCTTGACGAAAAATTTCTTTGGATTCATGACAGCTTAAGCACTCGTATCCGGTGAGGGAAATGTGCACTTTTTTTTGCAATAAGCTGTTCACATGCAAAAAAGAATCGTGGAATAAAAGGTAGTAGTTTACAGGTGATTGCCACTCGGTTTGCATTTTGGTCAGTACCCCTTGAAACATAATTCGTATTTTCGTTCAGCAATATACCCAAAATGGCAATACCACTACTGCACACGGTTGTTTCTTGGCTGCTTAAAAAGCGGGTACATGATATTGAATTATTTATCAAATACCCCAACGAAGTACAGCGCGAGGAACTCACCAATTTATTGCTCACCGCTAAAAACACTGAAGTGGGTAAGCAATACGGCTTTGCCGATATGCAGCAGTATGAAGACTTTGCCAATCGAGTGCCCGTGCAAACCTATGAGGAAATTGCACCCATGATTGAACGTTCGCGCAAGGGCGAACAAAATATCTTTTGGCCCACGCCCATCAAGTGGTATGCCAAATCGAGTGGTACGACCAACGCCAAAAGTAAGTTTATTCCCATCTCAAATGAGTCGCTGGAAGACTGCCATTTTAAGGGCGGAAAAGACATGCTAAGCCTGTATTTTGCCAATAACGAAAGCTCCACTTTGTTTCAAGGAAAGGCACTTCGTTTGGGTGGTAGTAAAGCCCTGTACGAAGAAAACAACACCTATTTTGGCGACTTATCTGCCATTATGATTGACAACCTTCCGCTGTGGGCAGAACTGGTTAGCTCGCCTAGCCATAAGGTGGCGTTGATGGCAGAGTGGGAATCGAAAATGGAAGCCATCGTCAAAGAAACCATTCGGGAAGACATTCGAAGTATGGCGGGCGTGCCTTCATGGATGTTGGTGTTGCTGCAAAAGGTATTGGCAGAAACCGGGCGAGAAACCATTTTGGATGTTTGGCCAAATATGGAAGTGTATTTTCACGGGGGCGTAAACTTTTTACCATACAAAGAACAATACAAAACCTTGCTGCCAAGTGATGGCATGCATTATGTGGAACTATACAATGCCTCTGAGGGCTTTTTTGGGGTGCAAGACCAGTTGCACTCCGATGAACTTTTGCTCATGCTAGACTATGGGATTTTTTATGAGTTTATTCCCATGAAAACCTACGGGACTAAACACGAAAAGGTAATACCGCTTTCAGATGTGGAAGTAGGCGTACAATATGCCGTGATTATTTCTACTAACGCCGGACTGTGGCGTTACCATATTGGCGATACCATACGCTTTACTTCTATTGCGCCCTATCGTTTTAAAATTACAGGCAGAACCAAACATTTTATCAATGTGTTTGGGGAGGAATTGGTCATTGAAAACGCCGACACCGCCCTAGAAACCGTATGCCAAAAACACCAAGTGCAAGTGGTGGACTATACCGCTGCGCCCATTTTTATGGATGGGAACGAAAAAGGCGGGCACGAGTGGCTTATAGAATTTAAAAAACCGCCCAAAAACCCCGAAGCCTTTGCCGAAGATTTGGATATTGCTTTGCAACGCATAAACTCTGACTACGAAGCCAAACGCTATAAAAACATTACGCTGATGCCACTAAAACTGCATGTGGCTGCTCCCAAAACCTTTTACAAATGGCTAAAACAAAAGGGCAAAATTGGCGGACAGCATAAAGTACCACGCCTTTCCAATAGCCGCGAGTATTTGGAAGAGTTGTTGGGGGTATAACGGTAATTTCGACTGTTTTTGAGTTTATCGAAAAAAGCTCAGCACCCTTTATTTTAAGACGCGGCTTTAAGCTGGTTTAGCTCCACGCCGCTAAGTTTGTTTTCGGCATAGCGTTTGGTCACTTTTAGTGAGGTGGTATTGGTGCCTGGCAGTTCAAACATGGCATCGGTAAGTATGGCTTCGCAAAGCGAGCGCAGTCCGCGTGCACCCAACGCATAGTGCATGGCTTGCTCCACTATATAGTCCAATGCAACTGGAGCAAATGTTAGTTTTATGTCGTCTAGGGCAAACAAATGTTCGTATTGTTTTACCAACGCATTTTTAGGCTCCACCAAAATAGCACGTAATGCCTTTTTACTTAGTTGGTTCATATGCGTGAGTACAGGCAAACGCCCAATAATTTCAGGAATCAGTCCAAAATCTTTAAGGTCGGTGGGCGTAATATGCGCCAACAATTCTTCTTCGGAAACACTTTTTCGCTTTGCAGAAGTGCTATAACCCACCGCTTGCATGTTCATGCGTTTGGCAATATGGCGTTCAATGCCATCAAAAGCACCACCCGCAATAAACAAAATATGCTCGGTATTGATTTCCACAAATTTTTGATCGGGGTGTTTGCGTCCGCCTTTGGGCGGTACGTTTACCACGGTGCCTTCAAGTAGTTTTAACAATGCCTGTTGCACACCCTCACCAGAAACATCTCGGGTAATGGAAGGGTTATCGCTTTTGCGCGCAATTTTGTCAATCTCATCAATAAACACAATGCCTTTTTCGGCTTTTTGCTGGTCGTAGTCGGCGGCTTGGAGTAAGCGTGTCAAAATACTTTCTACGTCTTCGCCCACATAGCCCGCCTCTGTAAGTACGGTAGCGTCCACAATGGCAAGTGGCACTTGCAGCATTTTGGCAATGGTTTTTGCCAACAGGGTTTTTCCTGTACCTGTTTGTCCTGCAATGATGATGTTACTTTTTTGGAGCTCCACATCATTGTCGTCTTTTGGTTGATACAATCTTTTATAATGATTGTAAACTGCCACAGAAAGCACCTTTTTGGCTTGCTCTTGCCCAATGACATATTCGTCCAAAAACGCCTTAATTTGTTTGGGTTTTTTCAGTAGAATGTCAGATGAAGTTGGTGCCGTTTCTAGATGCGTTTTTTCTTCTTGGATAATGCCAATGGCTTGGTCAACGCAACGTTCACAAATGTGCGCATTCAGCCCAGCAACCAACAATTTGGTTTCGGCTTTTTTACGCCCACAAAACGAACAACTCAATTCTTCTTCCATCCTAATTTTTGATCAATACTTCGTCAATCATGCCGTACGCTTTGGCTTCAAGTGCTTTCATCCAGTAATCACGGTCCGAGTCCTCGTAAACCTTATCGTAGGGTTGGTTACTGTGTTTGGCAATGATTTCGTACAACTCTTTTTTAAGTTTTAAGATTTCACGTGCCGTAATTTCAATGTCCGAGGCTTGTCCTTGCGCGCCACCAAGAGGTTGGTGAATCATCACACGCGAGTGTGGCAATCCAGAGCGTTTACCATCTTGACCCGCACACAGCAACACAGCACCCATTGATGCCGCAATTCCGGTGCAAATAGTAGCCACATCGGGATTGATAAACTGCATGGTGTCGTAAATGCCTAATCCAGCATAGACACTACCGCCTGGCGAATTGATATAAATTTGAATGTCTTTGCTTTTGTCAGTGCTTTCCAAAAAGAGCAATTGCGCCTGAATGATGTTCGCCACGCTATCGTTAATGGCAGTTCCCAAAAAGATAATGCGATCCATCATCAATCTAGAAAACACATCCATTTGCGCCACGTTGAGTTGACGCTCCTCAATGATGTATGGGGTTAAACTGCTCACAAGTTCATCGTAATAAAGCGAGTTTATTCCGTGATGTTTGGTTGCGTATTTTTTAAATTCTTTGCCGAAATCCATAGCTAATGTTTGTATGATTAAATATAGCGATTATTTTTTGTATGCCTCTTTGATAAAAGTATCGTAGTTAACTTTTTTAACCTTAATGTTGCCTTTTTCTAAAAACAATTGACGCATTTTCTCGCTCATCACTTGGTCTGAAATGCGTTTTACTTCGTCTTGGTTGCCCAAAATTCGAGCCGCAATATCATTAAGTTCTTCTTCTTTAACGTCTGTGCGACCAAATTGCAACATTTGCTTTTTGAGCAAGTCTTTGGCAAAGGTTTCTACCTCTTCTCTTGTAATTTGAAGGTTGTTTTCTTGAATGAGTTTAGACTCAATCAGTTGATACCGCAACCCACGCTCCGACTTGGCATATTCTGCCTCGGCTTCTTCCGCCGAAATAGGATTTTCGCCTGCCGTTTGCATCCATTTTTTTAGAAACGCATCGGGTAACGAAAATTTGGTGTTGTCAATCAAACTCTCGGTCATGTCGTTTACAAACTTTTGGTTGGCTTGGGTTTCAAAATGTCCAGAGGCGTCTTCCTTAAGTTTGGTTTTACATTCAGTTGCTGTTTTTACAGCATCTTTCCCAAATACTTTATCAAAGAATTCCTGATCTAAATCTGCCAAAACACGATTGTTACGCTCTTGAAGTGTGAGCGAAACCTCAATGGCTTTTTCAGGGATACTTCCCAAAACGCGTTGCAATACATGGTCTT
Organism: Flavobacteriaceae bacterium; assembly: GCA_049596455.1. Taxonomy (GTDB): domain Bacteria; phylum Bacteroidota; class Bacteroidia; order Flavobacteriales; family Flavobacteriaceae; genus UBA7446. Next base: position 209,273 of record JBMYLP010000002.1, on the reverse strand, counting down.
CCTTAAACAACCCTTTAGTGCTCAACGAAACTACGTCGCCAATAGTAGCTTTTTTGAATGCGGATATGGCTTTTTTGCTCTTAAGTTCGTCCACAGCAAATGTGGCACTTTTGTTCTCCTCTCCTCCGTCAAAAACAACTCCGACGGTGAGTTCAGTATCTTTCGAAATTTCTTCTGTTGGCACAAGTGATCCGTATTGTTTTTGCAAACGCTCCAATTGCTCGTTTACAAAAGCATCATCGGCTTCGATTTCATAGAGGGTTATCGCTTTTTTGTTGGGAAGTTTTACCTCCACATCTGGGGTTAGTCCGAGTTCAAAATCAAATGAAAAACTTGGAGCAGACCAGTCAATTTCATCTACAGGAACAGGAAGTGGATTTCCTAAAATGTCAATCTTTTCTTTGTTTAGATAATCGTTTAGTGATGATTGCAATGCCTTATTAACCTCGTCTACCAACACTGCCTGACCGTATTGTTTTTTTACAACACTCATGGGGATATTTCCTTTTCTAAATCCAGGAATATTCGCGCGTTTGCGGTAGTCATTTAACACTTTTTCTACCTGAGGTGCAACTTCTTCTTGTTTTACTTCAACAGTTAAGACGGCATTTAGCGCATCTACATCTTTTCGCGTTACGTTCATCATTTTGTTTTAATAGCTGGCAAAAGTAGGCTATTTTCAGAGAAGGTCAAAGTGACGGTTTGAAGTTGAATTTGACAAACTAACAGTACTTTAGTTTTGTTAAGCTTTATGTCAGTTCGAGTGATTTTCGGCAGAAAATTGTATCGAGAACTATTTGCCCTTAAAACTTTTTACGAGCTAGGCTTGGTAAGGTTTATATTTCCACTTCTCGATACTAATTTGCTCGTTCCTCACAAATTCACTCGAAGTGACACTATTTTTATTTGCGTATATTGAAGCCTAACTACGACAAGTAAGTGATTTTCGCTAATAGCTACGTTAAATCAATCCAAAAAATCATGCAATGCAGCAGTAAATGCTTTTGGGTTTTCGGCATGCAGCCAATGCCCAGCATCTGCTATCCATTTTAGTGCGGCATTTGGAAAATACGATTGGATTTTAGCAAGATCATGTTCTAAAATATAATCTGAATTTTGCCCTCCCAAAAACAGCGTTTTACCTTCAAATGCGGCTTCTTTGGGAGCTGCGCCAATTTCGTTTAGTTTGTGTTGCAACACTTGAATATTGCATTTGAGTTTAAGTGTTCGTTGGGGTGTCCATGCCAAATTTTTTAGCAGAAACTGCCGCACTCCAACTTCGGGTACAAAAGTAGCGAGTGCCTCATCGGCGGTGGCTCTTGAGGTAAATGTATTTGCATCCACATGCAACAATCCTTCTATGATGGAAGAAAACTTACTTGCCACGTCATATTTTTTTGGGGCAATATCCGCCACAATGAGTTGGCGCACACGCTCTGGATAGTGTAATGCCAACGTCATGGCAGTTTTTCCACCCATAGAATGCCCTAAAACAACAGCATTTTCAAGCTTGTTTGCATCCATATAAGCAACAACGTCTTCTGCTAAAATATCGTAGTCAAAGACTTCGCTATGAAAACTTTTCCCGTGATTTCGTTGGTCTATCGCATGGACTTCAAAATGCGAAGACCAATATCTAGCATGTGTGCGCCAATTGTCAGACGTACCCAAAAACCCATGCAAAATCAACAATGGGGTGCCTTGACCGGTAATCGTGCTGTGAACTAATGGCTCGATAGTTTGGCGATGTATTGATTAATTACATTTTCCAATCCGTAGTACAGCGATTCGCATACCAGCGCATGCCCAATGGAAACTTCCAACAATCCTGGGATGTGTTGCGCAAAAAATTGGATATTTTCCAAACTCAAATCGTGCCCTGCGTTGAGTCCAAGTCCCACTTCTTTGGCTTTTGTGGCAGCGGCTACAAAAGGGGCAATCGCTTTTTCTGGGTTATGAGAAAACTGCTCGGCATACGACTCTGTATATAACTCGATGCGGTCGGTGCCTGTGGCAACAGCCGCCTCAACTTGTGCCACGTCAGGGTCCAAGAAAATAGAGGTACGAATACCATGCTGCTTAAATTCTTGTATCACTTCTTGCAAAAACGATCGGTTTGCAACAGTGTCCCAACCTGCATTGGAGGTAATGGCATCAGGCGCATCGGGAACAAGCGTAACTTGTGTGGGTTTAACCTTACACACCAAATCCACAAATTTTGGGATTGGGTTGCCTTCAACATTAAATTCAGTAGTAATTACAGCGGGTAATTCATTTACATCGTTGTAGGTAATGTGACGTTCATCGGGTCTAGGGTGCACCGTAATTCCTTGTGCGCCAAAGGCTTGGATATCACGAGCCACATCGATTACATTGGGCTGGTTTCCACCACGAGCGTTGCGCAATGTGGCAATTTTATTGATGTTTACACTTAATTTGGTCATAGCTTTTTTTAGGGTATTAGAGAACAAAAATACAACTTTATACATCTTTATTCTTTTTGGTCTAACTTTGCAATATGAAGATAGCGTTATACAGTTTGGTTCATGACGATGCAACGCTTCGTATTATATCTAGAATTCTTGCTTTTTTTACCGAAAAAGAGGCTAGTATTCAGGTAGAAAAAGAGCTCGCAGCACACTTCCCTAAAGTGGCGGCTTCTCAGTTTGAATCTCATCTTGATATTGACTCAAAAACCGATGTTTTTTTTGCTGTAGGTGGTGATGGCACAGTACTTCGCGCACTGAATTATGTCCGCGAATCTAAGATTCCACTTATTGGCATCAATACTGGAAGATTGGGCTTTTTGGCTACCGTTCAGCCCGATGAAATTGAAGCATGCCTTGCAGATATTATTGCTAAAAACTACAGTACGGAAGAACGTAGTGTGCTTGAAATTAAAACCAATCCTGCCCACCCTGAATTAGAAGCATTTCCACTCGCATTAAATGAGATTTCTGTGGCACGTGAAAACACTACTTCCATGATTACGATACACACCAAAGTAAACGGTGCTTATCTTAATGTATATTGGGCAGACGGTTTGGTTGTGGCAACACCTACGGGGTCAACGGGCTATTCCTTAAGTAGTGGCGGACCTATTATTGCGCCGGAAAGCAAAAGCTTGGTGCTTACTCCTATTGCACCACACAATCTTAATGCGCGACCACTGGTAGTTTCTGATGATGTAGAAATCGAAACCCACGTTGAAGGTAGGGGCGATTCGCACTTGATTTCACTAGACACACGCTTGTTCTCTGTTCCCATGCATACGAGCATTCACATTAAAAAAACCACATGCCCTTTTGTTTTTATTCGACCGAATAACCACAGTTTTTTTAATACCCTTCGAAATAAGCTTTTATGGGGTCAGGACAATCGCAACTAACAATAATTGTGTTGATTTTCAGTTTTTAGCATACACAGGTTTCGTATGAATCGCATTTTGTTTTGTTGTATACTCGTTGGCTTTGGTTGTATAGAAAGCCATGCCCAACGACACGAGCTAGGATTTCTTGTGGGAGGTGTAAATTATATTGGCGAAGTTGGAAGCACTCAATATTTTAATCCAAAGCATTTGGGGTATGGCATTATTTATAAGCGAAATCTCTCACAACGCATTGCATTGCGTGCACATTTTAGCACAGGCAAATTTAGTGCTAACGACCGTAACGCAACAGATTTGGACCGCCGTAATCGACAATTCTCTTTTTCAAACAATTACAGTGCATTAAGCGCAGGTGTTGAGGTTAATTATGTGTCGTTTCCTATTGGAGATTTTGGTGCTTCTTGGACACCCTACTTGCATGTTGGCGTACAACGAACGGTGATGGATGAGTTATATTTTCCTTCATTTGACAATAGGGCTATTGCACACGGGAAAAAAATGACTATGGGTGTTCCTTTTGGAGCAGGAGTAAAATTCAATTTAGGACAATATTGGGTGATTGCAGCAGAGGTGCAACCACAATTTACATTTTCCGATAATCTTGATGGAAGTTTTCCTAACAAAGAAAAACAACCTCTTGCTAGACAATTTTCTACTAGTTTAAGCAGCGATTGGTTGGTATTTACAGGGATTTCTATAACTTACGCCTTTGGAAGGTTGCCCTGCTGCAGAGAATAAAATGATGATGAGTCTCGAAAAAATTAATCTGGAAGTGTTGCCTCAACACATTGCAATAATAATGGATGGCAATGGGCGTTGGGCGCAACAGCAAGGAAAAATACGTGTTCGTGGACACGAAGCTGGAGCTGAAGCTGTACGCAAAGTTGTGGAAGCTGCTGCAAAACTTGGCATTAAGCACCTAACACTTTATGCTTTTTCTACAGAGAATTGGCTACGTCCCAAAAACGAAGTAGCTACCCTGATGGGGTTATTGGTGAAAAGTTTGCGCCGTGAATTGGAACGCATGACATCGAACAATATCAAGCTTGGTGCTATTGGTTCGTTGGACAAACTCCCTAAAAATGTACAGCAAGAACTCCATGAGGTTATTCAAAAAACAGCTAACAATACTGGAACACATTTGACACTTGCTCTAAGCTATGGTGCCAGAGAAGAAATCAAGCAAGCGGTGGTGGAAATAAGCAAAAAAGTTAAAAATAACATAATTCCTGTCGAAAGTATTGATGAAACCATAATTAATGAGCATCTTTACACGCAAAATTTGCCAGACGTAGATCTGCTTATTCGTACTAGCGGTGAGGTTCGCATTAGTAATTTTTTATTGTGGCAAATTGCCTATGCAGAACTTTATTTTACAGATGAATTGTGGCCAGAATTTGACGAACAATCGCTACATCAGGCAATTTTAAGTTATCAAAAAAGAGAACGCAGATTTGGAAAAACAAGCGAACAACTTACGTAACCATCTCCTCCATCCCATTTTCTTATGCATTGCACTTTTAGGTTATGCCCTAACGTTTGCACAAGAAACTACCTTTGATAAAGGGAATGTTTACGAACTAGGGGAAATTACCGTGACTGGAGTAAAAAGTTTTAGCCCGCAAACTGTGGTTGCCTACACTGGACTACGCAAAGGGCAGCGCATTCAAATACCTGGTGAGGAAATCAGTACTACCATTAATAAACTTTGGAAACTGGAACTCTTCAGTGATATTGAATTTTTTATTACCAAAATTGAAGGTGATGTTGCCGATTTAGAGCTTTACATTCAAGAACTTCCCACACTTTCTGAATACACAATTAAAGGCATTAAGAAGGGGAAAATTGAAGGGATTGTCAAAGACACGGATATTAAAAAAGGAAAAAAGCTTAGCAAAAACTTTTTGGCAACAACAAAAAATTATATCGAAAACAAATACCGTAAAGATGGTTTTTTAAATGCTAAAGTTACCATTGACACAAAGCCAGACACCACAGGAGTGAATAACCAAAAAATGTTAATTTCTGTCGATCGTGGTGACCGTGTAAAAGTACGTTCGTTTGGATTTGAAGGAAATGCTATTTTTAAGAGTAAAAAGCTTCGGAAAAAGTTTAAAAATACTAAAGTCGAATTCCCGGGTCGCTTTTGGAAACGCTCCAAATACATTGAAGCTGATTACGAAGAAGACCTAAAATCTTTATTAGATTTTTATAAGGAAAAAGGCTATCGTGACGCTAGAATTGTTTTGGATACCATCAAAATTGATGACAACAAAATTGATATCGATATTGCGTTGCAAGAAGGAAATAAATATCACTTTGGAAAAATTGATTTTATTGGAAATTCGGTCTACTCCGATGCGCAACTATCTCGTGTGTTGGGGTTAAAATCTGGCGACACTTACAATGGTGTTTTGCTTCGTAAACGCATTGCAGATCAAACCAAACCTGATGGCGAAGACCTTACAAACCTATATCAAAACAATGGATACTTGTTTTCAAGCATTAACCCTGTTGAGGTAAGTGCCGCAAACGATACCATCAATTTTGAAATACGAATTAATGAAGGGAAGCCTGCTTATTTTAATCGTATTACGGTCCGTGGTAATGACCGCACCAACGACCACGTTATTTTTAGAGAAATTAGAACCCGTCCAGGCGAGCTGTACAGCAAAGATAAGGTGGTGCGATCGGTTCGTGAATTGGGGCAATTAGGCTTTTTTGATGCAGAACAAATTTCACCTGACTTTAAAAATGTAGATCCTAATGCGGGTACTGTAGATATTGAGTACGGATTGGTGGAAAGAGGTGCAAGTCAAATTGAACTCCAAGGGGGATATGGCGGTGGTGGTTTTATTGGAACCCTAGGGTTGTCTTTTAACAATTTCTCTATGCGTAATATTTGGAATAAAGAAGAGTACAAGCCTGTTCCAATGGGCGATGGGCAACAATTAGCACTTCGATTGCAAGCAAGTAGATTTTTTGAAACCTATAGCTTTTCTTTTGCCGAACCGTGGCTTGGTGGAGAACAGCCAGTACGCTTTTCGACATCTATCTCCCAAACCACGCAATACCGCTATGACTTTATGACGGGACTAGCAAACAAGGATCAGTACTTCAAAATTAGAGGGATAAACTTTGGCTTGGCAAAACGCTTACAAGTACCCGACGATTACTTTACGCTTTCGCAAACAATTGGCTATCAATATTTTGATTTAAATAATTATTATACAGGACTATTTACCTTTGGTAATGGTGTGTCAAATAACTTATTCTATGCCGTGGCACTGTCTAGAAACAACACCTTCACCAACCCTATTTTCCCTGTTGGAGGTTCTTCTTTTACCATTGGAGCTAAATTTTCATTCCCGTATTCCTTAGTTGGTAACACCGATTTTGGTGATTTGGAAAACCAGCCTGCTTACCAAAATGCAGATGGTTCTCCCAACAGAGAAAAAATCGATCAAGAAAAATTCCGTTGGTTGGAGTATTATAAGCTCAACTTTGAGGGTAGTTGGTATACGCGAATCGTTGATAAGCTTATTTTGCGTACCCATGCCGAGTTTGGCTTTTTAGGAGCTTACAATCAAGAAAGAGGAATTATTCCTTTTGAGCGTTACTATTTGGGCGGTGACGGTTTGGCTCAATATGCTTTGGACGGAAGAGAAATGGTTGCACTTCGTGGGTATGAAAACCAATCGCTTTCAAGTTCAGACGGTTCAACAGTGTATAACAAATTCTCGTTGGAGCTTCGTTATCCTATTACTTTAAAGCCAAGCGCGTCTATTTTTGCGCTATCTTTTTTGGAGGCAGGAAATGGTTATAACAATTTTCGTGAGTTTAATCCGTTTAACAGTAAACGCTCTGCTGGCTTTGGAATTCGCATATTTATGCCCGCGTTTGGACTGTTAGGCATAGATTTTGGATACGGGTTTGATAGTGCGTTGGAAAACGACTTAAATCCACACGGATGGGAGACACATTTTATCATAGGACAACAATTTTAACAACTAGTAGTATGACTCATATTCGCATTCTACTTTTTGCAGCGTTACTATTGGTAACACCTTTTGGCTATGCTCAAAAAAATGTTCGTATAGGGTTTTTGGATGTTGATAAAGTTTTAGAAGCGCATAAGGGGTATGCTGCTTCTAATCAAGAACTTGAGGCAAAAATTACTGCTTGGCGTAACGAAATCGAAACCAAACAAAAAGAATTAGACCAGCAAAGAGAATCTTTAGACTTAGAGCGTCCATTGCTTACCGAAGAAATTTTTGAAGAACGCGCAGAAGACATTGCCTTTGAACAAGAAAAACTAGATCAATACATCAAAAAGCGTTTTGGCACTGAAGGCGATTGGGTAAAACAAAAGGTTATGCTTGCCCAGCCCGCACAGGACGAAATCCTTACAGCCATCAAAGAAATTGCTGATGACCGTAACCTAGATTACGTTTTTGACAGCACGTCAGAAATTTTAGTGTTGCATTCTGAAAAAAAATACGATATTAGCGACCTTGTTATTCGATACATAGAAATTGAAGACAAGAAAAAGGCGCAAGAATTTTTGAGTAAAACCAAAAGGGACGAGCGTCGTCAGCGTACAAATCCTGCATTGGAGGAAAAACGCAAAGCGCTAGAGCAGCGCAAAGCAGAACGCCAAAAATTGCTTGAAGAGCGCAAAGCAAAACGCAACAGCAAAAAGAACGCTAAAAAATCAGGTTCAACGGCACCTAAAGATGTTGATGACAATCGCTCTGATGAAGAGCAAAGAGCAGCTCGAAAAGCCGAATTAGAACAAAAAAGAAAAGACCGTGCAGCAGAATTGGCACAACGAAAAAAAGAACAAGCCGAAGCACTAGCAAAGCGTAAAAAAGAACGCCTTGAAGAACTAGAGCGACGCAAAAAAGAAATAGAAGAAAAACGCAAACAAGCGCAAGAAAAAAAGTAATATTCAATTTAATCTTAATCCAATGAAATATATATCTACACTCGTTTTAACCGTAGTTTTAATGCTAAGTAGTGCTACCTATGCACAAAGTAAAGTGGCACACATCGACTTCCAAAAACTCATCAGCGAAATGCCTAGCGTATTGGCTGCTCAGGAGGAAGTTCAAAAACTTGAAAAGGACTACCAAACTGAAATTGAGGCTTCCATTAAGGAATACCAAACCAAGTTGCAAAGCTATTCTGCAGAAGCTGAAAGCCAAACCGATGTTACTAACCAAGCACGTCAGCAAGAGCTTGCAGGCATGGAGCAAAACATTCAGCAGTTCCGTCAAACGGCAGCACAAGACATTCAGAAAAAGCAAGCCGATTTGCTTCGCCCAATCATTGAAAATGTTCGTGCTAAAATTCAAGAAGTAGCCAAAGCACAAGGTTTTGACTACGTAATTGATGGAAGTATGGGCGGTGCCTTGCTTATGGCAAACGGAAAAGACCTAGAGCCAGACGTAAAGAAAGCCTTAGGTATCTAATCCAAATTTTTTCAGACAATATCAAAAAACTGCTCTTAATCGGAGCAGTTTTTTTATTTTTAGGCATGCGCAATTCTCCTATTGGCATTTTTGATTCAGGTGTAGGCGGACTTTCTGTACTGCACGCACTACGAGCACGCCTCCCAAACGAGGACGTTATATATGTTGCCGATCAGGCATTTGCCCCATACGGCAAACGCACAAAATCCGAGATTCAAACGCGTTCAGTTGCCATAAGCGAGTGGCTTATAGCACAAGGATGTAAGCTCATCATAGTGGCATGCAATACCGCAACTACCAACGCCATTTCGCATTTGCGCAGCACTTTTTCAGTCCCTTTTGTGGGTATAGAGCCCGCCATAAAACCCGCCGCCTTAGGAAGTAAAACAGGTGTGGTTGGCGTTTTGGCCACCGAAGGCACTCTATCAAGCGAATTGTTCCAAACAACTGCGCAAGACCATGCCAAAGACATTGAAGTAATCTCGCAAGTGGGACATGGATTGGTAGAATTAGTAGAAAATGGAAAGGCATCGAGCTTGGAAGCCGAAAACCAACTCCGCCACGACCTTGCCCCCATGTTACAAAAACCCATAGATCATTTGGTTTTGGGCTGTACGCACTATCCATTTTTGCGTGAAACACTTCAGCGCATATTGCCCAAAGAGGTTACGATTGTTGATTGTGGAAATGCCGTTGCCAAGCAAACCGAACGCCTTTTGGAAAAACATGAAATCACAAGTACTGTGGGCGGTGGCACAACCTATTTCAGCACCGCTTTGCCCAATAAAAAATTGTGGGAGTTATTTGGTATAGATACGGTAACAAACATCAATATTTAATCCTGAAACCAACTAGCGTAAAGGCTGTAGTTTTTGGCAATACGCTCAATTTCGCCTGAAACCAATTCAGGGGAAGTGTCTTTAATTTTTTTAGCTGGCACTCCTGCAAATACCGACCCTGCTGGCACTAGCGTGTTTTTTGAAACCACCGCGCCAGCAGCAATAATACTATTCGATTCCACTACGGCATTGTCCATGATAATAGCACCCATACCCACCAACACATTATCGTGAATGGTGCAGCCATGCACTATGGCATTGTGTCCTACCGAGACATTATTCCCAATGGTAGTAGGCGAAGTTTTGTAGGTAGCATGAATGACCGCTCCGTCTTGAATATTTACCCGATTTCCCATACGAATGCTATGTACATCGCCGCGTACTACTGCCTGAAACCAAACCGAGCAATAATCGCCCATTATAACATCGCCAATAAGCGTTGCATTGTCGGCAAAAAAACAATCTTTGCCGTATTGTGGTGTGTGTCCTAAAACTGTTTTGATTAGCATACTGCAAAGTACAAAAATCTGTGGGTAACGCTACAGGGCAGAACGCAGGAATGTGTACTTTTGCACGAAAAGCCTATGAGTCGTTTTCGTATTCTTCCGTCTGATAATCCTGATGTGTTGGTTTTTGGAACCAACACTCCACTAGTAGATCGCGCCTATGCCTTTAACAATGTGGCAGAAGCTGCCGAAGTGCCGTTGGCACAGCAGCTCTTTTATTTGCCGTTTGTCAAGGCGGTTACGCTTAGCAGCACCCAGCTTACGTTAGAGCGTTTCCCTATTGTGGAGTGGGACGAAGTGCAAGACGAAGTACACGAACAACTTGAAAAATACCTCGCCGATGGCGGAGCAGTGCTTAAGGAAAAAAAAGCGGCACCTGCAAGTGTATATGCCGAAAGTACGCCAAACCCTGCCGTGATGAAGTTTGTGGCAAATAAAAAATTGGTGCCGGCTAGTGTTGAATTCACCTCTATTGATGCCACCAAAGAAGCACCCTTGGCGCAAGCCTTGTTTCATTTTCCGTTTGTAAAAGAGGTGTATATGGACGAAAACTTTGTGTCGGTTACCAAATACGAAATTACCCCTTGGGACGAAGTAGTGCAAGAAGTGCGCACCTTTATTCGGGAGTATATTGCTGAGGGGAAACCCATACTTACCCCTACATTTGTTCCTGCAAATGAAACTCCCGAACACACCCAAACCGACTATACTCCCACCGAACAGGAAATTGTTCGCATTTTGGACGAGTACATCAAACCTGCCGTAGCCTCAGACGGGGGAAATATTGTATTTCAATCTTTTGATGAACCCGCAAAAGCGGTGCATGTAGTGCTGCAAGGCGCGTGTAGCGGCTGTCCTTCTTCTACGTTTACGCTAAAAAACGGTATTGAAACCATGATGCGCGAAATGCTGCCCGGAAAAGTAGAGCAAGTCGTGGCTATAAATGGATAGAAAGTGTTATATTAGTACAAATTTATCTATAATGACGGATAAAATAGTGCAAGAATATAGAGCGTATATTAGTAATCTTCCAAAACGCATTAAAAATAGTAGCATTAAAACAAATGCCATTATTGAAAAAACAGGGATTCCTAGGGCTACGTTTTATAACAAACTAAAAGGCAATTCCTTTAGCATTGATGAGGTTGAGCAAATCAGTCAGATATTGGCAATTGAAGACTATATCGATGCGCAAATTGCACAAGGAAAGGCAGATATCAAAGCGGGAAGAATTGTAGATGCAAAAGAAGCATTAGATCGTTTACGAGAGAAACTTAAGTGAGTAATTAGACCTCGAATCTTCAACGTTGGTGATATAGATAAATTGGCCATCATGTTTGTAAAATATAAGCGTGTATTTTTTCCAAATAAGTTTTCTAATAGCACCTTTATATACTACTCCTACATCGGGTATACGGGCTAACATCTCAAACGCCGCCCCAAGAGCATCTATATAGTTTAGCGCTAGTGTTGCAGAAAAACGACTTGCCAAATAATTGGCAATGTTTTGAATGCCAACATCTGCCGTGTTAGACAGTAATATCGTTAGGGGTTTTGAGCGAGGCATATCTCAAAAATAAGATTTTTTGGTATATTAAATTGTCCGTTAGTTTTTTGTTATATTAGCCCCTAACAAACCTCAAATTGTTTAAACTGGACGTATAGCCTATTTCGCTTTTTTCCCATTTTACAGTTTGGGGGTTTTTGATATATGTGATTGCCTTAGGTATCGAAAGGACGTGTATTTATATAGTTATGTGTAATTATAAATCCAATATATTTAAAGAATGAAGCTATCAAAAGATAACTATTTGAAAGCAAGAGACTTTATATTAACAAATGCAAGAATGATTGAAAGGCGTTTGTTTCAATTTCATTTTGAAAATGATAATCCTGAAGGAGTTTTTCATGCAGTCTATGCATATCGAAACTCAGACGGTGGCTTTGGACATGGGATGGAGCCAGATACAGCATCACCAGAAAGTCAACCTCTATTTAGCATTATGGCACTTGAAATTCTCGATGAAGTTGGTTGTCTGACCAAAGAAATCATTCTAAATGACTTTATGCCCTATTTTGAAAGTATAACAACAGAGAAAGGTGGAATTCCTTGGATGTTTAAACCTAAGAGTGAATATCCGTGTGAAGGACATTTTAAAACAGTTAAAGAATGGGCAGCTCTAAGCACTACTGCACCATTACTTGGAATTTTGGAAAAGTACGAGATTAATATACCGTGGATGAAAAAAGCAGAAGAGTTTGTTTGGGGCGAATTTGAGCGAATTCAAGACAAACACGTTTTTTGTTATTTATGTGTACCAAGGTGGCTGACATTTTTAGAACATACAAAAAGTCGTAGTAAGGCTGAAAAAACAATAAATGACCTTAAAAATTGGATATCGAATAACGGAATAATTTGCGAAGAAAAAGCTGATGAAGGTTGGGGACTTTACGGAAAACCACATAGTTTAAATTATGCCACTTCACTTGATAGCATTCTATATTCAATATTTACTAAAGAAACTCTTAAATCGGACATGGAGACTTTGATTAGTAAACAAAAAGAAGATGGACGATGGGATACTTGGTATGGCATCAGTGAAGGAACAAAATTAGAGTGGGCAGGAATACAAACTTTATCAGTTTTAAAAACATTGAAAAATTACGATAGAATAGAAAAATAAAAAAACCGCTGGCGCACGTTTACAATGCGTGCCAGTATAAGGCCTACCTCGTGCCAAGTAACACAGTTTCTAAAACTTAAAAAACTAATCCTATGAAAAAATACAATATATATATTCAAGTATTTTTGGTACTGCTTGTGTGTAGTCTTGCTTCATGTGAACCTAAGCAAAAAGTGTTTCGTTCAACAGATGAAATAGAGCAGATAATGCAAGACTATAGAGCTGCTTGGAAAGCAGGAGATTCCTCGCAAATTCTACAACACCTTAGCCCGGATATTATATTGTTTCAACCCGGAAAGCAGCGTGCGCCAATAGTAGGAAAGAAAGCAGTAAGCAAATTTTGGTTTCCTAAATCTGATATTACATACCCTATCATAAGCTATAAAATTGAACATGAAGAAATTGGTGGTGGTAAGAAAATCGCGTACTATCAGGGGCTTTCAAAGCTAACATGGTGCACATTAGAAAACGGAATTGCCAGAGACACTACCCTTTCGGTTTCGGAGTTTAGCAATATCCTGCGAAACGAAGAGGGCAAATGGAAAATCTATCGAATACTGTATAACCTAAAAGACCCAAAGTATTCGAGGTAACAGTAAAGTAGCTGGCGGAAAATTTACACCACCCTCCCTAAAGAATCTTTTTTAGAAGGCGTAATCCGTACAGGTTTAATATAGGTAGGCGCAAAGTTGGCGCTGTTTGTAAATTCTTTTTTCTTATACGCTGCTGTTGCTAAGGGCAGCATAGCGGTTGCTATGGGGTGTGTTGGCAAAAAGTGCCAATTGGCGTTTTTGGGTAGTATCGCTTTTGCTTTTTCGGCACCCGTGCCCACAAAGCAAACCCGTTCCTGGGCAAGTTCCGCAAAAGAAGTTTCGGTTAAAATATGGGCTTGCGTTTTAGTCAGTTCGTTACCCCCTATGTCAAACGTTGCGGTATATACCTCATCGCGGCGGGCATCCAAAAGCGCAACCACTTTAGTATTTTCCCAATGTGGCGCAGCTAAAAGCTGTAAGGTCGAAATTGTAATCAGCGGAATATCGAGAGCAAAACACAAGCCTTTGGCAGCAACGCTGCCAATACGCAATCCCGTAAACGAGCCCGGTCCTGCGCTCACAGCAACGGCATCTAATTCGGTTGGGGAAATATTGGCTTCTTGTAAGACTTCATCAACAAACACATGCAGTTTGGCAGCGTGTTTAAATCCGTCTTCCAAAAGGGATTTGTGCGCCAATAGTTTTGTGTTGTCGCTTAGTGCCACAGAACATTGTTCCGTGGAGGTTTCTATGTGCAGCAGCATTGCCATGCGGCAAAAATACTACTTTAGAGCGTTAGCGGAATGCCAAAATAGAACTCCAAAATTTTAATGCGGAAAATAGCATCAAACTTAGCGCGTAGCTCCGCCGAAACCGCAGCGTCGTAGCGTTGTTTGGCTTGCGAAAATTGCAAGGAAGTAGCCGCGCCTTCATTAAATCGGTCTAATGCATACTGATAGGCTTCCTTTCGGGCTTGTGTGGTTTTTTGGGCAGCCTCATAGGCTTTTATGCCACCTTTGGCGTCTGCGTACGATTGGTAAATAGTACGCTCCAAATCTTGCTTTTGCTGCGTCAATACCGTTGTCGAACGCTCCACACTAACCTTGTTACGGCGCACATTGTTTTTTGCCGAAAGACCGTTTAGCACGGGAATACGCAGGCTTACGCCAAAATTATGCCCATCGTTTTGTTTTAGCTGTTCGCCAATAGGCAAATGCGAGGCAATTGATGTTTGTGGTTGTGGGGTTACTACAGTTTGTCCCGTTTCTTGTACTGCGCCAATAGGCACTTGCGTTACCGCGCCTGTGGGCACTAAAATATCTGCATACGAAATCCGTGAACTGTAACTGTAGAACCCTGTCAAGCTCGGCTGATAAGCCGCTTTGGCGATTTTTAGATTTGCCTCTGCGATTTCAACATTGGTTTTGGCAAACATAATATCGTTTCGAGACGATTCCGCTTTTTCGTACAATTCTTGTGGCGTTTTATCCAAAATAACCGTGGCAACCATATCGTAGTCCGAATCGGCAATGGAAAATTGTTCAAAATCGTCTAAAAGCAACAATTGCGCCAATGAAATGCGTGCCATTTCATACTCATTTTTCGCCGAAACCACTTGCTGCTCTTGCGTAGCCAATGTGGCTTGCAATTCGTACAATTCGCCTCTGGGCAATGCGCCAGCATCTACCAATGCTTGGGTCTGCTCTAATTCGGATTTGGCAACCAAAAGTTGGTTGTTTTGCACCGCCACATTTTCTTTGCTAAACAAGACTTGTAAATATCCATTGACCACTAAAAGCATCACGTCTTCCTTCATGTCTTCTAGCTGATATTGACGTGCCAAAACGCTCAAGTTAGCACTTAGCAGTTGGTAAATGTTACGCTTGCCGTTATAGATATTCACTCCCATATCTACCGAAGCATTCGAAAACTGATTGGTCATGTCTTCAAAAACATTGGTAGTTAGGTTTCGATTCAGCCCCACATTCCACGAATGTGCCATGGAAAGATTTAGCGTAGGTAAAAAGTTCCCCACCGCTTGGCTTTTATAGGTTTCCGCTTCGATGATATCCAAATAGGCTTGCCGAATTTGCAAATTGTTTTTTACGGCATGCTCCACGGCAGCTTCCAATGTCCACGGCGTAGCTGTGTTGGATTCTTGGCTGTAGCCAAAAACCAACAGCAATAAAGTGCAAAATGATAAAATCCTACGCATCGTCTTCATCGTTTTCGTTTTCCTCATCGCGTTCTTCGGTGCGGTTCCAGACTTTTACTTCATCATCTTCAGAAACACCTTTAAGAATTTCCACATTTACCCCGTCAGAAATGCCGAGTTTTACCTCACGACGTTCAAATTTCTGATCGCCAGTCATTACCTCCACATACGGGTCTTGGGTTTTTCGGTCAAACTGAATAAGTGCTTCACGCAATGCCAAAATATCTTCTTTACGGTCCAACACTATTGAAGCATTTGCACTATAGCCTGCGCGCACAAAAATGCTGTCATTTAGCACCATATCCGCTTCAATTTTAAACTGAACTGCCCCTTGTTCTTCTGTTCCTTTGGGGGCGATAAACTTTAACGAAGCATCCAATTCTTGATCTTCAATGGCGCCCAGACTAACTTTTAGTGGCGTACCCACACGCAAAGAAGCCACTTCTGCTTCGTCCACTTTTCCTTCAAAAATCATCTTCCCCAAATCGGCGATAGCCGCAATGGTAGTTCCAGCATTAAAGCTGTTGGATTCAATGACTTGATCCCCCTCTTTTACTGGAATTTCCAAAACCGTTCCAGGAACGGTTGCCCGAATATCGGTATTGGCAGCACTTGAACCTCCAATAGAGCCTTCTCTAATGATTTTTAAATCGCTTTCAGCATTTAACACATCTTGCCGTGCTTGATTGTACAATAGCTCGTTGGCAATATAGTCTGCATTGGAAATGATTCCTTTTTCGTAAAGTGCTTTATTGCGATTAAAATCTTTTCTGCGCGTTGCAAGGGCAATTTGCGCTTTTTTCACACGTCCTTTTGCTGAATTAAGATTTTGCTCGTTGGGCACTACTTTGATGCGCGCAATAAGGTCGCCTGTGGTTACTTGATCGCCTTCCTCCACAAAAATACGGTCAATGATTCCGCCAATTTGTGGCTTTACCTCCACTTCATCCTCAGGAACAACCTTTCCCGTAACTACGGTTTCTTTTTCAATGGTGGTAGTAAATAGCTTTTCGGTTTTGTACGTTATTGCCGATTTACTGTTGGTTTTGGCAAAATACGCGGCCGAAAAAAGCACGCCAATAACAAGTAGTGCGATTAGGATATATTTGGTGATTTTTTTCATTTGTATGGGTTTTCGTTATTATTCTTCTCTTAATGCGTCTATGGGTTTAATGCTTACAGCGCGCTGCGCTGGGATAAGTCCGATGAGCGTACCCAACACAACCATTAGCCCCAAAGCGCCTAAAATAAATTTTACGGGAACAGTTGGGTTGGTGTAGGGAAAGCTAGCGTTATCAGCGGTCAACACATTGATGATTGCCAAAACAAATGCCCCCAAAATAATCCCCAAAATTCCTGCAATAAGCGTTAAAAAAACAGACTCAATAATGATTTGCATACGCACCTCTCTAGGCGTAGCTCCCAACGCACGGCGTATGCCCAGCTCTTTGGTGCGCTCACGTACCGAAATCAATAAAATATTTCCAATACCAATGACCCCTGCCAAAATGGTAGCAATTCCCACCACAACAGATAAGATATTCATGCCGCTTGAAAAGCCTTTTACTCTGTTAAACACTTCGCCCAAGTTAAAGCTACCAAAAGCACGTTCATCATCGGGATGTACACGGTGTTTTACTTTGAGTGCAGCTTTAATATCTTTTTCAACAGCCACCACATCGGCATCGTCATAAGCCGCCATGGCAAACCAATCTACGTTATCGCCTGTGTTGTATAGTTTTTTAAAGGTGGTAAAGGGAATAAAAATATCACTATCGCTTTCAAATCCGCCACCGCCTGAAAATTTGTGCACGCCAACCACTTGAAAATACATATCATCAATCTGAACGTAGTTTCCAATCGGATCTTCATTCTTTTCAAAAAGCTCCATTTGGGTGCGCTCGCCAATCACACACACTTTTCGTTGGTTGTCAATATCAGCTTGGTTGATAAAGCGTCCGCCATCAAAAATATCTTTTGCAGCAATTTTTACCAAAATGGGAAAGTCGCCATACACAGCATAGTCACCACTTTTTCCGCCTCGCTTTACAGACGAGCCATTTCCGCCAAAAACACCACGCGCAATTCGTGGAGCCACATATTGAAGTTGAGGTACACGCTGCATCAAATAGTTCTGGTCGTCTAATTTAAGTTGCATGTTGCGCCCTGTTCGAAATCCGTCGTATGGAATACTAGTGCGCTGTGCCCAAACAAAAAGGGAGTTAATGGCAACCTCTTCAAATTGACGTTCAAAACCGTTATCTAATCCCTTTGAGGCTCCAGAAAGTGTGATATAGATGAAAATTCCCCACAACACCCCAATCACGGTAACCACCGTGCGCAATTTGTTTTTTTGGATTGATCCAAAAATTTCTTGCCAAGTGTCTCTATCAAATAGGGTTCTAAACATTATTCGTCTCTTAAGGCAATTATGGGTTTAATTTTTGCAGCACGTCGCGCAGGAATATAGCCGGCTACTGCGCCAAAAAGGATTAAAATTAGCGTTGCACCGACAGCGGTGCTGGTGCTGATGTATGGGTTAATGATAAAAAATTCCTCAAGCGAATCGCCGATTAGCGCAAGGGTGCCCACGCCAGCCAACAAGCCTACGTAACCCGCAATAGTGGTAATAAAAACAGATTCGTGTAAAATCATACCCACTACCGATTTGGGCGTTGCGCCAATCGCTTTGCGAATACCCAGCTCTTTGGTGCGTTCTTTTACCACAAATACCATAATATTGGAAATACCAATAATGCCCGCCAATAAGGTCCCTAATCCTACAAAAGTTACAATGAGTTGCAACACACTGGCAAATTGTTGAGTTTCCTTTAAGTCGGCGGCAACATTGCGCACATAAATTCCGCTGCGGTCGTCTGGGGCAATGTTGTGTTTTTTACGCATAAAGCTGTTCAGTTTCTTTTCCAATGCTATAGCACCGGCATGACCCAGTTCGGGACGAAACGCCACAATGATTTGGTCAATGCGATCGTTACTTTTTTCTAGGCGTTGTCGTGTGGTATAGGGAATATAAATAAGGCGTTCTTCGTTATCGCCACCCTCATCTTTAAACACACCAACTACTTTGAACGATACGCCTCCGACATCAATCTGCTCTCCTAAAGAAGGCTTGTTTCCAAACAAATCTTTTTCTACCAATCTGCCAATGGTAGCAAATTTGGTTGTGTTTTGCACATCCGCCTCGTTGATATAACGCCCTTTGGTAATGATTGTTTTTTCGGCATACTGATGTCCAGGTGCAACTGCTCTAATGGTGTAATTGTTACTTTCCTTGCCTCGTTTTACAAGTGCGCCTCGACTAATGCGAGGGGTAATATATTCAATAAAGAAAGGAAAGTTTTGTTGAATATCTGTCAAGTCGTCATTTTTGAAAATAATGCGGCGTTTGGCTTTAAATCCACGATACGGTTTTTCGGTTTGCCCCGGATACAACCAAACCGTATTGGTGGAATCGTCTAAAAAAAATTGCTCAAAAGAGTTTTTTAGTCCGTTGCCAAACCCAAAAAGCAAGACAAAAATGAAAATACCCATCGCCACAGTAAACCCTGACAGCGTTGTGCGCAATTTGTTCTTGCTTAGGGTGTAAAACATTTCCTGCCAACGGTCTCTATTCCACATACGAACTGGCTCTAACTTGTTTGACTTTTTTGTCTTCTACAATAATGCCATCGCGCAAATGCACAATGCGTTTGCACATATTGGCAATATCTTCTTCGTGCGTTACAATAAGTAGTGTAATTCCTGTGTCGTTAATTGTTTGTAACACATCCATAAGCTCGTAAGAAGTTTTGGAGTCCAACGCTCCGGTAGGTTCATCGGCAAGAAGTACTTTTGGTTCTGAAACCAAAGCACGCGCAATAGCAACACGCTGTTTTTGCCCACCCGAAAGTTCGTTGGGGTGATGTGACGCCCATGGGCCTAACCCAACCTGTTCCAAAAACTTTTGTGCACGCTCTTGACGTTCTTTTCGTACAACCTTTTGATAGTACAGCGGAAGCATCACATTTTCAAGTGCTGTTTTGTACGAAATCAAATTGAACGACTGAAACACAAATCCCAAAAACTTGTTACGGTAAATGGCAGCTTTGGTTTCGTCAAGGTTTTTAATAGACTTATTGTCTAAAGTATAAGTGCCAGCATCTGCAACATCCAACATACCTAAAATATTGAGTAAGGTAGATTTTCCGGAACCCGATGACCCCATAATGGCAACCATTTCCCCTTCTTGAACATCAAAATTTATACCCTTTAATACATGAAGGGTGTTTTGTCCTAAAGTATAGGACTTGTGCAATTCTTTGATTTCTATCATAGGGCAGCGTATGTTGGCTTAATGCATTTACTTACTCAACGAGCAAAGTATGAATATGTTACAAAAGTATTACTTCTTGTTGAACTGCTGATAAACAGCATAGCCAACCACCCCAACAAGGATATAGGGTATTACCATTAAATACACAATGCCGTCGTTTAGGCTTTTGGCGGTTTCGGCATCGGCACCGGTTTCTAAAACGGCACGGCACATGGCGCACTGCAATCCCAAAAGACCAGAAAAAAGTGATATTAAGACAGGCATATTAACCGTAATAAGGCGCTATCATTAGGTACACAACTACGCCCGTAACAGCCACGTAAAGCCAAATAGGAAAGGTTATTTTTGAGAGGCGTTTGTGTGCCTTAAAATCACGAAGTGCAGCGTGTTTGTATGTAAACAACACCAGCGGAATTAGTGCGACAGAAAGCAAAATATGCGTTATCAATATAAAGAAATACACATATCTAATGAGCCCTTCTCCCCCGTAAGGAGTAGGGTCTGACGTAATATGGTAGGCGATATACATCACCAAAAAAAGCAATGATAAAAAGATATTGATTTTCATCAGCCTTTCATGAACTTTTCGGTTGCCACGTTTAATCTGCATCACCGCTAACACCAACAGAAAAGCCGTGACACCATTAATAGTAGCATAGATTGGCGGTAGCATATCTAGCGGTGCGACATTGGGAATACGAATGGTAAACAGGACTGCAACCACTATTGGAATTACAATAGAAACAGCAATTATAATGTTATTATACCTTTTTAGTGATTTATTATTCATCGTGTAGCAATTTTTGAACATCCTCCAATAGCATATCTGTGCCCTGTATATCAAGTTCAGATTCGGGTATGCCTAAGTAGTAGACAATTGGATTACCAAAGGAATCTCTTCTTGAACGAAGGTAACCATTTTGATCCACTAAGGCAAAATATCCTTGATGTTCAAAACCGCCTGCCACATTTGGATTAATACCAGCAAAAATGTTAAAGCCAGTATTTGCCAATGTATAAATGGCGGCGGCATCACCCGTGAGGAAATGCCAATTTTGACTAAAAACACTCAAGTTTTCTGCGTAGCGTTTGAGTTGTTCGGGGGTGTCTTTTTCAGGGTCAATAGTAAACGAAGCAATGCCAAAATCATTCCGATTTCCAAACGCTTCTTCAAGTCGTTTCATGTTGGCATTCATGATAGGACAAATGGTTGGACAGGTGGTAAAGAAAAACTCAATCACATACACTTTTCCCAAATAATCTTCGTTGGAAATCAAGCGTCCATCTTGATTGGTAAACACAAAATCTGGTACGCGCTTTGCCTCTCCATTAAGTTCAATAAAGGATAGGGCTGCGGGCGCGCTCAATCTGTTGTTGTCTACCAAATTGGACTGTTGAAAACGGTCGATGATGCGGGGAACGAAAATGATACCAAACACCAAAACGATAAATGCAACGGCAATGTAGGAGTAGCGACGCATTATTGACGGTTTATATCCTTATTGTATTTTTTTAATGCCAATCGATATTCTGCTAAAATTACCTTTACATCATCTACCATATTGTTGTTTATGTCAGCTACAGAACGTGCATCGTAACCAAAAAAATCATCATCATCTCTGCCGCGAAGATTGGCATCTCTATCAATGATAAACACAAATGGATTGGCCAAGTTAGCATCAAGCGATAAGGGTAAATTCAAACTTTTAAAAATGTGCTGAAGGTCATCAGGTGCCAGAAACACAAAATTCCAGCGAGACATATCGGTTCCCGTACTACCTTTGAGTTCCGCCTTAAGATTTTCTGCTTGCGTCTCTGTGCCTTTGGGCAAAGCAATCAAAAATTGAAAGTCTGCAAACTGATAAAACCGCTTATATATTTTTTGATTTAGGTTTAATGCCAATGCTTTTTTGTCTTGCAAAACATTGCCGAAAAAGCCTAAAACAGTGATGCGATCTTTGAACTGTACATCGCTATATTCCCCTATTTCTTCAACATTTTGAGTAAGCACAGGAAGCTTTGCAAAGTGATTTACACCCGAAGCAAAAAACAAATACACCACTAGCGGAAAAACAAAAAGTATGGCTAGGACAATGTATTTTTTCATGTGTTGATTAGAAATTCCAGCTTACAAAGCCGTCTAACATTACGTTGTAAATGTAGTCGGCTTCGACAAGTAAAATAAAAATTAGGTATGGAATAAGGATTAAAAGCGGCAACACGATAGATGAGGTAAAGCTGCGCTTTTCGTCACGTAAGTGCATAAAATCCCATGCAATGTAGTATGCTTTTACAATCGTTAAAATGATAAATATCCAGTTTAGTCCTTTCATGCCAAACACAGGCGTTAGCAAAAAGGCAGGCTTGATAATTCCAAGCGCCACTTCAATGGCTGTTACAATGGAAAGAAAAATGAGTACCCCCCAAATTTTTTGTTCATTGGATTTGAAGGTTACAAGTCCGCGGAAAATAGAAAGTTTATGTGCCATGTTATACAAGATAAAAGAAGGTAAATACAAAAACCCAAACAAGGTCTACAAAGTGCCAATAGAGTCCAACTTTTTCAACCATTTCGTAATGTCCTCGGCGTTCGTAGGTGCCTAGCAGCACATTAAAAAAGATAATACCGTTAATCACTACACCCGAAAATACGTGAAAGCCGTGAAAGCCTGTGATAAAAAAGAAGAAGTCTGCAAAAAGACGATTTCCGTATTCATTTCGAATAAGGTTTGCGCCTTCCACCACATGTACTGCTTGAGAAAGTTTTGCCTCGGAAGCTGCACGGTCTAAAACAATTTTATGCCCTGTTTCGGCATCAATCATTTCGGTTTTAATACGTAAATCAGGATTTGCCAAAAAGCCCTGTTGCACCTCGGCAACGGTGTATGTTGGAAGTGTGGCTTCGTCAACATACCAAAGGCCTTTATCGGCGGAATGTTGCGCGCGGTCTGTTGGTTGCGTAGTTGCAAAATAAGAAAGTGCTACTCGCTCTCCAGAATCAGCAGAAACAAACTGCAAAATTTGCCCCCCTTTGGTTTCTACTGCTCCATATTCACCCTTGATAAAGTTTTTCCATTCCCACGCCTGAGAGCCCACAAATACTGCTCCACCAAGAATGGTAAGTAGCATATACACAGCAACTTTGTTTTTTTGCATTTTATGACCAGCGTCTACTGCAAGAACCATAGTCACCGACGAGAAAATAAGGATAAACGTCATCAATGCTACATAATACATCGGTGCATTAACCCCGTGTAAAAAGGGAAAGTGATAAAATACTTCATCGGCAATAGGCCATGAATCAATATTTTTAAAGCGAGAAAAGCCATAAGCGACTAGAAAACCAGAAAAGGTTAGGGCATCTGATACAATGAAAAACCACATCATCATTTTACCATAAGATGCATTTAGTGGTTTGTTTCCTCCGTCCCAAACATTCTCGTTTTCTACTAAGTTGGTTGTTGCTTCCATGTGTGGATATCGGTTAAATTGAGTACAAAATTACGTATTAAACTTTATCTTAAAAAGAATAAGAACACAAATAAATAGAGCCATAAAAAACCCAGAAAATGCCAAAAGGTATGTGCCAACACAAAACCTAGTGGTTTACTCTGGTAAACCCCATTTAAATGGCGCATAAGCACCACCAAAAGCACTACAATGCCTCCAATAAGGTGTGCAAAATGCGTGATGACAAGCACATACAAAAACGATGTAGTTACGGTGCTTTCTGCTCCCGTAAAATAGTAGCCATCGGATACAATACTGCTAAAACCAACCCACTGGCTGATGGAAAACACTACCGCCAAGGCTAAGGTAATAAGTGTATAAAGCGTAACGCCTTTGGCATTATCCACTTTTAGCATTTTGAATGCCATCCAAAAGGTAAAACTACTAACTAAAATAACCAAAGTACTAAGGTGAAATGCTGCGGGAAGTGCAAAATCTGTAAGCCAATCTGGTCGTGCTTTACTCACCACGTAGGCACTTGTTAGTCCAGCAAACATCATGGTCATGCTAATCATGGCAAACCAAAGCATCATTTTTTTGGCTTTTGCCTGAGGTGTTAAAAGGGAAGGGTGAAAACTCATCTATATAAATTTATCTATAACGTAAATCCATTGTATTGCAGTAATGTACGCAATACTCACAAACATTAATTTTTTGGCATTGGCTGTGGAATGATTTTTATATAAACGTAATCCTGCCCATAAGAATACCAATCCAACTGCGCCAACCGCAATTGCGCCCACTACCGAAAGCTGCAAAGCCCCGCTGACACCAAACACTGGAACGATGGAAATCACAATCGTCCAAAGGGTGTATAAAATAATTTGAAGTGCGGTGGCATTACCCGGTTTCCCTGTGGGTAACATATTGATTCCTGCTTTTTGATAATCTTCATGCATCATCCAACCAATTGCCCAAAAATGAGGAAACTGCCAAAAAAACTGAATCATAAACAAAATCCCTGGTTCCAAACCAAAACTACCTGTTGCAGACACCCAACCCAACATAAAAGGTATCGCGCCAGGAATAGCTCCAACAAATACCGAAAGCGGTGTTACGGTCTTAAGGGGCGTGTAGGCACAGGTGTATAAAAACACCGAAATAGCCCCAAACATGGCAGTCTTGGGGTTGAGAAAATACAAAACAGCAAGTCCCAAAACAAGTAGCGTAACTGCAATACCAAAAGCTGCTGAAACCGACATTCTCCCTGCGGGAATAGGTCGGTTTTGCGTGCGAATCATTTTAGCATCAATTTCTTTTTCAATGATTTGGTTAAATGCATTGGAAGCACCTGCCAAACCATAACCGCCAGCGGAAAGCAATAAAATATGCCACATATTGGGTGATGATACCGCCAACACATAGCCCGCTATGGAAGAAAATACCACACTTAGCGTAAGCCGTGCTTTGGTAAGCAACAGCACATCGGTTATAAAAAGCGAAAGTGTGGGCGATTTTTGGGTATCTGCAAGCATATGCACTTGTGCGTTTAAGGCGCAAAGATACTGTACAAAAGCAGCTTACGCAATGCTAATGCATGAAAACAACCCCCTTGGTGCGGTACTTACTGCAAACGAAAGTTTATGGGAATACTAAACGGTACCCTAACGGCACGACCACGTTGTTTTCCAGGTGTCATGGTGGGTAATTTACCTATAATACGCTCGGCTTCTTTTTCTAAGTTTTTATCTGGACCTCGTGTACGAATGCCTGTAATGGAACCGTCTTTGGCAATTACAAACTGTACATACACGCGCCCTTGAATACCCATTTCTTGGGCAATTTCTGGATAGCGGAAGTTTTTAGCAATGTGGCGTTGAATCTTTTCTTGAAAACAGTTTCTACGCTCCGATTTTTTTACATTCTCACAACCCGGAAAAAGCGGTACATCTTCAATAATGGCAAAGGGAACATCAACTTCCACTTCTTCTTCCATAACCTCTACTTCTTCAACAATTTCTTCTTCTTGGTCGGTTTCGGTAGATTTAATCACGGTTTCTTCAACTTCCTCCTCGTCTTCTACTACTTGTATGACTTGCGGTGCTGGTGGCGGTGGTGGCGGGGGTGGTGTTTTAAGCTGTTCTGTTAGTGGCACTTCCTCATCGTCGTCGTCCGTGACTTCAAGAACGCCTATGTCTATGGACGAGTCCTCATATGTTTTTTTCTCAATAAGTATCCATGAAACAAGCAGTACAAGGCATAAGCCTATGGCGAAGTAAAATTTACTGTTCTTGGTTAAGTCTGCTTTTGGGCTTTTTTTTGGCTCCATAACATAAGTGTTTAAGATTTGTTAGACCAAACATACAAAAATTTTGCCAAAAAAAAGCCCGACGATTGTCGGGCTTAAGTTTATTGCAAACGGAAGGTAATGGGAATGCTAAACGGCACTCGAACAGGTCGACCACGTTGCTTTCCTGGAGTCATTCTTGGAAGCTTAGAAATAATTCGGTTGGCTTCCTTCTCTAAGTTTTTGTCTGGTCCGCGGGTTCTAATACCGGTAATAGAACCGTCTTTGGCGATTACAAACTGTACATACACGCGCCCTTGAATACCCATTTCTTGGGCAATTTCGGGGTAACGGAAGTTTTTAGCAATGTGGCGTTGGATTTTTTCTTGGAAGCACTTTCTACGCTCAGACTTTTTAACACGCTCACAACCCGGAAAAAGCGGTACATCTTCAATAATGGCAAAAGGCACATCAACGTCCAATTCCTCTTCTAGCACCTCCACTTCTTCAATAATTTCTTCTTGAGTGGTTTCGGTAGATTCAATCACGGTCTCCTCAACCTCCTCTTCGTCTTCTACCACTTCAATAATTTCAGGTGCTGGCGGTGGTGGCGGTGGTGGTGGTGTTTTAAGCTGTTCTGTCAGTGGCACTTCCTCATCGTCATCTTCTTCTACATTTAAGGCTTCGTAGCCATACATAGATTTGTCATAGGTTTTCCACTCGATACTTTGCCAAGCAATAAACATTACGGCACAAAGCCCAATGGCAAAATACAGATTACTGTTTTTTCTTAAATCAGCTTTAGGATTTTTCTTTGGTTGCATTTGAAATTTTTAGCTATGGGCTAAAATAATAATTTTAATGTTAAATTTAAATAAATCTATTTATGTCATCTCACATCACGAAATGACAGCTTGATAGCCCTCATTGGAAAGTAGCCCATCAATTTCAGAGGCATCACTCAATTTAATTTTTACAATCCACCCTTCTCCATAGGGGTCTTCATTGACAAGTTCTGGTGTATCCTCCAACTGGTCGTTAAACGCAATAATTTCTCCAGAAAGTGGCTGAAACAAGTCAGATACTGTTTTTACGGCTTCAACCGTTCCAAAAACCGCTTCTTTGGCAAGGGTCTCACCCGCTGTTTCAACCTCTACATACACAATATCGCCCAACTCGTTTTGTGCAAAGTCAGTGATGCCAACCGTTGCCTCATCGCCCTCAATACGCACCCACTCGTGGTCTTGCGTGTATTTTAAATCTTGTGGAATGTTCATATCAGAATTTTGGATAAATGTAGTATAAAAACCTACTAATTTCCAAAATTGTAACGCAACGTAATTCCAGAACGGATATTGGTTTGTGGAAAGGCTGTAGAAATGGCAAATTTTGAAAAAGCGTGATCGTAAAAGAACAGTGCCGTAAAGTTGCGAGAAAGTGCATAATCAGCAGAGATTTTCAGTGACCACAAACGTTGTCCTGCGGTTACTTGGTCGCTAAGCACATCCAAATTTCGGATGAGCGTAATGTTATCCCGCACCGATAAATCGCCCTTTATGTTGATGTCTCCTTTTAAGTCGGTTGACTTTCCGCCAATATTGGTTTTGAATTTCACATTTTTAATACGATACCCCATACCTACAATCCACTCATCACCAGAAGTTTCTGTAAGCAAATTGTTATCTAACGATAGTGATAGCGCACGGTCTTTTCGTACTTCCGCCGAAAGCTGTAAGCTGTTTTTAAGTTCAAAATCTACCTTAACAAGCGGATTGAATTGCTCCACCAAATTCACATTGGTGTATAGAATTTCGTTCATGAAATTCCCCGATTGGTCGATGGCATTCGGTTGATATTCTAGGTTTGTCGTAAAGGCGTTTAGCGTATGGCTGGCTCGATAACCGTGCGCTATAGCAAATCTATTAAAGCGTTTTTTAAACGATTTTAGGCGCATCAGCCCTGTATATTGCAGGTTCCAATTGGGCAATGGAACTGAACGTTTAGCCTCCATGCTTACGGCGTTGGGATCGGTGCCAACATAGGCAGCTAAAAACGCAGGAATAAGCACCGCTTGATTGTTTTTGCCAAAGCCTCTTGGAAAGCCATCGGCATCTACATCCCCCGAAGGAATACCACGAGCCGTGGCTAAGCGTTGCGCAATGGTCAAGCGATTGGTTTTGAGGTCTTCAAAAGCCTGAGAGTTTAGTCCATTCCCACTGAATGCCGTGCTAAGCATAATGGTTGAAATTTCAAAGTTCCCAAACAGTCGTGGCGAAAGCGCAGTATACACTCCGTTGACCACACTGAAGTTTTCAGAGGCGTTTTCGGAATACGTTCTGTTACCTGTTAAGTCAAGTTGTAATCCTTCTAATAAGCCTATCTCCGCATTGTAGCTCATATCGGTATTGTGTACCGTAGTGTACGCTTGATTAAAGTTTGGGAATTCGGTCAGCCAACCGCGTTTGGCGGCCTCAAATCGAATATCATTTTGTCGTCCTATAGCAAACTCAAATCCAGGGTTTGAAGTACCCAAAAATCCAATGTTTTGGGTGTAGCCTGGAAGCACCGTTCCGTTGCTTTCGCTATATGTGAATTGAACACGCTCCAGTGCTGTAATCAATCCCACAAGGGTGTTGGTAAGTTTCACGCCCGGTTTCTTTTTGGCGGAATTCCCTGTTTTCTTTTGCAAGCCAAGAGTCGAATACAAGCTACGCATATTGGCAGTTCCGTTCCACTGAATGGTGTTGGCGTTTTGTATGGTATGCACAATACCAAGTGTATTATTATTTTGATCTACAACGTTTGCCAACGATGTTGCGCCACGCTGCCAATTAAAGTTTCCAGTGTATGAATATGTTCCATCCAAAAACGAAAGTACAGGGATAAACTTAAACGGAACTTGGTAGGTTGCTCCTACAGATTGATCAAAACGATCCATTTGTCCCATATCCCAAAGTCCATCCCAAATGTCAAGTTCGGTATTGACCCGAGTGGTTCCAGCAGGACCGTCTTCGAAGTAGTTCCGCACGATATTTCGACTTGACGCAGAAAAATCTAAGCGAAGAGAGTTTGTTAAATTGTGGTTCACGGTAAAGAGCCAATCAAACAAATAGTTGCGTTGTTGCAAGTCGGGCAAAGCAATTTGGTTAGACGCATCTACCCCCTCCAAATATACCTGTCGGAATCGTTGACTTTGAAATGTTCGGTTAATGTTAGCACCAAGGGTTATGGAGCTCGGCATTAGGTTCAGGTTGATTTCTGAAAGCCAACGCAAGTATTTTTTAGTAGATATTGCCTCCACTTTGCCTAATGGTTTTATAGACAATGGCTTAAACGAATAGTTGTAGCCAGCACCTAAACGCACATTTTTGTAGGCGTAATCCTCAATTTCAAAATCGTTTCGCTTTTCCTCATTATAGGAATACGAAAAATCTAAATTTTCAATGTCAAAAAAGTCTTGTTTGGCTTCTGCGCTACGCTGTTTGCGTACGCCAATGAGGTTGATGCTTTTGAGCTTTGAAACGCTAATCGCTTGGTCACGAATAGAGTCGCGCTGCGATTTTCGCGCGGCAGTATCCAAACGGTCTTGAAGCTCAATATCTCTGTAATACGGATCGTATTTTGGGGTAATAACTTCCTGATTGTAGCTATAACTCACTGGCAATACCAATCCCCATTTTTTAGGGAACAACATTCCTGCGTTCACGCTTGTAGTTACACCATACGATCGAGTGTCGTCTTGACTTCTTTGGTTTGGTGATTGATCAATGGCACCAAAACCTACAGTCGAAATAGCACCGTTTACAGTAACATTAGCAAAATCGGCTAGATTGGCATCCATCGTACCCACAGCAGCCCAGCCTCCTTGAGAGTCAATTTCAGACAAACGCAACTCATTAAACCAAACCTCTCCACTTAGTTTTTCACCAATCGTTGTACTCGGGTTTTTGACCCCCACAACCAAAGTGCGAATTGCGCCAAGCGTTGGGTTTCCTCGAATTGCAAATTTGTATTTTTTATCTCCCGGCAAACTCGAAATGGGAGTAAACTCATTGATTTTATTAAGCTCTTCGTCAAAATATGTAGCACCTTGAACATTTCGGTTTGATATGGATTTTGCTTTAAGTTTGGTAAGTAAATCGACAGGAATATCAATTTCGTTGCTGGCAGTTTGCCAAATTTCCTCGGCACTCAAATTATTAGAAACCCCTGCCGTGAATGCCGTTGGTTTTAAGGGGATTTCGATTTGATAATAGTTCTCTGTAATATCTGTTCCTAAGCGAATAAACGCTACCAAACGTTTATCGAGTTTTTCCTGAGCTCCCTCCCCTGGAAGTGGATTTTCACCCGTTATGGATTCGGCATGTAAGAACATACGCAAACGCTTATATTGGCGCATGTCTAAATCTATGTGCTTATATACCCCTTCCGCATCTTCAGGTTCCAAATCTTTGACGCGTAGCGAAAGTGATTGTTCATTTTCACGGATAAGATTGTTGTAGCTATTTAGCGTTTCGCGCACAATGCCCGGCGGTAGCTTATAGCGAATTGGCGTTCGGGTTTCGTTTTCCAAAACGTTTACAGCACTAACTTCTAGTTGCGTATTGGGGTGTGCAATTTCTTTGGTGTTTAAAGGTCCGGGGACTCTTGTCCAGTCGGCACGAACTATATCAAGGGTGCCGAAACGAAATATCGTTGGATTTTTAAATCCAGTTACCAACATTCGCATAAAGCGAATGGAGCGCAGGTCTTCCATACCGCTTATGCGTTCAAAATACTTTTTGTAAACAGGGGCTTCGTAGTAGTCCGGCACTACTGGAATACGAAATTGCAACCACCGCGAAGAAGTTACTTGACCGTTTGGAAGCTCAATGTTGTCATTTTCGCGTACATCAACCAAAAACGGGTGGGTGTCCACAGTCATTTTTTTACCGATAGGAATACGATACTGAAAATATCGGTCGATGGTATTCATGGTGTTGTCCTGATTCAAATCTTCGGTATCGGGCGTGGTATACGAGCCACGGAATTGCTCGGTTACTTCAAGTGGTGAGTTGCCTTGAGTACCGTTATAGTTTTTATAACGATCCAGAATAGAGCCACTACCTTGTGCAAAATAGGTGTAGTTATCACCGGCAGGATCTTCAGCAGGTCCATTAGTATAAATAAGGCGTTCTTCCGCGTCCGTAAGTCCATCTAAGCCAACGTCTTGTAATGCGCGATTTTGTCCATCGGCATCAAAAGCATACACAAGCGATTGAGTGGCGGGTGTTATTCCCCACGAGGTGTTGTGTGTTGCCGTATTTTGTCCTGCTGCTGGCAATCCATTTTCATATTGCTTGCGCCCATCTTTTAATACATCTTCTGATATATTTCCTAAATGAAATACCAATTCACCCAAATCATCGGAAGTGCTAGTTTGTTCAGAAAAGGTGTCAAGTAACCAAAACTCTATATACTCCACATTGGACTGAGCAAAGTCGGTAGTGGTCATGGCGCGCGTGATACCTGCCCAATTATCTTCTGGATTGATACCAAAACTCGGGGCATTATTATATGGTCCTCGCTCGGCAGGATAATACGCTAAATCAAAAGTGTATTGCACCGTGGATTGCCCTTGAACAACATCTTGCTGTGGGAAAATTTCATCAATAAAAATACGACGGGTGGCACTAGTAGAAAGGTCATCATCAGAAACACCACTAGGGCGTCTTCTAGAATAAAACAAGGGGTCAATATTGTACCACGAAAGCTTGGCACGTTGATACCCTGAACTGATATCGTCTACACCAACATTCGCGCCAGCCAATGGAAGCTGTTGCGAAGGCGCAGGCACACTTGACAAATACCACGAATAGGTGTCTCGAATATCAAGGTTGGTTTGTGTGCCCTCAAAATCGTCTATATAGGTGGTTACAGCATTGTTAAGTTGCGTGCCTTTTGGCGCGCCTACTTTTAGGTACGCCGCCTCTGCACGAATAGAAACATTTGATGCCACTTGCGTATCAATATTTGGGAGTTTATTGACCATACGCGTCAAAAACGGTATCTCTTTTGAAAAGGTTCCGCTGACTCCAAACATGCTATTGTTAACAGGTTCAGCGCCGTAATTCGCTTTTTGTGTAAGTGGTCGTTCGCTTAGTCGCATATAGGTTCCGCCTAAAATCAAATCGTCATTGACTTTATGTTCGGCAGTAAAGCCCATAAAACGTTTGTTCTGTTGTCCAAACAGCGTGTTGCTTTCGGTAGATACTTCGATGGGAATGTTAGAGTTTTTAATCCCCTCATTTAAAATAGTAACCCGTCCAAGCTGATAGTTTACCGTATAATCCAATCCTTCTTGTAACAACCTACCGCCTGCTGTAACACGCACCGATCCACGAGGCACATTAAATGCCCCTAGTGCAATGCCTTGCCCACCACCAGATGATTTGTAGCGTCCTTTTAATTCAAATTTGTTGTAGCGTTGGTAATCTGCTGCATCTTGCTTTGTGATATCATACATCTCCTTAAAGACATATTTTTTCTGATTTGCGTTATAGCGGTTTCTATCCGAATAATCTTCTTGAGGGTCATTGGATTTTAGCAACTCAAAAAGATACTCTCCAAAGGGCTCAACACTTGGGAAAATAATTTGTCCCTGTTCAGGGAATACCGTAATTCCACTTATATAATCAAAAAATCCATCGCCTTCGGCTTGAGCGTCTTGGTAAATATTCAGCTTATCTAATCCAAAAAGATTTAACAAAATACGCTCGTCTGTTCCTGGGGGCCAAATGCCTTTGTCTTCTGGGCGGATAAAATTTGCTGGAGAAGGGTCGGTGTACAAAATATTGAATACAAAATCTTCTTGTTCGAGCTGAAATGCACCAATATTATAGACGTTTTTCATCATCAAATCAAAAACAGGCTGAGACACATCAAGCACCGAACTTTTTAACATTTTCAGCACCAAGCTGTTGTTGTTTACCACAGGAGTTGCTGAAGTACCGCCAACAGTAGTAGCGGCAATACCATCGGCAGAAAACTCACCAACTTGATAGACCTTTCCGTTTACGGTGTATTGAAACGCGACGGCAATGACTTCGTCATTATTTAGCGGTTGATTTAAGGATATATATCCCAACTGTTCGTGCAGTCTATATTCGGTTTGATTCAGTTTTCTTGCGCTTTCCAAAATGGCATAGTCACGTCCTTCATTAACAAGTGACGAAAGTGATCCAAATCCGTTTTGGGCAGTGGCAATATCACGAATATCGTTTGTTAGGATTCCTGTACCGCCAATGGCAAGTGGATCTAGTTTGTTTACGTCATTAGCAGGAAATGCTCCTGGCGCAGCACTAAAGAAATTTGAAGTCAAATCGTCCAGCAACACAACATCTGGATTTGTTTCTCCCAAATCTTGAAGTGCCAACACGTTTCGCACATTGTTTGTGCGCGCCGATCGGTTGGTAATCCATACTTCAATCCTTGTAATTTGAATGGGCGAGTTGATATACGGATAGGTTTTTACCGATTTGTTATAGGTGTCTCTAAAATACTGTGCCAAGAAAAAGTGGCGGTTGTCTTCGTAATCAAGTGCAAAAAGCGAAAATTCTTCTAGTGTTCCTTCGCCGTTAGTTTGTATGGTTTGGGTTTGGGAGCGTTGCTCCGAAATTACCGCAGCAATGTCGGTATTACCAAATTTGAGTTGCGCTTTGACACCAAACAAACTCTGTGCGCCTGAAATTAAGGAACTATTGAGTGGCATATTCACATTTCCCACTTCTAGTTTTTGAAGAATCCCGTCCTCATTCCCGCTAATACCTTGCTCGGCTAAATTTTTGGCACTATCAAGAGCGTTTTTTCCTTTACCAACAAGTTCTTTTCCTCGATTAATGGTATTTGAAACGCTACTTGGCACCAAATCTTCTGGGAAAAAATCGAGTTTAATGATGCGCTGAAAATCAAACGTAGATTGGGTATCGTAGTTGGCATTTACTTTTAGTCGGGTACCTATGGTTCCCGAAAGACTAAGGTTGATGCGTTGATTAAAATCGAAGCCTAGACTGCTTTGGTTTCTTGGGGATAGACTGGGATTTCCAGATTTTTGATATCGCAATCCTAAGTCAATACTCGCCGAACCTTGCGGACGGATATTTATTTCGTTACTGCCAAAAATCTTTTCAAAAAATTTAGAGTTTACATAATAGTCTGGCAATAAGTCTTCTTGCGTATCTTCATCGTTTACCAATCCCGCTAGGGCTTGTTGTTTGTCTCTTAAATAAGCGCGTGTTTTTTCTGCAACTACACGTCTGCGATATTCATTGGGTGTAAGGACTAATGGTTGTTCAGCATTAATTTCTCCAACTTTTACGTTGTAGAAGTACAAGTTGAGTTTTGGATCGTAGGT
The DNA here is from genome assembly GCA_049596455.1 of Flavobacteriaceae bacterium. Lineage (GTDB taxonomy): Bacteria > Bacteroidota > Bacteroidia > Flavobacteriales > Flavobacteriaceae > UBA7446. The sequence continues at coordinate 175,172 of JBMYLP010000002.1, read as the reverse complement.
ATATGATGAAGCAAAAGAAGCGGGTTTTTGCTTTAGGGAAATTTGCTTAAGGTTTGGTGCTAAAACCAAGCTGTCATTAGAAGCCGTGTTTTGAGCAAAAACCGTTGTAGTCATTGCCAAAATGAGCGCCAAAAATAAACCGTATTTTGTATAGGTTTTAATGTTCATTACAATTTGTTGAGCGCATTTTTGATGATTCGCTCCACCGGCATGTTGGGTTCTACTTGTAGCAACGCATCCACTATCTTTTGTGTTTGTTTTATAGGGTAGCCTAATACACTCAATGCAGATAACGCTTCATCGCGCTGTGTATTGTTTGAAACAGTACCAATTTCACCTTCTTCCACCAACCCCGTTACTTTATCTCTCAAATCTACAATTACACGCTGTGCCGTTTTGGCACCGATTCCTTTTATGGCTTGTATGGCTGCCACATTATCTGTTTGAATAGCTTGCACCACCTCTTGCGGATTCATAGAAGACAGTACTGTTCGAGCCGTATTGGCACCTATGCCGCTTACGCTTAACAACAAACGAAATACGCTGCGCTCCACTTGCTCCATAAAACCATATAAGGTTTGCGCATCTTCTCGCACCTGATGGTGGGTGAAAATTCGAATGTGTTCATCATCGGGTAATTGCCCAAAGGTGTGAAGCGAAATATGTACTTCATAACCAACCCCGCTACAATCAACAACAAGCGTCGTTGGCGTTTTGCTTACAAGTCTTCCGTTTAGCTGTGTTATCATTGTTTTTTGTTTTGTGCATCCACTGCGGCAACTGCCGTCATATGAACAATTTCATCTACGCTTGCGCCCAATTGCAAAATATGCACAGCATGCTTGAGTCCCATCATAATTGGACCAATGGAAAGGGCGTCATCTAATTCTTTGATAAGCTTATAAGCAATGTTTGCAGCATTCAAATCTGGAAAAAGAAGTGTATTTACCTCCTTACCAGCAATTTTAGAAAATGGGAATTTTGACGTACGCATGGTTTTATTCAGTGCAAAATCAGCTTGGATAGGACCATCCACATCTATGTGCGGCACATAGCGGTGTAACAACGAAACTGCCTCGTTTACTTTCTGCGCATCTTCATTTTTAGATGAACCAAAATTAGAGTATGATAGCATGGCTACTTTAGGTTGCATGCCAAACAGCGTTGCCGTATACGAAGTCATTTGGGCAATTTTTGCCAAGTCTTTTGCATTTGGGTTGATATTGATAGAGGTATCTGCCAAAAACAACGGCCCTTTATTGGTAATCATCAAGTTGGTGGTGGCAACCCGATTTACACCCTCAGCCCTATCAATAACATGCAAAACAGGTTTTAGCACATTAGGGTAACTTCGGCTATAGCCCGAAATCATAGCATCGGCATCGCCTTCACGCACCATCATAGCGGCAAAATAATTGCGCTCTCGCATTCTGCGTTGAGCGTCATATAGCGTTACACCCCTGCGCTGACGTAATTTCCAGTAGGTATTGGCATAGGTTTCGCGTTGTTCCTTTACCTCCTCTGTTTTTGGATCAATGATGGGAATATCTGCTTCAAACTCTAAGGTTTCCATCAACTCCAAAATGCGCTCTTTGTTTCCCAATAAAATAGGATGCGCAATACCTTCTTCATAAACCATTTGCGCAGCCTTAAGCACATCCAATTCGTCTGCTTCGGCATACACCACGCGCTGCATGTTGCGCTTTGCTTGACTTGTAATCAATCGCACCAATTTGGTGTCAGAGCCAGTGCGTTGGTGTAGCTGTTCTTGATATTGATTCCAATCTGTTATGGGTGCTTGCGCCACGCCACTTTCCATTGCTGCTTTTGCTACTGCCATGGGAACAGTAGTAATCAGTCGTGGATCAAAAGGCTTGGGGATGATGTAGTTCTCTCCGAAGGCAAGTTTGGTAGTACCGTAGGCAATGTTTACTTGTTCCGGGACAGTTTCTTTTGCCAAATCTGCTAGGGCATGTACGGCTGCCATTTTCATGGCTTCGTTAATTTTAGTAGCCCTAACGTCTAATGCTCCTCGAAAAATAAAAGGAAAGCCAAGTACATTATTCACCTGATTAGGAAAATCGGAACGCCCCGTTGCCATAATAACATCGTCACGGGTAGCAACCGCCAAATTATAATCAATTTCAGGATCAGGGTTTGCCATGGCAAATACTATCGGATTTGCGGCCATAGACTTTAGCATGGCTGCCGTCATGATATCTGCCTTAGAGAGGCCAATAAATACATCTGCATTTTGCAGTGCCTCCTCTAAGGTATGTACGTCTGATGTTGTAGCAAATTCTTTCTTTTGAACGGTCAAATTTTCTCTGTCGGCTCTAATGATGCCTTTACTATCGGTCATCATCATGTTTTTTGGCAATACGCCCAAAGCGCGATATAGCCGTGCACAGGAAATCGCAGCGGCACCCGCGCCACTAATCACCATTTTGATAGAGCTCATATCTTTTTTTGCCAACTCCACAGCATTGAGCAATGCCGCACCAGAGATGATAGCAGTTCCGTGTTGATCGTCATGCATTACAGGAATATCGAGCTCTTCTACCAATCGACGTTCAATTTCAAACGCCTCTGGCGCTTTGATATCTTCCAAATTTATACCCCCAAACGTGGGTGCAATATTTTTTACCGTTTCGATAAATGCATCCACATCTTTGGTGTCAACCTCAATGTCAAATACATCTATGCCAGCAAAAATTTTAAAAAGCAATCCTTTTCCTTCCATAACGGGTTTGGACGCTTCAGGGCCTATATCGCCCAATCCCAACACTGCAGTACCGTTAGAAATTACGGCAACCAAATTGGCTTTGTTGGTGTATTTGTAAACATTTTCGGTAGATTTTTCAATCTCCAAGCAGGGCTCAGCGACACCTGGAGAATATGCCAAAGAAAGGTCGCGCTGACTCGTGTAGGGTTTGCTGGGGTTAACCTCAAGCTTTCCAGGCTTTGGTTTTGCGTGATAAATGAGCGCCTCGCGGCGTTTACTTTCTTTACTCATTTGGTCATGGGTTTAAGCTTGGAAAGGTATTGAATTCTTGCTATTTTAAAAACTCCAAATTTCGTTTTAGTCCATTAAACCCTGTACGCTGAACAGCACTTGCTTCAAACAAGCGGTTAAAAACCTCTTCTGTAATTTCATGCCAATCCTTTTTTGAGAGTTGCATAAGTGCTGGATTGGGCTCAAACTGAGGTTCGTTGTGCGGGGTAGAAAATCGATTCCAAGGACACACCTCTTGACAAATGTCGCAACCAAATGCCCAGTCATCAAACTGACCCTTAACTTCGTTAGGAATGGCGTCTTTGAGTTCAATCGTAAAATACGAAATACACTTGCTAGCATCCAATTTGTAGGGGGCTACAAATGCATTGGTTGGACACGCATCTAAACAGGCGGTGCACGAGCCACAATGGTCGGTAACTGCGCCGTCAGCAGCAAGTTCTAAATCGATGATAAGTTCCGCAATAAAAAAATAGGAGCCATTTTGCTTTCGAATTAAATTGGTGTTTTTTCCAACCCAACCCAAACCACTTTTTGCTGCCCACGCTTTTTCCAAAACTGGTGCAGAATCTACAAAAACACGCCCTTCTACAGCACCTATTTCGGTTTGGATGTCGTGCATAAATTCAAAGAGTTTGTCTTTAATGACATGATGATAATCTTTTCCATACGCATAGCGTGCGAGTTTTGGTGCGTCTTTGTCGGTTTGCGATGCGTTGGGATAATAATTGTACAATAACGACACCACGCTTTTGGCTCCCGGAACAAGTTTACGAGGGTCTAAGCGCTTGTCAAAATTGCGTGCCATATAACCCATTTCTCCATGATGGTTTTGCATGAGCCACTTTTCTAACCGGGGGGCTTCTTCTTCCAAAAAAGTAGCTTTTGAAATGCCACATGCCATAAAGCCCAAGCGTTGGGCAATTTGTTTTACGATAGCAGCACGAGCTTCACTACTCAAAACAACCCTTTTTGAGCATTAGGAATCGTTCTGCCTAAGTGTGTATATGCCTTTTCGGTTACTTCCCTGCCACGAGGCGTTCGAACCAAAAACCCTTCTTGAATCAGAAACGGCTCATAGACTTCTTCAATGGTTTCACCATTTTCAGAAACTGCCGTTGCCAATGTGTTAATTCCCACGGGGCCTCCTTTGAATTTATCAATCAACGTAGTTAGGATTTTGTTGTCCATTTCGTCCAAACCGTTGGCATCAACGTTTAGTGCTTTTAATCCTATTTGAGTTATGGCTGAGTCAATGGTTCCGTTTCCTTTGATTTGTGCAAAATCACGCACACGGCGCAAGAGCGCATTGGCAATTCGTGGTGTGCCGCGACTTCTGCTTGCAATTTCTATGGCGGCTTTTTCTTCAATCGGGATATTTAAAATTCCTGCGCTGCGTGTTACAATTCCCGCTAACACTTCGGTTGAATAATACTCCAACCTGCTGTTGATGCCAAAACGAGCGCGCATGGGTGCTGTGAGCAATCCCGAACGTGTAGTGGCACCCACAAGTGTAAAGGGGCTTAATTCGATTTGTACAGAACGGGCGTTGGGACCCGTTTCGATCATAATATCGATGCGATAATCTTCCATGGCAGAGTATAAATACTCCTCGACAACAGGGCTCAATCGATGTATTTCATCAATAAAAAGCACATCTCTGGGCTGAAGGTTAGTAAGCAACCCTGCCAAGTCGCCGGGCTTGTCCAGCACAGGGCCTGAGGTAAGTTTTAGATTTACGTCCAGCTCATGTGCCAAAATATATGCTAATGTGGTTTTCCCCAGTCCCGGTGGGCCGTGTAAAAGGGTATGATCAAGGGGTTCACCACGTTGGTTCGCAGCAGCGACAAAAATCTCGAGGTTTTCAAGTACCTGCGGCTGACCACTAAAGTCGTTAAAGCTAAGTGGTCGCAACGCACGGTCTATATCATGCTCTTCGTGACTAAGGTGTTCGCCTGTTGGGTCTAGATGCTCATTCATCTATCCAAAGATACGGAAAAGCCATCAGTGCACGCTAAGCTCAATACCGTTAGCGATATTGTATAATCTATCTTCGTCTAAAATGCGAATTGCCCTTCCTTTGCTAGCCACCAAGCCGCTTTGTTCAAATTTTTTGAACATTCGTATCATGGATTCGGTCGCCGTACCAATAAAACTGGCCATTTCTGACCGCTTTAAAAAAACATTTAGTTCCCCAAGACTATTTGTTCCAAATGTGTCTTTTAAGTACAGCAATAATGTAGCTAACCGTTCATGGGCCTGATGTTGCCCCAAGGTTACAATTCGGTTGTCGGCATCTTTTAAATGGCTTGCCATCGTTTGCACCAAATACGTAGCAAAAGCACCATTTTGCTGAATCGTTTGTCTTACTTTATCAATTGGTAAAAAGCATGCCTGTATTGGCGAAAGCGAAACCGCTTTTAGGTTTGTTTTTTCGTCGTTTACTACACTTCTGATACCCAACAGGGTTCCTTTTCCCAAAAACTGTATGATAAGTTCTTTCCCGTTTTCGCTGAGTTTGGATATTTTACAAACGCCTTCATGAACGCAGTAAATCCCCTTGAGGGCAGTTCCTTCGTCAAAAATTAATGATCTTTTGGGAAAAGAAACATCGGTAGCAAAACGATTGTTTTTACAAACCGAATCATATAAAAAACAAGAATAACATTTGTTCATAGTATTTCAGATTTGGCACTACTAATATACCAAAATAAGTTGATAAATGTCATTTTTTTAAACTTCTTGAACTGTGACCTTTGAAGATAACTGATGAGCCTAAAACAATGTTATCATTGCGGTAAGAAGGTTGCTGCCACCAAATCAACCTCAGAAAAGCTTTTTTTCTGTTGCGCGGGCTGCGAAACGGTGTATAGCATTATTCACACGAATGACTTAGGTGCATTTTATACCCATTATCCCCAAAAAGGGCTTACGCCAAAAAAAGAAAAAAACTACGCCTTTTTGGAAAACGAAACCCTTTGGGAAGATTGTGTTCAGTTTAAAGATGACAATAAAATTAGAGTTAGACTTAGTATTCCTAGTATGCATTGCAGTGCGTGTATATGGATTTTAGAACACCTCTCTCATATTGAGCCTGCCATTTTGCACAGCCATGTGACATTTTCAAAACGCAGGTTACATCTGATTTTTGATACACAAAAAACAAGCATGAAAGACATCGCCATACTGTTAGACAGGCTTGGGTATCCTGCTGACTTCACTGCTGGGAAAAACAGCGAAACACAACAACACAAACGCAACAGAAGCCTTTGGTTAAAAATAGGGATTGCTGGCTTTGCATTTGGTAACAGTATGTTTTTGGCATTACCTACCTATTTTGAAAAAAGCGAACCATGGTTAGATGAACTAAGACCTTGGTTTGATGCTTTGATGTTTTTCTTAAGCATCCCTGTGGTTTTTTATGCTGCCCGACATTATTTTATTAACTCATATAAAAGTATCTCGAACAAACTTTGGTCGTTAGATATTCCCATTGCCCTTGGAATAAGTGTGTTGTTTGTTAAGAGTACACATGCAGCTTTTATTGCTCATGAGCTTCCCTATTTTGATAGCTTAACCGGACTTGTATTCTTTTTGCTTTTAGGGCAATATATGCAGCAAAGTGTATATGCATTGGCAGATTTTGAACGTGGATATCGTTCTTTTTTCCCCGTTGGGGTAAGTGTTGTAGCACAAGATAAAACGGAGCGCATTGTTCCCGTAGAACACATCAAAAAAAATGATTGCCTACTACTTCGCCCCGAGGAAATTATCCCTGTTGACGGGATTGTCTTTAGCGATGAAGTGCACATAGATTACAGTTTTGTTACTGGCGAATCGGCTATTGTAATAAAGAAAAAAGGAGAACTCGTTTTTGCAGGGGGTAAAATCCAAAAACAAGTAGCCTTCATTCAAGCGTCTAAGTCTATGGACAAAAGTTTTTTGCTACAACTTTGGCAAGAAGGAACATCAAACGCACAACATCAACTCGAAAAAGCATCTTTTGCAGACCGCATCAGCCGTTATTTTACACCTGCTATTTTGTCAATAAGTACGCTTTCGGGGATTGCATGGTTATTTATTGATGCCACAAGAGCGGTGGAAGTCGTTGTCGCTGTGCTTATTGTCGCTTGCCCTTGTGCTTTGGCACTTTCAAGTCCGTTTATTCTTGGAAATATGGTGCGGTATTTTGGTAAACTCGGACTGCTGCTGAAAAACAATGCTGCCATAGAAAACATTGCAGCCACCACCCATTGGGTGTTTGACAAAACTGGCACGTTGTCAGATGCTTCAAAAACGGCAATCCACTTTCATGGAAACACGTCGCTTTCTATGGCTGAAAAGCAAATCATCAAGGCAATGGTATATCCATCTACGCACCCAATGAGCAAAGCCATTTTTAGATACTTAAAAGATGTGAGCTGGAGCAAATCACTAGCCATAAATCAAGAAGTAGGCAAAGGGATAAGCGCACAAGTTGGTAAAAAAAACTATCGCATTGGATCCGCTGCTTTTGTTGGTGTGACAGAACTCCAAAATTCAGTGTCTGGAGTTTACATTGCAATTGACGGTGTTTATAGAGGATGCTTCCATATTCGGCAAGCCTTTCGTCCTCAACTTGGAGCATTGTTTCAAAACACACCTGTTCAACAGTTAAGTATTTTGTCAGGAGACAGCGATAAAGACCAAAAAATGCTTCAGCCCCTTGTGCCTAAAAATACCACTATGCGCTTTAATCAAAGTCCGTTTGACAAGGTTGATTACATTGCCTCACGGCAAGATTTGGGTGAAAAAGTACTTATGGTTGGCGATGGACTCAACGATGCTGGGGCGTTGGTACAAAGTGATGCTGGCGTTGCTGTCAATGATGGAAGTCAGGTATTTACGCCAAAATGCGATGCTATAATTACTGCAAATCGTGTGGTGTCATTACCCGTTTTTTGGTGGGGGATGAAAAAAAGTATTCGGCTGGTTTATATAAGTTTTGGTTTTTCGCTATTGTACAACTGTGTTGGTATTGGAATCGCGGTTGTTGGTGGACTGAATCCCATCATTGCTGCTATACTCATGCCCTTAAGCTCCATGAGTGTCGTTGGGTTTGCATCGCTGTCTACAGCGTGGTTGCATAAAAAAATCACAAAAAAATTAGTAAGCTGACATTTGTCATTTTTTTTAGCCCCACTAATAAATACTTTGGCCCCCTGTATATCCAGATATATCTAACCTTAACCTATGCACGTATTGCTGCTTTTACTACTTGTAAGTTTTAGTCTTGCCTTGGTGTTTTTAGCACTGTTTTGGTGGTGCGTACGGCATGGTGAATTTGATGATTTGGAGGGTACATCTGCACGAATATTTTCCCAAGAAAAACCAAAAAAACATTAACTGTGGAACTAGAACGCTTTTATTACGACAACAAAATTGTAAGAAACTTTTTATACGCTACCATCGTTTGGGGTGTCGTTGGGATGCTTGTTGGACTGCTGTTGGCGTTCCTATTTTTGTTTCCCAACCTAACGCACGGCATAGAGTGGCTTAGTTTTGGAAGACTACGTCCGCTTCACACCAATGCTGTGATTTTTGCCTTTATCGGCAATGCCTTGTTTGGTGGTATTTATTACTCGCTGCAACGCTTACTTAAAGCCAGAATGTATAGCGATGCGCTAAGTAAAATTAACTTTTGGGGTTGGCAACTTATTATTGTTGCGGCTGCCATTACCTTACCGCTTGGACTTACCTCCTCAAAAGAATATGCCGAACTTGAGTGGCCTATAGACATTGCCATTGCGGTAGTTTGGGTGGCTTTTGGCATCAACATGATTGGCACCATTTTGCGCAGACGAGTCCGAAGCCTGTATGTTGCCATTTGGTTTTACATTGCCACATTTGTTACCGTTGCTGTATTGCATATTTTTAACAGTTTGGCATTACCTGTTTCATGGTTTAAAAGCTATTCTGTTTATGCTGGTGTTCAAGATGCGCTGGTGCAATGGTGGTACGGACACAATGCTGTCGCCTTCTTTTTAACTACACCTTTCTTGGGATTGATGTACTATTTTGTTCCAAAAGCAGCAGAACGTCCCATTTATTCTTATCGTCTTTCCATTGTACACTTTTGGTCGCTAATTTTTATTTATATCTGGGCAGGACCGCATCACCTGCTATACTCTGCACTTCCCGGTTGGGCACAAAGCCTTGGGGTTGCGTTTTCAATTATGCTCATTGCACCATCTTGGGGTGGAATGATTAACGGCCTTCTGACCTTACGTGGGGTTTGGGACAAAGTGGTTTCTAGTCCTGTGCTTAAATTTATGGTGGTCGCCATTACGGGGTATGGTATGGCAACCTTAGAGGGACCTCTAATGTCATTAAAAAATATCAATGCCATTGCGCACTTTAGCGATTGGGTCATTGGACACGTTCATATCGGTGGTTTGGCTTGGAACGGATTTCTAACTTTTGCTATGTTGTATTGGCTTGTTCCAAAATTGGTAAAATCCAATATCTACTCCACAAAACTGGCAAACGCGCACTTTTGGATTGGTACATTGGGTATAGTCCTTTACGCTATTCCTATGTACGTTTCTGGGTTTACGCAAGCTGCTATGTGGAAGCAATTTAACCCAGATGGAACTTTGGTGTACGGAAATTTCTTAGAAACGGTTACGCAAATCATCCCCATGTATTGGATGCGTGCCATTGGTGGGACGCTGTATTTAGTGGGTGCACTTTTGATGGGCTATAATCTGTATAAAACCATTCGTAGAGGAACTTCTGTTTCTGATGAAGAAGCTAACGCATTGCCGCTGATTAAAATCTCTAAAAAGCGTGTGGTGGGCGAAAAATATCACCCATGGCTTGAGCGTCGCCCTGTGCGCCTAACCATACTTGCTACACTAGTTATCCTTATAGGTGGAGTTGTCCAAATTATTCCAACCTTGATGGTAAAATCCAACATTCCCACCATAAGCTCTGTCAATCCATATACACCTTTGGAATTGGAGGGGCGAGATATTTACATTCGAGAAGGTTGTGTGTCGTGTCATTCGCAAATGATACGTCCGTTCCGAAGTGAAGTAGTCCGCTATGGTCCTTACTCCAGAGCAGGAGAATTTGTTTATGACCACCCATTTTTGTGGGGCAGTAAACGAACAGGTCCCGATTTATTACGCTTGGGTGGAAAATATGGTGACAGTTGGCATCTAAATCACATGTATGACCCGCAATCTACCTCGCCGGGTTCTATAATGCCCGCATATCCGTGGCTACTGCGCAACGAACTCAACACAGCCATGACATTGAAAAAAATGAAAGTAATGGTAGATTTAGGTGTGCCCTACTCTGACGAAGAAATTGCTAATGGTCTTGCTGCTTTAGACAAGCAAGCGCAAGAAATTGCAAATAGATTACTTGAAGATCCGCAATATGCTAGTGCCTATAGTGCAGAGGCGCGCAATGCAGATTTTATTCCGCTAAAAAACCGAGAAATCGTGGCGCTTATTGCCTACATGCAGCGTCTTGGAGTGGACTTATCAAATGCATTAGAACCCGAAAAAACAAAAGAGTAATGCTTCAACACGTAAAAGAACATTTGGCAACCATAGAAGGAGTAGGCGCATATCCCATTTTTACACTCCTTTTATTTACTGGTTTTTTTGGTGGACTTATTTGGTGGACACTTCGTTTTAAAAAAACTAAAATCCAACAACTCAAAAACATTCCTTTCGACGAATAATCTAACCGCATGAATACCTTTAACTCCTACCTCCGCATTTTGGTGTTTTTAACATTAGCATATATTTTATGTGAAGTTTTTATTACATCTGACGAATATCCAATTGCCCTACTCAATCCAATGGTATTGGCTGTTTTGGGGCTGTTTTTATTGATCCTTGTGGCTCTAGAAACCATTTTGGGAGCCATACAAGGCATAGCAAGTCAGTTGGTAACAGAGGAGCAGAAAGAACGCTTGGCTAAAGAAAAAGAAGCGCGAAAAGCGCATAGCTTTAGCAATAAACTTCGCACCTTTTTGATGGGTACTAAACGTGTGGAAGATGCCGAAGTACTTCTTGAAGATCACGACTATGACGGTATTCGAGAACTTGACAACCCATTACCACCATGGTGGCTTTACTTGTTTTACGGAACTCTGATTTTTGGCGTGTATTACATGGTGGAATACCACATTTTTGACGGGGAAGACCAGTATCAAGAATATGTGCAGGAAGTTGCCTTAGCAGAAAAAGAAGTGGAAGCCTATCAAAATCAATTACCTGATAAACAAGACTTAGTTGCCTCGCATGATGATGACATCCTAGCTAAAGGTAAAAAAATCTATGACTTGTACTGTAAGGTATGCCATCGTCCAGATGGTGGAGGGGGAATTGGTCCAAATCTTACAGATGCCTTTTGGATTTTGGGTGGTGATATCGAATCGGTATATGCCACCATTGAAAATGGCGGTCGCCCTGGAAAAGGGATGGTGGCATGGAAAAGTTCCCTAAACGCAACCCAAATGGAACAGGTGAGCAATTATATTCTATCGCTACAAGGAACAAATCCCCCAAACCCAAAAGCACCTGAAGGCGAAGAATTTATACCTGAATCCAGCGAAGCAGTTGAAGCGGTTTCTTCTGAATCCATTTAGCAAATGGCTGTAAATGAAAATGACAATTTTCGGGACGCCATCTCAACCGTTGAGCAGTCTGGCGAAAGGGTTTGGTTGTATCCAAAAAAGCCACGTGGCCCATACTATTCTTGGCGAAAGATAGTTGCAGCCGTACTTGTTGTTTTGCTGTTTGCTGCCCCTATCATCCACATAAACGGGCGGCAGTTTATTCTAATTAACGTCGTGGAGCGTAAGTTTCACATTTTTGGACAACCCTTTTGGCCACAAGACTTTCATTTGTTGGTATTGCTTATGATTATTGGTGTGGTATTTGTGAGTTTATTCACGGTAGCCTACGGACGGCTTTTTTGTGGTTGGGTGTGCCCGCAAACTGTTTTTTTGGAAATGATTTTTAGACCCTTAGAATATTGGATTGAGGGTGACCGAAACGCACAAAAACGACTAAATAAGCAACCTTGGAACAAAGATAAAATCCTCAAAAAAAGCGTAAAGTGGATCCTCTACTTCTTAATATCATTGCTTATTTCGGCTGTATTTATGTGTTATGTAATGGGAAGTAAAGAGGTGTTTTTGCATCTAAAAACGCCTTTAGAATATCCTCAAACAACGCTGTTTTTACTCATTTTCTCAAGTGTCTTTTATTTTGTGTTTGCTTGGTTTAGAGAACAAGTTTGCATCATTGCCTGCCCATATGGTAGGCTTCAAGGGGTGCTTTTGGATAGCGATTCTGTAGTAGTTGCTTACGATCACGTACGTGGTGAAAAAGAAATCGGACGTAGCAAAATCAACCGAAAAGAAGACCGAGCAACTTCTGGGAAAGGAGATTGCATTGACTGTAAATTATGTGTTGATGTTTGTCCTACCGGCATCGATATTAGACATGGCACCCAGTTGGAATGTGTGAACTGCACCGCCTGTATAGACGCCTGCAACGAGGTCATGGAAAAAGTACATTTTCCAAAAAATCTGATACGATATGCATCCATGCGACAAATAAAACAAGGTAACCGCTTTCGTTGGACGGCAAGGCTAAAAGCCTACACCATTTTACTTTCTATGCTTCTTGGGCTTTTTGTTTTTTTGGTTATGAGCAGAAACGATTTAGAAACAGGCTTGTTTCGTATTCCGGGACAGTTATATGCATTAAATGATGAAACCAATTCCATACAAAATGTGTTCACTTTTAAGATTGTAAACAAAACAACACATCCCATCGACAGCCTGCATTTTGTTTTGTTAAATCAGCCTAAAGGAACCATTTATACGGTTAACAAAAAGGCCACACTTCACCTTAAAGCAGAAGAAATTTTAGACGGAACCGTATTTATAGAATTGCCCAAAGATGCTTGGTTGGGAAAACCGCAAAAATTACGTGTGGGGGTGTATCACAAAGAAGATATGTTAGATAAAACCACAGTGCGATTTACAGGACCTAGAACTTATCAATAATGAAATTACGTTGGGGAACAGCCATAGTGCTTAGTTTTGTTTTGTTTATTGGATTTATGGGGTATATGGTATTCCAGATTCTCAAAAAACCCGAATTACAGCACAGTTTAGTCACATCAAATTACTATCAAAAAGAACAAACGCTTAATGCACTGATTCAAGCAAAGAAAAATGCAAGGCATTGGCAAGAGTCCATGCACCACTTTTTGGACGAAAAACATATTCGTATTGGGCCTTTGCCAACCGCTTATGAACTCAGCGTTGTGGGCTATTGCCCATCAGATGCATCAAAAGATTTTACGTTCAACACCACACTAAACCCAGAAGTACCTTACGTGGATATTCCTAAAAGTGCATTGGGTGCTACACGCTGGACATTGCGCTTTCAGTGGCACAAAAACGACTCGCTATTTGTGGTAGATTATCCCATAGCTTTTTGATATGTGGACTGCATTTGTTTTGGGGGTTTTTGGTGGAGCGCATTGCCTGCTTATGTGTGGTCCATTGGTCATGTATTTAAAATTTCATCGCTCAAACTACGGTACAACGGGCTTTTTACTCCATCAAAGCGGAAGAATTTTTGGGTATGTGTTTCTTGGTGCTATTACAGGTTTCATTAGCTATGGGTTTTCATTGGTAATGCTGCACAAATATGTGGCGTTAGCACTGGGCATTATTCTTTGTTATAGTTGCGTAATATCTTTTCTTCCCTCACTAGATTTTTTACGCCTAAAAAGGCTGTCTGCATTTAGCCGATGGATTGGCGCGTTTCAATCCAAAACAAAAAAAAGCTCACTTGCTGTAGTTGGGTTTATCAATGCCTTTTTGCCATGCGGATTGGTCTATGTTGCCCTTGCCGCTAGTGCCGCTTTTTTTGACCCCATAAAAGGGAGTGTATATATGCTGTTTTTTGGACTGGGAACCCTCCCTGCATTGGGATTATCTTATGTTATACCACAAAAATTTGTGCTTAAACTGCAATCAACCCGATGGCTTTTGCCCTTGCTTACAGGGCTTGTGGGCATCCTGTTGGTTTTACGCGGACTTACTATTGGTATTCCATATATCTCGCCACAAGAAAACCAACTAAATGTCGCTCCTGTTGGTAGTGCATATGAATGCGCTAAGGAATAAAAAAAGCCCCGTAAAGGGGCTTAAGTTTAATGTTGTAGTTCTTCTTCTCCTTCAGCCAAAGGAACATTTTGAGGAATAAAATCCTCATCATATCCAGGCTTTGAATAATCGTATGCCCAACGGTGTACGTGTGGAATAGCTCCAGGCCAGTTTCCGTGCATGTGTTCCACCGGGGCTGTCCATTCAAGAGTGTTAGACTTCCATGGGTTTTGTACGGTCTTCTTGCCGTAAAAAATACTGTGGATAAAATTGTATAGGAATACCAACTGTGCAGCACCTGCGATAAGCGCAAAAATGGTAATAATAACGTTGATATTGGCAAGGTCGTCAAAGTATGGAAACGCCGTGTTGGAATAATAACGTCTAGGTAATCCTGCCATGCCAATAAAGTGCATCGGGAAGAAAACGCCATAGGCACAAACTGCGGTTACCCAAAAATGAACATATCCTAAGTTTTTGTTCATCATTCGGCCAAACATTTTTGGAAACCAATGGTAAACCCCTGCAAACAATCCATAAAGCGCCGAAATTCCCATAACCAAGTGGAAGTGCGCAACTACAAAATAGGTGTCGTGTACATTAATATCCAACGTACTATCCCCCAAAATAATTCCTGTAAGACCACCCGAAATAAAGGTAGAAACCAACCCGATGGAGAATAACATTCCCGTATTCATTTGGAGGTTTCCTTTCCACAAGGTAGTAATGTAGTTAAATGCTTTTACCGCCGATGGAATGGCAATCAATAGCGTGGTAAACGTAAATACCGACCCTAAGAACGGATTCATCCCTGAGATAAACATATGGTGTCCCCAAACGATAGTGGATAAAAAGGCAATCGCCAAAATAGACGCTACCATGGCACGATATCCGAATATAGGTTTACGGGCATTTGTTGCCAACACTTCAGAGGTAATTCCCAACGCAGGAAGTAGTACAATATACACTTCGGGGTGTCCTAAAAACCAGAATAAGTGCTCATATAAAACAGGTGAACCTCCTTGATAGTGAAGCACCTCGCCCTGAATGAAAATATCTGACAAGAAGAATGACGTTCCAAAACTTCTGTCCATGATAAGCAGCAATGCCGCAGAAAGCAATACTGGGAATGAAACTACTCCGATAATTGCCGTTACAAAGAACGCCCAAATGGTAAGCGGAAGCCGTGTCATGGACATCCCTTTGGTGCGTAAGTTGATTACGGTCACAATATAGTTCAACGACCCCAAAAGCGATGAAGCGATAAAAATAGCCATAGACACCAACCAAAGCGTCATTCCCAGTCCTGAACCGGGTTGTGCCTGTGGCAATGCACTAAGCGGTGGATAAATCGTCCATCCTGCTGCTGCTGGCCCAGACTCTACAAAAAGCGATGCAATCATGATTACCGACGAAAGGAAAAACAGCCAGTACGAAATCATGTTTAATAGTCCTGATGCCATATCGCGTGCACCAATCTGCAATGGAATAAGCAAGTTACTAAACGTACCGCTCAATCCTGCTGTGAGTACAAAAAACACCATCAATGTACCGTGAATGGTTACCAACGCCAAATAAACATTAGGATCCATAACGCCTTCGGGTGCCCATTTCCCTAAAAACGTTTCAAAAACACCAAATGACTTTTCTGGCCAAGCCAACTGCAAACGAAACAGTAGCGACATGGCAATTCCGATAATTCCCATGATTAAGCCTGTGATAAGATATTGCTTTGCAATCATCTTATGGTCTTGACTAAAGATGTACTTGGTAATAAACGTTTCTTTGTGATGTGCGTGATCTGCTCCCATAGTTATCTTTTTACTGTTGGATGGTCTGTGCAAAGGTAGTTTGCTGAGCCAACCAGTTGTTAAAATCTTTCTCTTCTTCTACAACAATTTTCATTTGCATATTGTAGTGCGATGCACCACAAATTTTATTGCAAAGTAACAAATAATCAAATTGATACGCCTCTAAACCTTCCTCGCCATTGGCCATTAAGGCTTGACTGTTTTCATATCTAATTTTATTAATCTTTTCAACCTTAGCTGCCATTTCAGGTGTTTGGCGCATTTCTTCGGTGGTCATCGTTGGTGTAAATGCAAATTCGGTAATCATCCCTGGCACACAGTTCATCTGTGCTCTAAAGTGCGGCATATATGCCGAGTGCAATACGTCTTGTGAGCGCATTTTAAAAATCACCTCTCTGCCTTTTGGCAAGTGCAATTCTTGCACCACAACATCATCTAATCCATTTGGGTCAGAAGAATCAATTCCAACCAAATTTAGTCCATCATAATCTTGTAAAAAACGAACGTTGGCATCGCCCAAAACACCATCAGCACCAGCATAGCGTGCCTTCCAGTTAAACTGTTGCGCATAAAGCTCTACCACCAATGCCTCATCATTTTCTTCAATGTTCATAATAGCCGTCCATGTGAATAACCCGTACATAATCAATCCTGCCAATGTGATAACAGGAATGATCGTCCAGATAAATTCAAGCTTATCGTTATCTGCATAAAACAATGCTTTTTGTCCTTTTCGACCACGGTATTTCCACGAAAAATAGTGAAGTAATGCTTGAGTAATGGTTTGCACAAAAAAGATAAGCGCAAACGAAATCCACATCAAGCGATCAATATCTTGTCCGTGTTCGGATGCTGATTCTGGAAGAAGCACATCGCCCCAAGCCCAAAACGAGTATATGGTGAGCAAGTAGATGAATACCAAGAAAACAAACATTAACTGTCCGTTGCGGTGGTTGTCTTGGTCGTTGGCAACTTGCGAGTCGTCTTTGGTTTGACGTAGCTGCGAGAGCTCAAAAATCTTGGTGATTTGCCAAATAGCAACACCCACTAAAACCAAAATCGCGAAAAGAATAACTGCAGTCATTTACTTGTTCTATTAATATACAAATCGTTCACTCTCTCCAACAAACGGATCCCCACTTGCCTCTAATGGCGCTTTGCTTAGCGCACGGAACACCACATAAATAAACAGTCCAGCAAAGAATAGGAATCCACCTATTTCAGCCCAACCGATAAACCATTGGTCGCCAACAGTAGCAGGCATAATCATGTTGAAAATATCGATGTAATGACCAAGCACAATAATGATACCCGCCATTACGATAATCCAGTTGGAGCGTTTGTAATCACTACTCATTAAAATAAGCAGTGGGAAAATAAAATTCATCACAATCATACCAAAAAATGGTAGGTTATAATCATCAATTCGTGTAAGGAAATAGGTTACTTCCTCTGGAATATTGGAATACCAAATCAGCATAAACTGTGAGAACCACAAATAGGTCCAAAAGACGCTAAGCCCAAACATAAACTTCGCCAAATCGTGCAAATGACTGTGGTTTACTTTAGGTAAATATCCTTTTGATTTGAGGTAGATAGAAACCAAGGCGATAACGGTAACAGCCGTTACCAACATACTTGCCAATACATACCAACCAAATAAGGTACTAAACCAGTGTGGATCTAATGACATAATCCAATCCCACGCCATCATAGATTCGGTAACAAAGAAGAACACCAAGAATCCAGCCGAGATACGGAAATTCTTTTTGTGATTGCGAATATCACCTGCAGGCGCATTGTCTTGTGCCAATGAAAGCTTGCGTGAAAAATAGCGGTATGCGTTCCATCCTAAGAGGTAGATAGCCGCACGGATAAGAAAGAACGGTACATTCAAATACCCTACTTTCCCTTGAATAATTTCGTCATGTGCAACTGTATCGGCATCCATCCATACAAAAAGGTGGTTAGCGTGAAGTCCAGTGAGCACCAAAAACACATAAATAATAATAGAGCCCGGCACCAAATACGCAGTAATTCCCTCCATTACACGATAGAGTAAAATAGGCCAACCCGCTTGTGCAGCACGCTGAATCGCATAGAATAAAAGGGCTCCAAGCGCAATCATAAAAAAGAAAAATGCTGCTACATAAAGTGCAGCCCAAGGCTTGTTTTGCAACTGGTGCAACAAATGTTCGCCATGTGCATCATCATGATGTTCGCCGTGAGCATCTGCCGCATAAGCATCATCGTGATGAGTATCTTCTTTATGACTGTCAGTCGCATGCGTATCGTGGGCATTGTGTTCACTTCCGTGAGCATCTCCGTGTCCGCCGTGGGCATCGGCAACCATAGCCTGTGCTTCAGCCACCGTAGAAGGTGTGCTAGCAAAACCAATAGCTAACCCAATAAGGCCAAGTCCCATAAGAACAAAGGCGGTGATTTTTAGTCGTTGAGCAAAGGTGTACATGGCCAATTATTTTGTCAATTCGTTACGTAAATACATTACATGTTGGGCAATTTGCCAGCGCTCAGTAGCATTCACTTGCCCTGCGTGCGAGCCCATCGCATTTTTACCATACATCAATACATGGTAAATACTTCCGTCCGTGATATCCCTGTCGGCATAGCTTGGAATTCCCAAAAACTTTTCGCGTGTCATCAAGATACCTTGACCGTCGCCTTTAGAACCGTGGCAAACAGCACAATAAACCCCATAGAGTTCTTTGCCTTCTGCACGATGCGCATCGGTTTGCTCAAGTGGGGAAACCAAATTGGCTTTTGCATCTTCGTAGCCTTCGTTTGTGTTGGGGTAATCGTAAGGAGCCCATCCACGAGCAACAGATCCATCAGCAGGAAGTTGTGCCTCAATACCATTTCTAAATGCATTAGACTCTGCATAGGTTTCATACCCAACAGATTCGTACATATTCGGGAAATACTGGTAATTGGGCTTAGATGGGTTAAAACAAGACACCAACAGTAGCGAACTCAATACAAACAAAAGAATTATATTTTTCATGCGTGCTCGTTTTCGTGAATACTGATATCTATAGCCCCTGATTTTTTTAACAGGGTCGTTAATTTTTTCTCGTCACCGTCAACGGCTACTTGCATCAAGAACTTGTCGTCTGTGGTTTCGGGCATCGGGTTTTCGGCTTTTTTAAAGGGCCATAATTTGCTACGCAAATAGAACGTAATCACCATAAGGTGCGCTGCAAAAAATACCGTCATTTCAAATATTACAGGGACAAACGCAGGTAGATTTTCCATAAACGAAAAGCTTGGTTTTCCACCAATGTTTTGCGGCCAATCCTCAATCATGATATAATTTATCATAACAATGGCAACTGTAAAACCTAAAATGCCATACATAAATGCAGCAACCGCAATACGTGTTCCTGCCAATCCCATAGCGTGATCCAATCCGTGTACTGGGAATGGGGTAAATACTTCCTCAATGTGATAGTCCGCTTTTTTTACATCTTTTACAGCATGCAAAAGCGTATCATCATCGTCATAAACGGCATGTACTAATTTACTACTCATGGCTATGGGTGTTTTTGTATTTATCTCCCGATGATTTCAAAATCGATTTTACTTCTGCCTGTGCAATTACAGGGAAGGTACGTGCATACAACAAGAACAACACAAAGAAGAATCCAATCGTTCCAATAAAAATTCCAATATCTACAAAAGTGGGTGAGAACATCGTCCAAGAAGAAGGTAAATAATCGCGGTGTAGCGAGGTTACAATAATCACAAATCGCTCAAACCACATTCCGATATTTACCACAATGGAAATAATAAACGAGAACATTATGCTTGTTCTTAGTTTTTTAAACCACATGAGCTGTGGTGAGAATACGTTACACGTCATCATTGCCCAATATGCCCACCAATACGGACCAGTGGCACGGTTTAAGAAAGCGTATTGTTCGTATTCAACTCCAGAATACCACGCAATAAACAACTCCGTGATGTAGGCAACTCCAACAATAGAACCCGTAATCATAATTACGATGTTCATTAGTTCAATGTGCTGCAAGGTGATGTAATTTTCCAATCTGGAAACCTTACGCATGATAATAAGCAGTGTGTTTACCATGGCAAAGCCAGAGAAAATAGCTCCCGCAACAAAATACGGTGGGAAAATGGTGGTATGCCAACCTGGAATTACCGATGTAGCAAAGTCAAACGATACAATGGTGTGTACCGAAAGTACAAGTGGCGTTGCCAATCCTGCTAATACCAACGAAACTTCTTCAAAGCGCTGCCAATCTTTGGCGCGTCCACTCCAACCAAAACTCAATAGTCCGTAAATTTTCTTTTGGAAGGGCTTAATAGCTCTGTCGCGAATCATGGCGAAATCAGGAAGTAGTCCCGTCCACCAAAATACAAGCGATACAGACAAATAGGTTGATATGGCAAATACGTCCCAAAGCAGTGGCGAGTTAAAGTTTACCCACAACGAACCAAATTGATTTGGAATAGGTAGTACCCAATATGCCAACCACGGACGTCCCATGTGAATGATTGGGAATAGTCCAGCTTGAATAACAGAGAAAATAGTCATCGCCTCTGCAGAGCGGTTAATCGCCATACGCCATTTTTGACGGAACAACAAAAGTACCGCCGAAATCAATGTTCCCGCGTGACCAATACCTACCCACCATACAAAGTTGGTGATATCCCACGCCCAGCCAACAGTTTTATTTAATCCCCAAACGCCAATTCCCGTAGAAACGGTGTAAATGATACACCCCAATCCCCACAAAAATGCAATAAGCGCAATTCCAAATGCCAAAAACCATTGCTTATTTGGGGGGTTTTCTACTGGCGCAGCAATGTCAATCGTAACATCGTGATACGATTTATTCCCTGTAACTAAGGGCTTTCTAATGGGTGCTTCGTAGTGACTTGCCATAAATCGTTTCTTAAGTATTTCTAACCTTTACTTGATACATTACATTGGGTTCAGTTCCTACACTTTCCAACAAGTGATACATACGCTTGTCTTCTTTGAGGTGTGCAACTTCACTTTCTTTGTCGTTGATATCACCAAAAGCAAGGGCTCCTGTTCCACAAGCGTTAGAGCATGCGGTTTGGAATTCACCGTCTTTGATTTCACGACCTTCAAGCTTGGCGTCTAAAATTGTTTTTTGTGTCATTTGAATACACAACGAACATTTTTCCATTACACCTCTAGAGCGCACTACCACGTCTGGATTGAGTACCATACGACCCAAATCATCATTCATGTGGTAATCAAATTCATCGTTTTTGTTGTACAAGAACCAGTTAAAGCGACGTACTTTATACGGACAGTTGTTGGCGCAATAGCGTGTTCCCACACAACGGTTATACGCCATGTGATTTTGCCCTTGACGCCCATGAGAACTTGCTGCCACAGGACAAACCGTTTCGCAAGGTGCGTGGTTACAGTGCTGACACATTACGGGTTGGAAGGTTACCTGCGGATTTGCAGAAGGATCTTCCATTTTACCAAAAGTAGAAAGCGATTCGCCTAATCCGCTGATGTTATCTACTTTTTCTAAATCTGCTTCAAAGGTCTCTTCTGAAGAGTAATAACGGTCAATACGCAACCAGTGCATATCGCGTGATTTGCGAATTTCACGTTTTCCAACAACTGGCACGTTGTTTTCGGCATGACACGCAATCACACATGCACCACAGCCTGTACACGCATTTAGGTCAATTGACAAATTAAAATGGTGCCCAATGGAACGATCAAATGGTTGCCACATGTCGGCTTCCTGAGAGGTAACATCGACCTCAACGTGGTCGCGTGACACCTGTGTCATCGGGTTCCAGTACTTGGCATCTTTGGTGTTAAAAATCTCAAGCGTCGTTTCACGAACAATCTCGCCTCTACCCATTAAGGTATTTTGCAACTGCGTACACGCAAATTCATGCATGCCGTCAGCAGCGGTAACTGAAACCGTTTGCACTGGATTAAAGTTTTTATATAAAGGATATGCGTTTGTTCCTACTTGCATTTCGGATTTCATTCCCGCGGTTTTCCCATAACCCAACGCGAGACCAACTGTTCCTTTTGCCTGTCCTGGTTGAATAAGTACAGGAGCTTTTACTGTTGTTCCGTTGAGCGTAATTTCGGCAATGCTGCCGTCTAATGCCCCATCGGATTGATTGATGTTTTTAAGCCCAAGTGCTTCTGCATCTGCTTTGGAAACAGTAAGATAATTATCCCAAGTAACACGCGTAATTGGATCTGGAAATTCTTGTAGCCAAGGGTTATTGGCTTGTTGTCCATCGCCTATTCCTGTTTTGGTGTACAAATGCAATTCCAAACCTGCCTTTGCTTTTGCACGAGCAAGTCTCTGTACAAGTGCATCAACGTTGTCGCTGTAGCGTAAATTATCCGATTTTTTTGTTACAACATATCCATCGTGTAAGGCTTCATTAAAAGATGTCCCCCCCAAGATATTTGAAGACCAATATGCTTTAATCGCATCATCATATTTTTGTGTGCTTCCTGATAGGGATAACAAAACATCTTGAAATTGTTTGGTGTTAAATAGTGGACGAATGGTTGGTTGCGTAAGTGCAAAATGCCCTGTTTTCATCTCCACATCTCCCCAAGACTCTAGGTAGTGTGGCGCAGCAGCAACCCACTGGCTGTGAATGGCTGTTTCGTCATTTTTCATGCTAAAGGCAACCGATAGCTTTGCTTTTTTAAGTCCTGCAACAAACGCATCTGCGTTAGGCAATGTATATGCAGGATTTACACCCGCCATAATTACACCGCCAATTTTTCCAGCGTTCAAGTCGTTTACAAGCTGACTCATCACGCTTGCATTCCCTTGACGCAATTGGGTGTTGTGTTGAACATCAATAACAGCAGAACCCAGTGTTTGATTCATTGCCAAAGCAGCACGTTGTGCATCCTCGTTCTGAAGACCTGTAACCACAATCGCACCATCGCCAGCAGCTTTAAGCTCGGCAGCAATTTTTGCTACTTTTTTCTTAACCTCAGCGGAAAGTGGCGTTGGAAAAGATTGACTTGTCAATGCACCATAAAGGGCTGCAAGCACAAATTGCTGTTCCGTAGCCGTGGTTGGAAAACGATAATCAGCATTGGCACCGGACAAAGTCATATTTGCCTCAAACTGATAATGCTTTGACATTTTGGCTTTCCCATTTTTGCCTTTAGGTACACGCGTTTTGGCGTATCCGGATTCAAAACCTCCACCTTGCCAATCGCCTAAGAAATCTGCTCCAATAGAAACAATGCAGGTTGCCTTGCTAAAGTCGTAGCTTGGAAGTGCACGTTTGCCATATGCTTGTTCAAAAGCATTGAGGGCAGCGGTTTCAGAAACAGCATCGTAAGCATAGTGCGTTACGTTAGGAAACTTCGCTTGAAAATCACTAATAATTTGTGCTGTAGTAGGACTTGCAAGCGATGGGGTAATAAGCGCAACAGGCGATTTTTCATCCGCCAATTGTGCCAGTTGTTGTCCTACATTGGCTTCTAAGGTTTCCCAGCTTACATCAACACCTGATTGACTTGGTCCTTGCACACGCATACTGTCATATAACGACAATACCGACGCATGAACACGCGCGTTTGCGATATTATTTACAGGTGCATCCGTGTTATTTTCTACCTTAATTGGACGACCCTCACGCGTTTTAATCAACACACTTGCCGTGTCAAAACCATCTACTATGGTGGTTGCATAATAATTTGCAATTCCTGGTATAATTTGTTCTGGTTGAACAACGTAAGGAATAGAAGTATTCACAGGACCTTCACAGGCAGCTAAGGTAGCCGCAGCCGTACTAAAGCCCATGTATTTTAAAAAGTCGCGACGAGAAGTATCACTTTCTGGGAGTTCCGTAGTTCCTAAAAGATCTTCAGGGAGTTTTTGGGCAAACTCTTTTTGGGCTAATTCTTCCACCAAAGTAGATTGCTCATTGAGCTCAACTTCGCTTTTCCAGTATTTCTTTTGGTTGGGCATATGTTAAATCTTAATAGTGACACTTACCGCATTCTAACCCTCCCATTTGGGCAGCAGTAAGTTTTTCTACTCCGTATTTTTTAGATAGTTCCTCGTGAATTTTAGTGTAATATGCGTTGTCTTTGACATTCACATTTGTTTCGCGGTGACAATTGATACACCATCCCATGGTTAGTGAGGAGTGCTGATACATAATCTCCATTTCTTCTACTGGACCATGACATTTTTGACAATCAACTCCCGCAACCGAAACGTGCTGTGCGTGATTAAAGTACACAAAATCTGGAAGGTTGTGGATACGCACCCACTTCACAGGTTGCGTTTCGCCCGTATAGCTTTGGGTGTTTTCGTCCCATCCAACCGCTTTGTAAAGCTTTTTGATTTCGTTGGTATAAAATTCTTTGGTGTAGCCTTTTTCTAAATCTTCCTCGCCGTTGTACTCTGCAATGTTCATGTGACAGTTCATACACACATTAAGCGATGGAATTCCAGAATGCTTGGAAACCCTTGCCGATGAGTGACAATACTTACATTCAATTTGGTTATCGCCCGCGTGGATTTTGTGTGAGTAATGAATGGGTTGGATTGGCATATAACCTTGATCAATTCCCACTTGCATCAAATAACTATACCCCACATAAGCACTAGAAAGCAATAAAAACACAACTGTGACAAAAACCAAAAATGGATTTTGCGCATATGCCTTCCAAAGCGGTGTGCGCTTAGGTTTTTCTTCTTTAACAACTTCAATGCCGTTGGCGGCAGCTATTTGCTTAAGGGTTTTGGTAACCAAAAATAGCATAACCACAAGTGCAGCAAGCACCAGTATAAGTACTCCTAAGATAAGGTCGTTATTAAAACTACCTTCTGCTTGAGCAGTAGTAGCTGCTGGTTGCGCAGCAGCAACAGGCGCAGGGGGTGTATAATCTGTATAGGCTAATATGTTATCAATGTCTTCGTTAGAGAGCTGCGGAAACGAAGTCATTACAGAGCCGTTGTATTCCTCAAAAATGGCAACAGCTTGCGCGTCACCAGCCTTAACCATTGCTGTTGAATTCTTAATCCAGCTGTAAAGCCATTCTTTGTCATATTTGGCACTTACGCCAGCAAGTGCAGGGCCAACAGCGCGTTTGTTAAGTTTGTGACATGCAGCACAATTAGCATTAAATAATGCCTTTCCCTTTTGAATGTCGGGTTCTTGTGCGGCAACAACAAAGCTGAAACAGAAAGAAAGTATCAGTAACGGAAGGTGAGCCAAAAAGCTGTCCTTATGCATAGGAGGTTAGTTGTTGATAAAATTCATTTTACGAATTCGTCAGCAAAATTACGACACAGACCTCATTTTAAAAACCTCAACTACGATTAAAGATATAATTTATAATGTGTCTAAATAATCATTTAAATGATTGATTATATGTGTGTTATAAAAAATATGTTTAGTGCATTTTTAACAAAAAATTAATTAAATAATGATGTATTTTTGTCAATATGATATGCCGCAAAACACACTTTAACCACTTGTTCGTAAATGCATTCTGTTTTTTTAGCGTACTAACGTTTGCGCAAGAGGCTAAAACACAGTTAGATGCACCCGAAAAACTCACTACTCTTTTAGAACAAAAAATTCTTCTAGATGCTGAGGCTTCAAAAAAAAGGCTTTTTACCATTCAAGTTCATTATGGCAACTTTGAGTCCACTACTGCTGTTTTAGAAGAGTTTAAAACGCTATATCCAAACTTGCCTGCACGACTTGTTTTTGAAACGCCAAACTATAAAATAAGAGCAGGGAATTTTGCAACAGAGCGAGAAGCACTAGAAGTTTTAACACGAATAAAACGAAGATTTAAAGCTGCTTTTGTACTAAAGCCTTAGGCTATTATTTTAGCTTTTTCTTAATGGCAATTTCCTGGTATCCTTCTACAACATCACCCTCTTTGATGTCATTAAATCCTTTGATTTGCAATCCACAATCATAGCCTTTGGTCACTTCTTTCACATCGTCTTTGAAGCGTTTCAGCGACACTAAAGAACCTGTATGAATCACAACACCCTCACGAATTACACGAACTCCAGAATTGCGAATAATTTTTCCATCAGTTACCATACAACCTGCAATGGTTCCGATTTTGGAAATTTTAAACGTTTCTCGAATTTCAGCATTACCCGTAATCTCTTCTTTAAATTCTGGTGAGAGCATGCCTTCCATGGCGTCTTTGAGGTCGTTAATGGCATCGTAAATAATGGAGTAGCTTCGGATATCGATTTCCTCTTTTTCTGCCAATTGACGCGCCGTTCCCATAGGGCGCACATTAAATCCAATCACAATAGCGTCTGATGCAGAAGCCAACAATACGTCGGATTCTGTAATAGCACCCACACCTTTGTGAATGATGTTTACTTGAATTTCTTCGGTAGATAGCTTTTGGAATGAGTCGGTCAACGCCTCTACAGAGCCATCCACATCTCCTTTTAGTATGATGTTAAGCTCTTTAAAGTCACCCAACGCAATACGACGTCCAATTTCGTCAAGTGTAATATGACGTTGCGTTCGCACCGATTGTTCCCGAACAAGCTGCGTTCTTTTGGTAGCAATTTGTTTGGCTTCACGCTCATCTGAATACACATTAAATCTGTCTCCAGCTTGTGGTGCGCCATCTAGTCCAAGAATAGAAACCGGCGTTGACGGTCCAGCTTCGGTAACCTCACGTCCATGCTCATCGTGCATGGCACGTACTTTACCACTGTGGCGTCCTGCTAAAATATAATCGCCAATTTTCAAAGTTCCTGCTTGTACCAAAATGGTAGAAACATAACCACGACCTTTGTCCAAAAAGGCTTCTACAACAGTACCTTGCGCAGCTCTGTCTGGGTTGGCTTTTAATTCTAAAAGCTCTGCTTCAAGTAATACTTTTTCCAATAATTCTTCAACGCCTTGCCCTGTTTTTGCGGAAATATCGTGTGACTGAATTTTACCACCCCAGTCTTCTACCAATAAATTCATTCCCGCCAAACTTTCTTTGATTTTATCGGGGTTTGCAGTGGGTAAGTCCACTTTGTTGATGGCAAAAACAATAGGCACCGATGCTGCTTGAGCGTGGCTAATTGCCTCTTTTGTTTGTGGCATGATGTCGTCATCGGCAGCTACAACAATAATAACTAAGTCTGTAACCTGCGTTCCGCGAGCACGCATAGCGGTAAAGGCTTCGTGACCAGGGGTGTCCAAAAATGCGATTTTTTGACCATTCTTAAGCTTCACACTATAGGCGCCTATGTGCTGTGTGATTCCTCCCGACTCGCCCTCAATTACATTGGCATTTCGGACATAATCCAGTAAAGATGTTTTTCCGTGGTCAACGTGTCCCATTACCGTGACGATGGGCGCACGTGGTTTTAAATCTTCGGGTTTGTCTTCAATTTCTTCTACGGCTTCCTCAATGTCAGAAGTCACAAACTCCACTTCGTAACCAAATTCTTCTGCCACCACCGAAAGAGTTTCGGCGTCTAAGCGTTGATTCATGGTAACCATGATACCCAACGTCATACATGCAGAAATAATTTGTGTTGAGCTCACGTCCATCATCGTGGCAACTTCGCCCACAGTGACAAACTCTGTCACCTTTAATACTTTACTCTCCGCTTCTTGTAGTGCTTCTTCTTCCTCCGATTTTTGACGGTGGGAATCTCTTTTCTCACGGCGGTATTTCGCTCCTTTTGACTTCGTGGTTTTTCCTTGAAGTTTTTCTAGGGTTTCGCGAATTTGCTTTTGGATTTCTTCCTCTGTCGGCTCTTCTTTTTGAATCGCTGGGCGTTGTTGTTTTTGCCCACCTCTTCCTTGACCTTGTGATGGCTTACGGTTTCCAGCACCTGTATCTTTGGTAATACGCTTTCTACGACGTTTGTTCCCTTCGCTATCAGCTGATTTTTTGGGCTCAGGTTTTTTAAACTGTGTAAGGTCTATTTTTTGACCTGTGGCTTTTAATCCGCTCAGCTTTTTATACTGTGTTTGTATTTTACCATCTGACCCTTCAGATTCTTTTTCAACTGCTGGTGGCGTATCAGCAACGGGTTTTTCTTCTTTTTTCTCCTCTTTTTTCTCTTCAGGTTTTGGCGCTGGAGCTGGTTTTGGCGTTTCTTCTTTTTTAGGAGCTGGCTTTGGTTTTGGGTCTAAATCAATTTTACCCACTGTTTTTAGACCTCCCAATTTACTTTGCGCACGAACTACGGTATCTGGTTTTGGGGCAGGTGGCTCTGGAGGAGTCTCTTTTTGGACTTGCTCACGAATGGCTTCTTTTTCTTTGCGCTTTTCTTCGAATACCTCATGCGAAGCTTCTTTTTTAGAGCGGTCTGTTTGAAACGCATCCAAAAGAAGTTCATACTCCTGCTGCGAAATTTTGGTAGTGGGTCGTGCTTCTACTTGAAACCCCTTTTCGGCAAGGGATTCCACGGCACGATCCAACGAGATATTTAACTCGCGGAGTACTTTGTTTATTCGAATCGTTTTTAAATCAGCCATAAAATGTTTGTGCGCTCAAATTTATAAAAATGCCTTGGTTATTCGTTAGAGAACTCTGCGCTTAGTACTTGACGCACTTCCTTAATGGTTTCTTCTTCCAAATCGGTGCGTTTTACTAAGTCCTCTACATCTTGTTCCAACACGCTTTTTGCAGTGTCTAATCCTGCCTTTTTAAATTCTTCAATAATCCATGCCTCGATTTCGTCAGAGAATTCTGTAAGCTCTACATCTTCCTCCATACCTTCTCGATACACATCAATTTCATATCCAGTTAATTGTCCAGCCAAACGGATATTAAATCCACCACGACCAATAGCTTTAGACACTTCGCTTGGGTCCATCATTACCTCAACACGCTTGTTGTCTTCATCAATTTTTAAGGAGGTAACCTTTGCCGGGCTCAACGCTCTGGTAATCAATAATTGGGTGTTGTTGGTGTAATTGATAACGTCGATATTTTCGTTGCCGAGTTCTCGTACAATTCCGTGAATTCGCGACCCTTTCATTCCTACACAAGCTCCAACAGGATCAATGCGGTCGTCGTAAGAATCTACGGCTACTTTTGCTTTTTCGCCAGGAACGCGAACGGCTTTTTTGATGGTAATCAGCCCATCGAAAACTTCTGGAATTTCTTGCTCAAAAAGCTTCTCCAAAAACTTGGGCGATGTTCTAGACATCACAATACTTGGCTTGGTGCCTTTAAGCTCTACGCTTTCAATAATCCCGCGAACGTTATCTCCTTTGCGGTAAAAATCAGATGGGATTTGGCGGTCTTTAGGCAAGATAATTTCATTGCCCTCATCGTCCAACAAAATGACCACACGATTGCGAATATGATGCACCTCAGCAGTATAGATTTCGCCCACCAAATCAATAAATTGTTTGTAAATAATGGTGTTGTCATGCTCGTGTATACGGGCAACCAAATTTTGGCGTAACGACAATACCATTCGGCGTCCTAAGTCTGCCAACTTAACTTCTTCAGACACGTCTTCTCCAACCTCAAAATCGGGTTCAATTTTACGTGCTTCCGTAAGCTCAATTTCTTCGTTTGGATCTTCTACTTCGCCGTCTTCCACCACAATGCGGTTACGCCAAATTTCCAAATCTCCCTTGTCTGGGTTGATGATAATATCGAAGTTGTCGTCGGTGCCGTATTTTTTCTTTAGCGTGGCGCGAAATACTTCTTCCAAAATGGACATGAGCGTTACACGGTCGATGAATTTTTCATCTTTAAATTCCGAGAAAGACTCTATAAGTGCCAGATTTTCCATGTTTACTTATTGAATTGAATTTGAACAGTTGCTTTTTTAATGTCTGTAAAGGGCACATCGGCTTGTTTGGTAACCGTATGTTTTCCTTTTCCAATAGGTTTTGGCTCGCGTGCTTTCCATTGCAGTGTGATGCCATTGGTGTCTGTTGTGGTAAGCGTGCCTTTTAGATTTTGATCATCGTTTGTTACAATAGCCAAAATACGTCCTAGGTGTTTGTTGTATTGACGTGGAATTGTAAGAGGTGTGGCTGCTCCAGCAGAACCCACTTCAAGAGAAAAATCGTGTTCTTCTCGATCCAAATTATGCTCGATATGGCGACTTACTTGCATGCATTGCTCAAGCGTAACGCCTTCATCCCCATCGAGTACTACACGAATATGCGAAGCACTATCGATATGCGCATCCACCAAAAACAGCGAAGGCTGCTCGGCAAGTGCTTCTGAAAGCAAATCATGTACGCGTTTGGTAAATTCCATAAAATAAAAAAAGAGGACCCTGTCCCCCTACCGCTTTCCGTTAAACGGGGCAAATATAGGAATAAAATTGGATTTTGTATATTTGAGTCAATCGCCTTAAAAATCTATAAGTAAACTTAACACTTTGGAGTCATAAATCTTATGTTATGAAACCCTTTAAACCATCCTACAAACTACTTTTTGCAATAGTCATTGGACTTTTTATTGCCGAACTACTATTCCATTTTATTTCTGGAATGCTTAACCCTTATACAAACAATGCGTTATGAAAAATTTAAAATTTGATAACAAAGAAGTTCTTGAAATTGTTTTAATCATCTTAACCATTGTGGTATTTAGAGAAATTTTTTTCGATTGGGAACATTTTAAGGAAGGAATAGCTGCAGGGCTTGGATTAAACTAAAAAACCCACTCCAATAAGAGTGGGTTTTTGTTGGCCTACTAGGGATCGAACCTAGACTCTTCTGAACCAAAATCAGACGTGTTGCCAGTTACACCATAGGCCAGTGCGGATGCAAAAATAAACAAACTTTTTGTTGCACCAATAGTTTCCACAATCTTGTTTGTGGTTTTCTAAGATATCGTACTTTAGTGGCTTTAGAAATCTCATGAACTACGCTAAAGGAAATACCCTCACGGGCTGGTTTGTTTTCTGTATTGCACTAGTAACCTACTACCTTACTGTTGAGCCCACAGCAAGCTATTGGGACTGTAGCGAATACATTGCCACCTCTGCTAAACTGCAAGTTGGGCATCCGCCTGGCGCACCACTTTTTCAAATGATGGGTGCCTTTTTCTCCTCTTTTGCAAGTGGTCCTGAGCGTGTTGCGTTTTGGGTAAACATGATGTCGGTGCTGGCAAGTGCCTTTACCATTTTGTTTATGTTCTGGTCGCTAACCCGAATCATTACACGATTTATACTTAAAGAAACAAATCCAACAGGCGCGCAAGCCTTTTTAGTCTTGGGCGCAGGTGTTGTGGGTGCGCTTAGTTATACGTTTTCAGATAGTTTTTGGTTTAATGCCGTTGAGGCTGAAGTGTATGCCATGGCAATGCTTATCACCTCTGCCATGTTTTGGTTGGGATTGCGTTGGGAAGAAGACATGCTCAAACCACGCGGCGACCGTTGGTTGGTGCTTATTGCTTTTCTAATTGGGTTGTCGTTTGGTGTCCACTTTATGGGACTACTCACCGTTCCCGCCATCGGGATGCTGTATTACTTTAAGCACTACCCTTTTTCGTGGAAATCCTTTGTGGTGGCAAATGTAGTCTCTGTAGCCGTATTACTCTTTATTTTTAAGCTACTCCTGCCACTAACCTTAGCCTATTTTGGAAATGCTGAAGTATTCTTTGTAAACAGTTTTGGATTGCCATTCAATTCGGGAACTATCATTGCGGGACTGTCTATTTTGGTCTTATTTGTTTGGGGATTACGACTTACCCAACAAAAAAAATGGGTGCAAGTCAATACGGGTTTGTGGTGTATCGTTTTTATTTTGGTTGGATTTTCGTCTTGGATAATGCTGCCCATTCGCGCCAATGCCAATACGGTAATCAACGAAAATGCACCCACAGACGCACGAGCGCTTTTGGCGTATTATAATCTTGAGCAATATCCCGAAACCCATTTGTTCTACGGACCCATGTACACCGATATGTATGCAGGTCAGGACGAAGACAACCCCTACAAGGACGACAAACCGAAATACGAAAAAGACCTTAAAAAGGGGCGTTATGTGGTCGTGAATGCATGGAAAGATGCACGCATCAGTGCTAATAGTAAGCACACAGGACTGTTGCCGCGTATGTGGAGTTCGGGCAATGCAGTGAATTATATCACTTATTTTGGTGCACCCGATTTTGACATCAAACCCGAATACCGCAACCAAACCCAGCTTATAGATGCTGTAAACGATTTTATTTCACGTGTCAATAATGGAGAGGTTGATGCCAATGGCTACCACCAGTTTTTACAGCGTTTTGGTTCCTATTTGGATATTGAAAAGCCGAGTCTAATCGACAACCTAAACTACCTGTTTACCTTTCAGATTAATTATATGTATTTCCGCTATTTTATGTGGAACTTTGCGGGAAAACAAAATGATGAACAAGGAAATTTAGATCCATTTAATGGCAATTGGATTAGTGGGATTTCGTGGCTAGACAGCTTTCGATTGGGCTCTCAAAAAAACCTATACGACGATGCCAAAAACAACAAAGGTCGCAACACCTACTATATGTTACCGTTGTTTTTAGGGCTGCTGGGTGCGTTGTTTTTATATCAACAAGACAAAAAACGCTTTTGGGTATTGCTGGTGTTTTTCCTCTTTACGGGTCTAGCACTTAAGGTGTATCTTAACGAAAGGGTTTTTGAACCACGTGAACGCGATTATGCACTCGTTGGTTCGTTTTATGTGTTTGCCATGTGCATTGGCATTGGCGTGGTTGCCCTTGCCGAGTCGCTGAAGAAATATCTGTCATTACGTATTGCTGCACCGCTAAGTACGCTGCTCTGTTTGCTTGCCGTACCTGTGCTTATGGGCTCGCAAAATTGGGACGACCACGATCGCTCAAATCGCTACACGGCACAATCTACCGCAAAAGCCTATCTGGATTCTATTGATAAGGACAAAGACGCCATGATTTTTACCATTGGCGACAACGACACTTTTGCCCTGTGGTATGCACAAGAAATTGAAGGCTATCGCACCGATGTGCGCAGCATCAATACCCAACTTTTAGCTACCGATTGGTACATTGACCAACTCAAGCGAAAAACCTATGAAAGCACCCCAATTCCTTCGCAGCTCACACACAAACAGTATGCCTATGGCACACGTGACTACATCAAATTTGAAGCCCTTATCGATTCTGTTCGTTGGGAGTTAGGCGATTTTATGGATTGGGTAGCAAGCGACAATCCACGCACGCGCTACAAACATTTGCTACAACAATATGAGGTGGATATGCGTCAAATTCCCGAGGGGACCCAAAACTTAGTGTATTACCCCACAAACAAAATTCGGGTTCCCGTAAACAAAGAAAACGTCTTACAAAGCGGTGTGGTCAAGCCAGAAGATGCCGATCTTATTGTGGATTATATCGATATTGATTTGCCTACTTCGGGACTATATAAAAATAGGGTGATGATGTTGGATATTCTTCGCAACAACGATTGGAAGCGCCCTATTTATTTTACTGGGGGTAGTTATGACGACGAGGAATATATTTGGATGAAAGAGTACCTCCAACTTGACGGATTGGTGTATAAGCTTGTCCCCATCAAAACTCCTGAAAACCCCCAAAACCCATATCAAATGGGGCGGATTGATTCGGAGCGTATGTATGAGATTGTGAAAAAATGGGATTGGGGGAATGCAAATAGTCCAGATATTTATCACGACCCCGAAACACGCAAAAACAGCATCTCGTTTCGCAGCAATTTGGCACGACTGGCAGAGCAACTTGTCATTGAAAATAAACCCAAAAAAGCCATTGAAATGTTGGATTTATCGATGGAAAAAATGCCATTGGACTATTTTGGGTATTACAGTTTGCTTACTCCAATTGCAGCCACGTACTACAGGGCTGGAAGTACCGATAAAGGAGGCGAACTTGCCACACAACTTGCTGCAAAATATGCCGATAAGTTAGACTATTACAACTCGTTTAGCGCAGCCGACCAACAACGCTATGCCGAAACCATTTTGGTGGATGTGGAGCGCTATCGTGCCGTGTTGGATATGGTGATTGAAGCTAAGGACAACAATATATCTAGTACACTTGTCAAAGATTTTATTGAAAACACCCGTCAGTTTGCACCATTGTATTCGGCATACGAATATTACACACCCATGACATCTTATGTCCCCGTATTGTTCGCAGCTGACATGCCTGAATCAGGGCGATTGCTGTACAACGCTATTGCGCAAGTATATCAAAATAGATTAGCATTGTTTAGTCAAGTTCCTGAAGAAGAGCTCCAGTATTACAAAGAAAGTATTGCGTTTGAAATACAGGCGTATCAAAGGGTTTTGGAAAGCTATCAAATCGTAGAGCCCAACTTGGATAGTGTGTCGGAAGCCAATGCCGACTTTAGAAAAGCCACCAATCCTTACACGGCAGACTAAACAAAGTCCTTCATTAATCCGATAAGCGTATTAGCATCTTGTTCGCCACTTTGACGCCAAACCATTTCTCCTGATTTGTATATCATCAATGTAGGCAACCCTTTTACACGAAGGGCTTCAGCTAATTTGGGGTTTTTGTCAACATCTATTTTAACCACCTTACCCGTATCGCCCATAGCAGCAGCCACATCGCGCAGCACAGGGTGCATTTCCGTAGAGGGGTCGTTCCAGTCTGTATAAAAACTTAACAGAATGGGGATATTCGCGTCTATTAATTCACCAAACTTGGACATTTTGTCGGTTTTATGCGTCAAAAATACATTTTTTATGATAACTCTACGAATAACAGCACAAACTGTACCAATCATTTCTAACTGTTCCTTTTTTAATCTTGACCAATAAAGCCTATTTTTAGCACAGCTTTTATTCATTTCATGGCTCAAAACCGCCTTTTCCTTTTAGATGCTTATGCCCTTATTTTTCGGGGCTATTATGCCTTTATCAAAAACCCTCGTATCAACTCCAAAGGCATGGACACCAGCGCCATTTTGGGGTTTACCAATTCGCTATTTGATGTCATTAAACGCGAACGCCCAGACTATCTTGCCGTGGCGTTTGACAAAGGCGGATCGCAAGTGCGCAACGACATGTTTCCCGACTATAAGGCCAATCGATCCGAAACACCCGAAGCAATAAAAATTGCCGTCCCATACATCCAAAATTTACTCAAAGCATTACACATCCCTGTTATTGAGCTAGAAGGATTTGAGGCAGATGATATTATTGGCACTCTTGCCAAACAAGCAGAAAAAGAAGATTTTCAAGTTTATATGGTTACCCCAGATAAAGATTTTGCGCAATTGGTTTCGGAGAATATTTTTATGTATCGCCCTGCCCGCATGGGCAATGGCATTGAAATTTGGGGCATCCCCGAAGTGCAAGAAAAATTTGAAGTTAAACACCCCGAACAGGTTATTGATTATTTGGGAATGATGGGCGATGCGGTAGATAATATCCCCGGACTGCCTGGCGTTGGCGACAAAACCGCAAAAAAATTCTTGGCGCAATACGGTAGTATGGAAGGGTTGTTGGAAAACACCCATGAGCTGAAAGGTAAAATGAAAGAAAAGGTAGAAGCCAACAAAGAATTAGGGTTGCTTTCCAAAAAATTGGCGCGCATATTACTTGATGTACCTGTGCAGTTTGATGCGTCTAGTTACCAACTCAGCGAGCCCGATATTCCTGCTGTAAAAGAGCTTTTTCAGGAACTGGAATTTCGGCGCCTAAGCGAAACTTTTGTAAAGGTTTTTGCGCCTAACGAAACTCCATCAGCACCTGAAAAACCCACTACTCCACAAGCTGCGCCTGTGGCTTTTGATTTGTTCCATCAGCCGGGAAGTGGACAGCAAGAATCCATCGCTGAATTCAAATCCCTTGCCAACACTCCGCATCATTATCAATGCGTGAAAACTCAAATGGAGCGCAGTCTTTTGGTAAACACGCTGATGCGCCAAAAAAGCGTTTGCTTTGACACCGAAACCACAGGATTGGACGCCATCAGCGCATCGCTTGTAGGAATTGCGTTTAGTTGGCAAGCGGGCACAGGCTATTATGTTCCCATTTCCGAAAATGAATTGGAACGCAACGAAATTTTAACCGATTTAGCACCCTTTTTTGCAAGTGAAAGCATCGAGAAAGTAGGGCAAAATTTAAAGTATGATATAAAGGTCATGCATCAGCATGGTATAGCTGTAAAAGGACCGCTTTTTGATACCATGTTGGCACACTATATTATCAATCCTGATATGCGTCACAACATGGATGTGCTTTCCGAAACTTATTTGGGCTATCGACCAAAACCCATTTCGGATTTGATTGGTAAAAAAGGGAAAAATCAAGGGTCGATGCGCAACGTACCGCTAGATCAACAAACCGAATATGCTGCCGAAGACGCCGATATTACCTGGCAGCTTAAAGAACATTTTGAGCAGGAATTGGGCAAAAACGAACAACGTGATTTGCTGCATAATATTGAGTTACCACTAATACGCGTGTTGGCAGCCATGGAATTGGCAGGGATTTCGCTGGATGTGCCCTATCTAAATACGATGTCTACTCAATTAGAGCAAGAAGCACAAGCATTGACGCAACGTATTTTTGACCAAGCTGGGGAAACCTTTAATTTGGCATCACCAAAACAGTTGGGGCCTATTTTATTTGACAAGCTCAAACTAGTTGATAAACCAAAAAAGACTAAAACAGGGCAATATTCCACCGCCGAGGAAGTGCTGTCTACCCTAGCCAAAAATCATCCCATTGTGGCTGATATTTTGGAATGGCGCAGTGTGCAAAAACTCAACAACACCTATGTTTCGGCATTACCACAAGACGTAAATCCGCGTTCAAATCGCGTACATACGGTTTATAATCAGGCAGTTGCCGCCACAGGACGACTAAGCAGTAACCATCCAAACTTGCAAAATATTCCCATTAGAACTCCCAGGGGGCAGCAAGTGCGCAAAGCTTTTGTAGCCAAAGACGATAATCATGTACTCATGGCTGCCGACTACTCCCAAATAGAGTTACGCATTATTGCCTCGCTTAGCGAAGACCCCAGCATGGTAGCGGCATTTAACAATAACGAAGATATTCACGCCGCCACAGCCGCAAAAGTATTTGGCGTTCCCTTAGCTGACGTTAGCCGTGAGCAACGCAGCCAAGCCAAGACCGTAAACTTTGGAATTATATATGGCGTGTCTGCTTTTGGGTTAAGCAACCAAACTACGCTCAACCGCACCGAAGCCAAAAACCTTATTGACACCTATTATGAAAATTACCCCAAGCTCAAAGCCTATATGAACGAGCAAGTAGATTTTGCCCGAGAGCACGGCTATGTGGCTACTGTTTTAGGTAGGCGTAGGTATTTAAAAGACATCAATTCTAGAAATGCGGTGGTGCGCGGTGCTGCCGAACGCAATGCCATCAATGCGCCCATACAAGGAAGTGCTGCCGATATTATCAAAATTGCCATGCTCCATATTTATAAGCGGATGCAAACCGAACAATTAGAGTCCAAAATGCTGCTCCAAGTACATGACGAACTCGTTTTTGAATGTCCAAAAGCGGAGTTGGATACGCTTACGCAATTGGTGCAAACCGAAATGGAAAACGCCTATGCATTGCAAGTGCCACTTACGGTAGATATTGGCGTGGGTCAAAACTGGTTGGAGGCGCATTAGAGGCATCTAAAACAAATCTCAAAATAGCATTTGCATTATTGGGGATAGTTTGTACATTTGCAGCCCGCCAAACAGAGGTCAAATCTGTGGTGGAATAACGAGCAAAAACGTACACAGTGGACTCATTAAGTTATAAAACCGTATCGATCAACAAGCAAAACGCTGATAAACAGTGGGTTGTAGTTGATGCCGCCGACCAAGTATTAGGTCGTTTTTCGTCTAAAGTAGCCAAGCTGTTGCGCGGCAAATACAAGCCAAGCTACACACCACACGTGGACTGTGGCGATAACGTTATTGTAATTAATGCCGATAAAATCAAACTTACCGGCAACAAATGGACAGACAAAACCTATATCCGCCACACGGGCTATCCCGGTGGTCAGCGTAGTTTGACTGCCACTGAAGTATTTGAAAAAGACCCTACTCGCGTTGTAGAGAAAGCAGTAAAGGGCATGCTTCCTAAAAACAAATTAGGTGCTGAATTGTTCCGTAACCTGTACGTATTTGCAGGTGCTGAGCACACTCACGGAGGTCAGCAACCCAACGAATTAAATATCAACGAGTTAAACTAATATGGAAACCATCCACAAAATTGGTCGCCGCAAAACAGCTATTGCACGTGTTTACCTTACTGAAGGTAAAGGAGAAATCACCGTGAACAAAAAGCCGCTGAACGTATATTTTGCACCTGCCACATTACAATATAAAGTAAATCAACCCTTTGCCTTAACGGAAACCACAGGACAATACAATTTGACTGCATCGGTTGTTGGCGGAGGCCCAAACGGACAAGCCGAGGCAGTTCGTCTTGCTATTTCTAGAGCACTTTGTGCTATTGATGAAGAATACAGAACAGTGCTTAAGCCTGAAGGATTACTTACTCGCGACCCAAGAATGGTGGAACGTAAGAAATTCGGTCAGAAGAAAGCTCGTAAGAAATTCCAATTCTCAAAACGTTAACCTTATCGTTGCGCTAGCGCAACATCAAGTTCATTTAAATACCATTAATTTGTTGCCATTAGTTTAGCATCTAAATGCGTAAGGCCGAGACATCGCCACTTCCGTATTGCTAATCAGGGAACGTAAACTATCAACAACAATGTCTAAAATAGAAGTTAAAGACCTACTCGATGCCGGAGTGCATTTTGGTCACCTTACCCGCAAGTGGAACCCCAATATGGCGCCCTTCATTTATATGGAGCGCAACGGTATCCACATCATCAACCTGTACAAATCGGTTGCGAAAATCGAAGAAGCGAACGAAGCGCTAAAGAAAATTGCTGCTTCGGGACGTAAAATCCTTTTTGTTGCTACCAAAAAACAAGCAAAGGATATCGTTTCTGAAAAAGTAGCAAACGTAAACATGCCTTACATTACCGAGCGTTGGCCTGGTGGTATGCTTACCAACTTTGTTACCATCCGCAAAGCGGTAAAGAAAATGGCAGCCATCGATAAGATGAAAGCCGATGGTACTTTTGAAACCTTATCTAAAAAGGAAAAATTACAAGTAGACAGATTGCGTGCAAAGCTAGAAAAGAACTTGGGTTCTATTTCAGATATGACACGTCTTCCAGGAGCATTGTTTGTGGTAGATATTCGTAGAGAGCACATTGCGGTTAAAGAAGCGCAAAAACTAAACATCCCCATTTTTGCTATGGTAGACACCAATGCAGACCCAAGAGATGTTGATTATGTGATTCCTGCAAATGATGATGCATCAAAATCTATTGAAAAAATTATGGCGCTGGTTACCGACGCTGTTGCTGAAGGATTACGTGAGCGTCAACAAGATAAAGCCGAGGCAGATGCTGTTGCTAGTGAAGGCGAAGTGGTTGCTGAGCCTACCTCAACGGAAGACAAGCCTGCCGAAGAGGTTGCTGAGCCTGCCGAAGAAGTTGCCGAAGCTGAAGCAACCGCAGAAGAACCAACTGTAGAGGAGGTTGTTGAAGAAGCTGCTGAAGAAATTGCGGAGGAAGTGATTGAAGAAGCTGCCGAGGAAGTAGCTGAAGAAGCTGCTGAAGAGGTTGCCGAGGAAGTTGACAATGCGGCTGATGAAGCAACTGAAGAAGAACAAACTCCTGAAGTAGAACCAGAAGAACCAACAGAAGAAGACAATTAAAAAAAATACTATGTCAAAAATTACTGCTGCTGAAGTAAACAAATTGCGCCAAGCTACTGGTGCTGGAATGATGGACTGCAAAAAAGCCTTAGTAGAAGCCGAAGGTGACTTCGATGCTGCTATTGAATTGCTCCGTAAAAAAGGACAAAAGGTAGCGGCAAACCGCGCCGATCGTGATTCTTCGGAAGGAGCGGTTATTGCACGTGTAAATGATGATGCTAGCGTTGGCGTTGTGGTTTCCGTAAACTGCGAAACCGACTTTGTTGCCAAAAACGATAGCTATTTGGATTTGGCGAACAAGCTTGCCGATATTGCTCTTGAACACAGTTCCAAAGATGCTTTCTTAGCGGCTACCTTTGAGGGAAGTCTTACCGTTGCAGATAAGCTTACCGAGCAAACAGGTGTCATTGGCGAAAAAATTGAAATTGGTGGATTTGAGCGTCTAGAGGCACCTTTTGTAGGGTCGTATATCCACGCAGGAAACAAAATAGCCACGCTTGTGAGTCTTTCTGCTTCTGTTGAGGGTGCTGCCGAGGCTGCCAAAAACGTTGCCATGCAAGCTGCAGCCATGAACCCAATCGCGCTAAACGAAGATGGTGTTGAGGCTACGGTTATTGAAAAGGAAATCGAAATTGCCAAAGACCAGTTACGTGCAGAGGGCAAGCCAGAAGCCATGTTAGACAATATTGCCAAGGGAAAAATCAAACGATTCTTTAAAGACAACACGCTTGTAAATCAAGACTATATCAAAGATAGCAAGCAAAGCGTTGCTGCCTATGTAAAGTCTGTAAACCCCGATTTGGTGGTTACTGGATTTAAACGCTTAGCATTGGGATAACCCATTGTTGGTTTGTTAAAAATGATAAAAAAAGACCTCCGCTATGGAGGTTTTTTTTATTTTAGGGGTGCCGAATCTTTAGATATGAGAGGTTTGCTCCTTTTTTTAGTTCTCTTTTCAAGTGCTGTACAGGCCCAACAGGTTGTTGTTATGGATAGTATTTCCAATGAACCCATTTCTTTGGTTAGTGTTTATGACGGCAAGACAGGCGTAATTACCAGTTCGTCTGGTGCGTTTTATTGGCAAAAGCCAGAAGCTGATAGCATAACATTATCCTGTTTGGGGTATGCCCAAAAAAAAATAGCTGCGTCACAAATTCGCGACACGCTATACCTGCTACCCAAGGCTGTGGAACTTATGCCCATTATGGTAAGCAACCGAACGCTAACAGCAGCGGAAATTATTGATAGCGTTAAGGCAAACACTTCAAAAACCGTTGATTTTGGACTTTCTTCGAGTGAGGTTTTTGTACATCGTATTGATTTGACTGACGTACAAAAAATGGATATTGAAATTAAAAAATCAACCATTCCAGAGCTTGACCAAACTTTTGTGGACGAAATTTTAGCACAAGTCCCGAAAAAGGAAAGAGATGAATTTTACTCCAAAAGCAAATGGCTAAGAGATAGTGGTGGGCTTAAGCATCATAAGTTACAGGTATTACAAGCAGCAACACTTCGTGATTCACTTACGGAAAGCCGCTTTGATTCCATGGAAAAAACGATAAGCGAAATTCTTACAAAAAGGGTGAAAAAAGACTCTTATTTTAAAGTGAAGTCGGGACCACTAATTACCGTTAAAATGAATAATCCCGTCCAAGAAATTGATACCGTAGAGCAAGAAAAAAGAAAGCTAACACCAAAAAAATATGCTGCCAACCAACTTGGGAGTTTACAACGCTTAGCAACTAAAAATCTATTTGCTGAAAACAATTGGGCATTGCCCTTTTTAGTCAATCCAAAAAAATATACATTTTCAAACGAGGGCACGATGTACGATTTGGGTGTGCCCGTATATAAAATCCGATTTAGCTCTAAAAAGAAAAAAGACTATAACGGTTACTTACTTATTGATGTAGAAGACTTTGGTGTACATAAAATTAGGTGCCAAAACAACAAACATCAAAGCAGGGTAAAATTATTTGGATTGTTCTATGAAGAACGCCTAAACAACAGGACGTATTCATTTGTAAAAAACCATTTGGGCAAATACACTTTATATCACATTTATGAAGAATTTCAGGAACAAGCAGGAATAAAAAGACCGTTTAAAATTATTGAAAAAAACAAAGTGGTAAAAGGTAGAAACAGGCAAAATGTTCTTTCCATGGATGCTAATTTCAGTATTAAAGAGGTGTATCAGAAAAGTGTTTATTTTAATTCTTTTACACCTATTTCTAAGAAAGCGTTTGACGCTTTCAAACTAGAGCATAGCGTTCTTCCAAAAGATATGTACAGTCAATCGGAAATTAAAAAACACATCCCCGACTTTCCTTTAGAATAATTTAAGCGCAAAGCGAAAGTTGGTTCACCACCAAATCGCGGCTAACTTGCTATATTTGCACAAACATACTCCATGCAATACAAACGAATACTTCTCAAACTTAGCGGCGAAGCACTCATGGGCGACCGCACCCACGGCATTGATCCTCAGCGCTTGGCTGCTTATGCACAAGACATTAAGGAAATTGTTGCCTTGGGAATAGAAGTAGCTATCGTTATTGGTGGAGGAAATATCTTTCGCGGTGTAGCAGCAGCAAGTAATGGTATGGACCGTGTTCAAGGCGATTACATGGGAATGCTTGCCACATGTATCAACGGCTTAGCCTTGCAAAGCGCGTTAGAAGATGCTGAAGTACCTTCGCGCTTACAAACTGCATTAAAAATTGAGGCCGTTGCAGAACCGTACATCAAACGCCGAGCCGTTCGCCATTTGGAAAAAGGACGGGTGGTCATTTTTGGTGCCGGTACTGGAAATCCATTTTTTACTACTGACTCCGCAGCCGTACTTCGCGCCATAGAGGTTAACGCAGATGTTATCCTTAAAGGAACACGTGTGGACGGTATTTATTCTGCCGACCCTGAAAAAGACAAATCGGCGCAAAAATTTGACAATATCTCCTTTAATGATGTACTCAGCAAAGGGCTAAAAGTGATGGACATGACCGCATTTACCTTAAGCCAAGAAAACGAGTTACCCATTATTGTGTTTGACATGAACAAACCTGGA
Source organism: Flavobacteriaceae bacterium (assembly GCA_049596455.1). GTDB lineage: Bacteria > Bacteroidota > Bacteroidia > Flavobacteriales > Flavobacteriaceae > UBA7446. The sequence goes on along the minus strand of JBMYLP010000002.1, from coordinate 132,333 downwards.
AATTTGAAAAAAGTGGTGATGGGCGAGCCCATCGGAACATTGGTAAATCTATAAGCAATGGAAGAACTAAACTTTATACTAGAAGCTACCGAAGAAGCCATGGACAAGGCACTCGAGCACCTCGATAAATCGTTTATAAATATTCGTGCTGGAAAAGCAAACCCCGTAATGCTTTCAACTGTAAAAGTTGATTATTACGGTACGCAAACACCCCTAAGTCAAGTGGCAAATGTGAATACCCCCGATGCGCAAACCCTATCGGTGCAGCCTTGGGAAAAAACGCTCATCCCCGAAATTGAACGCGCCATTATGGTTGCCAATTTGGGATTTAATCCCATGAATAATGGCGAGTCTATTATCATCAGTATTCCACCGCTAACAGAAGAGCGCCGACGTGAATTAGTAAAGCAAGCCAAAGCCGAAGCAGAGCATGCCAAAGTTGGGGTACGCAATGCCCGAAAAGATGCCAATACTGAATTGAAAAAATTGGAACTCTCTGAAGACGAACTCAAAAATGCTGAGGTCGATGTTCAAGACGCAACCAATAAATATATTGCCACGATAGATGAAAAATATCTGGTAAAAGAAAAAGAAATCATGACCGTGTAAGCAGGTCATGAATAGAAGATTGCTATGATAAAATGGATAAATACACGCTTCTGGGGAAGCGTGGCACGGCTTATCCTGCGTAACCGTATATTGTTTTTGGCTGCTATTGTTGCAACCACTTTTTTCCTGTCAACGCAATGGGGAAACATTCGGTTTAGCTTTACTGAAGCAAATCTCTTGCCCGATAATCACCCTTTTAATACGTATTACGAACGCTTTTTAGACCGATTTGGGGAAGAAGGAAACATGGTGGTCATTGCTGTTCAAGACAATCAGTTTTTCACTCCTGAAAAACTCGCCGCGTGGAAAGCCCTTGGCGATAGCTTAGCGGCATCGCCCAGCATAGAATACGTAGTAGGAATAAGCGAGCTGACCCAACTCAAACGAAATACCAAAAAAAGAGTTTTTGAGTCAGCCCCTATACCCTATCAAAAACCCAAAACCAACGAGGAAGCTACGGCATTAAAACAATGGTTATTTCAGCAACAACCGCTGTACAACGAGTTGCTTTTTAACAAAGAAACGGCTGTGGTGCAAACAGGGGTGTATTTGCGTCCAGAGGTTGTAAATAGCGGCGAGCGACAGGCCTTTGTAGATAACGTACTAGTACCAAAAATAGCAGCATTTGAAAGCGACACAGGGCTTAATGTGCGCGTGTCGGGAATGCCGTATATCCGCACCATAAACGCCAAAATGATTTTAGACGAAATCGGGCTTTTTGTAGTTGCGGCAACGCTTGTGACTACGCTGATTTTTTTCTTCTTTTTTAGGTCGTATCGTGCTACTTTCATTTCCATGTCCATTGTGGTTATTGGTGTAATGTGGGCATTTGGTATCATTGGATTATTAGGATATGAAATTACGGTTCTTACAGCACTAATACCTCCTATAATTATTGTGATTGGGGTACCGAATTGTATTTTTCTTATCAATAAATACCAAAACGAAATCAAAAAACACGGTAACCAAGCGCGGTCATTGCAACGTGTCATTTCAAAAATTGGAAATGCTACGCTTATGACCAATATGACTACCGCCTGCGGTTTTGCGACGTTTATGCTTACCAACAGTACATTACTTAGAGAGTTTGGGATAGTAGCATCTATCAATATCATGATGATATTTTTGTTGTCGCTGCTTATGATTCCTATCATATACAGTTTTATGTCGATTCCCAATAAAAAACATTTGGAGCACCTCAACCGAAAGTGGATGTCGGGCTTTGTGGCATGGATGGAGCGCATGGTAAAGCAGCATCGTGTGTCGGTGTATTTTATCTCAGTTATAGCACTTATGCTGAGTATTGTTGGAATGTATGAAATTCGGCTTTCGGGAACCATAGTCGATGACATGCCCAAAAAAGCGGACTTCTACAAAGACATTCGGTTTTTTGAAACGCATTTCAAGGGCGTTATGCCAATTGAAATTATGGTGGATACCAAACGTAAAAATGGCGCAACACGCCTATCTACACTAAACCGCATCAACAGATTAGAAAATGATTTGCGTGAAATTCCCGAATTGTCAAATCCCGTTTCGGCAGTGGCTGTAGCAAAATACCTAAAGCAAGCATTCTACAACGGAAACCCAAAATACTTCCAGTTGCCCACAAATCAAGAGAATAATTTTATTCGAGCACACGCCAAAAACTTGGGCGACGAAGCGAGTTTTCTAACCCGATTGGTGGACGAAACAGGGCAATTTGCCCGAATTACTGTCATGTTACAAGACGTAAGTACCGAACGCATGGAAGCCATTGAGCAGCAAATGCTAAATAGTATAAACAAGTATTTTCCTGCTGATCGATTTGATGTTTCCATGACTGGAAAAGCCTTGGGTTACCTTAAAGGCACACGCTTTTTGGTGCGCAACCTTGTGGTTTCATTAAGCCTTGCCATTTTGCTTATTGCATTGTTTATGGCGTATATGTTTAGGTCGTTTCGTATGATTCTTATCTCGTTACTTCCTAATGTCATTCCACTAATTCTTACAGCTGGTATGATGGGCTTTTTGGGCATTGCTATCAAGCCCTCTACCATTTTGGTGTTTAGCGTTGCTTTTGGTATTTCGGTAGATGATACCATTCACTATTTGGTAAAATACCGACAAGAGTTGCAAGCCACAAAATGGAACGTAAAAAAGTCGGTGTATGCAGCACTTCGTGAAACAGGCGTAAGTATGTTCTATACCTCTATTGTACTGTTTTTTGGGTTTTCGGTGTTTATGATTTCTAGCTATGGCGGCACGGTTGCACTTGGTGGTTTGGTATCGGCGACCTTGCTTTTTGCCATGTTAGCTAACCTTATTTTATTGCCTTCATTGTTGCTTTCGCTCGAAAAACAAATTGCCAATGAGCGTACGCTCAAAGAGCCAAAATTTCAGATTTTGCCCGAGAACGAAGCAGAATAATTGCGCTATATTTGCCACTGTTAATGTAAACACCTTATGGACATTCGTCAACTTTTTTCTGGAGAACACAAAGGTCAAAAAGTTACCGTTCGCGGTTGGGTTCGCACCTTTCGCGCCAACCGATTTATTGCCCTAAACGATGGCTCCTGCTTGGCAAATTTGCAATGTGTGGTAGATTTTGAACAAACTCCCGAAGAAGTGCTTGCAGAGATTAATACAGGTGCTGCCTTAGAAATTTCAGGCACTCTTGTAGAAAGTCAAGGGAAGGGTCAGCAATTCGAAATTCAAGCCGATTCGGTAACCGTTTTAGGTGGCTCAAATCCAGACGAATACCCCATACAGCCTAAAAAACACTCCTTGGAATTTTTGCGCGAAAAAGCGCATTTGCGTGTTCGCACCAACACCTTTGCTGCTGTTATGCGAGTGCGTGCCGCACTGTCGTTTGCCGTACATCAATACTTTACAACAAATGGATTTTATCAAGTACATACTCCTATCATTACGGGGAGCGATGCCGAAGGAGCTGGCGAAATGTTTCGTGTAACGACTTTAGATCCATCTCAAAAAACAGACGAACCCGACTTTTTTGGTAAAGAAACCAACCTTACCGTTTCTGGGCAATTAGAGGCCGAAACCTACGCCATGGGATTGGGTAAAGTGTATACATTTGGACCAACATTTAGGGCTGAAAATTCCAACACTTCACGACACTTGGCAGAATTTTGGATGATTGAACCCGAAGTTGCCTTTAACGATTTGGACGATAACATGGACTTGGCAGAGGATTTTATCAAGGCCGTGTTGACCTATGTATTAGAAAATTGCGAAGAAGATTTGACATTTTTAGATCAACGCTTTGCACAAGAAGAGGCAAAAAAACCACAGCTTGAGCGTAGCCCCATGGGGCTTTTAGAGCGCTTACGCTTTGTAACCCAAAATGAGTTTATGCGAGTTTCCTACACAGAAGCCATAGACATTTTACGCAATTCTAAGCCCAACAAAAAGAAGAAGTTCAAGTATCCCGTAGATGCTTGGGGAGTAGATTTGCAAAGCGAACACGAACGCTATTTGGTAGAAAAGCACTTTACTAGTCCTGTGATTTTGTTTGATTATCCTGCTGAGATAAAAGCGTTTTATATGCGTATGAACGATGATGGTAAAACAGTTCGCGCCATGGATGTATTGTTCCCTGGAGTAGGCGAAATGGTAGGTGGATCGCAGCGGGAAGAACGCCTTGACAAACTTGTAGAGCGCATGCGCGCCATGGATATAGACGAAGAAGAGTTGTGGTGGTACACGGATTTGCGTCGTTTTGGAACTGCCGTTCATGCCGGTTTTGGACTTGGTTTTGAGCGATTGGTGCTATACACCACAGGAATGTCTAACATCAGAGATGTAATTCCATATCCGCGAACCCCGCTAAATGCTGCATTTTAGAAGAGAATGTGTGGGTTTTTTGTATTTTTAAAAACCCAATGCTAATTCATGCTCAAACAACACCTTCAATTTAAGCTTTCACAAAAGCTATCGCCGCAGCAAATTCAGCTGATGAAGTTGATTCAGTTGCCTATTCAATCTTTTGAGCAACAGATATTACGTGAGATTGAAGAAAACCCAGCACTTGCTTCAGGGAAAGAAGACGAAAAAGAGCAAGAAGAATTTGACACCCCCGAGGAGGATAGTGGCGAAATTATAGCGGCAGACGATATTGATATTGATGCGTATTTGAGCGATGACGAAATCCCCGAATACCGTCTTCGCGCCCAAAACTACAGTCCAGACGATGAAGAAAAACACGTGCCCTATGCTGCAGGTGTGAGCTTTCATCAACAGTTAATGGCACAGCTAGACACTTTTACCTTTTCAGCACAAGAATACCGCATTGCGGCTTTTTTGGTGGGGAGTATCGATAATAGTGGCTATATCCGACGGGAGTTGATTGATATTGTAGATGACTTGGCGTTTACCGAAAACATATACGTAGACGAAGCGGAAGTGCGCAAGGTATTGCAGTCCGTACAGCAACTTGACCCACCAGGAGTTGGTGCGTTGGATTTGCAAGATTGCTTGCTCATTCAGCTAAGGCGAAAGTCGCAAAGTCCTGCGGTTTCAGTAGCCATTGCACTTTTGGACGAGCAGTTTGAAGCATTTGCCAAAAAGCATTTTACGAAGATAAAAGCGCGACTAAAAATTGACGACGAGCAGCTAAAAGACTGCATGCACGAAATTGAAAAACTTAACCCAAAACCTGGTGCGGCATTTGGTAGCGATACGAAAATGAATGCGCAAATTGTTCCTGATTTTACTATTCAATTGATTGACGGACAACTCAATCTTATACTCAACGGGCGTAATGCGCCTGAACTACATGTTTCTGCTGAATATCGCAACATGCTTTCTGGCTATAAAGAAGCCAATAAAAAAAGTAAAGAGCAGCAAAAAGCCGTGCAATTTATCAAGCAAAAGCTAGATGCAGCACGGTGGTTTATTGATGCCATAAAGCAACGTCAGCACACGCTATACGAAACCATGAAAACCATCATGGATTTTCAGCAAGACTATTTTCTTACTGGCGATGAGCAACAACTAAAACCCATGATTTTAAAAGATATCGCCGACCGCATTGGCATGGATATTTCTACAGTTTCTAGGGTTGCTAATAGCAAATATGTGGATACGCCTTATGGCACTAAATTGGTAAAGTGGTTTTTCTCGGAAGGAATTACCAACGCTGCGGGAGAAGACGTTTCAACCATAGAAGTAAAAAAAGCTTTGGGCGATGTGATTGCAGCTGAAGACAAAACCAGTCCGCTTACGGACGAACAATTGATGAATATCATGAACGAAAAGGGCTATCCCATTGCCCGCCGAACCGTGGCAAAATACCGTGAAATGATCGGCGCCCCTGTAGCACGACTGCGGAAAGAGTTATAGATTTTTTCTTTTTCTATCGTATCGATCAGCAAAAAGAAAGCCTAATCCAGCAAGGATGTGCCCCCAACCAAAGAGGCTGTTTTCTTCAATTAAATTGAGTACTCCCAAGAAAATCAAAAAAATAACGTAGATATGTACTGAAATTCTGCGTAAACGTTCTCGTTTGAGCTCCGAGAGTTTGAAAACACGAATTGTAAAATAATTTAACGCAAGAAGAACAATAAGCGTAACCGCAAGAATAAGTAGTCCTTTTATCATATTTTTAGATTTTGGGTGTCCTAAAAATACAATATTATTACAAACTTGTCCCTGCTATGCTATTTTATATAGCCGATTAATTATTCAATCTCTGTGTAGAACAGTTCCAGTTGTAACTTTAAATCTGCAAGCGCAGGGTCTGTTGGGGTTGGTCCTACAAATACCGCCGACTTTGGCGACGAAACGCTACCAGCAGGTATTTTATTTATAGAGGTATTGTCAACTTTTGCCATAGCAACAGCACCTTGCGTAGCAAATGCATTAGTGATTGACACTCGTAATGGTGCATTGACAGAGTCCTTGCTGATGATATCACGCAAATATTCAGTTAGCCTAATCTTGTAGTACTGGTCATCATCATTGTTTACTAAAAATCCACCATACACCAACTTATTTTGGGTGCCAGTAGCGGACCCGTCTCTCAGGAAATCAATGATAGGCGCATTGGTATTGGCATTATACAAATACAAACGCTTTGGAAGGCTTAAACCATATTGCTCAACTGCTTGTTTGTCAATATGAAATGTGAGATTAGCCTCATTCAGTAACATTGACTTCCCCTTTATTGCCTCAAGTTCTTCATTGTCCTCAAATAGGGTAATGGTGGCTACACTTCCAAGCCCGCCTCCTAAGGCGATTTGTGTTGGTGCAGTCGCCGAAACTATACTGTTAAGTTCTGGTGCTGCAGCAGTCGTTTTAGTTATCGTATTAAATTTAAGCACCCCTGCATTAATCAAAAACTCCTTATTCTTATCTTCTATTTGAACAGGGTTGGTGTCTGGTTTTTTTGCTTTGTAGGTGTATGTAATTCGAATGGTCATTCTATTAAAGTCCAGCAACATAAGCAATGGTGCGCTAAAGTTGCTTGTTTCGATAGAAATAGATCTGAAATAGTCTAGCCAAAGTTCAGCTGTGGAGAGTTCGGTTGCGCCCTCCTTGTTTATGATAAGTTGCTGAAAAATAGCTTTGTCTAATGGCACTCTAAGTCTCGGAGGTAAATTTGTACTATTCTCACCCTCAACAATAATTTCATTAAAGTTTAGATTAAGATTCGCACTGCCAAGCTGCTGTTCTTTATACGTGCCAAAATTAAAATTAGAGTAATAGGGTTGGAGTTGCTCAAAATTCTGGTCAGGATCCAGCTGTCGTAGAAAATAGTTCAGTCTGTTAACTTCCACGTCAAAAGTCGCTTCGCGATTTCCAAAAAGGGAATCGATGGCATACAGTTTTTTGTCGGGGTATGGGTTTTCGGTTTCGGAGTCTTGTCCGTCTGGTGTTCCGTCTCCGTCGGTATCAGGATTTGTAGGATCCGTTCCATTATTTCGTTCCGCAATATCACTAACCCCATCGCCATCCGAATCGCTATTAGGGTCGGAATCGTCAACGTCATATTCGGCAATCAATCCATCGCCATCAGCGTCTATTCTATTGGTGAAAAATGGCACCTCGAGCCATACGTCTGTAATGGTTTCTTGTTCATCAAAACTTTCTGAGCTTTCTAATGAGGCACTTTTATCACCAAAAGTGGGTGCATACGAACTCAAATTAAATTGAGAAACCACAGCGGCAGACGTTGTTCCAAACAAATTATCACGGTGTTCACCTAGTTGCAAGACCGCGCCTGTATTTGTCTGTGCCACATCGATTAACGTATGTGAAACTTTTACTGGATAAAGTGACTTTTTTGCTTGAATAGTATTTAGAGGGAATACCTCAGCACCAACTTCATTAAACTTTTTATCGCATGATGTCAGGGCAAGCACAAGTGCAATAGGGAGAAATTTTTTAATCATTCGGGTTTTAAAATTCAGTCTGATAAAAGGTTTCGTGGGCATTAAGAATATCGGATTCTTTACTCAATTCTAAAATGGGTTTTGAGCTGCTGAAAGCAATCTTTTTTACTGCATCTCTGACTTCTTCACTTGCAATAATAATGCCATCTGAGTGCTGCACCGCATTGGAATACAATGCATCAAGTGTTGGTTTTTTTAAATCAGTCATATGCTCAGCCTCTATGCCATCAAAAGCAATTTTTGAAAACAAATCTCCACCCAATTTTCCTTCAAAAGGAGGCGCAAAGAAGGAGGTTACAATTTTGGTATTGGCAAGCAAGGGCTCGTCTTTATAATAAAACTTGCAATAAAGTGGTACCAAAGCCGCTATCCACCCTTGAACATGAATAATATCGGGCGACCAATTCAATTTTTTTACTGTTTCGATAACGCCTTTAGCAAAGAAAATAGCACGTTCTTCGTTGTCAGCATAAAGCTTCCCGCTTTCTTCAGCATATAATCCACGACCTTTAAAATAATCTTCATTATCAATAAAGTACACCTGCATTCGCTCTTTTGGAATAGACGCTACTTTGATAATCAATGGCATGTCTATATCATTGACAACCAGATTCATACCTGAAAGACGTATCACTTCATGCAATTGATGCCGGCGTTCGTTAATCAAACCGTATTTTGGAATAAAAATGCGCGTTTGCCCACCACGATCGTTTACCATTTTTGGGACTTCAAACGCCAAATTGGAAAGTTCACTATGTGGAAGGTACGGTACGACTTCTGATGATATGTATAATATCTTTTTGTCTTTCATAAAGGCGCAAGCCGTATTTGTGGATTAAAGTGCAAATTTACTAAAAATTTACACGACTTTTGTACACAACATGTTCGTGCACTAACTATGCCGCTATATCGTAATTTAGAAGAGGTCCATTACAACCGGCAAAAAAATTTTGCAAATCAATGCGGATTAGTCCCCACCATGGGCGCGTTGCACCAAGGGCATCTTGCACTTATAGCACAAGCACAAAAAGAAAACGAAAGTGTTTGGGTAACCATTTTTGTGAATCCAACCCAATTTAACAATCCAGCCGATTTGGACGCCTACCCTGAAAGCCTAGCAGCCGACGTGGAAGCAATTCACAGCATTGATTCGAGCATAAATGTTTTTGCACCAACGGTTTCAGAAATGTACCCTGAGAAAGCGGAGGCAAGGACATTCTCATTTAATGGGCTAGATAAGGTAATGGAAGGCGCAGACCGCCCAGGACATTTTAATGGAGTTCTTACAATTGTATCTAAGCTATTTGAAGCCATTAAACCCCATCATGCCTATTTTGGAGAAAAAGATTTTCAACAGTTACAAATCATCAAAAATTGGGTAAACAAATCAGGAATTCCTACAACCATAGTGCCGTGTCCTATTGTAAGAGAGGCAAACGGACTTGCCATGAGTTCTCGAAACAAACTTCTTTCAAAAGCTGTTAGAGCCGAAGCGGGTTTTATTTTTGAAACCCTAAAATACTGCGCTAGTTGCGGCATAAAAAAAGCGGAAATCTATACCCATATTACAAAAGCCTTTGCAAAACATCCCAAATTTACCCTGCACTACGCTATGTGCGTTGATGAAAATACACTGCAGGAAGTTTTTGAAGTTAACCCACATAAAAAGCAGCGTATTTTTGTGGCAACTTCTGTAGAAGGGGTTCGATTAATCGATAATATCGCATTAAAATAAGTACATTTGCGCCATGCAAATTGAGGTTTTAAAATCTAAAATTCATCGCGTAAGCGTTACGGGCGCCGAGTTGGACTACATTGGCAGTATTACCATTGACAAAACCCTTATGGATGCTGCAAATATCATTGCAGGCGAAAAGGTGCAAGTAGTAAATGTAAACAACGGCGAGCGACTTGAAACCTATGTCATTGAGGGGTTAGCAGATTCAGGTGAAATTACACTTAACGGGCCTGCTGCACGTAAAGTACAAAAAGGAGATGTGGTTATCATTATCAGCTACGCCAGCATGTCATTTGATGTTGCAAAAACATTTACCCCCACATTGATTTTTCCAAATACCGCTACTAATACACTAGACTAACCCCATGTCTACATTCCTTAAGCTCCTTAAAAATGTAGTTCCATTAGGGCTTGGGCTGTATTTGGTATATTTTTCATTTGCAAATACCACCGAAGAAGACCGTGCACAAATTATCGCTGCCATCACGCAAGCCGATTTAAAATTTGTGTTTTTGTCATTGGTTTTTGGCGCATTCAGTCACCTATCTCGTGCCTATCGTTGGAATTTTTTACTCAAACCGCTTGGCTATCAACCCTCGTTTATCATTAGAACGCTTACCGTAATGATTTCCTATTTCTCCAATTTAGGTATCCCCCGCTCTGGAGAAGTATTACGCGCTACCGCATTGGCAACTTATGCCAATGTTCCGTTTCAAAAAGGATTTGGCACTATCGTTACCGAGCGTATCATTGACCTCATATTATTATTTTCCTTTATTGGTTTTGGGTTTTTGCTTCATCGCGATTTACTCCTAGAGGTCATTGGCAATCCAACATTTAACGTCTATACGTTGCTTTGGATAGCAGCAGCTGCGGTGCTGTTTTTTGTGTTCATTCGAAAACTTAAACACTCACAAAAATTGTGGGCTTTAAAAATTGTTGGTTTTTTTAATGGACTTTGGGCGGGAATGCTATCGGTGCGCACCATGAAAAATAGATGGGCGTTTATAATGCACACGCTGTTTATTTGGGGAATGTATTTGATGATGTTTTGGGCGGTTACCTTTGCCCTACCCGAAACAAGCGGATTGCCTCTTTCGGCTATTCTTCCAGCATTTATTGCTGGTGGTTTTGCTATGTCTGCCACTAATGGCGGAATCGGTTTATACCCGTTGGCGGTAGCTGCAGTACTGCAAGCTTTTGACGTGTCTTATCCACAAGCGTTGGCGTTTGGCTGGGTTATGTGGACAGGGCAAACCCTCATGGTAGTGGTATTTGGTAGCCTTTCTTTTTTACTCCTTCCCATTTTGTCCAAAAAATAAGTAGCTTCGCTTAATGGCAAAAGTCAAAAAAGCATTTTTTTGTACCCATTGCGGTACACAACACACACAATGGCAAGGGCAATGTAGCTCTTGTAAAAGCTGGAACACACTTCAAGAGGAAGTTTTGGACAACCCAAAAAAAGCGGCTTGGCAATCTGAAAAAGCTGCGCCTGTAAAGGCAAGTCCTGTGCGTATTCAAGATGTAGCCATAGATGCACTAAAGCGACTTTCTTCTGGCGATCCTGAACTCGATCGTGTGTTGGGCGGGGGAATTGTTCCCGGCGCCATGATGCTTGTGGGCGGTGAACCCGGCATAGGAAAATCTACATTATTGCTGCAAGTTGCACTTTCCGTCACAGGAAAAGTGGTTTATGTGTCAGGTGAAGAAAGCGAACAGCAAATTAAACTACGAAGCGCGCGCGTAACAGAAGAAAGTAGCGAATGTTATTTACTAGCAGAAACACATACGCAATCACTTTTACACCATTTAGGTAAACTACAACCCGCACTTGTTGTTATTGATTCCATTCAAACACTCCATTCCGATGTCATTGATAGTACCGCAGGAAGCGTATCACAAATTCGCGCCTGTACTGCCGAATTACTACAGTTTGCCAAAAGCACACAAACACCTGTTTTTTTGGTAGGGCATATTACCAAAGATGGTGCCATTGCAGGACCAAAAGTGTTGGAACATATGGTAGATACGGTGCTGCACTTTGAAGGGGACAGAAATCATGTATATCGCATTTTACGTGCCCACAAAAACCGTTTTGGTACTACGGCTGAACTGGGCATTTACACCATGGCACAAGAAGGACTTTTGCCTGTTGCCAACCCTAGTGCGTTGCTTATTTCTGCTGAAAGTGCTGGGCTAAGTGGACACGCCATTGGTACTACTGTTGAGGGCATTCGCCCCATGCTGATTGAGGTGCAAGCCCTTGTAAGTTCTGCCGTATATGGCACACCACAGCGCAGTAGCACAGGTTTTGATAACAAACGCCTAAACATGCTGTTGGCGGTATTGGAAAAACGCGCTGGCTTTCAGTTAGGCGCAAAAGATGTGTTTCTAAATCTTGCTGGAGGGCTTCGCCTTGACGATCCGGGATTAGATTTGGCGGTTATGTTGGCTATTCTCTCCAGTAGTTTGGATGTTGCTATTCCTAAGGGTTATACGTTTGCTGCCGAAGTAGGACTTTCGGGCGAGTTACGCAATGTTCCCAAAATGGAACAACGTATGCAAGAAGCCACAAAACTAGGCTTTGAGCGTATGGTCGTGGCGCAAAAAGTACCCGCAGCACCCAAAGGGTTAGAGCTTATTCGGCTAGCTACCATTCAAGAGGTAGTAGCGCATTTGTTTTAAGGCGAAGGGTTCGGCATGCGGTTATGCACGGCATCAATTTCTGCTAAAATATCTTCTGATAAGGTTACATCGGCAGTAGCAATGTTTTCCGCCAACTGCACTATGGTAGTGGCGCCAATAATATTGGACGTTACAAAAGGACGATCCGTAACAAATGCTAACGAAAGCTGCGTTAACGACAACTGATGCTTTTCGGCAATCTTGGCATAGGCTTCTGTTGCTGCCGTGGCTTCTTTGCTGCTATACCGTGCCATACGTGGAAATAATTTCAACCTGCTTTTTTCGGGCAGATTTCCACCGCGGTATTTTCCAGTAAGCACACCAAATGCTAACGGGGAATATGCCAATAATCCCAATTGTTCTCGATGCGAAACCTCCGCATTCCCCACCTCAAAAGTACGATTGAGCAAGGAGTACGGATTTTGAATCGTTTTCATTCGGGGTAGGTTTTTGTGTTCGGCAAGTGCCAAGTACTTCATCGCACCCCAAGGCGTTTCATTAGATATACCTATGTGCCTTATTTTTCCTTCCTTAATAAACTCGCCAAGGGTTTCTAAAACTTGTTGAAAATTGATTTCCCATTGCTCATTTTCATCTGGTGCATAGTCTCGTTTTCCAAAAAAATTGGCGTTGCGCTCGGGCCAATGCAATTGGTATAAATCAATGTAATCGGTTTTTAGGCGCATCAAACTTCCTTCCAACGCCTCACGAATGCTATCGGGGGTAAAGCCCGTAGTGCGGATATGGGCGGTATAAGCACCTGGTCCAGCAATTTTGGTGGCTAACACTACCTTATCGCGGTTTTTACGCTGATCAAACCAATTGCCGATAATCCGCTCCGTGTCGGCGTAGGTTTCTGCGTTGGCAGGAACAGGGTACAGTTCTGCTGTATCAAAAAAATTCACCCCTTTTTCTAGGGCGTAATCCATTTGTTCAAAGCCTTCGTTTTGCGTGTTTTGGTTACCCCAAGTCATGGTGCCTAGGCAAATTTTGCTCACCCGAATATCGGTGTGCGGAATTGTCGTGTATTTCATATTGCAAGCGTTACGCCAACAGGACAGTGGTCAGAGTGGACAGCTTGGGGAAGAATAAATGCACGTTTAATATTATTTTTAAGCGGTTCAGAAACCATGGCGTAATCAATGCGCCAACCTTTATTGTTATTTCGGGCATTGGCGCGGTAACTCCACCAACTATAATGATGTGGCTCCTTATTTATATGTCGAAACGAGTCCACAAAACCGCTATGAATAAAGCCGTCTAGCCAAGTACGTTCTTCGGGCAAAAAGCCCGAAACCTTTGCATTGCGCACCGGATCGTGAATGTCTATGGCTTCATGGCAAATGTTGTAATCCCCACAAATGACCAAATTAGGAAAGTCTTTTTTTAGGGTATCTATATAGGATTGAAAATCATCCATATAGGTGAACTTATACGCCAATCGGTCGGGGTTGGTACCCGAAGGCAAATACAAACTCATCACAGAAACGTTGTCAAAATCCACACGCAAATTGCGCCCTTCGGCATCCATATAATCTAACCCTGTGCCGTAGGCAACATTATTGGGTTTTTGCTTACACAAAATAGCAACAGAGCTATACCCCTTCTTTTGCGCCGAAAACCAATAGTGATACGGATAGCCTGCCTTTTCAAAAACCGTAAGATCAAGTTGCTCGGGCCGGGCTTTGGTCTCTTGAAGGCACAACACATCTGGCGATGCGGCTTGCAGCCAATCCAAAAAACCTTTGTTGAGTGCCGCACGAATGCCGTTTACATTGTATGAAATAATTTGCATAGCTGCTAAAATACAAACTAATGGCACAAATTTTGCTTATATTTGATTGAACTAAATCTATTTATCATGAATAAACTACTTATTATTTCGTTTGTTTTATTGGGGTTTTTCTGTGGCTATGCGCAAGAGAGTGCTGATATGAAGGAGGACTTTCCCAAAAACGAATTTCGTATAAATGCATTAAATCTGTTGTTATTCAAGTCTTTTGATGTTACTTATGAACGTGTCATCAATGACGAATCGAGCTACGGAATCAACACCATGTTTTCATTGGAAGGAGAAAGCCGCTTCTCTAGCGATGATTATATCTATTACTACGAAGGGTTTACACTCACTCCCTACTACCGGCTGTATTTTGGCAAAAAACCTAATTCAGGTTTTTTTGGCGAAGCTTTTATGATATTTTCATCTGGAAAATATGATTATTATGAAAGTAATTACGAATACGGATTCAAAGATTTTACAGAGTTTGGAATTGGGTTGTCAATAGGAACAAAGCTAGTAACCAGGCGCAATTTTGTGGCTAATATTCATGGTGGTATAGCTCGAAACTTTTTAGATTCTAAGTACGGTCCTGGTGCTGCACCAAGAGTAGGTATTTCATTTGGCTGGCGGTATTAGCAGTTAGCCAACCATGTTTGAAACGCAACTGCCTCATTTACTTTTGCCCTTGCTTCAGCTACGCTTAGGCGTTCTTGTTGCATAGTGTCACGATGACGTAACGTTACCGTTTGATCTTCCAGCGTTTGGTGGTCAACCGTAATGCAAAACGGCGTTCCAAGCGCATCTTGTCGGCGGTAACGACGACCCACAGCATCCTTTTCATCGTAGGTAACTGCCATGTCCCATTTTAAGTCATTGACAATGTCTTTGGCAATAGCTGGTAAGTCATCTTTTTTGACTAACGGTAATACGGCAACTTTGGTGGGTGCTACCACAGCGGGCAAGCGCAACACCGTTCTGGTTGAGCCATCTTCTAAGGTTTCGTCTTGTAGTGCGTGAGAAAACACCGCCAAAAACAAGCGGTCTAAACCAATGGAGGTTTCCAACACATAAGGCACGTAGTTTTCTTGTCGCTCGGGGTCAAAATATTGTAACTTTTTGCCTGAGAATTTTTCGTGGCTCCCAAGGTCAAAGTCGGTGCGGGAATGAATCCCCTCCAACTCCTTGAATCCAAATGGAAAGCGAAACTCGATATCACAAGCCGCATCCGCATAATGTGCCAATTTTTCGTGGTCGTGGAAGCGGTAATTGTCCTCACCCAGTCCAAGCGACAAATGCCATTTTAAGCGCGTTTCTTTCCAGTGTGCGTACCATTCTTTTTGTGTTCCCGGCGGAATAAAAAACTGCATTTCCATTTGCTCAAACTCACGCATACGGAAAATAAACTGCCGAGCTACAATCTCGTTTCTGAACGCCTTCCCTGTTTGGGCAATCCCAAACGGCAATTTCATGCGTCCCGTTTTTTGAACATTTAAAAAGTTTACAAAAATTCCTTGTGCGGTTTCGGGGCGTAAATACAATTCGGTAGCACTTTCAGCAGAAGCACCCAATTTGGTGCCAAACATCAAATTAAATTGCTTGACTTCTGTCCAGTTTTTTGAGCCCGACAACGGACACACAATCTCTAGTTCTTCGATGAGTGCCTTCACGTCTGCCAAATCTTCGTTTTCTAACGATTTGCCCAATCGTTTTAAAATGGCATCGCCTTTTTCTTTGTAGCCCACAACGCGCGGATTGGTGCTTAAAAATTGTTCTTTATCAAACGTGTCGCCAAAACGCTTGGCAGCTTTTTTGACTTCTTTGTCAATTTTTGCATCCAACTTTCCCACATAATCTTCCACCAACACATCGGCGCGATAGCGCTTTTTGGAGTCTTTATTATCAATAAGCGGATCGTTAAACGCATCCACGTGCCCAGAAGCCTTCCACGTGGTGGGGTGCATCAAAATAGCAGCATCCAGTCCCACAATATTTTCATTGAGTTGCACCATGGCTTTCCACCAATACTCGCGTAAGTTTTTTTTCAACGCAACGCCTTGCTGGCCGTAATCATACACGGCACTAAGCCCATCATAAATTTCACTAGAAGGAAACACAAACCCATACTCTTTGGCATGGGACAATACTTTTTTAAACAAATCTTGGTCTGCCATGGCGCAAAAATAGGATAAGTTTACTAATTTACACCGTGCCTTAATCAGAACATTAGCCTATGCTGAATGATTTACTTGCCGTTTGGTTTCCACAATGCTGTTGGAATTGTAAGCAGCCCCTTGCTACAAAGCAAAAATGGCTTTGCGTAAACTGTTCCACACAACTTCCAAAAACCTATTTTGAGCATGAAGAAAACAATGCGCTTAAAGTGTTGCTGCGCCAATACCTTCCATTGGAAGGGGCGTATGCGCCCTTTTATTTTTTGCAACACTCGCCCATTCAGGCACTTATCCATGCACTAAAATATCAAGGAAAGAAGAAAGTAGCCGACTGGATCGCACAGCAAAGCGCACAACTTATTCCAAAAGAACACCCTGCCTTACAATGTGATGGCATTGTACCCGTACCGCTGCACCCGTCCCGACAACGTAAACGGGGTTACAATCAAGTAACAGGCTTTGGGCAATATTGGGCAGCTCGTTTGGGAGTGCCGTATTTAGACCACCTATTAGTGCGAAAAAACCAAACCAAAACCTTAGTGCGTATGTCGCGGGAAGCGCGCTGGGAAGAGGTAAAAAATGCCTTTTCGGTACAATCAAAAAAAGAACACAAACACCTGTTATTGGTAGACGATGTGATTACCACAGGTGCCACGCTAACTGCTTGCGGAAATGCGTTGCTAAACGGGGCATGTACTAAAATTTCGGTTTTGGGAATGGCATATGCACAAAACATCCTTCCGTAAGCAAGAAAATAGTCGTTATTTTGCGCTATGCTTAAACGGGTTTTTGTTGCGCTTTTGATTTGCTCTGTGTTTGTGCAATGTGCGCGTCGTGGTTCGCCCACCGGTGGTCCAGAAGACCAAACCCCGCCCGTTATGCTGCGCGCCGACCCACCACAGCAATCTGTGCAGTTTAAAGAAGATCGTATCCGCATTTATTTTGATGAATACATTAAACTAAATAAACTCAACGACCAACTTGTTGTTTCACCACCTCTTGAGCAAACCGCTTATGTGATTTCGCCACAAAGCCAGGCGGCAAAATATATTGAAATCGAATTTTTGGACTCCCTTGCTCCAAACACCACCTATACCTTTAATTTTGGGGAGAGTGTGGTGGACAACA
Source organism: Flavobacteriaceae bacterium (assembly GCA_049596455.1). Lineage (GTDB taxonomy): Bacteria > Bacteroidota > Bacteroidia > Flavobacteriales > Flavobacteriaceae > UBA7446. The sequence continues at coordinate 114,828 of JBMYLP010000002.1, read as the reverse complement.
ACGAAGGCAATCCGTTTTCTTATTTCTCTTATGTGTTTTCCACGGGTGCTACCATAGATTCCCTCACGTTACGAGGCACCATTTCTGATGCCATTTATCGTACCCCCGAATCCTTTGTTTCGGTAATGCTTTTTCCCATAGATAGTACCTATACCGATTCGGTTATTTACAAAAATAAGCCGCTCTATTATACCAACACACTCGACAGTCTAACTGAATTTTTGATGCCCAATCTCAAGGCAGGAGATTACCTTTTAGCTGCTGTAAAAGATGTATCAAAAAATTATGTTTTTGACCCTTCGGTAGATAAGATTGATGCCATAAGCCACGTCATTACATTGCCGAACGATAGCTTGTTTCAGCTATCGCTCTTCAAGGAAGATCCGGCATTTGCCTTTGGCAAAGCCTACCAAGCAGGAAAGCAACGTGTAGGATTTGGATTTAAAGGAAGTGATGCTATTTCCATTGAACTTAACGAAACCGTTAATGACAGTTTTGCTTCAATGGTTTCGCGAGATCGTGAATCCGATACACTCTACTATTGGTATAAAGGAATTGATGCCGATTCGCTGCGTTTTACCTTACGCCACGACACCTTGACAAAAGAGTATGCCTTTCGAGTTCGAAAAGCGGAACCCGATTCGCTACAAATTTCTTTTGAGCCAAAAGGAACGCTGCATCTTAGCGACACGCTGAAACTTGTCACCAATACTCCCATCAAAAAACTTCTACAAGACTCCATGAGTCTACGAGCAAAAGATTCGACGCGAATACCCTTTACGCTTACGCAAAAAGGCATGCATGAGCTACATGTTTTGTTTGATATCTTTCCTAACGAAAAATACCAACTCGAGCTCCTTCCGGGTGCTGTAACAGATTTTTTTGACATTGCAAACGATAGCCTTTCAACGTCTGTTAGCACCAAAAGCAGGGTAGATTATGGCAACCTGTCATTAAGGTTAGCCAATGTGCCTTCGTATCCTATTTTTATTGATTTGATAAATGAAAAGGAGGAAATTGTTCGGAGCAAGTATATCGAAGAAGAACGTGGGTTATATCGCTTTGCCTATCTGTTGCCAAACAAATATTATGTGCGTGTTCGAGTAGATGAAAATGCTAATGGCAAATGGGATACGGGGAGCTTTTTAGCAGGAAAAAAACCTGAAGCGGTATATCACTTTCCGCCACTTTTGGATGTGCGTGCTAACTGGGAGTTACAAGAGCAATTTATTGTAGAGTAAACACGTCTCGATCGTCCAAAAAGGGGAGCTTTTTGCGCAATTTATACAGCTCATTTTTATCTAACTCAACCAATGCAATGGAATCTGATACTTCAGCAAAAGCCATTTCGTCTCCAAGGGCATTGTACGCCGCAGAAGCACCTGGATATTGCAAACGATATGCATCTTTCCCAGTGCGATTTACTCCAACAGAAAATGCCATGTTTTCTATAGCACGCGCACGCAGCAGCGTGTTCCATGCTTGAATACGTGCGGCAGGCCAGTTGGCAACGCAAATAAGCAAGTCGTAGTTGTCCGTGTTACGTGCAAAAACAGGAAAACGCAAATCGTAGCACACTAACGGACGTATGCGAAACCCTGCGTATTCGATTAGTCTGCTGCCCTTTCCAGCGTTGTAAATCCGCGCCTCTCCCGAAGGCGTATAGGGATGCGCTTTGTCATAGGTGTCTAACTGTCCGTTTGGGTGTGCAAAAATAAATCGATTGTAAAATGCATTATTTTCTTTGATGGCAAGGCTTCCGCAAACGGCTGCATGGTGTTGTTTTGCCTTTTGTTGCATCCAAGAAACAGAAGAACCGCTCATGGGTTCGGCAACGTCGCTGGGTGTCATGGTGAAACCTGTTGCCCACATTTCGGGCAGTACAATAAGGTTTATACTTTGAGGTAACTCTTCTATAAGCTGCTCAAATGCCAATTGATTTGCAGGAGGGTTATGCCAATGCAGGTTGGTTTGAAGTAAGGCGGTGTGTAGGGTTTTCATTAGATAAAACTACTGATTTAAATCAAAAAGGCAGTTTATCTTTTAAATTCGTTACCCTTTTACATTCGCTGAGAGATACTCACGGTTCATACGGGCAATATTTTCCAACGAAATACCCTTAGGACATTCCACCTCACAAGCTCCGGTATTGGTGCAATTTCCAAAGCCTTCATCGTCCATTTGCTTAACCATATTTAGCACACGATCGGTTGCCTCCACTTGTCCTTGTGGCAGAAGCGCATACTGCGATACTTTTGCGGAAACAAACAGCATGGCAGATGCGTTTTTACATGTTGCCACACATGCCCCACAGCCAATACATGCTGCTGCATCAAATGCTTTGTCGGCATCTGCTTTTTCTATAGGAATGGCGTTGGCATCTTGGGTATTTCCAGAAGTGTTTACCGAAACAAAACCCCCAGCGTGTTGAATGCGATCAAATGACGAGCGATCAACGACCAAATCTTTAATTACCGGAAATGGCTTTGCTCGAAAGGGCTCAATATGAATGGTATCACCATCTTTAAATTTGCGCATGTGCAACTGGCAAGTAGTAATCAGTCGATCTGGGCCGTGAGCTTCTCCATTGATAAACATAGAGCATGCTCCACAAATACCCTCTCGACAATCGTGGTCAAAAGCTACAGGGTCAATGCCTTGCTCCATCAGTTGCTCGTTAAGCACGTCCATCATTTCCAAAAACGACATATCTGGTGAAACATCGTCAAGCGAATAGGTGTGCATGCTTCCTTTTGCGGTGGCGTTTTCTTGTCGCCAAATTTTTAATGTCAGTTTCATCATTTGGTATATTAGCCAAAAGGCAATAGGCAACAGTTATTTTTCCTTGCTTATTGACTTTATAAAGGCATTTAACATTTTATTTTCTTCTGTAATTAATCCCTGTACTTTTTGATACAATTTGTTTCCAATCAATTTTAACTCTTTAGAAATAATGAGTTGGGTTTCCAATTCAAGTAAAGAGCCGCGTGCAATACGCAAAAATTGAATGTAATTTTGAGAATAGTTTCTTCCATAACCTTCAGCGATATTGGAAGGAATAGAAATAGCGGCACGCTTCATCTGACTTTGCAAGCCAAAAATTTCTTCTTTAGGCAATTCCTTACATAACAAATAAACTGATTTGACCAAAGCAATACCTTTTTGCCAAATCAATAAGTCTTTATATGATTGAATTTGTGTCATCTATTAACTAATAACTATTCCCTTTTGCCTAATCTACTTGTACGATCGTGTTTTAAGTTCAATATTTTCATAATTCAGTGCTTCCTTATGCAGCTTGGCATCGCTTGGCTCGCCGTTGTATTCCCATGCCGAAACAAAAGTGAAATTAGCATCGTCACGAAGGGCTTCGCCCTCAGGGCTTTGCGATTCTTCTCTAAAGTGACCTCCACAAGACTCGGTGCGCTCTAAAGCGTCTTTGGCAAACAATTCGCCCAACTCTAAAAAATCTGCTACACGAAGTGCTTTTGCGAGTGGTTCGTTAAACGAGTCTGCTGTTCCAGGTACAAAAACGTCTTTATAAAACTCCTCTCGAAGCGCTTTAACTTCTTTCATGGCTTCTTTTAATCCATCTTCATTGCGAGACATCCCACATTTGTTCCAGATGATTTTACCCAATTTTCGGTGGAAATAATCTACCGTTTTGGTGCCTTTGTTGTTCATAAAGGCATCTATTTGTGCTTGAACGCGCTGCTCTGCAGCTTCAAACTCTGGTGTATCTGTAGAAATAGGTCCTGTGCGAATATCATCTGCCAAATAATCTCCGATGGTATAGGGCAACACAAAATAGCCGTCTGCCAATCCTTGCATAAGCGCAGATGCACCTAAGCGGTTGGCACCGTGGTCCGAAAAATTGGCTTCACCGATAGCAAAACAGCCAGGAATAGTGGTCATAAGATTGTAATCAACCCATACGCCTCCCATGGTATAATGTACCGCTGGATAAATCATCATCGGAGTTTCGTATGGATTCTGATCTACGATTTTCTCGTACATCTGAAACAAGTTTCCATACTTTGCCTTTATAATTTCCTTCCCCAATTTTTGAACCAGTGCGGTATCATTTTCATCCAATCCCTTAACGTGCGCCTTTTCTTTACCATAACGAATAATGGCATCCGCAAAATCGAGGAAAACTGCCTCGCCGGTTTTGTTAACGCCATAGCCCTCATCGCAGCGTTCTTTGGCAGCACGCGATGCCACATCTCGTGGCACAAGATTACCAAAGGCAGGATAACGGCGCTCCAAATAGTAGTCGCGATCTTCCTCTGCCAAATTGGTGGGTTTAAGTCGTCCTTCACGAATGGCTTCTGCGTCTTCTTTCTTCTTGGGAACCCAAATGCGTCCATCGTTTCGGAGCGACTCTGACATTAGAGTTAATTTTGACTGATGATCGCCTGAAACGGGAATACACGTTGGGTGAATTTGTGTAAAGCATGGATTGGCAAAATATGCCCCTTGCTTATGGATTTTCCATGCAGCGGTTACGTTACTTCCCATAGCATTGGTGGACAAATAGAATAAATTTCCATATCCGCCTGAGGCAATAACTACGGCATGCGCTGCATGGCGTTCAATTTCGCCAGTAACCAAATTTCTTGTAATAATCCCTCTTGCTTTACCGTCCACTTTTACCAAATCTAGCATTTCGTGGCGGTTATACATTTTAATTTTGCCACGCCCTATTTGACGGTTCATAGCAGAGTACGCCCCCAATAACAACTGCTGTCCGGTTTGACCTTTAGCGTAAAATGTTCTAGATACAAGTACACCCCCAAACGAACGGTTATCCAAAAGTCCGCCATAATCACGAGCAAAGGGAACGCCTTGTGCGACGCATTGGTCAATGATGTTAGCAGAAACCTCTGCCAAACGATATACATTAGCTTCGCGAGCACGGTAATCGCCGCCTTTTACTGTATCATAAAACAAGCGATAGGTGGAGTCTCCGTCACCTTGATAATTTTTCGCTGCATTAATTCCTCCTTGTGCAGCAATGGAGTGCGCACGTCTGGGAGAGTCTTGGAAACAAAATGCTTTTACGTTATAGCCCAATTCGGCTAGTGTAGCTGCGGCAGAACCTCCCGCAAGCCCCGTACCCACTACAATTACGTCAATCAAACGTTTGTTTGCAGGGCTTACCAGGTCAATATTGTTTTTATGGTTGGTCCACTTTTCGGCAATTGGACCTTGGGGAATTTTAGCGTCTAGTGTTGCCATATTTAGTGATTTAAAAAGTGAAAAATAGCGATAAAAGCATACCCTACAGGAATACCTATGGCATACAATTTTCCAAACGATTTTACAGCAGGAGTATATTTGTTATTAAAGCCCATAGATTGAAATGCTGAGGAAAAACCATGTAATAGATGCAACGCCAAAAAGAAGAATGAAATAACATACAACACCACACGTGTTAGGTCTTCAAATTTGTGCACCAACTCTTCGTAATAACGGGTTGGATCTTCAGGTAATACTTCGATGTATTTGTAATTCATTTCGGGTACCCAAAAATCATAAAAATGTAAGGCCAAAAATGCCAATACCGTGGCGCCAGAAATCAGCATGTTTCGCGAGACCCAGCTTGCATTAGCGCTTCCTTTATAAACGGTATAGCGCGTACCCCGAGCGTGTTTGTTTTGAATATCAAGGACAAACCCCATCACAAAGTGAAAAATTACTCCAAAGATGAGTATGGGCTGGAGTAAAAACTGCACTATGGGATTAGTACCCATAAAATGCGAAAACTGGTTGAAAATAGCTTCGCTAAAAACAGATGTTATGTTGATGACAAAATGTTGCAGCAAAAAGATCATTAAGAAAATACCAGACAGTGCCATGGCTACTTTTCTGAGGATGGTTGAAGATAAGGTGACTCCCATAGTTTTGGCTTTTGTTGGATACAAAATTAGGTGCTGAACGCCTGAACGCCAAAGGTTTTAGGTTATTTAGGATAATTCTAACATCCTTTCTGTTTTTTGTTTAAACAACAAGAAAAAATGTTTCTGGCGATTCAAACAAAACTACTCTATTGTTAGCTTCGTTTTTACTTCATTGTTCCATAAAAGGGTGTAAGTACCTTTGGGTAAATACGTATTGCCATCGTCTGCAGGTTCTATCCCTGTTTTATGTTTTCGGTTAAATGATTTCACCATATCTGGCTGCATGACTAAGCCATATGGAATTTTCTGAAGTCCTTTAGATAGCTGAATAGCTTCTTCGTGAACTACAACTCCTTTTTCAGAAGTCACTGTGAACACACCATCAGTTTGATTTTGCGCAAAGAAAGTCCAATTAAATTTTGGCGTGTAGGCGTCATACCAAACCCTGCTTTTTTGCCCCCATCTTTTACTGTGCTTTATTTGTTCCGGTTCAAGAATAGCAACAGATTGGGCAAGAAGTTTTGGTAACTGCTGTACCTCCTCTAATGGCAATATATAAATAGATCGACCGTGTGTTCCCACAAGCAAATCGTTTTCTTCCGTTTGGATAAACAAATCATGAACGGCAACTCGTGGCATGTCACTGTCTGCCAAATGCCAATAAGTGCCTTGATTTACACTGATGTACAATCCATTATCTGTTCCAACATAAAGCAATTGTTCATCTGTGAAATCCTCCCGAATAACGTTTACGGGAGCATCGGGTAAATTAGCAGAAATGCTTCGCCATGTGGCGCCCAAATCATCCGAAACATACACATAAGGAGTAAAATTATCCCAGCGGTAGCCGTTTAGTGTAACATAAATCCGAGAGGGGTTATGCGCTGAAAATTGCACCCTGCTCACCCATAAATGCTGAGGCAAATCGTTGCTAATACACGACCATGTAGTGCCGCTATCATTGCTAAGATGAATAAGTCCGTCGTCTGAACCAACCACAAGTTGTCCAAAAGTAAACGAAGACTCATCAATAGTAGTAATTGTTCCGTAAGGCACATTCCCTTTTTTTCCTCCTGTGGTTAAGTCGTCAGAAATGGCCACCCATTCATCTCCTTTGTCCATAGAACGGTGTAGCTTGTTGCTGCCCAAATACAAGATGTCGTTGTTGTGTGGGGACAGTAAAATGGGTGTTTGCCAATTAAATCGTAGTGGTGCTTCTCCTAATTTATGCTTCGGTTGAATATTTGTGCGTTTATTTTTTTCTCTATTAATACGAAAATAATTTCCAAACTGATAGCCTGTGTAAACAATATTTGCGTTGCGCTTATCTACTTGAATTTGCATGCCATCGCCGCCCATAATATTCGTCCATGCATTGTGTCCCGATTGATGCCATGCTACACTCTCGCGACTGTCATGAGGTGCTTCCCAAACGCCATTGTCTTGTAAACCCCCATACACGTGATATGGCTTTTGATTATCAGCATAAACCGTATAAAATTGCCCAACCGATGGCTGATTCGCTTTTATCCAATTTTTTCCACCATCATAGCTAAGGTTAACTCCTCCGTCGTTTCCGTTAATGAGATGTTTTGGGTTGTTGGGGTTTATCCAAAGGGCGTGATGATCCACATGAGCGTTTGGCGCATCTAATGAGCTGAATGTTTTTCCTCCATCGGATGAAGTAAGCATTGGTACGCCGTATATATAAATACGACTGCTATCTGTTGGTGCAACATGAATCATTCCAAAATAGTAGCCATAGCTATAATATACATCATCCAAAAAACCTTCGTGGGTTTTTATCCACGACTGTCCGCCGTCTTCACTTTTATATACCTGAGCACCTATTACAGGCGTGTCAAACAAATCGGCGTTTGCATCAGTCAAATACAGTGCAATATCTGAAGGTTTAAGTACGCCGTTTCGCACTGCTTTGCGCATGCTTTCGGTGGTATGTTCTTTAGGAAAATCATTGTCTTTTAAAAAATTGTCGAGTAATTTGGTATCTATTGCCATAAAAGCTTCCAACGAAATCCCCTCAAAATCTTTTTTTGTCAATTTTTTGCTTGCCTCTTGTTTTAAAGGACGTCTATTTTGATTGTCAACAATAGCATAAACCGTTTGGGCATCAAAAGCCGCCACGCCAATGCGACCAACACCATCGCCTTGAGGAAAACCACTATTTGAGGTAGTTATGAGTTTCCATGAATTACCTCCATCGGTACTTTTGTAAATCCCTGACGCACTTCCACTACCCGAAAAATTCCATGCTTTGCGGTCTTTTTCCCAAGCAGCAGCATATTGCACCATAAAATCTTCTGGTGCTGCGCTGATTTCAATAATTCCAGTAGTGTTATTTAAAGACAATGTTTGCTGCCAAGTTTGTCCTCCATCGATAGATTTATAAATGCCTCGATTAGGGTTTTCAGAGTATAAATGCCCTGTAACCCCTACAACAACTACGTTGGGGTCGTGAGGGCTGATTTCAATTTTGCCAATATGATGCGCGTCTTCCAACCCCATATGCTGCCAACTTTTGCCTTTATCTGTTGATTTTAAGATCCCGATGCCTGCATAGGATGAACGTGAGGCATTGTTTTCGCCCGTTCCAACATAAATTGTATGTGTAGGCCAATGCACGGCAATATCTCCGATATTTTGCGTGGGGCTGTTGTCCATGACTGGTGAAAACGTAGTGCCGTTGTTGTTGGTGTACCACAATCCACCAGAGGCATAAGCCACATAAAACTCATAGGTTGCGTTTGGGTTCACCGCCAAATCGGTCACGCGACCGCTCATTACGCTTGGACCAATATTAGTTAACGGTAATTTAGCTACAAGCGATTGCGCTATTAATGCATCTATTTTGGTAGTGGTTTGAAGTAATTTAGAAGGCGATGTAGGTTTAGGTTGCCCAAGGGCAACTGCAAATCCAAGAAGAAATAAGATGTATTTCATGGTTTTAATTTTATGTGAATATAATTTTTTTACTTTACGATATGAAATATACACCACTCCCCGCATCTGTTTTTAGCCAACACCGCCAAAACTTTATGGCGCAGCTAAAACCCAACAGCATTGCTGTTTTTAACTCCAATGACATTTACCCTGTAAGTGCAGATAGCACCCTGCCCTTTGCACAACACCGTGATTTGTTTTACCTGACCGGCATTGACCAGGAAGAAACTATCCTTGTCCTATACCCTGATGCGAAAGACCCAGCGCAGCGTGAAATGGTTTTTGTACGTGAAACCAATGCGCATATAGCCGTTTGGGAAGGGCATAAACTTACCAAAGAAGAAACCACTAAATTATCGGGAGTAGAAACGGTTTTATGGACAGATAAGTTTAAAAAAACTTTTTTAGAATTAGCAAAACAAGTTGACCACATTTATATCAATACCAACGAACACTACCGCGCTAAGGTAGAAACTCAAACCAGAGAAGATCGTTTTATTAATTGGTGTAAGGAGCAATTCCCTAAGCATACTTACGAAAAAAGTAATTTTATTTTACAAGCCCTTCGCAGCGTAAAAGACCCCAAAGAAATTGCGCAAATACAACATGCTTGTGATATTACCGAAAAAGGATTTAGACGTATTTTAAGCTTTGTAAAGCCCGGCGTTTGGGAACATGAAATTGAGGCAGAGTTTGCACATGAGTTTTTGCGTAACCGTTCCAAAGGGTTTGCCTACACGCCCATTATTGCTTCCGGGGCTAACAGTAATGTGTTGCACTACATAGAAAATTGCAGACAATGCAAAGAAGGCGATGTACTACTGCTGGATGTTGGTGCCGAATACGGCAATTATTCCTCAGATATGACAAGGACTATACCTGTCTCTGGACAATTTACCCCACGCCAACGTACTGTTTATGATGCCGTACTTAAAGTGAAAAATGAAGCCACACAATTGCTGCAACCCGGCGTTTTATGGAAAGAATTCCACAAAGAAGTGGGCAAAATAATGAGTAGCGCACTGGTGGATTTGGGGTTCCTAACAAAAAAAGAAGTTACCGAAAACGCCGAGGCGTACAAAAAGTATTTTATGCACGGGACTTCGCATCATTTGGGCCTAGACACTCATGACTACGGATTGCTAGACGAACCCATACAAGCCAATATGGTGTTTACGGTAGAACCCGGTATTTATGTGCCCAAAGAAGGTTTTGGCATACGCCTTGAAGACGATGTGGTGGTACAATCTAGCGGTGCGCCCAAAAACCTTATGGAAAACATTCCCATTGACCCCGACGAAATTGAGGAGTTGATGAACACTTAAAATGCCTTCCAGCCTTGAGCTTTTAGTGGAATAACTTCATTCCCGCGAGTAACCAAGCAAGCCCCATCTGCTTTTGGAGTCATATGCCCAATAACGCTAAGGTTTGGATTGCCTTTAATCTTGTCGTAGTCTTCTTGTTTTATGGTAAAAAGCAATTCATAATCTTCCCCACCACTTAAGGCAATGGTCGTGCTATCGATGTTAAACTCCTCACAAACAGCAATAAACTGTGGATCTAGGGGAATTTTGTCTTCGTATAATCGACACCCCAAATCGCTTTGGGTACACAAATGCAATATTTCAGAAGATAGTCCATCACTGATATCAATCATAGAAGTGGGCACTACACCCAACTTTTCAAAAAGAGTAACAATGTCTTTTCTAGCTTCGGGTTTGAGCTGACGTTCCACCAAATAGGTGTAGGGGTCTAAATCAGGTTGGTGGTTGGGGTTGGCTTTAAACACTTCATTTTCGCGCGCCAACACCTGTAAACCCATGTATGCAGCACCCAAATCGCCCGAAACTACCAAAAGCTCACTTTCGGCAGCACCGCTGCGCTTTACTGCTCCTGTTTTAGGTGCCACACCAACTGCAGTAACCGATAGTTGTAGTCCCTGTTTGGAAGACGTGGTATCACCACCCACTAAGTCTACGCCATAGGTTTTGCACGCCAAATGCACCCCTGCATACAATTCCTCCAATGCCTCCAGCGTAAATCGGTTGGAAACCGCTAACGATACCAATACTTGCGCTGCTTGTGCATTCATGGCATAAATATCTGACAGGTTCACCACCACCGCTTTATACCCCAAATGCTTTAGCGGCATATAGCCCAAATCAAAGTGAACACCCTCTACAAGCATATCGGTACTAACAACAGTTTCCCCATCGTGTTTTAGTACGGCAGCGTCGTCTCCGATGCTGAGTTTTGTAGAAGGCAAGGTTGCTTTTGCTGCTTTTGTAAGATGTTCAATAAGGGCAAATTCGCCCAATGATTCCAGTGTGGTTTTGGAAGGTTTTTGGTCTTCAATCATGGCGCAAACTTAGCGTATTTTCTTGTGATGCTTCTCAAGCTAGATATAACTTATACCGCAATATCTAATCGTTATGATTACACGCACATTGTATCATGTTGAAATGTGGTATATTTGTACTTTGGAATTAATCCAAATAAGGCTATGATTAAAGTTTCTCCAGAGGCTCGAGACCAAGTGGTGCAGATGATGCAACAGGACGGCGTTGACACGCAGTCGCACTTTGTGCGCGTGGGTGTCAAAAGCGGCGGATGCTCAGGCTTGTCTTACGAACTCACATTTGATGAAGCGCTTAGTGATAACGATAAAGTTTTTGAGGACAATGACGTGCGCATTGTAGTTGATAAAAAAAGCTTTTTGTATCTTGTAGGAACTACACTCGAATATTCGGGAGGATTAAACGGCAAAGGATTTGTGTTTAACAATCCAAATGCCAACAGAACGTGTGGGTGCGGCGAAAGTTTTTCGCTTTAAAAAATTGCTATGGCATACACAGAAGAAGAATTAAAAAAAGAACTCGAAACCAAAGAGTACGAATACGGTTTTTACACCGATATTGAGTCGGATACGTTTCCTGTGGGATTAAACGAAGACGTGATTCGAGCTATCTCAGCACGCAAAAACGAGCCGCAATGGATGCTCAAATGGCGGTTGGAAGCCTATGAAAAATTCCTTCAAATGGAAGAACCCGACTGGGCAAACGTAAACTATCCTAAACCCAATTTACAAGAAATCGCCTACTACTCTGCACCAAAGGCAAAAGCCAAATACGACAGTTTGGACGAAGTAGATCCCGAACTGCTACAAACTTTTGAGAAACTAGGCATTTCACTAGAAGAACAAAAACGTTTAGCCGGCGTGGCGGTAGACATTGTGATGGACTCCGTATCGGTAGCCACCACATTTAAAGATACGTTGGCAGAAAAAGGCATTATTTTCTGTTCCATTTCAGAAGCCATTCAAGAACACCCCGAGTTGGTGCAAAAATATATCGGCGCTGTTATTCCACGTACCGACAACTATTATGCTGCGCTAAATTCTGCTGTTTTCTCCGATGGGTCGTTTTGCTATATCCCCAAAGGGGTGCGTTGTCCTATGGAACTCTCTACCTATTTCCGCATCAATCAAGCAGGAACGGGGCAATTTGAACGCACGCTTGTCATTGCAGATGAAGGTAGTTATGTAAGTTATTTGGAAGGCTGTACGGCACCTGCCCGAGATGAGAACCAACTACACGCAGCGGTTGTGGAACTCATTGCGTTGGACGATGCTGAAATCAAATATTCTACCGTACAAAATTGGTTTCCAGGAGATAAAGACGGTAATGGTGGTGTATTTAATTTTGTGACCAAACGTGGGATTTGTCACGAACGTTCCAAAATTTCATGGACACAAGTCGAAACGGGCTCAGCGGTGACATGGAAATATCCGTCATGTATTTTGAAAGGTAACGATAGCATTGGTGAGTTCTATTCCATTGCGCTTACCAACAATTACCAACAAGCGGATACTGGCACGAAAATGATTCATTTGGGCAAACGCACCAAGAGCACCATCATTTCCAAAGGGATTTCTGCTGGACACTCCCAAAACAGCTACCGCGGATTGGTAAAAGTGGGGGCAAATGCCAAAAATGCACGGAATTTTTCTCAGTGCGATTCGCTATTGATGGGCAACCAGTGTGGTGCGCATACCTTTCCGTACATCGAAGCAAAAAGCAAAACCGCCAAAATAGAACACGAAGCCACCACCAGTAAAATTGGAGAAGACCAAATTTTCTACTGTAACCAACGTGGCATTGATACCGAAAAAGCCATTGCCCTTATTGTAAATGGTTTTAGTAAAGAAGTTTTGAATAAACTACCGATGGAGTTTGCTGTGGAAGCACAAAAACTACTTGAAATTTCACTCGAAGGCTCTGTTGGATAAATCCTGAATCATGAGAATATTATTTTTTATTTTACTTATAGCTTTTGCAACTGCTTGTACGCAATCGTCCAAAAAAACAGATACAAACCCGCAGTTTTACGGAGAATTTTTATACTTGGCAGATGCCGCTGTGCTAAACACAGGCACGGAGATTTATGGTGTCATTATTGATGAAAAGATGCATGAGTTACACGACTTATGTAGCCCACTAAAGCGCGATGAATACGATATGATTACGGTTTATGTCAAAGGAAAAGTAGAAAATAAAAATCCTGACGAAGAAGGTTGGGACAAACGCATTAAAATAACATCGATAGATTCAGTTGTAAATCCTACCGATAATTCCATTCTCAAACCCAATTAACTTATGCTAAGCATAGACAATTTACATGCCGGTTGCGAAGGCAAAACAATCCTTCAGGGGATTAACTTAGACGTAAAACCTGGTGAAGTACACGCCATTATGGGGCCTAACGGTTCGGGTAAAAGCACCCTTTCAACAGTGATTGCCGGTCATGAAGAATACGATATTTCACAAGGAAGTATTTTGTTTGACGGGGAAGATATTGCCGAACTTAGCGCAGACGAACGTGCACACAAAGGCATCTTTTTGTCGTTTCAATACCCTGTGGAAATTCCTGGCGTTTCGGTAACTAATTTTATCAAAACAGCTATCAATCAAACCCGAAAAGCGCAAGGGCTTGATGACATGCCTGCCAACGAAATGCTAAAGAAAATCCGTGAAAAAGCAGCACTTTTAGAAATCGATTCACGGTTTTTGTCGCGCTCACTCAACGAAGGGTTTTCGGGGGGTGAAAAAAAACGCAACGAAATTTTTCAAATGGCAATGCTCGAACCCAAACTTGCCATTTTGGACGAGACGGATTCGGGGCTTGATATCGATGCACTTCGTATTGTTGCCAACGGTGTAAACAAACTCAAAGGCAAAGACAACGCCATTGTGGTTATTACGCACTATCAACGTTTGCTGGATTATATTGTCCCTGACTTTGTTCATGTATTGCACGAGGGCAGAATTGTAAAATCGGGAACAAAGGAATTGGCTTTAGAGCTTGAAGAAAAAGGCTACGACTGGATAAAGCAAGGTGCCTAATGGATTTAAAAGAAACCTTATTGTCTTCCTATTTGGCGTTTGACGCCCAAGACGGTCCGCAGCGCAAACTGCAAGATCAGCGTGCGGCTGCCATTGAGGTGTTTGAGCAACAAGGATTTCCAACCAAAAAACAAGAAGATTGGAAATATACTTCGTTGCGAAATCTTACTAAAAACCCGTTTTCGGTATTTCCTAAAGAGGAGGTAAACCTAAAACTTGAAGATGTAAAAGAATACATTTTGCAAGACGTTGACACCTATAAAATTGTGTTTGTAGATGGTGTTTATAACGCTTATTTGTCTGAAACAACACACGAAGGTGTGGACATTTGTTTGCTTTCTGCCGCCTTAACCAAACGCAAATATGCGCCTGTAATCAAAAAATATTTTAACCAAATTGCTGAAAAAGAAGAATCGCTTACAGCACTGAATACAGCATTTACCAAAGAAGGCGCATACATTTATGTGCCCGAAGGAAAAGTAGTAGAAAAACCAGTCCAAATTATTCATTTTGCCACTGACAAAAATCCAAATTTGTTGCTGCAACCACGCAACCTGATTGTGTTGGAAAAAAATGCTGAAGTGCAAATCGTGGAGCGCCATCAAAGTTTGACAAATGGTGCTGCGTTTACCAATGTGGTTACCGAAATTTTTACGGAACAAAACGCCCAATTGGATTACTACAAAATTCAAAACGATCATACGGAAGCATCGCTGATTGATAGCACCTATATTTCGCAGCAAAAACACAGTCATGCCAAAGTCCATACGTTTTCCTTTGGCGGCAAGCTCACGCGCAACAACCTAAATTTCTACCACAAAGCTCCTGAAATCAATTCCACCATGAAGGGCATCACGTTTATTGAAGGAAAGCAATTTGTGGATCATCATACACTTGTGCATCACGCACACCCCAACAGCGAAAGTCATCAAGACTACAAAGGCATTTTTGCCGAAAATGCCACAGGAGTTTTTAATGGAAAAATTATTGTTGAAAAAGAGGCGCAAAAGACCAATGCATTCCAGCAAAACAACAACATTTTGATGGACGATAAGGCAAGTGTAAACACCAAACCACAACTTGAGATTTTTGCAGACGACGTGAAATGTAGCCACGGTTGTACGATTGGTCAATTGGATGAGGATGCACTTTTCTACCTCCAAACACGTGGTATTCCCAAAAAGGAAGCGCGCGGATTACTTACCTATGCCTTTGCAAACAATGTGCTGCAAAGTGTCCAAATTGACTCTGTAAAAAAGCGCATCAACAAATTGATTGCTAATAAGTTGGGCGTAAATATTGGATTTGATGTTTGAGACTTCCCTTGATTTAGCACAAATTCGAAACGACTTTCCCATTTTGCATCGTGAGGTAAATGGTCAACCGTTGGTGTATTTGGACAATGCAGCAACCTCGCAAACACCTCTTCCTGTAATCAACGCCATAAGCGATTATTATAAGCACACCAACGCCAACATTCATAGAGGCGTTCACGCATTAAGCCAAGAGGCAACAGATCAATTTGAAGCGGCAAGACAAAAAATTCAAAAGCATTTTAATGCGGCAAAAGCCCATGAAATTATATTGACTTCTGGGACAACGCATGCCATCAATTTGGTAGCAAACGGATTTGCTTCGCTGCTTAAGCAAGGAGACGAACTTATCGTATCTGCTTTAGAGCATCACGCCAATATTGTACCCTGGCAAATGCTTTGTGAGCGCACGGGGGCAACGCTCAACGTTATTCCGATGACGGACGAAGGAACGCTTGACATAGAAGCCTTTGATGCTTTGGTAAATTCCAAAACCAAAGTGGTGTTTGTAAATCATGTTTCTAACGCACTTGGCATTATCAACCCCATAGAACACATTATTGAAAAAACGCACGCGGTGGGAGCTGCTGTGCTTATAGACGGCGCACAAGCTACCCCGCATTTGATTCCCGATGTGCAAGCCCTAGATGCAGATTTTTATACCACCTCTGCGCATAAAATTTGCGGTCCAACAGGAATTGGTATGCTTTATGGAAAGGAGGAATGGTTGCGAAAGCTTCCCCCTTATCAGGGTGGTGGTGAAATGATAGACCAAGTAACTTTTGAAAAAACAACGTATGCCGATTTGCCACATAAGTTTGAAGCGGGCACGCCAAACATTGCAGGTGGTGTTGGTTTTGGTGCAGCTATAGATTATATGAACAGCATTGGCTTTGACACCATTGCAGCCCACGAAAATGATTTACTTCAACATGCCACAGATAAGCTAAAGCAAATTGATGGCTTGCGTATTTATGGCGATGTGCCAAATAAGGTTGCTGTAATTTCATTTAATGTTGACGGGCTGCATCCTTACGACATTGGCACATTGTTAGATAAAATGGGCATTGCTGTGCGCACAGGGCATCATTGTTGCCAACCGATTATGGATTTTTACCAAATTCCAGGAACGGTGCGGGCATCGTTTGCCTTTTACAATACCCACGAAGAAGTAGAACGATTTGTAACTGGCGTTGAAAAAGCAGTTAGTATGTTGCGTTAATCCGTATCTTTAACCTATGAGTATAGCAGCACAACAAGCAGAAATTGTATCAGAGTTTGCCCTATTTGACGATTGGATGCAACGCTACGAATACATGATTGAATTGGGAAAATCCTTGCCACTCATTGCGCCCGAGTACAAAACTGACGACCACATTATCAAAGGGTGTCAAAGTAAAGTTTGGGTACACGCCGAACTTGAAAACAACAACATCGTATTTACTGCTGATAGCGATGCTATTATTACCAAAGGCATTATTGCCATTCTCATTCGTGTGTTTTCAAATCAACATCCCAAAGATATTTTGGCAGCCGATACGACTTTTATTGACGAAATTGGACTTAAAGAACACCTTTCGCCAACCCGTGCAAATGGATTGGTTTCTATGATTAAGCAACTAAAAATGTACGCCATAGCGTACCAAACGCAACTCACATCATGATGGATACTGCTATACTTGGAGAAAAAATCGTTAAGGTTTTAAAAACCATTTATGACCCTGAAATTCCTGTAGATATTTACGAATTGGGGCTTATTTACGACGTGTTTGTTAATGAAGACAACGACGTTAAAATATTGATGACACTTACCACACCCAATTGTCCTGTTGCGGAAAGTCTTCCGCAAGAAGTAAAGGAGAAAGTGCGCTCTTTGGACGAGGTTAAAGAGGTGGAATTGGAACTTACATTCGACCCCCCGTGGACGCGCGATTTGATGAGCGATGAAGCCAAACTTGAACTCGGGTTTTTGTAATGGCAAAAGATATTGTCAATCGTGTGGCAAACAGTGCCCTTCAAGTAATTGACTTGGAGGAATTTTACCCTGAAGGACCTCGCACATTGCTTTCCATTACTGATTTTTTAGATGAGGGCGTAGTGTTACGTGAACAATCGTTTAGAGAACGTTTGGAAAACCATAATTGGACAACTTATGAAGGTCATTTTGTAGCGGTGTATTGCCCAGAAGATGTTCTGGTGCCACAATGGGCTACGCTGCTTTTGGTGCGCTATTTGCAGCCTGTAACCAAAACTGTTATAGTGGGAACCACTGACGATTTGGAACGCTATCTATTCACTGAAAAATTAGCCGTTTTCGATACCACGCCATACCAAAATGGACTAGTCATGATAAAGGGCTGTGCCAACAAGCCCGTTCCGCAACAAGCCATGGGCATATTGGTGGCAAAATTAATTCCTGTGGTACGAAAATTATCTTATGGCGAAGCCTGTTCTTCTGTACCTTTGTATTCAAAATCAAAAAAGTAATCCATGAAAAAAAGCATTGCTCTTTGTTTAATCCTTTTAAATGCCATGCTTTACGCCCAAACAGACTCCTTGCAAACGCCCGAATCAGATTGGAAAAAAGGGGGTGTTGCCAAACTTCTTTTTAATCAAGCGGCATTTAGTGAATGGGCTTCTGGGGGGCAAAATAGTGTTTCGTTGAGTTTTCATGCTGATTACGATCTTAACTACAGCAAAAACGGATGGAATTGGGACACCAAATTTTTAGGTGATTTTGGGCTGACCAAAATCAGTGGCACCAAGTTTTTACGCAAAACCAACGACCGCTTTGACTTGCAATCTTTTTTAGGAAAAAAATTTAGCAACACTTGGAGCTATTCTACCGTATTTGGGCTAAAAACGCAGTTTGCACGGGGCTACAAATACGGCGAAGATGCGGAAGGCAACGAAACCCGAACCCTTAGAACTCATTTTTTCTCTCCCGTTTACATTCAGTTGGGGGTTGGTTTGTATTGGAAAAAGTCTAAAAATTTGTGGGTGAACATTGCCCCTTTTACCCAACGACTAACCTTAGTAAGCCGAAAGTTTACGATGGATTTACCCGATGGCAAAGAGTATTTTGGGGTGCGTAAAGGCGATAACCATCGCTTTGAATTGGGTGCATCTGTAAATGCATTTTACAAGTTTTCCCCCATGGAAAACATGACCCTTGAGCAACGTCTTGGGTTGTATTCAGACTATTTGGATAAGGCAGAAAACGTGGATATAGACTACCAAGTTGCTGCCGAACTACAAGTAAATGAATACGTATCTACCAACCTAATTCTTCAGTTGGTATATGATGACAATGCGGTGCAGCGCCTGCAAGTCCGTGAAGTATTTGGCGTGGGTGTACGACTGGCGTTGAAGTAGGGTCTAAATTATTGGGTGCTTCGACAAGCTCAGCACCCCTTCATAGAACATCGAGTTTGTTCAGCACTAAGGACATCGAGTTTGTTCAGCACTATGGACATCGGGCTTGCTCAGCACTTAGGACATCGAGCTTGCCGAGATGCCGATACTCAGTCCTTAACCATTTCTTTTTATATTTGCAGTGTTAACCTAAATCATACATGATGAAAAACTACTTATGGATGCTTCTTTTTTGTGGCACCCTTACTTTTGCACAAACCGAAACCGAGACCACACATTGGGCTAAAAATGGCAAAGCCTCACTGTTGTTTAATCAAGCTACGTTTAGCAATTGGGTGTTAGGGGGCGAAGACAATATTTCGCTTAATTTTTTAGCAGACTATACCTTCAATTATAAAAAAGATGTTTGGACATGGGACACCACTTTTTTGGTAGATTACGGTCTTGCGAAAACCAGTGGCAGTAATTTTTATAAGAAGACTAGCGATCGTTTTGAGGTACAATCTTTGCTTGGAAAACGCTTTTCTAAGCTATGGAGTTACTCCGCTTTTATGGGCTTTAAAACGCCTTTTACAAACGGATATGAATACAGTACCAATACCAACGGCGATGAAATCCGCATCAAAAAATCAGGTGTTTTGTCACCTGCTTATTTGCAGTTTGGGCTTGGTCTAAGTTGGAAAGAGCACGATAATTTGTGGATGAATGTTTCTCCTGTCAGTCCGCGATTTACATTTGTTAGCAGGACCTTTACCGAAAATTTGGCTGCCGATGCAACCTACTTTGGCGTAGAAAAAGGGAAAAGCTCTCGCCTTGAATTTGGGGGTGCATTAAATGCTTTTTGGCTTGCCAATCTTTTTGAAAATGTAAGTTTAGAGCAACGGTTAGGGCTATATAGCAATTACTTAGACAAGCCGCAAAACGTGGACTTGGATTATCAAGCTGCGCTAAACATGAAGGTAAACAAAAACATTTCTGCTAATGTGATTGTACACCTTGTTTATGACGACAATGCCGTAAAAGACTTGCAAGTGCGCCAAGTGTTTGGTATTGGTGTAAATATGGCACTGTAATCCTTTTTAAAATGATTTTTATACCTTTTTGTATGGGATTGTGTCTAAAATATGCTCAATTGCCTTAAGTCTAGCACTAGATTTCTTGTTGGCATCAATAATGACCCAAGGGGCTATTTTGGTATTCGTTTTTTCAAACATTTTCAATTTATATTGCGAATAATCGTTCCATAACGCCTGTGCTTTTTCATCTACTGGAGTCATTTTCCAACGCTTTAGTGGGTTGTCTTTAATTTCTGCAAAGCGTTTGGCTTGCTCTTCTTTATTTATTGAAAAATACAATTTTATCAAATAGGTGTTAGACTCCACTAACATCCTTTCAAATGGGTTGACTTGTCCCATAAAAATCGTGTATTCTTCTTCGGTACAAAACGAATTGACCGGTTCTACTACTGCTCGGTTATACCAACTTCGATCAAAAAAAACCATTTCTCCAGGTTTTGGCAAATGATTGATATAACGTTGAAAAAACCATTGCTTTTTTTCATCATCGGTAGGAATATCTAAGGCAACTACTCTAAAATGTCTAGGGTTAATATATTGGGATATCCGTCGAATGGCGCCCCCTTTTCCCGCAGCATCTCTCCCTTCAAAAAGAATAACCACCTTCTTGTCGTTTTCAATAACCCAATTTTGAAGCTTAATGAGTTCCTCTTGCTTTTTTGCAAGCGTAACAACATACTTAGTGTCTTCTAATGCTTTAGCCACATTCGTTTTTTTGCTTTTCAAAAGCATATAACGCCCAATTTTTGAATTGAGCAATTCCAGTTCTTCTTTAGTATAATGAGATGGCATAGGCTAAATATCAATTTGTATGGCACTGCGATGATAGCGCATGATAATGTTAGGGTCAGGAAGCAACTCATTATACATGGCTCCTTTTTGATCGTAGTCAAACTGCGAAAGTACGTAGCGCATGCTTTCTAAGCGGGCTTGTTTTTTGTTGTTGGTTTTTACAATAATCCACGGACTAAAATTGGTGTGGGTTTTGCTAAACATCTGCGATTTGTAATGGGTGTATTCGTCCCATAGCTTTTGCCCGTGCACGTCCACTGGGCTAAATTTCCATTGTTTAAGCGGATTGTTCAGCCGTGCTTCAAAGCGTTTCTGTTGTTCTTCTTTTGAAATGGAAAACCAAAATTTGATGATTTTTAGATTGTCTTCGTACAGCAAATGTTCAAACTCGGGAACTTGGGTCATGAATTTGTCATACTGATCTTTAGAGCAAAATCCCATGACGGGCTCAACCACGGCACGGTTATACCAACTTCGGTCAAAAAAGACAATTTCACCAGGGTTTGGCAGTACTTTAATATAGCGTCTAAAATACCATTGTCCCTGTTCAACTGTTGTGGGTTTGGTAAGTGCCACAACGCGAGAAGATCTAGGATTTAAATGTTCTTTAAATCGCTTGATGGCACCTCCTTTTCCTGCGGCATCTCGACCCTCAAAAATAACTACGACACGCATTTTGTTTTTGGCAATCCATTGTTGCAGCGTAACCAACTCCGACTGAAGTTTTCGCAACTCGGCTTCATATTGTAATTTGCTTAGTGTTTTTTCAATAGGAATATTGTTTTCGCTGGCTACACGAATGGCATCTTTTCTTGTTTGAATTTGCGTCAAGTGTTCGGAAGTATAATTCATAGGTTTTCTTGGGTAGAGCGCTAGCTATTGAATAGATAAAAATCATTCAACATCAGTCTGTAAAATTTAAATGGAGCAGTTAATATTGCTCTACTAAAAACCGAATCAAATCTGTGGTTGTGAGCATCCCCACCAATTTGCCGTTTTCTGTTACTGGCAAGGCATGAAACTCTACATCTAAAAAGAGTTCTGCCGCTTCTTTTATGGTGGTTTGTGGCGAAATGCATTTAGGATTGCGCACCATGATTTGCTCTAACGAAAACATGGAATAGACCGATGTGTCTAAAGTAAAGTTTTCAGGGTCATAGCTGTCCACAAAACTGATACGAGCAAGATCGGTCATACTCAAAATACCTTTAATTTCATCTCCAGAAACCACAGGCAAATGGCGAACTTTATGGGTTTTAAATAAAATTTCCGCTTGACTTAGTCCATCGTTTATATTTAAAACAATGGGGTTGGGTGTCATGATGTGTTGAATGGGTTCTCTTTTTTTCATTGCTAACGTTTGGTTTGTATCCCCCAAAAACGTTCTCAAATGATATGTGGTGTAAAGAACAGATTTAGGGTTTGTTCTATGCTAATATAGCAAAAAAATTAGCCAAATGCTATTGCTCTACTTCAATTTCTGGATAGAGAAAATGGTTGTATGGAAAACGGGTTATATGTAATTCTCGTACCTTTTGATAAAGGCGCTGCCTAAAGTGCTGTAGGTTTGTCTTTTTGGCTGCTGAAATAAAAACCGCATCGCCTTGGGTTTTTGCCATCCAGGTTTCTTTCCATTCTTCAAGTGAATAGTGTTCAGTGCCGCGTTTAGCAATCAAATCGGTTTCATCAAAGGTTTCGGGCGTATATGCATCAATTTTATTAAAAACCATTAGCGTAGGCTTGTCTTGCACCTTTAGTTCGGCAAGGAGCTCGTTGACAGAAGCTATATGCTGCTCAAACTGCGGATGTGCCAAATCTACCACATGCAAAAGCAGGTCTGCTTCGTGAACTTCGTCTAGAGTGCTTTTAAAACTCTCTACCAATTGGGTGGGCAGTTTGCGGATAAATCCTACCGTATCGGAAAGTAAAAAAGGGAGGTTTTCTACCACCACTTTTCGCACTGTGGTGTCCAATGTTGCAAAGAGTTTGTTTTCGGCAAAAACATCGCTTTTGCTCAGCACGTTCATAAGCGTAGATTTTCCCACATTGGTATAGCCTACCAATGCCACGCGCACCAAAGCACCTCGGTTGCCTCGCTGGGTTGCCATTTGGCGGTCAATGGTGGTCAGTTTCTTTTTAAGCAATGATATTTTATCTCGGACAATACGGCGGTCGGTTTCAATTTCGGTTTCTCCAGGACCACGCATTCCAATACCTCCACGTTGGCGTTCTAAGTGTGTCCAAAGTCCTTTTAGTCGTGGCAACAGGTACTGATATTGCGCCAACTCTACCTGTGTTCGGGCATAGCTGGTTTTGGCGCGCTGCGCAAAAATGTCTAAAATAAGACCCGTGCGGTCTAAAATTTTACATTTTAATAGCTCTTCGATATTGCTTTGTTGCGCTGGAGTTAATTCATCGTCAAAGATAACAGTGCTAATGTCATGCGTTTTTACATAGGCGAGCACGTCTTCCATTTTGCCAGTTCCAATAAAGGTTTTGGGGTTTGGTGTGTCTAGTTTTTGAGTAAAGCGTTTTTTTACCTCGCCGCCTGCGGTAAGGGTCAAAAATGCCAACTCGTCCATATAGTCTTGGACTTGTTGTTCGTTTTGTTGCTGATTGATAATCCCAACAAGTACGGCATACTCGAAATGATGTGTTTTTTGTTCAATCATGTTGCCTCCCAAGTGCTAAGACTCAGCGTATTGCCATCAAAAACGGCGTAGGTGTTATACTCTAGCCAATCCCCCAAATTGATGTAGCGCGATGTTTTGGACAGCTCAATGTCAAGGGGCAAATGACGGTGTCCGAAAATAAAATAATCCGTGTGTTGGGTTTTTAATTTTTCTTTACAATACTGTACCAACCATTCTCCGTCTGGACCATTGTAAATTTTGTCGTCATCACCAGAAATCAATCTGTTTTTTAGTGATAAATGCTGCGCAATGCGCAACCCTAAATCGGGGTGAATAAGGCGGTACATCCATTGAATAAAAGAATTGCGAAACACTTTTTTCATACGCTTATAGCCTTTGTCTCCAGGCCCTAGCCCATCGCCATGACCAATAAAAAATGATTTTCCGTTAAATTCAAGTTTTTGGGGTTCGAAGAATACAGGAATTCCCAATTCGGTTTCAAAATAATCTTGCATCCACATATCGTGATTTCCCACAAAAAAATAGATGGGAATACCGCCATCGGCAAGTTCGGCAAGTTTCCCTAAGACTCTTACAAATCCTTTGGGGATTACTCGTTTGTATTCAATCCACAAATCGAACAAATCGCCCAACAAATAAATGGCGGCGGCATCATCTTTGGCTTTATCGAGCCAGGCAACAAATTGCTTTTCGCGCACCTTGCTTTTTTCAAGATTTGGTGCGCCCAAATGATTGTCGGAAGCAAAATAAATTTTTTTCCCTTTGGGTATGTTCATGGTACAAAAGTACAAATTACTGGTCGGCAGCGTACCACTCGGCAAAAGAGGTTGCTGTTTCTTGGAGCCTTAAATGGTGAAGCTTAATATTTTGAGGAAGTTTAGCCTTAATTTTTGCGGCAAAGTCAATAATCATTTCCTCACTAGTAGGCTGATAATCAACTAATAATACCTTATGTCCGCTTTCTTCTAATGTGGCTGCTAAAGCTACGTGAGGCGTGTTTTTATTAAAAACGGTAGCGTGATCAAACACATCTACAATTTCTCCTTTAACGATTTTTTTTAGGTCTTTGAAATCGATAACCATACCGTATTTTACATGGTTTGGGTCGCTGATAGGTGTGCCAATAACAGTGACATCTAGTTTATAGCTATGTCCATGCACATTTTTGCAAAGACCATCATAGCCATAAAGTGCGTGCCCCGTTTCAAATGAAAAGCTTTTGGTAATACGAATTTTACTCATCCGTTAGATTTAAGTTTTTTTAGTGTGGCTTGTGTTTCGGGCAAAAGTAAGAGTCTTCCCGAAATTTCAGCATTTTTTGGAAGAAGTTCTTCCCAATGATTAGTGTTTGCCCAAAGGGTTTTGTTAAGTTCGGCTACAGCTTCTGGGGCATACTTTGCCAACTGTTCAGCTTTTGCAATGGCTGCATTATTAGCCGCGTCAAAATCAGCATACACTTCTGTAAAAAGACCGTGTTTTAGTGCCCAATCAGCAGATTTCCATTGGTTGGGTTGTAGGGCTAAAGAGGCTAATGCCGATGTGCCAATTTTGCGTTCCACCGCTGGGGCAATCACAAAAGGACCAATACCAATCGCCAATTCGGATAGGCGTACTTGTGCGGCTACAGTAGCCACAGTATAATCGCAAGCAGCAACAATACCCACACCGCCACCTATGGCTTTACCGTGAATTCGCCCTACTATGGGTTTTGAACACAGACGCATGGCGTTTATCAGGGTGGCAAATCCCATAAAAAAGGTTTTGCCTTGTTCAGGGGTTTGTACTTCTAAAAGCTCATCGAACGAAGCCCCCGCACAAAAGGCTTTGGAAGGATCGCTTTGTAATAAAATAGCGTGAACACCATTGTCATTTGCTGCAGCGTTTATGGATTTCGTAAGGGCAACCAATTGCGCTTGTGGGAAGCAGTTATGCTTTGGATGCGCAAAGGTAATGGTAGCCACACCGTTTTTGTGTTGGGTTGTAAGCGTTCCTATTGTCATGCCGTTGGCTTTGGATGTTTTATGCGTCCAAAAATACGTTTTAGTTTGTAACGTAAATACTTGCCTTTATAGCTTTTGCGGTGAACACCAATCATGTAAAAATACGGATTGTTACGCACGTCACCGTTAATAATGAAAGGCGAGAAGTTGTTTTTCCAAGCAGCGAAGTTAAAACTGAGTTGGTCGCGCTTACTGCCATGGCAAAATTCATCCCACCATGTTTCCATTGTTTTGATGACATCAGGATGGTGATGATTTCGCAACATTACAGCTGCCACAATCAGACCATTATTTTCTGGATATCCACTATCACGATAGCGTTTCATGTGGGTTTCCATAACTTGAAAATCATCTTTCAACACGCCGCTTTCATGGTATAAATCGATAATGGCTTGGTGTTCTTTGTAAACACAGTCACGGGCATCGGAACATTGATTGTGGTCAAAAATTCCCATTGGCGCATGTGCCAACACCTCTTTAAGTAATGGAATTGGATTTCTAATCAGTAAGATGTTACCGTCCATGTAAATAGAGTAATCGTACTCTTTTAAATACGCGTGAGGAACAATTTTAGGGTGTCTGGACGTACGTGCCGGACTAAGTGCTTTGGCGTGAAGGGGAATTATTTTCCATGTTTTTGAGCGGAAATTTTGATCGGTAAAGCAAACATAATCTACTCCATTAAATTTTGGTTGTGGTAGAAGTCCATCATACGGTCCTATGATAGTAGTATAAACGACAATCTTAGCGTTGTGTTTCATGGTATAAAATTAAGACTTTATTTGACGACGTGGACTTTGTGATTTTTAGTAAGTTTGCCTTCTGCGGGGATGTAGCTCAGTTGGCTAGAGCGCTTGACTGGCAGTCAAGAGGTCGAGGGTTCGAATCCCTTCTTCTCCACAAGTGATACCGCTACACTACACATTCTTAAAGCCCACCATAATAGGTGGGTTTTTTCTTTAGAAGACTTAGCAAAGAACTTGGTATAAAGCTACTAATTCTTGGCAACTATTTGGCAACTGTAAGATTTGTTGATGACAGTTCTTCAATAGTTCCGTCTATTAGTTTTACAAGTTTATTCTTTACTTCTGTAGTTACTTTGTTGGGAGTGCCTGCTTTCCTGCCTCCATACTTTTTGCCTGTGTTATTTGCCATACTAATTTAAACTATAATAGGTTAAGTTAATGATATGTTAGGGGAATTAGTTCTTAACAACTTTATAGGTTAGTTCTTCGTTGTTTGACTTGTCTGTCGCTTTTACAATGTAAGTAGCAGTTGATAGGTGTTCCATATTAATAGAGTTACCCTGTGTTTCCAAAACTCTATTACCTAATAGGTCGTAAACTTCTATATCATATTCTAAATCGCCTTCAATAATTAATATAGATGTAGTAGGGTTGGGATAAATGGTTATAGTGTTTGAGTAATCCATTATTGATAGTGCTGTGGACGACCTTGTGTAACTAAAACCACCTCTATTCTCCCAAGAGGTCATAACAAAAGAATAATATTCATCTGTTTCCGTGAGTTTCAATACAAGATTTTTATTCAGCCAATCACCTTTAAACTTTTTACCCCATTCCGATATAGTTTCAAAATTTAATTGAGAAAGCTGCTCGAAATTACCTAATGCAAGTTCAATTCCGGAGGTTGCTTGATTTTTAGCGCTTGTCTGGTCATAAGCATTATAAATTCCATATTGATTTCCTCTTGTTAGCCATACTTTGTCCGAAATTCTATCTTGATTTTCTTCAAGAGATGGGTCAGTATTTGCGTTTTTTGTAAATACGAATTGTCCATATCCAAGTAAGGGTAACAAAAGTATAGTTAATAGTTTTTTCATATGTTTATAAGTTAAAAAGGTTTAAAATCCAATCCATAAATGCATTACCAAATTTAAATGCAATAGGAAAGCAAATGATAACAATAATAACTTTCGCCCAAGTTGGTATTTTTTTATTTCTTTTTTGATAATAAGGTTTTCCAATCATACCAACCCATTCCATAACCACCAAAAATTAATGCTGCAGCAAAAAAATACTCATTATTAATTAGAAGATATATTCCAAATGCAACACTTAAAAATGACATAACTAATGAAGCTATGTATAATGATTTTGCATATTTAACTTTTTTCATTTTTTCATTTTTTTAAAATAATAATATGCTCCAGCTAAAGCAGATAATAATAATAGTATAGTTAAAACCTTTGGTCGATTAGTTGGCAAATCATAATACAATAAATATATAGAAGCTATTATATATACAATACAAAAAACAAACAGTAAAAAAGGAATTAGTTTTTTCATTGTTATAAATTTTAAGCAATATAAAAATCTTCTGTTAACTCAACATTAGCAAAACAAGACGTGGGTAGTTATGCTAACTTATCAATAACCTCAACTGTAAAGTGCTTATGCTCTTGTACTTCGTTATCTATTTTTGGTTTAGGAAGCGTATATGCAAGCAGTATTCTTAGTAATGCTAACTTTTCATTAGTATCTAAATCTTGTATGTTTAAGTCTTGTATTAAGTAGTCTGTTAAGTTGTTTAGCTTATCTCGTATCTCAGTAGTATACTTAGCTTTACCTCTCTTACTCTTTTCTCCTGCTACTCTTGCTGTATTACTATTAAAGGGCATATAGTTAAATTATGTTTCTATAACATATAACGTAAACAGGTATATATTTGATGTTTATTAGATAGTTATATCCTGTATATATTTAAAACTATATATATCATATTGCAGGGGAGTAGCATATAACTGCTCTGTGTTAGATTGTTCAGGTATAGATACACCTCCCCTTATGAAGAGGAGATGGCTATCTTATAACTGCTCCGCGTTGAGTTGCACGGTTATAGATATTTCAGCTACAATTACAGAACAATGCTGAAACTTGTGGTTACTTATAGCTTCTGAAATTTGCTACCCTGCACCGCGTACCACTTGCACCTACGTCTACTGCCTTTATGCTTCTTTCTACAGTAGTGTTTTAAACATATGCCGAAAGGTATTTAGCCGAAAAACATATGCCTCATATAACTATAATGCTATGGTCGGGCATTTTTACATTTTCGTCAAACAAATACCTGTTTATTTATGTACAATTTGTTTATAAGTAGGGGGTATATTGTAGATAACAGCTAAACTTTTGAACAATAAAGAAATATGCTGTTTTTTGGACGTCAGTTGGGGCGTGAAGTGTGTGTTTTACTCAACATTTAAATCATTGATTAGACAATATTCTTATTTTTGTTATTATGGAACTAAAATTTACAATCAAAACTGAAGCAGCAAGTGGTATTAAAGGTTTTATGGAAATCTATGATACAGGAATAAAATATTCAAGAAAAGTACTTTGGTCAAAAGAGGAAACATTTGTTGAACTTAATAACGTTGCTTCTTTAGAAATTGATGATTTAAAAGCATTAACGGTAGATAGAACAAAATCAGGAAAAAATTACCAATTAAACACAGTTGATTTGAATGAAGCCCAAAAGGCTGTAAAGATTTTTTCTGAACTATCTACTAACGCAAATAAAGTTAATGTTAATAATAATATTGCAGATGAATTGTTAAAGCTCAATGATTTAAAAGATAAAGGCATTTTAACTCAAAGGGAATTTGACGAACAAAAGAAAAAATTATTATCATAATGTTATTTGAAAGGCTAAACCCCTATGCCGTTGCTGCCATATCATATTATCATATATTTAAGATATGAAAATTAGAAACCCATTTAAAGATTATCTGCTTCGTTGGAAGGATGATGCAACTAATTCTGAAAAATTTATATGGAGTGTATTTCTTGCAGGGTTAGGAATGTCTATTGCCAAATTCATATTTAACATAATTTAGATTATGAAAAAATTAGAAGAACTTATACATTCAGTTAAATATCTTCCTCAAACATTATATTTTGGTTCTCTTGGATTGCTTGGGTATGACATTTATTCACAAATTTTTAATGATATAGAGTTTCTTAATCCTTTCTTAAGATTTCCATTATGGATTATCTTTTTTTTAATGACTGGTTTTGGAGTTGAAAGATATAATAAGAACAAAAAGAAGAAATGAAACATAAGATTGCAATATTTGGAATTATAGTTCAATTAGCAGCATTGATTTATGGGATAGTAAATAAGGCAAACGATATAATTCTATGGTGTTTAATTTTCATCTTTATTTCTACTATAGCTATCTATGATAAGAACGAAAAACCTAAACCATAGGCATATCCTCCTCTTTTAGTTCTGCTACTTCTAAACCTCTTAAGTATATTTAACTATATTTATACCACTAAAAACAATATGATGAAATATTTTATACTCGCATTTAAAAATTGGAATAAGTTCAATGGTAGAGCTAATCAAGCAGAATATTGGTATTTTACTCTATTCTATTTTATAATAAGTATAATTTTAAGTGTTGTAGATTTTTCACTTTTGGGTTATGACCCTATGGACGCCACCTCAATGGGTGTTCTATCGGGTCTATTCAACATAGTGTGTGTAATTCCATCTTTATCTGTTACCGTTAGGCGTCTTCACGATGTTAATAAAAGTGGTTGGAATATGTTATGGGCTTTAACAATAATTGGTGCTTTTTATGTTCTTTATTTAGAAATCATAAAAGGCAGTGAAGGTGATAATGATTACGGAGCACCATCAAACGCCTAAATTAAAAACAACACGATGAAGAAAAAGGAAGTTATTGTATTTGTAATTGCAGTTATTATTATGGCAATAGCTTATTTCTACAGCGACAAATATGCCAAAGAAACTGAAGCAAGAGTTCAGGAATTTAAAGAGCAAAAACAATCGAAAGAAGATTAAAACTTAAATTAGTACCACTAAAAAAAATATAATAAGCAAAGGGCTATTTAACCATAGGCATATCCTCCACTTTTTAACCTTCACATTGTGAGGGTTTTTGTTTTTCTACGCTGTCTTCCTTACTCGAAAAGGCTAAAAATCAGAATGGCTTTAGTGCCTTTTTCAAATTACATTTTATTTAATTAAAGTAGCATTTTAAAGCTGTTGCGTTTTTTTTAAAAAATGGAGGGTTTTTTAAAAATGTATATATTATGTATAGGGAGCTTTTATAAATATTAAAAAAATTAGCGCGTATTTTGTGAAATTAGTATTAATAATTCTTTTTTCTAAACAGCTAACATGAATTTATCTGCCTTCTCGCGTCCCTTATCTTTTCTAACCTCCACAATACTATTATTGTTCTGTGTTTTTGGTTTTGGACAAACTCCAGTAGGTTCCGGCAGCTATACTACTGTTTATCCAGGGGCAAACGATATTCATAATAACCGACCAGGGGGAACCCCACAACTTTCCAAAAATGCTATTGGTAAGCCAGTACCAACCAACGACTGGTGGTCTAGGCTTGTTAAAGAAAATCATGCCGCCAACCTTTTTAACTATCCAATGACCATGAAAACAACCAATAATGGTCTTATTGTTACCTACATCCCATGGGGAGTTATTGGAGACAATAGCGCCATTGAAGTGGGGCTTACGGGGCTTAATGCCCCAAAGACAACGGTCTCCGACCACTCCGATTGGACCGTTACCATGAATTGGAATGATGGCACACGTGATTTAGAGGTTACATCTGGAATTGGGATGCCTTTTTTGTATTTTGAAAAAAATGCGACAGCAGTAGCCTCAGTTACAGTCAATAGCGGTACGCCAACCGTATCAAACGAGCTATTGATTATAGAAAACGCAAGTAACGGAGCTGATTTTGTTGTTTATGCCCCCGTTGGAAGCACTTGGTCTGCGTCAGGAAACACATACACCTCATCACTCAACGGAAAAAACTATTGGTCTATGGCGATGCTTCCGCAAAGCACAACAAACGTTAGTGCTACTGCCCAAGCCTATAAAAAATATGCCTACGTTTTTCCAACAAATACAACAACTTCTTGGAGCTACGAACCATCAACAGCTAAGGTAACCACAGACTTTAACGTGACAACCAGTGTCAAGGAGGGAACAAATACAAATGTCCTTATGGGATTATTACCCCACCAATGGGCAAACCTTGATACCAATTCTCCAACCCCTTCGGAACAGAGCTATGACTCTGTTCGTGGCGAATTAAAGATGCTTGATGGAAACAGCTTTACGGTAACCAATACTTTTAAGGGAGTGTTGCCAACCCTGCCGTATTTGGCAAATTACAGCAATGGATTTGACCCAACTAAATTAGAGCAAAAAATAGAAGTAATTGAAAATGATACATTCAATTGGGAGGATTCATACAATCAAGGGCAGATGCTGAACCGCATGATTCAAACGGCGCGGATTGCCGACCAAATGGGCGACACCGAAGCGCTAAATAAAATGCTTGCAACTATTAAAGAACGATTAGAAGACTGGTTGTCTTATCAAGCTGGGGAACTCTCTTTTTTATTTTTTTACGACAATGATTGGACAGCACTTTTGGGATTCCCTCAGGGGCATTATCAGTCTAGCAACCTAAATGACCATCACTTTCATTGGGGTTATTTTATACATGCTGCAGCATTTATGGAACAATTTGAGCCGGGTTGGGCTGATGATTGGGGGGGCATGGTAAACCTTCTTGTTCGCGATGCCGCTTCCTCTGACAGAAATGACAATTTGTTTCCATTTTTACGAAATTTTAGCCCCTATGCGGGGCATAGTTGGGCAAATGGATTTGCTAATGCTAATGAATTAGGAAATGACCAAGAGTCTTCTTCCGAAAGTATGCAGTTTGCTACTTCGCTTATTCATTGGGGTAGTGTCACCAACAACAATGCTATTCGTGATCTTGGAATATACATTTATACTACCGAACAGTCGGCTACAGAGGAATATTTTTTTGATATGTACAATAGAGTATTTAAACCTGGACAGCCCTATAAGCTGGTTTCAAGAGTGTGGGGAAATTCCTATGACAATCAAACTTTTTGGACTGGCGACATTGAAGCTTCTTATGGTATAGAATTATATCCCATACACGGAGGTTCGCTTTATTTGGGACATAATAAAACCTATGCTGCTGAATTATGGGCTGAAATGGTCGATAATACTGTCGTAGAAGATAATGTGTATCACAAGAATTTATGGCATGATACCTATTGGAAATTCCTGTCGCTTACTGATGCCCAGGCTGCTATAGATTTATACGACAGCTATCCTAACAGGAATTTAAAGTTTGGGATTTCAGATGCGCAGACCTATCATTGGTTGCACGCCATGAATGCTTTAGGTCCTGTGGATGCCGCTATTACTGCCAACCACCCCTTAGCGGTCGCATTTACAGATGCAAGTGGAGAAACCACCTATGTGGCGCATAATTACGGCAATAGCCAAATAACAGTCACTTTCTCTGATGGTGAGACATTGGTAGTGCCAGCAGGACAACTGGTTACGAGCCGCGATGTAAATGTCTCAGGAACCCTAAGTTCAGATTTTAATCAAGCCTATGTGGGCGGTAGTGTTAACCTCACGTATTCTTCTTCGAATACCAACATTACCAAAGTGGAGTTTTATGATGGAACAACATTGGTTAGTACAGACACTACAGCTCCTTATCAAGCGCAACCCAACAATCTTGCGCTTGGGATTCATGGGATGTACGCTAAAGTATTTTTAGGTACTGAGTTTGCCGTATCCAATAGTGTTTCTGTTCAAGTTGGGGAACAAGTTCCGTACGATGCTGTTCATACTATTCCAGGACTTATAGAGGCTGGTCACTTTGACACATACCAAGGGGGGGTAGGTCAAAATATTTCTTACTTCGATAGTTCTATCATCAATGAAGGAGGCGCACGTACAGACGAATATGTAGACACCGCAACAGACACTAACGAAGGAATGACAGTGGGCTGGATTACCGCTGGCGAATGGCTAGAATATACCGTAAATGTGCAAAACCCCGGCACCTATTCTGTTGCCATTCGATATGCTTCTGGGAACTCAAACGGAGGTGGTCCTATGCACTTTGAGCTTGACGGGGAAACTATTAGCAGTTCGATTTCATTTCCCACTACCGCTACCAAAGAAAATGACTGGGGTACTTGGGCAACCAAAACAGTAACAGGTTTAGCCCTAACTAGTGGTGAGCACATTCTTCGAGTTGCTGTTGATGACGGGGAGTTTAACTTAGGGAAAATGACATTTACCCGTACGGGAAATCTAGGCTATGATCCGCCCGTTGCAGATGCTGGTACAAATGTATCTGCTACCTTAACAACTACATCGGTTACCCTAGATGGTTCTGGCACCTATGAACCTAGCGGAAAAACCGTAACCTACGCTTGGTCGCAAGTGTATGGTCCCACCCAACTAAGCTTTACAACGAGTTCTAGTATATCGCCACAAGTATCAAATTTTGCAATTGGTGTGTATAAATGCTTATTAACTGTTTCTGATGGCACGTATACTTCGACAGATGAAGTGCAAATCATCGTCTCGGAATCTGGAAATTCAAATCCTTCAATATCCATTAGTTCTCCAACCAACGGTACTTCTTTTGCTCAAGGCACCACCATAGATATTAGTGCTGCAGCATCAGATTTAGACGGTTCCGTTGATAAGGTTGAATTTTTTGCTGGAAGTACTAAAATTGGCGAGGATACCTCTGACCCCTTCACCTTTTCTTGGACAGATACAGCTGTTGGCACGCATCAATTAACCGCTAAAGCAACTGATAATGGAGGAGGCATAACCACATCTCAAGCTGTAGAAATTACCGTTAATGAAGTGGTGTCTTGTGTGATTACTGACAACGAAGCAAGCCAAGGTTCTTTCTCCGTTGGGTATGAAACTACTTTTGAAACCGTTGGAACCAATGTAACCATCACGATTGAACTGCTTGATACGGATAAAACTGGACTTGTAGCATATCTATGGGAAAGACCAAATATCACATCAGAATCCCAGATGAATCATGTCGGCGGAACAACTTTTTCAAAAACGATAAGCGGCTTAACTGTAGGGCAAACGATTACTTACGCCGTTAAGTTTGAATATAGTAGTGGAGGTTTAGTTGTAACAAAAGACATGAGCTATGTTGTTGGAGATAATTGTAGTGGAAACTCCTCTGATACTGAAGCGCCTACTAGCTTTACCGCATCTGTGGGAACTATTGGAGCTAGATCAGTAGAATTGCTTTTACAAGCAAATGATAACTCTGGTTCTGTAATCTACGATGTAACTTATGGGCAGGAGCAAAAAAGCATTACTGGCAATTCGGGAGCACAAACCTCGCTAGTTATTGGTAGTTTATCTCCACAAACGACCTATAACTTCTCTATTACGGCCAAAGACATCAGTCAAAATGCTGCGAGTAATAATCCCGTTTCCCTACAAGCAACCACAACGGCAGATACCAACACGGCTTGCTCAGGCACAGACGATGAGGCTAGTGAAGGGGCATTTAGTGCTGGATACACCTATTCCTTTGTAACAAACGGTACTAGTGTTACGTTTACTTTTGAGTTGTTGGATACAGATAAAACTGGGATAGTTGCTCATTTGTGGAGACAAGCACCAAATTTCACAGAAACTGCAATGAGCGGTTCTGGAAATACCTTTAGCGCTACCGTCAACGGCTTTACTGTTGGGGAAACCATTTCTTATGCGTGCAAATTTGCATATGCTGGGGGAGGGCAAGCAGTTACCAAATATTTCTCTTACGAAGTTGGCAATGTATGTGCTTTAGGCATTGACGATATAGATTTACTTCCCGAAGTAACTGTTTACCCAAACCCTGCGGATAAAATTATTCATATTTCAGTAGCTGGCAGCACTCCAGAAAAGGTTGAGCTATTTTCCATTAACGGCAAGATGGTTAAACAAGTCAAGTCTAAGAATACCCAAATCTATGTAGATGATTTGACGAGCGGTTTATACCTACTAAAAGTATATCACGGTAAAAAGCATTCATTTCACAGGGTGATTGTGGAATAATTTGCAAATTAAAAGCTGCTGTTTAAATTGAAAACATAAAAAAAGCGTTGGTTCCCAACGCTTTTTTTAAACCTTGAAGTGAGTTGATTAGTCGCAGTCTGCACAAGAATTAAAACAAACCGGATCAAGGATAACATCACCCTGGATTTGTATCACACGATTAGTATAAATATCCGTAGTTTTTGTACAGGAATCTCCCGGTTTAAATGTTTCTTCAACCGATTGTCCGTCAAGAATAAATTTGTATTCTAATTCTCCTGGTAAAACCTCAATGGTAGCGGTGTAAATTCCATCTCCGTCTTCATCCATTAATGTATTACACGTGCCACACCAATTATTGAATGTTCCAAACACACCAACTGTTTTATAGTCCCCTTCATAAGAAGACAAATCAACAGAAAGGGTTACGTCAACAGGGCTTGAAATGCTGTGTTGAAAAACCTTAAAATATTGAACCTTTCCGTCCTCAATATAAACATTAGCGTGGTTGTCCTCAACGGTAAGTTTGTCGTTTGCTC
Source organism: Flavobacteriaceae bacterium (assembly GCA_049596455.1). Classification (GTDB taxonomy): domain Bacteria; phylum Bacteroidota; class Bacteroidia; order Flavobacteriales; family Flavobacteriaceae; genus UBA7446. The sequence goes on along the minus strand of JBMYLP010000002.1, from coordinate 78,877 downwards.
GAACACGTAGAAAGAACCCCGTAACAAGCCAATCACCGTTTATTGCAGTGCCTTGTTCATTTACAAATTTTACGGGGACTCCCCACTGTTGCTGAACACTAACCTCTTCAGAATCGGCAAACCATTGGGTAAGAAAGTTTTTAAGGTTCTCTTTGCCCTCTATTACAACCTCGCCACCTGGAGCTTCTATGCGAATATTATCCCCCGCAAGGGCAACAATCCCTTCAACATCCTCTGATTTATGTAGCTCGCACCATTTAAACCATACGTCTACACTTTCTTGATTTCCAAGCACAAACGTATTGGGTCTATCCCCTGCAAACCCGACGGCTTGTTCTACAGATTGTGCATGAAGGTACATAAATGGTAATGATAAGAAGCAAATCAAAAAGTAAATTATTGGTTTCATTGTTTAAATTTTAACTGTTTTTGTTAAATATAACAAAGTGACGGAGAACAACCAATACTTTAAAAAATGTTTAAGCTAAAATAACTTAGAATTAAAGCTACTTTTTAAGGAGCCACGAAGAGGATTGAATTTTATCACCCAATCCGTCTATAAGGGAAATGCCCAAACGCTCACACACAGGACGCTCGGGAATGGTGTCATTGTTTTGATCGCCACCATTGGCAAATGCCAATGCATATGCATTGCCAAATTCTTTATGAATATGTGCAATCGTTTCGCATACGGTTCGATCCTTGTCAATAGATAAAAACACTTTATCCACAACACGCAAACTGGAAACAATAAAAACACGCTCTTGCTCGTCTTGAAATTCCTTTGAGCCTTTCAGCGCACGCTGATGGTCTGAATTTACAATAACAAACAACGCATCACCATGCGATTTTGCATTGTGGAAATACTCCAAATGTCCTTTATGAATAGGATTAAAATAACCGCTTACAATTACTGCTTTTTTCATGCCTCAAAAATACAGCATTATCGTCAAATTTGGTCTCCTTTTGCATCAACAATACATAGGGTCTATTTGGAAATAAATTAAATCTGTTGCAGAGGTAAAATAAAACCCATCTATTTCATACTTTTACATTCATTTTTTAAACCATAACCAAAATGGCATTTGATATCGCAATGATAAAAGCTACTTATGCACGCTTAGCTGAGCGTATAGGAGCGGCGCGTAACCTTGTAGGAAAACCTTTAACAGCGTCCGAGAAAATTTTGTACTCGCACCTATGGGACGGAACGGCAACCTCCACATACACACGCGGTGCAGACTACGTTGATTTTGCGCCCGATCGTATTGCCTGTCAGGACGCAACCGCACAAATGGCATTATTGCAGTTTATGCAAGCTGGAAAAGCGAAAGTAGCGGTACCCACAACCGTACACTGCGACCACCTTATTCAAGCCAAAGACGGTGCCTCCGCCGACTTAAAATCTGCTAACAATACTTCTGCAGAAGTCTTCGATTTTTTACAATCTGTATCCAACAAATACGGTATTGGCTTTTGGAAACCAGGTGCCGGAATTATCCACCAAGTGGTATTGGAAAATTATGCATTTCCTGGCGGAATGATGATTGGAACCGACTCACACACCGTTAATGCAGGAGGTTTAGGTATGCTCGCCATTGGAGTTGGTGGCGCAGATGCTGTAGACGTTATGGCTGATATGCCATGGGAATTAAAATTTCCAAAACTTATTGGCGTTAAGCTTACAGGTAGGCTTAATGGATGGACGGCTCCAAAAGATGTTATTCTTAAGGTTGCTGGAATTCTCACCGTAAAGGGTGGGACAGGTGCTATCATTGAATACTTTGGCGAAGGTGCAGAGGCCATGTCTTGTACAGGAAAAGGCACCATTTGTAATATGGGTGCTGAAGTAGGTGCTACTACCTCAACTTTTGGCTACGATGCCTCTATGGAGCGTTACCTCCGTGCTACGGGCAGAGATGATGTTGCCGATGCTGCTAACGAGGTAAAAGAACACCTAACTGCAGATCCTGAAGTGTATCAAAATCCTGAACAGTATTTTGATCAGGTTATTGAAATCAATTTAGACACATTGCGCCCACATATCAATGGACCGTTTACTCCCGATTTGGCAACGCCTGTTTCTGAAATGAGCGAAAAAGCAGCCACTAACGATTGGCCCATTGATGTTGAATGGGGATTGATTGGTTCGTGTACGAATTCTTCTTATGAAGATTTATCACGAGCATCTTCAATTGCACAACAAGCCATAGATAAAGGCCTTAAAACGAAGGCTGAGTTTGGAATTAATCCGGGATCGGAACAAGTGCGTTATACCGCTGAGCGTGACGGGATTCTTGAAGTTTTTGAAAATTTGGATGCAAAAATTTTCACCAACGCTTGTGGTCCTTGTATCGGGCAATGGGCGCGCTATAATGACCCTAAAAATGCACCTAAAAATAGCATTGTACATTCCTTTAATAGGAATTTTGCCAAACGTGCAGACGGCAACCCAAACACGCATGCTTTTGTGGCTTCCCCAGAAATTACGGCTGCAATAGCTATTGCTGGACGATTGGATTTTGATCCAATGACCGATACGCTTATTAACGAGAATGGAGAGGAAGTAAAGCTAGACGAGCCAACTGGATGGGAATTACCACCCAAAGGATTTGATGTCAAAGACAACGGCTATTTGGCTCCCGAAGAAGATGGCTCTGGGGTAAATGTGGTGGTTAATGATGATTCTGAACGATTGCAACTGCTAACGCCTTTTGCACCTTGGGATGGCGAAAACCTAACAGGGGCAAAACTGCTTATTAAAGCGCACGGAAAATGTACAACAGACCATATTTCTATGGCAGGTCCATGGTTGCGTTACCGAGGGCATTTGGACAATATCTCTAACAATTGTTTGATTGGGGCAGTAAATGCCTTTAACCAACAAACCAATTTTGTCAAAAATCAACTTACAGGCGAATACGGCGGAGTGCCCGATGTGCAACGTGCCTATAAAGCTGCTGGTATTGAAACCGTTGTTGTGGGAGACCACAACTACGGCGAAGGCTCATCGCGTGAACACGCCGCTATGGAGCCACGTCATTTGGGTGTAAAGGTGGTTTTGGTAAAGTCGTTTGCGCGTATTCATGAAACAAACTTGAAAAAACAAGGGATGTTAGGTATTACGTTTGAAAACGAAGCCGATTACGACCTTATTCAAGAAGACGATACATTTAATTTTGTTGATTTAAAGGATTTTACTGCTAGAAAACCACTTACAATTGAAGTGGTTCATGCAGACGGTTCATCAGATGTGATTAAAGCAAATCATACCTACAACGAAGCGCAAATTGAATGGTTTAAAGCCGGCTCGGCACTAAATCTCATCAAGCAGCAAAACAGTGCAGCTTAAAAAAGTTGATGTAACTTTTGTTTTATCGCCTGTTCAAGCAACTTGTAACCTTCTGGGCTAAGATGGAGTCCGTCTTGTAGGAAATACCCTTCGTTTATGCGATTGTTTTCCATTAAAGAGTCATAAAACTCTATTTGGGAAACATAAGCAAGCTTCTGAGTTTTTTCCCTAAGCTGTGAATTAATTTCTTTGATTTTCGTTAGTTCATGCTGCCGTTCAAAAGAAGGTTTAATAGATACATTTAAAATTTTTGTGTTTGGGAATTTGAGATGTACTCTGTCTATAAAATTTAGAATTTCTATGACAATTTTTGCTGCACTAAAGCCTAATGTTAAATCATTCCCTCCTAAATACAGCACCAGTACTTTTGGGGTTAAGTGATGGAACAATTCATCGAAATAATCGTTCAAAGAATGTATAAACGCACCTCCAAATCCTAGGTTAAGTGTATTCCACGTCGGAAAGTCTTGAGCTAGGTTTTTCCATAATCTTATGGTAGAACTACCGTAAAATACAAGAAGGTCTTTATGATTTTTCTTTTCACTTATTCGCTTTTTAAGAACCACTATTTCTCGTTCAAAATTATTATCCTCGATTGACAATTCTTTCACTCCCTTTTTAAAGTTGTCGTTTATTTTTTGAACTGCACCATTTAGAAGTTTGCTATCAGGGCTACTTACTCCAAAATCACGCATCCGAAAGGGAGGCATAATGTGACACTTAAAAGGAGCTTGTGAGGGTAGCTTATCGAAGTTAGCCATCACAATAGGAACAACTAGAGGCTGTTGCTTAAAGCTGCTCGCAAATTTAAAAATGCCTTTTCGAAAAGACCCGGGTGATTCTTCAGTGTAATATGACGCTCCCTCGGGGCTAAACACTAAATTGATATTGTTATTTAAGGCTTCCGCAGCTTGAGTGTAAAATTGTTTATTTACTTTTTTAATCGCTTTTTTAGTAAGCTCCTCAGGGATGTAACTGTTTGCATACACACGGATGTAGTTAAACTTGTCGTAATAACGTTTGTGGTTCTTTTCATTTGGTAATGAATGTCTAACAACTCGAGTACCTGGGTTTTTGTAGTATTTTTCAAGAATTACACTGCTAATAAAGTGGCTATCTAATGTAATTTGAAAGTCTTGAGCCACGGTAAAAAAGGTGTGGTTATGAAGGTGGTTATAAATAAAGATAACCCCTTGTTCTGATGGTAAGTTTTCAGAGCCTTTAATTTTAACACCAACAGAAGAAAACGCACGTTGCATTTGTTGAGCACTGAGTGTTCGTGTTTGTTGATATGGTATTTGTGCAGGAGTGTTTATAATTTCATTATAGCTTTTCTGTAATGCCTCCAGCAGCACTTTGTCTTTATCCATTCTTATTCTACTAGTGCTGATAATAACGCTTTCACGCGATCAATATCTTCAATATAATACTTTGCATTTGTTTTTTTCCTTCCTACCTTTATAGTAGTGGCATGGTCGGGCAGGTTGATAAACATATTTTCATCTGTTACATCATCTCCAATGCATAAAATAAAGTCATACTCTTTATTGGTAATGAGCTCAGAAACGGCAGTGCCTTTGCTTATTTGGCGGTTCACTACCTCTAGTGCTTTATCCATGTCCATAATACTGAGTTTGTCGGAAATCAGGCTACTTAATACCGTTTTTAATTCTACCACCCGCCCAGCAGCTAGTTCTGGATCCGATTTTCTGTAATGCCAAACCAAGCTTTTGGTTTTTTCTTCAATAAATGTCCCTGGTGTTCTATCTGTAAACGCCTCCATAATAGGCATTACATCTTTTTTCCATTTATTTTTTGAACTTCCTTTTGTGCACCAGTTTTGTTGGGGCTCCTTGACAAAATAGCCATGCTCTGCAACCAAGGTTAGTGGAAGGTGACCAAACCATTTCTCTAAAAACATTTTATCTCGACCGCTTACAATGGCAACATCTGTATTTGGAAGCAATGTCAATTGCTTTAATGTTTTTAAAAGTGATTCGTCTGGTACTGCCATTTCTGGGTTTTCATGGAAATCTACCAATGTTCCGTCATAGTCTAACAACAGCATTTTTTTAGCTGCTTTTCTAAACTTGCGTTTCTGTTTGCTAGCAACAATTTTGTTTGGCGACTCTTTGTTGAGGTCTACATTTGGCTCTGCTTTTAATGTAAGCGCATGCATAAATTCTTTTGCCCAATGACTAACGGTATATCTGCTTAGTCTTTTTTGCATGCCGCTATTGCGCTTTTTTTGCTCCTCAACAGGCATAACAATTGCCTTATGAATGGCATCTGCCATCGCATTACGATCAAATGGATTAACCAAAAGCGATTCGTGTAATTCTTTGGAAGCGCCTGCCATTTCACTTAAAATGAGCACGCCGTCGCCTTTTATACGTGTTGCTACATATTCTTTTGCTACTAAATTCATCCCATCACGAACTGGTGTGATCATGGCAACATCAGAAGTCATGTACAAATCAATGAGGTCATCAAAATCCATAGCGCGATAATAGTACCAAATAGGTGTCCAGTTTACCGTAGCGTGCTTCCCGTTTATGCGCCCAACAACTTCGTCGGTTTCTTTTTTTAATCGCTTGTATTCGGGCACGTCAGATCGAGAAGGAACGGTTAGCATTACTAGTCGTACTTTCTCTAAATATTCGGGGTATTTTTCCAAAAACAAGTCAAAAGCTTTGATGCGATTTACTACTCCTTTAGTGTAGTCTAAACGGTCAATAGATAGTATAAGCTTGCTGTCATCAGTGCTTTTTATGTGTGCATCCAATTGGATTTTTAACTCCGACTTTTCGGCTTGCTTTTGAGCCAAATGCGTTTGTGCTGCTTGGTGAAATTTGGCATAATCAATTCCCATAGGAAACGTATCCACAACCACTTCTCTACTGCCTACAGCTACTCTGTTAAACTGTACATTTTTACGCAAAATACGTTTTACAGAACTCAAAAAATGACGCTCATAATCGTAGGTGTGAAACCCCACCAAATCTGAACCCAGCACTCCTTCCAAAAGGGCTTCGCGCCACGGGAAAATTCTAAAAATTTCAAATGAAGGAAACGGGATATGCAGAAAAAATCCAATCGTAACATCTGGACAAGCATCACGTATCATTTTTGGGCATAACATGAGTTGGTAGTCATGAATCCAAACCGTATCGCCTGGTTGTATATGCGCAATAACGGATTGGCTAAACTTTTCATTGGCTTCAACATAAGAGTCCCAATGGGCCTTGTTAAAAATGGAAAACTCTATAAAATAGTGAAATAGAGGCCACAAGCATTTGTTGGGTAAGCCATAGTAAAACTCGTCAATCTCCTGTGTGCTAAGACTAACAGGGCAATAATTTTTTTCAATCAAGGATGCTTTTAACGGCTCCCAAGCGGTTTGATTGATGGTGTCGCTGCCAATTCCAGGCCAGCCTACCCATAGTGAATTCTTGTTTTTGTGTACCGAATGTAATCCCGTAGCTAATCCGCCACTGGTCGGCGTAAATTCGAAAGAATTCTCTACTTTCGTTATTCGAATTGGAAGCCTGTTTGAAACGATAATGGTCTTGCCCATTTGGTACAATTTTTAACTACGAATTACAATTTTATGGCAAAAAATTCATCTGCTGACCATAACCCTACATTAAACTTTGGTATAATTGGAAATTGCAAATCTGCCGCACTTATAAATGAGGATTCTTCAATTGATTGGTGTTGTTTGCCACAATTTGACTCCCCTTCTGTTTTTGGCAAAATTATAGATAAAAATAAAGGGGGGCACTTTAAAATTGAGTGTGATGATAGTTATCATATTACGCAAACCTATGTAAAAAACACCGCTATTTTATGTACGCGTTTTGAAAGCGATGCCCATGCCTTTGAAGTCCTTGATTTTATGCCACGCTATCAAAAAGATAATGGATTATATCATGCCCCTCCAGAGCTCACTCGCGTATTTAGACACCTTAAAGGGACGCCTATCTGCAAAATTATTTACAACCCCAAACTAGAATACGCCCTTGGCGAAACAAAAAGTTATGTAAAGAAGCGTTTTATCGTAAGCATTGTTGATGACGTCAATTACGACACTTTGTTTTTGTACAGCAATTTAGATTACAATGCGATTTTAACTGGAGGTGACATTAGAATAACGGACAACCACTTTGTTACCCTTTCTTACAACGAAAAGCTAAATATCCCCACACTTGAAAATTCCCTTTTAACCTATGAAAAAACAAAAGTGTACTGGCTAAACTGGTGCCATAAAACACCTTCTTTTTCCAACTACAATGATCATATTTTACGCAGTGCCATGACACTAAAGCTCTTAACTTTTGAAAAAACAGGAGCTGTTTTGGCAGCAGCCACTACTTCGTTGCCTGAAACCATTGGGGAGGTGCGAAATTGGGACTATCGGTTTTGTTGGATTCGAGATGCCTCTATGGTTATAAAAGTAATTGCAAAACTGGGGCATGTACAAATCGTTAAAAACTTTATCCGCTACATTATTGATCTGATTCCCGATAAAAATGAAAAGCTTCAAATCATGTATGGTATTAGCGGAGAAAAAACACTCACAGAAAAAACCTTGGATCATTTAGATGGATACAAAGGATCAAAGCCTGTTCGCATTGGTAATGCGGCGTATGTGCAAAAGCAAAACGATATTTATGGGATTCTCATGGACGTGATTCACTACCAAATGGAGCAGTTCACAGAAAAAAATGACGAGTACGAAGAACTTTGGTCGATTGTTAAGTCTATTGTTTGGGTGGTTAAGCATAATTGGAAACTTGCCGACAAAGGGATTTGGGAGTTTAGGCAAGAAGATAGGCACTTTACCTTTTCCAAATTACTTTGCTGGGTAGCTGTGGATAGGGCGATTAAAATTTCTGCATTAATACAATCCGAAAAACCGGTTGAAAAATGGGTGACACTTCGCGATGAAATATATGACGATATTATGGAGCACGCTTGGAGTGAGTCCAAACAAGCTTTCACGCAATCTTACCAGTCGGAACATTTGGATGCCTCGGTGCTGCTTATGGAGTACTATGGGTTTATTGATGCGAAAAATCCAAAATTCGTTAAAACGGTAAAAGCTATTGAAAAAGAATTAATGCATGAAGGGCTTTTGTATCGTTATAAAAACGAAGATGATTTTGGATTGCCAAGTTCATCGTTTACCGTGTGTACGTTTTGGTTTATCAACAGTTTGTATAAAATTGGCGAGGAAGAAAAATCCAAAAAGTTGTTTGACGAATTATTGTCGTATAGCAATCACTTAGGTTTGTTTAGCGAAGACATCGATTTTTCCTCAAAACAATTGTTAGGGAATTTTCCGCAAGCTTATTCCCACTTAGCGCTTATTGACAATGCATTGAATTTCAATTAAAACGTTTCGCTTTCGTAGTGACCATAGCTGAGTTTTTAAATTTAGCCGCGTAACCTTATTGGTTGCGTAAAATTTGTTATTTTTATTGAAATACAAATTTGCCACATTATGAAAACCTTTTACAAAGCCCTGATTTGGATTGTTTCTATTACAGTGTTATGTGCTTGGACCTTTCGTATGAATCGTCCTTCTCTTTTTAGGGGTGGAGACACCACTACCATGCTAGAAGAATTTCATGCGTATGGGCTTAGTAAAAACACCATGATTATTGTTGGGGTTTGCAAAGTGATTGCTGCAATTGCATTGCTGTTAGGATTGCGATTTCAAAAACTTGTTGTTCCTGCAGCAGCGGTAATGGCTGGGTTTATGTGCGCTGCCATTTATTTTCACCTAAGCATCAGTGATCCTGTAGTGCCAACAGCGCCTTCTACTATAATGATGTTGAGTTGTTTGGGTATTATTTTTATGCAAAAAAAGCTTAGTAGGACATAAAAAAAGCCTCTTTACACGTTGTAAAAAGGCTTTAATAAAAATTAAATTTAGGCTTAGAGTTGAGTAGACAAATCTGGTCTGAATTTTGTTTTTTGCGCTAGGCTTCCCCAAAGCTCAATAGCACCTCTGCTAGCTTCCCAGTCTTTATACCAAGCGTCATAGCCAAACATCTCATTATAGGCGTCCTCAAGGTCTTCACCTTCTTTAAGCCCCATGAAAATTCCACTACCTTCTCCGCCATGTTGATCGTACCCATATACAACGGCAAACTCACGTGTATTGCCGCCATTTTCAATACGAAAAACCGTGCGGTTCCCAGTATATTCTAACTTCTTCATAAGCTTTGCAAAGCGCTCATGTACACGAAGAAATTCGTTAGTCATGCCTTGCTTTACAATTACGCGATCCTGCTGATAGAATTTATTGGGCGTGGCGGTTTCATTGTCCCAACCATAGCTAGAGCCTTTAAATCTGCGCCATGTTTGTTGTCCGCTTTCGTCAGCGATAGTAGCAGCTACATTTTTATCCCAATAAGCAATTTCGGCACTAAAATCTTGGTCAAAAAAAGCACGGTCTTTGCGTACCACCCAACGCTCATAAGTGCCCGCGTTTGGTCCGTTTAATACTTCAAAAGTAAAAATAGCTGTTTCAGGAGTGTTGTTCCACTTTTTTGTTTTTGTAGCAACGGCTTTTTCAAATGCTGCACGCTCTCCTTTTTTGGGTGTATATTCATACGAAATCCAGTATTCTTTATTCCCCCATGTCTGCGCTTGCACACTTAGTGTACAGGCCACGAATAATATCATTAAATGTTTCATGTTAGTTATAATTTTATCAATAATACACTGTCTTTTTAAACTAATCTTTACAAAACAATTAGGAGATTGTTAAATAAAAACGGGGGCAAATTTTACACAGGCATAACACGAAAGCTGTACCTTTGTTAAAATTTCTTATGAAAAATCTGGTTATCATTGGTCATCCAGACCAATCTTCCTTTTGTTATAATGGTATTTTTAAAACCATCGTTGAGAGTCTTAAAAATGCCAATGAAGAGGTGCAAATTATTGATTTGTACCGTGACAGCTTTACGCGTCCACGAACGGCAGTCATTGAAAAATACAAAGAGCTTGTGACGTGGTCGGAGCGTATATACTTTGTCTCGCCCGTGTGGTGGTTTCGGCTTACGCCGCGTATGGAAATTTTCTTCGATGAAGTACTTACCCCTGGCTTTGCTTATAAATTTGTCAATGTGACCAAGCTATACGCCTATCCGAAACCCTTTTTAAAAGAGAAAAAAATCAGAACCTATGTTACCCATGGCGCGCCTGCGCTTCCTGTAAAAACCCTATACCTCAATTCCGTCAAATTGCGATTAGTTATGGGGGTATATACCTTTGTGTTTGGGTGGAGGTTGTCGCTATTTACCAAAACCAAGCAATTTTGGTCGGTGCCTTTTGTAACAGATGCCAAGCGTAAAAAATACTTAAATGTAGTTCAAAAAGATATCCGTAAAGACATCAAAAAAGCATCTTAATTATGAAAATACATCTGTTTACTTTAGCGGTCGTATGGCTCATAACAATTCCACTAAGTATGGCACAAGACACTGAAATACAACCTTACGAGCTTATCAAAAAAATTGACTCCGTGGAAATTCGTTATTACCCAAGTGCTACCTTAGTTAAAACCAGCGGCGACAATAACTTTGGTAAACTATTTCAATACATTTCTGGAAACAACGAAAGCAAGGAAAAAATTGCCATGACCGCACCAGTGTATATGAACGAAAGCAAATCCGAAATGGCGTTTGTAATGCCACTTTCTGTGCATGAAAAAGGCGCACCCATACCCAAAGGCGAACAAGTATCTTTGCGTGTTACCGAGCCCCGCTATGTGGCAGCTATTCGGTATGGAGGCTATACCAACGCCAAAAAGGAGGCTACGCACAAACAAAAGTTATTGCAAACTTTAGAAGAAAATGACATTTCTTCCATTGGAGAAGTAGCAATTTTAGGCTATGACAGCCCCTATAAATTCTATAACCGTCGCAACGAAATCATGGTAGCCATTTCATATACGAAATAATGGATCTAGAGGAAAAATTAAATGCGTGGTCTCACGGTTTAGGTATTGGCTTGGGCATAGCCGCATTGGTCTTGATGCTTTTGGGGGTAGATCAAACCAACCCTTTTGGATTGTTTAGCGTTATTGTCTACGGGCTATCCATTATTTTGTTGTTTCTGGCATCTACGTGTTATCACGCCGTAAAGGACCGCAAGCGAAAACATTACTTTAGGGTTGCCGATCACATAAGCATTTATTTTTTGATTGCGGGCACCTATACCCCTGTGCTGTTGATTGCCATTCCCAATAGCTTGGGTTGGACGCTGTTTTGGGTCGTGTGGGGGATTGCCGCCTTTGGTCTTATCTTAAAACTCTTTTTTACGGGGCGTTTTGATAATTTATCTACCTTATTATACCTCGCAATGGGCTGGTTGGCACTTATTCCCTATTCAGAACTTACCGCAGCATTGGACTCGGCTGCTATGGTTTGGCTAATTGCAGGAGGGATATCCTATACGGTTGGGGTGCTATTTTATGCCATTGAACGTATTCCATACAACCATTTTATCTGGCATCTTTTTGTCTTGGGCGGTGCCAGTTGCCACTTTTTTATGGTGTATTTATATGTGATTTAGGGGGCAACCCCATCTAGCACAGGTCTGCAAGGCGCGCCTATTTTAACTTGTCATGTCTTGTAAGCCTGTCTGCAACAGGCAGACGCGCGCCAAAGTTATAAAATGGTATAGGGTAAAGCACTATATTTATATCATTATGCGCAACAAAAGCAAACAGATTACAATAAAACATATCGCATGCTTTTGTATGGTTTCAGCATTGATATTTGTAGGGTGTAATGCGGAACAACCCAATGCTGACCCAAAAGAATCCTCTACGCCCAATACAAGCGCCCAATCAATTGTTTATAACGGAGAAAACAGAACATACATAGCCTATATTCCCGAAGCCTATGATAATGCAACGGCTACCCCTTTAGTATTAAATTTTCATGGTTACGGAGCAAGCGCACAGGAATTTATGAAAGAAGCGGATATGCGACAGTTAGCAGCAACTGAAAATTTTATGTTAGTCTATCCGCAAGGCAGTTTATTAGAAGGCTCTTCGCATTGGAATGCCTGCCCTACTGGCGGAGATAACAAAAGTAGTACGGACGATTTTGGTTTTATTGAGACTTTAATTCAAGACCTTTCTTCTCAATACAACATTGACCAAAGCAGGATTTACGCTGCCGGTTATTCAAATGGCGCCATGATGGCATATGGCTTGGCAAACTACAAAAGCGAACGCATTGCCGCGGTGGCTTCCGTTTCTGGAACAATGCTAGATTGCATTGGAAACCCCCAACACCCAATACCTGTGCTACATCTGCATGGAACTGCTGATAGCGTAATCCCATATAATGGCGACAACTACTATGCCGCAGCGCAAAATGTACTAGACCATTGGATAGACTTCAATAATACAAGAACAATTCCCGTTGTTAGCTCAGAATCAACTAGTGGAATTCCCATTGAACGCTATGTATATGATCAGGGGGATAATGCTGTTTCTGTTGAGCATTACAAATATATTGGTGGAGAGCACGTATGGTTTTCCTCAACATTTCAAGGGCAATCTACCGCAGAACTCATTTGGAGTTTTTTATCCAAGTATGACATTAATGGATTAAGATAAAAAAAGCACCAAAATTGGTGCTTTTTTGTTTCGAAAGATAGACTTAATTATTCCGCTGCCGGTGCGTCTGGCGCAACCGCCAACATAACGCCCATAGCATCGCCATAATCACCACCGTTTATGATAAGACCATTTTCGTCAAAAGTCATATAGTGGTAAAACTTTGCTTCAAAGCTTTTTCCAGAAGCCGTATTTACGCCCGTCCATGTGCCATAGGTACGCACACTTCCATTTGGAAGGTTAGTTTCTGGGTCAACACCTGGCAAAAAGTTTTCTGGTGTGTATTTGATATCTTCCATAGCATCATGCCATCCTTGCATATACTGAACAACTTGGTCTTTGGTGGTCATCATAGGCATACCGTAAAACGCTCCTTGATATTCTACTTCATCTGCAAAATAGGCAGCTAATTTGTCCATATCTTCAGATTCAAAATCAGCAAACCATGACTTTGCGATTTCTACATTCTTGTCAAAGTTTGGGTTTTGCGGCATTGAGCACGAAGCCAACAGTCCAATTACAGCTATATAAATTAAATTTTTCATTGATTGTTATGTTTAAATTTCGTTCAAATTACAATTAATCTCCACACTATCAATCCGTTTTAATCGAATTTAATGATTTCTTCATCTAAAAAAATGGAGTTAATCTTCCGTTTATTCAACTTGTAAATAGCAATTAAGTTATATTCCCTTTTCCTATTTTTGCCAAAACGTTTTAATGAACATTCTTATTTTAGGCAATGGCGGTAGAGAACACACCTTTTGTTGGAAGCTATCGCAAAGTCCGCAACAACCCACACTATTTACCGCACCCGGAAATGCAGGCACCGCAACACTTGGCACCAATTTGCCCATCAGCCCAACCGACTTTGATGCCGTTGCCCGTGCCGTAAATACACATCAAATCGACCTTATTGTGGTTGGCCCAGAAGCGCCACTTGTTGCAGGAATCCACGATTTTTTTGCCACGCATCCAACCTTGAGTCATATTCCCGTGATTGGTCCAAAACAAGAACCGGCGCAACTTGAGGGAAGCAAGGCATACGCCAAAGCATTTATGGAACGTCACAATATTCCTACTGCACCCTACAAACAATTTACTGCCAACAATCTCTCCGAAGGACTTGCGTATCTGGAAACCATTCCCGCGCCTTATGTCCTTAAAGCCGACGGGCTTGCTGCCGGAAAAGGCGTGTTGATTCTTCACGATTTGGAAGAAGCAAAAGCTGCGCTAACAGATATGTTGGCTAACAAAAAATTTGGTGCCGCTAGCGAGCAAGTGGTTATCGAAGGATTTTTGGACGGCATCGAACTTTCGTGTTTTGTGCTTACCGATGGCAAAGGACATGTAACCTTTCCGTTTGCCAAAGACTACAAACGCATCGGCGAGGGCGACACTGGGTTAAATACTGGAGGTATGGGCGCGGTTTCTCCTGTGCCGTTTAACGATGATGTGTTTAAGCAAAAAATTGACGAACGCATCATTCAACCCACCCTTGAAGGGTTTAAAAAAGACAATATCGATTTTGTAGGGTTCGTGTTTATTGGGCTTATTCGCGTAGGCGATGACCCCTTTGTTATAGAATACAACGTGCGTATGGGCGATCCGGAAACGCAAGTGGTGCTGCCGCGTATCGAAAACGATATGGTGGAACTACTTACGGCAACTGCAGAAAAGCGTCTAGATGAAGTTGAAATTACCATTAGCCCTAAAGCAGCAGCCACGGTTGTAGGTGTTTCTGGGGGCTATCCCGAAGCTTACGAAAAAGGCAAAGAGATTACAGGCATTCCTGCCGATGCGCTAATTTTCCATGCAGGAACTACAGTAAGCAATGACAAATTGGTAACCAACGGCGGACGTGTATTGGCATCTACAGGCTTTGGTGCTGCTGTTCACGATGCGCTCACGGCAGCGTACGCAAACCTTACAAACGTATCGTTTGACGGCTTATATTTTCGTAAAGATTTAGGTTTCGATTTATAGAAACGAGTGCGAAGTAGAGTCGCGGTCTTCTTCGTTGTTGGCGTTAAATTTCTTTAACTGTCCCAACCAGTAAAGCATCCCCGCAAAACCAACAATCAAAAACAGCCAATTAAAAATATTGGCAAAAAACCAGCTCGTAAGCTCTAGCTCACGTAGCATGTTTAGGGGAATAAAAAGAATTTCTTCAAAAAGGTAGGCAATCGCTTCAAAAAAGGCTTTCATAATCTTGGTTTTGCAAGGCAAAAATACACCTAAAATGGATGTGGTGCAAGTGCAATCGACTTTTGGATTTTGACCTATCTTTGACAAAAATTCATTTATGACTAGCGCAGCGGCATTCGCCATTTTTGAGCAAAGCATCATCGCCTATCACGTTTTAGATACGGTTGACCAACCCTTTGAAAATCCGTATGATAGCACTACCCTTGATCATTTGTTGTACCGCAAAAATTGGATTGACACCGTACAATGGCACTACGAGGATTTGATTCGCGAACCAAATATTAACCCCGTTGCCGCATTGGAACTCAAGCGTAAAATAGACGCGTCTAACCAAGACCGCACGGATACTGTGGAGTATATCGACAGTTATTTTTTACAGCAGTTTAAAAGTGTTTCAACCCTTCCCGATGCCAGCATCAACACCGAAAGTCCGGCGTGGGCAATAGACCGACTTTCCATTTTGGCACTAAAAATTTACCATATGCAAGAGGAAGCAAATCGCAGCTCGGCATCTGAAGCACACCGCATGGCGTGCGTCAAAAAACTGGCGGTGCTGTTGGAACAAAAAACAGACTTGTCCACTGCCATTGACCAACTCCTGGCAGATATGGCTGCGGGACGTAAGTACATGAAAGAATACAAACAAATGAAAATGTACAACGACGAATCGCTGAACCCTGTCTTGTATCAAAAAAATTCTTGATGAAAGGCAAACACATTTTGGTGTTTCGCTTTTCCGCACTGGGAGATGTTGCCATGTGCGAGCCTGTATTGCGTTGTTTGGTACAATCTTATCCTGAACTAAAAATTACCGTAGTAACTCGAAAACGCTTTGTGCCGTTGTTCGAAGAACTGCCAAGTGTGCAATTTTTCACTCCAGATTTTGATGGCGAACACAAAGGACTTTCAGGCTTATACAGGCTATTCAAAGCCTTAAAAAAAATACGCCCTACGGCTATTGCAGACCTCCACCAAGTTATTCGCACCCAAATGTTACTCTTTTATTTCCGCCCTTTTTTTTGGATAAAACAAGCGCGTATAAACAAAGGTAGAGCCGAAAAAAACCGACTAACCCGCCTAAAACCCAAAACTTTAGTGCCGCTACTTCCACAAGTACATCGCTATGCACAAGTGTTTGAAAAGTTGGGCTTTCCGCTATCTCTTAGTGCACACGAATTTCCACCACGCCCCATTTGCCCAAATACTGAAGCATTGCGATTAGCAGAAAAACGCAAGTGGATTGGCATTGCCCCTTTTGCTGCCCACACCACAAAACAATATCCGTTAGACCTTATGCAACAGGTAGTAGCGTTTTTACAGCAAGAGCATCAAGTAATTTTATTTGGTTTTGGAGCGGAAGAACACGCGCAATTGGACATTTGGGCAAATGCCTATCCAAATGTGGCAAATGCCACTGGGGTATATGACTTCGGTGCAGAATTGCGACTTATCGCACAACTCGACCTGATGATTTCGATGGACTCCGCAAACGGACATTTAGCAGCAAACTACAACGTGCCTGTGCTAACACTTTGGGGCAGCACGCATCCATGCTTAGGTTTTACGGCGTTTGGGCAACCCGAACAACATAGCCTTACCCCTGACCTTACGGCATATCCGCTACTGCCCACATCTGTTTATGGTAACAAAAAAGTAAAGAGCTACCAAGACGCTATGCGTAGTATTGCGCCTAAAGCTGTCATTGAGTTGGCATTGGAAATGTTGGGAAAAGCTTGATTAAAAAATTTTTATATTTGAGGTATTATCTTATAAATTAACCTATGAACATTATTTCTTTTTTCGCTGGCGCTGGAGGTCTTGACTTGGGCTTTCGAGATGCCGGTTTTAATGTTATTTGGGCAAATGAATATGATAAAGAAGTCTGGGAAACCTACGAGAAAAATCATAAAAATACTATTCTTGACAAAAGAAGTATTGTCAATATCGTTGAAGATGAAGTGCCAGATTGTGATGGAATAATTGGCGGTCCTCCTTGCCAAAGCTGGAGTGAAGCAGGTTCTTTGCGCGGAATTCATGATAGCAGAGGGAAGCTTTTTTATGATTTTATTAGAATCCTTAAAGCAAAACAACCAAAATTCTTTTTGGCAGAAAATGTAAGTGGTATGCTTGCTACTAGACATAGCGAAGCTTTAAAAAACATAAAAAGAATGTTTAAAAACTGTGGTTACAAGCTTTCTTTTGAATTGTTAAATGCATCCGATTTTAATGTCCCTCAAGATAGAAAAAGAGTTTTTTTTGTTGGTATAAGAGAAGACCTAGGCTTTACTTTTAAGTTTCCTAAGGTCAATTATTCAAAAATTTCATTGGAGAAAGCCATTGGGGATTTAAAAAATAGTGCTTTACCTGCCTTAAATTACAATAAATCTAATGGAGAAAAATGCTTGTACCCAAATCACGAGTTCATGATAGGTGGTTTTTCAACAATTTTTATGTCTAGAAATCGTGTTAGAGGTTGGGAAGAGCAGTCATTTACTATTCAAGCAGGTGGAAGGCATGCCCCCTTGCACCCGCAAGCTCCTAAAATGAAGTTTATTGAAAAAAATAAAAGAGAGTTTGTTGCTGGGAAAGAGCATTTATACAGAAGGTTAAGTGTTAGAGAATGTGCAAGAATTCAAACGTTCCCCGATGATTTTGTTTTTTATTATAAAAACATTTCTGCAGGATACAAAATGATAGGAAACGCAGTGCCCGTCCAATTGGCAAAAATTATAGCAGAAAGTATAAAAATACATCTTGACACAGAAGCTAATAAAAACCAATTAATACCCCAATCTCATGGCAAATATTCTAAATGCGATATGCAATATAATTAATCACAAAGAATTTAAAGTTCGCCCAGTCTCGATTGGCAGAAATAGAGCCAACAGTATGGGAGACTCTCTAGAAAGCTATGTTAAAGACGCTTTTGCAGGGACACTTGGACTCGAGGAAGGTGAGTTTAAATTAAATGCTTACAGTAAGCTATTCTCATGGCTTGGCTCTCAAAACAATCCTCACGACATAATGCTTAGAAATGGTGATGCAATTGAAGTGAAGAAAACACAAAGTCGGTATAGTAGTTTAGCTTTAAATAGCAGCTATCCAAAAGCAACTCTAAACAACAATAGTACAATGATAACTAGCGAATGTAGGGCTTGTGAAAAATGGACTGAAAAAGATTTAATTTACTGTGTTGGACACACGTCTGACAATTCTTTGAATTCTTTGTGGATGGTTTATGGAAGTATTTATGCTGCAAAACACGAAATATATGAAAGAATTAAGCGCAAAATTTCGGAAGGAGTAAAGGAGATTCCTAACATTGTTTTCTCTCAAACCAAAGAATTGGGGCGCGTAAATCAAGTTGACCCACTAGGCATTACTAATTTAAGAATTAGAGGGATGTGGCAAATTGAAAATCCAAGAAAAGTATTTGATTATCTTATTGAAAGAAAAAACACCCATTTCGATTTGGTTTGCATTATTCCATTAACTAAGTACAACAGTTTTTCTAAAAACAGTAGAGTTAAACTTGAAAGTGCAAAAAATATCGATCTCACTATTAGAGATAAAAAAGTAAAAGACCCTAACAATCCTGCTAAACTAATTTCCTGCAAGCTGATTAGATATAGTGTGTAACCTATCTATGTCCCCAAAAAAATTATATTTGTTAGCATAAAACCTACGATGCTACAACGCTTTTTGTATTTACAATGGAAGTCTTTTACCCGTGGGGCGGGCTTTGCTACTGGCTTGGCGCAAAAGGTTCTGATGGGCTTTGCTTGGATATACTTTTCTGCTGTGTTTGCTGGGCTAGCTTTTATTGCCTTTTGGGTAGTGCAAGACGACATGGGTTTAGACCCCTTAGTTTTTGTTAGTGACAACTTGCTTTATGCCTTTGCCTTTTGGGTTGTACTGCGCTACTTCCTACAAAAAATGCCTATCGTTCATATCCAACCGTTGTTAGTCTTACCCATTCCCAAAAAAAGTATTGTTCGGTTTGGATTGCTAAAAACAGCACTGAGTTTTTTTAACCTTGGAAACCTATTCTTTTTTGTGCCCTTTGGTATTATTCTTATGCAACAAGACTATAGTCCACTTGGTGTTTTGGGGTGGTGGGTGGCTATTGGAAGCGTTATTCTAGCAACCAATTTTTTAAACATTATGCTCAATAGCGTTGACCGCATCCTTATTATTGTTGCGGTGCTGTTGGCAGGGATTTTTGTGCTGCAGTATTACGAGATTTTTGACCTCACTACATGGACAAGTCCGCTGTTTATGGCGTCGTATAACCAACCGCTTTTTGCTTTAATCCCTGTTGGCATATTGATTTTAACATATCGATGGAGCTTTGCCCACTTTAAGAAAAAGTTAATGTTAGATGAAGGAGCGTTGCAAACCAAAACCGAAACGCACCGTGCAGCAGACCTGAGCTGGCTAGACCGCTTTGGACGGATGGCTATTTTTCTGCAAAATGATATCCGACTCATCATCCGAAACAAAAGGGCGCGTATGGCGGTTTGGATGAGCGTAGGCTTTTTGTTTTACGGACTTATTTTTATGAGTGACATTTATAGCGGATCTACTATGATGGTGTTTGTTGGGATTTTTGTTAGTGGTGGCTTTTTGTTCAGTTTTGGGCAGTATGTTCCCAGTTGGGACAGCAGCTACTATCCGCTAATGATGACACAAAACATTGCCTACAAAGAATACTTGGCATCCAAATGGTGGCTAATCGTGGTGGGCACATTAGCGGGAATGGTTTTGTCCAGCTTTTACATTTATTTTGGATGGGAAACCTACCTTGCCATTCTGGCGGGGGGCGTATATAACATCGGAATAAATGCCTATTTGGTGCTGCTCTCCGGGGCGTATACACGTACCCCTATTGACCTCACATCAGCAAAAAAAGCCTTTGGCGATAAAAAGTCATTTAATATTAAATCATTACTGCTTGGTATCCCAAAATTCGCACTACCCATGTTTGTGTTTTATGTGGGCGTATTGATTCACAGCAAAAGTATGGGCATCGCTATGGTGGCTTTGGTGGGCGTTTTAGGCTTTGCCTTTCGCAACCTTGTTTTTGGATGGATAGAAAAAATATATCAAGAAGAAAAACACAAAACGCTCCAAACATATAAACAAAAGAACACATGATTGACATTACTTCCCTTTCCAAAACCTATGGTGAGCAAACCGTACTCGACATTGAGCAACTGCATATTCCTGCTGGTCAAACCTTTGGGCTTGTGGGGAACAATGGCGCAGGGAAAACCACGCTTTTTAGCCTGATGTTAGACCTTATTGCACCAACAACAGGAACGGTTACCAACAACAATATTGTGGTGCAAAAAAGTGAGGATTGGAAAACCCATACCGCTGCTTTTTTAGATGAAAATTTCCTTATTGGCTACCTTACCCCCGAAGAGTATTTTACTTTTATTGGTGGACTTCGCGATATGAAGAAAGAAGAAGTTAGCACCGTGCTTAAACAATATGCCGATTTTTTCCATGGCGAAGTGTTGGGACAAAAAAAATATATCCGTGATTTGTCTAAAGGAAATCAAAAAAAGGTAGGCATTGTAGGCACACTACTTTCAAATACCCCTTTAGTTATTTTAGATGAGCCTTTTGCCAACCTCGATCCAACAACACAAATCAGGCTAAAGAATTTGTTGAAAGAAGAAGAATCTGCGACAGGGAAAACATTTCTAATCTCAAGTCACGATTTGCAGCACGTTACCGAAGTTTGCGACCGCATTGTGGTGCTTCACAAAGGAAAAGTGGTGCGAGATGAGAAAACCTCAACAGAGACATTACAGGAATTAGAAGCCTTTTTTCGCGAACAGTTATAAAATGTACATACTAAAGCCCTGTTTTTTCAGTTTTTATCATAGGTTTATAGCATGAAAAAAGCGCTTCTTTTTTTGGGTTTAATGATGATGGTAGCTGCCTGCTCTACCAAAAAAAATGGTGCGCTCAATCGCGCTTACCACAGTACCACATCAAAATTTAACCCCTTATTTAATGGGCAAGAAGCCTTGCGCTACGGCACATTGGATATTACCCAAAAGCATCAAGATAATTATTGGCTACGCCTTTCTGTTGACCCGTACCAACTTCCCGATGCCTTTAGTGAAGAAGATACTAGCAACGAATTTTTTGATAGAGCTCAAGAAAAAGCCACGCTTACTGTTCAAAAACACTCTATGCTTATTGGGGGCGAACAACGCAACAAGCAAATTTCAAAAGCCTATTTACTTCTTGGGAAGGCACGCTATTTTAATGGCAGCTACTTGCAAGCTATTGAGGCATTTACCTATCTCATCAAAAATATGGGTAACTCCAACGAGGCGATTGAAGCCGAATTGTGGCGTGCAAAAAGTTATTTGGAGATGGGGCAAGAAGCACGTGCTGCACGTGAATTAACCAACATTGTACAATCCGGTCACCTTACCACCAAACAATATGCGCTTGCGCAATCGGCACTTGCCGATGCGCTTTTGAGAGAAGAAAAAGACACCTTGGCTACGCAACCGCTAATGCGTGCGTTGGCAACCGAAAAATCAGCAGCTAAACGTGGTCGTTACGCCTATTTGTTGGGACAGCTTTACGAAGATTTAGATTATCCTGACTCGGCAATTGTTGCCTATCAGCAAGTGTTGGATTTAAATCGACGTGTTCCTCGCGAATTGTGGATTCATGCCCGATTAGCGCAACTAAAAAATAACTTACCAGAGGATATTAATACACTGCGTGCTTATAAAAAATTGTTGCGTAGCGATGAAGACCGTAGGTTTAGAGATAAAATTCACTACTTCTATGGGGCTTATTTGCTAAAAGGAAAAGACACCCTAAAAGGGGAAAAAGAATTGAATGCCTCTTTAAAAACCAACACGCAAGATCGCTACTTGAAATCCCTTATTTATGAGCAATTGGCAAGTAATCGCATAGACCAAGTGGCGTTTGTAACTGCGGGTGCTTATTTGGACAGCACCCTTCAAAATTTGGAAGATAGCACAAGGCGATACCGCAAACTAAAACGCCAACGAGGAAAATTAGACGATATCATTACCTATGAAAAGACAATAGCGTCTACCGATAGTTTGTTGCGCCTAATGAATATGTCTCCAGAGAAGCAAAAACAAGTAATAGACAGTTACATTGTACAGCTTAAAGAAGAGGCTGCTAAGGTCGAAGCAGAGGCAACTTCACAAGATGCAGGCACTGCTTTGCTTATGGGAAGTTTCTATTTCTACAACAGCCGTCAGGTGGAAAACGGTAAGCGTGATTTTCAGCGTGATTGGGCAAATGTTGGTTTGGTAGACAATTGGAAATACGCCTCAAATGCTACTGCCGTTGTTACACAATCAACCCCTGAAACGACATCAGAAAAGGAAGAAAACCCTGCGTACAATCCACAAACCTATTTGGCGCAAATTCCACCGCCCCAAGCTGCAGATAGTCTGAAACAACTGCAGCACGAAGCCTATTTTCAAGCAGGATTAGCATACAAAGAGCAATTTGGAGTAGCACAAACTGCCATTGAACGATTTACATCGCTATTGTCAGCAAATCCCGATGAACGCTATCTACCTCCAACCTTGTATCATTTATATAAATTACATGCCAATAACCGTGTAAAGCAGCAACCTTACAGAAATCAGATATTAGCAAACTACCCGCAAAGCGATTACGCCAAAATGATTCAAAACCCAACGGGATTGGCGCAAACCAGAGAGGAAAATAAAATGATATTAACCAATGCTAAAGAACTGTTGGCTAAGCAGGATTACAACGCTGTCATTGCAAAAAGTGAGCAGCAAATTCCACTGTTGACAGATAAAGGGCTTCAAGCCGAATGGGCAATGTTAAGAGCTATTTCACTAGGTAGATTAGAAGGGCTTGAAGCATATAAAGAAGCCCTGACCGTTTTGGTGCAAACCTATCCAAAAACCGAAAGTGCATCAAAAGCAAAAGAACAGCTTGACGGCTTTGAGGTGTATAACAACCTTACTGCCAAAGAAGATGAAAAGGCAAAGTTGGTGTTTGTACGTACCCCTGAGGACCGCAAACAATCTGAGGAGGATCAAAAATGGATTGAACAATGGATTGGTAAGCAGGGAATTGCTGAACGGTTACGCGTTTCTATAGATGTGTTTGATCGCAACACAGAAACTTTGGTGATTCATGGGTTTAGCTCGGAAGCAAGTGCAGGTGAGACCCGTAACCTTATGAAAGTGAGCAACCCACGTTTGGTGAAAACCAAAAATATTGTAGTTTTGACGTCCAATTATAGAAATGCGCTTGTGAGTAAACGCTTTGAGCAATTGGAAAATTAATAGCAAATGTTTTCAGATAAAAAGCAAAAAAATATGGATTCAAACAAAAACGCAGTAAAAATCAATTTTATTGAACCCAACACGCGTATCGTTGGTGAAATTGAATCAAAGTCAGATTTTCGCATTGATGGAACTTTGGAAGGGAAAATAAATACTTCTGGGCGAGTTGTTGTGGGAAAAGAAGGAACTGTTCAGGGAGAAGTACATTGTAGTTATGCCGATATCATGGGCAATTTTAACGGCAAATTATTTGTAAACGGATTGCTTACCATTAAGTCTGACGGAATTATTGAAGGTCAAATCACGGTTGGCAAACTTGCTGTAGAGTCCGGTGCAACACTTAATGCGCAGTGTAGCATGAAATCTGCTGCGGTAAAATCCATCATTGATGAAGAACCCAAAAAAGCCGAAAAAACGGCCTAAATCTTGGGCTGTCTTAACTGGTTTAACTTTCCAAATGGGAGTGAGTTTGTACTTTGCATCACTAGCTGGAAAAGCTTTAGATGTACGTTGGGAAACAGGAAAAATTATGACCCTATCCCTGCTCATTTTAGTCTTGGCGGCAAACATTTATGGGCTCATAAAATTTCTTAACCGCTACAACTAGTCCTTCCATAAATATATTCGTTGCTTTTTAAAACTGGATCTCCAAAAAAGACAGCGTTTTTTTCTTCTTTTTAGCTTTTTTTCTTTTTGTTAAAAGTGTACATTTGCAGCGTTTTAATTGAAGCCAAAGCGTAAGAAATAAAACAAAATCATTGAGACACCTAGTATACTTATTTTTCTTAATATTTTTTGCAACCAATGCTTTTGCAGCTGATGCTGTAAAGGAACCCCAAAAGGAAGGTTCATTAAAAGATGAAATCAAAGCCTATATCCAGCACCACCTAAAAGACTCACATGATTTTTATTTGGGGTCTTATAAAGAAGGGGATAAAAAAAAGTACATTGGATATATTGGACTACCTGTAATCCTTTGGGACAACGGACTTAAAATGTTTTCTTCTGCTAAGTTTAAGCACGGAAAAGCTGTGGTGCAAAAAGGAAGTGCATACTACAAGTTGTACCATGGAAAAATTTACAAAACAGATGCCGCTGGAACCATCTCCTATGATGAAGAGCATCACCCTACCAACGAAAAACCATTGGATTTGTCTATGACAAAAAGTGTGATGACCATGCTCTTTACAGCCCTACTGATGTTCTTTTTGTTTCGTTCGTTAGCACGTTCTTACGGGAAAAATGGTAATATTGCTACGGGGGTTGGTCGCTTTTTTGAGCCTATTATTTTATATGTTCGAGATGATATCGCCATTCCAAATATTGGCGAAAAGCATTACGGGCGCTATATGAGTTTTTTGCTCACGGTATTTTTCTTTATTTGGTTTTTAAATCTGTTGGGGCTAACGCCTTTGGGCATTAATGTAACGGGCAACATTGCCGTAACTTTTGGGTTGGCATTGATTACCTTTCTGCTTACCAACCTAACTGCAAATAAAAACTATTGGGCGCACATTTTTTGGATGCCTGGCGTTCCCGTTCTGATGAAGATTGCCTTAATGCCCATCGAGTTACTTGGTGTAATTATTAAACCATTTTCATTATTGATTCGTTTGTATGCCAACATGCAAGCGGGACATATCGTATTGATGAGTCTTATTGGACTTATGTTTATATTCAACAACTGGATTGGAAGTAGCCTGTCGTTTGTTTTATCCTTTGCTATTTCTATAATCGAATTATTAGTGGCCGCATTGCAGGCCTATATATTTACCATGTTATCGGCGCTCTATTTTGGGTTTGCCGTGGAAGAACATCATGATGAAGCGCATTAAACATTAACATTAACAATTAAATACACACACATGGAAATTCCAGTAATCGTAGGTGCAGGTCTCGTCGTAATCGGCGTAGGTATGGGAATCGGTAAAATCGGTGGCTCAGCTATGGAAGCTATTGCACGTCAGCCTGAAGCATACGGGAAAATTCAAACAGCAATGCTGATTGCAGCCGCTCTTATTGAAGGGATTGGGTTTGCCGCACTTTTCGCTGTATAACAAAAAATAAGTTTAAGACAGGTGGCAGCTAGGCTGCCTCTTGTCGCACTTAAATTTTAACCCTATGGAAAAATTATTAGGCGAATTTTCGTTTGGGCTGTTTATATGGCAAACCGTCATTGTTGTGGCGCTTATTTTGTTGCTACGCAAATTTGCATGGAAACCCATATTAAATACCATTAACGAAAGAGAAGAAGGTATTCGTTCGGCGATGGAATCTGCTGAAGAGGCGCGTCAAGAGATGCAAAACCTTCAAGCAGACAACGACCGCATTCTAAAGGAAGCACGTGCAGAAAGAGACGGCTTGCTAAAAGAAGCACGTGAGCTTCGTCAAAAAATGATTGACGATGCTAAAGGCGAAGCGAAAGTTCAAGCAGAGCAGCTTATTGCGCAAGCGAAAGAAGCAATTGAAAGTGAAAAGCAGGTGGCTATTACTTCCCTTAAAAATGAAGTAGCCGACCTATCACTTCAAATTGCAGAAACGCTTACCAAAGAGCAGCTTTCATCTGACAAAAAGCAAACCGAGTTGGTTCAAAAACTACTTAAAGACGTAGACCTGAAAGCATGATAGGCACCCGAGCAGCATTGCGATACGCCAAGGCGGCAGTTCTAAAAGCCATTGAAGATGGTAATCTAGACGCTCTTGCTAAAGACATGGATGTAGTGTACAATACTGTACAAAACAACCGTGACTTAGAATCTATTTTGCAAAGCCCTGTGATTAGCGCAGACCTAAAGCATAATGCGCTCCAAGCCGTATTTGCTCAGTGTAGTGATGCAGGAAAAAACTTCCTGCGCCTTATTGCTGAAAACAATCGTGCACACCACTTAGACGGTATTGCCTTAAAAGTAAAAGAATTATACCAAGAGCATCTGGGATTGGTTGAAGCTGTTGCCACAACCGCTGTATCCATTACTCCAGAGGTGGAAAAAGAAATTTTGGCGAAAGTTGCTACGCTTACTGATAAGAAAGTAACACTCGTGAACAAGGTTGACCCAGAAATTATTGGCGGGTTCATCCTTAGGCTTGATGACATACAGCTTAATGCAAGTGTGGCACATCAACTCAATACATTAAAACAAAACTTACGTTCAAACGCAATATCATGGCAGAAGTAAAAGCTGCGGAAGTATCCGCGATATTAAAACAGCAATTAACGGGATTTGACAGCAGTGTCTCTTTAGACGAAGTAGGGTCGGTACTCCAAGTGGGTGACGGTATTGCTCGTGTATATGGGCTTTCAAATGCACAATACGGTGAATTGGTTACCTTCGATTCTGGTCTTGAAGGCATTGTACTAAACCTTGAGGAAGATAATGTTGGGGTGGTACTTTTAGGGCCTTCAAAAGGGATTAAAGAAGGAGATACCGTAAAGCGTACGCAGCGCATTGCTTCTATCAATGTAGGCGAAGGCGTGGTAGGTCGTGTGGTAAACACACTAGGGCAACCCATAGACGGCAAAGGTCCTATTGAAGGAGAAACCGTGGAAATGCCACTAGAGCGAAAGGCACCTGGTGTAATTTATCGTCAACCGGTAAACGAACCCCTGCAAACAGGTATTAAATCTATTGATGCAATGATTCCTGTAGGTCGTGGACAACGAGAGTTGGTTATTGGCGACCGCCAAACAGGAAAAACAACCGTGTGTATTGACACCATCCTAAACCAAAAAGAATTTTACGATGCAGGCGAGCCTGTATATTGTATTTATGTTGCCGTTGGACAAAAAGCCTCAACGGTAGCAGCCATTGCCAATACCCTTCAAGAAAAAGGCGCTATGGCATACACTACCGTTGTAGCCGCAAACGCTTCTGACCCTGCGCCAATGCAAGTGTATGCGCCGTTTGCAGGAGCAGCTATTGGAGAGTATTTCCGCGATACGGGTCGTCCAGCATTGATTATTTATGATGATTTATCAAAGCAAGCCGTTGCGTATCGAGAGGTGTCGTTATTGCTTCGTCGTCCACCAGGACGTGAAGCCTATCCTGGAGACGTATTCTACTTGCACTCGCGCCTACTAGAACGTGCTGCAAAAGTGATTGCTGATGACAGCATTGCCAAACAAATGAACGATTTGCCCGAAGGCTTAAAATCAAAAGTAAAAGGAGGAGGGTCATTAACGGCATTGCCTATTATTGAAACCCAAGCAGGTGACGTATCTGCCTATATTCCAACTAACGTAATTTCGATTACAGACGGACAAATTTTCTTAGAGTCTGATTTGTTTAACTCGGGTGTTCGCCCTGCGATTAACGTAGGTATTTCGGTATCTCGTGTAGGAGGCTCGGCGCAGATTAAGTCCATGAAAAAAGTAGCGGGTACGCTTAAGCTTGACCAAGCACAATTCCGCGAATTGGAAGCGTTTGCCAAGTTTGGTTCTGACCTTGATGCGGCAACACTAAATGTGATTGAAAAAGGGAAACGCAACGTGGAAATTCTCAAGCAAGCACAAAACGATCCGTTTGCTGTTGAGGACCAAGTAGCGATCATTTTTGCTGGCTCTAAAAATTTATTGCGACAAGTACCTGTGAATAAAGTAAAGGAATTTGAGCAAAGCTATTTGGAGTTGCTAAACGCAAAGCATCGTGATGTGCTAGATACGCTTAAAGCAGGAAAACTTACCGATGAGGTAACGGATACGCTAACAAAAGTTGCAACAGATTTAGCTGCTCAATACGCATAAGCCATGGCAAACCTTAAGGAAATACGCAATCGGATTAGCTCTGTATCCTCAACGATGCAGATTACCAGTGCCATGAAAATGGTATCGGCTGCCAAGCTAAAAAAAGCGCAAGATGCCATTACGGCAATGCGCCCATACGCTGCCAAACTAACCGAATTGCTACAAAACCTTAGTGGTGCTGCCCAAGATACCAATCCATATACAAAAACTCGGAACGTAAAGCGTGTGCTTTATGTTGCCATTACCTCTAATCGTGGGCTATGTGGCGGATTTAACTCAAACATCATCAAAGAAGTAAAAGCTCGTGCTAATGGCAATCAGACAGAAATTGCTGTGTTTACTATTGGTAAAAAAGGGAATGATATACTAAGTAAGGAATTTGATGTAGTTGGACACAATACAGAAGTATTTGATGACCTAAGTTTTGCCAACGCTGCTGAGCTTGCACAGCAACTTATGGACGGCTTTGTTGCTGAAGAATACGATGAAGTGCATTTGGTATATAACCGCTTTAAAAATGCAGCTACGCAATTGGTAACGGTAGAGCCATTTTTGCCATTAGTAGCTGATGCTTCGGAAACACAAACTGAAGCGGATTATATCTACGAGCCCGGGCAAGAGGAAATTTTTAATACACTTTTACCAAAGGCATTAAAAATGCAGTTGTTTAAGGCACTTCGCGATTCGTTTGCCAGTGAGCACGGCGCACGTATGACTGCCATGCACAAGGCGACAGACAATGCTACTGATTTGCGCAATCAGTTAAAGCTGACCTATAACAAAGCGCGTCAAGCCGCCATTACCAACGAGATTTTAGAAATCGTTGGGGGTGCCGAAGCACTAAACGGCTAAACCATACTACAGGCGTTTTTGCCTTACCCATAGCCAGCACCTAACACTTTGGCGTTGTTTTTGATTAAGGGATTTATAAATCTTTAATTTATGAAAACCCTTCTTATATGCCTATGTGCACTTCCTTTGTTGGTGTGGGCACAACCACAAGCCGAAAATCATATTCCCTACATTGAAACCAATGCCAAAGCGGACTCCCTTGTAGTGCCCGATGAAATTTATCTTAACATTCAGCTACGAGAGCAAGACGAGCGCACCAAAGTCAGCGTTGAGCAGCTTGAAAAACGTATGTTTGAAGCCTTACGGCAGCTAGATATTGATATTGAAAAGCAACTCAAACTTGCTGATTTATCCAGCAATATCAAAACCTATTTTTTGCGCCGAAAAGACATCAAAAAAAGCAAACGCTTTGAACTAAAACTCCACGATGCCACCACGGCAGGGCGGGTGTTGGCAGCCCTTGAAGAAAAAGGCATTTCTAATGTCCATCTTTCCAAAACCGATTACAGCAAACTGGAGGAGCTCAAATTGCATTTACTTAGCAAAGCCGTTGCCAAAGCCAAAAAACGTGCTCGCGCAATGGCAAAGCCGCTGGGACAGCAAGTTGCTGAGGCTATTTTTATCTCCGATTCCCATTCAGGCTTTGTGGGTTATAGACGTAATACTTTGGACGAAGTGGTCATGTTCTCTATGGCAGAAGCTGATGTAGCACCTGCCCCCGACATACAGTTTAAACCGCAAAAAATTCAAGTTAGTGTGCAAATACGCTTTAGGTTAAGCAAATAAATAAGCGTTTTTACACTTTATAGCCCCTTTGTGTCTCAGTTAATTATATAATTGTGGCGTGATAGGGGCTTTTCTTATTTTTGTAGTTATGAACATACGCATTGTAAACCAATCCCCATACGCATTACCGCACTACGAAACCTTAGCTTCGGCAGGTATGGACCTCCGCGCACATACCAATGCGCCGATTACATTACAACCATTAGAGCGTGGGCTTATAAAAACCGGGCTTTTTATCGAACTTCCTGTTGGAGTAGAAGCACAAGTGCGTCCACGTAGCGGATTGGCACTTAAAAAAGGCATTACGGTTCTTAACGCCCCCGGCACTATTGATGCAGACTATAGAGGCGAAATTGGCGTTATCCTTATAAATTTATCCCATGAGCCGTTTACCATCAATGCTGGAGACAGAATTGCGCAATTGGTCATTGCTAAGCACGAACGCGCCGAGTGGAAAGAAGTTGAATCATTAACCGAAACCGAACGCGGAGCGGGCGGATTTGGCAGTACAGGTACCGCATAATATGAAAATCATTGTTCCCATGGCGGGTCGTGGATCACGCCTTCGCCCACATACGTTAACCGTTCCAAAGCCTTTAGTGCCCGTGGCGGGGATGCCCATTGTGCACCGATTGGTTCGAGATATTGCCAAAGTACTCCCCGAACCCGTAACTGAAATTGCCTATGTGCTTGGAGACCCTGCCTTTTTTGGCGATGACGTAGTAGCTGCGCTGAACGATCTTTCCAACAGTTTGGGAGCAAAAACAAGCATTTACCGCCAAGACGTGCCTTTGGGTACAGGACATGCAATCATGTGTGCCGAACCTTCGCTTTCAGGACCGGCGGTAGTGGCGTATGCCGATACGCTTATTCGTGCAGATTTAACCTTAGACCCCGAAGCTGACAGCGTGATTTGGGTCAAAAAAGTAGCCCACCCCGAGCAGTTTGGTGTGGTGCAATTAGATAAAACGGGTGCAATTAGTGCATTAGTAGAAAAGCCAAAAGATTTTGTTTCTGATTTGGCAGTCATTGGGATTTATTATTTCAAGGAGATAGAAGTGCTAAAAGCTGCGCTTCAAGGGGTTTTAGACGAAAACCTAACTCGTGGTGGCGAGTATCAAATCAATGATGGCATTTTGCGGATGATGCAAAGCGGAAAGCGTTTTGTTCCCGGTGAAGTAACTGCTTGGATGGATTGCGGTAACCCAAAAGTTACCATAGAAACCAATGCCAAAATGTTGGATTTCCTTGCTGCTGAAGGCGAAACGCTTGTTGGCAATGTTACGCTTAACAACAGTACCATTATTCCGCCCTGCTACATTGCAGATGGCGTAACGCTTACCAATAGTACAGTAGGTCCGCATGTATCTGTTGGTGCTGGCACTACAATTGCAGATAGCACTATTGAAAACAGTATTATCCAATCTAATAGTGCTATTGAAAACGCAACACTCAAAGGGGCAATGATTGGCAACCATGTGCGCTACAATGGGGCGTTTACGCATGTGAGTATTGGCGATTACTCCGTATTAGAATAACAAATGAAAAAAAGCGCTGCGCTTCTTGTTGGGTTAGTTTTGGTGATAGGGTGTAAGTCGTTAGCGCCTACTGCTACCCCTTCTGCGACGGTTGACACCTCGCTAAAGCCACGGATGGTGCAGCAGCAAATTGCTGCAAGTGCGCTTGCATTTAAAACGCTGCAATGGCGTGGTCAAGCCGTACTTGACCAGCGTGGAAAACGCCAAAAAATAAGTGTCGCTACTCGATTAAAACACGGAGAAGGCATTTGGGTTAATGGAAGTGTTATCGTGCCGTTAGCGCGCGTTTTTATCACGCCTTATCAATTGCAAGCCTATGAAAAAATCAATCGGCAGTACGCACAAATGGATTACCGTACGTTCAAAAAACTATTGGGTGTGCCTATTGATTATTCCATGCTTGAAAACCTGCTTACCGCAAAACCTGTAGATGCGCGTGCCTTTAAGCGTGCAAAACTATCGTTTGCCAAAAATGCTTATGTATTTAGCTTACGCAAACGAGGCGTAGAATTGCAATTTGTTTTTGATGCCGAATTTCGTCTTACGGAACAACGCCTAGGTGAAGGTGACAGTTCCATTAGTGTGCTGTATAAATCCTACAAAAAAATTGATGGGCAATGGGTGCCAGAAGAATTGATTGCGACCCTTTTTGGCGAAAAAGGCACCACAACACTCACATTAAGCACCCGGCAAACGCAGCTTAATAACCAAATCAATATGCCGTTTGCCATTCCAGAAGGCTATAAACCCATATTTGTGCAATGAAAACATGGCTTTGGGTGTTAATGCTAGTTCCAGTATTGGGTTTTGCTCAAGACAAAAAAGCTACGCTTGAAGCTCAAAAAAAACGCTTGCAACAAGAAATTGTACAAATCAATACGCTACTAAAATCGAGTGCAAAAAAACGCGCCAATGTGCTTATCGAAGTGGAGACGGTACAGCTAAAAATGGACAGGCAAGATGCGCTAATTCGACTTACGAACCGACAAATCAATCGGCTAAATCAAGAGATTAACCTCAACCTCCGTAACATAGAGCAACTACGAACCGAATTGGCAACGCTCAAAAAAGACTATGCCGAAATGGTAGTGGCAGCGCGAAAAAATCAATCCGCCCAAAACCGCCTTATGTTTTTGCTTTCATCTGAGAGTTTTTGGCAAGCTTATAAGCGCATGGCGTATATGAAGCAATACGCCGCATACCGCAAACAACAGGGAGAACAAATTGCCGAAAAAACCAAAACCTTGCAGCAGTACACCAACAATTTGGTTGCGCAACGCAAAGACAAGGAGCGGTTAATCCGTGAAAATAGAGATGCGCAAAAAGCACTGGATACGGTGCGTGCGCGTCAAAATAACCTTGTGCAACAGCTTAAGCGAAAAGAAAAAAGCTACGCAGCACAAATCAGAAAAAAACAACAGCAACAAGCAGCCATAGACCGAGAAATAAATCGCTTGATTCGCGAGGCCATTGCCGCCTCAAACAAAAAAGCAGGGACCAAAACAACAAGCTTTGTGCTCACACCAGAAGCTAAAGCCTTAGCGGCAAGTTTTGCCGCTAATAAAGGGCGTTTGCCGTGGCCTGTTGCTAAAGGTATTGTTACGCAAAAATTTGGAACCCAACGCCATCCTGTGGTTCGCACAACCACCATAAAAAGTAACGGAGTAACACTTTCAGTACCCGTTGATACCGAAGCGCGAAGTGTGTTTGAAGGAAAGGTGCTAAATATTGTTCAGTTTAAAGGGAGCAACCCCATTGTTCTTGTGCAACACGGGAACTACATTACGAGTTATAAAAACCTAAGTAAGGTATATGTGAAAAAAGGGGATAAGGTTGCTGCCAAGCAAGCCATTGGTAAAGTTTTTACCAACAGAGATACTGGTAAAACAGCATTGCAATTTAGCTTATTCCAAAACACCACTCCGCAAAACCCTGCGCTGTGGTTGTATCAGATGAATTAACCCTTTTTCATACATGTGGGTAGGTATTTCAAAATAATTTCACTTTTGCTTGTTTTTTTAGTATAAAAATTTATACTTTTACAATGTGAAAGTAAGGGAAATCATAAAGCGTATCACAAAGGATGGCTGGTATAAAGTAGGGCAAAAAGGAAGCCATGCACAGTTTAAGCATCCTGTAAAAAAAGGGCGTGTTACGGTTCCCATGAAAAAGGGCGATATTGCCATTGGAACGTTAAAGTCAATTTTTAAACAAGCACAAATACATGGAAAAAATTAAAGTTATAGTAGAAAAAACAGCCACAGGATTTAGTGCCTACGCACCGGACTATCCGGGCGTAGCTACTGTGGGTACCAACTGGGAAAACGTACAAGCTCAGTTTAAGGAAGCCTTTGCGTTTCATTTGGAAGGAATGCAGGAAGACGGCGAACCCGTGCCGAACCGGTATGCCTTAACCTTTTGTTTGGACGTACCGCAGTTTTTCCAACACTACAAGGTGTTTAACGTTTCGGCATTAGCCGAGTATTTGGAGTTAAACCCTCAACTGTTGCACCAATATAAAGACGGTCATAAAGTAGCCTCCGAAAAAACATCTAAAAAGATTATTACAGGGCTACACCATTTTGCAAACGAACTTTTATCTTCCGCTTAACCATGATACTATTGGAGTTTTTTATACTGTTTGTTTTTTACCTGATTATAAACGCCATTTATAGATAGGTAGGTTTTCTTTGCTGGTTTAAAATGGTCTATTTTATTTCTTGATAAGTTTATGTAACGTGACACTGTCACGATAAGAAATCTCAACCAAATAAATCCCAGGCATTAAAGACGAAACGTCTACTGTTTTGTCCACAGCTTGAGTAAGAACGCGTTGTCCGGTTTGGGCATAAATAGTAACTGATGCAACTGCATTTAGCCCTTCTAGTTGAATCCATTTATCTGCTGGATTGGGGAAAAGCGAAATAGGTTTTTTCATCGAATAATTACTGCTTAACACAAAATTACTGCTGTTTGGAGTCGGGCTCGCTGCCTTAAAACTTTCATCAGATTGGCGTTGTAATGAGTGGTTATCTTTATCGTTTTGCTCATCTTCGTTATATTGAACTGTTTCACCTAAACCGGTTAGTAAGCCTGTGTCATCTGCGTCGTTAATTCCATAGACTACTGCATCAACCAAGTTTGTAGTAGTTACCGGTGTATCTGCTGGAAAATCCGATTTGTCTGCTTGATATAAAGCCACTGCATCTGGTCCATTTTGAAGTCCAGAAGAGAGTAATGTAATTGAGGTCCCTGTAACGCCAGTATCTCCAATAACAAAGTAGCCGTTGCTGTTTGTGGTATACCCATCAAGGTCATACGAGGCATAGCTAGCATCATCACCCCCATTAAACAATACCAGTACATAGCCATCAAGGTTAAAACTGGGAGTAGATGAAGACAGCTCAATAAAATCTGCTGAATCTAATCCAGGGCTATCAGAATCTATCTCATGAATAAAAATTGATTGTGCAAAAAGGGTAAATGGAGAAATAATACCCAAAGTGAAAAGTAGGTTTTTCATAATTAAAAAATTTGAGTGCTATAAAACTATAAAAAAATATAACTTATGTCAATTTGGCTATATACTTGCCCACCATATCAAACTCAATGTTGACCAAATCGCCCACCCGAAGTTGGTGAAAAACAGTATGCTCATAGGTGTATGGAATAATAGCAACACCAAAAGAATGTGCCGCTGAACCAACTACAGTTAGACTGGTGCCGTTTACGCAAATAGAGCCTTTTTCGATGGTAATGTTCGGAGAATTAGAGCTGTATTCAAAACGAAACAACCAACTGCCATTTTGATCTTCAATATGCGTGCATGTGGCTACCTCATCAACATGCCCTTGTACCATATGACCGTCTAGCCTATCGCCCAAACGCATGGCTCGTTCTAGGTTAATTTTATCCCCGACAGTCCAATTTCGAAGTGCCGTTTTTTCCAAAGTTTCTTGAATGGCAGTTACGGTATATTGATTGCCTTCGATAGCAACAACAGTAAGGCAAACGCCATTGTGCGCGAGGCTTTGGTCAATTTTTAGCTCGGCTGTAATTTTACTCGAAAGGGTATAATGCACGTTACCACCATCTTTTTCAATGCGCTCAATGGTGCCCATAGTTTCAATTATCCCTGTAAACATAAACGTCGAATCCTTTACCTTTGCGATGCAAAAATACACAAAATGTCTGCCTTGCCCGTTATTGCAATTTCTATTGGTGATCCAAATGGAGTTGGTGCTGAAATCATCCTCAAAACATTTGAAGATAAGTACCTTTTTGAGCACTGCATCCCTGTGGTATTTGCTGATGTTGATTTTATGCATGCGCAGCAGCAACATTTTGGGACTCAAGTTCCTTTGCGGCTTTTAGAAAGTAGTCCTAAAAAAGGGGTGTTATATGTTAAATCGATTTGGGAAAATACTCCTAAAATCGACTTTGGAAAACAAACTTCAATTGCTGGATTAGCTGCATTTGAATCGTTACAAGCAGCGGCATTAGCCGTAAAACATAAGGAAGCAAATGCGTTAGTGACTGCACCCATTCACAAAGCCGCCATAAAAAGTGATGCGTTTCCATTTGCTGGGCATACACACTATTTAGCATCGCTTTGGGGAGGAGCAGCGTTGATGATTTTGGCGCATCAAAAACTTCGTGTTGCACTGCTAACCGATCATATTCCGCTGGCAAAAGTTGCATCGAGTGTTACATCAATAATGATACAAGAGAAAACGCGTCAATTGGCAAAAACCTTAAAAACAGATTTTGGGTGTACACATCCAAAAATTGCATTATTGGGGTTAAATCCACATGCAGGAGATCAAGGGGTCATTGGCACAGAGGACGATATCATCTTAAAACCTACTATTGAAGGGCTAAAAAATGAAGGGATTGATGTTTCGGGA
This sequence comes from Flavobacteriaceae bacterium, assembly GCA_049596455.1. GTDB lineage: Bacteria > Bacteroidota > Bacteroidia > Flavobacteriales > Flavobacteriaceae > UBA7446. Next base: position 42,502 of record JBMYLP010000002.1, on the reverse strand, counting down.
CCTTTCGCTGCTGATGGCTTTTTTGGACAAAAAAACTATCAAAACTTCGATGCAGTGTTATCATGCTACCACGATCAAGGTTTGGTGGGCTTTAAAACATTAGCATTTGGCAACGGTGTAAATATAACTTCAGGGCTTCCGTTTGTACGCACATCCCCCGACCACGGTACCGCATTTGATATCGCAGGTAAAGGAGTGGCAAATAGCCATTCGTTTGGCGCCGCAGTTCAGATGGCATGTGACATTTGGAATACGCGTCAAAAGAACAACTAAAATCAAGAGTGTACCGCCAAATTTTATATATTTGCCGACTGTAATGAACGATGCAAAAAATGTTTTGGCTCCTTTTGTCCTAGCATTTGCGGGGCTTAAAGAAGGATTTCATCATTTTTCGCTCGACATTACTTCAACGTTCTTTGATGCTTTTGACTATACCGAGTTCAACGATGCAGCGCTAAATGCTCAAATTGAATTAAACAAAAAAGCAACGCTATTGGAGTTGTCTTTTTCAATTTCGGGAACCGTAAACGTTAGTTGCGATGTTTCCAATGAGCCGTTTGATTTGCCTATTAGTCCCAAACACGAGTTAGTGGTAAAATTTGGGGAGGCTTTTAACGACGAAAACGAGGATTTACTTGTGTTACCACATGGCTCACACCAAGTTGATGTGGCGCAAACTTTGTTTGAAACTGTTGTGTTGGCAGTACCCCAAAAGCGGGTTCATCCCGGTATAGAAAATGGAAGTTTAGACTCCGATTTGTTAGACAGATTAGAGGAATTACACCCCCAAGAAAGCACCAAAGCACCTGAAACAACTGATCCCCGATGGGATGCGTTAAAGAAATTAAAAAAAGACTAAAACTGCTGTTATGGCACATCCAAAACGAAAAATATCCAAAACGCGTCGCGATAAACGCCGCACACACTACAAGGCTGTTGCGCCACAAATTGCAACATGCGGTACTACTGGTGAATCGCATTTATACCACCGTGCACATTGGCATGAAGGAAAATTGTACTACCGAGGAAAAGTTTTAATTGACAATTCGGTAGAAACGGAAGAATAATATTTCCGACTTCTATAAAAAATTAGCGCCTTTCGTAAAAGGCGCTTTTTTTGGCTGTTTTTGATAAATTTTTTGAGTTTTTTGCCCAAAATGGGTTGATTTTTACTAATTTTCGCCAAAATTTGTAGAACTACGCTTTTGCCTAGTTTGGTTAATATGACTACAAAAACTGCAGCCATAACCGCCGTTGGAGGCTACGTCCCAGAGCATGTGCTTACCAATGCTGCCCTTGAGCAAATGGTAGATACTAGCGATGAATGGATTACTACGCGCACTGGCATCAAGGAGCGTCGTATTCTAAAACCAACCTCCCTTGGAACTTCCTTCATGGCTATTGCTGCAGCACGTGAACTAATTCAGAAAAAAGATATTGACCCCGCAACCATTGATTTGGTTATTGTAAGCACTGCCACCCCTGACATGCCCGTTTCCTCTACCGCTGCTTATGTGGCTAGTGAATTAGGGGCCACAAATGCTTTCGGCTATGACCTGCAAGGAGCATGTACTGGGTTCTTGTATGGAATGTCTGCCGCTTCGGCGCATATTTCATCGGGGCGTTACCAAAAAGTTTTGCTCATTGGAGCAGATACCATGTCCTCTATTGTTGACTACACAGACCGTTCAACTTGTATCATCTTTGGAGATGGTGCCGGAGCTGTTTTGTTTGAACCCAATGATGAAGGTCTTGGACTACAAGACGAAGTGCTACGCGTTGACGGCAAAGGCAGAGAGTACTTAAAAATTGAAGCTGGTGGGTCAATGTTACCCGCATCTGCCGAAACAGTTGCCGCGCGAAAACATTATTTGCAACAAGAAGGTCGTTCCGTATTTAAATTTGCTGTTTCAAATATGACAGATGCTATTGAGCAAGTGCTGAGTCAAAATCAATTAACCACTAAAGATATTAACTATGTGGTGCCTCATCAAGCCAACAAACGTATATTGGATGCCATTGCAAAAAAATTAGATTTGAATTACGAGCAAATGCTTATTAATATAGAACGGTATGGAAACACTACGGCGGCAACGCTTCCTTTATTGCTTTGGGATTATGAAAGCAAACTAAAAAAGAATCAAAAATTACTATTTACTGCGTTTGGCGGTGGTTTCACTTGGGGAGCTACTTACCTAACGTGGGCATACAACACCTAAAAACAAGTAACCATGGAATTAAAAGAAATCCAAAACCTAATAAAGTTTGTCGCCAAATCTGGTGCCAGTGAAGTAAGCCTTGAAATGGGCGATATCAAAATCACTATTAAAACAGATAAAGGTGAAGCTGTAGCTCCTGTGGCTGCCATTCAGCAAGTTGCGCCTGTAGCGGTTGCGCCTGTAGCAGAGCCTGTTGCGGCACCCGCAACTCCTGTTGCTCCAGCAACTCCTACAGCAGCGGTAGATACAGCTGCTGACGGTCATACCGTCAAATCTCCTATTATCGGTACCTTCTACCGCAAACCTTCTCCAGACAAGCCAAATTTTGTAGAGGTGGGCGACCGCGTAGCTGAAGGTGACACCCTTTGCGTTATTGAAGCCATGAAGCTTTTCAATGAGATTGAAGCCGAAACTAGCGGTACGATTGTGAAGATTTTGGTTGACGATTCAACGCCTGTTGAGTTTGACCAACCTTTGTTTGTTATTGACCCCGCTTAAATCTAGCTTATGTTTAACAAAATTTTAGTCGCCAATCGTGGCGAAATTGCGCTTCGGGTAATTCGTACTTGTAAAGAAATGGGCATCAAAACCGTGGCGGTGTATTCCAAAGCCGATGCCGATAGTTTACATGTTCGCTTTGCAGATGAAGCTGTGTGTATAGGTCCTGCGCCAAGTAGCGAATCGTACCTAAAAATGGCAAACATCATCGCCGCTGCAGAAATCACCAATGCCGATGCCATTCATCCAGGCTACGGCTTTTTGTCTGAAAATGCCAAGTTTTCGAAAATCTGTGAAGAGCATAAAATCAAATTTATAGGTGCATCTGCGCAAATGATTCAGCAAATGGGCGATAAGGCAACTGCTAAAGCAACCATGAAAGCTGCAGGAGTACCTACCATTCCTGGTTCGGAAGGCATTATTCCATCGTTTAAGGATTGTAAAAAACTTGCCAAGCAAGTGGGTTATCCCGTTATGCTAAAAGCTACCGCTGGAGGTGGTGGAAAAGGAATGCGTGCCGTTTGGAAAGAAGATGATTTAGAAAAGGCTTGGGAAAGTGCGCGTCAAGAATCGAAAGCCGCTTTTGGCAACGATGATATGTATATGGAAAAGCTCATCGAAGAGCCCCGCCATATTGAAATTCAAGTTGTTGGAGATGCCTTTGGAAAAGCGTGTCATTTGTCTGAAAGAGATTGTTCGGTACAAAGACGTCACCAAAAACTAACCGAAGAAACGCCTTCACCGTTTATGACTGACAAGCTTCGTAAGGACATGGGTGCTGCTGCAGTAAAAGCCGCCGAGTATATCAAATATGAAGGTGCGGGAACGGTAGAGTTTTTGGTAGACAAGCACCGAAATTTTTACTTCATGGAAATGAACACCCGTATTCAGGTGGAGCATCCCATTACGGAGCAAGTCATTGATTTTGATTTGATAGCAGAGCAGATAAAAGTAGCGGCAGGAATCCCAATTGAAGGAAAAAACTACTTGCCAAAACTACATTCTATTGAGTGTCGTATCAATGCCGAAGACCCATATAACGATTTTCGTCCATCACCGGGAATGATTAAAACGCTTCATACGCCGGGCGGACACGGCGTGCGTTTGGATACACACGTATATGGTGGTTATATGATTCCTCCGCATTACGATTCTATGATTGCTAAGCTCATTACTACCGCACAAACGCGCGAAGAGGCCATCAATAAAATGAAGCGTGCATTAGACGAGTTTGTGATTGAAGGTGTAAAAACAACCATTCCGTTCCACCGTCAATTGATGGATCATCCCGATTACGTGGCTGGTGATTACACCACCAAGTTTATGGAAGATTTTGAAATGGAGGAGTAGTTTTTACAACAACCCTGCGCTAACTAAGTATTCTGCAATTTGAACGGTATTGGTCGCGGCACCTTTTCGCAGGTTGTCAGCTACAATCCAAAGGTTTAGCCCATTGTCTTGCGAGGTGTCCTTACGGATACGCCCAACAAAAACTTCGTCTTTCCCATGTGCTTGAAGCGGCATGGGGTATTCATTGTTTTGAATATCGTCTTGCACAACAACTCCAGGCGTTTCAGAAAGAACGCGGCGCACTTCATCCAGCTCAGCAGGCTTGCTTAGTGTTAAATTAACCGATTCGCTATGTCCGCCCACAACGGGAATGCGAACGGCAGTAGCCGTAACACGAATATTGGGGTCAAGAATTTTATGCGTTTCGTTAACCAATTTCATTTCTTCTTTGGTGTATCTATTGTCTAAGAACACATCGCAATGTGGCAAGGCATTACGGTGAATCGCATGTGGATACGCCATTTCTCCTGCTTTGCCTTCATATTCATTTTCTAATTGCTGCACAGCCTTCACGCCAGTTCCAGTAATAGATTGATACGTGGAAACCACTACGCGTTCAATGCCAAATGCCCGATGAATGGGCGCTAGCGCCATAACCATTTGAATGGTAGAGCAGTTTGGGTTGGCAATAATTTTGTCTGCGGCAGTTAGGGTATCTGCGTTGATTTCAGGCACCACAAGCTTGTGGTCGGGATGCATGCGCCACGCAGATGAGTTATCGATTACCGTACACCCAACCGCTGCAAATTTGGGAGCCCACGCCAATGACGTGTCACCGCCTGCTGAAAACAAGGCAATATCTGGCTTTAGTGCGACGGCATCTTCTAGGTCTACAACTGAATAAGTTTTACCCTCATATTCCAATTGTTTTCCCACAGAACGAGCCGAAGCTACAGGGATTAATTCACTTATTGGAAATTGGCGTTCTGCCAATACTTGTAACATAACCTCGCCTACCATCCCAGTGGCACCTACTACTGCTACGCGCATATCTTAAATTTTGCTGCGAATGTACGTCATTCATTATTTATTTCGACACGACTTGTTGTCTTTATCAAAAAAATAACAATTTGTTTTGTTTACAACAATCAATAAATTATCTTCCGCTTTATACGCTGCGAAAGTCCTGTGATAAACTCATACGAAATGGTTCCAGCATGGTTTGCTAGCACCTCCGCACTTGCGTTTTCGCCAATCACGATTACCTCATCGCCCTCATGGCAATCAATAGCTGTTACATCCACCATAATCATGTCCATACATACATTTCCAATAATGGGGGCTTTTTGCCCATGAATCCAGACAAAGCCATTACCGTTTCCATAAATGCGACCAATGCCATCGGCATGCCCTAAGGGAAGCGTAGCTGTTTGAATTGGAGTGCTTGCCACAAAGGCGCGGTTATACCCTAAAGAATCGCCCTTTTTGAGCGAATGGAGTTGAGAAATGGTTGTTTTTAGGGTCAATACTGATTTAAGCTCTGCATCTATGGCAGGGTCATTGCCATAGCCATAAAGGCTAATTCCTGTTCGGACCATATCGTATTGCGCATCTGGATAATGCATAACACCCGAAGTATTCAGTACATGAAAAATGGTGTCAGGATGGGAGGGTTTTATGACATTGAAAATTGTTTCAAATGCGTTTAATTGTGTCTTTGTAAAAAGGGCTTCTTTCAAATCGTCAGATGCCGCCAGATGTGAATACACCCCTTTTAATTGAAGAAGGTTGCTGTTTTGTTTTAGCAAATCTAAAAGTTGATTCGCTTGGTTGGGCTGAAATCCTAATCTGTTAAGACCCGTATTAAATTTTAGATGAACGGGGTAGTTTTCTGTATTCGTTTGCTTTAATGCATGCAAAAAAGCATCAAAAATACGTTGGCTGTAAAGCCCTGGCTCAAGTTTATATTTGATTAACGTTTTAAGGTTTGGTTCTTGGGGGTGTAGCACCAATATCGGCTTTGTGATACCCGCTTTTCTTAGTGCAACTCCCTCATGGACATATGCCACACCAAAATAGTCCACCCCGCAATCGGCAAGACAGCTCGCAACAGCATGGGCATCACTGCCATACCCAAAAGCCTTTACAACCGCCAAAAGCTTGGTGGAATTTGCAAGGCGTTTTCGCAAAAATTGATAGTTGTGTTTGAGACTGGACAGGTGTATTTCTAGAACGGTTTCACTCATTAGCCTTTAGCCTTTTTATTTTCTTTTGGAACTACCTCCTCGGAATCTACATTGATTTTTCGAACTTTTTCTCGAAACATGATGTTATAAAATGCGGCTCTACTAAGCGGTTCGTATTCTTCCGTTTCTCCAAGCATCACAAGGCTTTCGTTTTCATTTTTTCTAAAACTATGGTGTGCTAGTTGTCCTGTGCGCGTACAAATGGCGTGTACTTTGGTTACATATTCGGCAACTGCCATAAGATTAGGCATGGGACCAAAAGGGTTTCCTTTGAAGTCCATATCCAATCCGGCAACAATAACGCGCACGCCACGATTTGCCAAGTCATTGCAAACACTAACTATTTCGTCGTCAAAGAATTGTGCTTCATCAATTCCAACCACATCACAATTATCGGCAAGTAGCCGAATATTGGCCGCCGCAGGCACGGCTGTTGAAATTATTTCATTTTCATCATGAGAAACGACTTTGTCGTCATCATAGCGTTTATCCACTTCTGGCTTAAAAATCTCTACTTTTTGTTTGGCAAATTTAGCACGCTTCAGTCGGCGGATTAACTCCTCCGTTTTCCCTGAAAACATAGAACCCGTAATGACTTCAATCCAGCCAAACGATTTGTTGTTTATATGTGTGTTTTCGACAAACATGTATGTTGTTTTGTTGTGCTTGGACTTTTATATGCCTAAACCATTCAAAAGTATTAAATTTAGGCAGCCAAACGTATGAAGGAAAAAAAAGTTATTCATAGCAACCCCGAACAAGACTTGATGAGCCTTGCGCATGAAATTTTGCGCAGCAGGAACCGCATGGAACTTGCAGATATACACGCAAAAGCTGTTCGCATAGCCGCACTTACTTCCCCAAAATCAACTGAGGAAGAGCTCCAAAAGACAGCTGGTGAAGCCCCCGTAACCGCATTGGAAGAAGCCCTTCAATCCCCTGTTTTAGAAGCTGAGTTTGAAACCATTTCTATAGATTTTGTGGAACACCTTTTTGAAGGAAACAGCACCGATTATCAGCGGGTAATGTCAATGTTAAACTCAAAAGAAACCCTTGAAGAGGCAAAAAAGTTTATCGAAGAACAAATTCAACCCGAATACGATTGGAGTAAAAAACAAAAAGAATGCGATGCGTTCATAAAGCACGTTGAAACAATATTTAGCACATAGCTTTCTTTAATTAATCTAGTGAAACAAACAATAGAACATAATGCCTCTTGGGGGCTTTGGCTCGTGCCAACGCCTATTGGGAATTTGGGTGACATCACCTTTAGGGCAGTAGAAATGTTGCGTAAGGTTGATTTGATTTTAGCTGAAGATACTCGGACTACAGGGAAGTTGCTAAAGCACTACGCAATTGACACTTCCATGCGTTCATATCACATGCACAACGAACACAAATCGGTGCCAAAAATTATCGAGGAGTTGGGTTTGGGCAGTTGTATTGCTTTGGTTTCTGACGCAGGAAGCCCTGGGATTTCAGATCCTGGATTCTTGCTCGTGCGGGCATGTATAGCGGCAGATATTCCGGTTCATGCCTTGCCAGGTGCTACCGCTCTTATCCCTGCGCTAACCCTTAGCGGATTACCCTCAGAACGTTTTGTGTTTGAAGGATTTTTACCTCAAAAAAAAGGACGGCTAACACGCCTAAAAACCCTTGAAAGCGAGTCAAGAACAATCGTGTTTTACGAATCCCCACACCGATTGGTAAAAACCCTTGCCCAGCTTGCCGAACATCTTGGTGAGCAACGCAATGCAAGCGTGTCGAGAGAACTTTCCAAAAAGTTTGAAGAAACAGTTCGAGGAACACTCGCATCTGTGTTGCACCATTTTACGGAAACGCCTCCAAAAGGCGAATTTGTTATAGTAGTAGAAGGAGGGTAATATGCGCTGGAAATTCAAATCTACCCCTACTAAAACTGCTGTGGCACATCTGAAATCTTGTTTAGGCATAGATGAGGTTGTTGCTACACTTTTGGCGCAGCGCGGAATTGACTCCTACGATGCAGCTAAAGCTTATTTTAGACCAAATTTGGAGCAACTTCATGACCCATTTTTGATGCAAGATATGGACAAGGCCGTTGCACGCTTGCAGCAGGCAATAGCCCAAAAAGAGCCTGTCATGGTATATGGCGATTACGACGTTGACGGCACTACCTCAGTGAGTATGCTTACGCACTTTTTGCGTAATCAGGGGGTAACTGCAACTCCTTATATCCCTGACCGTTACGCTGAAGGCTATGGGTTGTCAAAACAAGGCATTGATGCTGCAAAAGACGCCAATATCAGTTGCATTGTAGCATTAGACTGTGGTATAAAAGCGGTTGAGCAAGCTGCTTATGCCGCCTCACTGGGCATTGACCTTATCATTTGTGACCACCATACCCCTGGAAAAATCCTCCCAAATGCCTTTGCTGTTTTAGACCCAAAACGTAGTGATTGTGCCTATCCATATAAAGAATTGTGTGGTTGTGGGGTTGGCTTTAAGCTTATGCAGGGAATTGTACAAAAGCGGGGAAATAAATTAGAAACACTTATTCCATACTTGGATTTTGTTGTGGTTGCTATTGCAGCAGATATTGTCCCGATTACAGAAGAAAACCGCACCTTGGCTTTTTTAGGGATGCAGCAACTTAATGTGGCTGCTAGACCAGGGCTCAAAGCACTTTTACGAGACAAGACAACAGGACAAAATATCTCAGATGTGGTGTTTGGGGCAGCGCCTCGTATCAATGCTGCTGGGCGTATGAAACACGGACTACATGCGGTGGAGTTATTGTTGTCGAATTCAGAACAAGAAGCCGCGCATATTGCCGAAGCCATTGAAGTATTTAATACCTCTCGCAGAGAAGTAGAGCAAGAAATTACGCATCAAGCCTTGGCGCAAATTAAAGTTAATAATGAGGTGGAAAACGCAGCTTCTGTCGTCTTTTCGTCCGACTGGCATAAAGGTGTAATTGGAATTGTAGCGTCAAGACTTATTGAAACATACTATCGCCCAACCTTAGTGTTTACACAAGCCAGCGAGGGCGTATTGGCAGCATCCGCACGTTCGGTACGAGGATACGACATCTATGCTGCCATAGAAGCTTGTAGCGCACATATTATTCAGTTTGGTGGCCACAAATATGCTGCTGGTGTTACGTTAAAAGAAAGTGATTATATCGCGTTTAAAACGGCATTTGAGAGCCATGTGAAAAACACACTTGTAGCATCGCAAAAAGAGCCTGTTTTGGACGTAGATGTAGCATTACCGTTTAGTTCTATTACACCAAAACTACTCCGTATTTTAAAACAAATGGAGCCTTTTGGGCCAGAAAACAGAAGTCCGGTGTTTTATACAGAAGGTGTGGTAGATAATGGAACGGCTAAACGAGTTGGAAAAGATAGCAGCCACCTAAAAGCACGATTTGTTCAAGGCAACACTTCACCCATTGATGCCATTGGATTTGGGCTTGGTAAAAAAATGGAGTTGCTAAAAAGCAAACAACCACTTCGTATTGCCTATGCCTTAGAAGAAAATCATTGGCAAGGGAATGTTTCCGTGCAGCTTAGGTTAAAGGATATTCAAGAGCTATAGTTTAACGTTTTTGGGCATAAAAAAACCCTCCGAAATCGGAGGGTTTTTGTTCAAAAAGTTACTTTAATAGAACTTAATTAAAAGTTGTATTTAAGTCCTAAAGAGAATGTTCTACCATATCCAGGATCAACATTGTTTGAAGTATTGATTCCGTACCAAGTGTTGTCAGATGGAGTAGCTTGTCTATTTCCATCTAAGAATTCAAAGTAGAACGTATCAAACATATTGAAAACACCTAAAGAAGCATCTAGTTTGTCATCCGCAAAAGGAACTTTGAAGTTGATAAACGCATCTACAAGCGTATAAGCTGGTAACATAAGAAGCTTGTCAGCATTTCCTGCAGTATCAAAGATAGCGTCTCCAAAGTTTACTTCACCGTACATGTTTGCAGTATGGTTTACAGTAAGTGCAAAGTTTACATCTTCAGTAATTGCATACTTGAAGTTACCGCCTAGTGTAGTTTGAGGAGCATTTCCTGTTTTAACACCATCTAGGTAGTTCATATCGCCTGAGCTAAGAAGTCTATCATTAACGTCAAAAGTACGAGTAATCACATTTGAAGTGTACTCCCAGTCACCAAGAGAAACGTAACCGTCTAATGAAATATCATTAGTTGGCTTATAAGCCCATTGAACTTCAATACCCTTGTGTAAGCTAGAAATCGCATCAGATTTGTCGTAAGAAACAACAATATTGTTTGCGTCAAAAGTAGTACTCGTTAAGAAACGATTGTCCCATTTAGTTGAGTACAAGTCGATAATTAATCTAAAGTTTTCTGTTTCATACTGATATCCTAATTCAATCCCTGTGATTTCTTGATTATCTTCTGCAGCAGTATTCAGTGCATTAGAACTTCTGATGTTATCATACAAGTCATCGTGGAAAGGTTGACGTGAGTAAAAACCAGTATTTGCATAAATCTTTGCTTTGTCGCTGATATTATACGAACCACCCAGTTTTACGTTGAAACCATTGTTGGTAATTTTTTCTGCTTTAGCATTAATGTTAAAGAAGTCTTCTTTTTCGTGAGATTGGCTTGAAACAGATCCTTGGAAAAATGCTGAAAACTCATCATTAGCATATTCAACTTGACCAAATACAGATGCAAGGTTGATTACTTCTTCATAATCATAACGAATTGCGTAGTCATCTCTTTCATCGTTACCTGGCATGTCTAATGCATCCCATGGGTTGTATCCATATGTTTTAGAAGCACCACCATCTCTGTTGTAGGTGTTCAATCCTAATTTGTCGACAATACTGTACCAGTGTACACCATTATAAGTGCGAAGGTCAAAACCTAAATTGAACGTTAAGTTTTCATTTACCTCTTTAGTAAAGTTAGATACAATACCATACTGGTTGTGTCCATTAATAGACCCGGCAATAATTCCTTGGTTATCAGAGTTGTTTTCATTGGCTAAATTGTCAGCAATAGTTGCATCAAAGTCAATCCATCCTGGTGTACCAGAACCATATTCTACATCTCCTCTTGGAAGTGCGAAACCTCCTCTACCATTAGTTCCATAAACTACAGTTGACAAGTCTGAAGTATTATTAATTCTCCAGTCCCATGACAAGTTGTATAAAGGCTTGTGGTAGAAGTTTCTTCCACCAGGGTAAAGATCGCCATTTCTGTAACCACCCCACTCTGCATAAGTTCTTCCGTGGTCTAAATATTGTTGGATAGTGTCTCCACCACCAGCTCCGTGCCATTGTGGTGCACCTGTGATAAACATGTTGAAAATATTGTTCTCATTTGGTTTATATCCAATTGAGAAATAATAAACCTGTCCTTGACCTTTTGATGTATATGTCATACCATCTCCTTGCCAGTGACCAAATAATGCAGCAAACGCCCAACCGTTATCTTGAAGACCAGTTGAAATATAAGCTGAATTTTTGAAGTAGTTGTTTGTTCCAAGTGTTGACTTAACAAATCCTCCTGCTTTTTGATCTACAGTTTTGGTAACAATGTTTACTGTACCACCAACAGATGAAATAGCAAGCTTTGAAGAACCCAAACCTCTTTGTACTTCAATTGATTCTGCAATTTCCATAAGACCAGACCAGTTAGACCAGTACACTTTACCATCCTCAGCCGAGTTTACAGGCTGTCCGTTGATAAGAAACGCTGTGTTTGTTTGGTCAAACCCACGCAAATACATATATGCATCACCAAACCCTGATCCATTTCGAACGTGAATAGATGGAGAGGTTTTGATTGTTGAAATTAAATCAAATTGTCCGCCTAGGCGCTCAATATCAGCAGCTTCAACTCTAGAAACAGCAATAGGTGTTTTTCTGTCTTCCGCAAGGTCAATTACACCACCCATAACTACAACCTCATCAAGACTAGTTGTAGCAATTGAGTCGTTTACAGATGTTTGCTGAGCAAACACAAGTGTTGATGCAAAAGCAACAACAATAGATAATAGTTTTTTCATTGTTTATATTTAAATAATTTATGCAAAAATGAAAACAATTCTGAGGAGCTACGTTAGCTTAGTGTTAAGCTATTTTAACTTTTCTTTAACTTTTTGAAGTGCCGTAGTAATTGTGCTGTGGAAGCGTCGTGGTTACCACTGTTTTCTATGTCAAATTCTTTTAAAATAACATTCGCCAACTGCTTGCCTAGCTCCACACCCCATTGGTCGTAACTAAAGATATTCCACACTACGCCTTCCACAAAAATTTTGTGCTCATACATCGCTACAAGTGCGCCAAGCGTTTTGGGAGTTAACTTTTCAATCAACAAGGTTGTTGTTGGTTTATTTCCAGTAAATATCTTAAATGGCACCAATTGCTCTAGCGCATCACCCGATAATCCTTTTGCTGTTAACTCCTCTCGAACTTGGGCTTCGGTTTTACCATTCATTAAGGCTTCGGTTTGCGCAAAAAAGTTTGCCATCAGCTTATCGTGATGGTCTTGATTGTCGTGTAATGATTTCGCAAATCCAATAAAATGTGCCGGAATTAATTTGGTCCCTTGATGCATCAATTGGAAGAAGGCGTGTTGCGAGTTGGTACCGGGCTCGCCCCAAACAATATTGCCTGTTTGGTAGGAAACCGACTTTCCATTTCGATCAACAGACTTTCCATTACTTTCCATAATACCCTGTTGTAGGTAGGCCGGCAACCGATGAAGGTACTGCGTGTATGGAATCACCGCCTCGGATTGCGCCCCCAAAAAGGAGGTGTACCAAACTGTAAGCAAGGCAAGTATCACAGGAATGTTTTCCTCCATTTTTGCCGTTTCAAAATGGGCGTCCATAGCATTTGCGCCTTCCAAAAGGGCTTCAAAATGATTCGGTCCAACTGCCAAGGCAATAGATAGTCCCACAGCGCTCCAAAGCGAAAAACGGCCACCTACCCAATCGTTCATTGGGAATACATTTTCGGCTTGAATGCCAAACGCATCAATAGCCGTAAGGTTTGTCGATACCGCCACAAAGTGATCTGCAACAGCATCTTCGCCTAATGCGTCAACAAGCCATTTTTTTGCTGTAGTAGCGTTCGACAAGGTTTCTTGTGTGGTAAATGTTTTGGATACCACTACAAAAAGGGTAGTAGCTGGGTTTACCTTTTTCAACACCTCCATGACATGATCGCCATCAACGTTTGACATAAAATGCGCATTGAGGTGATTTTTATAATATGTCAGGGCTTCAGTAATCATGGCAGGGCCCAAATCTGAACCGCCAATACCGATGTTAACCACATCTGTAAAAGCTTCGCCTGAACTGCTTTTTCGACTTCCATCAATAACCGATTGGCTAAAGCTTCGGATTTTCTCGCGAACTTTATACACTTCTGGCACCACATTTTCGCCATCCACACGAATATCAGCGTTTGCTTTTGCCCTTAGTGCCGTATGCAGCACAGCGCGTCCCTCTGTTTGATTGATGGTTGCTCCGCCAAAGTATGCTGCGCGAGCGGCTTCTAACCCTGACGCTTTTGCCAAGCCTATGAGCGCATCTTTTATGTCTTTATCAATATGGTTTTTGGAATAATCTACAAAAAATTGTTCCCAGACAATTGAAAATTGCTCGGCTCTAGAATCATCTTTGGCAAAGTATGTTTGCAACGTTTTGCGATGCGCTGCAAGTTCGGTAAGGGATTTCCAGCTGTTGGTCGTGGTTGGGTTTATTTTTGGAAATGACATAATTAGCTTTTTGTTTGTGTTTTGTGAAATTCGATACAATCTAACGCATCCTTAAGCGGTTGCATATGAACCATGTAGGCTTCTTTTAATTTTTGGTCAATGGGTTTGGCTTCGGGGAGTTTTTGTTTAAACGGATCTACTTGTTTTCCGTTTTTCCAAAAGCGATAACAAACGTGCGGTCCTGAGGTATATCCCGTCATGCCAACCGTTCCAATGAGCTCGCCTTGTTTCACGTATTGCCCTTTGCGCACAGCGCGCTTTTTCATGTGTAAATATTGCGTGCTGTAAGTGCCATTGTGTCTAATTTTAACATAATTCCCGTTGCTGCGCGTATAACTTGCTGCTACAACTGTTCCGCTTGCCGTAGCGCGGATAGGCGTTCCTACTGGTGCCGCAAAATCGGTTCCGTAATGTGGTTTTGTGCGGCCGTAATAGGCGATACGACGGCGTTTGTTATATCGGGAAGAAATGCGGGAAAACTGAACGGGAGCTTGTAAAAATGCACGCCGTAAATTCTTTCCGTTTTCATCAAAAAATTCGGTAATCCCACGTACAGAGTCTGACTCAAATTCTATGGCATAGTACGGTTTTTTACGGTGTTCAAAATATGCTGCATGAATGCGATTTAGTCCCACATAAATAGAGTCATCTACATATTTTTGGGTATAAACAACTTTAAATCTGTCTCCTTTTTCCAGTCGAAAAAAGTCAATACTCCAAGCGTAAATATCAGACAAATCATATGCCAATAATGGGCTAAGGCGCTGCGCTTCCAAGGTTTCTGAGAGCGAGCTTGTAATCACCCCTTGCGCCTCAAATGTGCGCAGTATTACTTCTTTTTTTCGTTTTTCTGCAAAAATGGAATCTTTCAAGTTTACTACCACATACTCCAACATGGAAGGCTGATAAACAAATGCTACTGGGCTTGCAACAGAGTCTTTGGCAAACAAAAATGTGTAGGGCTTTTTGGGCTGAATTTTTCTAAAGTTATACTGCTTCTTGGTGCGCTTGTTGATGTTATAAATCTGCTGATACGTAAAGCCATTTTCCAAAAATATGTCCGCAAAAGTATCTCCTTTACGAACGGTGTCTTGAACCACTTCAAAGTCGTTGAGCTTAAATCCAAAAGCAAAAACATCTGGCGCTTTTGGAATTGAAATTTCAGCGGATTTCTTATTTGTACCACTACAAGCAGCAAACAATACCAATGCGGTAAGTGCAAAAAATGGATTAGTTTTCAACAACAATTTCAAATGGATTTTTAAGTCCTTTAAATTCATCTAAATCGGCAGTAATGCTACCAACGCGCAAAGCTGCCTGTAAGCGTAAGGGGATTTTATTTTTGTCGTTACTTACCCAAAGGGTGATGCTTTCGTTGCTGCGAAACACGCGCCCCGACTGTACATAAGGTCTAAACTTTAATGTTCTTACACGACCAAATTTCGTTTTGATGGTTTCAGCACCTAAAAATTTGAATTTAAAGGCATAATTTGATTCGTCAAAAAATAGATTTACAACTGTAAACTCGTCTTTTTTTAATGCGGAAATATCAAATTCATTTCGCAAATAATAAAAACACGATATAAGGTCTTGAATGTTAGAACTTGTGTCAAATGTGCCTTGTTTGCTTTGTAGCTTATCATCGACAAATGCTTTGTTTTTGTCATGGTCAAATCGAATAGTAACATGTTTTTTATAGCCTCCCTCGTTTATATTCCGAATAAAAAACAAAGGTCGGACCCCATCTTTGGTAAAATAGGAGTCATAATAATCATCTACTTTAAAAAACCATCGTGCCAAGCCTGTTGTTCTGCCAATGCCTTTGGCGTGAAAAACAGGCTTGCCTTCCCACATTGTTTCATTGACCTCAATGGTGGCGTAACTCGCATTAAAAATTCCATAATGAATCCTGAATTTAAACCATTCTCCTCCTTTAAAAGCATCGTTAAAAGAGGGGGGCTGAGTAATTTGCTGAAGGCTTGAGTTGTTAGGCGTTTTCTGGGCAATAGTGAGCTGCGAAAACACAAGCGCCACTACCCAAAGCCATCGATTAAGCGTCATGTGGGCAAAAGTACGTAAAAGCATTTATCCTAAAGTTAAAATCGCCAACCAATACTAACGTGATACAGCAGCTTGTCATACTGTGGGCTATATGCAGCCATACACTCTAGTGGACCAGCAAAGGTGTCCAAACCGTATGCCAAACCCGTGCCAAAATAATTAGGGGTTGATGCCCATTTACCGTTTGCAAAAATATCATCACTGACAACGCCTGCATGTATCTTTAATGCCGCGTGATGATTTGGAATAAATTCGTAGTCAAATATCATTTCTCCCTTTACAACACTATCAGCTCCCGTGTGTTGCTGTGGTATTCCTATAAAAGACTGATAGTTTAAAAGTGGCGGATTCCCATAACCGCCAATTAAAAAGTCAAAGGTTGGTGTGTTTGGATTATGAATAGTAAAACCACCTATGGTATTCAGTGATAGTGTCCATTTTTGGATAAGCGGCAGAGTTACGCCCATAGTAGCTTTTCCCACTATAAATGGTGAAAAGACACCAAAGTCTAGCGGCGTTTTTTGACTGAAAACATATGCAACGTTGCCATTAAAAAAACCACCCTTTTTTGGAAAATAGGCATCGTCTCGGGTATCTACTTTTAGGTATCCTCTTGTGCTGTAGTAGTCGGCATTGTCAGCGAATAAAAAATCCCCCTTTTCTGGGTCATACAAGTTGGTTCGAAAGCTGTTTTTCTGATGAGTAACTCCAAGACCAAGTGTCGCTTCTTCTCTAAAAATCGTTTGCACAAAAAAAGTGTGTTCTTGTATTGAAGCCCTTGTCCTTGATGATTCGTAAACATTAAGAGCACCGTCCATACCAACTGCAAAAGGGGCTTCTGTTTCAAACTGATCTAAAGTTGCCTTCAGTCCAATACTCCAAAACTGTCCTTTGTCTATAAAATATGAAAACGCATATCTAAAATATTCCCCCAAAGCAAGATCCAACGACGCTTCATCGTTTTTGAGCAACGCATGTTTTTGGGTAATATTAATAAGCCCCATAGCACCCATCAGGTCGTTGTAGTGCACCCCTGCACGGAACAGGGTGGTGTGGGGTGTTTCGTTTAGATTAAGTGCCAAAACTTCCTGGTCATTTTCTGTGGTAAGCGTATATCTAAACGTTTCAAAGTTGTTTGTAGCTGCCAAGTTTGTCATCCCCTCACGAAGCTTTTTAAATGGATAATGCGAGTTTGGCTTCAATCTGATTTTGCCTAAAATATAATTGCGTTTATAGTTTGGTGTTTGCGAAAACAACAGCTTGTCAAGCTGAAAAGAAGCGGGAATTTTTTTCTGAGATAATATACGTGGCGTTTGCTGTTTGGCAAGTGCCACAAGTTTCGGAAATGCTTTTTTGCCTGCCTGTTCTCCACTAGCAATAATAGCTTCTTGAGAGGCAAAAGACAACATTGTAAACCCCGAAATGTCAGGTTGAATGTAAATGTTCGTTTTTGCTTTTTTGGGCGGCATGGTTTTATCGGTTTGAAAACTTGCTAATCGCACTAAAATATCCGAAAATGTAGCTGCCTCATCAGTCTGAGAAATGCCTGTTTGCACATCAACACCAATGATGACATCCATCTTTTTTTTGAGCATTTCTTCAATGGGGTAATTGTTAGAAATTCCCCCGTCAATTAGTGTTCTACTCTCAACCGTAACTGGCGAAAAAAGTGTTGGCAATGCGCTACTGGCGTTTACAGCAAGTGGCAAAAAGCCTTTATCCAACAACACCATTTTACCATTATTCAAATCTGTGGCTATACAATAAAACGGAATAGGTAGCTTGCTAAAGTCGCTGATATTGCGTTGATCGTGCATTAATTGCACCAAGAAATTATACACATTTTGTCCTTTGGAAAGCGAAACGGGAAATTGAATTTTGTCCTTAACAATAGGTAGCGTAATGGCGTACCGTTCGCTGTCTTCTTTGTCGTGAAACGATTTTGCATCACGGTCAAAATTATCATTTATCAGATCGGATAAATCGGTAGTCAGCAGCAATTGTTCTAATTGCGTTGCCGAATAGCCACAGGCGTACAATCCGCCAACAATTGCGCCCATGCTTGTGCCGCCAATATAATCGATGCGAACGCCTGCGCGTTCAATTTCTTTAAGCACACCAACGTGTGCCATGCCCTTTGCGCCACCCCCGCTAAGAATAAGACCCACTTTTACGTCTTTAGGCTGTGCTATGGCAATCCCAAAAGCAAAACATAGAAAGATTTTAAGATAAGTTGTGTAGGTGTTCATAAATCGTTTTGGCTTTTTTTGAGCCTACTATTTGGGTTAATTCTTCTTGCGTGGCGCCCTTAATGCGCTTTACCGATTTAAACTTTTTTAGCAAATCTGTAGCCGTTTTTTCACCAACGCCAGGAATGCTTTCCAGTTCAGAATGTATTGCGCCTTTGCTGCGCTTGTTTCGATGCAGGCGAATACCAAATCGGTGCGCTTCGTTTCGCAATTGCTGTACAATGCGCAAGGTCTCCGAACGCTTATCCAAATATAAGGGAATTGGGTCGTCTGGGAAATAAAGTTCTTCAAGCCTTTTGGCAATCCCCAAAATGGCTACTTTTCCTCGAATTCCCAATACGTCAAAGCTTTTGAGTGCTGCGTTAAGTTGCCCTTTCCCACCATCAATAACAACCAATTGCGGCAAGGCTTCGCCTTCGTTAAGCAGTCGTTTGTATCGCCTGTAAACGACCTCCTCCATAGAGGCAAAATCGTCTGGACCTTCCACCGTTTTGATGCCGTAATGACGGTATTCCTTTTTGCTGGGCTTTCCATTCCGAAACACTACACAAGCTGCCACAGGGTTGCTTCCTTGAATGTTGGAGTTGTCAAAACACTCAATATGTAACGGCAATTCTGAGAGGCGTAAATCGCGCTGCATTTGTGCCATTACCCGCTGGGTGTGCTGTTCTGGGTCGGTAAGTTTAATTTGCTTGAGCTGCTCCAATCGGCTTTGCTTGGCGTTGCGCAACGATAAGTTTAAAAGCTGTTTTTTCTCCCCAATTTTGGGCACAATCACTCGTACGGCTTCGCCTAAATCAACCTCAAAAGGGAGTAGTATTTCTTTGGAGGATGAGTCAAATCTCCGTCGTAATTCTACTACAACTACCCGCAAAAGCTCCGCGTCTGTTTCGTCCAATTTCTTTTTTAATGTCATGCTATGAAAACGGACAATAGACCCATAAGCAACTTGTAAAAAATTGACAAAAGCAGTGGATTCGTCCGAAACAATAGTGCATACATCTACAGCGTTAATTTTAGCACTCACCACCGCAGATTTGGATTGGTATTGCTGCAGCGACTCCATTTTTAGTTTGATTTTTTGCGCATACTCAAACTGTAAGGTTTCCGATGCTGCCTTCATTTCTCTTAAAAATGCATCATTTACCTGTTTGAATTTTCCCTGTAAAATATTGCGAATATGTCCTATTGCCTCGTTGTAATGCGTTGTGGTTTGTTTGCCCACACATGGTGCCAAGCAGTTTCCAATATGATACTCCAAACACACTTTATATTTTTCGCTAGCAACATTTGCCTCACTCAAATCGTAATGGCACGTGCGAAGTGGATAAAGCTCGTTGATTAAGTCAAGAAGTACACGGACAGTTTTGGCGTTGGTAAATGGCCCAAAATATTCCGAGCCGTCTTGAATAATTTTTCGTGTAGCAAACACTCTGGGATAGCGTTCTTTTTTGATGCAAATCCAGGGGTAGGTTTTGTCGTCACGAAGCAAAATATTGTATTTGGGTTGATGCTCTTTGATGAGCGTGTTTTCCAAAATCAATGCATCCGATTCGGTTGGAACGACAATGTGTTTTAGGCTGTAAATGGCGTTTACAAGGTTTTGGGTTTTTCGAGAGTCCACCTGTTTTCTAAAATAAGATGACACCCTTTTTTTAAGGTCTTTTGCCTTACCAACATAGATAATGGCTCCTTGCTCATTGTAGTATTGATATACGCCAGGCTCGTTTGGAAGGGAAGCAACTTGCCGTTTTAGTGCCTCTTTTGTCATGTTACTAAAATACAAAAACTTACTGGCGAAACGGTTATATTTAGGCATGCTAAATAAGAAAGCATTACGTCACTTATATCGATCTAAACGCGAAGCCCTTTCTCCAAAAGATTTAGAGAATGCAAGTGCTCAAATTATGGCACGTGTTATTTCTGATAATCTTGTGAAAAGAGGTCTTTTGATGTTGTTTTTTGATAGTGCTGCACACGCCGAGCTACCCATGGAAAAATGGTTTGACGCATTTAAGGGGCATCCAATTTGTGTGCCAAAAGTTGTTGATACAAATGGAAAAATGGAAGTCGTAATGTGGCAAAAAGGAATGCCACTTCAGCCTAACAAATGGGGAATCCCAGAGCCGTTAGGCACTGATTATATAACCCCTAAAAACATTGCAACAATCATAGTTCCATTGTTATGCTTTGACCAAAACGGACAGCGTGTGGGGTACGGAAAAGGCTACTACGATAGGTTTTTATCAAGATGTTCGCCTACATGCAAAACCATAGGTGTTTCTTGTTTTGAACCCATTGAAAAAATTGAAGATGCGGAGATTACAGATGTTCCGTTAGATGTCGTAGTAACGCCAAAGGGCATTTATACATTTTAGGAAGTTGCCTTGCGTGTTTTTAGCAATAACAATACCGCGCCTACGCTTATGGCGCTATCCGCGATATTAAAGACTGGCTCAAAAAAAGTGAAGCTATTGCCACCAAGGATTGGCAGCCATTCGGGCCATGTCCATGAAACCATAGGGAACTGCAGCATATCAACTACATGCCCAAACATAAGCGGTGCATAGCCGCCTTCAGTGGGCAGAAAAGTGGCAATTTGTCCGTAACTATTAGAAAACAAAACCCCGTAAAAAACAGAGTCAATAATGTTGCCTAAGGCTCCCGCAAAAATGAGCGATACGGCAATGAGTTGTCCTTTTGAGGTTGTCGTTTTTGCCGCTCGAACCAGCCAGTAGCCAATTCCTGTTACCGCCAATAGGCGAAAAATACTGAGAAGAAGTTTGGCCGTATTGTCAGAAATAAAAGGCAGAATATCGTTTAGGCGAGCACCCCAAGCCATGCCTTTATTTTCAACAAATAACAAGCGAAACCAACCCAAGTCTACAATGGCATCGCTACCATAAAACGTGAGGGAATAGTTGAGTTTGATATACATCTTAACGGCTTGGTCTAACACCAAAACGGCAAGAATAATCCAACAAAGTTTACGAAGCGGCATCAATTAACGCTGCATGTTTTTTGCCTCAATACTAAGGGTTGCATGCGGCACTAGCTTTAGGCGTTCTTTGTTGATGAGTTTGCCCGTTACCCGACAAACGCCATACGTTTTGTTTTCAATGCGTATAAGCGCGTTTTTTAAGTCGCGAATAAACTTTTCCTGACGTAATGCCAATTGCGTGTTTGCCTCTTTGGACATCGTCTTTGAACCTTCTTCAAATGCCTTAAACGTGGGGGCAGTATCATCGGTGCCGTTATTGCCATCATTCATATAAGCACTTCTGATGAGGTCAAGATCGTGCTGCGCCTTTGCGATTTTTTCTTCAATTAACTCCTTAAACTCTTGGAGATCTTCATCGTTGTATCGGTTTTTTTGTTCCATAATATTAGGTTGTTATGATTTAACCATTGCTACCTGTGTGTGCAACGAATCAAACGCTAGTTCGATAGCTTCGCTACTCACGTCTTTAACTACATTTATGGTTGTAGCTAAAATTTCGCGCTGAATATACGCTTTGTTTTCGTTTAAAACAGCCTTTAGCTCCTCACTTTCTTTAAGTGTAACTTCAATCGTGTCTGTTACCTTAAAACCAAGGTCTTTGCGCATGTTCTGCAATCTATTTACAAGTTCGCGCGCCATACCCTCCAAACGAAGATTTTCGTTCATTTGAATGTCAAGTGCTACCGTAACCCCTTGCTCCGAAGCCACCAACCATCCCGCTACATCTTTTGTACTGATGATGACGTCGTTAGCTTCTAAGGTAAGCTTTTCATTGTTTATTTCTAGGGCTAGTGACCCCTCTTTTTCCAACGCTTGTATTTGCGCTTCATTAAAATTTTGAATGGCTTGCGCCACAAGCTTCATGTCTTTACCAAAACGCGGTCCTAGTGTTTTAAAGTTTGGTTTGATTTCTTTTACCAAAATAGATGACGTATCGTCTAATAATTCGACTTCCTTAACATTTACTTCAGCGGCAATTAGTGTCGATACCGCCTCTACTTGTTGGCGTTCTTCTGCATCCAGTACCGGAATCATGATGCGCTGTAAAGGTTGGCGTACCTTGATTTTTTCACGCTTCCGCAACGACAACACCAAAGAAGTAATCTTTTGTGCGCGTTGCATTTTTTGTTC
Organism: Flavobacteriaceae bacterium; assembly: GCA_049596455.1. Taxonomy (GTDB): domain Bacteria; phylum Bacteroidota; class Bacteroidia; order Flavobacteriales; family Flavobacteriaceae; genus UBA7446. The sequence goes on along the minus strand of JBMYLP010000002.1, from coordinate 20,063 downwards.
TAGTGCAGGGTTGATAACCTCCACGTTTGATGTTGGGTACAATGCCAAATGTACCGAAGAAGCTGCCTCGCGTTTGGTTATGCCATTTAAGTCTTGATAGAGCCTGTCGGCGTAAAATGGTGCAACGGGTGCCATCATTTTTGCTACGCTCAACAAACATTCATACAGGGTTTGATACGCTGCAATTTTATCTGTCTCATAGCTTCCCTTCCAAAAACGGCGACGGCACAAGCGCACATACCAGTTACTCAAATCCTCTGTTACAAAATGAGCTATTGCGCGGCAGGCGCGTGTAGGCTCATACGCATCAAAAAATTGAGTGGTTTTTTGAATTAAACTGTGCAGTTCAGATAAAATCCACTGGTCAATTTCTGGTCGTTCAGAAATTAGTATTTCCTCTTCAGTAAAATCAAATCCGTCAATATTGGCATAAAGACTAAAGAACGAATAGGTGTTGTAAAGCGTTCCAAAAAATTTTCGTCGTACTTCCTCGATTCCCTCTAAATCAAATTTAAGGTTATCCCACGGATTGGCATTGCTAATCATGTACCATCGCGTGGCATCGGGGCCGTATTTTTTTAGTGTTTCAAACGGATCTACGGCATTGCCCAATCGCTTGGACATTTTCTGTCCGTTTTTGTCCAGCACAAGCCCGTTGGAAACTACATTTTTATACGCAACCGAATCAAAAACAAGGGTTGCAATGGTATGAAGCGTATAAAACCAGCCACGAGTTTGGTCAACGCCCTCTGCAATATAATCGGCGGGGAATGTGGTGCCTTCGTCAATTTTTTCTTTGTTTTCAAACGGATAGTGCCATTGCGCATATGGCATTGCCCCAGAATCAAACCAAACATCAATGAGGTCGGTTTCTCTGTACATGGGTTTACCTGATTGGCTTAGAAGCACCAATTCATCTACAGTATCTTTGTGTAAATCTACACGCTCATAATTGCGATCGGACATATCTCCGTCCACAAAATCAGCTAATGGGTTTTTTAGCATCAAGCCAGCGGCAACTGCTTCCTCAACAGCTTCTTTCAACTCTTCAACAGAGCCAACAACACGGGTTTCATCGCCATCAGAAGTGCGCCAAATAGGCAATGGAATTCCCCAAAAACGAGAGCGTGATAAGTTCCAATCGTTTGCGTTTGCAAGCCAATTTCCAAAGCGTCCTTCGCCTGTTTTTGCAGGCTTCCACTGAATGGTTTGATTTAGCTCAACCATGCGGTCTTTGTGGTCCTGTACCTTAATAAACCAAGAATCGAGAGGATAGTATAATACCGGTGCATCCGTGCGCCAACAATGCGGATAGCTGTGTACGTATTTTTCTACTTTAAAGGCTTTGTTCTCTTCCTTTAAGCGAATGGCAATTTCCACATCCGCTGATTTTTCTGGAGCTTCTCCTTCTGGGTAATATTCGTTTTTGACAAATTTTTCGCCAACCAATCCCACTTCTGGTCTAAATTTCCCTTGCAAGTCCACCAGCGGAACGGGGTTTTCATTTTCGTCCAATATCAATAGCGGCGGTACAGGCGGCATGGCTTCCTTCGCAACTTTAGCGTCGTCAGCCCCAAAAGTAGGTGCGGTGTGTACGATTCCAGTTCCATCGTCTGTGGTAACGTAATCTCCCGAAATGATACGGAAGGCATTGTCGGCGTTTTGATATGGTAATGGTGCTTCTGTCCAAAGCTGCTCGTATTGAATTCCAACCAAATCAGCACCAACAATATCTTGCTCTATCCAAAACGGTATGGTTTTATCGGCCTTGTCGTAAGCGTCTAAATCGCCTTTCGATTCAACCTGTTGGTATTTTTTTCCAAACTGTTTTGAAAGTAATTTTTTTGCAAGCAGCACACGAATGGGCTTGTGCGTGTACTGGTTAAACGTCTGTACAACAACATAATAAATTTTTGGTCCAACTGTAAGGGCAGTATTTGAAGGCAAGGTCCAAGGCGTGGTTGTCCAAGCCAGAATATGCAGTGGTAAACTGCCTTTGAGTCCTTCGGGTAGTGAGGCATTTTTGGTTTTAAACTGTGCTGTTACAGATGTATCGCTTACGTCGCGATAGCATCCAGGTTGATTCAGTTCGTGTGAGGACAGCCCCGTTCCTGCCATAGGCGAATACGGCTGAATGGTATACCCTTTGTAAATCAGTCCCTTTTTGTAAAGTGTTGCCAACAACCACCACACCGATTCCATATATTTTGAGGAGTAGGTAATATATGGATCTTCCATATCTACCCAATATCCCATTTTTTTGGTGAGATCGTTCCACACATCAGTATAGCGCATTACGGCTTCTCTGCAAGCCTTGTTGTATTCCGAAACGCTAATGGTTTTACCAATATCTTCTTTGGTAATACCAAGTTCTTTTTCTACACCAAGTTCTACGGGAAGTCCGTGCGTGTCCCAACCCGCTTTGCGTTTTACTTGAAATCCTTGTTGGGTTTTGTAGCGACAAAAAATATCTTTAAGTGCACGTGCCAACACGTGGTGAATTCCTGGCAGTCCGTTAGCAGAAGGCGGTCCTTCAAAAAACACAAACGGCGGTCTTCCTTCGCGGGTGTCAATGCTCGCCTCAAAAATGAGGTGTTCGTCCCAGAATGAAGCGATTTCTTCAGCTGCGGCTACTAAATCAAGATGTGAGTAGGTTGGAAACAAAATCTTGCACTAAAATTATGCATGCGAAAGTAACCAATTTAGGGCAAAATGTTGTGTTGTTATGTTGGCGAATCGCTACAATTCATACCTTAATACCAGCTTTGCGCTTCTACCGGGCGCAGAAATCCCCGATGCAAATTCTCGATAGTGCGTATCCCAGAGGTTGTAAATTCCGCCTGAGAGTTTTATCGTATCGCTTAGTGGAAGTGCAAATTGCACATCCCAGCGATGCCATTTGGGTGTCCCTGCAAACGAGCCGTTTGCAAGCACAGGTGTTTCTTCAAGCCCATCTTCCCCCCAAGGGCTGTACGTTTCTGGCGTTTTGCGTTGCGCATGATGCCATTGCAACGAAAGGTCTCCCTTTCGGAGTTGCCATTGAATTTTTTGGGTTATAAATAATGGACTTATTGAAGGAAGATTTCCACTAAAGTTATTGCCAAATCCTCGTGTATATGTAAGCGTTCCACGATATGCTATTTTGGGTAAAATCATCCATTTACTTTGCGTACTAAATCCATATACTTTTACTGCGCCAACATTAATGTTTGCTGTAGTTTGTACTTCATCTTCAGAATGCATAATAGTGCTATAATCCGAAGTAGATTTGTCATGCACAACGCTATATGGCCCACGAGCAATATAATCTTGAACAAAAGCGTAATACCCATTTGTCTCCACAAAAGACCCATTGCTCCACTGCTTGCGAATACCGATATCAGTGCTGTAAATATATTCAGGGTTAAGTTCCAAATTGGGCACACTCAAAATGCCTTGATTTTCACGAGTTTTGCCTAAGTCGTCAATGTTAGGTGCTCTAAACCCAGTGGAAAAAAGAGCTTTAAGCTGCCATTGCGTGTTGGGTTTATAACTATATCCAAGGGTAACATTTGACGATTGATGCTTTTGATAGGCGTGCGCCAATCTTGCATCAATAAGTGCCTGCTCTGTCCATGCGGCATTCAATTCAGTAATGGTATGTCTTGCGCCAAAACTCAATGTGCTTTTCGGGTTAATATCATGCCTATAATCCACATAACCTGCAAAGGTGGCGTAAGTGCTTCCGCCACTTGGATAGCGCGTTGGAATAGGTGTTTTTGATTTTAGCCCAACAATTTCATTAGCAACCACATGTAGCTCTTGAGCAAATGCCGATGAGCGTACTTGGTTGTGTGTCATTTCTAATCCATACGACCAATCGCGACCTTTTTGACTTTTGGCTTTAAAATCAGCGTTAAGGCTGAACACGGTAAGTTGTTCTCGTTGTGTTTCTCTGTTTAGGCTTGCAAATTTTCGTTTGATTCTAGACTCTTCTAAAAATTGGACAGCAGCAATAATTTTTCCCGAATGTAGCCACGGCTTGTTGCCAACAAAGCTAATTTGTGGTGAAATCAGCAACCGTTTTTGAGGACCGTACTCCCAACGAGCAAATCGCAAAGCGTCGCCTGTGGTTTCTGAAAGCTTATCAAATCGTGGGATATTTCCAGATTGAGAACCCTGTAGATTTAGCGTAAATTTGATACCATTCGTGGTGTGATAAATCCATTTTTGCAAAATATCTACTTGCTCGTATCCTGAGTTTCGCTGCAAGTTTGGGTTATTATTTTTGGAAGGTAAAGCCTTATAATTTGTGTCTGAATTTTGGGAATATTCAAATACTTTACCCCAATTATCATAACCGTGCACCCGCCGTTTTCCCATAACAATATCGCCAAATTGGGAATAGGAAACCTGCTGCAAAACTGCCCACTTTGGTGCGCTGTATTCTATTACAGCAGATTGTTTTGAGGTGTTTTGCGCAAAAGTATAAGACGATGAGCCCGCAATGCGTAGCTTTTTATGTTGATTGATGAGTGGGGTGCGTGTATAAAAATGAATGACCCCTCCCAACGCATCCGAGCCATAGCCTACGGAAGAAGGCCCAAAAATAACTTCCGCTCTGCTTAAGCTAAGCGGATCAACAGAAAGGGCGTTGTGAACATGTCCCGATCGAAAAATAGCGTTGTTAAGTCGTACCCCGTCTACAACCAAAAGCACCCGATTTGCCTCAAAACCGCGCAACACCGGGCTTCCCCCGCCGCCTTGCGATTGCTGTACCCGAACACCTGGAACTTCCCGAAGTAAAACCGCAGTGTTTTCGGGGCTTATTTGGGCGATTTCTTGCTCACTTATGATGCCCACTTGTTGCGCCAAGCGCTGTTTTTTGTCCGAAGAACGAGAAACCGACAGTACGATTTCGCCAAGTTGTTCCGTGTTGGGTGTCATCCAAATTACTTGGGCAGATTTGATGTGGCTTTTTTGAAGCGTTTGCATTTGATAGCCCATATGAGAAAAGGATAAAGATGCGGCAGCATCAAACCCATCTAACTGTGCTTTTCCGTTTTTGGCAGTAGTTTCAAGATGCGTTTTCTCTGTGTCGAAAATACTCACTCCAGCAAGCACCTCATGGGTAACGGCATCTTTTACAACAACCTGTTGTGCCATGCCAAATATGGCAACGCAAAGAAAAACCGCATTAACTAAAAACTTCATATAACACATCTAATGATTTGGGCATTCTGAACGACTGTACATGCAATTGATAATACCGCATAAGAAGTTTCAACAATGCTCTCCGTTGTTCGGCAGTAGCCAAAATCGTATCCACCCCATCAAATTTCGTACCTAAATAGGATTTTAAGAGGATTACTTCCTCACCCGACACACACTCCGTGCTGTTTTCATATTCGCAAAACTGTCCGTTTTGTACATCAAAATAAGGGTTTGAAATGGCAGAAACATCAGGGTAAAACCCTAAATATTTGGTGAGTTGTATCAAAATATATAGATGCACATTAGCCGTTTTATCATGGGTGTCAAGCCAGATAAGTGAATGTTCCAAAAAGTGATAAAGTGATGTGTTTTCTTCTTCCTCTTTTAAGACCGAACGCAACACTTCTGCCAAAAACATGCAAATACTCGATTTGGCAATATCGGTTGTAATAGTCGTGTAAGGATGTATAATCTTAGCCGATTTTAATACAGAAAGCCCCGCGCGTTTAGGCGTAGTCGCTACCAATTCCAGTTGTGTGAGCGGTTGAAACATTCCCATTGAAAATGTTTTGTTTCGCTTCGCTGACCGAACTCCCTTAACGACGTATGCCCGTAGTCCTAGTTGTTGTGTATAAGCGTTTAAAATCACGCTTGTTTCGCCGTATTTTGTGGCGTGTAGTACAATCGCTTTAGTGGGTTGTTCCATCAGTTTACAATCATCACTTTTTTAACGGCACTATCAAGTCCGTCTTTCGATGAAACAAAAATGAGGTAAACTCCCGAACGAACACGTTGCCCTGAAAAAGAACGTAAGTTCCAACTGATACTGCCCCCCTCACTCGTAGTGTCATAGACAAGGTTTCCTGCAATATCAGTGATTTTTACGCGAGCGTCTTGCTGCAATCCTCGCACCACCAAGTTCCCTGTATAGTTGGGTCTAACGGGGTTTGGAAAAACGTTTACTTCAGATAACTTTTCAGACTCGGCGTAGGCATCTCCTTGAAAAACAACCATACCGTTAAGCGTTCCCAAATACACTTTCCCAGTGGCATTATCAATGTCAATGGTTTTAACGGAGGATGTAGGTAGTGGACTGTTTTCTTTGGTGAAATGCTGTAAAATTTCTGTCCCGCTTGGACTTAGCAAGAAAACACCAGAAGTTCCTGTGCTTACCCATTTTTGGTTGTTGCCATCAACTTCAATGTCCGTAATAAACTGTCCTGAAAGTAGCTCGCGAAGGTTTCCATCATCTTCTACCACAATGGTTCGCAGTTGTGATTCAGGCTCAAAAAATTGGTTCGGTGCGTAAAGTACGGCAATCCCAGCTCGTGTTCCTACCCAAAGGCGGTTGTCTTTGTCCAATCGGATGCTGCGCACATCATCAGAAGGCAATCCAAGCTCACCCCCCATAAGGCGCTTCATTTGCGGTGGTGATTGGGTAATATCAACTCCTATGAGTCCGCTATTTATTCCGCCAAAAAAAATGATTTTGTCCTCATATAATTCCATATTTGAATAGCCAGACTCTTTGGTGTAGTCTAAGACAACCTCTGACAAATCGTAAGACGTCCATTGTCCCGAGGGCGCGCGCTTTTTTAATCCTTTTTGTACAAAGGCTGTTAGCGACCAAAGGTCTCCGCCATCGTCTACTACGGCATCCCGAACACGAATGCTCACGGTAGGGCCATCAAACGTAAGGCTTTCTAGCCCGCTATTGGTTTGATTCCATAACGCTATTGGCGTATTGTCTTCAAGTGGTACTATTCCTCTATGGTAAGAGCACGCATAAAGCTTCCCTAAATCAGTAGGATGCGCTACTACCCGGACAAAGGTTTCTACATCAAAAAGCGATTTGTTGCTGATATTATCCCATCTATCGTTGTAATAATGACTTAGCCCATATTTTTCTAAAGGCCAAGGGTTATAAAATATTTCGTATTCTCCATGCGAAATCCAAAGCTCATTTGCTAGTGCCTCGATATCCCAAATATTATTTAACAATGGTCCTTCAGGGCTTATAAATTTATCGTCCGCAGATGCGGCATACCGAATTAGTCCTTCAGATGATGTGCCAATCCAAAGTTCATTGTTTGCGTACACTCCAAATGTAAACGTATTGGGTTTTACTCCGTCAATATCGTCTATGGTTTGTGTTGTTTCAAATGCTTTGTTTACATCATACACTCGGTTTGAAGTCGTAATAACAATGCCATTTTCGTGTGGAGCAATGTGTTTTGCTTTTCCCGAAAAACGTTTCTTTTCTGTTACACTATCGTTTAGTTGAATAAAAGAAACCGCATTTGCTTCGTCTCTTGCGCCATAAAGCATGTTGTCTTGCATCCATAGAGCCATCCAGTTACCAACGGCATGTTGCTCCCAAGTAGAAAATTCAAGTTTGTTGGGGTTATTGAGCAGCGTTCTATAGACCCCTTGCGGGGTGGCAGCATAAATGTAGTCTTCAAAAACGGCTACTTGATTTACACGAATCCTTGCGCCTAATGACCCAAAATAATAGGTGTCGCCAAACTCCACCGTTGTGGGATTAAGCTCTACTATGCCAAATCCCGTTGCCAAATACACTAGGTTTTGGTGGGCATAAAGTTGATTGATTTGCTTTTTGTCAGCATTAACTGAGATGTTTCGCTCAATGGAATTGTCAAGGTCAATTTTTTTTGTGTTGATATCAATCTTGGCTACCATGCCGTTTTCAAAGCCTGCGATAATGGTGTTATCGTAAACGACTAATGCAGAAAAATTGTCTCCCGAAAGCCCATCAACAGTGGTAAAGGTTTCAGTGCTATTCAGGTTAGGGTTATATAAAAAAAGTGCGTTTTCAGCCGCTACAACTAGGGTCTCATTGTAAGCAACTCCATTAGTAGTGTTGTAGTATGAATACATGGACTCCCACTGCTTGTTTTGTCCCCAACAGATTGAGACGCCCCATACAACAAAAAAAAGAACACGCAACAAATTAACCTTCATCATAAGCAAAACGGAAAATGCACCGTTGAAGTATACTACACAACGCCTTGCGCCAACATGGCGTCGGCCACTTTTACAAAACCTGCAATATTTGCGCCTTTTTCGTAATTAATGGTTTTGTTTTCAGCGCCATACAACACGCACGCATCGTGAATGTCTTCCATGATATCCTGCAACCGTTGATCTACTTCATCTCGGGTCCAACTGTAACGCAACGAATTTTGTGCCATTTCAAGTCCAGAAACAGCTACACCTCCCGCATTGGAAGCTTTTCCAGGAGCATATAGCACATGGTTTGCGTGGAACTGTGCAATCGCAACAGGGGTTGAGGGCATGTTTGCTCCTTCACTAATACAGTAACATCCATTCGAAATTAGTGTTTTGGCATTTTTTTCATTTAGCTCATTTTGGGTGGCACACGGCATGGCAATATCGCAGGCTATGCTCCATGGCTTTTCACCTTTATGAAAACTTGCGGAAGGATATTTTTCAATGAATTTGTGAATCCGTTGGCGATCTACATTTTTTAGTTCCATGATGTATGCCAACTTTTCTTGGTCAATCCCATCTGGGTCATGAATAAATCCTGAAGAATCTGAAAGTGTCAATACTTTTGCGCCAAGCTGAATGGCTTTTTCGGCAGCGTATTGCGCCACGTTTCCAGATCCCGAAATAACCACCTTTTTTCCGTCAAAGCTTTCGTTTTTGGCTTTCAACATATTTTGTGCAAAATAAACGGCTCCGTATCCTGTAGCTTCAGGTCGGATGAGCGAACCGCCCCACGAAATACCTTTTCCTGTCAATACGCCCGTAAACTCATTTTTTAATCGTTTATACTGTCCAAACATATAGCCAATCTCTCGACCGCCAACGCCAATATCTCCTGCGGGAATATCTCTGTTAGGACCTATATGACGAAACAACTCAGTCATAAAACTTTGGCAAAAACGCATCACCTCCGCATCCGATTTACCTTTTGGATTAAAATCGGCACCACCTTTTCCGCCGCCCATGGGCAAGGTGGTCAGCGCATTTTTAAATACTTGTTCAAATGCCAAAAATTTGAGAATACTCAAGTTTACGGATTCGTGAAAACGCAACCCCCCCTTGTAAGGGCCTATAGCTGAGTTCATTTCTATACGATATCCTCTATTTACCTGAATTTCACCCTTATCATCTACCCAAGGCACACGAAACATGACCACACGCTCGGGCTCAACCATACGCATTAAGATATTTTTGCCGTGATAAATGTCATTTGCAACAATATAGGGTAATACCGTTTGCGCAACTTCTGTAACAGCTTGCATAAATTCGGGTTCGTGTGCATTGCGTTTGCTAACTTCAGCCAAAAACCCATTAATGATTTGTTCCATAAGATTTAAATTGCTAATCGAATGTACGTTTTATTTGAACATTAGCCCAATGCCTGTGCCAAATCCGAAATCAAGTCTTCGCTGTCTTCAATGCCAACGCTTAAACGAATAAGTCCGTCGGTTACCCCTGTTTTTTCACGTTCTTCTTTTGGAATAGAGGCGTGTGTCATACTTGCGGGGTGTCCTGCAAGACTTTCTACCCCACCCAACGATTCGGCAAGGGTAAACACTTGTAAGGACGAAACAATATCGACTGCTTTTTTAAGGCTGCTGTCTTTATGTACAAACGAAATCATGCCACCAAAATCATCCATTTGCGCTTTTGCTACATCGTGATTAGGGTGGGTTTCAAATCCAGGCCAATACACTTTTTCAACATCGGAGTGCTGTGCCAAAAATTTGGCAACTGCGCGCCCGTTTTCGCAATGGCGTTGCATGCGCACGTGAAGGGTTTTAATCCCTCGTAGTACCAAAAAAGCATCCATGGGTCCAGGGACTGCGCCACTAGCATTTTGAATAAATGCCAAACGTTCGGCAAGGTCAGCATCATTTAAAACTAAAGCGCCTAAGACTACATCGCTGTGTCCTCCCAAGTATTTTGTTGCGGAGTGCATCACAATATCTGCTCCTAGCTCTAAAGGGCGTTGCAAATAAGGCGAAGCAAACGTATTATCCACGGCTAGCAATAGTTTATGTGCATTGGCAAGAGTCGCCATGGCTTTGATGTCAATCACTTGCATGAGCGGGTTGGTTGGTGTTTCTACCCAAAGCAATTTGGTGTTCGCATTGATGTGCTTTTCAACTTGTGCAATATCGCCCATGGGCACAAAATGAAATGTGATGCCATAGGATGCAAATACCTTAGTAAAAATACGATACGTGCCTCCGTATAAATCATTTGTTGAGATGACTTCATCGCCTGGCTGTAGCAATTTAATTACGGCGTCAATGGCTGCCATGCCCGATGCAAATGTGAGCCCATGATTACCAGACTCGATGCTTGCGAGCGATGCTTCCAAAGCAGAACGCGTAGGGTTATGTGACCTACTGTATTCATAACCAAGGTGTTCGCCAGGCTTTGTTTGTGCATAGGTTGAAGTAAGATAAACAGGAGGCATCACTGCCCCATAGGCTTTGTCGGGCTGTTGTCCCCCATGAATGGTACGGGAGTTGAATTTTAATTTTTTATTTGCCATGGGTAAATTTTAAGCAAATGTACTTTTTGTCCCTTAAGTGCGCAAAACGAAAACAAATTAAATAGAATACGTCCGTTCATTTTGTCTTGAAACAAAACGAACCAAAAATTCAAGACGATTTTGAGGAAATTTTTGAGTTACCACTCAAAATCGCTGATAAATCTAACGCTCCTGCTTTTTTTGCTTTGCAAAAGCAATTACACTTGATTTACAGCTATTTCTGAAAAAATCGTCATTGCCTCCAAACATAACAACAGGCGTTTTTTTTAGACTACGCTCTCTAAATCACAATAATTTACTAACCTTTGTACCACTATGGAAAATACATTTCTTTACCTATCTAGTTGTAACACTTGTATGCGCATTATTAAAGAGCTGAGTATTCAAGATGCCGCTTATCTGCAAGACGTAAAACAGCATAAAGCTACCACTGAACAATTGGCTTTTCTTCATGCGCGTACAAAAAGCTATGAAGCACTGATAAACAAGCGCGGTAGGGTGTATGCGCAACTCAAAAAAGAAGGAACTGATTTTACTGAGGCTACTTATAAGGAATTATTGGAAAAAGAGTACAGCTGCCTAAAGCGGCCTGTTTTAATATGGAACAATGAGGTGTTCTTGGGAAACAGTAAGGCTACGGTGGCGCAGATGAAGCATGCACTAGATGGATAAACGAACCCTTGCCCTATTCGCTGCCTTTGGCGCAACCACGATTTATGGATTAAATCATACCATTGCAAAAGAAGTGATGCCCACTTATATCCAAGGGTTTGGGTTTATTCAAGTGCGATTGATGGGCGCAACAGCACTTTTTTGGGCGGTTAGTTTTTTTGTTCCAAAACAGCGCATCGCGCGCAGCGATTTTCCGCGCATGGTACTTTGTGCCTTTTTGGGAATGGTGCTAAATATGCTCTGTTTTTTTAAGGGTCTTGAGTTCTCAACCCCAATCAACAGTGCTGTGCTTATTACTGTTACGCCTATTTTGGTGTTTGTGTTTTCTGCCATTTTAATCAAAGAAAGGTTGCTCCTCCCTCGAATTATAGGTGTTGTGTTAGGTTTGATCGGTGCTTTGGTGTTGATTCTTTTTGGTAGCGAAGTGCGTCAAGATGCTCCCAATATTCCATTGGGGAATTTTTTGTTTTTAGTAAACGCTGCTGCTTTTGGGCTGTATTTAATTTTAGTTAAGCCTTTGTCTGCCAAATACACCTCTGTGCATTTGCTTAAGTGGTTGTTTTTGTTTGGATTAATCATGTCCTTACCTGTAACGTATAACGAGTTTTATGCGGTTTCGTGGGCAACACTTCCATTTGAGGCCATTTGGCGCTTTGCGTATGTTGTAGTGGGCACTACTTTTCTGACCTATTTGCTTAACGTGTATGCCCTAAAACAGCTTAAAGCGAGCACCATAGGGGTGTTTACATACTTGCAGCCGCTTATTGGCATTGCATACGCCATTGTGGTTGGTGCAGATGCTTTTACCCCTTCAAAATTTATTGCTGGTGCAGTGGTTTTGATAGGTGTTTATTTGGTTACCAAACGCTATGAGACAACGGGTTAATAGGCTTTGTCTTCTCCTCTAATAACATTGAGCGCCGTGCGAATAATTATTTTAATATCAAGTGCAAATGACCAGTGGCGGATATAAAAAATATCGTATTTGATGCGGTGCTTCATTTCCAAATCATGTTCAATTCCACCTCTAGCACCACTAACTTGTGCCAATCCTGTAATTCCAGGTTTCAAATACATTCTTTTTGCGTAATCTTGGAATACGTTACTATATTGTTTGTTTTGTGAAGTCAGGTTTGGTCGTGGGCCAACTACAGACATGTCTCCCTTAAGTACGTTGAAAAACTGCGGGAATTCATCAATGCTCGTTTTACGAATAAATTTTCCAATCCGTGTAATTCTTGCGTCATTTCGTGTTGCAGATTTTTCTGTGTTCTTATTTACTGTCATGGATCGGAATTTAATACATGAAAACATTTTTCCATGGCGACCTGGTCTTTTTTGAATAAAAAATACAGTGCCTTTTGAATCCAATACAATGATTATTGCCACCAAAGGGACAAACCATGACAAAAAAAACAAGATGACAATAAGAGAAAATAGAACGTCAAAGACTCTTTTTAAAAAAGCTTTAAATATGTCGTCAAGCGGACTTGTTCTGTACTTAACAATTTGAGTGAGCCCAAAAAAATACAGGCTGTCTCCTATATTTAGGGTGTCATAATTTGCCATTAAGAACAGTTCATTCTCTTTTTCCCATCTCAAATTAAGTATGTGTGTCGCCGATTTTCTAAGCGCCACTTCAAAAGGAATGTAAATGGAGGTAATCTTGTTTTTTTTTAGTATCTCTTTTAATTTAACTTCCTCTTTTTCTTCAAATAGCTGTTTCTCTACGACGGTTATATTATATCCTGTTCTTTTTAAGCCGAGGATGTCTCGGACAAATTGTTTCCCCATTTTGGAATCATATACAAGAATGTTCTTTTGAAACAATTTCACGTTTTGTCTTAACCAAAACAACAAGGTAACAGCTATTGCTTTTGTAATAAATACAACAAAGAAAAATACAGCCAATAGATAAGGAGAAAACGTAATTGCATTTGCGACAATTAAATTACCTATATAAACAATAAGTGAAAATATAGCAGAAGAAAAAATAAACCGTTGGAGTTGCTTGGTGTAAGTTAAGTTTCGCTCATAGTGATAAAGCTTAGCGGCTAGCGCGCTGAAAATCCAAAACAAAACAATAATAGAAGAAGGTGCAGCTGTTTCGTAAGAACCCCTAGCAACATATAAAAAAAACAGGGCAGCCCCAATCTCAAAAAGCAAGAAAGGTGTATATAAAAATAACGGGGTAGGTTTTTTAAAAGTATTCAATATTTAAAAAGTTGGCTAAGGTATAACGAGAAAAAAGGCTTTTTATTGTGGCTTTTTAGCTTTTAAATGAACTAAAGTCGCGGTGCTCAATTTTATTTAGCTCATCTGGGGTCAAGGATTTAAAATAGGCATAAGTGCGTTGCATGCCTTCTTTACGTCCGATTTGGGGTTCCCAACCCAAAATTTCTTTGGCCTTGGTTATGTCGGGCTTGCGTTGCAAGGGATCGTTTTTGGGCAGTTCTTTATATACTATTTTTTGGTCTGTCCCGGTCAGATCAATAATCTCTTTGGCAAAATCTAAAATGGATATTTCATCTGGGTTACCAATGTTTACCGGCAAGTGATAATCGCTCATGAGTAGGCGAAAAATCCCCTCAATCTCATCCTCCACAAAACAAAACGAGCGCGTTTGCGAGCCATCGCCAAATACCGTCAGGTCTTCGCCGCGAAGTGCCTGTCCCATAAAAGCAGGTATTACGCGCCCGTCGTTTAGGCGCATTCTGGGGCCATAGGTGTTAAAAATACGTACAATGCGCGTATCCACGCCGTGATAGCGGTGATACGCCATAGTGATGGACTCTAGGTAGCGTTTGGCTTCGTCATATACCCCGCGAGGACCAATGGTGTTTACATTTCCAAAATAATCTTCTGTTTGGGGGTGTACAAGTGGGTCGCCGTAAATTTCAGATGTAGAGGCTACCAAAATACGGGCGTTTTTGGCACGCGCCAAGCCTAGTGCGTTGTGCGTGCCCAATGCGCCAACTTTCAGCGTTTGAATGGGTATTTTAAGGTAATCTATTGGGCTGGCAGGTGAAGCAAAATGAAGGATATAGTCTAAGTCCTCCGCAATATCTATAAATTCACACACATCGTGATGTACAAAACTAAAATTTGGGTTTTCTTCCAAATGCGCAAGGTTAGACATGGCCCCTGTAATGAGGTTATCCATACCAATAACGGCAATGCCGTTTGCCAATAATTTATCGCATAAATGCGAGCCTAAAAATCCTGCTGCTCCGGTAACTAGTGCTCTTTTCATCTACCAATGGAGTAATAATTAAACCCTAACGAATCCATTTCTTTGGGATTGTAAATGTTACGTCCGTCAAAAATAACGTTTCGTTTAAGGTCTCTCTTAAGCTTCTCAAAATCTGGATTTCTAAAGGCGTGCCACTCGGTACAAATCAGTAAAGCATCTGCATCCTTAACCGCATCCATCATACTTGATGCAAAAGAAATATCGTCGCCCAATTTTGCCTTGACATTTTCAATGGCTTCTGGATCAAAAGCGGTGATGCTAGCACCAGCCTGAAGCAGTTTTTCGATCATATATAAAGCAGGTGCTTCCCGAATATCATCTGTATTGGGCTTAAACGCTAGCCCCCAAAGGGCAATTTTCTTCCCCTTTAAATTCCCGTCAAAGTGCTGCTCCATTTTCGGGAACAAGATGGTTTTTTGTTTTTCATTTACTTCAATAACACTGTCCAAAATAGCGAAGTGATGTTCGGCGTCTTTTCCCGATTTATGCAATGCTTTTACATCTTTGGGAAAACAGGAGCCTCCATAACCAATCCCAGGGAACAAAAAGCGTTTTCCGATGCGTTCGTCCAATCCCATTCCCATGCGGACATCGTCCACATTGGCACCCACCTTTTCGCAATAGTTTGCAATTTCGTTCATGTAGGTGATTTTGGTTGCCAAAAAAGCGTTGGCAGCATATTTGGTCAACTCTGCCGATTTGATATCCATAAATACTATAGGGTTTCCCGTGCGCACAAAGGTTTTATACAACTTTTCCATGGCATTTTTAGCACGTTCAGATTCTACACCAACTACAATTCTGTCGGGCTTCATAAAGTCTTCCACGGCAAAGCCTTCACGTAAAAATTCAGGGTTAGATACCACATCAAAAGGTACATTTGTTTTGGCTTGTAGTGCCGCTTTTACACGCTCACCAGTACCCACAGGAACGGTGCTTTTGCTGACCACGATTTTGTAGTCTTTTATCAAATCGCCAATTTGGTTGGCAACACCCAACACATAGGACAAATCGGCTGAGCCGTCTTCATCCTCTGGCGTAGGGAGTGCTAAGAAAATAACTTCCCCATGATCAACGCCTTCCTCTATTTTGGTGGAAAAATGAAGTCTTCCCGATTTGATGTTGCGCTCAAAGTAGGTTTCTAAATGCGGCTCATAAATAGGCACTTTGCCGTTTTGCATTTTGGTCACTTTGGCTTTGTCAATGTCTATGCACAATACATCATTACCTGCTTCAGCCAAACAGGTTCCGGTAACGAGGCCTACATAGCCGGTGCCTACTACGGTTATTTTCATAAGTTTTTATTTAGCATGGAATATAACGTGTCATTAATTGAATAAGAAAAGCCGGTAATACCCAAAAAACGGAATAGTTTACTCGGGTCTCCTTTCAGGTCAATAATTTCATTTTTTCTTACAAATTTAGGATTCGTTTTTACTTCAATATTGTGTTTTGACATCTCTACAAGAGTACTCATTATTTGCGAAATACTATATGATTTTCCTGAGCAGAGGTTAAATACTTCAGCATTTATATCACTTGTCATAAGCTTAGCGTACGCTTCAACAACGTCGTTCACATTATTATACTCGCGAAAAACATGAGTATTTCCCAACTCAATTGTTTTCTTTTTGGCTCTAAAATGACTCACTATTTTGGGAATCAAAAAATGATTTTCTTGCCCTATGCCTGTATAATTAAAAGGTCTTACTATTAAAATGTTAATTTTATCAAAATAGTTTTTAGCCATGTTTTCCATAGCTAATTTTGAATTGCCGTAATGGT
Organism: Flavobacteriaceae bacterium; assembly: GCA_049596455.1. GTDB lineage: Bacteria > Bacteroidota > Bacteroidia > Flavobacteriales > Flavobacteriaceae > UBA7446. The sequence continues at coordinate 3,606 of JBMYLP010000002.1, read as the reverse complement.
TAACAGGGCTAGAAATATTACTTTCAGAAAGGGATCCGCTATAATTGCCGTAAACTGCAGCACTACTAGCTAAAATGATTTTTTTAGGAGTCTGTTTTAATTTTATTAATGAGTCCAAGATATTTAGTGCGCCAAAAACATTTACCTCATACATTTTCATGGGGTTTGCTGCGACAAAAGATATTGCGGCAAGGTTTATGATAAAGTCGGGGATAAGGTGGCTTAAAACCACTTTCACTTCCTCAATGTTGGTTATATCACACTTAAAATGAGTTGGTTTCGTTGGGCTTTCTATTGTGGTGCCGTAAACATCAAAGTTTTTTGACACTAAAAACTTTTCGAGATAATTCCCGGTAAAACCTTCAATGCCTGTGATTAAAACACGCATACTAGAAGGTTTGTCCATTTTGGTTTCTTTCGATATCTTTTTGAACCATTACCGCGCAAAGTTCTTCCATTGTGGTTTTTGGTTTCCACCCAAGTTCTTTTTCTGCTTTTGTTGCATCTCCCAAAAGAAGCTCTACTTCCGCAGGCCTGTAAAACTCAGGGTTTACTTCTACTAGAGTTTTTCCAGTTGATGCGTTTATCCCAACCTCATTTTCCTTTTTTCCTTTCCACTCAATATTTATATCAATTGCCTTAAATGCAAGCTCAACAAATGATCGAACCGTGTGGGTCTTACTTGTAGCAAGAACATATGTTGATGGCGTGTCTACTTGAAGCATTCGATACATTCCTTCAACATATTCTTTGGCGTAACCCCAGTCTCGTTTTGCATCTAGGTTTCCAAGTGTCAAAACACTCGCTTTTCCTAAATGAATTTTGGCTACTGTGTCTGATATTTTTCTTGTTACAAATTCTTTTCCTCTTAGTGGAGACTCGTGATTAAATAAAATCCCGCTAGTTGCGAAAATTCCATAGGACTCTCTATAATTTAATGTAGCCCAATGTGCAAAAACTTTGGCAACTCCATAGGGACTACGTGGGTGAAAGGGTGTAGATTCAGACTGGGGGACTTCATGAACTTTACCAAACATTTCAGAGGTAGACGCTTGATAAAATTTAATTTTTGGATTGATTGTTCTAATAGCTTCGAGTAGATTTAGAGCACCAATACCTGTGATTTGAGCTGTTGCGATTGGCTGACTGAACGAAACACCAACAAAGCTTTGAGCCGCTAGATTATAAATCTCATCTGGGTTAATGTCCGATATTATCCGGTATGCGCTAGACAAGTCAACTAAATCATACTCTAAACATTTTAGGTTTGGGTGATCGTTAATTCCTAACTCTTCTATTCTCCAAAAATTAGTAGAGCTTGTCCTTCTGTAAGTGCCATAAACAAGGTATCCTTTTTCTAATAATAGTTCTGCTAAATATGCAGCATCTTGTCCTGTAATACCTGTGATTAATGCTTTTTTCATTTTCTTTCTTTCCATTTAAGATACAATTCTTCTATCGTTTCCTTGATTTCTTTTTCAAAACGCTCAGTAGAAAACCGTTTTGCGTTTTCCCTTATTGTCTGTTTGTCAAATTTGTCCTCGTTATGCATGAAAAAATTTATCCCTTCAAGCAGCGAAGCTACAGACTGATGATGGAAAAAAACTCCTGTGTCTGTTTTTGTAATTTGTTCATTAGGAAATTTTCCCTTAATCGTTTCTAAAGCACCGCCTTTACCAAAAGCAATGACGGGAATACCACTGGCCTGTGCTTCCACTGGAGCAATTCCAAAATCTTCATTAGCTGCAAAGACAAATGCTTTTGCCCTTTGCGTCAAGGTTATCATCTCATCTCTTTCCAAATAGCCTGCAATAGTAATGTTTGAAGATGCTTTTGACTTAACTTTTTTCATGTCTGGACCATCTCCTATAACAATTAATTTGTGTGATGTTTTAGAAAACGCTTCCACAATTAAATCCATTTTTTTGTAAGGGACCATTCTTGATGAGGTTATGAAATAATCAGATGTAGTATCGGAGATAGTAAACGCGCTAACATCTACTGGAGGATAAATAACGATGCTATCCTTACCGTAAAGTTTTTTAATCCTTTTGGCGACGTAATGTGAGAGCGTTATATAATAATCTGGACGATTGCTAGTAGCTAAATCCCAAATTCTGATATAGTGCAAAATTAGTTTTGCGAAGAAGCCTTTTATCCCTTTATTAAGTTTAGACTCTGTCAAATATTGAGCATATAAATCCCATGCATATCTTACTGGAGATAAAACATAAGAAACATGCAATTGATTATGATTTGTTAAAACGCCTTTACTAACACACGAAGAGCAAGAAAGCACTAATTCATAGTCGTTTAGGTCAAATTGCTCGATAGCGCAAGGAAAAAGTGGCAAATATTTTCTGTAGTGCTTTTTAGCAAATGGGAGTTTTTGAATAAAAGATGTGTTAACCGCTTTTCCTTTTAGTATCGATTTTCTTTGAGCTGAGTTTAAAAAATCAATAAGAGCGTAATGTTCTAAGTCTGGCCAAATAGTATTAAAGCTTTCATTGCAGCGTTCGGCGCCACCGTAAACGGTGTACCAGTCATAAACTAGTGCCTTTTTCATTCTTTTATTTTAAAAATCTCATCTGTAATGATAAGTGCTGTAATAGTCCAATTATATTTTTTGTTTAAACCACTAATATCAATCTGGGCAAATATATTGTTTTCTATCGTTTCTTTAATTTTAGTTGCTATTTTTTTAAGAGAATCAATCTCGGTGAAACTTACGTATTTAGAAAAAAGCTCCTTGTATACATCTATCTCAGAACACAAAACAGGAGTGCCTTGTGCAAGGGCTTCCAGAACAGGAAGTCCAAAGCCTTCATATTTAGACAAACTAACAAATAATTTTGCTGATGCATAGAGTTCTGCTAATTCTGCGTCGTCGACATTAGTTGCGTAAATAATATTTTTATTGCAATTCGGCATTGATGTGTGATTAAAGGCCTTTCCCTGCTTGCCAACAAGAATTAACTTAAACTTATCATCTTTGTTAAAAGCCATAAATGCTTCTTCTAAAAGTCTTGTGTTCTTTCTAGGGTCTATAGAAGCCACAGAGAGAATAATATTTTCTTTTATCAGTTTTTTAGTGGTTTTTAAATTTTTTATTCCGCAGTAAGCTACAGTTATTTTTTTTTCATCCAAAAAAGTATAGTTGGCTAATATTCTAGATTTCGAAAATTGACTAATTGTAATAACTTTTTTTGAAGTGGCTAAACAAAGTGGAACAAATGCAGAATAAACCGCCCTGTATTTCCAATCAAAGCTCTTTGGCACGTCTTTAAATGATGTATCCATTAAGCTATAAACTTTATTAAAATAAAAAACAGGAGCCAAGTTTGTTAAGTTTAGTAAAAGAGGAAATCTATTTAGAATTAAAAATATAGGGAGCTCTACCTGCTCCCAAAAGTACCCCCAAAAAAAGCCAACTCTTTTAATATTAATATGTTTAACGCTTTTTGGAATCCGGGTTTTTTTTGTGGTCAACAAATAAAGGTCAAGGGCTTTGTTTTGAGAAAGCTTTAATGTGACTTCTAGTGCAAATCTCTAGCAACAACGGGATGGACAATTTTAGTACGTGATGAAGCAACGGGCGGCGTTAAA
>JBMYLP010000001.1:221745-249080 GCA_049596455.1 Flavobacteriaceae bacterium | reverse complement strand
GCATTGGGGCTCACCTCTTCCCATCTCGAACAGAGAAGTTAAGCCCAATAGCGCAGATGGTACTGCCACTGGTGGGAGAGTATGTCGTCGCCTTCTTTAATATAAAAACCCTCTAAGTTTTCTTAGAGGGTTTTTTGTTATATACATGTGGGTTTTTTACAATCCCTTTTTTAAATAATTTTCGAATGCCCATTCGTAAAGCACCATCAATTCTTAATACTACATCACTTAATTTTTGATGCTTCCATGCTCTGAATAGCGTCACATGAAAGGTGTCTGCACTATTGAGAGGGGTGTCTGAGAAATAATAATTAGACACACAATTTCTTCGATTATCTACTACTACTGGACTGACTGAGTGCCATGAATGATTATCTGTGCCCATTACAACCAAACGATTAAATTTTGATGCTATGGTAATCGGTTTACTATCTAAACCCTTTGGCCACAACTCCAAGTTTCCGCCAAAAGGTTTTTTCCAGTCAGGGGTGGTGTAATAAAGTAGGTTGAGTACCCTCCACTTATCTCTGTTTTGATCATGTGAATTGTCCAAATGAGGCTTTAAAAACTGATTTTCAGTCATACTTGAAATCCCCCCTGCATACAATGTAGCATCTGCGTAGCAGGTATCAATATCGCATATTTCCTGAACAAGCCTTACAACACCACTGTCTTGAAAGGCATAGGTTATTTCCTCAATGAGCCTGTTATATTTATTCATTCTAACCCCGAAAAATTTATCTTCTCGAAGGCTTTTTTTAAGTCTCATTTCGGATACATCTGGGAATGCCGTATTTATAGCTGAACACCAATCTGTAGGTAGTAGATTATCAATATAAAAGAATGGAACCCCTTTGTTTTGTTTTACAAATGCATATTGCAATTCATCTTTATGCTCTTGTAGTTTTTCGGCTATTTTTTGGGCAAAGTCAGTTCTACTAAGAGAATTCATGCTATGAAAAGTTTAGTGCTAATACAAATCTAACGAAATAATTAGGACTTTGATTTTCAATATGTTTTTAGATTTGAGTAAAACCACCTTGTTAGATTTATTTAAACAAGGTGGTATGGAGTATTACTTTTCCTTACTCACAAACGCATAGGCTACCCCTGCCAATGCTGCACCAACAAGTGGTGCTACGATAAACAACCACAGTTGGTCTATCGCCCAACCTTGTACAAATACTGCCTGACTGATACTTCGTGCAGGATTCACAGAGGTGTTGGTAACGGGAATACTAATTAGGTGAATAAGTGTAAGTGCTAAACCTATAGCAATACCGGCAAACCCTTTTGGTGCTTTTTGGTGCGTAGCTCCCAAAATGACAAACAAAAACATAAACGTAAGCACTGCCTCGATTACAAGCGCCGATATTATGTCGTAACCACCAGGAGAGTGCATGCCATATCCGTTGGCAGCAAAAGTGCCAATGTCCATATTACCATTGCCAATGACAACCACATATAAAATAGATGCCCCCACAATTCCGCCAATAATTTGCGCAACGATATAAGGAATTAGGTCTTTTTTGTCAAACCTACCGCCAATCCAAAGCCCCACCGAAACGGCAGGATTTAGGTGACAACCCGAAATATGCCCAATGGCATAGACCATAGTAAGCACTGTAAGCCCAAAAGCTAACGACACACCCACAAAGCCAATGCCCAATTCTGGATAGGCAGCCGCCAAAACGGCACTGCCACAACCGCCTAGCACCAACCAGGCGGTTCCGATACATTCTGCAATTAATTTTTTCATGATTTTATTAAGTTTTCAATTCTACCCATTTTATTAGGTAATCCATTAAGATATTCACATCACCTTTTTGTTCTTCTTTTTCAAATGCTTCTAAAAGTTCAGGAAATTCTTTCAAAAATTCATTAATGTTTTTCTGGCTTATAAGTGTAATTTCCTCACTTTCTTTATTCATAACATAAGGTATGCGAATGAGCGCTCTTTTTGCAGCACTAAGCCCCCCTATCAGTCCTCCGAACAAAACAGACATGTCCTTCATTTCTATTCCATATCTAGCAGGATTCATTGGAGTACTTCCTCTAAACACATAGTGAGTTTTACTTTCTCCTTCAATTAGACTATACCATAATCCGATCTGATGTAAAAAACAATTTAGATATAGCTTATCTCCATCTGAATATGCATAAAAGTCTTTTCTTAAAGATTTCTTACTTATCTTTTTATCTGGAGAAATTAATTGGTAGTCGTTACCGCCACTAAATTTGATTTGACCTTTTGTTCGTTTAACAATTTCAAGGTTATGTTCTTTTGAACTTTCCTTACTTATTAAATTATTAAAACTTTTGAAAGAACCTTCAGGGTAAAAGGTAGTTTGTGCAAACAAAATATTCCCAAATCCTATGGCTATCAAAATTGATAGAATATTTCTCATGACTAATTAAGATCTAACAATATCTCCGCTACCTTATCGGGTTGCGAAAAGTTAGGTGTATGGCTACTAGCCAATGTGAACACCTTTTTTACTTTTCCATCATACATGGCGCGCTGTACGCCAATAGGAATCGCACGATCTTCAGTACATTCCACATAGTATTTAGGAATGCTACCAAAGTTTTCATCAGTAATTTCTAACTCATACATCAACGGCGCAGCGGGTTCGGGAACGATATACGGCTTTGCTTGGTCAAAAGCTTCTTTAGGAATATCGTGTGCAAAGGCATTTTGGATTTCATCTTCTTTGACTAGCGCATAAGTTTTATCATCAGATAAATAGAAATTTTCTACTGCCTTAGAGCCCTCTACGCCTTGAACAGCCTTAAAAAACGAGCCACCGTTGCCCAACAAAAATGCGGTAACATATACCAACTTACTCACTTTTTTGGGACGTAATTCTGCTACGCGACTCACCGTTATGCCATTAAAGCTATGCCCTACCAAAATGACAGGCCCGTCTTGATTGTCTAAAATTTCGGTAAGTGCATTTACATAACTGTCCATTGTTATTTCACTAGGAGCAGTTTTGTCTTGCCCATGCCCTGGAAGGTCGGGCGCAAGTACGGTATGACCTTTACCACGTATGGCTTTGGCTACGCCTTCCCATTGCCAACCGCCAAGCCATGCTGAATGCACCAATAGATAGGTTTGGTGGTTTTCATGCATCATGTCTTTGGCTGCTGTGGATTCTTTTTCTTTGTTTTTTGGATTTGAGCATGTACAGCCAATAAATAGCAACACTGCCAGCAGCGAAGTTGCTGCCAAAATAGGTTTTTTAGGATTCATTACATAAGAATTTATGCCCCCAAAAGTGTTTTGAAAAAATGTACGGTGTGTAGGTCTTTCCTTTTCGCCGGACAGATTGTTCATGTTCTAAAACAGACTTGGGAGTTGTTAGTTGTTTCAAATGTAGGAAAAAAATTATATATCAAACAGATATTGAAACTTCATATAGAGTTGGCTGTCGTCAAGCTGTAGGGTTTTGTTCATTTCTGGTTTGAGGTAACCGTGACTGCCTCCGATAAAGAAAACTGTGAACGGATTTGGATTCCACTTCAGCAAGGGTTGAATAAACAATGCATCGTCAAACTCGTTGAATTCGCCAATTAGCCGAAATGATAAGTCTTTGTTAAATTGATAATTTATATTTACTCGCGCAATATAGCCCTTGTAATAGAAGGAATTATCGATTTTAGAACGCATTTGGGAGTACCGCAACGACTGACTAATGCGCAGCTTTGGCGTAGGTTGAAAATTGTTAAAAGACCCAATAAAAAAACTATTTCCAACTGCGGGATTTTCTTTGTCAAATCGTAAGCCATCACCTACAGAAACAAATACACCAAGGCGCATACTTTCGTTTGGATTATAACTATTCCACATACTGTACTCTGTCATATTTTTTCCAACAAAACCTTCGTATTCTTGCTCAAGAATGTGAACTACATTAAACTCCGTTCCCCAATTTCCTTTCCACGAGATATAGGTGTTGCTGAAGAGATCAAAGTACTTTCGTGTACCAGAATAGTTGTAGGTGATTTCTGTGCCTAAATTGATTCTAAGTTGTTGTATTTGAGATTCTTTGGTTTTTGGGTAAGCTACATATTGCTGAATGATTTCAGAGTTTCGCATGTTGTTTTGCGTAAGAAACCCCAAAGGTGTTTCAAAATTTGGGCTGTATTGCGCATAGTAAAAATAGGTATTCCAATTGCGCGTGTTTCTATTTAGCGAAAAATACAATCCACTTCCTTTTTTCGATTCTCCATCAAGGGTAACGGTTTTGCTTCCTTGCATATCGGTGTTGTCAATCCACGAAGCATTGGGTTCTGTAATAGCAGACAAATTCCATTCAAAATTTAGTGTGTAAACATCGGCAAAGCGAATCTGGCTGTTCAGCCCTCCCAATTGTCCATTTCCACCTCCGTGAAAAAACCGATTTGTAGTGAGTAGTCCAATATGTGAGCCGCCCTTAAAAGTACGCTGATAACTTAAGACATTTGCCCAAGCAGCATCCCCTTGTCCGTTGTATGATTGGTTTTCGCCAGCTACCAAATAGGGGGCATTTTCGTCATATGCGGTAAGCCAATACAAACGCTGCTTTTCCCCTTGATGAATAAGTTTTGTAGATGCCAATGGGTCGTTAATGGCACGGGTGTACACGGCAGATTGATTGCTGTTTATAATTTCTTTGCCCTCATTAAAATACGGTCTTCTCTCTGGAAAGAAGAGTGCAAATGTATTGTTGGCATCTATTTGCGAAACATCTGCTTCTACTTGTGAAAAGTCAGGGTTTAGCGCAAACTCTAATGTAGTTGTATTGGAAAGATCGAACAATCCGCTAAGTCCAATATTTCCAGTCGGTTTGTTTCGCACAAAATTGTCGCTTTCTCTGCTTCCAGAACGTCCACCAAAAACATACGGAAGCAAGTTTAGACGTTTTTTTGGAGTGAGATTTTTAAGTGTGATGGTGTCTGGTGTTTGGCACACTACACAAGGATTACTTCTGTCATAAGCAAAATTTAGCATTTGGATTTCAGTGCCTTCAGTATAGGCAGAACGTCCAAAAACAACGTTCCACGTCATGGTTTCTTCCAGATTAAACTGCAAATCGCTAACGGGAATTTTAAATTCCACGTGATAAGCTGAGTCGTGCTTCGAGGCTTTAGTTTCAAAGTTAAGATCATAGGCGTCTTCATTCCCGTTGGGTAAAATCTTTAAATCAAACTGATTTCCCTCTGGATTTGCACCAAGTACAATCATGGCTCTGCCATCGCCATAGGTGTCAAACCCTATGGCCACATTATCATCTCCGCCTATTTCATCTCTGTTGCGTACCGATGAGCGTAATTTGCTCATATCGGCATGTGCAATAAAACCAACATAAATATCGGTGGGAGAGTGGGTTACAAAAACCTCGGTTTTGTATGGGGCAGGTCCATTGTCTGAAGGTTCAATCTCATAGTCGAGAGAAAATTGTTGTGCATTTTGCCATTCTTTTAATGTGACCACTCCATCAAAAGACGGTGTTTGCGAAATGGCATATACGCCAAAAAGCAATAGAATAAGCTTTTGTGTCATGATAATGAGGCTTTGTGATATAACGCATAAAATCAATATTTGTTACAAAAATATCTTAATGCAATACCGCTCCTAAGCACAACCCCAATAAAATCACCAAAATTTTTGAGGTGTTAAACTTATGGTTTTCAGCACTTTCAAAAAGTATAGTGGTTGAAATATGTAGCATAACCCCAACAACTAATGCCGTAATCTGTACGGCATAAGGTTGAAAAAAAACCGCTGTGGCATTTAGATAGCTTCCTAGTGGGGTCATAAATGCAAATCCGATTAATGCAGCAACACGGATTGCTGTAGTGGATTTTGTGCGCCATAGTGCAGCGGTTAACAGCATAGCAATGGGAAGTTTATGAACAACAATCGCCCAAAGCAATTCTGCATGATGATGAATGGGAAATCCTTCGATAAAGGCATGCAGCGACAACCCAATTAACAATGCCCAGGGAAGTTTTGAGTTCTTGTGGATGTGCATATGTCCGTGTTCTGCACCTTTTGAGATGTTTTCAAGTATAACTTGCACCACGATTCCACCTAAAATCCAATAGCTGATAGCTGCATCGGCATGAGCAAAAATTTCGGGAAGAAGTGCTGTGATGGTAGTGGACAATAGAAACGCACCACTAAATGCCAATAATAAGCGCAACCGTTCTTGGGATTTTGTCAGTCCAAAAGACACCAACACTGCACCCAGTAAAACCGATAGAAAAGGAAGAGCTATATTCATTTTTGTAGAACTAAAATAAGACGTTTAGCGGTTTCAGTATCAAATGGATTTAGGACATAATCGCCAAATACTTTTGAAATGCGAAACCCAATAGTGTGGCACATTTGCTCAAAATCGGAAAGTGTTAGGGCGCGCACACGCTCTGTAAATGTATAGGGTTTACCATCATGCGAAAACGAAATATTTTTTTCAATCCATCCGTCAATAAAACTGCGTTTTAGTGTAAATGTAATACCACTTTTGGTAACCACTTCGTCAGCAACCCAATGCTTTTTGACCTGCGGCACATGCAGAAAATCAATGACCGCTACACCCCCTTTAACTAAGCTATGGTAAAATGCTTGAAGGGCTTTGGTATTGTCGGCTACGTCTTCAAAATAACCAATACTCGTAAAAACGTTAAGTACGACATCCACTTTTTCCTGTGTTGTTTTACGCATGTCGTGCACGTAAAAAGTGGCATCTAGCGCCCTTTTCTTTGCTTCTTGTTGCGCATATAAGACACTATTAGGACTCAAATCGATTCCTGTGACCTGAAATCCTTCAGCTGCCAAATATAGTGCGTGCCTACCGCGTCCACATGCAATATCTAGAATGCGATCTTGGGGTTTTATAGGAAGGTTCTGTATGAGATTCTGTAAAAAAAACTGTGCCTCGGCAATGTTTCTGTCTTGATAGAGGGTGTGGTAAAACGGTGTATCAAACCAAGTTTTGTACCATGCAGCATTATCTTCCGTCATCGTGCAAATTTAAACTATTTTAGCCCCATGAATGACAACAATCAGGGTTTGTTTCCCATGGTGGCTAAAACCCTCTTTGGTTTTGAAGAAATTTTAGCAACAGAACTCAAGGATTTGGGCGCACAGTCTGTGAAGACAGGGGTGCGAAACGTGCGTTTTGTTGGCGATACAGGGTTTATGTACAAGGCTAATCTGTGCTTGCGAACAGCACTTCGTATTTTAAAACCCATTGACAAAAAAGCCATTTCATCTGAACAAGACGTATATAAGGCAATGCTTGACATTCCGTGGGAAGATTATATGACTGTCGACCATACGTTTGCCATTCGCGCTACGGTAATGATGCAAAAGGCAAAAAACAGCATGTATGTGGCGCAAAAAGCGAAAGACGGCTTAGTTGATAGATTTCGAAACCGTACAGGTAGCCGTCCAAGCGTTGATAAAGATTTTCCGGATCTTAGTATTCATTTGTATGTAACCGACAAATTTGTAGAAGTATCCCTAGATAGTTCAGGGGCGTCTTTGCACCATCGTGGATACCGAACGGCGACCAATATCGCACCCATAAACGAAGTGCTTGCCGCAGGAATGTTATTATTGTCAGGATGGAGGGGTGAATCTGATTTTTTAGACCCTATGTGCGGAAGTGGCACACTGTTGATTGAAGCCGCCATGATTGCGTGTAATATTCCACCGAGTCTTAATCGCAAGGAATTTGCATTCCAAAAATGGCTTGATTGGGACAATGACTTATACACCAAAATAGAGGAATCAGCATTAAATAAAGTGCGTGAGTTTACACATTCAATGACAGGTTACGACAAAGCTCCTTCTGCGGTGCGGAAAGCACAGCAGAACATCCAAAATGCTAATCTTTCAGCGTTTATTACCATTTCGGAGAACGATTTTTTCCAAACCCAAAAGCAACAACCCGAAAAGCTGCTGCATATGGTGTTTAATCCGCCTTACGGCGAACGTCTTGCTATTGATATGGATGTATTTTACAAACGCATTGGCGATACGCTAAAGCAACACTATATTGGAACTCAGGCTTGGCTTATCACATCAAGTTTAGAGGCGATTAAATCTGTTGGATTGCGTCCTTCAAGAAAAATAAAGCTATTTAATGGAAAGCTAGAAAGCAGGTTAGTGAAGTATGAGTTGTATAGCGGTACTAAGAAGATTCATAAATTAAAATCAACCAAATGAGTGTAAAAACAAAAGCATTAATGCTAAATCTTGTTGTATTTGCCGTACTATTCGTGCTATTTAGAGTGGGAATTGGCATGTTAATGCCATTACCGTATTTGCCATTGCTGTTGGGATCAGCAGTATTGGCAAGTTTTTGCTCGCCAAAATTCTTAACCAAAGGCGAGGAGCTATGGGTCAAATATCCTTGGAAAAAAACGCCAAAAAAATGCTAATTACTTCTTGAATATGGGAATTTGATAGCTAATGGTATAATTCAATCCAGCTCCGTAAGGGTTGTCCGTTAGCACCTTATTAAACCCTGGAATAAACAAGTTTTCAAAGTTTTCAGGGTCTTTATCTTTTAGCAAACGGTGCATTTGAATGCTTAATCCCATATAGAGATTTCGAAACAATTCGGCTTTGAGCCCAAGCTGCAGTTCAATCCAATGCCCATTTAGCCCATCAAAACGATTTGGCGTGGGTAAAGCAATACGGTTGTCTTCTTGCCAGTAACGATCATTGTTTAGTAAGTTATAACCCAGCAACGCTTGTGAGTGCTGGCTAAACCCATACCGAAACCCAACTACAATAAGATTATCCATTCCTGCCCAATTGTCATAAACGTTGTAGTCTATTCCTAGCTTAAGGTAAGATCCAGAAGTTTCAAAATGCACGGCATCTCGGTCTACTTTTTTAGTTTCATTTCCTAGTTCACCGGCAATGTAAAGATTGCGTGTAAGTCGATAATCACCTACCAATTCCAATCCTTTATAGTCGGGGTCAATAAGCATTCTAATGGGCTTACTCATGTCAACTCCCAAACGAACTCCATAGCGAATTTCAGTTGCCAAACTATCGGTTTCTACTTCGTTTTGCGCCCAAATACAGCCGCAAAATAAAAACATCAAAAAATTAATGTAATATTTTAACATGCGTATTTTTAATATCTGAAATTGTGTCAGTTATGATTTCTATTTTTTCTATCCAAACAGCACTATTTGAACGCTCAGTACTTACATTTGTAAAGCTTTTTTTGTAGCCACACGCACGACTAATAAAACTATCATAAGAGTCGTATTTGAATGTGACAGACTCTTCAAAAGCGACATCGTTTTCGGTTTTAATAAACGAATAAGCAGTACTTGTTTCGTTTGCTTTTAACGGGATAGCAATTGAGTCTGTAGTGCTGTTGTGATATGCAGTGTCTAACCCCACTCCTGTAATCTGTAAATTGGAGACTTCCTTCTTTGTGTCAGGTTGTGCATTATCGTAGAATACAATTATGAGTTTTGGTGTTCCCGGAGTTTCAGCTAGGCATATGTCATCAGGCTCACAGCTCACTAAGCCATAAATAGCAATTGCGAATAAGTAGGTGTATCTTCTCATCTCCGTAGTTCCAAAAGTACAATATTTTCTACATGTTGTGTGTGCGGAAACATATCCACAGCTTGGCTTAAAACTACATTATACTCTTCATTTAGTAAGGCTAAATCACGAGATTGCGTTTGTGGGTTGCAGCTGATATACAGTATTTTAGGTATTTTTAATTTAAGTAATTGATTAATAATATCCTTATGCATGCCATCGCGTGGTGGGTCTGTAATAATAGCATCTGCTTTTCCATGTCGTGTAACAAAATCGTCTGTAAATACCTTGCGCATATCGCCAACTTCAAAAAATGCATTTGTAATGCCGTTACGTTTAGCGTTTTCTTTTGCGGCAATTATTGCCTCAGGCACGGACTCTATCCCCACTACTTTTTTGCATGCGTGCGCCACAAATTGCGCAATGGTACCAAGTCCTGTGTACAAATCGTAGACCACATCTGTTTTCTTTAAAGCTGCTAGTTCAAGAGCTTTTGCATATAATACTTCGGCTTGTTCCGGATTGGTTTGGTAAAATGCCTTTGGCGTAATGCGAAATGACAAGTCGCCCATTTGCTCCGTAATAAAGTGTGTGCCATGATAACAGTGAATTTCTTGATCATAAATGCTGTCATTAGCCTTTTCATTGATAATGTATTGCAATGAGGTAATGGTTGGAAAAGTTGTAATCAGGTGGTTAAGCAACGCTTTTCTTGCTGATTCATCTTCATGGAAAAATTGAATTACCACCATTACTTCTCCCGATAGTGTGGTTCTTAGCATCAATGAACGAAGAAAACCTTCCTTTTGTCGTGCATCAAAAAAGGACAGTTCTTGTTTGCGGGCATACTCTTTCACTTCATTTCGAATGTTGTTGGGCAGTTCGGGTTGAATATGGCAATACGAAATATCCACAATTTTATCCCACATCCCTGGAATGTGAAACCCAAGAGCTGTGCGGTCTTCAACAGCGTTGTCACCGCTTATTTCTGCTGCTGTTAGCCAACGTCTTGCGGAAAAGCTAAATTCCATTTTATTGCGATAGGCAAAGGGGTTTTCACATCCAATGATGGGTTTAAAATCAGGAACTTCAACCCCTCCAATGCGTTGTAGTGCATCGGTAACTTCTTGCTGCTTGTGACGCAATTGCGCTTGATACGCCATATGTTGCCACGTGCAACCACCACACGTACCAAAATGTTCGCATTTGGGAAGTGTCCTGTCTTTGCTCTCTTTGTGTAACTGCGCTACTTTTCCCTCTAAGTGCCGCCGTCTTTTTTTATGCACATTCACATCAACAACATCACCAGGAATAGCACCCTGTACAAAAACCACTTGTCCTTCTTTGGTTCGCCCAACACCTTTGCCTTTTTTGGCAATACCGTCAATACTAAGTTTTTCGATGGGTGGAAGTGGTTTTTTTCTGCGCATATGGCAAAAATACGCATTGACAGGTCATGAATTACGAAATGTTTAGTTTCCATTATTTTAGTAGCTTTAACCATTAAAATCAATTTAACCCCTTTATAATGAAACTACTACAATTATTTACACTAACGCTACTTATATGTTTTAGTAGTGCTATCGCACAAGATAAAGATGAGGAAAATGAAAAATCAACTCCACTAAAGGCCGCGCTTAGCGGTTTTTCATTCAGGAGTATTGGTCCTGCATTTATGTCGGGACGTATTGCAGATATTGCCATTGACCACAAAAACGAAAACACTTGGTATGTTGCAGTGGGCTCTGGTGGTGTATGGAAAACCACAAATGCCGGAACAACTTGGAATCCGCTTACAGATAGCCAACCCTTTTATTCTACAGGTGCCATAGCGTTAGACCCAAACAACACCAACACCGTTTGGTTGGGTACAGGAGAAAATGTTGGGGGTCGTCATGTGGGTATTGGACACGGGATTTATGTTAGTCGAGACGGTGGTAAGACATGGAACAATAAAGGCTTAAAAAAATCGGAGCATATCTCAAAGATTATTGTGCACCCCAATGACTCAAACACTATTTGGGTAGCCTCACAAGGACCCCTTTGGAGTTCTGGAGGCGAACGTGGATTATATAAGTCTACAGACGGCGGAACCACGTGGAAGCAAACCATAGAGCTAGACGAGTGGACAGGTGTAACAGATGTAGTCATTGACCCAAGAAATCCAGATGTGTTGTATGCGGCAAGTTGGCAGCGTCATCGCAACGTAGCTGCCTATATGGGCGGTGGTCCCGGCACAGCCTTGTACAAGTCTGTTGACGGTGGAGATACATGGCGAAAACTAACAACAGGTTTGCCTAAAGTAGATATGGGGAAAATCGGTCTGGCAATTTCATCCCAAAAACCAGATGTATTGTATGCTGCTATAGAGCTGGAACGTCGGAAAGGTGCGGTGTATCGCTCAGAAAATGGCGGTGAAAGTTGGACAAAAATGTCCGATACCGTTTCTGGTGGTACAGGTCCGCATTACTACCAAGAACTGATCGCCTCCCCGCATGTGTTTGATAAAATTTTCTTAATGAACAACTACGTACAGGTTTCAGAAAATGGGGGCAAGTCCTTTTATCAGATGAACGAAACCAAAAAGCACGTTGACAGTCATGCATTGGTATTTAAAGAAAATGATCCTAATTATTTGTTGATTGGTACAGACGGAGGTTTGTATGAGTCTTTTGACAACACTCAAAATTGGAAATTTGTAAACAACCTTCCGCTAACGCAATTCTATAAGTTGGCGGTAGATGACGCTTATCCGTTTTATAACATTTTTGGCGGCACACAAGATAATAACACGCAGGGTGGACCGTCACGGACGTTTAGAAGTAATGGCATTGCCAATGCCGATTGGTTTGTGTTGTTGGGTGGAGATGGGCACCAACCTGCCACCGAGCCAGGAAATCCAGATATTGTGTATGCACAATCGCAGCAAGGGAATCTGTATCGTGTAGATCGCACCACTGACGAAGCAGTCTATATCCGCCCCCAAAATGGACTTGACGAAGCTTATGAGCGATTTAATTGGGATGCGCCTATTCTGGTCAGTCAGCATGACCCAAAACGCTTGTATTTTGGTTCGCAGCGCGTGTGGCGGTCAGAAAATAGGGGAGATAGTTGGTCGCCTATTTCATCTGATTTAACCAAAAACGAAGAGCGTTTATCGCTCCCGATTATGGGGCGTCAACAAAGTTGGGATGGCGCATGGGATGTATATGCCATGTCAACCTATAATACGCTTACTTCATTGGCAGAATCTGCTCAAGATGAGCATATTTTATATGCAGGTTCAGATGACGGATTGCTACACACCACAAAAGATGGTGGTGCTTCGTGGACTTCAAAAACGGTGGATAAACTTCCGGGTGTTCCTGCAACAGCCTTCATAAACGATATCAAAGCCGACTTATTTGACGCCAATGTTGCCTATGTGGCATTGGACAACCATAAATTTGGCGATTACAGCCCTTATTTATACAAAACAACTAACGGAGGAAAGTCGTGGAAATCCATTGCAAATGGTATTCCTGAAGGCACACTTGTTTGGCGTTTGGTGCAAGACCATGTGAATCCAAATTTATTGTTTTTAGGCACGGAATATGGAGTATATATCAGCTTAAATCAAGGAGAAAAATGGCATAAGTTTAGCAAAGGAATGCCAACCATTTCAGTACGAGATTTGGCAATACAAAAGCGTGAAAATGACCTTGTAGCCGCTACTTTTGGGCGTAGCTTTTATGTGTTGGATGATTATAGTCCACTTCGTGAAATTACGGAAGATAAACTAGCGCAAGGCGCAAAACTATTTCCCGTTAAAAGCGCACTGCAGTATATCGAAACTCGTGGAGGTACTTCAAGTCAAGGAGCTTCTTATTACACGGCAAAAAATCCACCCTACGGTGCACAGTTTACGTATTATGTAGCTGAAGACATTAAAACGCAGCAAGCAGCGCGGCAAAAAGCCGAAAAAGAACTAAATAAAAACAAGCAAGACGTTCCATTTCCAGGTTGGGATAAACTTGATGCTGAACTAAACGAGCAAAAACCTTCGGCATTATTGCGCATCACCAATTCTAACGATGAAGTAGTTGCTGAGGTTTCAGGGGACTATACTAAAGGGGTTCATCGTGTTTCTTGGGACTTGCGCCAAACCATGCCCTCGGCAATTGACATCGAGGCCGATAAAGACCGTGGACGTGGGCTTCGCATGAATGTTCCTGAAGGACTGTATGCTGTACAATTGTTCAAAAAGCATCACGGAGTATTGACTTCATTGGCTAAAAAGCAAGCTTTTGAAGTGAAACGCATCCGCCAAAATGTTTTGGACAATCCACAAGCAGCATCCCACGATGAATATGCTCAAAAACTAAATGCACTATTTGTTCGTGTGGAACAAATGCGTAAGAAGTTTGATGTCACTAAGAAAAAAATTAAGGCATTAAAACGCAGCTTGTCTTATACGCAAGGGCAACCACAGGAATTGCATCAGTTGGTTTATGCTTTACGAGAGCAGCAATTAGCGCTTGATAAGCAAATCAACGGAAGCCCAGCCAAAAAAGAAGTAGGAGAAAAGGATACACCAACGCTTTCTAACAGACTATCAGTGGCTTCACGCGGATTTTATTACAACACTTATGGTCCTACCAAAATGCATATGGAAAGCTTTGATATGGCAGTAGCCTTATCCAATATGTTAACTATTAAAGTGGATGCTTTGGCTCTAAAAGCTGATGCTGCCGTTGCTAAAGCGGAAGCGGCAGGTGCGCCTGTTATTTTAGACTAACAACATCATCCACCAATAAACCCACCACCAACGAGTAGCTTTTAATCCCTTCTTGTTGGTGGTTTGCTTTTAGGTATTGGTCGTAGCTCTTTTTAAAAAGAGGCTCAAACGGATTTTGATACCGTTGCCAAAAGGCACGCACTTCTTGAAAATGCGCTATAATCCCTTTTGGGACTGATTGATACTGTTCTTTTGCCCTATCAACATCGTAGCGATATAAGGCATTGGTGAGGTGCTGAAACGCCAACATATTCCCGGCGTAGGCAACCAACGCGTTTTCAGAGGCTGTGCTAGCTTTAATGCTGATGTAATTTGCCTCGTCCTCGGCGGCGTAGCCCCATTGATGTGCAATTTCGTGACATGCGGTAGTAATGATTTTCAGTTTGGGTTGGAGTGTGTTTACTTGTGCTTCGTGCGTAAACGGATTTGCATAACCACCAAACCCCATATAACTCAATACTGTTGGGAAAAGCGTCGCTTTTGCCTTGCCATTAATTCTTGGTGGTCGCAACGCAGATGCCTTCATGGTTTCAGAAGCTAATGCTAAAATATTTTGAGTAGATGCGTCAACGACTACTTTTTTCTCTGGAGTTGTAGTTAATTTATTGTGAAGCGCCGTTAGTTTTTTCGCATAATGCGCTGTAGCTAGATTAAGTTGTTCCACAGATAGCGTATCGGGCAGCTGACGCTGCTCACGCATGGACGTCTTAAAATAATGTAGCCCCCACGAGGTATAAAAAAACACCACTACCAATCCGATAATTGATAATGCCTTCCAAAAATGCCTTCTAAAGGAAAATCTCCTCAAAGACCACAACCCAAAAAGAATGGCAATGCCATAGCCTATATCCCCAATAGAAAAGGGAAATCTTGCCCAAAGCCATTGGTTTAGAGTTGAAATAAGGGGGTAGAACAAGCCTTCGTAATAGTGCTCAACCCAAAACGGCTGATGCTTAACTATGGATAAACCAACAAAAAATAGCACAACGCCCAAAAAAATCCAGCGATGTGTTAGCCGATTCATTCAGCGCGGACTTCCACAATTTCTACCTCAAAAATTAGGGTAGCATTGGGAGGAATAACCGCATTACCCTCGCCATAGGCGATGTCAGCGGGGAGGTAAAGCGTGGCTTTTTCACCTTCTTTGAGAAGGGATAGCCCTTCTTTAAAGCCTGCAATTAGCGAAACTTCAGGGTCAACACGCGCCTCGATGGGACTATAACCACCGCCGTTGTCACGACGCGAATCGTACATGTCGTATGCTTTTGCCACTGCCGCTATAGAGGTGTCTAAAAGTTTACCGTCTTCAAAATAAACGGCATAGTGCGTAAATGCCGTAACGCCTGGCACTACTGCAGCACCCTCCGTTTTGTTGGTAATTACATATGAAAGGCCGCTTTCTGTTGTGGTAGCTTGTGCTTTTAGTTCATTAAGTGCAGCAGCTTTGTCTGATGTAGTCTTCTCTAATTTTGCGATTTTCGCTGCTTTTCTTTCTTCAATACCATCGAAGTACGCGTCAAAAACCTTTTCCGCCTTAAATTTTCTGGCATCACTGCCTTTTCTAATAATTTCTACGGCAACAATAGTGTCGTTTTGTTGGATAGAATCCACCACATGTTGACCCTCTATCACACGCCCAAAAACGCTGTGCTTTCCATCTAACCATGGGGTTTCTTTGTGTGTAATAAAAAACTGACTTCCGTTGGTGTTTGGACCTGCATTTGCCATCGACAATACTCCTGCGCCATCATGCTTAAGCTCATCTACGAATTCATCTTCAAACTTGTACCCGGGACCACCTTGTCCTGTTCCCGTTGGATCACCGCCCTGAATCATAAAGTCCGCAATTACACGATGAAAAACAATACCGTTATAATATGGTTTTCCTTTGTATATGCTATCCACCTGATTGTTGGTGCCTTCGGCAAGCGAGACAAAATTGGCAACTGTGTTTGGTGTTTTATCGTATGTAAGCTGGATAAGGATATTGCCTTTATTGGTTTGAATATCGGCATAAAGCCCTTTGTCTAATCCATTTTTAGAAGTAGAACAACCTATACATAATAAAAGGCATGCTGTGAAAAGTGTGGTTTGTTTAATCATGTTTAACTTTTGAGAGTTGAAATGTACAAAAAATAGGCTAGTTGGTGCTTATCCAAAAAATGCTCGCAATGACTCAATAAAATAGCTTTCGGTTTGTGCTAAAGAGTGTTTCGAAATTCCGCCGGCTGCATTGATGTGTCCGCCGCCGTCAAAATAGGTTTTAGCAAATGTATTTACAGCTAAATCCCCCTTGCTTCTAAACGAAAGTTTTACCACACCTTCGTTGCGGTATTCAATCATTAGTACCGCTATTTGAATGCCTGAAACCGATAAGCCGTAGTTCACAAACCCTTCGGCATCGCCTTTTTGGAAATTACATTCATCTAGTTCGTCCTGGCTTAAGGTAATGTATGCCGTATTAACATCGCTTAAAAAAACCATATTTCGCAACGCAATGCCCAATAATTTTAATCGATCTGGACGCGCGGTATCTTTAATTTTCTCGTGAATATAACTGTGATTTGCCCCACAATCCATAAGTTCAGCAACCGCTTTATGTGTGTTCGAGGTAACACTCGGAAACCGAAACGAACCGGTGTCGGTCAAAATACCAGTGTATATACAGGTGGCAACTTCTTTGTTGATACAATCCTTTTTGTCTAGCCCATCAATAATTTGATATACCAATTCGCAGGTAGAGCCAATGCTAGGCTCGGAAAACATCAAATCCGCATAGCTGTCAGGTTCTTGGTGGTGGTCAATCATAATTTTTTTTGCCTTGCTTTCGGCAACACGAACGCCCATGTCATCAATACGATTGAGTGTGTTAAAATCTAGCGTAAAAATAAAATCTGCCTCTGCAATAAGCTTATTGCCTTCCTTTTGCGCATTTTCATAAATGATAACGTTCTCATGTCCAGGCATCCAATGCAAAAATGTGGGGTAGGGATTGGGCGCCAGAACCGTTGCCGTATGTCCAAGCTGACGCATTACATTTTGCCACGCTAAGGTGCTTCCCATGGCGTCGCCATCAGGGTTTTTGTGCGGTATGATAACCATTTTTGATGGGGTTTCTAACCATTGCGCCAATTGGTGAAGTTGTGATTCAATCATAAAACAAAGATAGGTATTGTGAGCGTTTCTTATGCTTTTTGTACATTTGAGTTTCATTCAACTCATGTGCGATTATCATTTTTAAAACAACGAAAAAACCGTCGATTTAACTACACTACCAGATATTACAAGGGAAAACAATCGGCAAATCCCTATGCGTTTGGTTCTACTTTTGAACAGTATCGCGACACGCCCAACACCAACGACTTTGGTGCCCATTGGCGTGATGCACGAGATATGAGCCGAAACAGAAGAAATAGAAGTGTTTCGCCCCGATTACTACTTATCATAGCGGTTTTGCTATTGCTAGCACTTTATGTGTTAGATTTTGATCTATCTATTTTTTAGCGCGTATGAGTGATATCATTCGATTGCTTCCCGACCACGTAGCCAATCAAATTGCTGCCGGCGAGGTGGTACAACGCCCCGCCTCTGTGGTAAAAGAATTGCTCGAAAACGCCATTGATGCTGGGGCTACCCGTGTTTCACTTATTGTGAAAGAAGCTGGAAAAGCACATATTCAAGTAGTGGACAACGGGAAGGGCATGAGCGAAACGGATGCCAGAATGTGTTTTGAGCGTCATGCCACCTCCAAAATTGAAAAAGCCGACGACCTTTTTAATCTAAACACCAAAGGGTTTCGTGGCGAGGCAATGGCAAGTATTGCTGCCGTAGCACAGGTTCAGCTCATAACCAAAACCAAAGCGGACGATTTGGGCGTTCGGATAACTATTGAGGGCTCTGAAGTAACGCTACAACAGCGCACCACCGCCGCTGAAGGGACTTCTGTTTCCGTAAAAAACTTATTTTTTAACATTCCAGCACGGCGCAATTTTTTAAAATCTACTGCGGTAGAATTTCGTCATATTACAGATGAATTTCACCGTGTGGCGTTGGTGCATCACGACATTCACTTTGAGTTGTTTCACAACGGTACAGAAGTGTTTCAGTTGCCACCGACCACTTCTCGGCAACGTATTGTGCATGTGTTTGGACCAAAATTTGACGAACGCTTAGTTCCTGTGGAGGAAGCTACCGAATTGGTAAAAATAAAGGGCTTTGTGCTCAAACCAAGTTTTGCTAAAAAATCACGCCATCAACAGTTTTTCTTTGTGAATGACCGATTTATCAAAAGCGGCTATTTGCATCATGCCGTAATGGCAGCGTTTGAAGGCTTACTCTCGCCCAATCATCAGCCGGGCTATTTTTTGTATTTAGATGTGCCTCCAAACCAGTTGGATATTAACATACATCCGACCAAAACAGAAGTAAAATTTGAAGACGAACATGCCCTTTATGCCGTACTTCGTGCTGCTGTAAAACACAGTTTGGGGCAGTTTAGCATTGCACCCGTTTTGGATTTTTCAAAAGACAATACTTTAGACACCCCTTATGCGCAGTATAAAGCTGCTCCCGTTGCACCTCGGGTTTCAGTCAACCCAAACTTTAATCCCTTTGCGCAGACATCAAAACCCCAATACCCTAAAAAGGCGGTTTCTTTTGATGATATTATCCCAGAAAAACCCGCAGCGCCAATTTTGTCACCATCAACAGATAAGATTGCTGTTTCGTTTCAGTATGCCCAAAAATTTCTTATTGCACCACACCAAAATGGTGTGCTTGTGGTGCATCAACGTAGGGCACACGAAAGAGTGTTATACGAAAGCTACATGCGAGCTTGGGAAACCAAAGAGGTACTGTCACAAACCTTAGCAGTTCCGCTTGCACTAACGCTTGATACACTTAGTATTGGCGCGTTAAACGCGCATCAGGAGGTATTGGAGGGAATGGGTTTTGCTATTGCTAACGCTGTTGATGATACGATTGAATTTTCTGCTATTCCAGATGTGTTTGCTATAGAGGATATTCCTCATTTTTTGCAGCAATGGCTGACACAGACGACAAATGGCACGGTTCATGCGTTTTTGCAGCGTGATGTTATGGCGCGTTCGTTGGCAAAACAACGAAGTATTCCTTCCGGACGCAGCTTGGCACCGCACGAACAAATAGAATTGATACACAACCTTTTATCTTGTAAAGAATCCGATCGTACCCCTGAAGGAAAGGCAACCTTTAGGGTGTTGTCATTACAAGAGTTAGACCGCTTTTTTTCACCATGAGAAACATTCCTGACATTGTTAAGCATCTGATCATAATCAATGTGCTGATTTTTATTGGAAGTCAGTTTGTTGGGGAGTTGGCGTATGACGTTTTGGCATTGCACTACCCCAAAAACGACTTATTTGGCATATGGCAAGTGCTGACGCATATGTTTATGCACGGAAGCATTTCACATATTTTGTTCAATATGTTTGGGCTTTGGATGTTTGGTTCACCACTGGCGCAAATGTGGGGGAAAAACAAATTCTTGTTTTTTTATCTGTCAACTGGAGTTGGAGCAGCTGCGTTGCAGCTTTTGGTATATCATCTTCAAATTCAAGGGTGGGTAGATGAGTTGGTTTTGCAAGGGTATCCGCTTGACGAAATTTACAATTCATTGCAACAACAAACGCAATCCTTGTTTCATGTTCGTATGGTGGGCGCATCTGGGGCATTGTATGGTGTTTTGGTAGCTTTTGCCTTTATGTTTCCAAATGCCGAATTGATGCTTATCTTTTTACCTATTCCCATCAAAGCAAAATACTTTGTACCACTCATTCTACTGATGGATTTATTCTTTGGATTTTCATCCTATTCCATGGGTCCTATTGCGCATTTTGCCCATGTGGGTGGAGCCATTACCGGATTCTTGATGATGTGGTACTGGAAACGCAATCAGTTTAACCAAAACCGTTGGAATTGATGGATTTGTGGCAGAACATACGTGTAAGATACGCTAGATTTAATGTGATGGAACGGCTTATTGCCATAATGGCGTTGCTCTTTGTAGTGCCGCTATTGCTCAACACGTTGTTGTTTTTATTCAATAGTTCTTTTTCAAATTGGCTAACATTTTTTGAGCTTTCTGCCGATATCAATACTGTACTCACACGTCCTTGGACGATCATCACCTACGGATTTTTTCACGGCTCGCTGGGACACATTTTTTGGAATATGCTCTTGCTTTATATAGCAGGTGGTTTGATGCTCAATTTATTTAAAGCACGCTTGTTGCTCAACACCTTTTTTGTGGGTATTGTAGTAGGCGGACTGATTTACTTGCTTTCCTATAATATATTTCCTGCCTTTCAGTCTAGGTCTTCAATGCTCATTGGGAGTTCGGCAGGGGTGATGGCAGTTTTGGTGTTTATGGCATCCTATATGCCAAATTCTCCCATACGAGTGTTTATGTTTTCTGTTCCATTAAAATATGTTGCACTCTTATTTATTTTTTTGGATGTGGTGCAAATTCCAACCTCAAATGCAGGAGGACATATTGCCCATTTGGGTGGCGCACTTTGGGGCTATCTATATCAGCGTGAATTTTTAAAAGGCAACGATATTGGCGCCTGGTTTATGCGGATGGTAGATGCGTTTACATCGCTTTTTGATGCATCAAAACCCAAAAAAAAGACGACCAAAAGAACACGCAGCACCAAAACCGCTTCGGGGGTTGATCAAAAAAAGGTGGATGCTATTTTGGATAAAATTGCTGCTTCGGGCTACGAAAGCCTAACCAAAGCCGAAAAGGAATACCTGTTCCGCGCAGGAAAGCAGTAATCACCCTTCAAAAAACGAGAACACACAACCGCCGTAACTTCTGGCTTCTGTAAAACGATTGAGGTCTGAGAGTTCTATTTGCTCGGCGTGTTCTATGATAAGCAGTCCATCGTTTTGCACCGCATTTTTACTAAAAACAGCATCTACCAAACCACGATATTCTTCTTTTGAAAAGGCATAAGGCGGATCAGCGAAAATAAAGCTATAGCTTGTGTTTATCCGCTCTAAAAAGCTTAACACAGGGGCGCGGACAACCGTAATTGGAAGTGCTAACTCCTCGGCAGTTTGCGATATAAATTTGGTGCATGCTGCATTTTTATCTACGGCTACAATCTGTTGCGCTCCACGTGAGGCAAATTCATAGCTGATGCTTCCCGTTCCTGCAAACAAATCCAAAACGGTTGTTTCTTCAAAAGCATATTGATGCATCAAAATATTAAAAAGGGCTTCTTTGGCTCTGTCGGTAGTGGGGCGCACAGGAAGGTTTTTTGGTGGATGTATGCGCCTTCCTTTTTGAGTTCCTGAAATGATACGCATTAGATTAAATTTAACACGCAAAAGTCTTGGTGGGCATGCAATCTTGGTGTTTCAAATAGGAAGTTATGCTCTGGCGTGAGAAAGTTTATACTACGCACAAACGTGTGTAATTCTTTGTAGGTAGCATCTTCGGCGACAATATCTCCAGCCACAAATAAGGGCACCTCATTGGGGCTGACATTATTTTCCTTTGCCGATAGCAGCACATAATAGGCTACGTCTTTTGGATTAGCAGCTTCAAAACAATTGTAAAATTGAAGTTTTTTATCTCTTAAAAGCGCTACATGCAAATGATCGTTTTCCTTGTATAAACTCCATACCAATTCACCGTCTGCTTTGCTGTGCGATGCTATGGCTTGAAGCCAAACGCTAACCGCATGGTAGTATTTAAATGACCCAAAAGCATCTATCAACATATTGTTTACGTTTACATAGGGCACATAAACGCATGCCCAATCTGCATTTGGAAGAATGTCATAGGTAACAAAATCATTTGCTTCAATAGCAATGTCTTTTTGGACGTATTCGTGTAATGAGTTTTCTTCAAACAGGGATTTTGGTACTAGAGTAGCCAAATTATTTTCAATGCTGCAAAGAACTTTTTTAAATGATTTTTCTAGAAGTTGTTGCGCCTTTAGTACGCTAAAAATTTCTTCGTGTAGTTTTTCAATGGGGGTGTGGTTTGCAAATTTTTTGCGAACGACTGGTGTGGCTTTTTGGGTTTTGGTGTTGTGGGTAAAAAAAGAAAGTCCACCCACGTGTACGTGAATGGACAAAACGGTACTGTTTTTAGATGTATTATTCTTGTGTTCCTGCATCGTAAATGGTGGGCCAATTTCCGTTGGTGCTAACCTCAGAAAGTGATCCCAAAATAATAGCTGGGCCATTCACACCATCTACAGAAATGGTTGCTTTTTCTTGTTCTAACAAATATGCGTCTTGATCGTGAAGTACAACGTCTTTATCTACACGCACTTCAAATACAGGTACTTGATATCCGTTTTTGTCAATAACATCTGCCTTCATGTTAAACGTAGCGTCAACGCCTTTTACAGGAACTGTTGCCATATTTTTGTAGTGATCAGAAGTACCAAAAAGTGAGTCTTTCACAGAGGCAAACCCAAGAGTGTCAATAATTTGCACTTCTTTTAGCATATCGATTCTATATACACGGTCGTATTCTAAATAACTGGAATCTCTTTTTTCAATAAGCACATATTGCGCTGTATCCACAAATTCCACTAAGCTTTTAAAATCTTGCGCATATACACCAGTTACACTTTTATGAGCTACTTGCGCATTACCAATGTCTTTAAGGGAACGGATAACATCCGCATAGCGCTCGGTTTTTACTTTGTTGAATTGTATAGGCTCGTAAATGGAATTATACAGCTTATAGCCAAAGAAGACAATAAGTATCCATAGCACTGGGAGTAAGATTTTTTTCATGTCAACGTATGATTTTGATGCAAACAAATTTACAATTTTTTTCCTTCGCTACGCCTTTACATAAAACATTCCTACTTTTAACCAATGAATTTATCCGCTTTTGTTTCACGATTAAAACAAAATTTTCCGTTTACGCCCACGCCCATTCAAGCGCAAGCCCTTCAGGATTTGGCAGCATTTTTAGCGTCATCTACTGAAAATGAAGTATTTATGCTTAAGGGATTTGCGGGAACTGGAAAAACGACACTTATTGGAACATTGGTAAAATCCATAGGAGCGATGCGCTACAAAACCGTGCTGCTAGCACCCACTGGACGTGCTGCTAAAGTCATGGCGGCATATGCCAACCGCCCCGCATATACCATTCATAAACGCATTTATTTTGCGCAACAAGAGCGTCAAGGAAATTTAAAATTCAAACTCCAAAAGAATAAATTTAAACGCACGCTTTTTTTGGTCGATGAAGCCTCTATGATTGCCGATCAACAACAGCAAAGCAAACTTTTTGAAAACGGCTCGCTCTTGCACGACCTTATTCACTACGTCCATGCTGGCGAAGATTGTAAACTTTTGTTGGTAGGTGATACTGCCCAACTTCCTCCCGTACACACCGAATTAAGCCCTGCCTTAGACGCTCGTGTATTGACCATGGAACACGGACTTACGCCACACGAAATTGAACTCAACGAGGTAGTCCGACAGGGAAAAGATTCGGGGATTTTATTTAACGCCACTCGAATTCGGCAACAACTCACTTCGGGGCAAACCACTCAATTCCAATTTATTTTGGCTCGATTTCCAGATATTGTTAGACTTCAAGATGGCTACGAAATTCAAGATGCTATTGAAGAAGCATTCCGCACAGTGGGGAGGGAACAAACAGCCTGTATTGTGCGCTCCAACAAACGCGCCAACGGATACAACAAACAAATTCGTACCCAAATTTTGGGAAAAGAACCCGAACTCGCCACAGGCGATTTGATTATGGTGGTCAAAAACAATTACCATTGGCTGGCTCCCGATTCAGGTCCCGGTTTTATCGCCAACGGCGATATTGTAGAGGTACTTTCGGTGAAGGCTGTAAAAGAATTGTACGGATTCACATTTGCCGAAGTCCATATTCGTATGCTCGATTATCCCGATCAAGAACCTTTTGACACGGTGTTTATTTTGGATACCCTTGAGTCGGATTCCCATGCGCTTTCGTTTGAAGACAATTCCAAACTGTATCAAGCCGTAAGGGAAGATTATGCGCATTTGCCGCAATACAAGCAGTATTTGAATGTCAAAAAGAATCCATTTTTTAATGCCCTACAGGTCAAATATGCCTATGCCTTTACGTGCCACAAAGCGCAAGGGGGGCAATGGAAACGGGTGTTGGTAGAGCAACCCTATTTGCCCGATGGTTTGGATGCCAATTATTTTAGGTGGTTATATACGGCAATTACCCGTGCCACCGAAACACTTTTTTTAATTGGCTTTTCTGATGATTATTTTGAACAGGAATGATTTGCCTATTTTTGCCCTATGCGCATTATAGCTGTTATTCCTGCACGATTTGAAGCCCAACGCTTTCCGGGCAAACTCCTAGCCGATTTAAGTGGTAAAACCGTATTGCAACGCACCTACGAGGCGGTTGCAAACACTCATTTATTTGATGCGGTTTGGGTGGCTACCGATTCCGATGAAATCGAAACACATATAAAATCATTGGGCGGAAACGTATTTCGCAGTACTATAGACCACGATTGCGGGAGCAATCGGGTGGCGGAATGTGTGCAAGACATGGATGCCGATGTGGTGATAAACGTACAAGGCGATGAGCCGTTTATAGCCCAAAAAGCCTTGTCAGATTTGATTGAAGCTTTTAAAAACGATACTGCCAAAACCATCGATTTGGCATCGCTGATGATGCCCATTGCTGAAAAGCAAGACTTGGAAAACCCAAATGTGGTAAAGGTAGTTACCGATCAACAGGGTAGGGCATTGTATTTTTCACGTGCGCCCATACCGTTTATGCGTGCTGAAGGACAGGCGTATCGTCATGTGGGGATTTATGCCTTTCGAAAAGCTGCCTTACTCGATTTTTATGCACAAGCACCAACCCCTTTAGAATTGGCAGAGAAAATAGAAGCCATTCGGTATTTGGAAATGGGAAAAGTGATGCAAATGCTGCCTACCGATTTTGTGGGTGTGGGCATTGATACCCCCGAAGATTTGGAGCGTGCCAAGGCGTTACTCGGCTAGCACCATGGAATGATAGACGTTTTGCACGTCGTCGTCTTCCTCAATTTTTTCAATCAGTTTTTCTACTTCTTCGGCGGCTTCGCCAGAGAGGGTAGTGGTAGTGGTGGGAATACGCTCAAACCCAGAAGAGAGGATTTCGATTTCTCTGTTTTCCAATTCTTTTTGAATGGCACCAAAACACTCAAAAGGCGCATAGAGTAAAATGCCGTCTTCGTCTACAAAGACTTCGTCCACGCCAAAATCGATAAACTCCAACTCTAACTCCTCGGCGTCTAAACCCTCGTTGGGAATACGGAAATTACAGGTATGGTCAAACATAAATTCCACCGAACCCGAGGTGCCCAAATTGCCGTTACACTTGTTAAAATAGCTGCGAATATTGGCAACGGTGCGGTTGTTGTTGTCTGTGGCGGTTTCCACCAACACGGCAATGCCGTGGGGCGCATAGCCTTCAAACAGTACTTCTTTGTAGTTTTCGGTGCCTTTGTCGGTGGCGCGTTTTATGGCACGCTCAATATTGTCTTTGGGCATGTTTGCCGACTTTGCATTTTGAATCACGGCACGAAGGCGGGAATTGGTTTCGGGATTTGGACCGCCTTCTTTGACCGCCATGACAATGTCTTTGCCAATGCGTGTAAAGGTCTTTGCCATTGCCGACCAACGCTTCATTTTTCGTGCCTTGCGAAATTCAAATGCCCGTCCCATATCTTGTTTTGGTAAAGATATAAAAGCCGTTAGTGTTTGCAAAAGGGTGGTTGATGGTTTAATGACGAATTTTGATGATTAGTGGCTCGAGGTAACGGTTTGGCTATGCGCAGTGCGGAATTGAAAAGCCGAAACTTTTCATCTGGCACAAACGGTAGCCAAAGCTGCGTTTTGTGTTATTAAATTTATTCAACAAAAACCTCAAGGCGGAGCTTTGGCGGGCTAAAAACACTAACCTTTCGTTTATCTCGTCAACCCGCATTGCGTATAGGTTTTGTTGGCAACAGTTTTTGTTTTTAATAGTATTTATCAATTCCGCCAAATCCTTTAATCAGTTTATTCTCTTTTGTCTTGTCAATGAAATTGTTCAATCGCTTTTCAAACTCTTCTGGTCTTTTTCTTGAACTATCTATGTAAGCAATTCTTATTCGCTTATATGGTTCTGAAAACCTTTCATAATTCTCCCAAACAGTCTTGTCCATTTTTAACTGTTCAATTATGTCTTCTGGAAAAATGAAGTCTTGTTCAATTATTTTTAAAACTTCATTTTTAATTGAATTGTGAATCAAGTTATTTTCAAAGAGCCATTTTAAGCGTTCTTTGTTTGGTTGAGAGAAAGTTGAGTTTTTTCCTCTCTTACAGAATCTTTGAATTGTAGTCTGCTCATCTAATGATTTAACTGAACTATCTATCCATCCAAAGCATAAGGCTTCTTCAACTGCATCATTGTATAAAATTCTTTCTTTACCGGTCTTTTTCAATGGGTATTCCAACCAAATATCGTCTCTGGTCTCAAAATTTGTTTCGAGCCACTTTCTCCATTCACTTCTATCAATGAAATATTTAGTTAAAATCTCTTTCATTTTCTAATTGTTGCCAACGGTCTCGGCTATG
This sequence comes from Flavobacteriaceae bacterium, assembly GCA_049596455.1. Taxonomy (GTDB): domain Bacteria; phylum Bacteroidota; class Bacteroidia; order Flavobacteriales; family Flavobacteriaceae; genus UBA7446. The sequence goes on along the minus strand of JBMYLP010000001.1, from coordinate 222,087 downwards.
AGTAGTTGCGTGGTTTAGCACTTAACTTTGCAAGTACACACCAAACTGAAAATCCGCAAGGGTTTTCAGAAGTAGGCGAGAACAAGCAATTACTTATAGCCATTGTTGGGCATAGTTTTTATTCTTCTTCATCGTCATAATATCTTGGTCTTTCCCCTTTATATTTTGGGAATAAATAAGACTTATTTTCAGATGTATTTAGTTCAAATATTTTTTCAGTTAATGTTCGTACCTCGTGCACGTATTCATTGTCTTTGTTGTAATTCGCTATGATTCTTCGTTCCATTGACCATTCATTATGCCAAGCGTCTAGCTTCCTACGGTTGCCCAAGTGTCCACCAT
>JBMYLP010000001.1:193357-221735 GCA_049596455.1 Flavobacteriaceae bacterium | reverse complement strand
GTCTGATAATAGAATATCAATAGTTTCCTCTTTATCGAGTCCTTTTTTCTTGAGTTGCTTTTTGTAAGCATTGCTAATTTTTTCAAGTCCTAATTCTACACTTTTTTTGTCGTTAATGAATTCAGTTGTTTGAACCTGCATAAGTCCGAGTGAATGCTTTTTACCAGTCAATTTGAAACGAGTGTTTTCAACTAAACGAGCGACTTTAGGTCGATTAAAATCTTCATAAATCATTATAGCGTAGGCTATTGATTTCAATTTATCGTTTTTTAGTATTTCATTTACTAAATCTTCATATTTTTCCTTAAAATGAGAAAGTCGGCTTTTTAAGTAATTATCTTTTCTCTTAATTGTTTTATCGGAAGAAATTCGGATTTGATTAAGTGTATGAAATAAAAATATTAGAATTATTATCCATAATTCATTCGAAACAGTTTCAAAATCCGGTAAGATGTTTTCTTTTTTGTAAATTATTTCTGTGTAAGCAAAATATGATATTGAAACTATCGATATCCAATATAAAACTTGGCGATACCAGTTCATTAAAAGTCCACGATTAGTGACCAGATTGAAAGCTAATCGAAAAGCGATGTAATAAATTGAAATAAAATATGCGTTTGTTACAAATCTGTCAAATCCTAATTTGTAAAGAATTGCAGAAACGATGAACAAGTAAACGATTGGACTTATAATTCGAAAAAGAAAATTAAATGCAGGCGCTTCTTCGACTTTCAAAAACATTGAAATTTGCATATATCCAACAGAATAAGAGTGTCTTCCAATCCAATTGATTATGAAGAAGAGAAGTACTCCTAAAATGAAATGTAAAATGTGTATTTCTATCATTCGTTCAAATTATGCCCAACGGTCTAGTATAAGAATAGTAGCGGATTTTTGCACACTAACTTTTCGGTTTGTTACTGTCGTTTGATTTATAAAATTCATTTTCATTCTAGCGATTAAACCGCTATTATTTTTATACAATGTTAGGTGTAGTTATCGCTTTTGAAATATTCATTCAGACAGGTTGTTTTTAATTCAGTAAAATTTTCTTGTATTATTTTTAAAAAACCTCTATGTAATAGTTGAATTCTTGCATTGCTCCAGTTTGTGTTAATTTGATTAATTAGAGGTAGAATAAATAGAAGTCTATGACTATTTGAATTAAATGACACATAAATTAAAAAATCAGTTTTAAAAGACTTTTTCTCATTAGTATCTAAGTTAGTTAGTGTAGAAGTTTCCTCAACAACTCTTATTAATTCCACTCTTGTTAAGATATTTAGTTCTGCCTTTCCTGTTCCGTCTGTTGACGCTATGTATCCTCCCTCATTACTTCCACCACCTTTATCTTTAGAAAATATTTTTACTCCTTCTATAGGTTTACCATTTTCATCTACAGTTTTTAAAACAACAGGTTTGACCGCTAAACCAAATTTTTTTGTCAAATCAGAATCCATTGGGTCAAAATCAAACTTGAAAGTATTTCCAGGAATAATTTTTTCTTTTTTAATTATATCTAAAAATTGTTGTTCAAAAAATTTAATAGTCGATTTAGAGGTGTTTTTAAGCAAGTAATCAGGTTGTCTTTTAAAAGCATCATTAATGTTTCCTGCTAATACTTTCCATATAGTAGCGTATGCTAAATTTGACCACTTTTTCTCTTCATATTTTCCTAACTCATTATTACAATTCTCACAGGTTATTTTTTTGTAAGTTTTTTGAATATTATCGTTAGTTTCTTTTTTTGCTTTAAAAGAATTAATTGAAGCAAGTCTACTATTTGCTATCAAATGTTCTTTACTTGATGCATTTTTTTCTTTACAATATCTACAAATAATGCTATTCATTTCCTAATTACACCTAACGGTCTCGGCTATGAGTAGTTGCGTGGGGTAGCACTTGACTTTGCAAGTACACACCAAGCTGAAAATCCGCGAGGATTTTCAGAAGTATGCGAGAACAAGCAATTACTTATAGCCATTGTTAGCAAAAGTTATTTATAAAATGTACAATTAATTCCGTGAATTCTTGGTGTTTCTTTTTCAAAATCCTCCTTAAGCATTAAACCGTAGTGAAATTTATATTTTGTTCTTTTTTTACTATTTACATTTCGAACTCTTAAATGATTATAGCCCAACTGTGGTTTATAATATGTATCATAAACGTAAAAATATTGTCCGTTTTCGTCAATTCTGGTCATTGAAACAAAAATCGCTCCTATTTCATTTAGAAGACTTTTATCACTAATTAAAAAGTCAACGTCTACATATTTATCGGCAATGTTGAAATCAGGACAATCAAGTTCAAGTAAGTTAGTTGTTCCTGAATAGGAATATGCACTTTTATTTGGGTAATAATTTTTAATATTTGTAATGACTTGATTGAGTCCTTTATCAGAGATGAAATTAGTTTGTGGTTTTTTATTTTTAAGGTTTTCAATCTCTTTTTTCAGATTTTCAATTTCTTTATTATTCGAGGATTCCTTTTCGGTTGGTTCAGTAGGTGTTTTTTTGGTTTCTAAATCATTGAGTTTTTTCTCAATCGAATTTAATCTCTTTGAAGAGCGATTTGCAATATTTTTCCAATATCGAATTTCTTCTGACAACTTTTCTGTATTATCAGTTAGCTCAATTTCTTGAGGTTTTGGTTTGTTTACTTCAATCACGAAAATTGTGTCTTTGATAGTATCTACGACGACATTGTTGTCACTTGGAATTACTTTATCGCCCATTTTAGTAATTAAAATTGTAGCTATAACACCAAGTATAAATATTCCGATCTTTCTTAAGTTTTTTTTCAACGATTTTTTCTTTTAATTTTTGCTAACTTGTATATAAACGCACTATTGCGTTTATTTCTTTTATATATTTTTACGTTTTTATATTTCTAATAGTTTGATTTTCAATGTTTTGAATCTTAATAAGATGATCGAGAGGGCTTTTTATATTTGCAAGAGATATTAACATGATACACGTTTTTATTTTGTTTATAACGCTTTATCACACCCCAAAAAGTCCTAAAATGAATAACGTAGATTAATTGGTAGTAGCACAGATTTGGAGCGCTTACTTGCTCAAAAATAATAAAAATTGTTTAATGGGGTATTAACGCTTTTTTGGCGTTGTGGTGCGTAGCGTATCTGCCAGTACCTGTTCGGTGGTATGGGCTAAGTGGTTGGGTAAGGTGTTGTATTTAGGCAATACGGCAATATAGCGGTCTTGGTTGCTGGCAAAAACGTGTTTATATACGGGCTTTTTGGTGGGTTGCAGTCCTTCTACCAATTGGTGCACAAACGCATCATGGTGTACCAAATCGTTGCTACCCAAATGAAAAATACCCCAACGGTTTCGGTTAATGATATAATGCAACTGCTGCGTAACAAAATAATCGGAGGCTACGTTTATTACCGAGTTAGGAAAAATTTCATAGGGCTCTTGGGTGTGTATGGCGGTTTTTAACTCCTGTAGTCTGGGGGAGTTACTGCCAAAAACCATAGGTAAGCGTGCAATGGTCCAACTAAAGGCGGGCATACGCATAAGCTTGTTTTCCAGCGTAATTTTAAGTTTTCCAAATGCACTTTCCGATAGCGTTTTGTCGTGCTCGTAGCTGGGGTAATGCCGAAAACTATCAAACACATTTGCAGAAGACAACAGGATAAGTTTTGCGCTTTGTTTGTGGGCGTATTCGATAAGTATATCGTGGGCAACAAACTGCGCATGAGCATCGCCCCTAAGAGCAGAGATAATCAAATGCGGCTTAATAAACCGCAGCAACTCCGTAGGGGAGTCTTCGTTAATGTCGTAGGAAAAATAGCGTTTGTTTTTGGTGTATTTTTCTTGGTGGCAATAGGTGGCATATACGTCCATGTAGGGATGTAATTCTTTAAACAAAGCACGCCCCAAAAAGCCGCTTCCGCCAACAATCAGCACCCGTATCATGACACAAAAGGAAGTCTAGTGATTTTGGCTTTGATGTTCTTCTCTCGAATGCGCACAAAAATTTCAGTACCCACTTTAGCATTTACGCTGTTTACATAACCCATACCAATTCCCACACCCAACGAAGGAGAAGATGTTCCTGAGGTTACTTCGCCAATGGGATTTCCATCTGCATCAACAAGTTCGTAACCTTGTCGTGGAATGCCTCGGTCAATCATGGTAAAGCCCACACGAAGTTGTGCCGTGCCTTCGGCTTTGTCTTTTTTGATGTGTTCTTCGCCCACAAAAGTTTTGTTAAAGTGCGTACACCATGCCAATCGTGCCGCAATCGGGGAGATGGTGTCAGAGAGTTCATGTCCATACAAGCAATAGCCCATTTCCAAACGTAGCGTATCTCTAGCTGCCAATCCAACGGGTTGTATGTGATACGCTTCGCCAGAGGCTAAAAGTGCTTCCCAAACCTGTGCTACTTGCGCCACGGGCACATAGAGTTCCACACCGCCGGCTCCTGTATATCCTGTAGTAGCAATCCATACATCAGCAGCGTCTGCTACGGTGTGTTGCACAATGGTAAATCCCCTTTGTGACGCTGTGTCAACCCCAGAAAGCTCACGTATCAAATCGTGCGCTTTTGGACCTTGTACTGCAAGTAGTGCAAAATCGTTAGAAGCATTGTTGAGCGTTGCGCCAAAGGCGTTGTTATGCTCGTTTAGCCAGTTCCAATCCTTATCGATATTACTGGCATTAACCACCAACATATATTGGTTTTTATCAAGGCGATAGATTAACAAATCGTCCACTACGCCGCCAGTAGCGTTGGGCATATAGCCGTATTGTGCATCGCCAACGGCAAGTGCTGCCACATTGTTGCTTGTGGTGTGTTGCAGCAATTCGAGGGCTTTATCTCCAGATACCATAAATTCTCCCATATGCGACACATCAAAAACGCCCACGTGTTCCCGCACGCACAGGTGTTCAGCCTTTACGCCTTTGTAGGTGAGGGGCATATCAAATCCAGCAAATGCACCCATTTTTGCGCCTAAGGCGCTATGATGTTTGTGTAATGCCAACTGTTTCATAATTTCAAAAGTAGTGTAGTTTTAGTTACATTAGCCAAAAAGATGATTATGTTTCGCCTCATTTTATTCACATGTTTTGTTGCTGTAACTCTTCATGCGCAAGAGTTTCCAGTAGATTATTTAACACCTGAATTTCACGCCGAACGCCGTGCCGATGTTCGTGCCAAAATGCCACCGAACAGTGTTGCCGTTTTTTTTGCTAATCCCATTCGTAACAGAGCAAATGATGTAGATTATCACTACCATCAAGACCCTAATTTTTATTATCTGACGGGTTTTAAGGAACCACATGCCATTTTGTTGATTTACAAAGAAGCACAAAATGTAAATGGTACTTTAATGGATGACATACTGTTTGTGCAAGAACGTAATCCAGTTCGTGAACAATGGGACGGATACCGTCTTGGCGTAAAAGGGGCAAAGCAGCGATTGGGCGTTACCCATGTATTTTTTAATACTGATTTTGCTTCGTTCAAAGCTGGGTTTGATGAATTTGACAACGTGTTGTTTTTTGACTTTGAAAACGACGTGCGTGATGATGCTTCTAATGATGCAGACTTGTATTCCCTCATCGAAACGTTTAAAGACAAAGCCAATTTCCCACCAGACTTTTCTGCGAGTCGCACATCGCTTTACCGCTATATTACCACTTCAGATGCGAAAAGTTCTGCCAATGTTGCGCAAGTGTTGGATCGCTCGCTTCGTCGTGACGACAAGCTTGCTAACGACCCACTTTTAACAGGGTATCAAAAAGCGATTAACGAACGTCAACGCACTGAACTAAAACAGCAGATGCAAACCAAATTAACCAATTTGGATACCGAAACCTTAGGTGTGATTATGGATGAGTTACGTGAAACCAAACACCCTGAAGAGTTGGAATTGCTAAAAAAAGCGATTTACATTTCTGCGATAGGACAGGTGGAAGTCATGAAAGCCATGCATCCGAATATGTCGGAGCGTGAAATTCAAGGTATTCACGAGTTTGTATTTAAAAAATACGGTGCCGAGTACGAAGGCTATCCTTCTATTGTGGGTGGTGGACATAACGGCTGTGTATTGCACTATATCACCAACGACAAACCTAGAGTAGGCGAGGATTTAGTGCTTATGGATTTGGGAGCAGAATACCACAATTATACTGCCGATGTTACCCGAACCATACCTGCTGATGGTACCTTTACTGAGGAACAGCGTGCTATTTATGATATTGTATACGAAGCGCAAGAGGCAGGAATTGCGGCATCTGTTGTTGGAGCAAATATGCGGGCACCGCATTGGGCTGCGCTTGAAGTAATTGAAAAGGGATTAAAGGAATTGGGAATTATTGAAGATGCAAGTGAAGTACGTCGTTATTTTCCTCATGGCACATCGCATTATTTGGGGTTAGACGTTCATGATCCCGGAACTTACGAACCGTTTAAACCCAACACCCTAATTACGGTTGAACCCGGAATTTACATTCCAGAAGACAGTCCGTGCGACCCAAAATGGTGGGGTATTGCTGTGCGTATTGAAGATGATATTTTGATTACAGAAAATGGTCCCATTAACCTTTCGGCTTACGCACCACGAACGGCAGATGCCATTGAAGCGATGATGCAGCAGCCAAGTGTATTGGATGATTTTTTGCTGCCCGATTTAAGCTCGTTGGAGTAAGTATTCCTTAAAGGCGTCATAGCCTTTTAGGGCTGTTTTGTCTGGAGTTTTATCCAAAATATGTTGGATTTGCTCAGGGATATCAAGACGAATATCTAGGGTGTCTTCCACGGTATTGCGAAACTTTATGGGATGTGCGGTTTCTAGAAATACGCCATGCGCATTTGGATTTGCGTGCATGTATTGTTGTAGCCCCAAATACCCCACAGCTCCGTGCGGATCGGCGACGTAGTTGTGGTTGGTATACAATTCTTTTAATGCAACACGTGTTTGGCTATCGTCAAATGCGTAAGACGAAAAGTGCTGCTTTAGCGCATCAAAATTGTTGTCAAATAGGCTTTGAATACGAATAAAATTGGACGGATTACCCACATCCATAGCGTTGGAAATGGTTTGTTTAGACCGATGAGGAGTGTACTCTTTTGTTTCCAAATAGCGTGGCACCGTATCGTTGATGTTGGTGCTTGCTACAAAGTGATGCACAGGTAAACCTAACCTGTTGGCAACAATGCCCGCACAAATGTTTCCAAAGTTTCCACTGGGTACAGAAAAGACCAAATCTCCATCAAAACCTTTTTTAAGCAACTGCTGATACGCAAAGAAAAAATAAAGCGATTGTGGTAGCCAACGGGCAACATTAATGGAGTTAGCAGATGTTAGGTTATACACCTTGTTCAAATCCTCGTCCAAAAAGGCAGTCTTTACCATTTCTTGGCAATCGTCAAAAACACCATCTACTTCAACAGCTTTAATGTTGTTACCGTTGGTGGTAAGCTGCAACTCTTGAATATGACTTACTTTTCCTTTTGGATAAAGTATCACGACTTCGGTACCTTCAATACCTAAAAACCCAGAGGCAACTGCACCACCCGTATCTCCAGAGGTAGCGACCAAAACCGTAACTTTTTTGGGATTTTGCTCGTTAAAATAGCCGATGCTACGTGCCATAAATCGCGCGCCAACATCTTTAAATGCCATGGTTGGTCCGTGAAACAGTTCAAGCGTACTCACGTTTTTATCTAGGGATACCAATGGAAAATCAAAACACAAGGTCTCTTCAACTATTTTTTGAAGACGCACATCAGGAATGGTACCTCCCACAAAAGGGCGCATGACTTCAAACCCAATTTCTTCCGGTGATTTGTTCTCCAAATTCTGTAAAAAGCCTTCAGAAAGTCTTTCGGTTTTCTCTGGAAAATATAGCCCTCTATCTGGTGCAAGCCCACGAATAACGGCTTCTGAAAACGATGCGGTATTGCTGTTGTTGGTTAGGCTGTAATATGTCATGTAATATCTTCTAAAAAGCTAACACCGCTTTGCTTTACGGGGCTAACGTGAATTTCAAAGGGAATGTCGGTTTTTTCATAAACCTGTTGCATGGCTTGTGCAACTTTATGTGCGGTGGTCATGCCCCGCGAAAGTGCAAAAACAGAAGGTCCAGAGCCTGAAATTCCAGAACCTAAAGCTCCTGCTTCTTTGCAAGCCGACTTTAACTGTGCAAACTGCGGAATAAGTATGGAACGTGCTGGCTCAACAATTTCATCTACCAATGAGCGACTTAGCAAATCGTAATCTTCTTCGTATAAACTGGATACTAGTGCGCCCACATTTGCCCATTGGTTTATGGCTTTTTCAAGTGAAACACGTTGTTTGAGTACCGCACGTGCATCGGAAGTTTTTACTTCAATTTTTGGATGGATAACCGTAGCAGCGAGTTCGATGGGTGTAGGAAGTTTGCATACATCTAATGGGTTAGTATTGCGCACCAAAGTAAAACCGCCAAGAAGGGCAGGAGCTACATTGTCGGCGTGCGCACTGCCACACGCCAAGCGTTCTCCTTCCATAGCAAAAGGCACCAGTTCTGTTGGCGAAAACGGATTTCCAAGCAAGTAATTTATCCCGGCAACGGTTCCTGCGGCACTTGCAGCCGAACTGCCAATCCCGCTTCCAGGCTTGATGTTTTTTTCAATAACAATTTCAAACCCAAGCTGTGGATTGTGTGCCTCCAAAAGGGCAAGCCCTGCAACGCCAGCAACATTTTTTTTCGCTTCTAGGGGCAAATCTTGTCCAATAATAGATTTGATATGAATACCCGCCTTTTCGCTACGACGTATTTCCATATGGTCTCCAATGTTTTCAAGGCAAAGCCCTAAAACATCAAAGCCACACGAAATGTTGGCAATACTTGCGGGTGCAAAGAGTTTAACCCCCTGTAAATTAACTTTTTCCAATGCGAATAATATCTGCGAAAATCCCTGATGCGGTAACGTCTGCCCCTGCGCCAGCACCCTTTACAATAAGTGGTTGCTGCGCATAGCGGTCGGTATAGAACAGCACAATGTTGTCACTGCCCTCTAAGTTGTAAAAATCATGCCCTTCTGGAATTTGTTGTAAACCAACTGACGCTTTTCCATTTTCGTATGTTGCAACGTATTTTAAGCGTGCATTTTCCTTCTTGGCAGCGTTGAATAATTCGTCGAAGTGCGTTTTATGCGCATCCAAACTGTTTAAAAAGTCCTCGTTAGTTTTGGTGTCCAAACAAGCTTGTGGTAAGAAAGGTTTGTTTTCGATATCAGAAAGTTCGAGAACATTTCCGCTTTCACGTGCCAAAATCAAAATCTTACGCGCCACATCAATCCCACTTAAATCAATTTTTGGATCTGGCTCGGTATAGCCTTCTTTCATGGCTTGTTCCACAACCTTTCGGAAGGTTGTGCTGTCATCAAAAGAATTAAATACAAAATTCAAACTCCCCGAAAGTACCGCCTGAATACTGCGTACACGATCTCCAGATGCTATGAGATGATTTAGCGTGTCAATAATGGGCAATCCTGCACCCACATTGGTTTCAAATAAAAACGGCGCATTGTATTTTCGAGATAACTTTTTTAGGTTTTGATAATGCGCAAACTCATCGGCACATGCAATTTTATTACAAGTAACTACCCCAATATTATTTTTAAGATAATTCGAATAAGTACCCGCTATGGTTGCATTTGCGGTATTGTCCACAAAAATGGAATTCCGCATGTTGAAGCCTTTTGTTTTTTCAAAAAACAGTTCTTTGTTGGCAGTTTCACCATCTTCAAGAAGTGTTTTCCAGTTTGATAAATCAATACCACTCGGGTCAAAATACATTTTGCGCGAGTTGGAAATACCAACGACACTCAAGTTGAGCTTAAAACGTTCTTTTAGAAAATCATGTTGCTGCTGAACTTGTTCCAAGAATTTGCTTCCTACATTGCCAATTCCCGTTACAAACAAGTGAAGTTTCTTGATTTGTTCTTCAAAGAACGCTTCATGTAAGGTGTTGAGCGCTTTTTTGATATCGCTGCTGTTAATTACCGCAGTGATGTTTTTCTCAGATGCACCTTGCGCAATGGCTTTTACGTTTACATTGTTGTTTCCTAGCGCACGAAACATATTCCCACTAATTCCTTGATGGTTTTTCATGTTTTCGCCAACAAGTGCCACAATAGACAAATCTTTCTCTACGCGGATAGGATTAATTTTGTTGGTTTCAATATCAAGGGCAAATTCTTCATCAATGGTTTGCTGTGCAAAATCGGCTGCACTGGCATCAATTCCCAAACATATAGAGTGTTCAGAAGACGCCTGTGTTATCATAACAACATTAATATGATGTTGCGCCAAAACGGTAAGCAATTTTTGCGAATAACCTGGAACGCCAATCATGCCGCTGCCTTCTAATGTAAGCAACGCAATATCATTGATGTGGCTGATACCACGAACTACGGTTTCAGCTTCGGTGGTGTGAGTGATTAACGTACCTGCGTCTTTAGGCTTAAAGGTGTTTTTAATATAAACCGGAATTTTCTTTTCCGTAATGGGTTGAAGCGTTGGGGGGTATATAACCTTAGCGCCAAAATGCGAAAGTTCCATAGCTTCTTGATACGAAATTTCAGGAATGGCTTTGGCTTGTTTCACAAGCGTTGGATGCGCTGTGTACATACCACTTACATCTGTCCAGATTTCTAAATACTCCGCTTGAACGGCACATGCAATGACAGATGCCGTAAGGTCTGAGCCCCCACGACCTAAGGTTGTAACCACTCCATTGCTATCTTTTGCCACAAATCCGGGCAATACAACCACGTTGTGATTGTTGTTGTCAAAAAATTCAGAAATGTTTGCATTCGATGAAGGGTAGTCTACGAGAGTTCTTCCTAAAGATTGCTTGGTTACAATAAGTTCTTGCGCATTTTTTGCCACCGCATCTAATCCCTTGGCTTGAGCAGCGTGCGCAATGATAGTATGAGATAAAAGTTCGCCAAAACTTAGCAGCGTATCTTGGGTTTTAGGTGACAATTCCCGAATCATGTGAACGCCATCCAGAATGGTTTCAAGCTGATTAAGCATTTGTTTGGTAGCACTTAAAACTGCGCTTTGTTTTGCCACAGGTATTAGCTCTTGCACAAGGTTGATGTGTCTTGACTCTACTTCCTTAAGGCGGTCAGTGTAGGCAATATCTCCTTTAGCAGCTAATTTGCCAAGGGCGTGTAAATCGTCTGTAACGCCACCAAGCGCAGAAACGACCACCGCCATAGGTTTGTCTTGCGCAGCCAATATGCTTAGCACTTGACGTATCTGTGATGCGTTTGCAACCGACGAACCACCAAATTTTAAAACTATCATCTCTATTGATTCAGAAAAAACGCTACAAAAATAACCGATTAAATCTAATTAAGAGGCATTATTATTTTTTTGTTTGTTATCGTGCACGTTTAGATTTCGGTTCTATAAATGCACATGATAAAAAGCACATTGTTAGGGAAATTGCATGGTTTTTACGAAATTTGAAAAAAGAATTGCTTCTACCATGCCGCAAACAGATACAAATTTGCTTTACCAAAAGGGTTTTGTTGATGCTCCTATTCCAAAAGACATCAATCTAGTTGACGAGATTATCCGATTAAAAAAGGAGAAAAATGCCGTTTTATTGGCGCACTATTATCAAGAAGATGCGATTCAAGATTTGGCAGATTTTTTAGGCGATAGCCTTTATTTGGCTAAGGCAGCTGCTACGGTTGACGCCGATGTCATTGTTTTTGCGGGTGTACACTTTATGGCAGAAACCGCCAAAATTATTAATCCTACCAAAAAAGTTTTATTACCTGACTTAAATGCAGGTTGCTCATTGGCAGATTCTTGTCCTCCAAATGATTTTGCTGCCTTTAAGGCGCAACATCCCAATGCTATTGTGGTAACGTATATCAATTGTTCTGCTGAAATTAAGGCATTAAGTGACATTGTTTGTACGTCAAGCAATGCCGTTAAGATAATTGAAAGTATTCCAAAAGATCAGCCCATTATTTTTGCCCCCGATAAGAATTTGGGACGTTATTTGATTAAAGAAACGGGTAGGGATATGATTTTATGGGACGGTTCGTGTATTGTTCACGAGGCGTTTTCGTTTGATAAAATCGTTGCTCTTGCACAACAACATCCCGATGCGAAGTTTATTGCCCACCCAGAAAGCGAGTCGCAAGTGCTTGATATTGCGCATTATATTGGCAGCACCTCTGGTTTGTTAAATTTTGTACAACAAGACAAAGCAGATACTTTTATTGTGGCTACCGAAGCCGGTATTTTGCATGAAATGAAAAAACGTGCACCACAAAAAACGTTTATTCCCGCTCCTGTTTCAGATGACACCTGCGCTTGTAGCGAATGCGCTTTTATGAAGCTTAATACACTTGAAAAACTGTATCTATGCTTGGAACACGAATTACCCGAAATTGAGCTTGATGCCGCACTTATGAAAGCAGCTAAAGCTCCCATAGACCGCATGTTAGAACTTTCGTAATATGCACGCAGATGTATTGGTTATTGGAACAGGTATTGCTGGACTGAGCTATGCTGTTCGGCTTGCCGAAATGTCTCCCAAGGCAAAAATCATCATGATTTCAAAGCGCGACTTGTTAGAAAGCAATACTAAATATGCACAAGGGGGAATAGCAGTAGTTTCTAACTTTATCAAAGATTCCTACGAAGACCATGTGCAAGATACTATGGAAGCAAGCGCATACACATCAAATGAAAATGTGGTAGATTTTGTGGTTAGAGAAGGTCCAGCACGTGTAAAAGAATTGATGGAGTGGGGCGCACAATTTGACACCGAAGGAAAAAAACTGCATTTGGGTAAAGAAGGAGGGCATTCGGCTGAACGCATCGTTCACTATAAAGATCAATCTGGATTACATATCCAAAATGCGTTAATCGCTAAAGCAAGGTCGTTTGAAAACATTACTTTTTTTGAAAACCACTCTTTGGTTGACCTTATCACCGATCACCATATCCCCAACTCAAAACAAGGTCGTTGCTACGGAGCTTATGTAATCTCGAAGAAAGACGAGGAAATTGTGAAAATTACCGCACAACTTACCGTGCTTTCCACAGGTGGGGCGGGGCAGGTATATGCCCACACAACAAATCCAACAGCTGCTACTGGTGATGGTCTAGGAGCAGCATATCGTGCAAAAGTGCATGTCGAAAATCTTCACTTTGTACAGTTTCACCCCACGGCTCTTTTTCCAAAGATTAATGGAAATACCTTTCTTATTACGGAGGCAATTCGTGGTGCTGGTGCCATTCTGCGAAATCTAAATGGTGAAGCCTTTATGCAGCATTACGATAATAGATTAGACTTAGCTCCACGCGATATTGTATCGCGCGCTATTCACGCCGAAATGAAAAAACATAACATTACACATGTGTATTTGGACGCAACCCAAATTGATACAGAAAAACTAAAGCAAGAGTTTCCAACCATATTGACAAACTGCTTAAAGGTGGGGATTGATATTTCCATAGATTATATCCCTGTGCTTCCTGCAGCTCATTACATCTGTGGTGGAATAGATGTAAATGAACACAGTCAAAGCAATTTGGCAGGGCTTTATGCCATTGGCGAATGTTGTCATACTGGATTGCATGGCGCTAATCGATTGGCATCCAACTCCTTGCTTGAGGCATTGGTGTTTGCTGCCCGCGCAGCCAAGCATTCTAGCGAAGCACTTACTAACCCCGTATTGACGGATGATTTTTTTGATAAAATTCCAAATTGGAAAGGCACAGAAAATGTATCAAACCAAAAAACAGAGCGCATCAGAAAGTTGCGTGCAACACTTCAGCAAATCATGAGCACTAATGTGGGTATCATCAAATCTGGAAAAAGTTTGCAACAAGCAGAGGATGAATTGCATAACGTATATTTAGCCACCATGGAGTTGTATCAACAGAACAAATTAACCCCTCAATTAACCACTTTGAGAAATTTGGTCAGTGTTGCCTATTTGATGATAAAACAAGCGCAAAAATATCCTAAAAATAAAGGCGTCTATTTTAACGAAGATTATGTCTAAGTCATTCTCAGAAATATATCAAAAAGCATTGTTGCATTGTATTCAGCAAGCCATACACGAGGATTTAAATGCAGCGGGTGATCATACAACTAAAGCTATTTTTACGTCAAACCATCAATCCAAAGCAACACTTATCGCCAAGGGAAATGGCGTGTTGGCAGGCGTGGAGTTTTGTGAATTGACATTAATGCATCATGCACGAAATGTGAAACTTACCCCTTTGGTTTTTGATGGTGCTTCATTTTCAACAGGGGAAGCCCTTCTTATCCTAGAAGGCGATACACAGGGAATACTTTCACTCGAGCGGATTTTGCTTAACGCATTGCAGCGTATGAGTGGAATTGCAACGGTAACACAGCGCATTCAACAGTCGATTGCACACACGTCATGTAGGGTGTTGGATACCCGAAAAACCACACCTAATTTTAGAATTGCTGAAAAATGGGCGGTGGCTATTGGAGGTGGTGTAAATCACCGTATGGGATTGTATGATGCTATTATGTTAAAAGACAATCACATTGATTTTTGTGGTGGATTGCCCCAAGCGCTGCACAAAACAAAATCATATGTAGATAGTTTGCCCACTCCAATTCCTGTAATTGTGGAAACCCGCACGCTTGACGATGTTGGTGTCTGTTTACAGCACAAATGGATTAGTCGTGTGTTGTTGGATAATATGTCGCCCAATGAATTGACAAGTGCTGTGAAGCTTATTGATGGAGCACTTCCAACAGAAGCCTCTGGAAATATCACACCAGAAAATTGTGTGGCTTACGCCGAATCAGGGGTTGATTTTATTTCGTTAGGGTATATTACACATTCAGCGCCTATAATTGACTTGAGTTTACGTGCTGTTTAGTCTTTTTTAGGCACGTAATTACACCGTTTTTCTATCGATTTAATCATCATTTGTGCAATATCTTTTTGCGTGGCTGCCTCAATTCCCTCAAGACCAGGGGAAGAATTTACCTCTAAAACCAAAGGACCCGCTGAAGATCGAATAATATCGACACCAGCAACGCGCAATCCCATGGCTTTGGTGGCTTTAATGGCAAGCTTACGCTCTTCGGCAGTTGCACGAATTATAGATGTGGTGCCACCCAAATGCACATTGGCACGGAATTCACCCGGAGGTGCTGATCGTTGCATTGCGGCAACTACCTTGCCATCGATGACAAAACATCGAAGATCCTTGCCGTCTGCTTCTTTGATAAATTCTTGAACCAAGATGTTGGCATTTAAACTCTTGAAAGCATTGATTACACTTTCTGCTGCTTTTTTTGTTTCTGCCAACACCACTCCTTTTCCTTGTGTACCTTCCAATAATTTTACAATAAGTGGCGAACCACCTACCATTTCAATCAAGTCGTTGGTGTCTAAAGGCGAACTTGCAAAACCTGTAGTTGGAATTTGCACGCCTTGACTCAGTAGCAATTGAAGTGAAAAAAGTTTGTCACGAGATTGAATAATCGAATCAGAATTATTTAAACAAAACACACCCAAACTTTCAAAAAGCCGAAGCAGGGCACAGGCATAAAATGTTTGTGCTGGTCGAATTCTAGGGATAACAGCATCTAAGGGTTCAATTGCGTTACCACCCCTGTAGTGAATTTGTGGTGTTGTAGCATCGAGTTTCATAAAACATTGCCGAATGTTATAAAACTCAATTTCGTGCCCACGTTGTTCTGCAGCTTCCATGATGCGTCTGTTGCTGTATAGGTTTTGATTTGATGCCAAAAGCCCAATGCGCAATCCTTCGTTAGGTTTTTTAAATTGTTGATACGATTGAAGGATGGTTTCATTTTCTACATTTCCCGCTAAAAAGCTTTCCGAGGGATCTACAATAATGCGCCCCATCATGGCTTGACGCCCTAAAAGCATGCGGTAGCCCATAGAATCTCGGTTTGTGAGTGTAAGTTCTATATCCCAATTATCGTCATTAAGACTTATAGCAGTACGTACCACGTAACGTTGCTCTTTGTCACCACTTGAGCTTTTTACCACTCGCTTATCAACCACTAATGCTTTACAGCTGATTTTGCGCTTGCCATCGTTTTGGATGGGAAATACATCAAAGTTTACCCAAGTTTCGTTGTCTTTTTGGTAAGGTTGAATGTTAACAGCATGTAAGCTAGAAGTTTTTGCACCACTATCTACACGCGCTTTTACAAAAGGGATGTTGAGTTCGCTTAGCGAAATCCATTCTTCAGAGCCAACAACTATTTTCATTGCGATAAATTAATTCGCAAATGAAAATAAAAAATCCTGAATAAAAACTGCTTTAACTAAAAAAAATCGTTAAGATTTTGTCGTTTTTTTAGCTTCTTTAATCTGAAGTGATAATTCCTCACTTTTTTTGTCCCAATCAAAGGTGACTTTTGCCCCGCTTGAGAGTGTGTTTTTAATGATTTCTCCAGCAAGTTTGTCTTCAACATAGCGTTGTATGGCGCGCGCAAGCGGACGTGCACCGTATTGCTTGTCATAGCCTTTGTCAATTAAAAAGCTAACAGCATTATCGGACAACTCTAAAGTGTAACCCAGCTCTTTGACACGGTTTTGCAAAGCTTCCAATTCAAGTGCGATAATTTTGGTCAAATCGTCCTTGTCTAAGGTATTAAAGATGACAACATCATCAATACGATTTAAGAACTCAGGAGAGAAAGTTTTCTTAAGTGCATTTTTAATTACTCCTTGAATGTTTTTATCTTCTTGCGATTTTTGAGCCGCAGTTCCAAATCCAACACCCAAACCAAAGTCTTTCACTTGTCGTGCACCAACATTAGAGGTCATGATGATGATGGTGTTTTTAAAATCAACACGTCTGCCAAGAGAATCGGTCAAATAGCCATCGTCCAACACTTGTAAAAGCATGTTGAATACATCTGGGTGTGCTTTTTCGATTTCATCTAATAATACAACTGAATACGGCTTGCGACGCACTTTTTCGCTAAGCTGACCGCCTTCTTCGTAACCCACATAACCAGGAGGTGCGCCAATGAGTCTAGAAATAGAGAATTTCTCCATGTATTCGCTCATGTCTATTCGGATAAGCGATGCCTCACTGTCAAAAAGTTCACGTGCCAATACTTTGGCAAGTTGTGTTTTTCCAACGCCTGTTTGACCTAAAAATATAAATGAACCAATGGGCTTATTAGGGTTTTTGAGCCCTGCACGGTTGCGTTGAATGGCTTTCGCCACTTTTTCCACAGCACTTTCTTGCCCGATAACTTTTCCTTGGATAAGCTCGTTGAGTTTTACCAATCGTTCGCTTTCGCCATCGCCAACACGCTGCACGGGAATTCCAGTCATCATGGACACCACATCTGCAATGTCTTTATCGGTAACTGTTTCTCGATTTTGACGTTGTTCCTCTTGCCAATCTTCTTGCGCCAAGAGCAGTTCTTTTTCTAACTTCTTTTCGTCGTCTCGTAGTTTTGCAGCTTCTTCGTATTTCTGACGTTTTACAACTGTGTTTTTTTGTTCGCGAACACGCTCTAATTCTTCTTCGATGGAAACAATTTTTTCTGGCACTTCCATGTTGGTGATGTGCACTCTTGAGCCGGCCTCATCCATGGCGTCAATAGCCTTGTCTGGTAGAAAGCGATCGGTCATGTACCTATCCGAAAGACGGACACATGCCTCAATTGCAGCATCGGTATAATTTACATTGTGGTGTGCCTCGTATTTGTCTTTGATGTTTTGAAGAATTTCAATGGTTTCATCAACTGTTGTGGGATCGACAACAACCTTTTGAAAGCGGCGTTCAAGCGCACCATCTTTTTCAATATTTTGGCGATACTCGTCTAATGTTGTAGCGCCAATACATTGAATTTCGCCACGCGCCAATGCGGGCTTAAACATATTTGATGCGTCAAGACTTCCTGTAGCTCCTCCTGCGCCCACAATAGTGTGGATTTCGTCAATGAATAAAATGATATTGCTGTTTTTTTCAAGCTCGTTCATTACGGCTTTCATACGCTCTTCAAACTGCCCTCGGTATTTTGTTCCCGCAACAAGCGAAGCCAAATCTAAGGTAACAACCCGTTTGTTATACAGCACTCGAGAAACTTTCTTTTGAATAATTCGAAGTGCCAAGCCTTCTGCAATGGCAGACTTACCCACTCCAGGTTCACCAATAAGCAACGGATTATTTTTCTTCCTACGGCTTAGGATTTGCGAAACACGTTCAATTTCTTTTTCTCTACCAATCACGGGATCCATGTTTCCCTCAAGGGCAATTTTTGTAAGATCTCTACCAAAATTGTCTAGAACAGGCGTGCTAGATTTCTTGCCTTTTTTATCTTCAGATGAGGTAGCGTATGATGAAGATTGACCTCTGCTTTCTTCTTCAGCTGAATCTTCTGGAAAGGCGTCTGCAGACGGCATATCTATAAAATCATCGTCAGAATCTACAGACATGTATTTGAACTGATCTTTGACGGTTTCGTAATCCACTTGAAGTTTGTGTAGCACTTTTGTAGTAGGATCGTTTTCGTTTCGAAGAATACACAACAACAAATGCGCTGTATTGATAGAACTACTTTGAAACAATTTTGCTTCTAAAAATGTGGTTTTCAACGCGCGCTCGGCTTGTCGCGTTAGATGTAAATTCGTTTTGTGTTGCGGCTCTGGTGAGTTGGTTGGGTTGGCAGGCGTTAGGATTTCAATCTTACGACGCAAGTAATCCAAATCAATTTCCAAAGCTTTAAGAATGGAGATGGCTTTTCCATTTCCGTCACGTAATAGCCCAAGCATAAGATGCTCAGTGCCAATAAAGTCATGTCCGAGGCGCAATGCCTCTTCTTTGCTGTACGTAATGACGTCTTTTACGCGGGGTGAAAAATTATCGTCCATAGGTTTTTTCTTTTGTTGGTCAAAAATTGAACCAATTATGCAAAGGCATATAACGAATAGACAAAAAAAATCAAAGAATTACAAATAATTTCCAACAAAATTTTCAGCAATCTCAAACAATCAAAATGTTAATAAGTCATAAGAAAAACGGCTTAATAATTGTAATTATTCATTCGTTGAATGCGTATTTTAGCAATACTGTCAAAACGTTAAATATATCATTGAATGGCAACAGAAGATAAGTTGATCCCAATCAACATTGAAGATGAAATGAAGTCGGCATACATCGACTATTCCATGTCGGTCATTGTGTCACGTGCTCTGCCAGATGTCAGAGATGGACTTAAGCCTGTGCACCGCCGCGTATTGTTTGGCATGCACGAATTGGGCGTTAAAGCCAATTCATCTTATAAAAAATCTGCTCGTATTGTAGGAGAAGTTTTGGGTAAGTACCACCCACATGGCGACACCTCGGTTTATGATACGATGGTACGTATGGCACAATCTTGGAGCTTACGCTACATGATGGTTGACGGACAAGGAAACTTTGGTTCTGTTGATGGGGATAGTCCTGCTGCAATGCGTTACACTGAGGCACGTCTTCAAAAAATCTCAGAAGACATGATGGCAGATATCGAAAAAGACACAGTTGACCATCAGCTTAACTTTGATGATACGCTAAAGGAACCCACCGTTCTTCCCACTCGAGTACCCAATTTGCTCATAAATGGTGCATCTGGAATTGCTGTTGGTATGGCTACAAATATGCCTCCACATAATCTTACTGAGGTAGTAGATGGCACAGTTGCATATATTGAAAATTCAGACATTGATGTAGATGGTTTGATGGAGCACATTAAAGCTCCTGATTTTCCAACAGGCGGTGTAATTTATGGTTACGAAGGAGTTAAAGAAGCCTTTCATACCGGTCGTGGACGTGTGGTGGTGCGTGCAAAAGCCGAAATTGAAGAAGTCAATGGTCGGGAATGTATTATTGTAACGGAAATACCCTACCAAGTCAATAAAGCGGAAATGATTAAGAAAACCGCTGAAATGGTAAATGACAAAAAAATTGAAGGAATTTCGAATATCCGTGATGAGTCTGACCGAAAAGGAATGCGCATCGTATACATACTAAAGCGAGATGCTATTCCAAACATTGTCCTTAATATGTTGTATAAATACACGGCGTTGCAATCATCGTTTAGTGTCAACAACATTGCCCTAGTTAAGGGCCGCCCGCAAATGTTGAACCTTAAAGATATGATTCATCATTTTGTTGAGCATCGTCATGAGGTTGTGGTTAGGCGTACACAGTATTTGCTTAAAAAAGCAGAGGAGCGCGCACATATTTTACAAGGATTAATCATAGCATCGGACAATATTGATGAAGTGATTGCGCTTATAAAAGCATCTGCTAATGCAGACGAAGCGCGACAAAAACTTGTTGCCACATTTGACCTTTCCGAAATTCAGGCAAAGGCTATTGTGGAGATGCGTTTACGTCAATTAACAGGTTTGGAGCAAGACAAATTGCGCTCTGAATACGATGAACTCATGAAAACCATTGAGGATTTAAAAGATATCCTAGATAAAAAGGAACGTCGTATGAGTATCATTAAAGACGAGCTTTTAGAGGTTAAAGAAAAATATGGTGACGAACGTCGCTCTACCATAGAGTATGCAGGCGGTAGCTTCCGCGTAGAGGATATGATTCCAGATGAAAAAGTGGTAATTACCATTTCTCATGCGGGTTACATTAAGCGTACCCCACTTGCCGAGTATCGCACTCAAAATAGGGGAGGTGTAGGGCAAAAAGCCTCAACCACTCGAAGTGAAGATTTTCTTGAACATTTGTTTGTGGGCACCAACCACCAATACATGTTGTTTTTCACTCAAAAAGGTAAATGTTTTTGGCTACGTGTTTTTGAAATTCCAGAAGGAAGCAGAACCTCAAAAGGGCGTGCAATCCAAAACCTTATCAACATTGAACAAGACGATAAAGTAAAGGCGTTTATTTGTACGCAAGACCTCAAGGACGAAGAATACATTAACAGTCGCTATGTGGTAATGGCTACCAAAAAGGGACAAGTTAAAAAGACGTCACTAGAACAATATTCGCGCCCCAGAACAAATGGTATTAATGCCATAACAGTGCGTGAGGGTGACGAACTTTTGGAAGCAAAACTTACCACAGGAGCTTCTCAGGTAGTGTTGGCAGTAAAGTCTGGAAAAGCCATTCGATTTGAAGAAAGTAAAACCCGACCAATGGGTAGAAATGCCTCTGGTGTGCGCGGAATTACGCTGCAAGACGCTCAGGATGAGTTGGTTGGAATGGTTGCTGTAAACGATTTGGATTCTGATATTTTGGTGGTTTCCGAAAACGGCTACGGCAAACGTTCTAAGATTGATGATTATCGTATTACCAATCGTGGTGGAAAAGGCGTAAAAACACTTGCGTTAACCGAAAAAACAGGTAATTTAGTTGCCATAAAAAATGTATCAGATGCTGATGACTTGATGATCATCAATCGTTCTGGTATTGCCATACGGCTTGGTGTGGAGTCCCTTCGTGTGATGGGACGTGCTACGCAAGGTGTTCGTCTTATCAATTTAAAAGAGGATGACTCCATTGCTGCCGTGGCTAAGGTAATGAACGATGATGAGGAAATTCAAGATGTCGACGATATTGATGTAACAATTGAAGAAAACGATTAATTAATTATTCCCATTTTATGAAAACGTACTATTCCCTAACCCTTACCATCTTGGTAGCCTTTGCTGCTGTGGCACAAAAAAAAGAGCTTAAAGCTGCGCAAAAACTTGTTGATGCCGCTTCATACGAGCAAGCATTAACATCTTTGGAGTCAATAAAGCCACTTATTGAAAACGCTGAGGCGAAATATTCCTCTCATTATTACTATTTGCTTGGGGTTTCAAAGCAAGGCACGAAGTCTTACGGTGAGGCGATATCAGCTTATAAAAAAGCCAAATCAATAGAGGAAGGCGCAAAAATTAATAAGTATACTTCCCTAATCAATGGGGCACGCAATCAGTTGACAAATGATTTGATAAACAGTGCAGTTGAGTTAAATGGCAATGAGAAATATGCAGATGCTGCCAAATTGCTCCACCTAGCTTATAGTTTAGATAAAGCCAATAACATAGAGTATTTATATTATGCTGCTTCTAGTGCGGTAAATGGTGGCGATTATGACAATGCATTAAGCTATTATATGACGCTTAAGGAAAAGAATTACACTGGAATTACCAAGAAATTCTTTGCCACTGAGGTCGCAACTGGAGAGGAGTCAGAGGTTGATGAAACTACCTATAAAATTTACAAGAAATCTAAAGACTTTACAAATTTAAGAGAAGATTTTACGGAGTCGCGCTTACCTGAAATTGTAAAAAACATTGCTTTAATTCATGTTGCTAATGGTGATAATGATGCTGCTATGGAAGCTGTAAAAGACGCAAGAAAACTTTCTCCTAAAGATGTAGGGCTGATTTTAACCGAAGCGGATTTGTATATAAAGCTTGGAGATGAGGTACGTTTTGGTACGCTTATGCAGGAAGCGATTGCGCAAGACCCAAACAATGCCATTCTATACTACAACCTTGGCGTTGTCAATGGAAATGAAGGAAAACGTGATGCAGCTATTGATTATTACAAAAAAGCAATTGAATTAGATCCAACTTATGAAGCTACATATTTAAACCTTTCGTCTGTTATTTTGGAGGGTGAAGCAGACATAGTAGATCAAATGAATGCACTAGGTACGTCTGCTGCTGATAATCGTAAGTACGATCAGTTAAAAGCTAAGCGCGAAGGGTTGTTTTTGGAGGCAGTTCCGTATTTGGAGCAATTGGTTAAAATAAACCCTAAAAATACGGATGCAATTACGACACTAAAGAATATTTTCGGTACTATTGGCGATACCGCTAACTTTAAAAAATACCGTGATATGTTAGATGCGCTCTAACGTATTGTCTGAACAAATCGGAAACCTCGCTTTTGCGGGGTTTTTTTATGCAATTGATTTGATGAGGCGCAGCTGATGCGTATGTGTTCTTAAATCAGGATTGAAAATTCCAGTTTGATCTAATCTATCTACACGTACTTGCCCGTGCGCATGAATGATGTAGTTGTTTTCTAAAATTATACCTACGTGAATAATTTCCCCATCACTATCATCAAAAAAAGCTAAATCCCCAGATTCTGCTTCTTCAATAAAACTTAGAACTACGCCTTCCTTTGCTTGCATAACAGCCGTTCTTGGGAGGGCAATGCCACAAAGCGCATAAACGATTTGCACAAAGCCATCCGCATCAACACCAAATGGCGATTTACCGCCTTTACGAAATGGTGTGTTTATAAACCTCAATGCCATACTGCGGATGTTATTTTTTTCTGGCTGATGCCCAGCTGTTTCCCCTTCAAAATGATGACCTAAAAATGCAGTATGCTGTACCATACTTCCTATGGGAACAGGAAACAATATCTGATTGTCATTATAAATAAACTCAACTAGGTTTGTGGATATTTTTGGTGGTTGATTGGAGAGTTTATCAAAATCTTTAGCTGAAATCTCAAGGTATTGGGTATTTTCTATCCAACCTATTGTGTCGTCTAATAAACGAATCTGACTAAAGTATTTTTTTGTTTTTAAAATTTGAAAAAGTTCTCCATATAATACCTCACTCAAAACCAATGCATTGTGCTGCCCTGCCTCTCGCAGTGGAAGTAAACTCAGCGCGCAGATACCGTATGTCATAAATCAAAAATAAGTCAAAATATATAGCTTATAGCCGATGTGTTGAAAAGTGGTACTTTTGTTTAAATCTTTTTTATGAAGTTGTTTTACCGCTATCAAGCTGCTATTTACAAAGCATTTCTTTGTTTGGTTACGACAGCTGTAGTGGTTTATATGTTACCCAGAGGCGCAAGCTTTCAGTATGAAATTCAAGAAGGCAAACCATGGCAATACGAAACGCTTTTGGCTCCCTATGATTTTCCAATTCAAAAATCAAAAGAGGAACTAAGTCGTGAGCGAGAAGTGCTTGAAGCAAGTGTTC
Organism: Flavobacteriaceae bacterium; assembly: GCA_049596455.1. Taxonomy (GTDB): domain Bacteria; phylum Bacteroidota; class Bacteroidia; order Flavobacteriales; family Flavobacteriaceae; genus UBA7446. The sequence continues at coordinate 197,738 of JBMYLP010000001.1, read as the reverse complement.
CACGCTATTTTTCAGCACAAGATGAAACTGTAACTTCTGCTTTGAACGCTTTCGATGAGTATGCATCTACTCTTCCTGCCACTCCAGAATTTAATGCAGTTTTGATTAATTGGCGTACAGTTATGGAAGAAATCTATGCTGTAGGCGTAATTTCTGATGCGCAAATTATAGCTGAAAATGAATCCGTCGCCTTAGTAAATGACACACGTCAATCTTCAATATCAATAGCTGACTTATATAATGAAAAGGAGGCTAAAGACACTCTGCTTAGCCAATTAGCTGTTTTTGGTACGGATGTACTTTCAGAAGCTACGTTGCAATATCTGCTTTCACTTATTGTGCCCAACATATCTTTCGATGAGGAGTTAACACTTCAATTTAAATCGGAGGCAGTTGCGGGAATTATTCCCGTGCGCGGATTGATTACCAAGGGAACACGTATCATTGCAAAAGGAGAGGTTGTAGAAGGTGAAAAATTGCAAAGATTACTTTCGCTGCAACAAGAGTTTGAGTCACAAACATGGACGCAGTCCAACACCACCTGGATTATTTTAGGGTATTCACTTTTGGTATTGATTCCAGTACTTTTAGTATTCGTGTTTTTATGGCGCACCCGAAAAACGGTTTTTGAAAACAACAAACGCCTTACATTTTTGTGCGTAAATGTTTTGCTTATGGTGTTGCTTACCAAAGCTGTGGTAGATGTAGACCCGCAATACGTTTATGCAGTTCCAATTTGTATGTTGCCCTTGCTGATGCGTACATTTTTTGATACACGCATAGCACTTTTTACGTTGTTGATCAGCTTGTTTTTAATTGCGTTTTTGGTGCCCAATAGCTTTGAGTTTATTTATTTGCAAATTATGGCGGGGATTTTAGCTTCACTCACCGTAAACGATTTGTATCGAAGGGCTAAGCTGTTTATCTCTGTGGGTCTTATCGTGGGCTTGTATGCCGTTTCATATGTTGCGTTTACCCTAATCCATGACGGTAACCTGTTGCAATTGTCTTACGACGTTCTATTGCTTTTTGTTATCAATGGGTTGGCGATATTATTTGTGCAACCGTTGATTTATATTTTTGAAAAAGTATTTGGTTTGGTATCAGATGCGTCTTTACTTGAGTTGTCCGACACCAACAGTAAGTTGCTTCGTGAACTTGCTGATAAAGCTCCTGGAACATTTCAGCATTCTTTGCAGGTAGCTAATATTGCCGAAGCGGCTGCAAATGCCATTGGCGCAAACACGCTACTAACTAGAGTAGGCGCATTATACCACGACATTGGCAAGATGAAAAATCCTGTGTTTTTCAGTGAAAATCAAGCTACGTACAGCCCTCACGACGATTTAGAACCTGAAGTAAGCGCGAAGATTATAATTGATCATGTATTAAATGGAATTACGAATGCCAGAAAATCAAAATTACCAGATCGTGTAATCGATTTTATCCGCACGCATCACGGCACTACAACAGTGTTGTATTTTTTACAACAAGCCCAACAAATCAATCCAGACATTGACGTAGAGCAGTTTCAGTATCCCGGACCAAAACCTTTTTCTAAAGAAACGGCTATTGTAATGATATCCGATGGGGTAGAGGCAGCATCCAAAAGCTTAAAAGAACCTACTGCAGAAAAAATAGTTGCTTTTGTAGAAAAAATTGTAAATCGCTTGCTAGATGAAAAACAATTTTTGGAAGCCAATATCACACTTCGTGAAATTGAAACCGTAAAGAAAGTGTTAGCTGAAAAACTTATTAGTAGCTACCATTTGCGTGTTTCGTATCCAGAATAATACTTCATTAATAGTATTTAATTTCAATTTGTCTATCATTAAAGAATTCATCTTGATACGCTGTTTTCAGTGCCTTTTTTCAACAGGTTAAAAACTTTATTTAAAATTAGTCTAAATAACTTGCACACCACCTTTTTCCGTGTTAAGTTTGCACTCGTTAATTTTAATTAATCTAAATAAGTGAAGTTAAATTGTCATTTGACTATCTTCAAAAGCTTGATTTTGACAACCGCATTAAGTCAAAATCCTACCGCTCAAGTTGCTTTGGACTCAGTGCAGAAGCTCGATGAAGTTATTATTCGTGCAAACACGATTCTTGGAAACAAATTTGCTGCACAAAACCGAACAGGGGCTTCTTATTTTTTGTCTTCTGATGATTTAGAACAGTTTGGTTATGCCGATATTAACCGTGCGTTGCGCGCGGTGCCGGGTGTAAATTTTTATGAAGAAGATGGATACGGTCTACGCCCAAATATCTCCCTTCGGGGAACCTCTCCTCAACGGAGTTCAAAGATTACACTTATGGAAGACGGCGTACTTATTGCTCCGGCTCCCTACAGCTCCCCAGCCGCTTATTATTTTCCATCGGTGCTGCGTATGCAAGCTATTGAAATACTAAAGGGGAGTAGCCAAGTGCAGCATGGACCCTTTACAACGGGCGGCGCTATAAACTTAGTTTCCACGGCGATTCCAGATGATTTTTCAGCAAAAATTCGTTCCAGCTATGGTAGTTTTAACACCATGCAATTACACACATCAGTGGGTCAGTCTTTTGAAAATATTGGGTATGTACTTGAATATTTGAATTTCAATTCGGATGGTTTTAAACGCCTTGGAGACAACCTAAATACGGGCTTTGATATTTATGATATCATGGGTAAATTAAAACTTTCTACAGATGTTGATGCTAAGCTAGCACAATCCTTAGAAGTTAAATATCACTTTTATGATGAAAAATCCAATGAAACCTACCTTGGGCTTTCTAAGGCTGATTTTAATACAAATCCCTATTCCCGATATCTTTCTTCGCAAAAGGATGTAATGAACGCTGAACAGCGTCAAGTGATGCTTACTCACATTATTGATTTCTCAAAGCAATTCAGAATTGTTACCAATGCATACGACAACAAATTCACACGCAATTGGTATAAGCTTGACGATGTTGTTTATAACAACGACAAGAAAAGTTTATCAACAGTGCTCAATGATCCGCTTTCTTTCCCAAATCACATGAGTACTCTAAACGGCACTCTAAACTCCGCTGACGATACCCTTCTTTTAAAAGCAAATAATCGGGTGTATTATTCTCGTGGTATTCAAACCAAAATTGACTACCATTGGTATGGGGAAAACGGTTCCTTCCATGATATTGAGATAGGTGCTCGACTGCACTACGATGAGGAAGACCGCTTTCAGTGGGAAGATGGTTTCCGCATTGATGGAGGTAATATGACACTAACGTCAAAGGGAGTGCGTGGTGCTCAGGGAAATCGAATCTCAAGTGCTAATGCTTTTGCATCCTATGTGTTGTACAAATATAAGTTTGACAAATTCACTATTACACCTGGATTTCGATATGAAAGCGTTACCCTAAACAGGGAAGACTGGGGTAGTGCAGATGGGCTTAGACAAGACGCTCCAACTACTAGAGAAAATCAGATTTCCGTATTTATACCAGGTATTGGATTTAATTATAGTTTTTCAAATCGATTGTCTCTCTTTGGAGGTGTTCATAAGGGATTTTCACCCCCTGGAAATGCTCCTGGTGAGAAAGCCGAGTATAGCGTTAACTATGAATTGGGTTCTCGTTTCAGTGCCGGAAAACTCAGAGGAGAGGTTGTAGGATTCTTTAATGACTATTCCAACTTATTGGGTTCTGATCTAGCTGCTAGCGGCGGAACAGGTTCACTAGACCAGTTTAATGCTGGAGAAGTAAATGTGAGTGGACTTGAACTTCAACTTAACTATAATCTTTCAGATTTTAACGCAAAGATTCAAACTCCTATTGCAGTGGCATATACGCTTACAAATGCCATTTTTCAGAACTCTTTTGGAAGTACTCAGGGTATTTGGGGAAGCGTAAGTAAGGGAGATAACGTACCTTATATTCCTCAGCAGCAGTTAAGTGTCACAGCTGGTATTGAACACCAGCGCTATGAACTTACTTTTAATGCGCGTTACAATGGTGCCTTTGATACTCAGGCATCAAATGGAGGAACTAAAGACACTATGAAACTTGACGATAATTTCATCATTGATTTCTCAGCCAAGTATCATCTAAGCTCAAAAATTAGTTTGTTTGCAAATGTGATTAATCTCTTGGATGAGGTATATGCCTCTGCTCGTGTACCTGCTGGTTTTAGACCCGGTCATCCTTTTGGAATATATACAGGGATAAACGTTACGTTGGATTAAGTCCTCAAAAAACATCAATAATAAAAAAAGCAAATAAGCTTTCTTGTACGCTTTTTTAGGCTAATTTACCTAGAGTACGCTAAAGTAACCATGTGTCCGATAAGTGCCAACACATCAATTTTGCCTAGTAAGCTTTTCTTTGGCATCATCAAGTGAGGTATTGTCCGGTTGCT
>JBMYLP010000001.1:49741-193347 GCA_049596455.1 Flavobacteriaceae bacterium | reverse complement strand
GGAAATCGGAATGCACTATCCAGCAATTAGCTGTTCAATATATATTCTTGACTTTTTTGCTTTGATTGAACGCTCTCTAGCGTAAGCATCTGACTTAACCTTAAACGATTCAGTGTGGACTATTTTCCAAGGAACCCCTCCCTTTGTGGACTTACTTCTTCCTGAGTTATGGCGTTTTATTCTGTCTTCAATACAAAAGGTGTGACCAACATAAAATCGGTTTAAAGATTTGGAATAGAGGATATAAACAGTAAAAATGATTCAAGGCTTTAGTGATCGCGGAAGGATTCGAACCTTCGACCGTCTGCTTAGAAGGCAGATGCTCTATCCAGCTGAGCTACGCGACCGATATGTTTTAGTCGTTATCTCAGAAGAACTAGGACCGTTCCGATTGGAAATCGGAATGCGCTAATCCAGCTGAGCCCTGCCTGTCGTCAGGTAGGAACGCAACCAAAAAAATGCGGAGAGACTGGGATTCGAACCCAGGCAACACTTACGCGTTGACAGATTAGCAATCTGCTCCATTACCACTCTGGCACCTCTCCATTTTCCGCCCTAAAGCGGAGGCAAAAATACGTTTTCAAATGCAATCCGCCAACTAATTATCACGTTGGTCAAAATCTTCTTTTTCCTTTGACAAAATCTGCAAGAAACTACTATGATTAATCCAATATCAAAATAGTATGCCCACTGTTACCCAAGCTGACAATGATGCTTTTTGCATTCCCTAATGATTCGCTTACAGTTTTACCAACAATGGTTTTTGTAGTTACATGTTTTTAGTTAGTGCTTTCACAAGTCTGTTGTTCCCTAAAAACTCACTTAAAACCACTTTTACTACGGTATAAAATGGAACAGCTAGTAGCATCCCCAAAGGTCCTGCTAGTAGTCCTGCCAAAATTATAATCAAGAAAATTTCAAGTGGATGCGACTTAACGCTATTAGAAAAGATATAGGGTTGAGAGAAGAAATTATCAATTAGTTGCCCAACAACAAACCCAATTAGAACATAAATGGTTTTGGGGACAATTACTGTTGCTACATCTGCGCCAAGATTACTAGTCATGGTAAGAACAATCATAAACAATCCACCAACTAATGGCCCGATGTACGGAATAATATTAAACAGCGCGCAAATAAGTGCAATTATCAAGGCGTTGGGAATGCCAAACAAAAGCAGTACGCCAGAGTAAAAAAGAAACAAAATAGTTATTTGCAAAAGGATTCCGCTAAAATAACGAGACAACAGCGAAACTATTCGCGTGAAGGAACGTTCAATGCGTTCTTTTTGGTCAGACGCAAACACCAGAAGTAGGCTTCTGAGCAACAGAGAGCTGTCTTTTAGCAGAAAAAAACTGATAAACAAAACCGAAAATAAAGCAATAGTAAATCCACCTAAAAACCCTAATGCCCCATTGATAAAATTTGGAAGAAAACCAAAGTCCACCTTTGCAAAAAGTGCAGTTATACGTTCAGTAAGGTTAACATCATATTTACTAAAATAACTATCCAAATCAGAAACAAGAACAAGCAAATCAGCCTCCCATTGATCGATTTGCAACAGCGATAAATTTTGTGCTTGTGTCGCAATTACAGGTACAATTAAAGAGCCTAATCCAAATAAAAGCAACAGCAATAAAATCAATGTGGTTACCGTTGCCAGTGTATTTTTAAACTTTAATCGGCGCATAAAAAAGCCTTTGATGGGTTGTCCAATAAGCGATACTACAATTGCCAAAAACACATAACCCAATAGCGACTTTGTCATCAGTAGTAGTTCAAAAAGGGCTATGATGCCAACAATAATAAGAAAAGCCTGAACTATTCCGCGTGTGAGTGTGTTTGCATTCATATTTTAAAGATACATTTTTTTGTTAAGGGTTAACTAATAATGCCGTGTGCAGGGCAATTAACGCTGCCGTTTCGGTGCGTAGACGCGCATCACCCAAATCAACGGGATGAATATTTTTGTCAACAGCCCACGCGATTTCTTCTGCTGTAAAATCACCTTCTGGACCAATTAGAATACAACAATTGTATTGATTTAAAACAGCCTCTTTTAAAGGCTTTTTTATCGCTTTTTCGCAATGTGCCATATACGAAACTGATGCATTTGTGTGTAAGTCTTTGAGCATGGTCAGTGGATCTAAAATGGGCGCATAGGCACGAAGAGACTGCTTCAAAGCAGCAGCAATGATTTTGTTGCATCGCTCAAGTTTGAGTTGCTTTCGCTCACTTCTGCTGCATAAAATAGGTGTAATTCTATGTGCGCCAAGCTCGGTAGCTTTTTCCAAGAACCACTCAAATCTATCCATGTTTTTTGTAGGTGCCACTGCCATGTGTATGCTTGTTTTTGGGGGTGAAACCTGTTCTTTTTTGGAAATGGTCACAGCACATTTTTTTGGGCTAAGCACCTCGAGTACTCCCCAAAACAAATCTCCTTTTCCGTTTGTTAGGCGGATTTCCTCACCAGAAACTTTCCGCAACACTCGAGCAATGTGTTTGCTTTCTTGCTCGTCGAAAATATAACTGTTATCGTTGGAAGATAAGTTAGGTGTAAAAAATTGCTGCATCAGATTTGCATTCGTGCTTTTGGTTCGCTATCAAGTGAAGCAGTTTTGTTTTCTTTAAATTTCAAATAACCTGCCATTGCAATCATAGCTGCGTTGTCAGTTGTGTAGGGCAGTGGAGGTAAAAACACGTTTGCATTGGTGCGCTCAAGTGTTTTTCGCAGTCCGCTGTTTGCCGAAACGCCACCTCCCAAAACTAATTGTTTGAGACCTGTATCTTGTAATGCGTGTTCTACTTTTTCAATAAGAATATCAACAATGGCTTTTTGTATGGAAGCACATAAATCGTATAGATTATTTTCTATAAAGGTAGGGTCATTGTCTTGTTGTTCACGCAAAAAATACAGCACGCTTGTTTTGAGTCCACTAAAACTAAAATCCAAACCTTCAACTGTTGGCTTGCCAAAGCTAAATTTTGCAGTTCCTTTTTGTGCGTGCTTGTCCATTATTGGTCCGGCAGGATAGGGAAGACCAAGCATTTTACCCGTTTTGTCAAAGGCTTCGCCCGCGGCATCATCTTTGGTTTCGCCCAAAACAGTAAACGATGCTGCTCCGTCAACACGAACCAGTTGTGTGTGACCACCCGAAACGGTAAGTCCTAAAAATGGAAATGAAGGTGTGGGAAAATCGTCGTCAATAAAATGCACCAACAGATGTGCTTGCATGTGATGTACCGAAATGAGCGGAATGTTTAGTGCTAATGCTAATGATTTTGCAAATGCATTTCCAACCAACAACGAACCTAAAAGTCCAGGACCTTGTGTGTAGGCAATCGCAGTTAGGTCTTTTTTATCGATATTTGCTTTAGACAGTGCTGCTTCCAAAGCAGGAACAATGCGCTGTACATGGGCTCGCGATGCTAGTTCTGGAATCACTCCACCATGTGTTTGATGCTCTAGCTGCTGCGAAACGATGTTGGCACATAGTTTGCCATCAACAAGTACGGCAGCAGCAGTATCGTCGCAAGAGGTTTCGATTCCTAAAATGATTGTTGCCACAAATTAAATTATATACAAAATTAAGACTTTGAAACAGAAACCTAAATTAAGTCGAAAAATTCTTCGAGTATTTGCCATTTTGGCTTTGGTTTTTGTGCTGTTTGCTGTCTCACTTTTATTGCCCGTTACGCAAACGTATTTAGGACAACGCGTCACGGCAAGCTTATACTCACGTTTTGGCACAACGTTGAGTGTTGGTCACATACGCATTTCCCCATTTGGGTATGCAACCCTCAAAAATGTTTTAGCACTTGACCATAAAAAAGACACGTTGGTTCATGTTGGTTACGCTCGTATGAACGCACTCAGGCTGAGGGCGGTGCTGCAAGGCGATAATAATTTGGGCGGTGTTTTTCTACAGGATGTAGACTGTAATATTGTTACTTACAAGGGCGATGCGGAATCTAATATTGATTTGTTTTTTAATCGATTCGATTCTGATGAGCCGAAAAACCCCAATGCTGCTTTTTATGTTTCTTCTATTCAGTTAACAAAAGCAGACCTTCACATTTATAACGAAAATAAACCAAATGCTACCCCGATTCAGTTTTTAGCCATGAATGCTGATATTGAAGATTTTAGCGTGATTGGTGATACTATTCAGGCAGCTATTCGTCAATTGGATGCTGAAACAAATTGGAAAAACACACAGCTTAAATCGCTTTCGGGAAGCTATTTGCTATCGCCAAATCAAATGAAACTTACCAATGCGAATATTCAAACAGCTTCCAGTGCTTTGGAATTGGATATTGTTTTGCAATATCCTGAAAAGGGTTTAAATCGCTTTACAGAAGTTGTTCAAATGGATATCGTTGTGAACAATGCTGAACTGGGTGAAAATGATTTAAAAAACATTATTGCAAATTGGACACTAGGCAATATCGATTTTAGTGGAAATGCAAAAGGAAGTGTACAAGATTTTTCAGTTCAAAATGCAATTGTCTCAAAGGACAAGAGTCGTGTAGAATTTTCATTAAAAAGTGACAATATTCTTGATAAAAAAAGCCAAAAACTCGCTGCAAATTGGAAGTTAACTTCCAATGAAATAGATGAGTTATTCAGCAATACATTATCAAGCAAAAACAGAGATGCTCTCGCTTTAATGGGCGCTATTTCTTCTCAAGGAACTGCGCTATTTTCAGACAATACGTTGTCCCTAAAAACAACTCTTGCCTCCGACTTAGGCACACTTAGCGCAGACGCATTTTACACTCCCTCGCTTAAGGCACCATCTTACAAAATCAATCTAAATTCTTCGTCTTTTGACATTGGTAGCGTTTTAGCTGTACCAACATTAAAGACATCTGGGTTTGATATCTCGCTCACTGGAAAAGGATTGGATTTTAATAAACTCAATGCTCATGCAATCGGTGAACTCTTTAACTTATCGTATCGGGACTACATATATGACAAGATTGCACTAGAGGGTAATTTGAGCTCCGAACGCTTTAATGGCAAAATGTTTATTACCGATTCGGCACTTGACCTAGATTTGGAAGGTGATATTGATTTTGCTTCTGAAATGCGAAACTTTTCATTTTCTTCAAATATAAATCGGGCAAATTTTGCTGCTCTTGGGTGGATTCCTGAAACCCTTGCAGGTGTTTTTTCGGGCTCCATTGACCTTGCGCTACAAGGCAATACTATCGACGAAATGATTGGCGATTTGTATATCGAACAAGGAAAGCTTAAAACACCCAACAAAACCTATTCGTTTTCTTCTGTTGCCGCGCAATCACGCCTCAATAATAATATCCGTGTTATCAATTTAAATTCAGAAGATGTTGCTACGGGGTTGATGATTGGCGAATTTAAACCTACAGAGCTGTCCAAATTGATACAAAACGCTTTGGGTAGTCAGTACAGTAATTTTGTACCTCTTGAGGTTACTCCTAATCAATATGTTGATTTTAATTTTAATCTTCGAGGGAAAATAGCATCAGCACTTTTTGGCGATAACGTGTCTTTGGATGATAATACATTTATTAAGGGTAAAATAAATCCAGATAAAAAACTTTTTCAGTTAAATGTTCGTGCGCCTAAGCTTCAAATAAATTCAACCAAATTAGATAGGTTAGAAGTTCAGATTGGCACCCAAAACCCATTATACCATTCTTTTGTGTCGTTAGATAAATTGGAGCACTCACGAGGAATTTTGCTAGATCTGAATTGGATTAATTCACGAATTAAAGACAAGCTTTATGGTAGGGCTGAGTTTTCCTCTGCCACCACTCCAGATAAACAGAATCAGCTGAACACATCTTTTACCATAAATGAAGAGGGGCAAGCTGTTTTGGGCATTCAAAATGCGGATTTTTACTTTAACAATCGACAATGGAAATTGGGCACAGCCAACACCCCTCCTGTATTGATGGCAAAAAACACAAAAGACTTTTCGTTGTCAAAACTAACGTTGGTAAGTAATGCTTCCAAAATATCCATTTCCGCATCTCAAAAAGGCGAAGATTCATTTGCTGTTGAGTTAGATCTAGAGCAAGTTGCATTGAGCGATATGCTGTCTTTTGAAGAAGATAAATGGGAGGGTGTGGCAGATGGATTCATAAACATCAAACAAATGCCTGATGGCTTTGGTGGAAATTCAAACATGCAGTTTTCTGATTTGAGACTCAATAATGTGAATCTTGGAAATGCCTTTTTAACCCTAAAATCACAATCGAAAAGTCAACTATATGATTTGGCGTTTCGTGTTGAAGAAAATGATAAAGATGTGATTTTAGCTTCGGGAAATATCGGTATTAAGAACAAAAAGCCTGTGTGGGATATTAACGCAACTTTTTCAGATTATAATTTATCGGCAATTGCGGGCTTAACAAATACTGTTTTTGCACCATTTGATGGAGCTGCTAATGGAAATTTGCGACTTAGCTCTGAAAATGGCAACATTTCTTCTACAGGTATTTTGAATGTCGATGCACTTCGTTTGGGTGTTCCGTACTTAAATACAGTATATTCTTTTAAATCAACAGTTCCATTTGAGTTTGGCGCAGACAAAATTTCTATTCAGAGAACTTCATTTTTAGACAACTCAAACCATACGGGTGTACTTAATGGTGTGCTTGAACACAAATCTTTTTCGGATTGGGGAATAGACATGCGTATTGAGGCTGAAAACTTATCTGTTCTCGATACGGACTTTTCAGAAAATGCATTGTATTACGGCAAGGCATTTTTTACTGGAGACGCTCACTTGCATGGGCTGTTTTCGAATATGGAAATCGATGTTATTGGACAAACTGCTCAAGGAACAAGTTTGCTTATACCTATACAATATGATACGGCAATTGGCGATGTTTCATTTATCAATTTTGTGAAAAAGGAGGAGCAAGATGCTGCAAATGAAATTGTTCGTGATGTGGTAAAAGGGCTGCAAATGAATTTTGACCTTGATGTTACTCCAGATGCCGAAGTTGAAATTGTAGTTGATCCAGAAACAAAAAGTTTTATGCGAGGTATTGGTGCGGGTAACTTGCTGTTGGAAATTGATACCGCAGGTTCCTTTGCCATGTGGGGAGATTTTATTGCGTTTGAAGGGATTTATAATTTTAAAAATTTAGGACTTATAGACAAGACTTTCCGTCTTAAACCAGGTGGAACTATTGTTTGGGAAGGCGACCCGTATGGTGCTCAAATTAATATGCAAGCCGTATATGATGTTCCCGGTGGAGCAAACCCTGCAATTTTACTTGAGGGAGACAATGTAAGTCAAAAAATACCAACAGAGGTAACCATAAATTTATTTGGCAACCTGTTAAACCCTGAAACTCCCACTTTTGAGATTGATTTTCCAAATGCCTCTGGTGTAATGAAAAACGAGCTGAACTACAGGCTAAACGACCAAGAGCGTAGTCAACTTCAAGCAATTTCTTTGCTGTCGCAGGGGTCTTTTATTAACCAAGTTTCGTTGGCTGCCATTTCGAGTCAAACCTTAACAAACAATCTTTTCCAAAAAGCATCGGGAGTTTTTGACAACATATTTGCTAGCGAAAATGACAAGCTGAATTTAAGTCTAGACTATTTACAAGGCGACCGTAATGCGGCAGCATCAATACAAAATCGAGATAGGTTAGGGGTGAGTCTTTCTACAAATATCAATGAGCGCATCATTATTGATGGCAAAGTAGGTGTCCCTGTGGGCAGCGAAGAGGAAACTACTGTTATCGGCGATGTCACCGTTGAATTTTTATTGAATAAACAGGGTACGCTTCGTGCTCGTGTTTTTAATAAAGAAAATGAGTTTCAATATTTTGGCGATGAATTGGGCTATACGCAAGGTATAGGAGTTAATTACCAAGTTCGTTTTGATTCTTTCAATGAACTTGTGCAAAAAATACTAAACAAATAAATATTATTTCTAATCTGTTTAAACTTGATATAAAGTCAAGGTAATTTCATAATTTTGCAACGCAATTTTTCTAAATGACTACTAATAACAAGAGTCTTACCTCAATTCATAAAATAGGTGTGCTTACCTCAGGTGGTGATGCCCCTGGAATGAATGCTGCACTTCGCTCGGTAGTTCGCTCTTGTGCCTATTATAAAATCCCTTGTTTTGGAATTAGGCGTGGCTATCAAGGGATGATTGAAAATGACATCAAGCCATTAGGTCCACGATCTGTAAATAATATCATCAACAAAGGCGGTACGATTCTTAAATCTGCACGATCAAATGAATTTAGAACCAAAGAAGGTCGTCAAAAAGCCTATGAAAATCTTCAAAAAAATGGCATTGACGCCCTGATTGTTATTGGAGGTGATGGCAGTTTTACTGGAGGTTTGATTTTTCAGCAGGAATTTGGTATTCCTGTCATTGGCATCCCAGGTACTATTGATAATGATATTTACGGTACTTCACACACCATTGGTTATGATACGGCTTTGAATACTGTTGTGGATGCAGTAGATAAAATTCGAGATACTGCAATTTCGCATAACCGCTTGTTTTTTGTGGAAGTTATGGGTCGTGATGCTGGGCATATTGCACTCAATACAGGTATTGGCGCAGGCGCAGAGGAAATTCTTATCCCAGAGGAAGATATGGGCTTAGACCGTTTATTAGATTCCTTAAAGCGTTCAAAAAAATCTGGCAAGCTTTCTAGCATTGTCATGGTAGCTGAAGGAGATAAAATTGGAAAAAACGTATTTGAACTTGCAGAGCACATTGAAGAAAACCTTCCCGATTATGAAGTGCGTGTTTCCGTTTTAGGACATATGCAACGCGGTGGTGCTCCCACTTGTTTTGACCGTGTTTTGGCAAGCCGCATGGGACTTAGGGCTGTTGAAGCCCTACGTGACGATATTTCTGGAAATATGATAGGAATAGCTGACGGAAAAATGATTTTAACTCCTTTAGATAAAGCAATAAAAGGAAAATCGAAAATAGATACCGAGCTTGTTCGTGTATCTGAAATAATGAGACTTTAAACTATAAATTATATAAACTATGGCAACCCTTAAAATTGGAATTAATGGATTTGGTCGCATTGGACGTATGGTCTTTCGTGCATCGCTAAACAGAGACGATATTGAAGTAGTGGCAATCAACGACCTGCTTGACGTTGAGCACTTGGCGTATCTTTTAAAGTATGACTCTGTTCACGGAATTGTAGATGCTTCTGTAGAAGTCTCTGATGGTCAGTTGGTTGTTAATGGGAAAACCATTCGCATCACGGCAGAACGGGACCCTAAAAATTTACAGTGGGATGCCATAGGCGCAACAATTGTTGCCGAATGTACGGGAATTTTTACCACACTTGATATGGCGCAATCACATATTGATGGTGGTGCCAAAAAAGTAGTTATTTCTGCACCATCAAAAGATGCTCCTATGTTTGTAATGGGTGTAAACCATGAAGATGCAAAAGCAGATGATCTTATCGTTTCAAATGCATCATGTACTACAAACTGTTTGGCTCCTCTTGCCAAAGTACTAAATGATGCTTTTGGTATTGAGGAAGCGCTGATGACTACAGTACACGCTGTTACCGCTACGCAAATGACGGTTGATGGACCTTCTAGAAAAGACTATCGCGGTGGACGCTCTTCAATGCTAAACATCATTCCTGCGTCTACTGGAGCAGCAAAAGCAGTAACCAAAGTTATCCCTTCACTAGAAGGCAAAATTACAGGTATGGCGTTCCGTGTACCTACAGCAGACGTTTCTGTAGTTGACCTTACTGTTAAACTTTCTTCTGAAACTAGCTATGATGGTGTGATGAAAGCTGTAAAAGAAGCTTCTGAAGGTGCTTTGGCTGGTGTGTTAGGTTATACGGAAGAACTTGTAGTATCACAGGATTTTATTGGCGATGCACGCACATCTATCGTTGATGCTAACGCGGGTATCGAACTAAACGGGTCCTTTTTTAAGATTGTTTCATGGTATGACAATGAAGCCGGCTACTCGAATAAGTTGCTCGACCTTGCCCTACACGTAAGCCAACTTTAGGATAATGAAACTTATTGTTGACAGCGGTTCTACCAAAACAGACTGGATTGCTTTAGATGCCAACAACGAGGTGTCTTTTGAAACGCAAACACAAGGCTTAAACCCTCAAGTGCTTTCTGACCAGATTCTTGAGGAGCGAATTGTTAACAATTACGATTTATACCGTCAACGCAAGTCGGTGCAACAAATTTACTTTTACGGGGCTGGATGCGGTACACGTCCACCCCGTGAACTTTTAAAAGTTGTGTTGCAAGGAATTTTTGAAAATGCCCAAATTGAGGTCAAGGAAGATACCTACGCAGCGGTATATGCAGCAGTAAATGCTGGTGAAGAAAGCATCGTTTGTATTTTGGGTACGGGTTCTAACTGTAGCTATTATGATGGGGCAGAAGTAGAGCAGCGCATAACCTCTCTAGGCTATATTTTAATGGATGATGGAAGTGGAAATTACTACGGACGTCAACTACTTCGCGATTATTATTTTAATAAGATCCCAAGAGATATGGCAAAAGTTTTTGAAGAATCTTTTGATTTATCCTCAGAAACAATTAAAACCCATCTTTATAAAAAGCCCAATCCAAATACGTATTTGGCAACCTTTGCACGTTTTCTTATCGAGAATAAAGAAAATGAATACAGTCAGGGGCTAATCAAAAAAGGATTTGACTTGTTTGCAAGACATCAAATTTTGCAGTTTGAAAATGCAAAAGATGTTCCAATTCATTTTATTGGCTCTATTGCTTTTTATCTGCAACAAGAGCTCAAAGAGGTATTGACAAACCTAGGGCTCACTACAGGTAAGATTCTAAAAAAACCTATCGAAGGTTTGGTAGAATACCACAAAAACCTCGATTAGCGTACCGCAATTAGCGAAATCTCCACATTGACATTTTTTGGTAACACTGCCACTTGCACGGTTTCTCTAGCAGGTGCAGTTTCATGGTCAAAGTAAGAACCATAGACTTCATTTATGGCAGCGAAATCATTCATGTCTGAAATAAAAATACTGCACTTAACCACCTGTGAAAAGTCCATGTCCGCTGCATTGAGTACAGCTACTAAATTTTCCATTACCTGCTTGGTTTCTGTCTTAATATCGCCAATAACAAGTTTGTTTGTATTCGGGTCTAAGGCAATTTGCCCACTCGCATAAAGCGTATCGTTTTTCAAAATAGCTTGATTATAAGGCCCAATTGGAAGCGGAGCTTCTTTAGTTTTAATGATTTTTTTCATCGAATTTAATTATAGTCTTTTATCTGGTTCACGGCGTTTATCGTATTTTAAGTCACGTAACATTCCCGACTTTACACCAATAAAAAAATACCACGCTTGACGGTACCCAAAAGGCGTCCACGAAATGTTCATGTTCCAACTGTCCAAATCACGGTCTATACCCAAATTGGTAAACGTAACCCCTTTGTTTTTAAAATCATAACCAGAAGAAACATTTACTTTCCATTTTGGCGTAAGTGATACATTTGCCGATGCCATGAGCGAATTATTACTGATGTTTTTCTCCTGCCTTTGGTTTGAATATGTCAAACTATGCCTCACATTAATGCTCCACGGTATTTTAGTGGTATAAAAACCTGTTTTGTCGTTTTTGTCGTCACCAGATTTTTCTTCATTGCTTAGTCGAGACCTATTTACTTGCTCATCAATGCCTAGGGTATTATCCAAACCTGGAATTGCATCCCTGTTTTCATTTTTTGAATTTGAATTTCCTTTACTTTTAAAGGTGTGCCCCCAGTTGATATTTGCACTTGTCATCCTAAATAATGGACCGCCATTATCAATATTAAATGTGTTGATACGCCTGCCATCATCATTTATAGCATATGGGTCAAATGTAGCACCCACATTGATATTAATTTTATTGTCTAAAATAGGAATCACAGTGCTCATCCGAACTGGACTCCACCGCAGCGAGTCTGCCGTGATATTATAATTTGTAGAAAAATTTAAATTGTTTAATAGTTTAACTTTTTTAAGCTCTGTTTTGGTAGAGTCTTTGTCTTTGACTTTTGCTTCTAAAGTGTTGCGCAAAGTAAAGCCGATTGAGCTTGATTTTCGATTTCCAGGGCTACCGTATAAACCTCCACTAAAACGTGTGTATTCACTGGTATTTCCATTTGCGTCAATGATATATTCATCATAATACTGTTCAAAACTTGGGCTATTGCTGTAGTTTGCATTTGCATTGATGACGTGACGGATACTTTGAATCTTTTTGTCTTTTTTAAAATTAAAAACACCATAAAGTGTTGTGCTTACACCAGCACTAAAATTATATTGTGAAAACCGGTCAAATCCCTTGATGGTATCTTGCTCTGGGAGGGCATCCAATGCAAGGTCATAGTCTTTTTTTCTTATGGTTTGATTTGTCCAAACTTCGCTGTAATTTCCACCTACTGTAAAATTAAAATGTTTGGCAATTTTAAAATTTGTAGCTAATGGTAAGGTGTGTTTCATCCCCGATTTAGCGCCGTAAAATAGTCCCTTTGCCGCAATGATGTCATCTGTGCTGTTGATGCGATTGTCACCACGCATGGTGTATTGAAAATTGATGTTTTGCAACGCCCCCTTTTTGATACCGTTTCGTTTGGCAAAAGGATATATACGTTCCATGTTTGCCGTAAGCGATGGCAAGGTCATGTTCACAGTTTTACTTTGTGTGTTTTGACTGTGCGTAGCGGAAATGGATAGATTTACGGATGGGTATTTTGGAAATGTTTTGCTGTAGGAAACAGAAGAATTCAGTGTGTTATTTAAAAAATTGGTGGTATTGATTTGATTTAACGACTCACGAAAATATGAGCTAGTTCCAAGATTTACAGAAGCCGAAAATCTACTATTTGGATTTGATTTACTGTCTTTGCTATGCGACCACCTCAAATTAAAAATGGTGTTCTTACTGTAGCTTGGTAGCCCGCGCTCTCCATTAATCAAACTCTCATATCTAAAAGCAAAGTTCCCTCTATATTTATACCGCTTATAGTAGTTGTTTTCTACCCGAATACCAAAGCTGCCGTTTGTGTAATAATCCCCCATAACGGCAACATCCAAATTGTCTGAAAGCACAAAATAGTAACCTCCATTTTGTAAAAAATAACCACGATTAAAATTTTCGCCTATGGTAGGAAATAAAAAACCCGTAGCACGTTTTTGTGTCATTGGGAAATAGGCAAATGGAAAAAATAGGGGCGTAGGAACATCGGCAATGTACATGTTACTAAGACCTGCAATCATTTTCCGTTGAGGAACAAATTTCGCTGTTCGTACTCTAATATAGTATTCGGGATCGTCAATATTTTCAGAGGTCGTTATTTTTGCGTTGCGCAAATAATATACAGAATCATTTTGCTTTTTTGTTGCGGCTGCCTTAACATTCATTCCTTGTTGTTCACTCCGCGAATTCCAAATAATAGCTTTTTTGGTTTTAAAATTAAAACGAATAGAATCTGGGAAAACTTCGTCGCCACCTTGTTTAAACGAAGGGGGTTGCACCAAAGCACCTAGAGAGTCTTTAATCCTACCAGCAGTAACTTCATTGGTTTTATAATCTAATACAATTACACCCGACTTGAGTTCAACATCCTGATAATAAAGTTCGGCGCCGTCATACATATACAACTTGTTCTCCTTTTTGTCTATAACCATATACCCCTCTGCATGACGTTTAATTTTGTCTAAAAGAATCGGTTCTTTTTCTTGGACCGAATCTTGCACAACAGGTGGTATGGAATCTGTAACAGGCAACACTTCTTGCGCGCTAACAACACTTGAGATAGCTAAAATGATGCTAACTAGCGGCGCAAAAAAGGGGATGCCAGAATATTGTCTTATTTTTGACAAGGACTTCAACTTGATTGGGTTCAAAAATACACATATTTTATCCAGTATGCGCCTCATAATGTACGTTACGTTTTTTATGTCTTTAGCTTTGGTCTTTCCAAGCAAATTGCATGCCCAAAATAACAAGCCGTTTACGGTTGTGTTAGATGCTGGTCATGGCGGAAAGGATCCTGGCAATAGAGGTAATAGCTATTATGAGAAAAAGATTGCTCTTAGCATTGCACTTAAAACGGGGGAACTTCTCAAAAAAGAAAAAGGGGTGAAAGTAGTGTACACACGCACTACTGATCGTTATATTACACTTAATGGTAGGGCAAACATTGCCAACAAGGCAAAAGCAGATTTATTTGTTTCTATTCACTGCGATGCACATAATTCAAACGCTTATGGTGCAGGTACTTTTGTTCTTGGGTTGCATCGAAATCAAGATAATTTTCGAATTTCACAAAAAGAGAACTCAGTGATTTTTTTAGAAGATAATTATGAACAAGAGTACGACGGTTTTGACCCTAACAATCCTGAAT
The DNA here is from genome assembly GCA_049596455.1 of Flavobacteriaceae bacterium. Taxonomy (GTDB): domain Bacteria; phylum Bacteroidota; class Bacteroidia; order Flavobacteriales; family Flavobacteriaceae; genus UBA7446. The sequence continues at coordinate 178,937 of JBMYLP010000001.1, read as the reverse complement.
CTGTAATTAGTTTGGTGCTCATGCAAGAAGACTATCTAAATCAAAGTATAGAAGCAGCGAATCATATTCAACAAAGTTTTGTAAAAAATTTAAAACGTAAAAACCGCACGGTAAAGCAGGCAGGCTTTTTGGTGCTAAGAAATACGTATATGCCTAGCGTTTTGGTAGAGACAGGCTTTTTAACCAATGCAAAAGAAGGAGCTTATTTGAATTCTGAGCGTGGACAAAACGAAATGAGTCGTGCGATTGCAAAAGCCATTATGGAATACAAATCCTCATTAGATGGCACCTTGTTTTCTGGTCTTGTCATGGATGATGCGCCAGCGCAAGAGGCTACTGCTTCTGATGAGTTGGTTTCCGCTATGATGTATCGTATTCAAATTGCCGCTAGCACTAAAAAAATAGAAACAGCCGCTTATAATTTCAAAGGTCTCTCTCCCGTTACACGAATACAAAAGGGGAGTCTATATAGATATTATTATGGGAATTTCACTTCTTACAGAGATGCCAAATCTGCTGTTAAAAGTACTCTAGCAAAAGGATATAAAGGTGCTTATATCAAGGCGTTCAAGGACGGGAAAGAAGTGTCAATAACTCCTGAAATGAAATCCAATTAAGCTGTCTGAGCTGCACAAATAATCCTTATTTTTGACAAAAATCACTAAAAAGTGAAGTTTTCTAACGAAGTAAAAACGGCATTACTTTTCATTTTTGGAATTGGACTATTCTTTATTGGGTTCAGTTACCTTAAATCGAACGATGTTTTTGTGTCAGACAGGGTTTTTTACGGTCTTTATGACAACACTGAAGGACTTGTAAACGGCACACCCGTAACCATTAATGGATACACGGTAGGGGCTGTAGAATCTAGTAAATTATTGCAGCCATCTGCTAAAATTTTGGTGACTTTCAGAGTAGAAAATGATTTTCCTTTTTCTAAAAATAGTATAGCTCAAATTTATGAGTCTGGGTTGATAGGAGGAAAGGCGCTTGCCATTATCCCTGCTTTTGACAATGCAGCCAAGGCAAAGCATCGGGATACCTTACAAACAAGCGTTGCTCCTGGATTGACTGATTTGGTAAATGAAAAGCTTTCGCCTCTTCAAGAAAAAATTGAAAGCATGATTGTTCATGCCGATTCGGTGCTTATTGCGTTTACCAATGTGCTAGATGCACAACGTCAAGAAGCGTTACGTCAATCCATCGACCAATTCAGTGAAACCACTGCGTCATTAACATCGCTTGCAAAATCGTTGGACACAAACCTAAACACCCCAAATGGAACACTCAACAAAACGTTTACTTCGCTAGAGCGCGTTTCAGCCAACGCTGCAGCCATTACAGATTCCCTGCAACAAGCTCCGTTGGGGGCAACCATACGTTCGTTGCAACAAACCTCGCAAGATCTTGCGCTTATCACTTCAAAAATAAGCTCTGGTGAAGGTTCACTTGGTAAAATAGTGCACAGCGATTCACTCATCAATGCATTAAATCAAACGAATAATCAAGCGCAATTACTTCTTGAAGATTTGCGTCTAAACCCAAAACGCTACGTTCACTTTTCCTTGTTTGGTAAAAAAAATAAAACCTATCAAGAACCCAAAAAATCTGAGTAGCAATGAGTGCTTATATTCCTAACATTGCTTTTGCTGTTTTGTTTTTTGCATTGGTTGGGCTTTTTGTCCGAAATGTGCGTCGCATTATTCGAAACATTAAACTAGGAAAGCCAGCCAACAGGTCAGATCAACCAAAAAAGCGTTGGCTACACATGACGCGTATTGCCCTTGGGCAATCCAAAATGGTGCGTAAACCCCTTTCAGGTGCCCTTCATGTAATTGTTTATGTAGGTTTTATTGTGATTAATATCGAACTGCTAGAAATTATCATTGATGGATTTTTAGGCACACACCGCATTTTTGCACCCTTTCTAGGCGGTGTCTATGATGTGCTTATTTTTACGTTTGAGATTTTTGCAGCCCTTGTGCTGATTAGTGTCTTTTTCTTTTGGACACGACGAAACCTAGTTCGTATCAAACGTTTTTGGAAGCCCGAAATGAAAGGGTGGCCCAAATGGGATGCCGATATCATTTTATACGCCGAAGTGGTGCTTATGGGATTGTTTTTAACCATGAATGCTGCCGATTATTGGTTGCAAACTGTGGCGCAAGATTCGCATTATGTTCAAGCTGGAAGTTTCCCTGTTAGCCAGTTTCTTGTCCCACTTTTTGATGGAATGAATGCAGGGTCTGTTATTGCCGTTGAGCGTACAACTTGGTGGTTGCATATTGGTGGTATCTTGTTGTTTTTAAACTACTTATATTACTCCAAACACCTTCATATTATTTTGGCATTCCCCAACACTTATTTTGCCAAACTGTCGCCACAAGGCGAACTTTCAAATATGGAAGCGGTTACTAACGAAGTCAAATTGATGTTAGACCCAAACGCCGATCCATATGCTGCTCCTGCGTCTGATGCAGCTCCTACTACTTTTGGTGCAGCAGATGTTACCGATTTGAATTGGGTGCAACTTATGAACGCCTATTCGTGTACAGAATGTGGACGTTGTACGGCGGAATGCCCTGCCAATCAAACCGGGAAGAAATTATCTCCCCGTAAAATTATGATGGACACACGGGATCGTATTACAGAAGTAGGCTTGGCTTTAAACAAAGACGAGGAACCGAATCAAAATACACTCTTAGATAACTATATTTCTAGAGAAGAATTGTGGGCATGCACCTCGTGCAATGCTTGCGTAGAGGCTTGTCCCATTGCCATTGACCCGCTATCTATTATTATGGATATGCGTCGCTATTTGGTGATGGAACAATCGGCTGCTCCTAACGAATTAAACGTAATGATGACCAATGTAGAAAACAACGGTGCTCCTTGGCCATTTAATCAACAAGACCGTTTAGCCTGGCGCGATGAATTAAATACATAAACATGGATAAAGAAAAAGTAGATCAATTACTTAAAGAAAAATTAGAAGACGGAGAACATGTAAGTCCGGTACTTCCAGAGGGTATCAAAAATTATTTGATTGATATTGATGGAACCATTTGCGACGACATTCCCAACGAAGAACCAGAGCGCATGGCAACGGCGAACGTCTATCCAGATGCCTTGGAAACCTTAAATCGCTGGTATGATGAGGGGCATGTGATTTGCTTTTTTACCTCACGTACCGAAGAACATCGTGTTGTTACGGAAACCTGGCTCAAAGAAAATGGGTTTAACTACCACTCACTTCTTATGGGAAAACCACGTGGTGGAAATTACCATTGGGTTGACAATCACCTGGTGCGTGCTACACGTTACAATGGTAAGTTTACCGATTTGGTAGAAAAAGAAGTAACCATAGAAGTCTTTGACGATGGCTTCCACGACTAACATTCCAACAATGTCTGAATTAGCGGCTCAGGGCAAACAGCCCGAGGTGCTTTTTTGGGTGGGATGTGCTGGCAGCTTTGATGAGCGTGCCAAAAAAATCACGAAGGCATTTGTAAACTTACTTATCAAAGCAGATGTTTCTTTTGCCGTGCTTGGGCCAGAAGAAAGTTGCACCGGCGATCCTGCAAAGCGTGCTGGAAACGAGTTTTTGTTCCAGATGCAAGCGATGACCAATATTGAAGTTTTGAATGGCTATGAAGTTAAAAAGATAGTAACCGCATGCCCGCATTGTTTTAATACACTCAAAAATGAGTACCCTGGACTGGGCGGAAATTATGAGGTGCTACATCACACACAGTTTTTAAAAGCCTTACTTAACGAAGGAAAATTGAAAGTTGAAGGGGGTTCGTTTAAAGGAAAGCGTATTACCTTTCATGATCCGTGTTATTTGGGCAGAGCCAATAACGAATATGAGGCACCACGAGCCGTTTTGTCAAAACTTGAGAGTGAACTTATAGAAATGAAAAGCTGTAAGGCTAAGGGACTTTGCTGTGGCGCAGGAGGCGCACAGATGTTTAAAGATGCCGAGCCCGGAGACAAAGAAGTCAATATTGAACGCACCGAGCAAGCCTTGGAAACGAAGCCCGATATTATTGCAGCAGGTTGCCCATTTTGCAACACCATGATGACAGATGGCGTTAAAAACAAAGAGCAAGAAGGGAAAATTGCTGTGATGGATATTGCAGAACTATTGGAACAAGCGCAAGACTTATAATATGTTTGTACCCTTTGATGATTTAAGCAACGACGCTCGTGTGTGGATATATCCTGCAAGTCGCCCTTTTACCGAAACTGAAAGCGCAGCAATTGCACAAAAATTAGAAGCCTTTATTACAGCATGGACGGCGCACGGCGCATCGCTCAACGCAAGTTTTTCGTTGCCGTATAACCGATTTATTGTCATTGCATTAGACGAAAACACACAGGCTGCTTCAGGATGTTCCATTGATGCTTCGGTGCGGATTATTCAAGAATTGGAAAACACCTATGATGTTACACTTTTGGACAAAATGAATGTCAGCTTTAAGCAAGGCGAATTTATTACGTACAAACCACTTCTTGATTTTAAGGCAATGGTCAAAAACAAATCAATTACTGAAAACACAGTAGTATTTAATCATTTGGTAGTAAATAAGGGGGAATTTCTATCGCAATGGGAAGTTCCTGCCAAAGACAGTTGGCACGCGCGCTATTTTTAGCCTATATTTAGGCTATGCTTCGTGTCTTTATATTCGTATTTCTTATTCCTGTATGTTTGAGCGCCCAGTCGCAACGCCAATGGGTCGATAGTGTGTACAACGCCATGACCTTAGACCAAAAAATTGGACAGCTGTTTATGGTAATGGCATTTCCGGATGGAAATCTTTCCAAACAACAAAACACGATTTATCAGATTAAAAAGTACCATGTGGGTGGAATTTTGTTTTCATCGGGAACTGCTTCACAGCAATTACGCGATACATATCGGTACCAAAAGGCTTCTAAAACACCGCTACTTATTGCTGCTGACGCAGAGTGGGGTATGGCAATGCGATTAAAAGATGTGACCCCTTATCCATACGCTATGACGTTGGGCGCATTGCCAAACGAGCAGTTGATTTACGCTCTTGGCAAACGGTTAGGTGTTCGCAAGCGAAAAATGGGTGTTCATGTGACGTTTTCACCTGTTGCAGATATAAATACCGAAAGTCAAAATCCTATCATTGGCATTCGCGCATTTGGAGATAACCCAAAACGTGTGGCAAAACAAGCACAAGCATTTATGGAGGGATTGCAAGATGCTGGCACGATGGCGGTTGCCAAACACTTTCCCGGACACGGTGCTGCAACGTTAGATTCGCATAAAAGCCTTCCAAAAATTGAATACACCAAAAATCAACTTGAAAACATTGATTTAGTACCATTTAGAAAACTGATTGCTAGTGGGGTAAAGGGAATCATGATAGGGCATTTAGAAATACCTGCGCTGGACAGCAATCCCCTTCCTGTTTCGGTTTCGTATAAAGTGGTTACTGATTTGTTGCAAAAACAGTTGGGTTTTAAGGGTTTAATTTTTACTGATGCACTAAACATGAGTGGGGTTACACAACCTGTTGAGTCCCCTGCTTTGTCAGCTTTTTTGGCGGGAGTGGATGTGTTGCTTATGCCGTTGCGCCTAGATAAAGCAGTTAAGGATATAAAATCAAGCTATGTCAAAGGGGACATTTCCCCTAAGCGATTAGAGACCTCAGTTAAAAAGATTTTAGCAGCAAAATACGCATCTGGATTGCATCAGCAGCCTAACAGTAATGATGTTGAAAACCCATTGTATAACACATTTTATGATCACTATTTGCGTGAGCAGATAGCCTTGCAAAGCATCGTTACGGTACACGTAAAAAACGATAAATTTCCACTGCACCCCTTAAGCGATATGCATTACGTTGCCCTTGGAACTCCTTTATCAGATGTTTTTTTTGGCGCACTCAAAAAGCATACAGCTGTGGTAGAAATCCCAAAAAATAAGGTAAAAACATTCGATTTTTCAACAAAAACACTCATTGTAGGTGTTCATGCAAATACGTCTTCGCCGTGGTCACGTCAATCGCTTTCAGCAGATGATATTTCTATTCTTACACACTTAAGCGCCTATCCAAATGTTCATGTGGTTCTTTTTGCAAAACCCTACGTGCTTTCGCAAATTCCAAACCTGTCTTCGTTCTCTTCTGTGCTTTTAGCACATGAGCAGCAAGCTGTTTTTGCTAAAGCTGCAACACAAGTACTTTTTGGTGAAATTTCTGCTATTGGAACACTTCCTGTTCAGGTCAATGAATAAGTTTGGGTTTATCACGTCATTCTTTTCACATACTTTTGTAAGATGCGACTAAAGCTACATACTCCAAAAAACAACTATTCCGTATGAAAATTGCCATTGTTTGTTATCCCACTTATGGCGGTAGTGGTGTAGTAGCTACCGAACTTGGCATTTCATTAGCCGACAGAGGGCATGAAGTGCATTTTGTGAGTTACAAGCAGCCCGTTCGTTTGCAATCGCTCACAGGAAACCTTCACTTTCACGAAGTGCATGTTCCCAGATACCCGTTGTTTCATTTCCAACCCTATGAGTTGGCATTGTCAAGTATGCTCGTGGAAATGGTAAAACTGCATCAAATCGAATTGCTACATGTGCATTATGCCATTCCACATGCCTATGCTGCTTATATGGCAAAGCAAATGCTTAAAGAAGCTGGAATTGATATTCCTGTGGTTACCACACTTCACGGCTCCGATATTACACTTGTAGGAAACCATCCGTTTTACAAACCTGCGGTAACGTTTAGTATCAATAATTCTGACATAGTAACAGCAGTTTCAAACGATTTACGCAGCGATACTTTTAGTTTTTTTGAGGTGCACAACGAAATTCATGTGGTGCCAAATTTTATCAATGTGGCACGTTACGACAAGATTCGCGTAAACTGCGAGCGTTCAACAGTAGCAAAACCCAATGAGGTAATCATTTCACATGTAAGCAATTTCAGACCTGTAAAGCGTGTGATGGATGTGGTGGAAACTTTTGCTCGGATACGCGCTAAAATGCCTGCCAAACTCATGATGGTAGGCGATGGTCCAGACCGCATGGCGGCAGAAACACGCTGTCATGAATTGGGCATTTGGAACGATGTTGTTTTTTACGGAAAGACCAATGAAGTCAGTAAAATTTTGTGTTTTTCAGATGTGATGCTCCTGCCTTCCCAGACAGAGAGTTTTGGTTTGGCGGCACTTGAAGCCATGGTGGCAGCTACCCCGGTTATTTCATCCAATACGGGTGGGTTACCAGAAGTAAATATTCACGGTAAAACGGGCTATTTGACCAATGTGGGTGATGTGGAAGCTATGGCTAATCATGCCATTGCACTTCTCTCGGACAAGGAAATGTTGGTTAAGTTTAAACAACAAGCCTATGCACATGCGTGTCAATTTGATGTGGAAAAAATAGTGCCCCAATACGAGGCATTATATCAAAAGGCGTTGGGCTAGTTACATTCGAAATACGCCAAACGCATCGCTGCCCTCAAAAGGCGCATTGTTTATGGTGGCTAAACATAAACTTAAGTGTTTGCGTGTATGGCGCGGGTCAATAACACCATCGTCCCAAAGTTCAGAAGTAGCGTGCCACACACTGGCTTTTTGTTGTGCATCTTGGAACATCGCATCTTTATCTTTCTTTAATTGCTTTTCGTCCACCACTTTGTTCAGCGAAGCTGCAGATTGACGTTTTACAATTTCCATCACACCAGAAAGTTGCTCAGCTCCCATAACTCCCGATTGCACGTTAGGGTAGGAGAACAAAAATCGGGGTTGGAACGACCGACCGCACATGGCATAGTTTCCTGCGCCGTATGAATTTCCAATCAATAAACTGATATGCGGAACCGTACTCCCCGAAACAGCATGAATAAGTTGCGCACCGCTGTTAATCATGCCCTTTTGCTCGTATTGCTTACCCACCATAAATCCTGTGGTATTGTGCATAAACAGTAAGGGCGTATTTGATTTGTTTGCCAGTTGAATAAACTGGGTTGCTTTTTGAGCAGCTTCTGCAAAAATCACCCCATTATTAGCGATAATTCCCACAGAATAGCCGTCAATTTTTGCCCAACAGCACACCATAGTAATGCCGTAGTTGGTTTTAAATTCGGTAAACTCCGAATTGTCCACAATGCGAACGATAACTTCTCTAATATCAATGGCGCGTTTAAGGTTTGCCGGTACGATTCCCAAAAGCTCGTCTTCGCTATAGCGTGGGGGTACAATAGGAGTTGATGGAGTTGCGTGCGGTTGTGCGGGCTTTAGGGTTTTAACCACATCACGGGCAATGCTTATGGCATCCTGCTCATCTTCTGCCAAAAAATCGGCTACCCCCGAAATGCGACTGTGCATCATCGCACCGCCGAGTTCTTCATCGTTAGCGATTTCGTTAGTTGCCATTTTTACCAACGGAGGACCTGCTAAAAATACTTTTGCCGCATCTTTTTGCATGATGGTATAATCCGACATGCCCGGAACATAGGCACCGCCTGCCGTAGCGTTGCCAAATACGACCGAAATGGTGGGAATCCCCAATTTAGAACGCCGTGACATTTCCCGAAACGAGGCACCGTAATTGTTAAACACACGGTCTTGGTCGGGGAGGTTGGCGCCACCACTTTCTACCAAATTTATGGTAGGTAATTTGTTCTCGAGGGCAATTTCGCCCAATCGCAATACTTTTAGGCTTGTGGCATAATCTACTGCTCCGCCTTTACGAGTGCCCAAATTGGCGTTGATAAGGCATAAGCGTTTATTCACATAACCAATTCCTGCTACAGTAGTTCCGCCAGGACCAAAACCACCTTGATGCGTAAGACCTGCTAATGGCATAAGCTCCAAAAAAGGACTGTCTTTATCTAGTAGTAATGAAATGCGCTCACGCGCCAAAAACTTACCTCGCTTACGGGCTCGGGCAATAGAGGCATCAGAACCCTGATTTTGGCTTTTTGCCAAATGCGCCGCTAGCTCTTGTGCCAATTTTTCCATTTCGGCATAGTTCTCTTTGTAACTTGCCTTTTTGGTGTTTACAGACGATTTAAATGGTTTCATGTGCAGTATTTGACGTTGTAAAAGTACGAACTAGCTTTAATATCTGGCTTTGTCGTGATTATTATAAATTTGTTCAAACATATAAACAGCCTATTTATGAATGCAAATCAAACCATTTCAGAACTTATAGAAACACTTGAACAGCGTATTGCAAAGGGGGAGTATAAGGACTCCGTGCATAAGATTACGCTTATGACAACCCTCGAAACCGTTCAGCGGATTTTAAACGGTAAATAACTCAAAATCAATATCTTTGGTTAGTGGAAAGTCTGATATTATATTTCGAAACTATTCCTTCGTTGCATCGGAGTATAATTTTGGTAGGCGGCATTTCCTTTTTTTGGTTGCTTGAGGGCTTATTGCCCTTGCGGAAGTTAAGCTATAAAAAATGGCAACATGCCTTGCCCAATTTCTTTTTTACGCTAACCTCGATTGTTGTAAATTTTTCATTGGCGTTTTTACTGCTTTTCACCGCCGATTGGGTACACGCCAACCAATTTGGACTGCTATACCTAATCGATATGCCGTTTTGGCTGTTTGTGGTTTTGGGGGTAATGCTCTTAGATTTTATTGGAGCCTATTTGGCGCATTGGACAGAGCATCAAATTAAACCGCTGTGGATGGTGCATTTGGTACATCACTCCGATCATCATGTGGATACCACCACCGCAAACCGCCACCACCCACTAGAGAGTGTGGTGCGCTTTATGTTTACGTTGCTTGGGGTTTTTGTGTTGGGCACACCCATTGGAATAGTGATGTTGTATCAATCGCTTTCTGTGGTACTTAGCCAATTTAACCACGCCAATATTACACTGCCAAAAAAACTAGATGTTGTGCTAAGCTATTTTATTGTTACACCCCATATGCACAAAGTGCATCACCACTATGTGTTGCCCTATACCGATAGCAATTACGGCAATATTTTTGCAATTTGGGATAGGATTTTGGGCACGTACAAAAACTTATCAGCGAACAAAATTGTGTATGGCGTAGATGTATTTCCCAACGAAGACGAAAACAGTAGGGTAGGCAGCTTACTCAAACAACCCTTTCAGCCGTATCAAAAACCCACAACGCTGCCTAAATAACGTTTTTTACTTTTAAGATTAAACGCATATGCGCCAGAGAGATACGATTTAGCGTTCGTAATGGTAGCGACAAGCGGCAATCCACAATTGGTCATTTTTGTGTTTGTACACCAAACGATGTTCGCTAGTGATACGCCTTGACCAATATCCTTGCAGGTCGCCTTTTAATGCTTCGGGTTTTCCAATGCCCTCAAAAGGAGTGCGCATACAGCTTTTTATAAGTGTATGGATTCGGATTACCGTCTTTTTGTCTACTTTTTGCCAGTATAAATAGTCTTCCCATGCAGATTTGGACCAAACCAATGTCATCTATTCCGGTAAGGTGTTTTGTATTCCTTTTCCAGCCTCCAACTCTTCAACAGATTTAAGAAGTACTTCCCTGTTTTTTCCCGTTAGCAAATAGGTGGTTTCCTTTAATGCGTTGTATTCGTCTAAGGGGATAAGGACTAAATCTTTGCCGTTTTTGCGCTTGATAACAATATCGCTGACATCGTTAATGGCTTTGTCAAACCAATGCTTAAGATTTGCTCGAAACTCTGTGTAGTTGATTATTTCCATACAGCAAAAATAATAAAAAGTACGTAAACACGTACGTTTTATAAAACACACTGCCAACAGGTTTGGAGTGTTACCTTAGTTATTTTTTATTTGGCACGCAGGCGCGCCAGGGGGGAAACGTCTTTTATTTTTTTAAACTTATATGTATTAATGTAGAAATAACAGCAATAGGTAAAGAGGCAAAAATCATAAAAAAAGGAGAAAAATTAATTCCAACGTCATTTTTTTCCATTAATGCTTTTTGTTCTACACTCTGCTCATTTTGCTCGAAAATTCCATTCTGATTTAAATCATACTTACTTAAATCATATTGATTGATTAGATCATCAGTAAAAACAAAACTTAGAAATATAAAATAGAACAGAAAAAAATAAAACATAAATAAAATGTATTTATTTCTCTTTTTCCTATTGAAGTAAAAAAATAAGAAAGATAGCAGTCCCCCAATCAACATAAAAAAAAGAATATGATGTTTTATATCTAATTCCATATATAACTAATTATTAAAATCCCTCTGGCGCGCGTCTGTGACGCGTGCCTAATTTTCGTAGCAATTTGCGTAATTAATTTAGTGTAGTGTGTCATAAGTAGGGTTTTTGAGTGCACTTAAATATACAACTTTTTAAGATAAAACGCAGATACGCCAAGGGAAAACCCTTAAAATCGCAACAGCACACTTTGTAACCGCAACGGGTTAATGGGGTATTTTCTAGCCTTAAATGCACTACCAAATTGCGCAATGAACCCTCTGTAAGCATGCATAATGGCATGGGCATCGTCAAATTTGAGTTGCACCATAAAATAAAGAATAAGCGTGGTGTCAAACGCAGCACGAGCAACATACAACCATAGCAGGGGGAGCAAGGTTAGGTTTTTGGTATAGGTTAGTAAAGAGTTGCGGATATTAAAATACAGTTTTCTAGGGTTTTCTGCAGCTAAAGAAGCAGCCCCCAAATGCAACACTTCGCTGTTGCCTACCACCCAAACTTGATGTCCAGCCCCTTGGGCGCCTAAACACAAATCAATCTCTTCAAAGTGCATAAAAAAAGAAGCATCAAAGCCACCCAGCGCAGTAAAAACAGCTTTTCGCACAAAAAAGCAAGCCCCACTTGCCCAACTTACTCGCACCGTGTCGTTGTATTGCCCATTGTCCCTTTCGCAGGTTTTTCCAACTCTGCCACGGCAATAGGGCAGCCCCATAAGGTCCAAATAGCCGCCAGCGGCACCAGCGTATTCAAAATAATCAGGGTTGTTTAGGTCTTTTATTTTGGGCTGCGCTATAGCCACTTCTGGTTGTGCGTCAAATAGCGCCACCATTGGCTCGGTCCATTGGGGTGTTACTTGAACGTCGGAGTTGAGCAAACAAATAAGGTCTTCATGTATTTGAGCAATTCCACGATTATAGCCTTCTGCATACCCAAAATTCTGATCTAGGGCAATACAACTAACAGATGGAAAATCTGCTGCTAAAACTGCTTTAGAAGTGTCCGTTGAGCCATTATCAATAACATAAATGCTTGCAGTACCCGAATGCGCCAAAACAGATGGTAGAAAGCGCTTGAGTAAATCCACACCGTTAAAATTCAATATGGCAATGGCAAGGCTCATAGCTGTAATTGTTTAAGCGGAAATTCAGGGAGAAAATGATACGACTTAGTATCGTTATCTATTTGACAATAAATATGTTGTAATCCATTGGTAAGCATCAAAAAAGTAGCATTTAGTGCCAATTGGTACCGTGCAATTTGGTCAAAGGTCTCTTGTGTAATTTGCACTGTAGGCGCTTTGCATTCCACCAATAATGCAATAGAAGCATTTTTGCCCGCAACCACTACATCAAAGCGTTTTTGTTGTCCCATAACGTCAAATTGTTTTTCTACACTTAGGCGTGTTTTGCTAATACCTTTTTGTAGCAAATCTTGCACCACATGTTGGCGCACCCATTCTTCGGGTGTAAGCACCACAAACTTTTTTCGGATGGGGTCAAAAATAGTGCGTTTGTTTTCGTTATTTTTGGTTTTAAAGCTAAAAAGTGGAAATGCTAATTGTTGCATACCCACAAAAGTGCTAAATTATTTTTCATTGGACGCATACGCATCGGTAAAGAGTGCCATTTCGCAGAGAAATTTCTCGCCTATTTATTTTTTAATGGGAGATGAGCCCTTTTTTATCGATGATATCAGCAGGTTGCTTATTGACACCGTACTCCCCGAAGAGCAACGTGATTTTAATCAAACCATACTTTATGGAAAAGATACGTCGGTAGATGAAATTGTGTCGGTTTGTAAGCGATTTCCCATGATGGCGGACTATCAGTTGGTGGTGGTGCGTGAAGCGCACGACCTTAGTCGTTCCATTGAGCAATTAACTGCCTATGCAGCGCAGCCACAACTCACAACAATATTGGTGATCTGCTTTAAGAATAAAAAGCTAGACAAGCGAAAAAAGCTGTCGAAAGCCATTCAAAAAAACGGCATCATAGTCGAAACAAAAAAGCTATACGATAACAAATTGCCTTCTTGGATAGAACAACGTGTTCGTGCCATGAAGCGAAATATTGACTATAAAGCGGCGGCGGTATTAGCAGAAAGCGTGGGTGCCGATTTAGGCGCACTTAGCAATCAGTTAGAAAAACTATGCCTGATTGTTTCTGAAGGCGACACCATTTCCACCGATCATATTGAGCAGCATGTGGGTATCAGTAAGGAGTATAATAATTTCGAATTGCGTAAGGCACTAGGCTCGGGTAATGTAGCACAGGCGTTTAAAATTGCACATTACTTTGGACGACACCCAAAACAACATCCGCTTTTGGGAACCATCAACAGTTTGTACAAATTTTTTATGCAATTGCTCACGTATCATGGGTTGCCTTCAAAAAATCCAGATGCGGCAGCAAAAGCACTTGGCGTTCATCCGTTTTTTATAAAAGAAATTGAGCAGGCTGCACGGCGTTATCCGTTAAAATCTATCGTCCCCATTTTGCGAACGATTAAAACTTCGGACTTGGCAGCAAAAGGGGTTGATGCTGTTCCTATATCAGAAGGCGAAGCACTACGGCAGTTGATTGCTAAATTGACGTAGTAGTTCTCGATACAATCCGCCTGTGGCAGATCACTCGAACTGACAAGGTTCTCGATACAATTTTCTTTCAGAAATCACTCGAACTGACAACTATTAACTAATACCTCTGCCGTAGGCAGACAAGTAATAACTATTGCCTAACTAAAGTTCTGGAAACTGGTTTGGTTTTGCTTCGTGCATCATCGCATATACTTTTTCTACAATATCTTCGAGAGAGGGTTTTGAAAAATAATCTCCATCAGTACCATAGGCAGGACGATGCGCTTTTGCAGTAAGTAGGGTCGGTTGGCTATCCAAATGCTGGTAAATGTTTTGCTTTTCCAACAATTGGCTTAGAATATAGGCACTTCCACCGCCCGGAACATCCTCGTCAACAATAAGCAAACGGTTGGTTTTTTGCACACTAGCGCCAATAACGCTCGTGGTGTCAAATGGGATAAGCGATTGTACATCAATCACTTCCACCTGAATGTCCATTTGAGCTAATTTTTCTGCTGCTGCTTGCACCAATCGTAATGTAGACCCGTAAGAAACTACCGTGACATCTGATCCCGTAGTAAGCTGTTCAGCAATGCCGATAGGCACCGTGAAATCACCTAAATTTTCGGGTTGCTTTTCTTTAAGACGATAGCCGTTAAGCGGTTCAATGACCAGTGCAGGATCATGACCCTGTAGAAGCGTATTGTACATCCCAGCCGCTTGGGTTAGGTTTCGAGGCACCAAAATATACATCCCTCTCAGTAAAGAGACCAAACCACCCATAGGCGATCCTGAATGCCAAATGCCTTCCAACCGGTGTCCACGCGTTCTGATAATAAGTGGTGCACTTTGTTTTCCTCTGGTGCGATAATGTAGCGTTGCCAAATCATCTGACATGATTTGTAGCGCATATAAGACATAATCTAAGTACTGAATTTCGGCTATTGGGCGCAAGCCCCTAAACGCCATCCCAATTCCTTCTCCAATAATTGTTGCCTCACGAATACCACGATCGGCGACACGGTCCTCACCGTAAATCTCTTGAAGTCCTTCTAAACCTTGATTTACATCGCCAATTTTTCCGCTATCTTCCCCAAAAACAAGCATTTTAGGGTGTTTTTTAAGCAGTGCATTAAAGTTATCTCGTAACACCACACGCCCATCTACTAGGTTGGCTTCATTAGCGTATTTGGCTGGGGTAGAGCTAACGTTTAAGGAAGAATTTTCAAAGGCATTATATAAGGAATCGCTATATAATTGTTGCGTTTCTTTTTGCTTGTTTTTCCACCATTGCGCCAATGCATTTCTGCTCTGAGTGTTTTTCCCACTAGAAAGCAACAAGGCTTCTCGAACAAGGGTGTAGGTTGTTTTTCTGTAAACAGCATTTTTTTTAGCTAGCGAAGATGCTAACGACGATATTCCCTTTATTTCGGGCAGTTCTTGTGCCAATTTTTGGACCAAAATTTGCGCTTCATGTTGCGCTGCTTTTATGGGCACCAAATAAGCTTCCCACGCCGTTTTTTTAGCCTCAAGGGCTTTTGCTTTAGCTTTTTCTTCAAGGGCTGAAATCTCGGTCTCAGTAGCAATATTTTGCGCAATAATCCATTTTCTAAATGTTGTATTGCAATCAAATTTCTTTTCCCACTCCAAACGCTCATCTGACTTATATCTTTCGTGTGAACCAGAAGTAGAGTGACCCAGAGGCTGCGTAAGCTCTGTGACGTGGACTAACACAGGTACATGGGAAGTTCGTGCCAAATCACTTGCACGAGTATAGGCATCTACTAAGGCTGCATAATTCCACCCCACAACTTCAATGATTTCAATGCCTTTAGCATTGTTATCGCGTTGCATACCCGCCATGGCTTTTGAGATGCTTTCTTTTACGGTTTGGTGTGAATTATCAACAGAGATACCGTAACCATCATCCCAAACACTAATCACCAGTGGCACCTGTAATACACCTGCGGCATTTAGGGTTTCAAAAAACAATCCTTCGCTTGTACTTGCGTTTCCAATAGTACCCCAAGCCACCTCGTTTCCTTCGTTAGAAAGGTTTTTGTCTTGCATAGACGCTACCTTTCTAAACAGCTTTGAGGCATGCGCTAACCCTAACAATCGGGGCATTTGCGCAGCCGTACAAGACACATCGGAAAAGGCGTTTTTAGTTTTGACAAGTGGGAGTAAATTTCCTTTGCTGTCAAGCGTATCTGTGTTAAAATGTCCAACCATTTGTCGTCCAGACGACATGGGTTCGGCAACAGGGTCGGCATGACCGTAAACGCTTGCAAAAATATGTTTTGGCTTAAGTGCGCCAATCGCCATCATAAAGGTTTGGTCACGGTAGTATCCAGAGCGAAAATCTCCATTCTGGAATACTTTTGCCATGGCAATTTGTGCCAACTCTTTACCATCGCCAAAGATGCCAAACTTACCCTTGCCAGAAAGCACTTCTTTTCTTCCTAAAATGCTCACCTGCCGGCTCAATGCAGCGATATAGAAATCGTTGAGAATATCTTTTTTAAAATCATCGAAAGTTCCTTTCGATGAGGCAAGGTTTACGCTTTTCATAAGGAGTTGCAAATTTACGAAAAATGCGCGTATTTGTTATTTGATTAAAACCAACTTCGAGAAAAAAGTTGTGTAATGGTAGCGGGTCGTAGCGAAAGCTGAAATCTAATTTGATTTGCGTATGCTGGCTTTGTCATTAAATTTCCCGTTGCGTCGTAGAGTGGGAAGTGTATCTCAAAAAAATCCGGGATAAGATTAAAAGAAATTCCTGTACCCCAATGCGTATGTGCTTTTTGATTCCTATTCTTTATCCAGCCTACCTCGGCATATCCTTCTATCCAGCGCCATAGCGTAGTAGAGGTTTGTGCTGTTATTAGCCAATTGTTTGCTCCAGTTACATTTCCAGCGGTGCGCATGGCACCCTCAGCTTTGATGTATTGTTGTGAGAAAAAGCCATCGCTCTCAGAACGACCGTATAAATCGTATTGAAACAAATAGTCATTGACACGAGAAGTATTGTAATCAAAATAATTGTCCTCTGATTTGTTATTTAAAAATCCGCCCGCAAAAACACGGAACGTAGCCCTTCGGTTTGGTAAATAATAGGTGATATACTCCGATTCTGCACTGAATTTTTTAAATGCATTTGCCCATTGCAGTTCTGTTTTATACGATATGTTTTGGAGCGCATCTCCCTTTTTTGCCGTAAAGGTTGCCAAACTCACCCCATAGCTTCTTCTAGTGTCATTTTTTGGCAAATCTTGAAGGCGAACCGAAACATGGCGTAGCAACAGGGAAAAGCGATCATTTTGCTGAATACCATTTGGTCTAAAATAAAACTGCACAGAAGGGGTAAAAACACTGTATCGTTTTTTTGGTGCGTAATGATAAGAAGAGCCAAAAAGTGTAAAACGACTAAGGTAATGCGATTTTTTATTGTGATAAAGACTGCCAACCACATAACCCATTCCATTTGCTTGAGTGCTTTTAGTTCCAATTTGAGGGCTGAGTTTAAATTTGAAATTATTGTTTAGCATGCTACTATTGCCAACTGTTAAACCCGTCAAAAGCCCGTCATAAACATTGTAGCCAAACTCTGGAGTTAGCAACAGCACAGATGTGCCACTCTGAGGAATATCTTGGAATAATCGCAGACGCAAATTGTTTCTAAAAATTTTCTTCCCCAGATTATAACTGTTATTGTTTAATGTTAATTCAGGAATAACGTGAGTTTTATTCAAAATGAGTGACTGCGTGTCTTTTTTGTCGAAAACAGCCTCATAAGGTAAATTGGCATTGGAAAGCCAAAGGGTGTTTTCTTCGCCGTTTGGTTTTATTATTGTTAATGGAATAACCGTGTTTTTCTGCGTATCGCTTACGGTTATTTTAAATTGATCATCATTTACTTTTTTTGCCGAAAGCGACAAATCACCGTTGTTGTTTTGATGAACGTAATGATCAAAAAACCAATCGATTGGTTTATCTGTTTTAGTTTTTAATTCTTTTTGTAATGCAACATCTAATCGATTGCTTTTAGCTGCTGTTTTTATTGCTTCCAAAACAGTATTGCTTCCCAAATAGGATTCCAAATAAAGCAGTGCCAATGCGGCTCTGTACGGGTTTGCTAACCTACGATTATAGCGTGTTAACTCATTTTGAGGAGTAACCAAAGATTGCCCCCTGTTTTTATTTGCTGATATGTTTGCTGCAATTTCCCAACTCCTATAATAAGGTGCCTGTGTAAAGTGATATTTTTTAATAATGGGCCAATTGCTAAGACTTCCAGTCATTTTTAAATCAGGGTAATAGGAATTTACATATTGTTGCCATAAAAAATAGGGCAAACCTTCTGTAATCCACGCTGCATCTTTGGGCTGATTAGCAAATCGTTTATGAATGTATTCCTCCAAAATAGCTTTTAACAATTTGAGCTCAATAACCTGATTTTTATCAAAGGCACTCACGAACTGCGGCATAGACTCTAATGATAAAAGTGGTTTTTGCGAATAGTCTTTTTGAAGTGCCCATAGCACACGTGGTCGCTCGGTTGGAAACAACTCTTGAATAAATGCCGAAATACGAGTCAACCTATCATTAAAATCAGCTAAATTCTCGTTGGGCAGCATATCAGAAATAAGTTCAGATTTTCCAAAAGCAATACGCTTATACGTGTCTTTGGTTGTTAAAAGAAGTGGCGAGTAGTCGTTATTGTTTTGAATTGGAAGTAGGGCATTGATTTCATCAGGAACACGAAGGTGGTACGAAATTTTAGTATTTGTAGTATTTGGCTCGCCAAAACCTAAGTTGCTATCTTTTATCCAATCGCCATTTGAATGTTGCGATGCAAGAACCAAATGCCAATGCTTGGCGTAAATCTCTTTTTTTGAAATACCGTATTTAAAAATAGTTGCGTTTGGCAACTTCACAGCATAGCGAATCACAAAAGAAAATGTCGCTTTTGGTACAACAGCCTTTGGCAACGTAACTTCAATAATATCAATAGCATCAGGAAGGCGTTTCCATGTTAAACTATTTTTGTTGTGATGAATTTCTGATATAGTAGTATATCCTCGATTTCCCTTATTGGCTCGAATCAGTTTGTAATCATATTCATTTGCTAAAAATTTACCTAATGGACTGCGCTCCGAAGCATAGGCGTGATTCCAATCAAGTAATGTGATTTTATCCACGGGAACATCGCTCGTGTTTGTCCAGTGAATCTCTTGGGTGATATTGAGTGGGCTAGAACCACCATCCCAATTTACATCTAGGGTATATGTGTTTTGTGCACCCACAAGAGCGCAGAAAACAAGCAAAACAGAAACGAAAAGGTTGTTGCGCATTTAGAAGTTTGGCGTAAAGGTGTTTTTGGTGTGGAATTGCACTACATGCGCAACGGCTTCGTCAACGTCATCCACCACTTTAATCAAGTCTAAATCTTCGGGGCTGATATTTTTATATTCGTCCAAAAGAGTTTTTTTAATCCAATCGATTAGTCCAGACCAGAAATCAGAACCAAAAAGTACAATGGGAAACTTGGTGATTTTTTCTGTTTGAATTAGGGTCAAAGCTTCAAAAAGTTCGTCTAGGGTGCCAAAGCCTCCAGGCATCACAACAAAAGCCTGCGCATATTTGATAAACATCACTTTTCTAACAAAAAAATAATCGAAATTAATGAGCTTGTCTTTGTCAATATACGGATTGTCAACTTGTTCAAATGGCAACTCGATATTCAGTCCAACAGATGTTCCACCACCTTGTTGCGCTCCTTTGTTGGCAGCTTCCATAAGCCCCGGACCACCGCCCGTAATGACGCCAAAACCGTGTTGTACAATTTTTTCGGCAATCTCAACGGTTTGTTGGTAAACAGGGTGGTCGGGTTTTGTTCGCGCCGATCCAAAAATAGACACACAGGGCTCTATAAGTCCCATTTGCTCAAATCCATTCACAAATTCCCCCATGATTTTAAACAGCAACCATGAGCTACTTGATTTCATTTCTGTCCATGCTTTTTCCATACCTGTTATAGTTTAAGTTCTTTGCGCAAAAATCGCGAAGTATGACTTGATTTGTGGCGAGAAACTTCTTCAGGCGTTCCTGTACAGCAAATTTCTCCTCCTTTTGTGCCTCCTTCTGGACCAATGTCCACAATATAGTCCATTTGTTTTATCACATCCAAATTGTGTTCAATGATAATCATCGTGTTTCCTTTATCTACCAGCTTATTTAAAACGTTCATTAGCACGCGAATGTCTTCAAAATGAAGTCCCGTTGTGGGCTCATCCAAGATGTAGAGCGTTTTGCCTGTGTCTTTTTTGGAAAGTTCAGCAGCGAGTTTTATGCGTTGTGCTTCGCCGCCCGAAAGAGTAGTGGATTGTTGCCCTAGTGTAATGTAGCCAAGCCCAACATCTTGTATGGTTTTAAGCTTTCGATAGATTTTGGGATACGGTTCAAAAAACCGACAGGCATCGTTTATGGTCATTTCGAGCACATCGTTGATACTTTTATTCCGATAACGGATTTCAAGCGTTTCACGATTAAAGCGTTTTCCGTGGCAGTCATCACAAGGAACATACACATCTGGCAAAAAGTTCATTTCAATGGTTTTCACACCTGCGCCTTGACAGGTTTCGCATCTTCCTCCTTTCACATTAAAGCTAAATCTTCCAGGTTTGTAGCCACGAATCATCGCTTCTGGCGTCATGGTGAATAACTGTCGAATTTCTCCAAAAACACCCGTGTACGTTACTGGATTACTCCGTGGTGTTCTGCCAATAGGTGATTGGTTGATATCAATAACTTTATCGATGTGTTCCAATCCGTGAACGGAAGTGTAGGGAAGTGGTTTTTTTACCGCCTTAAAAAAATGTTGATTTAAAATGGGATAAAGCGTTTCGTTTATCAAGGTCGATTTTCCACTACCCGAAACGCCCGTAACACCAATCATACTTCCCAATGGAAGTTTTAGTGTTACATTTTTGAGGTTGTTTCCTGTACATCCTTTTAGGGTGAGTGTTTTTCCATTTCCTTTGCGTCGTTGGGAAGGAATTTCAATCTGTTTTTTTCCTGTTAGATAAGCTGCGGTATCAGTGTTTAGCGTGTTGATTTTCTTTGGTGAAGCGGCGGCAATTACATTGCCCCCATGATGCCCTGCGCCCGGACCCATATCTATCAAATAATCTGATTTTAGCATGATGTCTTTGTCGTGTTCCACCACAATCACCGAGTTGCCAATATCCCGTAGTTGCATCAGCGATTCAATCAGTTTTTCGTTATCCCGTTGATGTAGTCCAATGCTGGGCTCGTCTAAAATATAGAGCACGCCTACCAGTTGAGCACCAATTTGTGTTGCAAGTCTAATGCGCTGTGCCTCGCCACCAGACAGCGATTTGGCACTGCGATTTAGCGATAAGTAGTCCAACCCAACGTCCAACAAAAATTTCAGTCGCTTTTCAATTTCTAGTAATACTTCGTGCGCAATGGCACGCTGTTTATCACTTAGCTTTTTAGAAATTCCTTTGATCCAAAGGTGCAATGTGGCAATATCCATTTGCGTGAGGTCTGCAATACTTTTGTTGTCAATTCTAAAAAATAAGGCTTCTTTTCGCAAACGCGACCCCTCGCAGTCTGGACAACTAATTTCATCCATAAATCCTTTAGCCCAACGCTTTAAGGCACTGGTGTGTGCTTCGTTGTATTGATGTTCAAGAAAAGGAATTACGCCGTCGTAATCAATGTTGTATTCTCGGGTAATGCCCAACGACTTTGACGCTACCGAAAAACGCTCGTTTCCTCCGTGCAAAATTACATCAAGTGCCTCCTCAGGAATGGATTTTATAGCATCTGAAAGTGAAAAATTATAACGTTGTGCAATGCTGTTCATCTGCTTAAACGTCCAGTTGTTTTTTTCAGCGCCAATGGGCACAATACCCCCCGATTTTATAGAAACAGTATCATCTGGAATTACCTTTTTTAGGTTTACTTCGTGTTTTAGCCCTAGACCATTACACGACGGACACATGCCCTTTGGGGAATTAAACGAAAAGGTGTTTGGCTCTGGCTCAGCGTAGGATATTCCCGTACTCGGACACATTAATTTTCTACTAAAAAAACGTGTTTTTTCGTTGTCAAAATCATACACCATCAGCATATCGTTGCCGTGATACATGGCAGTTTCTATGGAATCAGCCAGGCGTTTGCTGTCGTTTTCAGATTCTTTTACCGCAAGTCGGTCAATGACAATTTCAATATCGTGGGTTTTGTAGCGGTCTAACTTAAAATTTGGTGTAAGCTCTACAAATGCACCATCGGTGCGGACACGTGTAAACCCTTGTTTGGCAATAGATGCAAATAGTTCGCGGTAGTGCCCTTTTCGGGCTTGTACTACAGGTGCAAGAATGGCAATTTTCTTGCCCAAATAGGTTTTAGCAATAGCGTCTTGAATTTCTGCATCGGTGTATTGCACCATTTTTTCATTGGTCTGAAAGCTGTAGGCATCTGCTGCACGTGCAAAAAGCAAGCGCAAAAAATCATAGACTTCGGTAATGGTTCCCACCGTAGAGCGAGGACTTTTACCTGTGGTTTTTTGCTCAATAGCAATAACAGGGGAGAGCCCGTCTATTTTATCCACATCGGGGCGTTCCAAACCGCCCAAAAACTGCCTTGCGTAGGCAGAAAAGGTTTCAATATATCGGCGTTGCCCTTCGGCATAAATGGTATCAAAAGCCAAAGAAGATTTACCACTTCCCGAAAGCCCTGTAATAACCACCAGCTCGTTCCGTGGAATGGTCACATCAATATCTTTTAGGTTGTGTACGCGGGTTCCTTGTACAACAATAGCATCTTCCATAGTCAATCGCCGAATATAGGCGATTTTGTCCTAAAAATTAAGCGGATACTCTTTTTTTAATACACTCACAATGCGCCAATAATTCAGGGTAAAACGCATTAAACCCTTCTTGCAACACATCATAATGGGTTTTTAGACTTGCTGCGCCATCTGCCAATGCAGTCAAACCGCTACGGTTTGCCATTTTTTGTAGTATATGCGCAATGCCTTTTTGTGTTTCGTATTTTGCTAACCAGTTTTGCGAAACCATACCAGCCAAATAGCGTTGCGCTGAAAATGGCAATACCTCTTGATGTTTTTGGAGTATGGGGTGCACCTTAGACACAAAAGTCGATAAGGACATCTGATGAAAGGTGTTAAAACGCGCTGCCAAAAAGTGGTCGTAAAACACATCGATAAGCACTCGTGCCATATGGCGGTGGGTTCCAAATAACAATTTTCGAAGCGCTACCGTAACCTCATGTTTGTCTGTAAAGGCATCAATGCTTCTGTGCATGGCAATGCCTTCTTGAATTTCCTTCGAAAAAGTAGGTAAGTATTTATTCCTGACGTGGTCTCCGATAAAATTTCCCACAACCAAGCCTTCGTTGGGATAGGCGAGTGCTAAATGCGCGAGATAATTCATCGGTGAGTGCTTATGTGTATATTTGCGAAAACAAAAGTATGACTTTAATTGCGTCCGTTTCGGGAATTCGTGGCACCATTGGCGGAGAGATAAAAAACAACCTTACTCCTGTAGATATCGTTGCTTTTGCAGCTGCTTATGGTTCATGGCTAAAATCCAATTATCAAAAATCATGTACAGTAGTTATTGGACGCGATGCGCGTATTTCTGGTCCCATGGTGCAACAACTTGTGCAACAAACCTTGGTAGGTTTAGGAATCAACGTGATAGACGTAGGGCTTTCTACCACGCCAACCGTAGAAATGGAAGTGGTACGTCAACAGGCGCAGGGCGGAATTATTCTTACCGCCAGTCATAACCCAAAACAATGGAACGCATTAAAATTGCTTAACGCAAAAGGTGAATTTATCAGCAAAGCCGATGGCGAAGCACTGATGCAACATATTGAAGACCAATCGTATGATTTTGCTTCGGTGGACAACCTTGGAACTATTGCTACAGTTGATGATGCCTTAGAAGCGCATATTGATGCGATTTTAGCATTGGATTTGGTGGATGTTGATGCGATTAAAGGAGCCCAATTTTCGGTGGTAGTAGATGGTGTAAATTCTTCAGGAGGCGTTGCCGTTCCCATGTTATTGGAAAAATTAGGCGTAAAAACAACTAAAATTCACTGTACGCCAAATGGCCATTTTCCGCATAACCCTGAACCGTTAAAAGAACATTTAACAGATTTGACAGATGCTGTTTTAGCGCATAATGCACACGTGGGTATTGCTGTTGACCCAGATGTGGATAGGCTCGTGTTTATGGATGAAAAGGGCGTGCTTTTTGGCGAAGAATACACACTTGTAGCTTGTGCAGATTATGTTTTGCAACACCAAAAGGGTGCTGTGGTTTCAAATCTTTCTTCCTCCAGAGCGCTTGCAGATTTGGCACAGCAGCAGGGCGTGGAATACCATGCTAGCGCAGTAGGCGAGGTGCATGTGGTTGAAAAAATGAAGGCGGTAAACGCCATTATTGGGGGTGAAGGCAATGGAGGAATTATTTTTCCTGAATTGCATTATGGTAGAGATGCGCTTGTTGGCATTGCCTTGTTTTTAAGCTTTTTAGCAAAGCAAAATACTTCCGTATCTGAGCTAAAAAAGAACTATTCCAACTACGTTATGGCAAAGCAAAAAATTGAACTTTCACAAAATTGGGATGCCGACGCATTATTAGCACATGTAACCAAAAGCTTTGCAAATGAGCGCGTTACCATTATTGATGGCGTTAAAATTGATTTTGAAGACTCGTGGATACACTTACGTAAGTCTAATACAGAGCCAATCATTCGCCTATACGCAGAAGCAGCAGATGAAAATCGTATCCATCAGCAAGTTGAAAAAATAGAAAGTGCTATTGCTGCTTTTGTCGCATCAATTTAAAGCGATTGTGCGTCCAAAAATACTGAGAGGGGTCTTCCTTTATTTGTTCCTCTAGGGCTTCATAAAATGCATCTGTAATTTGGTAGTCAGGCAGTTCATTGGGGTGCTCTGCCAACACGCTAAAGGTTGTTTGGTAGTACCCCCTTTTTATACGTTTTACTTTTGCCATAACTACAGGTACATCAAAACGTTTTCCCAGGCGTTCTGCCCCAGTAAACACAGGAACTTCATGTCCAAAAAAGGTACGGTAGTAATTTTTACTTTTTCGTTGCGGTGACTGATCTGCTGCAAATCCTACAAGTCTCAACTTGTTTTCGCGTTGGGATGTGGCAAACTCATCCGCAAAGTTTTTTCTTGAAACTAATGCAGCGTTATGTATAGACCGTACTTTTTTAATGTACTTATCAAAATACTTATTTTGAAGGGGGGCATAAATGGCTACTGGTTTTAGCGAAACATAATACCCCAAAGCCAACAACCATTCAAAATTTGCATAATGCCCTGTCATCACAAAAACGGATTTTCCTTGCTTGGCAAAATCTTCTAACAACTCAGGGTTTGTCACAGAAAATCGTCGCATCATTTGCGCTTTGGACATCCCTTTAACTTTAATGGCCTCTAAAAAAAGGTCGCATAAAAAACGATAGAATTTGCGCTCAACCTTTTTTTGCTCAGCGGGAGATGTAGCAAAGCCACAAAGTGTTATGTTTTTTTGTACTACTGCTTTTCGATATCCAATGAGGTGATATAAAAATACATATAACAAATTTGAAAGCTGATATAAAAGCCAAAAGGGAAGGTTTGAGACAATAAAAAGCAGCGGTGCTGCTACGATATATATAAGTCGATTCATTCGCTTTTATAAACTAAGCGCAAAACTACAGTAGCTTTTCTTCAAGTATAGGTAAAATATCCCCGATATAGTGGTCTTTGGCAATAACCTTGCCGTTTTCATCAAGTAAAAATAGCTGTGGAATGGAGCGAACACCATAAAGTGCAGCAATGGGGTCTTCCCAACGCTTTAGGTTTGACACGTGATTCCAGTCCAATTTATCATTTTCAATGGCTTTTCTCCAACTGGCATCATCTTTATCTAAAGATACACTTAAGACAGTAAGCCCTTTGTTTTTGTATCTGTTATATGTGCTTACCAATTTAGGACTCTCCACACGACACGGTCCGCACCAAGATGCCCAAAAATCAACTAAGGTGTATTTTCCAAGTGAGGTGTAAAGGCTTTGCGATGCCCCATCAAGATTTGGTGCAGAAAAATCTGGTGCTATTGCTCCAACGCTTACATCTCCATTTTCATTACTTTCGGCGTCTTCTACTTTTTCTTCTTCAGGAAAAAGTATGTTGTTGATTTTAATCCCTGACTTCGTTTTTTTAAGGGAACTATCAAATGCATTAAAAATAGTCTTGGCTTCTTCTTCCGCAACTCCTTTGTTAAGAATAAGTTGCTCCAAGATAAGAGTTGAAATATAAGAGTCCACATTAGTGGTAACATAATTCACTTGAAAATCGGTAAACTTTGTTTGCATCTCGTTTAGTTGTTCTTGCAAATCAACAAAAGCTAAACTGTCTCTGGAAACCATCGCATTACGCATTTCGTTTTGAATCCCAAACAAATCATCAATCAGGGGAGTTGTTTCGTTGATATAGCGTTTAAATTCACTATTCGATTTTGTACCACTTACTTTGGATGCACGGATGCTATCTTTATACATCTCCACAGTAATTTCACCAGGCTCTAACACCACGGGCACTACATCTCTATTTCCGTCCAAAAGTAAATAGTGCATTTCTGGTAATTCAATGCTGTTGGTGTAGTTGGCCACACCTTTTTGAACAATTAGTGTGTCAAGCGTTTGCGGTTGATTACTCTCGTCTAATGCAATAAGAAATATTTGATTGTTGTCTTCAACATCTGCTGAAATGTTGAGGGTATAGTCGGTAGATTGACATGAAACCAAAAAAACAACTAGTGTAAAAATGGGTAAAAAGCGCATGAGAAAATATTTTGGCAAATTTAGCAAAAAAGAAATGGTCTAGGTGAAGTCTTTTTTGGATTACTTTAAAACGGCAAAGTCCTAATTATAAATCACACAAGTAGATGTACAGGATATAAATTGTATTTTTGAAAAAATTTAGCACATGGCTGGGAATACCTTTGGCAAATCATTTACTTTATCAACCTTTGGCGAATCTCATGGTCCCGCTCTTGGTGGCGTTATAGACGGTTGTCCTGCGGGGGTTCCCATTGATATTGACGCAATACAAAAAGATTTAGACAGAAGAAAGCCGGGGCAATCAGCTATAGTAACGCAACGCAAAGAACCTGATACGGTTGAAATTTACTCTGGTGTTTTTGAGGGCAAATCTACAGGAACACCTATTGGCTTTGTGATTCATAACACCAATCAAAAATCTAAGGACTATAGCCATATTAAAGACAGCTATCGCCCTTCACACGCCGACTATGTGTATGACCAAAAATATGGATTTCGGGATTATCGAGGTGGTGGTAGAAGTTCTGCACGTGAAACGGCTGCCCGCGTGGTTGCAGGTAGTATTGCCAAACAACTCATTGCACCTATTCAAATTCAGGCTTTTGTTTCTGCGGTAGGGGAGTTGTCTTTGCCAAATCCAGAAACAATATCTGATTTTTCATTTATTGAACAAAATCCGGTGCGCTGTCCAGATGCTGCAATGGCAGCAAAAATGGAGACCTATATCAAGCAAGTTAGGAAAGATGGCGATACCGTTGGTGGCGTGATTACTTGCGTTGCTAAAAACGTTCCTGTTGGCTTAGGCGAACCTGTGTTCGATAAACTTCATGCGGTCTTAGGACAGGCAATGCTTTCCATTAATGCCGTTAAAGGGTTTGAATACGGAAGTGGTTTTGCGGGCGCAGCATTGCGTGGAAGCGTTCACAACGACCTTTACAACGAAGATGGCACAACAAAAACCAATAACTCGGGAGGCGTTCAAGGAGGTATTAGTAACGGAATGGATGTGTATTTTAACGTAGCCTTCAAACCTGTTGCAACCATCATGCAGTCGCAAGAGACGATAGATAACAAAGGTGAAACCGTAACTATGGAAGGCAAAGGAAGGCACGATCCATGTGTTGTGCCAAGAGCCGTACCCATTGTGGAAGCCATGACGGCTTTGGTATTGGCAGATTTTACCTTACGAAACCGAACCTCAAAACTATGATATGAAAAAACTGGCACTACATTGGCAAATACTTTTAGGCATGGCACTCGGCGTGCTTTTTGGGTTGTTGTGTAGCCAGTTTGATTGGGGAAAACAATTTGTTATTGATTGGATTAAACCTTTCGGAACTATTTTCATTAATTCACTAAAACTTATTGCTGTTCCACTAATACTAGCCTCGCTTGTAAAAGGGGTTTCTGACCTAAAAAATATCGCTCAGCTTTCTAGTATGGGCGGTCGGACTATTGGAATGTATTTGTTTACCACACTCACGGCGGTGACCATTGGGCTCACGATTGTAAATGTGATTAAGCCTGGTGATACGCTTTCAGACGAAACTAGAACAGAATTGCTTTCTGCCTATGCTACAGATGCAGCAGCTAAGCAATCGGTGGCAGCAGCACAAAAAGAAGCAGGACCACTACAAGCATTAGTAGATTTGGTGCCTTCCAATATTTTTAACGCCATGCAAGACAATGGCAATATGTTGCAAGTGATTTTCTTTGCTATCTTTTTTGGCATAGGACTGGTGCTTATACCCAAACAAAAAGCAAAAGCCGTAAAAGATTTCTTTGATGCGCTGAACGAGGTTATCCTAAAACTTATTGACCTTATAATGATAGCAGCACCCTATGGAGTTTTTGCATTGTTGGCAGCCCTTATTGCCGAAGCACCCTCGGCAGACCTATTTAAAGCACTTGGGCTTTATACAGCAACAGTGTTAATAGGATTGATTTGCATGATTCTCTTTTACATTTTTTTGGTGCGGATTTTCACACGGAAAAAGATTGGTTTTTTCTTAAAGGGAATTTCTCCGGCACAACTTTTGGCGTTTTCGACAAGTTCTTCGGCGGCAACACTTCCCGTAACCATGGAGCGGGTGCATGAGCACCTAGGCGTAGAAGAAGATGTTAGCAGCTTTGTGCTTCCAATAGGTGCAACCATAAATATGGACGGAACTAGTTTATATCAGGCGGTAGCAGCGGTCTTTATCGCTCAAGCGTTTGGTATGGATTTAAGTCTTTCGGCGCAATTGGGTATTATCGCTACGGCTACCTTGGCATCTATTGGCTCGGCTGCTGTACCTGGCGCTGGTATGGTGATGCTTGTTATTGTTTTAGCACAAGCGGGTATTCCTGAAGCGGGATTGGCATTAATTTTTGCTGTGGACAGACCGTTGGATATGTGTCGCACCACCGTAAATGTTACAGGAGATGCCTCCGTTTCTATGTTGGTAGCCAAATGGCTGGGCAAGCTTGGTACTCCCAAAGTCAAGAACTGGGATGATAATTATCCTAAGAAATAAATCGACTTTTATATTCTTGCGCTAACGCGCATTGGGTACTACCAAAAATACGTTTTCTATTTTTTGCTACAATGTTGTACGTCCATTTTTGAATAGGCTTAGGTGTTATCCAAAAAAAGAACAACGTCCAACGCAATTTGGGAAGCTTTGAAACAATATAACGCACGGCATGATGCTGTAGCAATTCTTTTTTATCCACAACCACCACAACGGTTTCTTTTGGAAGTTGAAGGCTATTGGCATATGCTGACGAAAGTGCGGCAAATTGAAAATGAGAGTTTGTGTCGTATCGAATAATAAACCGCACAAATGTACTGCACAGCACACAGCTACTATCGTAAAAAATTACCGCAGTACTTACGACTTTGCTCTGGATACCAATTCTAAAGCTTCCACATTAACTTGCGTAGTGAAAACACCATAGTTTACAATGGCTTTTTTCTTTTCCAAAACATCAATAGTTCCCACGGCTTTGCCGTCGTACATACGTACTTTATCGCCTACGTTAAAGGTAACTTTTGGGCGTTTTAGTTCTGTTGCTTTTTGCGCTGGTTTTTTCTTTTTTTCTTCTCTAACCACTTCTACTTTTTTTGCAACCTCTTCCTTAAGGGCTTTTTTCTGTTGTTGCTCTTTTTTGTGTTCCGATGCCGATTTGCGTTTGCGTTTGGCATTTTCTGTTTCCACAATACGAAGGAGGTCTGCAATAAGGGGTCTCTTTTTGTTGCTTATAAAATAGCGTTCGGCAGCATCGTTTACTTTGTTTCCTAGCACAATCATGCGCTGTTCTTGGTCAAATAATTCTTGATAACGCTCCAACTTCACTTTAACCTTTGCATTAAGCGTTTCCAGTTTTTCGTTTTCTTTTTTGTTTTTGATAGATGCCTCCTGTAGTTCTTTTGAGGTCTTGCTCATGGTGGCACGTTCTTTTTGCAGCTTGGCAATACTGGCATCAAAACGTACTTTTCCGCGCTCAATCTTCTTTTTTGCTCTGTTGATAAGACTATACGGAATACCGTTTTTCTCCGCCACCTCAAAGGTAAACGAGCTTCCTGCTTCGCCCGTCACCAAATGAAAGGTGGGCTCTAAGCTTTTGCCGTCAAATTGCATATTGGCATTGGTCATATGAGGTAATTCATTGGCGAGAAGTTTTAGGTTGGAATAGTGTGTGGTAATCGCACCAAAGGATTCCCGTTCGTAAAAAACTTCCAGAAAGATTTCCGCTAATGCACCCCCCAATTCAGGATCGGAACCTGTACCAAATTCGTCAATTAAAAACAGGGTTTTATCATCGCATTTTTTTAAAAAGCGCTGCATATTTTTAAGGCGATAACTGTAAGTACTGAGTTCATTTTCAATGGATTGATTGTCACCAATATCGGTCAAAATGCGTTCAAACACTCCCATATGACTTTGCTCATGGACGGGAATTAAAAACCCACTTTGCAGCATCAATTGCAATAGCCCTATCGTTTTTAAGGTAATGCTTTTACCTCCTGCGTTAGGTCCTGAAATTACGATAATGCGGTTTTTGGGATGCAAATGAATGTCTTGCGGATAGGTTTTGCTCTTTTTTCTTTTGTTACTTAGGTAGAGTAGGGGGTGATAGGCATTTTTTACATCTATTTCCTGTGCCTCAGTCAGCACGGGCAACACAGCATTCATATCCTTGGCGTAATAGGCTTTTGCAGCGTGTGTATCTATTAGCGTAAGAAAATTAGAAAACGTTGTAAAATCAGCGTCAAATGGACGCATAAAATCGGTTAACGCACGCAGTATGGCATCGATTTCTTCTTTCTCGTCATACAGTAGGTTTTGAAGTTCTTGGGTGTATTGTAACGTGGTTTCAGGTTCTATATACACGATGCTTCCCGTTTTGCTACTGCCGTGAATAACCCCTTTGACTTTGCGCCTGTACATGGATTTTACCGCCAATACACGTCTGTTTCCAATTACGGTCTCTCGAATTTCATCCAAAAAACCAGATCCTTGGTAGGTGCTAAGTGCAGCACCAAAACTTTGGCTGATTTTTGAGCGCACGCCGTTCATTTGTCTTCGAATGCTATGAAGCGTATCAGAGGCACGATCTTTTATCTCCCCAAATTTGTCAACAATACGATGGATTTCAGTCGGAATTTCTTTTATGGGAAGCTGACCGCTAGTAGCTTCGAACAAGCCAGGGTAGCGGTCTTTGTTCTTTTTTAGGAATACGAGTAGGGTATTTGCTGTTTCTGAAAGCACCAAAAGCCGTCTAAACCCCTCAACTTCAATTTTGCTATTCTCAACAGATAAAAGGGAGATTTCTTGCGAAACATCTTCAAACCCGTGGTTTGGAATTGGTTTTTCTTCAGAAAATGAGGAGAGATACTCATTAGTGCGTTTTAACGCACTTTGTACTGCACGAAAATTCGTATTGGGTTCAGTTGAAATCATCTGCGCTTTTCCAGACTCCGTAGCACATCGGGCAGCGGCTTGTTCTAAGACCACCCCAAACTCTAAATCATCAAGTGTTTTTTTCGCAATTTGTTTCATCTCAATTTTTTCTACCTTGAGGCATCGCAAAAATAGCTTTTTTATGCAGGTTAGATTAGAAAAGTCATGGCAAAATCAATTGGCAGCCGAATTCGATGCGCCTTATTTTAAGGCACTTACCAATTTTGTTCGACAAGAATACCAGCAATACAAGTGCTTTCCACCCGGGAAAGATATTTTTAATGCATTGGATTCTACACCCTTTGAGCACACTCGTGTGGTACTTTTAGGACAAGATCCCTATCACGGTGACGGACAAGCGCACGGGCTTTCATTCTCTGTACCCGAAGGTGTTGCACATCCGCCATCGCTTATAAATATCTTTAAAGAATTGGAAGCAGACATTGGAAAACCCTATCCAAAAAGTGGCACGCTAAGCCACTGGGCTACTCAAGGTGTGTTGCTATTAAACGCCACGCTAAGTGTACGCGCAGGGCAAGCAGGGAGTCATCAAAATAAGGGTTGGGAGCAATTTACAGATGCCATTATTGCTTCGCTTTCTAACCAAAAAACAGGAATTGTGTTTATGCTTTGGGGGAATTATGCCAAGAAAAAAGGCAAGCATATTAACCGTTCAAAACATTTGGTGTTGGAAGCAGGGCATCCTTCGCCGTTAAGTGCCAATCGGGGGTTGTGGTTTGGGAACAAGCATTTTAGCAAAACAAATGCGTACTTGACTAAACATGGAGACGCACCTATTGCGTGGTAGCTTATTTTTTCACAAAGGTTATGGAGCACAAAGAAGGTTTTACTTCAGTGCCATTACCTAACGGAGGCTGCGTGATTTTTGAAATAGCCACTTTAGGATTTGTATCGCTGTTGGGCGAGGTAAATGTTGTTCCATTATCTGTTCCAGCGTCATAGACGTGACCAACCACTGTTTTGTTGGGTACAAACACATTGTTTGCATCTAGTAAATTAACCGCCACACAGGCAACGTACCAGTCTGGGCTAGGTGCTAACATGGTTGCTAACGACACCGACGGGAATTGCGTAGAAACGTCCACATCAATTGAAATGGCGCCAACACCACCGTTTAATCCGCTTCCGGTATAGGATTTTAATCCTTTTCCATTACTAATTTCCGCATCTAACTCTTTTACCAATTCACTTGTTACACCATCTTCTGCCATGCGTTCAATTCCAGAAGTCGCCACTTTACCTTCGTCAAAAAAAGTATTGTCTTTTTGATGTACCCAGCCGACAAGTGGTGAAAAATGTGGACCAGAGGGATAATCTGTTGGAAAATCTGTTTTGTTCCAGTTAAAGGAAAAGGTAACCGTATAGGTGGTTTCCGTTGTGCTTTTGGGTAAAACTTCTGTCATATCGTCTTTTTCACACGAAGTAAACAGAATGCCAATCATCGAAATTAGAATAAGTGTTCTCATGATAAAGGGTTTAATGGAATAAATATACAACAATTGACCTGCCAAAAAAGTTTTAGTCAAACTCCTTTGAGTAACAATACACTTGCCAAACCGCCTGCGCCTGCAATGGTTGCCAAGCCTGTTTTCTGGGTATTTTTAAGGGCGTGAAACAACCGAACTGCCAATATTGCCCCTGAAGCACCTATGGGATGTCCTCGAGAAATAGCCCCGCCAAACGGATTGATTTTTTCTGTTGGCGCACCGCTGAGTTTTGCGCACAAAATGGCTTGAACAGCATAAGCCTCCATAAGCTCTATGTGACTGATATTGTTCCAATTTAAGTTGTTTTGCTGCATGATTTGTTTCATGGCATCCGCTGGAAGTATTGGGAAAGATTTTGGATCTCCGCCAAGGGTAAATCCATCTGTAATTTCAATACAATGGGCGGGATTGTGTTTTTTCACCATGTTCTCTGAAGCCACCGCCACAAAGGCAGCGCTATCAGCTTTTGGTGCCGTATTGCAAGGGTGTGTATGACCAAATTTCGCTTTTGCTTTTTGATAGGTATTTTCAGTAATCTCTCTTGAAAATGTGTCGATTGGTTCATTTGGAGTGAGGGACACTATTTCGGTTTCAGCAACTGTTTTGTGTGCTAAAGTTTTTCTGTGGCTGTTTTGTACCCATTCGAGCTCCTCTTTTTCGCTGATATTATGTATCTTCTTTAACTCTTGAACAAAATCGCCTAAAGGAACGGTTAGATTGTCATCGGGGAAGAAAGGCGGTCTTTCTAATGACTTAGGACTTTCGTTCCACTTGGTTGGGTAATGCCGTTCTGGACGAAGGGAAAAAGATTCTACGCCTCCTGCTATAATCAAATTGGCTGCTCCGCTTTTGACTCGGTTTGCCGCTTGGATAATGGCATCCAAACCGCCCACGCATTGTCGGTCTATGGAAGTACCTAAAAGTTGCGATGAAAACCCAGCTTTTAGCGCACAAAGTCGTGCGATATTGCCGCCACCACCAATGGCATTGGACACAAAAATATCGTCAACCTCTGATTTTGGAATGTGCAACTGCCGAAGATTTTCTTCAAGTACTGCCGCAGCCATGTCTTGAATAGGGGTGTTGCGAAAAATACCGCCAACAGGGGAAACAGTAGTTCGTGAGCCTGCAATCAGATAGGCTTTTTTGGAAGTTAAAGCCATTTTTCTAAGGTTTTTATGTCTGTTTTTCCGTTAGCAAATAAGGGCCATGTAGCACAATGTAGCCATTTTTTTGGAACACCCTGTGCACCTAATGTGTCGTAAGCTGATTTTTTTAGGGATTGCCAATCGGATTTTGAAAGTTGTTTCGAAGTCATCAAAAACAACTCATTTTCTTTTAATTCATTCGGTTTTGCTAGTATGGCAAGTGTTTCTGTTGCTAAGGCTTCTTTGTACCAGATTTCAACTGCATTAAGGTCAATAATATGACCACTTATGGAAATATGACGTTCCGCTCTACCAGCAAAAAACAGGCGATTTTGAGCATCTATAAAACCTCTATCGTTAATTGAAATAAAATTATCTAATCTATTTAATTTATGCGCTTTATAAAAATAGGAATCAAAAACATCTTTACTGTTTATCCAAATTGTTCCAACTACATTTTTAGAACAGTTTTGTTGTTGCTTATCTAAAATAGCAACCTGTACACCTTTGCAAATAGTGCCTACACTTTTGCTGTTGTCATTCGGGTGTTTGATAGTAATAAAACTGGTTTCAGATGCGCCGTAAAAACTATAAATCTTGGCATTGGGAAATACGTTTTGCAATGCGTCGCGCTGACGGTTAGAAAACTGTGCACCACCAACAAACACATATCGAATGGTTTCTATGGGGTGCATATGCTTCTTATCCAATGCATTTATAAAAAATGCACAATGCAAGGGCGTTACCCATAAGATGTAGTTTTGATTGGATTGAAGCTGTGTAAAATAACGAAGTTCGTGGGTGGGAAATACCAACGGATGTTGCCCCCGTTGCAAGGATTCCATTGCACCAAAAAGGGTAAGCGAGTAGGGAAGTGCGCCCAACACTATGGCTTTAACATCTGGAAAAGCAGTAATTTCATCTTGGATAAGGGCAAAGCTATTTTGCCAACTTTCAAAAGTCCGAACAATGCCTTTTTGATTGTTTTTGGTGCCGCTAGAGAAGCAAAGTATCGATGGGTTTGGAACGTCATGAGTAGCCAAATAAACCCCATCAATAGTGGTTTTTTGAACGTTTGGTTTAAGCGATTTGATAATGCTTGTGGAAATGGCTCCAACGCTTATTCCTGATTGAATAAGCGGTATGGCATAGTGTAAAAAAAGATTGTTTTGGGATTCGTCAAAAAGGAGAAACCTGTTTTTAGGACTATAAACCAGCTTTTGGAGCGTTTTTAACATAACGTATCATTAACCGCCAACACGTTTTATGTGGTGCCCTTCATTGCGAAGGAAATCCATGACTTTATCACGCATATTTCCCTGAATGATTATTTCTCCGTCTTTTACGCTTCCTCCAACGCTACAATGCTGTTTGATTTGTTTTGCCAGTGCTTTTAGTTGCGCATCATCGCCATCAAACCCTTTGATAACAGTAACTGTTTTTCCGCCACGACCCTTGTTGCTGAAATGCGCTTCTAAATGTTGTTTGGCAGTTTCTTTTTCTACTTCTGTTGTGGGTGTATAGGCACCCTCTGCTTCTGGGAAAAGCTTTTTTAAATCGGATAAGTCGTTCAGTTTTGCCATCATGATTTGATTAGCCCTAAATCAATTAATCGTTCGTGAAGAAATGCACCTGCAGTAATATCATCAAATTGCTTGGGGTTTTTAGGCGTAACGCAATGGGGGAGTACGTTCAGGGGCATGGTTGCAACAGGGTGCATAAAAAACGGAATGGAATAGCGAGATGTTCCCCAAAGTTCTTTAGGCGGATTTACTACACGGTGTATCGTAGATTTCAACGTATTGTTGGTATGGCGTGACAGCATATCACCAACATTTACCATAAGTTCGTTTTCGCCAGCAATAGCGTCAATCCATTCGTTGTTTTTGTTTAGCACTTGTAGTCCTTTTCCATGGGCGCCCATGAGTAAAGTTATCAGGTTAATGTCTCCATGAGCAGCGGCACGCTCAGCATTTTTGGGTGCTGTTTGTATGGGCGGGTAGTGAATGGGGCGAAGAATACTATTTCCTGTGGTCACAAAATCATCAAAATAATGCGCGTCCAAATCCAGATAGAGTGCAATGGCTTGTAAGAGCGCAATACCGGTTTTTTCTAAGGCTTGGAAAGTGGCTTTGCCCACTTCGTTAAAGGCAGGAATTTCATCCACAATAACATTGGGTGGGTAGTGTGGTTTGAGTGCTTCTACCACTTCGGCATATTGTCCAAAGTGCCAAAACTCTTTAAGGTCGCCTTCTTTTTTGCCTTTGGCGTGTTCTTTTCCAAATGAGGTATAGCCACGTTGGCCGCCACCTCCTTCAATTTCATATTTCTTTTTTACATGTTCTGGCAAATCAAAAAACGCTTTAATCTGTGCATAAAGCGCATCTGTGAGTGCTGTAGTAAGGTAATGTCCCGAAATGGCTACAAATCCAATTTCTTCGTAGGCACGCCCCAAATCAGCAACAAATTGATGGCGTTGTGCTTGGGTACCCGATGTGAAATTTTTAAGGTCTAAAGAAGGAATAACATTCATACCTGCAAGATAGGCATTAGTCTAAAATATTTGCCAATGGGGTGTAAGGAAGTTGGAAGGCGTTAGCAACTTCTTTGTTGGTAATATGCCCATTGGTGGTGTTAATGCCTTTTTTAAAATTAGCATCAAGTTGGTTTAGCGGTGTAGAAGTTAACTCCATAAGGTATGGAAATGTAACCCTTGAAAGTGCTTGGGTAGCAGTATGCGGAACCGCACCAGGCATGTTTGCAACCGCATAATGCAAAACGTCATCTACTAGGTAGGTTGGATTTTCGTGTGTTGTGGGGCGTGTGGTTTCAAAGCAACCGCCTTGATCAACGGCGACATCTACCAGCACCGACTGCGGACGCATCAGCGATAGCATGTCTTTGGAGATAAGCTTTGGTGCCTTGGCACCTTTTACCAAAACTGCGCCAACGACAACATCTATAAGGGGAAGGTGCGCACCAATATGTTCTTTGGTTGCCAAAACCGTTGTTATTTTTCCATTAAAATAAGCGTTGAGCTCTTCGAGGCGTTTTTCATTTATGTCAAACAGTATTACATCAGCACCCATACCTACCAAAACATCTGCGGCATTGGTGCCCACAACACCACCGCCCAAAATCATGGCTTTGGCAGGGGGTACGCCTGTCACACCTCCAATCAGAATTCCGCTACCGCCTTGTGGTTTTTCTAGGTATTTAGCCCCTTGTTGTCCTGCCAAACGACCTGCAACCTCAGACATGGGCTCTAGTAGTGGTAATCTTCCGTTTTCATCTTCAATGGTTTCGTAGGCAATACATGTTGCGCCACTTTGTTGCATGGCTAGGGTTAATGTTTCAGATGCGGCAAAATGAAAAAAGGTAAACAGGGTGTGTTTTGAATTAATTAGCGGATATTCCTCGGGCAGTGGCTCTTTTACTTTTACAATAAGCGTAGCTTGAGCATAAACATCATCAAGTGAAGCCACAATGGAAGCACCAGCTTGCTCATAGTCTTGATTTGTAAAACCAGAACCTACGCCGGCATTTTGCTGTACAACAACTTTATGACAAACCGCAAGGGCTGCCACATGCTCTGGTGTTAGACTAACACGGTATTCGTTGTTTTTTATTTCTTTTGGTATTCCAATCGTCATAGGGGGCATGGTTTAGTATTCCTACACGAATTTAGTTAATTTATTAAACACAAACATAATTTAACATAACATAAATTATCAGTCAATAAAAAGTATTAAAAAACCCTCATTAACATGAGGGTCTTCTATTTGTTTACTGTAATGCTGCGGCATTAAATAAATTACGAACTCTCGTAATTTCGTTATCATCATTAAATAGATGTGTAAAATACACTCCTAAAACAATATTTTTATTGTTGTCTTTTCTTGTGATATCTACACGCCAAAAGCTTTCTACAAAATTCCAACCCGATTCCATTTCTTGGTATTCAATCCAAGAATTGTTCATGCTATTAATAGTGTAAATTGACAAAAACTCTTTATCTGAGGCTTTTGCAGCCTCTAAATCTACAGGATCAGCATCCCAATCCATGCTACCCCATTTAAAATTGGTGTCTTCGTTGTAGTATTCATAGGCTCCTTCCAAGTCGTTAAACTCATAGGAATGTATCATTTTTCGCACCTTGTTGATGTTTTCATGATGTGAATACACGGTACCACCTACAACTTCATTTGAATTTCTACGAATAGCAGTAAACGGGTTTTTGTTTACATAAGAGCGACTATACACAATTTTGTTGTCATCATTTACCACATACTGAAAATGTGCAGGCATGTTGAGTTTGATACCCGTTTTGGTGTGCATTCCAGTGTATCTTTCCCAAGAATATACCCAAGTACCTCCAGAAAATTGCGCATCGTCATACTCAACCGCATCAGGATAGCCACTTGATGTGTGTTCAATGTTTAAGTGCGACACCAAATTATTCCAATTTTTCATTGCCTCTAAAAGATCTGCTTTTGTTGTCACTTCTCTATCCGGGTTCATGTTTAGTCCATCATAGCCTTTATAATCATCTGCAATCAGGTTTGCAACAGCCAGACTGTCGTTTTGAGAAAATGCTGCTAAGAAATCTAGCACAACCTGATTTGCAGGATGTTCGATATAAATAGCACCATTTTTCTTTTTTTGCGCCATAAGCATCGTGCTTACCGCTAAAATTAGTATTGTTAGTTTAGTTTTCATGCTTATCAAATTTTAATTCTTACAATTTAAATAAATTTATATTAACTAATGATTACTTTAACATGAAGTATTGGTGTTGTTAAAAACCTATGGAAAACAAAAAAAATGCAGTACGAACAGAATTGAAATCTCCGTTACTTTTAATAAAACAATTTTAACAATGAATGACCGGCATAACGACCTACTGCGCATTCGCCCCGAGATAAAGAAACACCAAACGTTTGACACCATGTCTGATGAAGAACGTTTTCAAAACACCACTATACGCCCTATTCTTAAATTGCAGCATCCGTTGCTTGTGGAGGCATTTATCAATTATGCCAACAAACACAAAGGTGTTTTTTATGAGCTTTCCATTGAGAAAAGACTGCAATACATCGAAACCGCCATTTGTAAAGACCAAAAATTTCGCAACGCGCTTAAAGGCATGCTGATTGGGCAATTCACTGTTAAAGAGTACCAACAGTATATTACCAATTCTTCTAAATTAAACAAACGGATGATGAACTTGGTTATTAGCCGACTGCAAGACAATATGCAACTTTTGGTGCCGCATCAGGTGGTAAAAGCAGTGTAGGTTAATATTTGAATAATTATCAGTTTTTTAGCTTATTCGTTCGGTTTTTGTAAATAATATTTATATTTTAGTGTCAAATAATCAATATTATGAACAAATCCATTATTTATTCGACCATTACAGGAACCATCGTGTATTTTTTACTCGGATGGCTATTTTACGGCATCCTTTTTACGGATTTATACCCTCCACAAGAAGGACAATCTATGCTGTTTATCTTTTTAGGATGTCTTTTTTATGTCCTTATATTTTCTATTGTGTATGCGCGTTGGGCATCGATAAGCACCTTTAAAAGCGGTGCAAAAGCAGGCTTGATTCTTGGAGTTTTGTATGCGCTAAGCATGAACTTCTTTATGTCATCCTCTAACGGGCAGCTTGATATAGAACGCTTTGTTACCGACCTTGTCATTGCTGCGGTCTCCACTGCCCTAATGGGTGGCGTGGTAGGACTTACCATAGGAAAAACCAAATAAAACAACCCAAAACCACCTGCCCATCAAAAATGGATGGGTGGTTTTTTTAGTGTCCCCAAATTTCCTGTACTACCGCTTAGCCTATATATAAGCAGCGTTTTACTAAAACATTTGGGGCAAAACATAACCTTATGCCCACAAACGCTAATAAAAACCTACACCAAGCCAAAAACGCTAAAAAAGACGAATTCTATACCCAACTGCCGGATATAGAAAACGAGCTTAAACATTACAAAGCACACTTTAAAAACAAAGTGGTGTATTGCAATTGTGATGATCCACGTATGAGTAACTTTTTCCATTATTTCTCTTATAATTTCGAAGATTTAGGATTAAAAAAACTGATTACCACTTGCTACCAAAACCAAAACCGTGATTTGTTTAGCTCACATGACTCTGAACGTGCGATATACTTGGAATACCATGGTGACCAAAACAAAAACCGTGTCCCTGATATAAATGAAATTGGCGTACAATACCTAAAGGGCGATGGCGATTTTAGAAGTGCTGAAAGTATAGAATTATTAAAGCAAGCCGATATTGTGGTGACCAACCCACCCTTTTCCCTTTTTAGGGAATATGTAGCCCAGCTTATAGCATACGATAAACAATTTGTGATTATTGGAAACATGAATGCTATTACCTACAAAGAAGTTTTTCCACTTATAAAAGAAAACAAACTATGGTTTGGTCCAAGTATTCACAGCGGAGACAGAGAATTTGGAGTTCCTTTTGATTATCCATTAAAGGCTGCGGGAAATAGAATTGATGAAAATGGAAATAAATTTATAAGAGTTAAAGGAGTTAGGTGGTTTACAAATTTAGATCATAACAAACGCCACGAAGACCTAATTTTATACAAACCCTACACCCCTGAAGAATACCCCAAATACGACAATTACGATGCCATAAACGTGGACAAAACCAAAGAAATACCTATGGATTACCCTGGTGTCATGGGCGTACCCATTACCTTTTTGGATAAATACAATCCTGAGCAGTTTGAGATTTTGGGTTTAGGTATTTCAAATTCTGGGTTAGAAATTGGGGTTAGACCGTATAAACCTGAACATAAAAAATTTAGAAAAGAAGTACAGAAAAGAGGGGCAGTTGATGGGGATTTATATATGATAAAAAATAGTGAGGTTGTAGTTCCCTATGCAAGAATTCTAATCAAAAACAAACGCTTATGAGCAAAAAAGCGTTGAGCCGCATAGAACCTTTAGAGCACTACTTGGTATCGTTTCGTCGTAAACAAGTGGTATTGGATACCCATGTAGCCAAGCTGTATGGTGTACAAACACGAGACGTGAATAAGGCCGTAAAAAACAATCCAAAAAAGTTTCCAAAAGACTATGTTATTCAATTGACAAACAGGGAGTTACAGAGTTTGCGGTGGAAAATTTCCACCGCAAATTTATCGCGAAGACGAAGTCTGCCCTATGTCTTTACAGAGAAAGGACTGTATATGTTGGCAACCATTTTAAAATCTAAACAAGCCACTAAAGCCACACTAGAAATTATTGAAACTTACCATAAAATCCGATCCTTTGGTAAAGTGGCGAAACAACTGGCTTTGGAAAAGGATAAAAATCAACAACAAAAGCTCGTCAAAAAAAGTGGCACCCTTATTAGTGATATTCTAAACCGTGAATTTGACCCCAATGCTGCTAGTGAAACCACCATAGAATTGAATTTAGCCATGCTTAAAATCAAACATACCATTAAAAAAGACGCAAAAAAATGAATATTGAACTGAAAGAAATTACCATTCGGGAATTGACTGCCGGCTATGTAGATAACCAAGAAGACGGCGTGCGGGGCTATGGCGGGAAATTGGACATACGTCCCCCCTACCAACGGGAATTTGTCTATAAAGACCATCAACGTGATGCTGTTATTCATACGGTTAGCAAAGGATTTCCGCTTAACGTCATGTATTGGGCAGTTAAAGATGATGGAAATTTTGAAATCATCGATGGGCAACAGCGCACGGTGTCGATTTGTCAGTTTGTTAATAAGGAGTTTTCAGTGGTCTATGGCGATATACCACAACCCAGAAAATTTAACAGTCTGCAAGACGATGAACAGGAAGAAATTTTAAATTATACGCTTATGGTGTATTTCTGTGAAGGTAGCCCCAGCGAGAAACTCAATTGGTTTCGCACCATCAATATTGCAGGCGAAAAACTATTTGACCAAGAACTGCGTAATGCCGTCTATTCGGGCAGTTGGGTTACGGATGCCAAACGGTATTTTAGTAAAAGTGGGTGCCCTGCTTATGGTTTGGGCAGCGATTATATGACGGGTTCTGCCATACGCCAAGAGTATTTGGAAACCGCTATCGATTGGCTTTCGGAAGGAAATATCGAAGAATATATGCTTAACCACCAAAACGACCCCAACGCCAACGCGCTGTGGTTGTATTTTCAGCAAGTCATCAGTTGGGTTAAGGCAGTATTTCCGACCTATCGCCGAGAGATGAAAGGAATTGCCTGGGGCGAACTGTACAATACCCATAAAGACCAGCCCTGGGATTCTGCCCAACTAGAAACTGAAATTTCG
Source organism: Flavobacteriaceae bacterium (assembly GCA_049596455.1). Lineage (GTDB taxonomy): Bacteria > Bacteroidota > Bacteroidia > Flavobacteriales > Flavobacteriaceae > UBA7446. The sequence continues at coordinate 136,290 of JBMYLP010000001.1, read as the reverse complement.
CGCCTCATGCAAGATGATGATGTAACTAAAAAGAAAGGGATTTATGCCTATGTGCTTACAGGTAAAGAAAAACACCTAAACGTACGTGCCTTTACCCAAAGTCAAAAACGGGAACTCTACGAACAACAGCAAGGCGTCTGCCCTATTTGTAAGGAAACCTTTGCCATTGGCGAAATGGAAGCCGACCATATTACCCCATGGCACCGAGGCGGAAAAACAGAACTCAGCAATGGGCAGATGTTGTGTAAAGAATGTAACCGTAGAAAAGGGAAGAAATAAACGATAATTTAAAAATTAATAAAATGACGCGTCCAAACGAAATTGAATTAAGAAAATGGCAACAAGAATGCTTTGATAAATTAATGAAAGTCTGGGATTCCGGCAGACATTCCTTTTTAGCAGTTGCAGGTGTTGGTTCTGGAAAAACAATGTTTTCAGCATATACATTTAATCATCTGAAAAAAACAGGGAATTACGATTCTGTTATAGTTGTTAGTCCGACTGAAAATATCAAACGTAATTGGAGTGTAAAATTTCAGTCAGATTTTGGAATTAAAGTTGACCACGGTTATCAGTTTAAACACGGTTGGCCAAGGGATTGTAGTGGGATTAGTATTACTTTCCAAAGTCTAAATCCTTTAAATTTAGAAATTCTCAAAAGATATGTCAATGAACGTGTAATTTTAATTGTAGATGAAGTTCATCACGCTGGAAATGACAAATCTTGGGGAGATGCAATTAGAGAAATTGGAGAACAATGTGGGTTTGTTTTACTGTTAAGTGGAACACCTGATAGAAATGATAATTCTGAAATCCCATTTGTCTCTTACAGGGAAATAGACCCAACTAACAAAATATATCAATTACAAGCTGATTATACCTATGGTTATGCAGAAAGTGTAGCAGATAAAGTTTGCTGCCCAGTAATTTTCCAACGAAATGAATCGCTTGCAGAAACAACAACTGGAGAATTCAAAAGGTTAAGAAATGAGTTTCCAGGTCCTGAAATCAAAAAGCTTTACAACAATATCATTTCAGTTAAAAGTGATACAGATTGTTATGTATATCAAACGTTTCTCAAAGCAAATGAAAAATTAAATGAAATAAACGAATTTAGGAATGAGAATTATGCCGGACTAATTGTTTGTAATTCAATTACTGACGCAAAAACACTTTACGAAAGAATATATAATGAATTTGGAGATGGTTTTGCAGAGCTTGTTACGAGTGATGACCCAAATTCAAGCAAAAAAATTGAACGATTTAAAACAAGTTATAGAACTTGGATAATTTCAATTAATATGGTTTCTGAAGGAGTGGACATTTCAAGAATACGTACAATTGTTTATGCGTCCAATGTTACAACAATGGTTAGGTTTGTTCAAGTTATGGGAAGAGGAGTTAGAAACCCGAACCACATAGAAAACTACGCAGATGAATGCTTTATGTACATTCCAGAATACAAACCTCTTATTGAAAATGCCCAGTCGATTGAAGATGATATTAGACATATTCGGACAGAAATTGAAAATGAGACCAAAGAACCAAGAGAAGGTGGTGGTCATTCAATTCAAGTAACAATTGATGACATTGTATTAAGTGCCACGAGTGAAAGTAGTGGAAATGTATTTGGAGGAACTATGTTTTCGCAATCAGAAGATTTAGAAGCAGTACTTTTAGCAAAAAAGTATGATGTCAGCAAAAGTAAGGTTTTAAATATGTGGAAAGATATTTTAAATATTGCTGGAACTCAAAGTAACGGATTTTTAGCACCAGATGACAGACCACCTAAACTTAAAACTATCACTGAGGAAAAAGACGAATACAAAAGGCTGATTCAAAAAGCTGTTGGAAGAATTCATCACGATTTCGGACTTGAATACAGTGAAATTCACATGAAACTAAATTCTGTTATGGGAACAAGCAGTAGCAAATCATTCACTTTAAAAGAATACAAAAGAAAACTTGAGTTAGCTAAACAGCTATACCACTCATTAAAATCTGACTAATTATGGATTCAATAAAAAAACTACAGGAGGAATTAAAAGAATATCAATTTAGAAATCAGCATATTCCAAATTTAATTTTAAATTTAATTAAATCCGAAGAATGGAAATATAGAGACCCTTCGCCTAAAAAATTAGAACCAAAGGAATTTCACTATTTCCCTAATTTTGTTGAAGAAGTCAGACCTTGGGGATTACAAGTAAATTTTAAAGACATTGAGGGTATTTGTTCAGGATATAATGAAGTTGAAATAGCTTTGGGTAAGCAAAAGAGTGTTCAATTAGAATTAAAGATTGATGTGAAAAGAGTTAAGAAAACTGACAAACAAAGAAATTTGGAATTATTAGAAACAAAAAGACCAGATTTATTCGATAAAGTGCTGGGCGGGAAATTATCAGTTTACAAAGCTATGATTGAAGGCGGATTTAAGAAAAAGAGAGTTCGATTACGAAGAACACCAACTTCCTTTGGGAATTACATTAAAGATAATTTTACTAATGAAGAAAAGAAAGAACTGTTGAAATTACTACGCGAATAGCGATCGCCCCCCGCTAGCGCACGCATCTTGCTCGTTCTTAATCTTATATATCATACTACATATCAATATCTTACAAACTTTGCGGTGGAAATTTTCCACCGCAAATCAAGGTAAAAACATTTCTTAGAGCAGACTTTCCCCATCCGCATTAGTCGTCAGCACGGCACTCATAAAATCCACAAAGGGGCGTACGGCTTGTAGGGCAGCGTTTAGGCGGTCTAAAAAGTTGGGGGCGGTGGCTTCCGCTTGGGTATAGCGTATGCTAAACAGGTGTTGCTTATGCCGCAGCAAATCTATATTGGGGTGGTCTTTGGCATAGCCCTTGGGGGCGGTTTTAACGGCTTCGCCTTGTAGTTCGCCCCAAACGTTTTTAAACGCAGGAGCGTTTATAATATCGCGGTATTCATCGCCGTCCATTGCCAATTCTTGGCGGATACGCTTTAGGTCTGCTGGGTTGGGGTCCCAAAAGCCACAGGCAAGGAAAATATCGTTGGGCTTAAGGTGCAAATAATAGCCACCCCTTAGTTCGGGTTTGGTGCGGTGCCACGTCAGTCCAAAATGGGTTTTATAAGGGGTTTTGTCTTTGGAAAAGCGCACATCACGGTAAATGCGAAACAATTTAAAACGGTCTATGCTATCGTGTTGGTTAAGCTGGTCTTTTAAGGCTTCGCCAAACTGCTTTACGGAGGTTTCTAAGGTTTTAAACTCGGGTTTATGCGCCTCAAACCACTCTCGGTTGTTGTTTTGCGACAGTTGCGTAAAAAAGCGAAATATGTGAGGTGATAACTGCATGGGCTAGCTTCTGTGCAACCAAGAGGAGCGAATCAATTGTTGTGCTTCTGAAGTCATTTCTAATGGTTGTATGCCCTTAGCAGGAACAAGCACCTCGCCTGCTGTACCACCTAATTTGACTCGTTTTCCATCGCGATCTACTTCAAACGAAACTTCAGTATCCGCAGTCCAGTCAAAAGAACTACCAAGCAACTGATTAATCATACTCCTATTTGCATCGTTGAGTTCAGGTAACTCGGTACCGTTAAACACCCGCAGCACATCGCCCTCTTGTAGTCCAAGCGCCTCTAGCCTGTTGTTAAGACCCGAAACCACCAACTCAGGAACTCCAGATGCGTTCATCTTACTGGAGATAAACGGCATGTTGTTTTCCAACATAATAATACTCGGAAGAGCTACTTCTTTATCCATTAGCGCTAAGCCAACTTTTTTTAAGAAATCGTTGTACGGAATGGGTGTATCCCCTATCACATAGGTGGCAAAGAATTCGCCAACCGCCGGGTAAGTCATGGCTGTAATTTCATCAAATAATTCTTTGTCAGTAAAGGGTTTATGAACTCCGTATTTTTTTGCCAATCCTTGCATCACATCCAATATGCCACGTGTGCCACCGCTTTGCTCCCGAATGATGATATCCAAACACATGTTTATCAAAGCTCCTTTGTAGTAAACATTTTGATAGTTTGACTGATAGGGCTCATCTACGATATTGGTGCTCATTTTGGTAAACGATAAGCTGTCGTCAAACCGCTTGGAAAGCTCAATTTTTTCAGACATGCGGTTGTAAAAGTTTTCTTCGTTAATCAGGTCTTGTTGTACCTGAAACAGATTTGCGAAATATTCCGTTGTTCCTTCGTACATCCACAAGTGTTGAGACATGATTCCTTCATTGTAGTTGAAATCATGAATTTGTTCAGAATGAACATTTAATGGGGTAAGCGTATGGAAAAACTCATGTGAAACGACATCAGTTAAATATTCTTTTAGCGATTCCTTGTCAATTCCTTCGTAGAAAACTACAGTGGTGGAGGTATGATGCTCTAAGGCGCCTTGAACACCACCAAAGTGCTGAAGTTCGTCCATGCTCATCAGCAAGAGCAAAATATCGTATCGCTTTGTTGCATTAGCAGCCCCTAAAAATCGCTTTTGGGCTTGCATCATATTCATTAGCGTTTCTTTAAATTCCGATGCCTTATGCGTACCTGTTGGCGAATGCACGGCAAAATTTATTTCAATGTCTTCAAGTTGAAAAGAAACGCTATCGTCTTTGGTGTACAGAATGGGGTCATCAATAATATTAAAATAACGACGCGCTAGAAAAATATCTTTTGTAGCCGTATGACTTATATTTTCCATAGAAGAAAAAGGCACCAAATCTGCTGGGGAATCGATGGTAACGCGATACGACCATTCTTTACCTCCTTTAAAATACCCTACAAATCCATGAAGGTTAAGCAAAAACACCTCGTCTTTTTCAATCTTAGTGCCACCCATAGGGTAAATTTTTGTTCCTTTATCGCTGTCAAAAGTATCATCTACCAAATAGGTAATACGATCCAAGCGTTTGCCTTCGGCAATCTTCCATGTGTTCTTGCCTTCTTTGACCACTTCCAGAGGCTGATTTTTGTTATCAAAAGCCTGAAGATTGGACACAAAGCGTCCAAAATCAGTGTATTCATAGGTGCCGGGAATGACGCTAGGCATATAAAAAGTAACTTCTCCATTTGGGAAAGGTCCTGGATCTAAAGAAACAATTAATTGGTCGTCCTCGACACTGTTTAAATCAATATACGCTTCAATAATGTTCTTTTTTGATGACGTCTGTAAACTAGAGCAGCCCTGAAGAAAAAGCGCTAGCAGCGCAAAGGATAAAACACGTTGAATGGAAAAGAATTGTCGCATGGTAAATAGTATAGGTTTATATGTAGTATAGCGAATAACATTAGAAAATGTTACACCTGCTAAAATAAATAAAGCTGAGGCGAAAATGCAAAAAATAATAGTTGATAGTTACGTCTATACATATACCAATAATACTTTAAGAGACTGTTTATTCCACTTTTTTAAAGACAATAGAAAAACTTTCGGAGCCATCGCCATCGGTTAGTGTCATTTTGGTATCGCTTACAATAAATTTGACGTTTTGAAAATCGGCACTGCTATTATCATAGGTGATTCGCAGCACATTAGTGGAGGTTTCAGTCCATGTTCCGCTTTTATTATTTAGCGAGCAACCAAGAATACGTTTCGAATGTCTTTTTTCAAAAAAGATGCCATTAGACCTAAAATCGGAGGTAGTGAGTAAGTCACAATTATCTAAAGGTAATGCTTCACCTTCCTGAAAAATTTGTTCAATTTGCCATACTCCAACCATTGGGTGTGGTGTTTCTTCTGCTGTGCAAGAGATAAAAGCACATGCAACTAGCATTAGTAGTAGTGGTAAGGGATAGTTCATGATGAGAGATTTAGAGGAGGTTAAAGTAAGTGTTTATTGAGACTTAAACAAACAATGTGCTTAATTTAATTTCAACTGAAAAAACTATTTTTAGACTTTCAAATCTTATCAATGGACTGGTTACTAATTATACTCTTTTTTGTTTTTCTCTCATTGGTTAACAGTCAATTTAAAAGAACATTTTATCGCTATCCCATACTAAGTGTACTCATCTCCCTAATGGTGTTTGTTTTGCTTATTTTAGGAGCTATTTCTTGGTTAGCGGAAAATTTAGATACACCCTAAGAAACTAGGATACTAATTGAACTATTACAGAATACCTAATACCCTGCCATAGGCAGGGAAACGTTTGCCTACTCAATTTTCACTACTTTCCAATAGATCTTTTAGTAGTATTTACAAGTGAAACAGTGTATAATTATCCCTCTTTATGAATTTCCACACTGTGCGGGTAGGGTATTTCGATATTGGCTTGGTCTAATGCTAATTTTGCCCCTTCGTAGGTATCAAAATAGACCTCCCAATAGTCTTCGGGTTTGCAATAGGGTCTTACCGCAAAGTTTACCGAGCTGTCTGCCAATTCCAATACATTAACTGAGGGTTCGGGTTGCTTAAGCACCTTTGGATGCTTTGTAAGTACGTCTAGCAACACCATTTTGGTTTCTTTGATATCTTCGCCATAGCCCACGCCTACAACGGCATCTACACGAATCTTACCTTCTGCCGTGTAGTTGGTAATATTTCCATTAGCCATAGCACCGTTTGGAATAATTACCTGTTTGTTATCTGGAGTTATAAGCTTGGTAGTGAAAATGTCAATTTCCTTTACATGACCAATCACACCCTGCGCTTCAATTAAATCATCAATTTTATAGGGCTTAAAGACCATAATAAGCACCCCACCTGCAAAGTTTCCTAACGACCCTTGCAACGAAAGCCCAATGGCAAGACCGGCAGCAGCAATTACAGCAGCAAAAGCCGTGATGTCAATCCCTAAAATGGAAATGACCACAATTAGTAAAATGGCTTTAAATGCCCACCCTATCAAATTCAATAAAAAGCGTTGTAATGTGGGTTCGTATTTGCTTTTACGCATTAGATGATCAGTGCCTTTTAGTACTTTTTTTAGCACCCAATTTCCCACAATGTACACAAGGATAGCCCCAATGATTTTTGGACCAAATTCAACAACAAAGTCAATGCCTTTGCTTAGCCATAGTTCTGCATTTTCCATGATTAATAAGATTTAGAGTTTGTAGCTAATGTAGCAAAATCACATTAATAGAACAAAAAATGGGAGGTTTCCCTCCCATTATCGTATTAGACGTTTCACTAAGATGCTTGTGTTACTTGATTTTCAAAACCCTTTCCATTAACTATTACCCTGCCTTAGGCAGCCTCTTGCCTACTCACTTTTGCCTATTCTCTAGTACATCCACCACATCGTGCAGCGAAAACCCTTTGGCTTGCAGTAATATCAACAGGTGAAACAGCAAATCGGCGCTTTCGTTTAGGAACAAATCGGAATTACTGTCTTTGGCTTCAATGACGGTTTCTACCGCCTCCTCGCCTACTTTTTGGGCTACCTTATTAATCCCTTTTGCCAACAAACTGGCTACATAGCTTTTTTCTGTTGGATTGTTTTTGCGGTCGGCAATAATGGTTTCCAAAACCGATAAAAAGCCATAATTGGGGGTGTTTTCTTTGTCCCAACAGGTGTCGCTCCCCTTGTGGCAGGTTGGGCCAATCGGGGTTGCTTGAATCAAAAGGGCATCCTTATCACAATCCACTGTCATATCTGCCAAATTCAAAAAGTTGCCACTCTCCTCCCCTTTAGTCCACAAACGATTCTTACTGCGACTAAAGAAGGTCACCTTTTTGGTGTCTTGCGTTTTGGCAACGGCATCGGCGTTCATATAGCCCAACATCAGCACCGTTTTTGTTTGCGCATCTTGCACAATGGCAGGAACCAATCCATCGGGGTGTTTACTGTAATCTATGGTCATCGTACCGGAATTTTGTTGTTGCGTAATATCGTTTTTAGTTCAGGGATACTTATTTCTTTAAAATGAAACACACTAGCCGCCAAGGCAGCATCAGCATTTCCAAGAGCAAAGGTATCTATAAAATGTTGTACCGTACCTGCACCGCCCGAGGCAATGATAGGCACCGAAACCCGTTCAGCCAATTGACGTAAGGCATCATTGGCAAAACCTTGTTTTGTACCATCATGATCCATAGAGGTAAACAACAGTTCGCCTGCGCCTCTGGCAACCGCCTCATCTGCCCATTCAAAGAGTTTGCGTTCCGTGGGCACTTTTCCGCCCACCAAATGCACCACCCATTCGTTTTCAATCTGTTTGGCATCAATGGCAACCACAATGCATTGGGTGCCAAATTTTTGTGCCAATTCGCTGATAAGCTCCGGACGTCGCACCGCCGAAGAGTTAATCGACACTTTGTCTGCGCCATTATCTAGTAAAATTCCAACATCTTCCACCGAGCTAATACCACCACCCACCGTAAAGGGAATATCAATGGCATGCGCCACACGACGCACCAATTGGGCTAAGGTTTTGCGCTTTTCTTCCGAGGCAGAAATATCCAAAAACACCAATTCATCTGCGCCTTCCTCGGCATAGCGTTGTGCCAGTTCCACCGGATCGCCGGCATCACGGAGCGACACAAAATTGATCCCCTTAACGGTGCGTCCGTCTTTGATATCTAAACAGGGAATGATGCGTTTGGTAAGCATATTAGTTTTGTTCGGTTTGATATTGTTCCAACTCCTTTAAGGAAATATTTCCTTCGTAAATGGCTTTACCGATTACGGCTGCAGCGCAGCCCAATTCGGCACATTGATAAATATCGTCCATAGTGGTTACCCCACCCGAAGCAATCAAGGCTATCTCAGGAAGTTCCTCAAGCAATTCATAATACAATTCTAGCGATGGTCCTTGCAACATACCGTCTTTGGCAACATCCGTGCAGAGCACGTATTCAAAACCTTTTTGGGTATAGTCTTTGACAAAGTCGATAACATCTAAGCCCGAATCTTGTTCCCAACCATGCGTGGCAATGCGTCTGTTTTTGGCATCGGCACCTAAAATAAGGCGTTCTGATCCAAATTTATCAAGCCACTCCAACACCAACTCAGGTGCACTCACCGCAATACTACCCAGCGTTACCTGTGATGCCCCGCAATCAAAAGCTGTTTGCAAATCGTCTTCGGATTTAATTCCCCCTCCAAAATCGACCTGTAAAGATGTTTTGGAAGCTATTTCCTCCAATACTTTGGCATTTACAATGTGTTTGGCACGCGCGCCGTCCAAATCGACCACGTGCACATGCGTTAGTCCAGCCCCTTCAAAGGCTTTGGCTACTTCCACAGGCGATTCGTTGTACACCTTTTTGGTATCGTAATCCCCTTTGGTAAGACGAACACATTGCCCGTTGATGATGTCTATGGCAGGAATAAGAATCATAAGTTTAAAAAGTTTTGTAATAATGTGGCACCCACGCCACCACTTTTTTCAGGGTGAAATTGCGTGCCGTAAAAATTATCGCGCGCTAAGGCTGCACTAAAGGGTATATCGTACGTACAACTCGCAACGGTGTCGTTACACACATTTGCATAGTAGCTGTGCACCAAATAAAAATGGCTGTTTTGAGGGATATTCAAAAACAAGTTTCCTGAACCATCAACCGTATTCCAACCCATATGCGGTACATTTAAATCGGTTGTAAAGCGCAGCACTTCCGTATCAAATACACCCAAGCCTTTGGTATTGCCTTCTTCCGAAGAACGACACATCAGCTGCATACCCAAACAAATCCCCAAAACGGGTTGGGTGAGCGTAGGAATGACTTTGTCCAACCCTGTAGCGCAAAGTTTTTCCATGGCAGAGCTCGCCTCGCCCACCCCCGGAAAAATGACGTGCGTTGCCTGTTGAATTTCCTCCGCATCGTGGCTTAACACCGCAGTTGCACCCAAACGCTCTAAGGCAAAACGAATGCTCTGGATGTTCCCAGCGCCGTAATCAATAATCACGACTTTCATAACTGACCCTTAGTTGAAGGCAAGACTAGTTTTTCGGCATCACGCTTTATGGCAGCTTTTATGGCTTTAGCAAAAGCCTTAAAAATGGCTTCAATTTTGTGGTGCTCGTTGTGCCCTTCCGCCTTGATGTTTAGGTTTGCTTTTGCCCCGTCAGCAAAGGATTTAAAGAAGTGGAAAAACATTTCGGTAGGCATTTTTCCAATCAGCTCACGCTTAAATTTAGCATCCCACATCAACCATGCACGACCTCCAAAATCAATGGCAACTTGCGCCAAGCAGTCGTCCATAGGCAAACAAAAACCATAGCGTTCCATGCCTAATTTATTTCCCAATGCCATAGCAAACGCTTCGCCTAAAGCAATAGCCGTATCTTCGATGGTGTGGTGCTCGTCCACCTCCAAATCGCCTTTGGTGGTTAATGCAATGTCAATACCGCCGTGGCGTGCCAATTGGTCTAGCATATGGTCAAAAAAGGCAATGCCGGTGTCTATGTTGCTTTGTCCAGTACCGTCCAAATTCAGGGCAATGCTGATGTCCGTTTCTTTGGTTGTTCGGGTGTGTACAGCACGTCGTGATCCTGCTTTTAGCAAGGTGTAAACCGCTTCCCAAGTTTGGGTTTGCAGGGCAATTACGGATTTTAGTTCGTCTGAAATTTCTTGAACCATTCGCTCATCATATTGCAGTAAAATACCCTTAGCACCAAGGTTTTGGGCCAATTGCATATCGCTCAATCTATCCCCAATCACATAGGAATTTGCCAAATCATAATCGGCATTGTTCAAATAAGTTGTTAGCATGCCTGTTTTGGGTTTACGTGTGGGCGCATTGTCTTCGGGCATACTCTTGTCAATAAAGATTTCATCAAACGCAACGCCCTCATTTTTTAATGACGTAAGCATAAAATCATGCGTAGGCCAAAAGCTGTCTTCGGGGAAACTGGTGGTGCCCAACCCGTCTTGATTGGTAACCATCACCAACTCATAGTCCATTTCTTTAGCAATGCGTCCCAAATACTGAAATACACCCGGGTAGAACTCGAGTTTATCCAAGGCATCCAATTGATAGTCTGTTGGCTCTAATGCCAACGTTCCATCTCTATCTATAAACAATATTTTTTTCATACGGATAATGATTTACATGCTGCAATAAGTTTATCATTTTCTTGTGGTGTTCCCACACTAATGCGGATACAGTTTTCACAATTTTCTTGCGAGGAACGGTCGCGCGTAACAATATTTTTAGCTAATAATTCGGCGTATCGTTTAGAGGCATTATCTACTTTAACAAGTAAAAAATTGGCGTCTGAAGGGAAAATCTTTTTTACCCATGTAAAGACAGTTAATGCTTGTGCTAACCTATTGCGTTCCGATATGCTTTCTGCAATTTGTGCTTTTACCGTTTTTGTGTCTGTAAGGGCTTCGATGGCATGCTGTTGACTTAGCGTGTTGATGTTATAAGGCGGTTTAATTCGCTTAAGCAACGCAATAATGTCAGGATTAGCGATAGCAATTCCCAAACGCAATCCTGCCAAACCATAGGCTTTGGAAAGCGTTTGTGTTACAATCAGATTTGGATATTCTGCTAGCTTTTTCGACCAACTTGGAAAATCGGTAAAATCGATATACGCCTCGTCTAACACAATAATCCCATTAAACTTATCTACTAGCATTTGAATATCAGCATCTTTAAATGCATTGCCACTAGGATTGTTGGGGCTACAGAAGAACAACGCTTTGGTGTTTAGTGAAACAGAAGCCAAAATTTTTTCAGGTTGTAATTGAAAATCAGTATCAAGCGGCACTTCAATCAGCCCTACGCTATTGATATTTGCCAACACCTTATACATGCCATAGGTTGGAGGCATGATGACAATCTCGTCTTTATAGGGTGCGCAAAACGCCCTAAAAATTAAATCCAATACTTCATCACTCCCATTTCCAATCAAGAGTTGATTTTCATTACAACCACGAAGCTTAGCAATAACGCTCTTTAGTTCAGATTGATTTGGATCTGGATAACGGTTTACTGCTGTGGCATTAGGATTTTCGTTGGCATCCAAAAAAGTCCACTCACCTTCTTTGGCAGTAAACGTATCCCGTGCCGAAGTGTAAGGCTGTAGAGCCAACATTTCGGGTCGTGCCCATTGCGATACATCAAATGACTTAGCCATTGTTTAAATCTTTTAAGCGAAGTGTAACCGCATTTTTGTGTGCAAATAGCCCTTCTGCTTCTGCCATGGCTTCAATGCTTGGCCCCAAATTTTGAATCCCTTCGGCGCTAATGCGTTGATAGGTAATGGCTTTGGTAAACGCATCAAGGTTTACACCGCTATACTGTTTGGTATAGCCATTGGTAGGCAGCGTGTGATTGGTTCCCGAAGCATAATCACCTGCACTTTCAGGTGTGTAATTTCCTATAAACACCGAACCAGCGTTTTGAATACCATCCACAAAAATTTTCTCATTTTGAGCGCAAACGATATAGTGTTCAGGGCCATAGGTGTTGACAAAATCTAAAGCTGTTGGCTCATCATCAAAATAGACACTCAATGAATTATTAAGTGCTTGTTGTGCAATATCTTTTCTGGGTAATTCTTGCAGTTGGACTTCGATTTCAGTAGCCACTTTTTTGATTATATCTTCTTTTAGCGAAACCAAAATCACCTGACTGTCCACACCGTGTTCGGCTTGTGAAAGCAAATCGGCAGCCACATATTTTGGGTTTGCTGTGGCATCTGCAACAACTAATAATTCCGATGGCCCAGCAGGCATATCAATAGCCGTTTGGTATTGCGCAGCTTTTTGCTTGGCTACGGTTACAAATTGATTTCCAGGACCAAAAATTTTATACACTTTTGGAATAGATTCCGTTCCAAATGTCATGGCGGCAATCGCTTGAATCCCACCTATTTGCGCAACTATCGTGACCCCACATTTATAAGCTGCATAGCGAATAGCAGCAGGAATACCTGAGCTGTTTGGTGGGGTACAAAGCACGATTTGTTTACACCCTGCAATTTGGGCGGGAATCGCTAACATGAGCACTGTAGAAAATAAAGGCGCCGTACCTCCAGGGATATAAATTCCCACTTTTTCAATAGGCTTTTTGGCTTGCCAACAGTCTACCCCTTGCATAGTGCTTACTTGCACTGGGCTAGTTTCTTGTGCTTTGTGAAAAGCGTAAATGTTATCGTAGGCAACGTCTATAGCGTCAACCAAAGTTGACGATAATTCACTTTTTGCAGTAGATAAGGCTTCTGGCGAGACGATAACATCATCAACCGCAACCTTATCATAGGTTTTAGTAAACTCACGAACAGCCACATCGCCTTTGGTTTTAACGGCATTAAAAACCTTGTCCACGATAGGCACTACCGCAGAAAAATCAGCCGTTGGGCGTTTGGTTAACGCTTCCCAAGTATCTCGATCTGGATTGGTTATAACACGCATTATTGTATCATTCTTTCGATTGGACATACTAAAATATCACGGGCACCCGCCGCTTTTAGCTCATCTACCATTTCCCAAAAGGTGTTTTTGTTTACCACCGAGTGCAACGAACTCCAGCCCTCTTCTACTAATGGCATAACCGTTGGGCTTTTTAACACAGGAAGAATATTTGAAATATGTGAAATGGCATCGTTAGGAACATTCATAATTACATAGCGGGAGTTTTTACCTGCCAATACCGCTCGAATACGAAACAAAAAGGTTTCAAGGATTTTCTTTTTTTCATCAGATAAGTTATTACCTCCTACCAAAACGGCTTCAGATGTAAACAACACCTCAACTTCTTTAAGATTGTTTTTAAATAGCGTAGAACCACTAGACACGATATCGCAAATGGCATCTGAAAGCCCAATATTGGGAGCAATCTCCACCGATCCGTTAATGATGTGCAAATCAGCTTTAATTCCCCACTGAGAAAGGAATTTTTGAACGGTTTTTGGATACGAGGTAGCAATGCGTTTGCCTGCCAAATCTTTTACGCCATTATATGCGGCTTCTTTGGGAACAGCCATAGACACACGGCATTTTGAAAAGCCTAAATTTTCCAAAACCTTGATGTCATCCCCTTTTTCAATTAACAGATTCTCCCCTACAATGGCCAAATCCACTACCCCATCACGAAGATACTGCGGAATATCTCCGTTGCGCAAATAGTAAATGTCGATAGGAAAATTAGACGCTGTAGTTTTGAGTTGGTCTTTTCCATTATTGATGGAAATACCGCAATCCTTAAGTAATTTCAAGGAGTCTTCGTTAAGTCTTCCTGACTTTTGAATGGCAATACGTATGTTTTCTTTTTTCATAATTGATACAAAAAAACCCGTTTGAGTTGCTTCAAACGGGTTAGTCGGTTATAGATACACCTCACCTAGTTCGTTTGAAACGATAACTTAACGTGGTGGTGTGTATGTGTGTTTTTCATTTGCTTGCAAATATCGAACTTTTTTTTAAAATCTTACTGATTTCCTAAAATTAGTGGCAACCCATCTTTTCCGCTTCCAACAATCACAACCTTTGAGTTTGGCGATTCTGCAAGTTTTAAGGTAGCCTCAATGCCTTTGTCTTTAAGAATATTAGAGGTTAACGAAGCAGCTAAAATACGGTTTGCTGCAGCTTTTCCCTCTGCGTCAATGCGTACTTTTTCAGCCTCTTGACGTGCTTTTTCTAAGCGGAATTCGTATTCCAATGCTTCTTGTTCTTGCGTAAGTTTACGCTGTATAGCTTCTTTTATTGAAGTAGGAAGTGTTACATCACGCACTAAAACCGAATTTAATTGCACATGCTGACCTTCTACTTTTCGCTTGGTTTCTTCAAAAATTTCATTCTGAATGGCATCACGCTTAGTTGAATATAATTGTTCTGGTGTGTAGCGCCCAATTACAGAACGTGCTACCGCGCGAATTTCAGGGACAATTACAATGCCAAGGTAATTTTCCCCTTTGGTTTTGTGTAACAATCCCAATTCGTCTAGTTTGGGTTGATACAATACCGATACGTCTAATGAAATTTCCAATCCGTTGGAAGAAAGCACACGCATGCCGCTCTCAAACTCTTCTTGTTGTTTGATGTTATAAATATAAACGCGATTCCATGGTGCAATAATGTGGAACCCTTCACCTAATGGAGGTTTGTCGGTAACAACACCCCCGCCAAAGGTTTTAAACAAAACACCTGCTTCACCATAACCGATGTTTACAGATGACTTTGCAATAAAAATAATACTTACTAAAATGATGACTACTACAGGTAGTCCGAGTTTTGGAACTTTATTCATGAGATAAAAAATTAGGTTAACATTCCCCCGTCAACGTTTAAGACTTGACCCGTAATATACGCCGATAAATCGGAGGCTAAAAATAAACAAGCGTTAGCAACATCTTCTGGCGAACCGCCACGCTTGAGCGGTATACCAGCACGCCATTGTGCAACAACATCTTCAGGGAGTTTTCCTGTCATTTCGGTTTCAATAAAACCAGGTGCAATCACATTTGAACGAATATTTCTTGAGCCTAGCTCCAATGCAACTGACTTGGAAAAACCAATAATACCAGCTTTGGAAGCGGCATAATTTGCCTGACCTGCATTTCCCTTTACACCTACTACAGAACTCATATGGATAAGGCTTCCTTGGCGTTGTTTTAGCATGGTGCGTTGCACAGCTTTAGTCATATTAAAAACTGACTTCAAGTTTACCTCAATGACTTGATCAAAATCTTCTTCTGAAATGCGCATGAGCAAATTATCTTTGGTAATACCAGCGTTGTTGATAAGCACATCAATACTACCAAATTCCTCCAATACATCTGCAGCCAACTGCTGCGCCGATTCAAAATCGGCAGCATTGGATTGATAGGCTTTTGCTTTGACACCCAAAGCAGTTAATTCTTGTGCTAATTCCTCGGCAGGACCCGCAGACGAACTGTACGTAAAGGCAACGTTTGCCCCGTGTTGTGCGAATGCTTGTGCAATTCCTTTTCCAATGCCTCTACTGGCACCTGTAATAATAACGTTTTTCCCTTTGACTAGATCCATAATTAAGCTAGTGCTTTTGCAACTGTTTTTCCTATTGCTGCAGGCGAATCCACCACGTGAATACCACATGCTTTCATAATTGCTTTTTTGGCTTCGGCAGTATCTTCAGCACCACCAACAATGGCACCTGCGTGCCCCATAGTTCTTCCTTTGGGGGCGGTTTCTCCAGCAATAAAGCCAACAACTGGTTTTGGATTGCCTTGGGCTTTAATCCAGTTCGCTGCATCGGCTTCCAACTGACCACCAATTTCGCCAATCATTACAATACATTCTGTTTCGTCGTCTTCCATAAGCAACTCAACGGCATCTTTGGTAGTAGTGCCAATGATAGGGTCTCCTCCAATACCAATGGCTGTAGTAATGCCGAATCCTTCTTTTACCACTTGATCTGCTGCTTCGTAAGTAAGAGTACCCGATTTGGATACGATACCCACTTTTCCTTTTTTAAACACAAAGCCTGGCATGATACCTACTTTCGCTTCCTCTGGCGAAATTACCCCAGGGCAATTTGGCCCCACCATGCGGCAGTCTTTGTCTTTGAGGTACTGCATGACCTTAGCCATATCGTTAACAGGGATACCTTCTGTGATGGTTATGATAACTTTTATTCCTGCTTCGGCAGCTTCCATAATGGCATCTGCAGCAAAAGCTGGGGGTACAAAAATAATAGAGGTGTCTGCCTGTACGGTAGCTACAGCTTCTTTAACAGTATTAAATACAGGTTTGTCAAGATGTGTTTGACCGCCTTTTCCGGGCGTCACGCCGCCAACAACATTGGTGCCATAGGCTATCATTTGGCTTGCGTGAAAGGTGCCTTCACTTCCTGTGAATCCTTGTACAATAATATTGGAAGATTTGTTTACTAATACGCTCATGCTATGATTTAACTCGTTCTATATATGTTCCTTTTTCAGTATCAACTTTGATTTTGTCCCCTTCGTTGATAAAAAGTGGCACATTGATTTTTGCGCCTGTTTCTGCAGTTGCGGGCTTAGTGGCATTGGTTGCCGTGTTGCCTTTTACGCCTGGCTCGGTATGTGTAATTTCTAAAATTACACTCGCTGGCATTTCTACAGAAAGTGGGCTGCTGTCTTCGGTATTAATCATGACCGTAACAACCTCACCCTCTTTCATCAATTTTGGCTGGTCCAAAATATTTTCTTGAAGTTCAATTTGATTGTAATCTTCCGTATTCATAAAGTGATATACATCGCCTTCGGCGTACAAAAATTGATATTTTCGGGTTTCAACACGAACATCATCAATTTTATGTCCAGCGGAGAAAGTATTATCAACCACTTTGCCCGAAGTCACACTTTTAAGCTTTGTGCGTACAAATGCAGGTCCTTTACCGGGTTTTACGTGTAAAAACTCAATGATTTTATAAATGTCGTTGTTGTAATGGATGCAAAGTCCTTTACGAATGTCTGATGTTGATGCCATATTAGCTTTGTAAATAACCTTTCATAATACCACGCTGTGATTGTCTAATAAATTGTAAAATATCATCGCGTTCCGTTGAGGCTTCCATTTCTGCTTCAATGATTTGTGTGGCCTGTGTATTGTTAAAATTCTTTTGGTAAAGAATGCGGTAAATGCTTTGAATTTCTCTGATTTTGTCAGATTCAAATCCCCTTCTGCGTAATCCTACCGAATTTACCCCAGCATACGAAAGCGGCTCTCGAGCTGCCTTCACAAACGGGGGAATATCTTTACGAACTAAAGACCCACCCGCTACAAATGCGTGATCTCCTATTGAACAAAACTGATGTACGGCAGTCATTCCCGCCAAAATAACATGTGCCCCCACAGTAATGTGTCCAGCAAGCGTACTGTTGTTAGAAAAAATACAGTTATCCCCAACAATGCAGTCGTGCGCCACGTGCGAATACGCCATGATAAGACAGTTATTGCCGATAGTTGTTTTCCCTCTGGAATTTGTTCCGCGGTTAATGGTAACACACTCCCTAATGGTTGTATTATCGCCGATTTCAGCGGTTGTGTTTTCGCCACTAAATTTCAAATCTTGTGGCACTGCACTAATTACGGCACCAGGGAAAATATTGCAATTTTTACCAATTCGTGCGCCTTCCATTATGGTTACATTCGGGCCTATCCATGTACCCTCTCCAATAACAACATCTTTATCTATAGTTGTAAAGGGTTCAATGACCACATTTTTGGCAATTTTGGCATTGGAATGCACATATGCTAGCGGTTGATTCATACTTTTACTTGATCTTTTCGTACAATTTGAGCCATCATTTCGGCCTCCGTTGTAATTCTTCCTCTTGAATAAGCAGTGGCTTGCATATGGCATATACCACGTCTAATGGGTGATAATAATTCCATTTTAAACACTAAGGTATCGCCAGGAACAACTGGGTTTTTAAACTTCGCGTTTTCAATTTTCATAAAAAAAGTTAGGTAATTCTCAGGATCTGGGACAGATTTTAAAACCAGAACCCCTCCCGCTTGTGCCATGGCTTCAATTTGCAATACACCTGGCATTACGGGTTGACCGGGAAAATGTCCTTCAAAATAGGGCTCATTCATAGTGATGCTTTTCATACCTACAATGTGCGTGTCGCTGAGCTCTAAAATTTTATCAACCAACAAAAACGGTGGGCGGTGCGGAATCACATTCATGATATCATTTACATCCATCAGTGGTTCTGCATCAAGGTTGAATGTTGGAATGCGATTGCGTTTCTCTTGCTTAATGATTTTAGCCAATTTTTTTGCAAAATTAGTATTTACTTCATGTCCAGGCTTGTTGGCAATAACCTTACCACGAATGCGACAACCTACCAAAGCCAAATCGCCAATCACATCAAGAAGTTTATGGCGTGCTGCCTCGTTTGGGTATTTAAGGGTGAGATTGTCTAAAATACCATTCGGTTTTACAGCGATTGAGTCTCTATCAAAAGCAGTACACAATTTTTGCATGGTTTCTTTAGAAAGTTCTTTGTCCACATAAACAATGGCATTGTTTAAATCACCACCTTTTATTAGTCCCTTTTCAAGCAACATTTCAATTTCATGCAAAAAACTAAATGTTCTAGCATGAGCAAAATCATCTTTAAACTCACTTAGATTTTTGAGTGTGGCATTTTGTGTTCCTAGCACTTTTGTGCCAAAGTCAACCATAGTTGTTACCTGATAGGAATCGGCAGGAATGATTGTGATTTCACTCCCTGTTTCCTCATCAACATACGAAATATTATCATGAACCACATACTCGTAACGTTCGGCATCTTGTTCGGAAATACCAGCTTTTAGCAAGGCATCTACAAAGAATTTAGACGAACCATCCATGATAGGGGGTTCGGGTGCGTCTAATTCAATCAATACATTATCAACCTCTAATCCCACAAGGGCAGCTAAAACATGCTCAGAGGTTTGAATACTAACTCCATTCTTTTGCAAATTTGTTCCACGCTGGGTGTTTACAACAAGATTTGCTTCAGCCTCAATAGTGGGCGTGCCTTCCAAATCAACCCTACAAAACGCATAACCGTGGTTTACAGGGGCAGGTTTAAAAGTTAAAGTGACTTCTTTTCCCGTATGAATACCAACGCCACTTAAAGAAATTGGCTTTGAAATGGTGGTTTGTTTACTCATGGTCAAGCTTCTTTTTTAGGGTTTGTAAATCTGTAATATGTGTGTGCAAATTACGGAAATGCACGTATGCTTTATTAAATTTTGTGTAATCAAATGCCGGATTCCCCATAACTTTTGAATCATCTTTGATGTTTTTCAATATGCCTGATTTGGCTTGAATGCCCACTCGGTTTCCGATGGTCAAATGACCGCTAATACCCACTTGTCCACCTATTTGACAATGTGTTCCTATTTTGGAAGAGCCCGCAATACCGGTTTGCGCAGCAATTACGGTATGTTCGCCAATTTCTACATTATGGCCTATTTGGATAAGGTTATCTAATTTCACTCCTGTTCCAATTTTTGTCGCTCCTAGTGTAGCGCGATCAATGGTGGTGTTTGCACCTATGTCCACATGGTCGCCGAGGATTACGTTACCCGTTTGTGGGACTTTATCGTACGAACCATTTCCATTTGGAGCCCATCCAAACCCATCAGCACCAATAACCGCATTATTGTGAATGACACAATTTTTGCCAATAACGGTATCGTCAAGGATTCTAGCGCCCGAATGAATTATCGTGTTTGCACCAATTGAAACATTATCCCCAACAAAAGCCTGAGGGTGAATAACTACATGGTCTTCCAAGATAGTATTTGCCCCTACTTGAGAAAAATCTCCAACAAAAACCGATTTTGCTACACGAGCATCTTCAGAAACAATCGCCGTTTGTGCAATTCCAGAGGGAAGCTGCTGTTTCATTTGATTATAGTACTCTAGTAATTTCGAAAATGCCTCGTAAGGGTCAGCTACCCGAATTAAGGTCGTTTTAAATTCTTTTTCAGCTACAAATGCATCACTTACCAGCGTTATAGAAGCATTGGTTGTGTATAAAAAGGAAGTGTATTTTGGGTTTGCCAAGAAAGACAAACTACCTTCAGTACCTTCCTCAATTTTAGAAAGTCTGTTAACCTCTACATTTGTGTTTCCCTCAACCGTGCCAGATACTAGTTCGGCTATTTGAGAGGCAGTGAAATTCATAGGCGCAAAATTAAGAAAAATATCCGTCACCCTTTGGGTAAGCTAAGAAGTACTTGGTATCCTTCTTTGTTAAGGTGTTGAGCAGCGCTGTGTCAGGAGAAGAATCGAATAAGGAGCATACGCCGCTTTTGTTGCACAGTTGAATTGGGTTTTCCTTTTGCTTATACCCTTGAATTTTCAAACTCCCTGAAAACACAAAATACGTGACTTGCGCTGGCGTAAGTCCGTATTTGGTTGAAGTTTTAGAAAGCTTCTTCTGCAATTCTTCATCTGAAAATGGCTCATATCCCAATTTTATTTTTGGCAATGTTCGGTTTAATAACATTTTAGCAAGAGTAGATAAAACGGTGTCTTTGTTCAAAACAGCATCTTTTAACATCATCCAAACATCAGCGTCGTCTAAAGCAACAAACGATGCTAATTTTGCGTCGATATTAGCGTCACTATTTTTCAAAAAATAACCTAAGGCAATACTAGATTTTACTTCTTTTTCAGATTGAATTAGTGCTGTTGCACGTTCAAAGAAACGAATTAAAAGTTCTTCGGCAATAAAACTGGTTTTATGCAAATAGACCGACCAATACATCATTCTTCTTGCCAATAAAAATTTCTCAATAGAATACACTGCTTTGGTATTAAAGACCAATTTATCATCAACAACCATCATCATGGAGATAAGTCGCTCTGAATTGATATTGCCTTCTGTAACACCCGAATAAAAACTATCTCGCTTGAGGTAATCAAGCCTATCAAGGTCAATATGTGAAGAAATCAGTTGATGGAAAAAACCACGCGAATAGTTGTTTGTGAACATTTCAATTGCCATCGAAAGCTTACCATCAAACACTGAGTTTAATTTTTTCATCAATGCAATAGACATGTCCTCGTGTGTGTTGTTGGGAAACAACACATGCTCCAAAGCGTGCGAAAATGGACCGTGCCCAAGGTCATGAAGTAACAAACAAGCATATAAAGCTTCTGCCTCTTCATCACTAATTTCTACCTGTTGCTGGCGTAAGGCATAAACTGCTTTGGTAGCCAAATGCATCGCGCCCAAGGCGTGTTGGAATCGCGTATGCTCTGTAGAAGGAAAAACCAAAAACGATAGCCCCATTTGTTTGATACGCCGAAGACGCTGTACATAGGGGTGATTGACAAGTTTGGCAATAAAAGGTGTTGGGATTGTAATAAATCCGTAAATTGGGTCGTTGTATTGGGTAAGCTTCAACTTAATAAAATTACGCCCAAAGATACGCATATGCAGCCGATTGAACTTTTATGGATTGACGACGAAATAGATTTACTTCAGGCCCACATTCTTTTCCTTTCGCAAAAGGGCTATAATGTGTCCAAGGCGCATAGTGGTCAAGATGCCATTGCATTGGTAAAAGAACAGCATTTTGATGTGGTGCTTTTGGACGAAAACATGCCTGGCTTGACAGGGTTGGAGGTTTTAGACGAACTCAAGCAACTCAAGCCTTCGCTTCCCATTATCATGATTACCAAAAGCGAAGAAGAAAACATTATGGAAGAAGCAATTGGTGCTAAAATTGCCGATTATCTGATAAAACCTGTTAATCCAAATCAGATACTGCTATCGCTTAAAAAAAACTTAGATGCCACAAAGTTGGTAACCGAAAAAACCATAGCCAGTTATCAGCGTTCTTTTCAAGAGCTTAACGGTTTGCTTATGCAAACACAATCATTAGACGATTGGTGTGAATTGTATCAAAAAATTCTCTTTTGGGAATTGGAACTAGACAGCATTGATTCGCCCGAGCTGCAAGAGATATTTCGTTACCAAAAAACAGAAGCCAATTTGACGTTTTCACGTTTTATTGAAAAAAACTATGCCTCCCTTCTATTTGAAGAAAATGAACGCCCTTTTTCGCATCAAGCCTTTAAACAGCTTGTAGCCCCTCGATTAGAATCCAAACCCACTTTGTTGCTTATGATTGACAACCTTCGGTATGATCAATTTAAAAGCATCTTACCCATCATTTCGCCCCATTACAATTTGGTGTCTGAAACGGAATATTTTAGTCTATTACCCACCGCTACGCAGTATGCTCGAAATGCCTTTTTTTCAGGGTTACTCCCTTCAGAAATGGAGGCGCAACATCCGCAATGGTGGAAAAATGACACTGATGAAGGTGGAAAAAACTTGCATGAAGCCGATTTTTTGGCAGCTCAACTCAAACGATTGGGCATAAATGCGCCACACTCATATAGTAAAATCAATCGTCCGCAAGAAGCAAGCAAATTCCTGGACGCACTAAAAGCAGAAAATGCCGAGTCGCTTAAAGTAGTGGTCTATAATTTTGTGGATATGATTTCCCACTCCAAAACGGAAATGGAGGTTATTAAAGAGTTGGCAAGTACAGACAAAGCATACCGATCGCTAACCAAAAGCTGGTTTCAAAACACGATGCTTCTGGACATCATCAAAACAGCACAACAAAAAGGATATCAGCTTATTATAACTACAGATCACGGTACCATTAACGTAGAACAACCTGCCAAAATCATTGGGGACAGAGAGTCTAGCACTAATATCAGATACAAAACCGGAAGGAGACTAAAAACTGACGACAAGCATGTATTTATGGTTGCAGACCCCAAAAGTATTGGACTGCCAAGCATCAACATGAGTAGCTCTTTTGCCTTTGCTAAAGACAATTATTATCTAGTTTATCCCAACAGATATCATCACTTTGTAAACTATTTTAGGAATACGTACCAACACGGTGGAATTTCACTGGAGGAGATGTGTATTCCCTTTGCGGTGTTTTCTCCCAAGTAGCGTATTTTTGCCAAATGGTAAAAGAGGTAACCCTTGAAAATATTGAAGCATTTGCCACCGAGCTTATCTCAAATTTTTCGTATAAAATTATATTGCTAAAAGGCGATTTGGGAGCTGGGAAGACCACACTTGTAAAAGCCATTTTTGCCTCGCTGGGCGCATCAGACGAAGTATCAAGTCCAACTTTTGGTATTGCAAACGAAGTGCAGCTTCCAGATGAAAAGGCATATCATTTGGACTTATACCGTATTGAACATTCTGAAGAACTGGCACAGTTTGGTTTTGAAGAATACCTGTACTCAGGAGGGTATTGTTTTATTGAGTGGCCCGAAGTTGCTACAGCCTACATACCAGAAACACATCACACCATTAGCATTGCAACCATTGATGCTACCACACGTAAAATCACATTTGTATGAGTTTTTTAAAACGATTGGGCTACTATTTGGGTGGCTTTTCTGTTGGACTGATTTTCTTGTTTTTCTTTTTTAATGGAAAACGAACGCAGTGTAACTACTCCCCTTCTGCCAGAGTAAAAAAAGATATTCAACAAAAAAACTGGGTATTTGAAGACAACTTTTACACCATAACGGACACCGTGCAATGGTTTAAAAACGTTGATGTGCGTTTTAGTGATAGTACCATTGGCGTAGATTCGTGTAACGTGTATGTAATGGAACTAGATGATGACACTTTTTCCGTAGAAAATTGCACAAACACGGCGTATTTTAAGCGTTAACTTTTCTTAAACGCAACTCTTTTTTTATCATTGTTTGTTCTCGGGCAGTTTGTGCTTTCATGGAACTGTTTTCCAACGCCCTTCGTATCAAATATGGAATGGATTGCGCAAGCGGTCCAAAAGGAACGTATTTAAACACATTTGCTCTTTGTGCAGCCAAATCAAAGGAAATATAATCCCGCATGCCGTAGAGCTGACTAAACCATAAATTTTTATGGTTCTGTGGGATATTTCTTTGTTTGCATGCTTGTACGACCCAATCAATGTCAGATTCGTTGTGAGTTGCGACGATACACAAGTTCCGACTTAATTTTTCTAAGGCTAATTCCAACGCTTGGCGGTATTGCGTATCCGTTTGGGCTTTTGTATCGCAAACAGGCGAAGGAATGCCGAGTGTTTCCGCACGTTGACGTTCTTTCTCCATATAAGCCCCTCGTACCAGTTTTACCCCCAAAAAATAATCTTTTGCTTCGGCGCTAAGGCGTTTATATCTGTCAAAGGTACCTTTAAGATAAAGTTGTAATGTGATGGCAACCACTACCCTTTTTTGGTTGTACGTTTTCATCAGCGGAAGTACCAATGCATCCACACCAGGCTGAATCCAACTTTCTTCGGCATCTATCATTAATACAATTCCAGAAGCGGCTGCCAGTTTTGCACATTCTTCAAGGCGGTTTTTTGTGCGTTCCCAAGCAGCTACTTCCAAATTAGTTAGTGCAATACCATTTGCCCTCTTTTCAAAAAGCGAAAACGCACCGAGAGCCGTGGGTTTAAGCACCGCAAAGGGATAGGTGTCATTTTGTGCTGCTGCACCTATTGTTTGTAAGATTACCGCTGTATTATCCTCGAAATCCGTTTCGTTAGTAGCGTGTTCATTGGCATAGTCTAAGACGCTTTTTACCCCAAATACTGCCATTTTAGAAGTAACCGCAGCAGAAGAGGCAACATCTTTACCCGCGCAAAATTGATAATAGCCTGTAAAGCGAACAAATGGTGCAACCGGAAGACGAAAAAACCGAAAAATTTGCCATGCAAATAATGCCATGCGGACTAAAATAGGATAGGATAGTAACTGAAATAAAAGCAGTGAGGCACGTAATTCCCGTGAAGATTTGTGCGGATAAGATGAATTTATATCTGTCAAATTCCTGTAGTTTAATTTGGGTTTACATATTCAAAATTAGGAAAATAAACAACAAAAGCAGTACTTTCGCTATCGCTGATGAAAATACAAACAAAACATAGCGAAGTTATTTTTGGAGCAGACAGTTGGAATGCACTTAATACGTGGGTAACTACGCACCACTACTCCACTATTTTTGTATTAACAGATACAAACACACAAGCGCATTGCCTCCCTGTATTCAAGCAACACGCAACCTTCAAATTTACTGAGCTACACATGCCCGCTGGCGAGGAACACAAACATATCACTACTTGTGTTTCGCTTTGGGAAAACTTGTCTGAGCTAGGCGCAGATCGTAAAAGTCTGCTTATCAATTTGGGCGGTGGCGTGGTTACTGATTTGGGCGGTTTTGTAGCCTGCACGTTTAAGCGCGGTATTGATTTTATCAATATCCCAACATCGTTATTGGCAATGGTTGATGCTTCTGTAGGTGGAAAAACAGGGATAGATTTAGGACCCCTTAAAAATCAGGTGGGGGTTATTGAAGAGCCAAAAATGGTTTTGGTAGATACCAATTTTTTAGCAACCCTTACTGAAAATGAATACCGCAGCGGCTACGCCGAAATGCTAAAGCATGGACTCATTCAAGAGCCGGCGTATTTTAATACGCTGAGTTCATTTTTGGGTAGAGAGGATATATTACCTCACATATACCATTCTGTTGGCGTAAAAGCAAAAGTGGTTAGCGAAGACCCATATGAACACGGACTGCGTAAAATTCTAAATTTTGGGCACACTTTAGGACATGCAATTGAATCGCATTTTTTGGTTTCACCGACAAAAAACAGACTACTACACGGCGAAGCTATTGCCATTGGCATGGTGCTAGAAGGGTTTTTATCTGCAGAACTTACAGGCTTGCCATTAGATGATGCCCACCGCATCAAAGCTGTATTTGGGAAAATTTATCCTCCTGTATCGTTTGACGATAATACCATTGATGAGGTCATTTCAATGCTCACCCATGATAAGAAAAATGAACACGGAAACGTACTTTTTGTATTGCTAGAAAAAATAGGAAAGCCCGTTTGGAACCAATCGGTTTCAAACGAGCTTATTCGAAAATCTTTTGAGTTTTACGCAGCTTAAGCCGAGTTTCTACTCGCATTGATGTTTCCAAACAACGAGCGCGTAACCATCTTTTCCATGACTTCGCGCGCTGCTTCATCCAACTTATTTTGTTGAATATGAAGCAAAGCATACTGCTGGATAGTTAACAGTGGCTGTACAATCTCCTCACGAATTTTGATGGATGCTTTTCCTGCAGGTTGATCTTGCATTAAATTTTCCATTCCGGTAAGCATCAAAATATACTTTTTAGAACGAAGGAACTCTTCGTAAATCAATTTCCAAAACGCACCATACTCTGGGTCATTTTCCATGTATGCCGTGAGTTTAAAGAAAGATTTCTGTAAACTCATCATGGAATTTGAAATAAGCGCCCTGAAAAATGCGTTGTTTTTGTACAACTTCAATGCCTTATCAAACTCCCCTGCTTTATCCAAAGATTCCAAAGCCGTACCAACCCCATAAAAACCAGGTACATTTTGCTTTAACTGGCTCCAGCTTCCTACAAATGGTATTGCACGCAAAGCAGAAAAATCCAACGATTTGCTTGATTTACGCTTTGAAGGCCTTGACCCAATATTAGTTTTAGCATAGTACTGCAACGTACTCATATGCTCCAAATAAGGTAAAAACTTTGGATGCGCTTTAAAATCTTTATAGGTATCGTAACTGATTTCTGCCAATTTGGTCATTGTGGCTCTGTCCTCTTCGTCCAAGTCAATGGTTTTGTCTGCAAACAATCGGTTAGAAATACCCGAACTGAGTAATTGCTCTAAATTATATCGGCACGAATCAAAGGTTCCAAAGTTGGAGCTAATGGTTTGCCCCTGAACGGTTAATTGGATTTCATCAGCCTCAACACTTGAGCCCATAGAGGCATAAAATTGATGCGTATTCCCGCCGCCACGTGCTGGTGGTCCTCCACGCCCGTCAAAGAAGGCTACCCTAATGCCATGCTTGCGCGAAATAGCAGTAAGCTCTTCTTTGGCTTTAAAAATGCTCCAGTTTGCCATCAAATACCCTCCGTCTTTGGTACCGTCAGAGAATCCAAGCATAATGGTTTGTTTGTTTCCACGATGAGCCAAATGTTCTCTGTAAACAGGATTTGAATACACCTTATCCATTACCTCTAAGGCAATTTTTAAATCTGGTATGGTTTCAAACAATGGCACTACATCAACCGAAGGAGTTTCCCAATCACTCAGACGAATCATGGCAAAAACCTCAAAAATGTTTTGCGCGGTTTGGTTGTTACTAATGATGTATCTATTACTTCCTGCTTCGCCATTTGTTTGCTGAATTTCTTTCATCGCGCGAATAGAACCTAACGCTTTTCGAACGGTTTCGTCTTCAAATGAATCAGGGTCAACATCTCCTGTTAAAGAGGTCAAAAAACTAATACGCTCCGCTTCAGAAGCATTTTTGTAATCAAACGATACATCTGTGATGCCAGTTTTATTCGTTTGCTCTAATAAGGTCAAAAAAGCATCGTGGTGCACTCTTGAATCTTGACGGATGTCAAGACTTGCAAAGTGATATCCAAACACGTTTACTTTGGCAATAAAATCGCGTAATTCATTACTAAAAAGTCCGTGATAATCTTCCTCAACTTTTGTTAGGATGGTATTTAGTTCTGCCTTAAGCTCAGCCAATGAAATTTCAGGTGCTTTTTCGAGCCTGAAAATACTGTTATACAACTTTTTCTCAACGCTTAATACGGCCTCTTCAACACCTGCAAAGGTCAATCTTCTACGTAGTTTACGAATATCACGGTAATAGTTGCGAATCACGCTACTTCGCAAAAGCTGCGCCGTTTTTCGTGTAATTTCAGTGGTAACAAACGGGTTACCATCTCGATCACCACCGGGCCAAAATCCAAGCTTTACGGTTTCGCTTGACAACGCTTCGTCTTGAAAAATATGGCGTTGAACATAGGCTTGAATCTCACCAATGGCAGGATAAAAAACATTGCTTAAATACCAAATTAGACTTCGTGCTTCATCTAAGGGTGTGGGTTTTTTCTTCTTAAAAAATGGTGTTCTTCCCAACTGAGCAAGCAATAACTTAATTTCTTGCAAGTCGTTGCTTTGGATGCTTTTCCCCAAATCGGTGATAATCCCCAACACCGAGCCAGGGTAAAATTGCGTAGGATGTGCTGTGAGCACTGGACGCACATTAATCTCTTGCAAAAGCTGCTTTAGTTCTGTAGTTTTTTGCTTTGACTGCGCCTCTTCTTTTAGGTTTCTGAGCGTGCCAATTCCACTCATGTTATTGATACGACTAAACGCAGCATCTTCAACAGCGTCAAAAAGCACCACACGCCGCTCTATAAACTGAATAAAACGAAACAGCAAATCTATTTGCTGCGTCTTGCTAAAATCAGGAAAATAGCGCTCAAAAAACCCTTCAACAATGGTTTTGGGATCATGCTCCTGGTCGTAACCTTCGGCACAACTTGACGCAAAAAGCGGCAATAGTGTTGCAGTATTGGTAATCTTAGAATAGGGTAATGTTGAAAATATACTATCGTAAAGCTTGAATTTCGAGAGAACACTATGTTCAAAGCGTTCTAATTTGGTGCGTGAATTCACAAGTTATTTTATAAGTCGTTAAAAATGGTGTGCATTAATCGTTTTTTATCGTTGATACTTTCCTCTAGAGAAATCATCGTTTCGGTCCGTAAGATGCCGTCTATATCATCTATTTTAAAGATAATCTCTTTGGCATGTTCTGTAGATTTTGCACGTAACTTACAGTAAATGTTAAACTTGCCCGTTGTGATGTGCGCAACAGTTACATAAGGAATTTCACGTAGTCGTTCCAGCACATATTTTGTTTGATGTGTTTTTTCAAGATAAATTCCCACATAGGCAATAAAAGAATACCCCATTTTGGTGTAGTCTAATGCAAGTGATGATCCTTTAATGATTCCAGCCTCTTCCATTTTACGAACACGAACGTGAACGGTTCCCGCTGATATTAATAAACGTTTTGCGATATCCGTAAAAGGGGTACGCATGTTATCGATAAGAATATCTAGAATTTGATGATCAATATCATCTAATTTAAATTTTGTCATAATTTAATTTTTTGCAAAGAAAACAAAAAATCGTTGAATATTATGTGTTAAAAGTCAAATTTTAATGTGAATATTGTGTTAAATTTAACAAATCTGCCAACCAAACTGCATTTGAACCTTCTGATATTTTATTCAAATATGTAAATTTTTGGGTTGAAACATCTAGCTTTTTATGCCCTTGCAATGAGTCTAACTTGCCCATTTTGTGAACGATAGGCACAAAATGTATCTGCTCGTCTTTTAACACCTCCACATACTGTAAGGCTACATCAATTACTTTACCCTCATGCCCTAGATTCAGAATTAAAACATCAACAAAAGATTTCTCCACTTCAGGGATATTAGCGTAACTGTTTGGCATTTGTAAGTCACCAGCAATGCACTTTAGGGCTTCTATCACTGAAAAAGCAAACCATTTGCGGGTATCCACTCGTGCATAGTCCTGCCCCACTTGCCCTGCTTCAAACAAAAGCGTTGGGGTTCCCTTGCTAGTGAAAAAGTCCCCCATACAGTTTGGATTAAAACTATCATCATAACGCCCTACTTGGTTTGGGATATGTGGTTGTAACGCCTTTTGAATATACCCAATAACGCCCATAGCGCTTTCCCTTGCAGGAGTGATGGTTTTGTCCTTATCTGCAGCAGGAGCAAGAAAGGACAGCATACACGGGGAATTGTTTACACCAAAAATAGTTCGCTGGTCATGCAGATTAAAACAATAATGAGGCTTAAATGCATGGAAGGTTTCCACAAGCAATCTTGATTCGGGTTGGGTTTGATTTAGCGCATCTCTATTAAGGTCAATATCGTTGGCATTTACCCGTGTGTAAGCCGCTGCGCCATCTGGGTTAAGCATTGGTATTATCTTAAGCGTAAACGGCTTTAAAAGCGATGGTTGTTGCGCTAAGTAAGAAAGTGCATCAAAAAGCCCTTTGGTAGCGGTCGATTCGTTGCCGTGCATCTGAGACCACATCAAAATTTTTATAGGGCCATTTCCCATATTAATGGCATGAATAGGTCGTTTATCAACGCTTTCTCCAATTTGGACAGCACCAAATGTTGTTAGTAATGAAGAAATCGTTTCAACGTGAACATAACGCCCTGTAACGTCCTGTGATTTAAGTAATGGCTGTATGGATAAAAACGCATTCATTGTTTGCAAATGTAAACCTTAACCTGTTTACAAATGAATACAATGTTTTGTTAACCCTGTAAACAAATTCAATACTAATCGATTACAATTGGATACAATATCGATTTTTTGTGACATAAATATATTTATATTACTGTAAATGTGTTATTTAACTAGATAAAATATAGTTTTAGTTTAATGTTATGCATATAAAATTTAATGTTATATTTATAAATATCTTTGATTTACAAAGTTAAATATACATTTGTAACCATGAGTTTAGTAGCACGCATTAAAAAAGTAATTGACGAAAGTGAGCTTAGTTCTGCTGCTTTTGCGGACAAAATTGGTGTGCAACGATCCTCTATTTCGCATATCCTTTCGGGCCGAAACAAACCAAGCTTAGATTTTATTTTAAAAGTTCTCCATGCCTTCCCTACAATACACAGCGATTGGTTGTTATTGGGAATCTCTAAATCAAACCCTACTACCAACACTGAAATTGATTTATTCTCTGAAAGCAAACAGGAAAGTAACGTAAGCACAACTATTGAGACACAGCCTGCACCACCACTATCATCGATTGATGAAAATACCGCGGCAACAGAAAAAGAAGTAACGCAAATATCTATTTTCTATAATGATGGTACCTGTAGCACCTACACCAATAAAAAGTGATATTTTTGGGACATGAGAATTGTTGTACTTTCTGCCCTACTCCTACTGTTTACGGGTTGTTTTTCGCCAGATAGAAATTGTAAAGACTTTCAAACTGGAACATTTTCGTTTACTTCCATTGTTTTGGGCGACACGCTTACCACAAAATTTATCCGTACAGATAGTATAGAGGTAGATTATTACCTGAACAGAGTAGATAGCTCATCTGTGCGCTGGCTAAACGACTGTGAATGTATTGTAAAAAAAATGCGTCCGCTATCTTATCAGGAGTCAAAGGCGGTGCACATGAAAATTCTTACTACAAAAGACAACACCTATACGTTTGAATACAATTTGGTTGGCGACAGCGCCAACAAACAACGTGGCGTGGTAACTAAATTGAGCAACTAAATGGATTTTCTTTTTACCCCAGAAGCAATTTCTTCTCTGTTAACCCTAACGTTTTTGGAAATTATTTTAGGGATTGACAATATTGTGTTTATTTCTATTGTAGTGGGCAAACTGCCCGAAGAAAAACGCAAAGGCGCCACCAATATTGGGCTACTTCTTGCACTGGTGTTGCGCATTATACTACTCTTTGCCATTTCATGGCTTATTGCCATGCAGTCTACGTTGTTTGAAATAACTAACTCGGTGGTGCATGCAGCGGTTAATGGGCAGTCGCTTATTTTGTTTGCAGGCGGTCTTTTTCTAATCTATAAAAGCACCAAAGAAATTCATGAAAAAATAGATCACGCCGGAGAAAAAAGCAAAAATGTAAAAAACAAAGCTGCCAATACCTTAGGTAAAATTCTCCTTCAAATCATACTTATTGATGCTGTTTTCTCAGTAGATTCCATTTTGACTGCCGTGGGAATGACGAGCGGTATTGATGGTGCCATTTGGATTATGATTATTGCTGTCGTGGTTTCTATTTTGGCTATGATGTTGTTTGCCCACCCAGTTACACGTTTTGTTCATAAACATCCTTCATTGCAGATTCTAGCGCTTTCATTTCTTATTTTAATAGGGTTTATGCTTATCGCCGAAGGCGCGCACCTTTCGCACTTAGAAGTGTTAGGCACAAGCATTGGTGCTATTCCAAAGGGCTATTTGTATTTTGCTATCGCCTTTTCACTGTTGGTGGAATTCCTGAATATGCGTTTTAGAAAACGAAAAGATATTTCTTAAAGCTCTAAACTGATTTGTCCTTCGTCATCTTCGTTCTGCGGAGGGACAACTTCCTCGGCATCAGTTTCAATTTCATTGGTTTCTACCTCTGGTTCAGGAGTGTATGGCAGTGGCTCATTTGACTCAATATGCTTTAGCTTTTCGGTAGTCAGCTGATTTCCCATTGCCTTAATGCCTTTTGGAGTGATGAAGTCTTCAAAAACAACCTGTTGTGGGGGTTTTGCTTCACCTCCACGAGGTTTCACAAAATGAAGTGTACACACAGGACGCCAATCGGAAGAAAACCATTCCAATTTGATTTTGGCACCTTCTTTTAAAAACTGTTCCTCTTTATCTGGTGACTCAATAAAAAAGCGTTTGCCAAAATAGCGGTCTTTGGTACCGTCAAAATAGACTGCCGAAAGTGGCTTTTTAGGTTCCCACTTTTCCAACAATAACATATCTGGAGGAAAATGCATGTTTAAATCTGGTATTTGAGTCTTTATGACACCCGATTCTGTAACAATCAGCATACGATCTTCCCCTTTAAATGCGCCAAGTAAACGTCCGCGTTCGTCTGCATTTAGGCGTTGAACGGTTTCGTCATACCATATTTTACGTGGCTTAAGTGTAGACACTCCTTCTTCCTTTAAATCTACACGCTTAATGGCATATTTAGTTACGGTATTTCCACGAACGCCCCTGCCTTTAATCACCAAATCGGCAAAGTCAACATCCCATTTGAGTTTTTTGATGGATCCGCTTTGACGCAAATGCACGGTAACAATCTCGGCCTCGCCATTTGGATTGGCAGAAAAATAATGCACTTTGGATTGCGCTTTTCCATTCGTTAAGTCGTAATGTTTATCTCTGGTAACACCTGTTACCGCAAAGCGTTTGATATAGGAAGTTCCGCCTCGCCCATCCTGATAAATCATGTTGTAAATGGTGCGTTTGTCTTTCTTTTTAAACACCGCCACGTGAATGATATTTTTACCCACAAAGGTCTTGGTATCCACCTTGGTTACCATCATTTTTCCATCAGCGGTAAACACAATTACGTCATCAATATCAGCGCAGTCTGTAACGTATTCGTCTTTGCGCAATGACGTACCTACAAAACCCTCTTCCCTGCTTACATATAACTTGGTATTGCGAATGACAACCTTTCGCGCATCTACATCTGCAAAAACACTTAATTCAGTTTTACGGGCTTTGTCAGCGCCGTAGGTTTTTTTAAGGCGTTTAAAGTAGTCCACAGCAAACTCCACAATATGTGCTAGGTGATATGCAACCTGGTCTAATTCTGCTTCGAGTGCCTCAATTTTTTGTTGTGCCTTATCCAAATCAAATTTTGAAATACGCTTGATGCGAATTTCCGTTAAGCGCACCACGTCATCATCAGTTACGGCACGCTTTAAATGAATAACATGCGGAGCCAACCCCTCATGAATGGCTTTAAGCACGCCTTCCCAAGTTTCTACTTCTTCGATATCGCGATAGATGCGATTTTCGATAAAAATGCGTTCCAACGATGCAAAATGCCACTGCTCCTCTAGTTCCTCTTGTTTTACTTCCAGTTCGGCACGAAGGAGTTCTAGCGTATGATCCGTGGAACGACGCAGCATTTCGGACACCCCAATAAAGTTGGGTTTGTTGTCTTCAATGACACAACCCAGGGGCGAAATAGAGGTTTCACAAGCCGTAAAGGCAAAAAGTGCATCAATGGTTTTGTCGGGAGAAACATTGGGCGGAAGGTGGATTTTAATCTCCACATTTGCTGCGGTGTTGTCCTCAATTTTTTTGATTTTGATTTTCCCTTTGTCATTTGCCTTCAGAATAGAATCTATCAACGAAGAGGTTGTGGTGGAAAATGGAATTTCAGTAATAACCAAGGTTTGCTTATCCTCTTGAGCTATACGTGCTCTAACACGAATTTTTCCGCCCCGAATACCGTCGTTGTAGTTATCGGCATCCATAACGCCGCCTGTTGGAAAATCGGGAACAAGGGTAAAGCGTTTTCCCTGCAAATGCTTAATCGAAGCATCAATGAGTTCGTTAAAATTGTGCGGAAGAATTTTGGTCGATAAGCCCACGGCAATCCCCTCGCCTCCTTGCGCCAGCAGCATTGGAAACTTTACGGGAAGGTGAATCGGCTCTTTTTTACGCCCATCATACGACAACTGCCATTGCGTCACTTTTGGGCTATACACCACATCGAGGGCAAATTTGGACAAGCGTGCTTCAATGTAACGTGAAGCTGCTGCCGAATCGCCGGTTAGTATATTCCCCCAGTTTCCCTGCATGTCTATGAGCAAATCTTTTTGCCCAATTTGCACCATCGCATCTGAGATAGAGGCATCGCCGTGTGGGTGATACTGCATGGTGTGCCCCACAATGTTGGCAACCTTGTTGTAGCGTCCATCGTCTAGGTCTTTCATAGAGTGTAGAATACGACGCTGAACAGGTTTAAATCCGTCCTCAATTGCCGGCACGGCACGCTCCAAAATCACGTACGAAGCGTAGTCCAAAAACCAATCTTTGTACATGCCGGTAACGCGAATCAACTGATCGCCAGAAGAAAGGTGCTGTTCGTCGTTCATGCTTCTACTTTGTCTAACTCTACTTTAAGATTATCGATGATAAATTCTTGACGCTGGGGAGTGTTTTTGCCCATATAAAACGACAACAACTCATCGATAGTCATGCTTTTGTCCAACATCACAGGATCGAGGCGAATGTCATCGCCAATAAAATGCTTAAACTCATCGGGGGAAATTTCCCCCAAACCTTTAAATCGTGTGATTTCAGCTTGTTTGCCCAACTCGACTAAGGCATCTACCCGCTCTTGCTCCGAATAGCAGTAAATCGTTTTCTTTTTGTTGCGTACGCGGAATAGCGGGGTTTGCAAAATATATAGATGTCCGTCTTTGATAAGCTCTGGGAAAAATTGCAAGAAGAAAGTAATGAGCAACAACCGAATGTGCATGCCGTCCACATCGGCATCGGTGGCGATTACAATATTGTTGTAGCGCAAATCTTCCATAGAGTCTTCTATGTTCAATGCGGCTTGTAACAGGTTAAACTCCTCATTTTCGTACACAATTTTTTTGGACATGCCGTAGGAATTCAATGGTTTACCGCGCAAACTAAACACCGCCTGCGTGTTTACATCTCTGGATTTGGTAATGGATCCACTTGCCGAGTCGCCCTCAGTAATAAACAAGGTGGATTCCAAACGGCGGTCTTTTTTGATGTCGCCAAGGTGTACCCTACAATCACGAAGCTTTTTGTTGTGTAAGCTCGCTTTTTTGGCACGCTCGCGCGCCAACTTGCGAATGCCCGAAAGTTCTTTGCGTTCTTTTTCAGCTTGAAGTATTTTGCGTTGCAATGCCTCTGCGGTTGGAGCATTTTTGTGCAAAAAGTTATCTAATTGTTTACCTACAAACTCATTGATATAGGTACGCACTGTGGGCAAATCGCCACCCATTTCGGTAGAACCCAATTTGGTTTTGGTCTGCGATTCAAACACAGGCTCCATCACCTTAATACTTATGGCTGAAATAACAGATTTACGAATATCGGATGGGTCAAATTGCTTGCCGTAAAACTCCCGAATGGTTTTGACCAACGCCTCACGAAATGCCGTTTGGTGCGTACCGCCCTGTGTGGTATGTTGGCCGTTTACAAACGAATGGTACTCCTCGTTGTATTGCGTTTTGCTGTGCGTAATGGCCACTTCAATATCGTTGCCTTTGAGGTGTATTACCGGATAAAGAAAATCTTCGGTGTTGTTGTTGTCTTCCAACAGGTCTTTCAATCCGTTTTGAGATACAAACTTTTCGCCGTTAAAAACAATGGTAAGTCCTGGATTGAGGTACACATAGTTTTTTAGCATTTTTGCCACGTATTCGTGGCGGTAGCGGTATTTTTTAAAGATGGATTCATCTGGCATAAAGGATACCCCTGTTCCATTGCGCTCTGCTGAAGTTTCTAATTCCGATTCCTCTGCTAAAGTACCTTGCGTAAAACGTGCTCTTTTTAGTTGCTTTTCCCGAACCGAATAGACCGAAAACTCATTAGAAAGCGCATTCACGGCTTTTGTACCAACTCCGTTTAGCCCAACCGATTTTTTAAACGCGCGGGTGTCGTATTTTCCACCTGTATTCATTTTAGACACCACATCCACGACTTTGCCCAACGGAATGCCCCGCCCGTAGTCCCGCACAGAAACCTTGCCTTCATTGATAGTGATTTCAATGGTTTTGCCTGCGCCCATAACAAACTCGTCTATGCTGTTGTCTAGGACTTCTTTAAGCAAAATATAAATCCCATCATCGGGGGAGGAACCGTCGCCGAGTTTGCCAATATACATGCCCGGGCGCATACGAATATGCTCTTTCCAATCTAGGGAACGGATATTGTCTTCGTTGTACTGTGTGGTTTGTGGCATGTGCGCTAATTTAAAACATCAAGGGTAAAAAATGCCAATGCTTTGCTTAAAGAAATTAACAAATACGAAGGGAAATTGTTAAAAGACTGACTCCAAAGGCAATACCTACGCTTTTTGGGTTTGCCATTTTTTGTTACATTAGCGGTAGACAAACCCTGAATTGTATAAAAGAATTTAACCGATTTCGCTTTTTTTTCAGTTTTACAGGTTTGGGGTTTTGGATATACGAACCTGCCTTGAGGTATCGAAAGGATGCATAAAAGTTGGATATACGCACCTGCCTTGAGGTATCGAAAGGGCGTATATTTATATAGTTGGTAGTAAACTAAAATGAAAGACGTTCAACAAATAAAATCCGGGACATACAAGGACTACCTTGGAAATGCACTTTTTGGTGGTTTTTCATTAGGACTTATTTTCTTTTTCATAAACCTAATTGAGAATGACTTTCTAACATCTTTTGTACGCGGGTTTGCAACTTCATTTTCAATTGTCTCTATTATATTCACTTTTGGATTTATCCACGAAGAGTGGTACAAAAGAAGACAAAGAATAGAACTCTTAACATCTGAAAAGTACTCGGGTTTGACTTCCATCGGTTTGACATTGAATAACGACTTGGACTACACAGGCTTTATTTGTGACTATTTTGTTCGATTTATGACAACAGAGAAATGGAATAAACGAAAAAAGAATGAAATTTTTAACTCCGTAGACTTATACACTAATCCTTTAGATTTTAATCGGCTTGGAGAGTTGATTGAAAAAATAAAAAAAATGCCAGAAATAAGAAATGCCGCATGGGGCTATGGCATATTTAGTATTTACTTCGAAAAAGAAGTTGAACAACTTGACCAAACTTTAATGAATATCATAACAACATTGCAAAAGAATAAGGTTGAACCCATCAAAATGAAAACTTGGAATGAATCTTACAGGTCTGAATTAGAAGAGTCTATTAGAGACGTAGAAGACAGGGATACCAAACAGATATTTAAAATGGGAAAGCTTGATATAAAATATAAAAAGCCTACTGCCAACAAAACCTATAAGCAATAGCGCCCTTCGGGACGCTACTGCTCATAGCCCAACCGTTACTAAATACTGTAGAAAAAAAGACGCAAAACCATGTTTTGCGCCTTTTCTACCTATTTATTTTGTTGGGGTAATCCCTATTCCGTTTTTGGCTGAATGGAATACACAAAAAAGCGTACAATTTTGTTGTCTTTAATTTCCCCATCAATCATATGGAGTTCTTTTACTTCTTTACCTTCAATGGTTTGGGTAAGGTTATGCCCTGCAATTACCCAGTCAGCACCACTAGGCACCGATTTGTAAGGCATGCCCCAATACGCGTCCCATTTTGGATTGGCTGCTGCAAACCAGCCTTCTAAAAGCGCGGCTTGCTCCTCTTTTGTTTTAATCTCAGACCCATCTGGACCTAAAACATAAATAGAGTCTGCGCTCATGCTCATAATGGTTTCCATGTCTTGGTTGTTGTGTGCATCTATGTATTTCATCCATACATCCATAACCTCGTCAGATCCTGCAATAAAGGTTTCTTCAGGTAGTGGTTTAAAAAAGCCAACCCCTTTTACAGGAGTTTCACTAGCAGTAGGCGTGCAGCCCACAACAGCTAGAATGATTGTGATAATTAATATGTTTTTCATGTCAAGTTGTTTTAAAAAATTGAAGTTACAATTTAATCAAATTTTTAAAACATGAAAAAACACACGTTTTACCTAAACATTAAATCTAAAATGCATGACATCGCCATCTTGTACGGTGTAGTCTTTCCCTTCTACCCTAGCCTTTCCGGCTTCTTTGGCTTTTTGCTCTGATCCAAAATGGTCGTAGTCGGCATACGAAATCACTTCCGCACGGATAAAGCCCTTTTCAAAATCCGTGTGAATCACGCCTGCTGCCTGTGGCGCAGAAGCCCCAGCGGGTATGGTCCATGCACGAACTTCCTTCTCGCCTGCAGTAAAATACGTTTCTAGGTTCAGTAGTGTATAGGCTGAACGAATCAGTTTGGCTGCACCAGGTTCATCTAATCCTAAATCTTCCAAAAACAGTTGGCGTTCTTCGTATGTTTCCAATTCGTTAATGTCGGCTTCGGTGGCTACTGCCAAAACCAATACTTCAGCATTTTCGGCAGCTACGGCATTTTGCACTTGGGTAACGTAGTCGTTGCCAGTAGCAGCGGCACTTTCGTCCACGTTACATACATACAAGACGGGTTTGTCCGTTATCAGTTGTAACGGAACCACAAAGGTGGTTTTGTCGTCTTCTGCAATGTCAATGGCACGTACCGAAGTCGCTGCTTCTAAACCTTGTTGCAAGGTTTCCAATACGGCTTGTTCTTTTTGGGCGTCTTTATTCCCAGTTCGGGAAGCACGTTTTACCTTTTCGAGACGTTTTTCTACTGCCTCCAAATCTTTCAGTTGCAATTCAATGTCAATGGTTTCTTTATCACGTAAGGGGTCAACAGAGCCGTCAACATGCACAATGTTATCGTTATCAAAACAACGCAACACGTGAATAATGGCATCGGTTTCTCTGATATTTGCCAAAAACTGATTGCCAAGCCCCTCGCCTTTGCTGGCACCTTTTACCAAGCCGGCAATGTCCACAATTTCCACCGTAGCGGGAATCACTTTCTCGGGTGCAACAAGTTCTTCCAATCGATTTAATCTAGGGTCGGGAACGTTTACCACGCCAATATTAGGCTCAATGGTGCAAAAAGGAAAGTTGGCACTTTGCGCTTTGGCACTTGATAAACAATTAAATAAGGTGGATTTTCCTACGTTGGGTAGCCCCACAATTCCAGCTTTCATACTATTCGGGATGCATAAAACGTTGCTTGCCCAAAAGCACTTCTTCAGTTTCCACGTGGTCTTCGTCGGGAACACAGCAATCTACAGGGCAAACGGCAGCACACTGCGGCTCATCATGAAAGCCCTTGCACTCGGTACATTTATCAGGTACAATAAAATACACCTCATCAGAGATAGGCTCTTGCATGGCGTCGGCATCTACGGCTTTTCCATTAGGGAGAACAACATCACCGCTTAATTGGGTACCATCTGCGTATTTCCAATCAAAAGCACCTTCGTAAATAGCGGTGTTTGGACATTCGGGCTCGCATGCCCCACAATTAATACATTCGTCAGTTATGATAATAGCCATAGCAATTTTTTAACTTTGCAAAAATAGTGCATAGCCACACCACAGCAAAATATGAATTCACACCCGTCCACCATTACTTCGTTTTCGGCTCTTGGACAGCTTTTTAGAGACTATACAGCTGATAAATCATCTCCCAATTTATGGATTGAAAAACTTGATAATGCGCTTGTTAGCGCATCAAATCAAAACAAATGGTTTACAAAAGAAAACCTTGATTTTTGCCTTCGCTCTTGGGGCAATACGCTTACCGAAAACAACATTGCTACATGGTTAAGCCAGTACCCAGCACAGCAAACAACCCAGCGATTAGGGTTGGTATTGGCAGGAAACATTCCCCTTGTGGGACTGCACGATGTGCTGTGTGGATTGGCGTGTGGCTACCGTATTGAAGTAAAATATTCCAGTAACGATGCCGTGCTTCTGCCCTTTGTGGTGGATTTCCTGTGCGATAAACAACCTGAATGGCAGGGAAAAATACATTTTACGGATGGTAAGCTAACGCAGTTTGACCGTGTTATTGCCACGGGAAGCAACAACACAGCACGCTATTTTCAGTATTATTTTAAAGATGTACCGCATATCGTGCGCCAAACACGCAACGGCGTTGCCGTACTTGATGGAACGGAAAGCGAAGAAGATTTAAAAGCACTGTGTATTGATATCATGCAGTATTTTGGATTGGGTTGCCGTAGCGTTTCACACCTTATGGTTCCCGAAGGATATGATTTTAACGATTTGTTTTTGGCGTTATACGAGCATCGGGAGATTATCCACCACAATGCCTATGCAAACAACTACGACTACAACAAAGCGGTGTATTTGATGCAAGAAGAAGAGCTGCTAGAAAATGGGTTTATCATGCTTAAAAAAGATAATGCCCTAAACTCGCCTATTGCCTGTGTGCATTACAGTACCTACAGCGATGTTGCAGCAGCTGAAAAGTCAATTGAAGCACAACAGGAACACATTCAGTGTGTGGTGAGCACGTGTCTTAAAAATAGCCTTCCTTTTGGGCAAACACAGCACCCAAAACTTAACGACTACGCCGACCATGTGGATACTATGGCATTTTTGTTAAAAAAGTAACATAAATTACTGAGCGTAACTGCATCGGTTTTTGTTTCTTTGCGTTTCAAAAATGAATTCACGTTATGAAGAAGCACAATTTTAGTGCTGGACCTTGTATCCTTCCGCAAGAAGTCATGCAAAAAGCCGCAGAGGCGGTGGTAGAACTCGACAACTCTGGTTTATCGCTTATCGAAATTTCGCACCGCAGTCCTGCTTTTATTAACATTATGGATCGTGCTACTTCGTTGGCACTTGAACTTTTAGGACTCGAAGGCAAAGGGTACAAAGCCATGTTTTTACAGGGTGGTGCTAGTTTGCAGTTTGTTGCTACGGCATACAACTTACTTGAAAATAAAGCGGGATATTGCAATACCGGAACGTGGTCAACTAAGGCAATTAAAGAAGCTAAGCTTTTAGGTGAAGTGGTCGAAGTGTCGTCGTCAAAAGACACCAATTTTAACTACATCCCAAAGGGCTTTGACATACCAACAGGCTTGGATTACCTTCATATCACAACGAACAACACCATTTTTGGTACGCAATACAAAGCCCTTCCCGAAACGGATGCGGTATTGGTAGCCGATTCCTCTTCTGATATTTTTTCGCGTCAATTGGATTTTAGCAAATTCGGCATTTTATATGCTGGAGCACAAAAGAATATGGGCCCTGCTGGGACTACCCTTGTAGTAGTTAAAGAAGAGGTGCTTGGAAAAGTGTCCCATCAAATTCCTTCGATGCTGGACTATAAAATCCACGCAGACAAAGACAGTATGTTTAATACGCCTCCTGTGTTTGCTGTCTATACTTCCATGCTGAACCTTGAGTGGCTTAAAAACAAAGGCGGAATAGCCGCTATCGAAAAAGAAAACGAGGCAAAAGCTGCGCTTATGTATGGCGAAATTGATCGCAATCCACTGTTTGATGGGTTTGCCTCCAAAGAAGACCGAAGCACTATGAATGCTACTTTTACATTGAATACGCCTGAGCTTAAAGATACGTTTGAAGCCATGGCTAAGGAAGCAGGGTTAAACGGCATCAACGGGCACCGCTCTGTTGGTGGATACCGCGCATCGATGTATAACGCACTTCCTATTGCGTCTGTACAAGCACTTGTAGATGTAATGAAAACTTTAGAACAAAAAGCATAATTCACATATGAATATTCACGCAAACGACGGCGTTTCTCAATCGGGTATTGATGCGCTTACGCAGGCAGGTTTTACCGTAACCACCACCAATGTAGCGCAAGAGCAACTTGTTGCCTATATCAACGAAAACAATATCACAGGCTTATTGGTACGTAGTGCCACAACCGCTCGTAAAGAGCTTATCGATGCATGTCCAGGATTAAAGCTTATTGGTCGTGGTGGTGTTGGTATGGATAATATCGATGTTGACTATGCCCGCGAAAAAGGCTTACACGTAATCAATACACCCGCAGCCTCGTCTGCCTCTGTGGCAGAGTTGGTATTTGCGCATTTGTTTGGCGCAGTGCGCTTTTTGTACGATGCCAATCGCAACATGCCCCTTGATGGCGAAACAAAGTTTAAAGCGCTCAAAAAAGCCTATGCAGGTGGTATTGAGTTACGCGGAAAGACATTGGGAATTGTGGGCTTTGGTCGTATTGGGCAGGCAACAGCAAAAATTGCATTGGGCTTAGGAATGGATGTTGCGGCATATGACCCTTTTATGGAAGACACGACTATCGCAGTAGATTTCTTTAATGGTCAATCAGTGGATATTGCTGTAAAAACACGTTCGTTTGATGAGGTGCTTTCGCAATCCGACTTTATTACATTACACGTTCCAGCGCAGGAAAAACCCACCATTGGTGCAGCAGAGATTGCGAAAATGAAAAAAGGCGCTGGACTTATCAATGCCGCGCGCGGCGGCGTGGTAGATGAAGAGGCGCTTGTAACTGCTTTAGACAATGAGCATTTGGCATTTGCTGCTCTTGATACCTTTGTGAATGAGCCCACTCCGGCTATTAAGTTATTGATGCACCCTAAAATTTCGTTAACACCACATATCGGGGCGGCGACAAAAGAAGCACAAGATCGTATTGGTACGGAGTTAGCCCAACAAATCTCTGAACTTTTAGGCTAAATGCAACGGCTAAAAAAACGTTGGGGAATACACTCCAATTTTCAATTGGTGATGATTTTAGTGGTTTTTGCCGTTACAGGCTCTTCTGCTGCTAAACTCGCCACTCCCCTAACAAACTTTTTGGGCATCACAGCAGAAAATTTTTCAGGCTGGGTGTATTGGCCCGCCAGGCTTTTGTTGATTTTCCCTATCTATCAGGTATTACTCGTTTTTTTTGGCTTTATATTTGGTCAGTTCCGTTTTTTTTGGAACTTTGAAAAGAAAATGCTTTCTCGCATGGGATTGGGTTTTTTGTTTGTGCCAAAGGATGAAAACTAAATTTTTCTTTTTTAGATTGTTGTTTTTAGGGTTGTTATTCTACCCTACATTAGCGCAGCACGTTCATATTTTTGAGCATCACGACCACCCTGTCTGCGAAGAAAGTAGCCTTCATTTTCACGAAGGTGAAACTACATGTGAGTTGTTGGATTATGTTTCCAATACGCATGCCGTTCTCCCCACTTTTTCATTTTTCTCCCTTCCCGAATCGTTTTTATTTGAAAACACACTTCAAGTAACTAAAGTGTTTGGAAAAGTAATTTTTTCTAAGCAGTTACGCGCACCACCTGTTTTATAGTTTTTCTTATCGCAAATCTTTTATAAGCCCAATCTTGGGTTTAACCTTATTTATTATTCAAAAAAACTATAGACATGTCAAAAAATATTTTTAAAAAATCATTATTACTATCTGCTATACTATTTTTAGCATCATGCGAAAAAGACGACCCTAAACCTGTTAATGAAGAAGAGGTGTTTACCCGGGTGGATCTAAAAGTAACCAACCAAGCCGACAACGCTACTGAAACCATTTCTTTTGAAGTAGATGACGACCATAGTCATGCAATATCGACTAGAGATGAAGACGATCACGGTGACCACAAAGTCATTGAGCTCGAAAGTAATTCGACATACAAGTTCGAGATTACGTTCTGGAATGAGCAAGAAAATGTTACCGCAGAAATAATAGAAGAAGCTGATGAGCACCAAGTATTCTATGAGTTGGCTGATGGTAGTGGCATAACCATTACAGCGGCACCAGACGACACAAAAGACAGTAGCAAC
This sequence comes from Flavobacteriaceae bacterium, assembly GCA_049596455.1. GTDB lineage: Bacteria > Bacteroidota > Bacteroidia > Flavobacteriales > Flavobacteriaceae > UBA7446. Next base: position 92,001 of record JBMYLP010000001.1, on the reverse strand, counting down.
AATCCTGTGCATCTAAAAACGCTTTGGGAAACTACTACTGCCGGTGAGGTCGATGTGGAGGCATATTTGATTCACGAACCAACTTCAAAAACAGGTACAGAACGTGCCGATTTTGGTGGCTCTACTGATGTGGAAATTGAGTTTGAAGCACATGTGGAGTAAACAAAACGTTTCGTTTTGAAATCAAATGCAACAACACGGTGCAGTTGTGCAATTCGTTGTAACCTTTTAAAATCAGTAGTCAATATAGTTCTATTGGCTACTGGTTTTGCTTTTTCGCAAGACTGTAATATGAGTCTTGAAGGGAGAGTTATAGGGATACACGACAATGCTCCCTTGGAGGCAGCAGTTATTCAAGTGGTAGGTACACCTACAGCTACAATTTCCGTCGCCGATGGGCGTTTTGTCCTCGAAAATCTTTGCTCCGGAAAGCTTACGCTGAAAATATCGCATCTTAATTGTGAAGAGCTTATCAAGGAAATTGATATCCGAGAATCCGCTTCATTTGAATTCTTTCTGGATCATCACGTTGAGTCGTTAGAAGAAGTTGTAGTCGCAAAACAAAAAACAGATAAGCTGTCTTCAACCGCCAAAGTGTATGCGGTAACAGAAGCCCAAAAAGACCGTTACAGCGCAAAAGGATTGGCAGATGTTCTTGAGCTTATAAGTGGTGTAACTATTCTCGCTACAGGAAACAGCATAGGAAAACCTGTCATTCACGGTATGTTTGGCAGTCGTGTGGGTATTGTCTATAACGGTTCGATGCTAGAAAATCAGCAGTGGGGACAAGACCATGCGCCAAATGTGGATTTAAATGCCTTTGAAAATATCCGTGTTGTCAAAGGGGCTGCCACATTAAAATATTCTGGTGCCAAGCCAGGTGGTATGGTTATTCTAGAATCCAATTCTCCAAAACCTGTAGATTCCCTTTATGGAAAAACGATTTTGAGTGGAATGACAAACGGCAAAGGGGTTAGCATCGTTAGTTCCTGGGTCAAATCATACCAAAACGGCACCTATATCAAGGCGCAAGGAACGCTAAAAAGAAATGGTGATTTTTCGGCACCCGATTACGTACTATCCAATACGGGGAGCAATGAAAAAAACCTTTCGTTTTCTTTAGGTAAAAATGGCTTTCATAACAAGTGGAAACTGTATTTCAGTTACTTTGATAACGAAGTTGGAATACTTAAAAGCGCACATATTGGCAATGTAGCTGATTTGTTACGTGCCATTGAAGCTGGAACGCCCAATGTTATTAACCCGTTTTCTTATGAAATAAACAACCCAAAACAAGCCAACAAACACTACACGACAAGTTTAGAATACGCAACCTATTTTAACGATAATCGTAAACTAAATATCAAATACAGTTGGCAAAAAAACAACCGTAAGGAGTATGATGTCAGACGAGGAGATTTCAAAAACATAGCTGCCATAGACTTGCATTTGAACACTCACGATTTAACTACAAACTATGAATGGTCAAGCGACACAGGGACGTTTGACACTGGAGTTTTTGCTCAAATTCAGGATAATTATTCTAATCCCAATACGGGAGTAAAACGACTCATTCCAGATTATTTGAAAGTTAAAGCAGGTGGCTATGGAACCGCTTCATTTAGACCTAACGAAACCTTTACTTATGGTCTTGGATTGCGTTATGAATACCAAAACAATACCGTTCAAAAGTTTTACACGAACAGACTTTGGGCAGCAAAAAACTATGAAGCGACATTACGTCCATATGTCATAAAAGAATTTCCCAGTAAAAGTCAAAAATTAGTTGAAAGAGATGTAGCTTTTAATACCATTGCACTTAATGCAGGGGCGAAATACAAACTCTCCTCTTCGTATGTTGTGGGGTTAAATTACAATTACGCTCAACGCGCACCCGATATTGCCGAAATGTTTAGTGATGGATTGCACCATTCTCTGGCAACCATAGAATACGGAAATCCGTTTTTGGAGAAAGAAAAGACGCATAAAGTCATGCTTGATGTTGAGAAAAAAGAAGGTGATTTGACGTTTAGCCTAAGTCCTTTTTTCACGTATGGACAAAATTACATTATCATTGAACCCACAGGTGTGGAACAAACTATCAGGGGAGCGTTTCCAGTTTGGGAATATAAAGCTGTAAATGCAATACTCAAAGGAGTAGATTTTGATTTAGCCTATAACTTTAGTCAACACATACAGCTAAAACACAGCACCTCGTGGGTTCACGGTACGAATGCCGACACAAAGACGCCGCTTATCAATATATCGCCTGTAACACTTACCAATCAAATTCAATTTTCATTACCTAAGTGGAAATCCTTTTTTATAGCGGTAAACAGTCAAAACGTACTGCGTCAGAGGCGTTTTCCTGAAACAAATCCAACGGTTTCTGTATTTGAAGATGGAAAAAAAATTGACAAAATTGTTGACATCAGCACGCCGCCTGGTGGCTACCATCATTTAGGCGTCGATTTAAATTGGGGTACGTATGCGCTGTTTTCGAGCAAAGTCAATGTATCGCTCACATTCGATAATATTCTTAACACACGTTATCGTGACTACCTGAACAGACTTCGCTTTTATTCCGATGAGGTTGGAAGGAATGTTATGCTACAAATTAAAATTACACACTAAAGCGCAATTTAGCGTCACTAAGACAACTTCCCTTGAATAAGTTTTAAGAACTCATTCCGTGTTTCCATTGCTTCAAAGGCGCCCCTAAAGCCAGAGGTTGTGGTCAGCGAATTTTGCTTTTGCACACCACGCATCATCATACACATATGAGATGCCTCAATAACAATTGCAACTCCTTTGGGCTTGAGCGTTTCGTCTATGCAATTCATAATTTGCTCGGTGAGACGCTCTTGTACCTGAAGACGACGGGCAAAAACGTCCACTACTCTTGGAATTTTACTCAATCCAACAATGTGTCCATCAGGAATATATGCAATATGCGCCTTGCCAAAAAACGGAAGCATATGGTGTTCGCACAATGAATACAACTCAATATCTTTTACCACCACCATTTCGTTATAGGATTCGGCAAATTTTGCGCCTTCCAGAATAGCAGCTGGATCCATATCATAGCCTTGCGTCAAAAACTGCATTGCTTTGGCAGCGCGCTTTGGGGTTTCAATCAGACCTTCACGGTATGGATTTTCCCCCAAATCTGTAAGCACCTCCAAATAGTGTTTTTTCATGGATGTGGTTATGTCAGTATCGTAGATATTTTTAGCTTCAAATGTCATAGCGTTTTTATTTTTGATGAATGTTTTGTCAGTAATTTCTTGACTTTGGGGGAAATCACAGCAGCACAATACGGCTGATTTTTATTTAAATTAAAATAATCTTTATGCTCGATTTCTGCAGCATAAAACTCCTCAAAAGCAGTAATTTCAGTTACAATTGGGTTAGAAAACGTTTGTTGTTCCTCCAAATCAGCAATAAAGTTTTGGGTCATTTCTTTTTGTTCCTCAGTATGATAAAAAACACCCGAACGGTATTGGGTTCCCACATCATTTCCTTGGCGATTAAGTGTAGTTGGGTCGTGCGTATCAAAAAAAACCTCCAATAAGGTTTGGAATGATATCACTGCTTCATCAAAAGTGATTTGTACACATTCGGCATGACCTGTTCTTCCTGTACACACTTCTCTGTAGGCAGGATTTTTGATATGTCCGCCCGTATATCCAGGAATTGCATCTATTACACCATCTAAGCGCGTAAATAATGTTTCGGTACACCAAAAACAACCTCCAGCAAAAGTGGCTAAAGCCATATTGTTTAATTATTGCACTACAAACTTAAACAAAATATGTTTACATTCCTATAAACAAAAACAATAAATTGATATACACCAAATAAAATCGAAAAATGGTTACTTTGCATTATATGATTCAAGCCAAACAGATTTCAAAAACCTATGGTAAAACCGCAGTATTAAAAGATGTGGCTTTTGATTTAGCGTCTTCCGAAATCGTATCTATTGTTGGACCTTCTGGTGCTGGTAAAACCACCCTACTCCATATTTTGGGTACTCTAGAGCGTCCAGATGACAACCCTGATACAGAACTTATTATTGGCGGTAAAAACGTAAACACGCTTTCAGATAGCGCATTGTCTACCTTTCGTAATGAATCGTTGGGGTTTGTGTTTCAATTTCACCAATTACTACCAGAATTTACTGCAATAGAAAACATTTGCTTGCCAGCATACATTAAGGGCACTTCAAAGAAAGATGCTGAAAAACGCGCTATAGAACTGCTAGATTTTTTTGAACTAACAAGCAGATCACAGCACAAACCCTCAGAACTCTCTGGGGGCGAACAACAACGCATTGCTGTAGCCCGTGCGCTTATCAACAAACCAAGTTTGCTCCTTGCCGATGAGCCAAGCGGAAACCTAGATTCAGCATCTGCTGAAAAGCTACATGATTTGTTCTTTAGGCTTCGGGATACATTTTCTATTAGCATGATTTTAGTAACGCATAACAAATCTCTGGCAGCCAGAGCAGACCGCATGCTAAACCTTGTGGATGGACAATGGAATTAAATCAAGAAGAGCTTAAATCCTTTTTAGACGAAAAGGCAACACAATACAATAACCCATCGTTTATTTCAACAGATCCCATAGCGGTGCCACATGCTTTTTCATTAAAACAAGATATTGAAATCGCAGGGTTCTTTGCAGCCACCATTGCATGGGGAAATCGTAAAAGCATACTCACCAATGCATCTGCGCTCATGCAACGCATGGACAACGCCCCGCATGATTTTATCCTAAATCACACTAAACCAGATTTGGATGTATTTAATGGATTTGTACACCGAACTTTTCAGGAGGCTGATGTGAAATACTTTGCCCAGCGATTGCAACAGCTTTACACGGAAATTGGAAGTCTTGAAAACCTGTTTATACCCAAAAGCAACGCATCCAACATGCACGAGGCAATAACGGATTTTCACAATCTCTTTTTTGCTGTTCCACACCCAAAACGAACCGTAAAGCACGTCGCAAATCCTGCTAAAAAATCAGCTGCAAAACGCATGCATATGTTTTTACGATGGATGGTACGTAACGATAATGCTGGGGTGGATTTGGGAATTTGGAATAACATTTCACCTCGAGTCTTATCGTGTCCGTTAGATGTTCATACAGGAAATGTGGCACGTGCATTAGGATTGCTAAAGCGCAAACAAAACGACTTAGCAGCCGTTAAAGAATTAGATGCAACACTGAGAACATTAGACCCAAATGACCCTGTGAAATACGATTTTGCTTTATTTGGTTTGGGAGTTTTTGAAGGATTTTAATTCGTGTTCAGGGATTTTCTATCTTTGCATAACAATTGACTTAGCGGTTTAGCGAATGAAGATCTTACTTAAAGCTGCAAAAATCTTAGATGCTACCAGCCCGCATCACAACACCCAACAAGATATTTATATTGAAAACGGGGTCATAAAAGCAATTGGAAAAAACCTTTCCTATCCCAAAGCAACTGAAATTTCCACAGATGATTTACATGTATCTCAAGGTTGGTTTGACAGCAGTGTGTCGTTTGGAGAGCCTGGTTTTGAAGAACGTGAAACCATAGCACATGGACTTGCTGTTGCTGCAAAAAGTGGGTTTACGCACATTGCCTACAACACCAATACGCAACCAAAACCTGATAGCCGAGCAGATATTGCTTTTTTGCTAGAACAAGCAAACGGAAGCCCTGTACATCTCCATCCAAAAGCCTGTATCACATCTGCTCAAAGTGAGGACAAACTGGCGCCACTTCGTGAACTTCATGAGGCTGGTACCGTTAGTTTTAGCAATCACAAAAACCCACTCAAAAATGCCAACACGCTTAAATTGGCACTTCAATATGCCAATGATTTCGATGGAATTGTTGAGTCATTCCCGTACAATAACGATATAGCTAACGGTGGCGTTATGCACGAAGGTGCTGTAAGTACTGCGCTGGGGCTTAATGGCATTCCAAGCATAGCGGAAAGCATGCAGCTAGAGCGTGATCTTGCAGTATTGGAATACGCAGAAGGAAAATTACATATTCCTACACTTTCAACTGCTGCATCAATTGCCCTAATCAAGGCTGCTAAAAAAGCAACCCAAGATGTAAGCTGCAGTGTAGCAATTCATAACTTATTTTTTACCGATGAAGCCTTGCAAGGCTTTAATGCTAATGCAAAATTATTGCCTCCCCTACGGGAAGAATCAGATCAAAAAGCATTAAAAAAAGCACTTTTAGACGGAGTGATAGACATGGTAACTAGCGACCATCAACCGCTTAACAGCGAACTCAAAAATGTAGAGCTCGATAGGGCACATTTTGGGTCAATAGGATTAGAACACAGCTTTGGTTGCTTATTATCGCTGTTTTCTATCGAGCAAACCATTGAGATTCTAACACGAGGAAAAGGGCGTTTTGGTATTACTGAACACACCATTGAAGTTGGTGCTACAGCAGACTTATCGTTGTTTACCCCAACTGGCGCAAAAGAAGTCACTAAAGCATCGCTATTATCTACATCCAAAAACAGCATTTTTATGGGGCAAAGCCTCCCTGGAAAAATATATGGGATTGTAGCTAAAGGAAAGTCACACGTTTTCAATACCTAACATGTCATATGTCTTCTTAGAGCGTAAGGCAGCAATCCCCAATGCTCCCCTACTTGTCTTACTTCATGGATACGGTAGTAATGAGTCGGATTTGTTTTCGTTCGCAGCTTATATCCCCGATAGCTTCCACGTTGTTTCGCTGCAAGCGCCGCTTAAAATGACTGAAGAAAGCTATGCGTGGTTTCCCATTCATTTTACAGATAACATGGAACGCTGGACGTCGCCCGAAGAAGTTGCAAAAGCCACTAATTATGTAAAAGATTTCTTGGTGTTTTATGCTAACAATCACTCTTTTGATTCAAAAAGCATTTATTTGATGGGGTTTAGTCAAGGTGCTATGTTAAGTTACGCTGTGGGGCTTTCCACAAATAATGTAAAAGGCATCGCTGCACTCAGCGGTTACATTGACCCTCGTGTGGTGGAAGTAACTAATAAATCCATTTCGTCAATTTATGTGTCGCACGGCACAGCCGATATGGTAGTGCCCTTTGCATGGGCAGAACAATCTGTAGAAGTGCTAAAAAAATACGGTTTTGCGCCTGAATTTTACTCCTATTCGCATGGACACGGCATAAATCAAGATAATTTAACCACTATTGTTCAGTGGCTACACGCGCAACTTTAAGCTGATGTAGCACTTCAATAGAATCCTTTAGCTGCGCTATTTTCTCTGACTGCTTGTCTATTTTAGATTGGGCGTATTTAAGTCGATTGCCATAGTCTGAAATCAAATATAAATTGATTAGAATAGAAAAAATTAGCACGTAAAAAAGTATTTTTTGCTTCATGTTAAATGGTAATAATGAGATTGTCATACGCCAAATGAATTCCCTCTGGAAGGGCCGATTCTACTTCGTTATGAAAACCAAGTTTGTGGCTAATATGGGTAAAAAAAGTTTGCTTAGCACCTACACGTTGTGCAAATTCAATAGCAGCATCAAGATGCAAATGTGACGGATGCGGCTCGATACGCAATGCATTAACTACCAATACGTCCAAATTACCAAGCTTAGCCTCCTCATTGGGTTCAATAGAAAACATATCTGTTATATAGGCAAAAGTCCCAAAACGGTACCCTAAAACCTCCAAACCATAATGTGAAACTTTTATGGGAATAATGGTCTTTGTGGCACACAAAAAAGGCTCGTCTGACGCAATAATTGTAGGTTTTACAGATGGTGCACCTGGGTATTTGTTTTCATCGTTAAAAATATAGCCAAAACGCGTGGCAAGGTTTTCCATAACTCGAGCTAAACCATAAACAGGCAGTGCGCCCTGTTTAAAAACATAAGGTCTGATGTCGTCTAAGCCAGCGGTATGGTCTGCATGTTCGTGCGTAAAGAGCAATGCATCAATTTTGGGGCAGCCACTTGAAAGCATTTGCTGTCTAAAATCTGGACCGCAATCAATTACAAAATCTACATCATCCCATTGCACCCAAACTGAGGAGCGCAAACGCTTGTCTTTTGGATTGTCGCTAAGGCATACGGGGTGATCGCTACCGATTATTGGAATTCCTTGTGAAGTCCCTGTACCTAGAAAGTAAATTTTGATGCCCACACAACAAAATTACACGAATGATGCATAACCTTGAGAATAAGTTTTATAATTTTGAGGAAAACTTCTCATATGCCCATAGCATTAGCTGGTGATCATCCTTTCGAAAACACCCCTTCTTTAGAAGCAAAAGCCTTACGAATTAACCTTAACAGCAACATTTATGGCACCTTTGCAGAAATTGGCGCAGGACAAGAGGTGGCGCGTCATTTTTTCCGTTGCGGTGGTGCTTCTGGAACCATTGCCAAAACCATGAGTGCCTACGATAAAGATTTTAGTGACGCTATTTATGGTCGTGAAGATGATGGCAGGTATGTGACAGAATCTAGACTCAACAAAATGTTGGAATGGGAAATGGGTTTGCTTGAAAAGCGCATCGACAGAGAAAAGAATAAAGATAAATTATTTTTTACCTATGCCAACACCGTAACCACAATCGACTTTGCCAAAAAATTTAAAGGACATGGTTGGATGGGTATTAAGTTTCAAACCAAGCCAGATGAGCCCTATTCCATGATTACAACCCATGTCAGATTTAAGGAAAATGACGCAAAAGCACAGCAAATGTCTTTAGGGGTTATGGGAGTGAATTTGATTTACGGTGCTTTTTATCAAAACGATCGCCCAAAAAGAATATTGCAGTATTTATTTGATCACATTGATAGAGAAGCAATTGAAATTGACACAATAAACTTTTCAGGACCTTTATTTAAAGGTATTGATAATCGATTGTTGAGTTTGGAGCTTGTGCGCCTTGGCATGACCGATGCCGTTATGTTTGGTCCAGATGGCAACAATTTGTTACCTGCGCGGGAATTGTACAAGAAAAATATCATTGCGCTTCGTGGTAGTTTTAAACCTGTGACAAAAGTAAATATGGAAATGTATAAGAAGTCATTGGAAATATTCGAAAAAGAACCCGATTCGGATCCTGAAAAAACGCTTGTTATTTTTGAAATAACGCTTTCAAACCTTATGTCTACAGGTGAAATTGATGAGGAAGATTTTATGCATAGGGCTCGCTTGCTATGCTCGCTAGGGCAAACGGTTATGATATCTAATTTTAAAGAATATTACCGCCTAGTTGAATATTTCTCTGAATATACGCAAAAGAAAATTCGGTTAACAATGGGGGTAAATAATCTCATTGAAATTTTCAATGAAAAGTATTACCGTCATTTGAGTGGAGGTATTTTAGAGGCCTTTGGTAAACTATTCTTTAAAAACCTTAAGGTGTACCTGTACCCAATAATTAGTCCAAAAAATGAAGAAATCATCGATAGTAATTCAGTTCGAGTGCACCCAAGGCTAAAAGAACTTTACAACTTCTTTAAATACAACGATAAGGTAGTAGATATATTAGACTACAGCACCGATGATATGAAAATCTATTCCAAAGATGTTTTAGACCAAATTAAGGCAGGCGAAAGCGGTTGGGAAAACAAACTTCCACCTGGTGTATCTAAGCTGATTAAAAGCAAAAAATTATTTGGCTATAAGCCTTCGAAGTAACGTTTAGCCCTCTAGAATTTGTGCAGCGTGATCTTTGGTTTTAACTTTATGAATTACGCGAGTAATCGTTCCTGTTTCGTCAATAACAAAAGTGGTGCGAATAATCCCTTCGTACGCTCTGCCTTGAAACTTTTTTGGCCCCCAAACACCAAATGCCTTAATAGCAACATGGTCTTCATCTGCCAGTAACGGAAAAGGGAAGTTATATTTTTCCGCAAAACCAGCTTGCTTTTTCACAGAATCGGCACTAACACCCAACAGTTCATATCCTTCAGCTTGAAGTGCAACATAATTATCGCTTAAATTACAGGCTTCAGCAGTGCAGCCTGGTGTATTGGCTCGCGGGTAAAAAAACACGATTAACTTCTTTCCAACATAGTCTGTATGGTTAACAGGCTCTCCCAAATGGTTTACGCCTGAAAACGCAGGCATTTGATTTCCTTCTTGTAGCATTTTTAGTAATTTTAAATGTTAAAAATCCGTTGTAGATTTTGATTGTCAAATTACAAATAAATGTCAGTTCGAGTAATTTTTAGGAACGAAAAATTGTATCGAGAACTAAACAACGTTCAAAACACTTGTTTTCGGTACTAATTTTACTCAAACTAACGCGTTTTGTCAAAAAATAAACGGATATTAAAAATTCAAAAATGAACAAAGCCGAAAAGGTTGCTTTTGTAATACAGAAACTTGAGGAACTTTATCCTACTATTCCCATTCCTTTAGATCACAAAGATCCCTACACCCTACTCATAGCTGTTTTGCTTTCGGCACAAAGCACCGATGTTCGGGTAAATCAGATTACACCATTGCTCTTTGCAAAAGCGGATAACCCTACAGAAATGGTAAAATTAAGTGTAGAAGAAATTCGAGAAATCATAAAGCCTGTGGGATTGTCCCCTATGAAATCAAAAGGAATACATGGTTTATCTGAAATTTTACTAGAAAAACACAATGGACAGGTTCCGCAAAGTTTTGAAGCCTTAGAAGCACTACCGGCAGTTGGACATAAAACCGCAAGCGTGGTTATGGCACAGGCTTTTGGTGTGCCTGCATTTCCAGTAGACACCCATATTCATCGTCTTATGTATCGTTGGGGGTTTTCGAACGGAAAAAGCGTAACTCAAACAGAGCGAGATGCAAAACGCTTATTTCCAAAAGAAAAATGGAACGATTTGCACTTACAAATCATTTGGTACGGCAGAGAGTATTGCCCAGCACGCGGTTGGGATATAAACAAAGACATTATTACCCAAACCGTGGGTAGAAAAAGTGTCTTAAAAAAGCACGGTTTTTAGTTTGCAATAAAACCCGTAGAAGTTTTACGTATTTTAATTGGCTCATAAGCCGCTGCAAATTGTACTATAAAACGCAAGGTTTCTTTACTTGGTGCCGCTGTATTTTTAGGAAAAGAGAGAGAGTAGAGTTTATCCATTAATTTGTTTAATGTAATAACGCCCAATGTGATGTATTTATTGCGTCATGGTTAAATTTCGCTCATCAATCAATTTTCTAAGATTAATAAGCCCATAACGCATTCTTCCTAATGAGGTATTAATACTCACATTTGTACGTTCTGCAATCTCTTTAAAACTCATATCCTGATATAAGCGCATCCGCAGCACTTCAAGTTGATTTTCAGGAAGTTCAAGCATCAATGTGTTTAGGTCTTCTTTTATTTGAGAGTCAATGAGTAAGTCCTCAATATTTTGAGAAGGTTCTGAAACACGATAAAATACATCTACTTCTGCATCGTGAGATTCGTACATTGGCATTCGTTGCTTGCGCCTAAAATGGTCTACAATAAGGTTATGCGCAATTCGCATCACCCATGACAAAAAACGACCTTCATCATTATACGTACCCTTTTTTAAGGTTTTAATGACTTTAATAAAGGTCTCTTGGAAAATATCATCAGCTAAATCTCTGTCCTTTATTTTGGAATAAATAAAACTGAAAATACGTTGTTTATATCTGGAAAGAAGCGTCTCGAACGCATCGTTATTACCACTCAAATACTGTTGAATCAGTACGTTATCTGGAAGCATAGCCATAATTTACTCGTTTAGTTTTTAACGAAATTTGTTGAGTAAAAAATGAGTCTATAGGCAATAATTATATATACAAATATAAAAACATATTCGATACGGAACAAATAAAGCCACTTTTTAGGTTTATATACGTCTGAATCAATATCTTTAATGCTTCGATTAATTTGCATTGAAAAAAGAAAAAGTTATTGAAATCAAAGGGGCAAAGATGCACAACCTCAAAAACGTGGATGTGCAAATCCCTCGCAATAAGCTCGTGGTTATCACGGGTTTGTCTGGCTCTGGTAAATCGAGTTTGGCTTTTGATACGCTTTACGCCGAGGGACAACGTCGTTATGTTGAAAGCCTATCGTCCTATGCGCGCCAATTTTTAGGAAGATTAAACAAACCCAAAGTGGAACAAATCAATGGTATTGCCCCCGCAATTGCTATTGAGCAAAAAGTCATCAGTAACAATCCGCGTTCTACTGTGGGAACCACCACCGAAATTTACGACTACCTCAAATTATTGTTTGCCCGTATTGGAAAAACGTACTCACCTATATCTGGAAAAGAAGTCAAAAAAGATGACACCAAAGACGTTTTGGCGCATATCAAATCCTTCGAAGAAGCCACAAAACTTTTGGTGCTTGCCCCATTGAGCATACCCAAAAACCGAACTCTGCAAGGAACGCTGGAGGTATATAAACAGCAGGGCTATGCACGCATTTGGAAAAACAATACCATGATGCGAATCGATGATGCAGCACCAACCAAAAAAGACAATATTTCACTTATTGTTGACCGCATTGTGGTAAAGCACGACGAGGATTTTTTTCATCGAGTGGCAGAATCTATCGAAACGGCATTTTACGAAGGAAACGGCACGCTACACATTCACGCCCTATCAACTAATTCGCAACAGGAATTCTCCAACAGATTTGCGCTAGACGGCATGATATTTACGCCACCAAATGAGCATATGTTCAGCTTTAATAACCCACTTGGTGCATGTCAAAACTGTGAAGGTTACGGAGATCTGATTGGCGTTGACGAGCAACTCGTTATCCCAAACACAAATCTGTCCGTGTTTGGTGGTGCAGTTGCGCCATGGAAAGGGGAGCGTTTACAACGTTACAAAAATGCTTTTATAGACAAAGCGTATTTATTTGATTTCCCTGTGCATAAACCCTATTTTGAGCTCAGCGATGCGCATAAAAAAATTCTTTGGGAAGGCAACAAACACGTAAAGGGCATCCATCATTTTTTTGCTAAGCTAGAGGCAAAAAACTATAAAATTCAAAATCGTGTGTTATTGTCGCGCTACAGAGGCAGAACCACCTGCAGTTGTTGTAATGGAAAGCGCCTTAATGAAGCCGCATCTTATGTTCGAGTAGATACTCACACTCTTTCTGATTTGGTAGATATGCCAATCACAGCCCTCACAAAAACGATGTTATCATTAAAATTATCGGAACATCAACAACATATTGCACGTCGTTTATTGGTCGAAATTAACGACAGGCTTCATTTTCTCAATCAAGTGGGGCTAGGGTATTTAACCCTTAATCGTAGGGCAAGTACGCTTTCGGGTGGTGAGTCACAGCGCATAAATCTTGCTACTTCCCTGGGAAGCAGTCTGGTGGGGTCGTTATATATTTTAGACGAGCCCAGTATTGGATTGCACCCAAAAGACACCGCTAAGCTTATTGAAGTACTACATAAATTACGGGATTTGGGAAACACGGTTATTGTGGTAGAACATGATGATGATATTATGCGCGCAGCCGATGAAATCATTGATTTAGGACCCGATGCGGGTGTTTTTGGTGGTGAAGTGGTTGCACAAGGCAGTTTTGATAAACTACTACAAGCAAATACATGGACAGGGAAATACCTCTCTGGAAAAGCTGAAATTCCGCTTCCCAAAAAACGAAAAAAGGCATCACATGAGCTGCGCATTGTTGGGGCAAGAGAACACAACCTTAAGAATATTGATGTGGCATTTCCACTGCATATGCTCACGGTGGTTACGGGCGTTTCAGGAAGTGGAAAAAGCACGCTTGTAAAAGATATCTTGCTGCCAGCTGTAAAGAAAGAAAAAGATATTTACGGAGACAAATGCGGAGAATTTACTGCATTAGAGGGTGATTTGGATGGCTTTCAAGACATTCAATACATCAGTCAAAAGCCAATTGGACTATCATCACGTTCAAACCCAGTTACATACATCAAAGCATATGATGATATCCGAAAACTCTATGCACAACAAAACCTATCAAAACAGCGCGGATTTCAATCCAAACACTTTTCGTTTAATGTAGACGGTGGACGTTGTCCCAACTGCAAAGGCGAAGGAACCGTGAAAATTGAAATGCAATTTATGGCTGATGTGGATTTGATTTGTGAGGAGTGTGATGGAAAACGCTTTAAAAAGGAAGTTTTAGAAGTTAGGTTTGAAGGGAAATCCATTCACGACTTATTGACCATGAGCATTGACGAAGCCATTGCGTTTTTTCAATTACACAAGCAAACCAAAATCGCAGACAAACTGCAGCCGCTACAAGATGTTGGTATGGGATATGTTGCACTTGGACAATCGTCCTCAACCCTATCTGGAGGTGAGGCGCAACGCATAAAACTAGCGAGCTTTTTACTCAAAGGTGCGCAAAAAAACAAAACACTATTCCTGTTTGATGAGCCTACTACAGGACTTCATATGCATGACATCAACAAACTCGTGGGCTCGTTTAGGGCACTTATAGATCGTGGGCATTCGCTTATTGTTATAGAACATAATATTGGGCTAATTGAGCAAGCGGATTATATCATCGATTTGGGACCCGAAGGCGGAGCCAATGGCGGAAATATTCTTGCCACAGGAACTCCAGAAGAAGTCAACATTAACGAAAAATCAAGTCTTTATAAATACCTGTTTAGAAAAAACGCTTAAATCGGTTCTGAAGGATTTGTTGTAGCGTTGGGGACAATTTTAACCCAACAATCATTAAGGCATAAATAACTGTAATCAGTGTAGATTTAAGTATAATTTCCCATACTGGATGTAAATTAAGATGCACAACTGACACCCCCCAAAACAATACTCCGATTACAATAAAAGCGATAAGGGTGTGCTTGCTGTAGGGTTGCGTTCCAAAATACGCATATACATACGCCATACGCAAAAAGGTAAAGAGCACAACAAGAACTAAGGTGGTGGCTGCAGCGCCATTAATCCCAAATTTTGGAATAAATACCGCATTTCCTATCACCACAAAAACCGCCATAAATATGGTCAGCAACAATGCGGTCTGGTATTTTTTGG
Source organism: Flavobacteriaceae bacterium (assembly GCA_049596455.1). Taxonomy (GTDB): domain Bacteria; phylum Bacteroidota; class Bacteroidia; order Flavobacteriales; family Flavobacteriaceae; genus UBA7446. The sequence continues at coordinate 76,953 of JBMYLP010000001.1, read as the reverse complement.
AGTTAATCAGGATGGTGTTTGCAGCCCCTGAACTCATGGAAACTAGTTTGGCGAATGAAATCATTAACACTACCCAAATGGCATTTGCATAACCTTTATCGTCCATTAACTCAAAAAGCGATTCAATATTTCCGTTGACCAACAGAAAAAACCAGCCTGCCAAAAGCAACAGATTTACAGAGCTGTCTTTGTAGAGTTTTGCAAGTTGTTTGGTGTTGTTTTCATTTATGGCTTTTGCCACCATAGGGTTTAAAATCTGAAACAACGCACGTCCAGGAATTTCAATGAGGGCAGCAGTGTAAATGGCGACAGAATAAAACCCCGTATTACTAATATGTAAGTATTGAGATATCATGGTCTTATCAATATCAATAATCAAACTACCCGCAGAAGCCGCTAAAACCAGATATAAACTATAGCGTAGCAATTCGTTTAAATTTGTTGGCTTTTGCCATGTGAATTTTGGTGGTTGAATGCGGAAAGCAATGCTTACCATCAGCAATAAACGCAAATAGTAGAGTCCCACTAGAAGCACAAAAAATGCGTCTAAGTCTATCACATTTGCTGCATAGAGTAAGAGTAAAATTAAAATACTCACTCGAGGATAAATTTCTTTAAGTGTGTTGCCTAAAACAGATTTAAAATGCACTCTCGCCCACGAGTAAAACACCTCAAAATAGGCGGTTGCAAAGGCAACTGCAAAAATCACCCACGTGTAGGTAGCAATAATGGGATTTTCAACGGAGAGTAATGCAGCTACAGCATCGTGAAAAAAGATAGCAATAAACCCTAAAGGCAATGCCACCAACAAGGGCAAAAGCACTATGTATGATAAAAATCCTTGCTTTTCGTCTTCGGCATAACTGCTGTGAAACTTAATAATGGTTTGCGCCACACCAAATCCGATCAGCGGCATTAGCAAATTTGAAACAGAAAGCAAAAAAACCACTAATCCCTGCTTTTCGGCACCAAAAAAATAGGGGTACAACACCAATGTATTGATGGCGCCTACGCCAAAACCCAGCATAATACTTGCTAAGTTTTTTGTCGATTGTGACGTGAGCATGTTCATAAGCACTCCAAAATTAAGGCTAAATATTCTTTAGCAATCGCATTGCGTTGAAATTGCTCTAATTGCCTGCTTTTAAAAGGGGTTTTGTCATAAGTAAACCAATCTAAAAGTGTTGATTTAATAAGGTCATAATCATCAAAAGAAATGTATGTACCCAATTGATGCGCCTTAAATATCGCTTCCATATCGTTGGGCTGCGGTCCAATTCCCAAAATCGGACGCTGTGCTGCCATGTATTCAAAGAGTTTTCCATGGATGACGTTGTTAGTATTTGGCATATCAATTCCTAACAACAATAAGGCATTTGCGCTTGGCAAACACGCGTCCAAAGTTGCTTTAGATTGATATCCAAAAAACTTAACCCATTTGTCAATTCCTAAAGCTTCTACCTCTCGCCTAACGACATCGGCAACTTTCCCATAAATTTCAAGCGAAAACTGTCTTGCAAAAACTTCATTTTCTTGCACCAACTCAAAAATAGCATGCCATAAATTTCTTGGGTTCTGTTGTGCCTTCAAACTTCCCGCATAAACTAATGCCTTTGAGAGTTGCTTTGGTTTGGAAAGTAATTTTTCGTAGCCGTTGGTAAATACATGGGTGTTTTTATTGAGACGTGAAAACTCCTTTGCCAACGAAGGAGCAGTAACTACTACCCTATCCGCAGATTTCAAAACACGCGCTTGCAACTGTTCGTGTTTGCACTTTGCGCCTTTAGCCATGGGCAAACTTTCGTTTTGAAAAAAGCCCACCCAAGGATCTCGAAAATCGGCAATCCACGGAATGCTGTGTTTTCTTTTTGCATCGAGCCCAACCAAATGTAATGAATGTGGTGGACCAGATGTAACAAGCATATCAAAAGGGGTTTTTGTATGCGCTTTTAAAAAAGACTGAGTTGCTGCTTTTGCCCAAAAAATACGTGCGTCAGGAATAAAAAAATTGGCGCGTACATACCGTATAAACTTGCTTTTTAATCCATTTTCTTGTCCAATATTTTCGCCTATAGCCTTTTTACTGTTTTGAAGTGGCTCCCATCCGTTAACATAAATAATGTTAATGTTTTTGTGTATTTTTTCAATCAACGAATTGTCCGTTTCTGCTACACGCGGATTTTTGGGTGTGAATACACTAACTTTCAAACCATTTTTGGCAAAATAATTGGCAAGGAAAAGCCAACGCTGAACCCCAGACCCCCCCGACGGCGGCCAATAATATACAACCAACGCAATGTGTTTGGATTTACCCAATGACTTTAGATTTTCGAATGAACAAACCAATCGTTAGGATAAAAATCACCCAACCAGAAGCCATAAAAAGTGTACCGCGCCGAATTAAATCAGGCTGAAATTTAAAAACAAGTTCGTGAGATCCCGGTGGAACAATCACCCCTCGAAGGAGATAATTTACTTTATAATGATCAATTTGAATATCGTTTAAGTAGGCTTGCCATCCTTTTGGGTAGTGCATTTCGGAAAAAACTGCAAGTCGTTGATGTTCTACATTTACATTGTACCGCAACAGATTGTTACGCTGTTCTGTAAGTACGATAGTATCCAACGAAGAAGGTTTATAGATCGTGTTATTTAACTCTTGAGATAATGCTTGATTCTTTGGATTGATGTTGCCTAATGCTAATAGTTCTTCGTTAGCAGAACCCACCGAAACAACTTCGTTTACTAACCATGCAGGACCCAAAGCAGAAGCACGAAGGCTATAGCCATTTTCAAGCGCATTATCCAACACATATTTTACGTTTAACATATCCAATACGGTGCTGTCCTCTTGCTGTAAATAAAAATCGTACACTTCTTGCAAGGCAGCGGGTTTTGCGCCGTGATATCCACCAATAGCACGATGAAAATACGCCGTTCGGGCGTTTGAAGTTCCTAATTGGGGTTCAAATACACGATAGCGAGAGGTGTCTTTTATAATTTCTTTGTCTTGCGGTGTGGCAACAAAAGCCTGTTTATGACGGAAGGCAGAAACAAACTTATTCTCTTCGAAATAGGTGCGGTTTTGCTTCCATAAATCTGTTAGCGCCAACACAGTTATAAGCACCACAAAAACGACAGAAGAAATTTTCTTTTTCCAAAAGAGTATCGTAAAAACAATAATCAAACAAACAAAGATCAGCAACTGCCAAATGTCTTGAACCAACAGGTTTGCACGTGCTTTTTTAAGTGGGTTCATCACCTCTGGGTATTGGGCAAATGGTTCATAGACTGAAGTAAAGGAAAAGAAGCCTTTTGACCCTGCTATCAAGAGCAAAATCAAAAACACAAAAACAGAAAGTACGTAATAGCATTTGAGTAATTTTTGCCGAGTCACGACATTGTCTTTTATTAAAAACTGTACCCCAAGCATGGCAGCATATGGCGTACAAAGCATTATCATGATTTGCGCCGAGCTAACCGCCCTAAACTTATCATAAAGTGGTAAATAGTCAATAAAAAATTGTGCTAGTTCTGGCAGGTTTTTACCCCAGGAAAACAACAAAGAAACGCCCACAATGACAAGTAAAACCGTACGGGTATTCCGATTTGCTATGATGATTCCAAGCAAGGCAAAAAACAGTATCACAATACCCAAATAAACTGGTGCAGCAACTATGGGCTGGTCACCCCAATACGGACGGGCATACCTGAAAATGGTATTTGCCGTTTCGGCATCAAGGGTGCGTAGAAATTGTACAAATTCGCTATTAATAGGAAAACTTGCACTTGAGCTACCCCCCACCACATTGGGCGCAAAAAACGTCAACGTTTCTAAAATACCGTAACTGTATTCTGTAATGTAGTCAAACGATAAGCCTGCCGAAGATTCTTTAGGTGTTCCATCAGGCTTGATGGTTAGTTCACTTGGGCTACGGGTGCTAAATTGGGTGTATTCCAATGTGGCTAAAACCCCTTGCGCATTGAGCAAAAGTGCGATAATACCTCCTAAAATCAATGTTCCTATAGGCTTAAATAGCAACTGAATTCCTTCTTTGCGCCACGTCCAGATGCCCCAAAGCAATACCCAAATGGCTACCATTATTAGCGTGTAGTAGGTCATTTGGAGGTGATTGGCATGGAGCTGCAATGCCAAGCCAAGCGTAAGCCAAACAAATCCGATTTTCTTTTTATCTATAAGAAGTTGAAATAATCCTAAAAAAATAAGTGGCGCATACGCCAAAGCCATGGCTTTGGTATTGTGTCCCACCATCAAAATTATAATGTAATACGATGAAAATCCATACGCCAACGACCCTAAAACAGATATAGGAATCGAGAATCGCCGACTTTGTGCAAACAAGTAGAAAAAGAACAAATACAAAAAAAGCATATCGGCAGGCCTTGGCAAAAACCGAATAGCAGTATCCATATAGCGCAGCACATCAAACGGATAGCGTGGTGTGATTTGATAGGTAGGCATTCCCACAAAGGCGTTGTCTATCCAATAGGGTTCTTCATCAAATGCAGCACGGTGTTCCAACACTTGACGTTGCATTCCCTTAAACTGTACAATATCAGATTGCACCAATGCTTTTCCTGAGAGGACAGGGTAGAAATACATTAACGAAATTGCAGCAAAAAATAGCGTCACCAAAACGTGAGGCAGCAAAAAACGGAGCTTAAAATGTTGCATCATCTCCCAAAAATACAACACTATCTGCAACCAACAGAAATTATAATTGATGTATCTTTGACTATGCACAAGTCTTTCCCGCATATTTTGGGTGTACTGCTTAGCATATTAATGTTAAGTGTTGTCAAAGCACAGTACACCGAAGTCATTAACAGTAACAGACCCAGTCAGTCTATGGGAGCGTTTAGCGTTGGTAAAAATGTGTATCAGTGGGAACAAGGAATTTCGTTTCGCCATGGCGATTTTAATACATTCCAAAATGCCTCTTTTATTGGGCTTGGAACACGAATGCAGCTTCGTGTTGGCTTATTTAAAGAGCAATTAGAGGTTGTGGGCACAATGGATTATCAGTTAGATGAGCTCAGCTATCAGAATGCGCTTGGTAAGATAACCGTTGACCGAAAAGGGCTGCGTGATTTTTCAGTAGGTGCAAAGTATTTGGTTTATGACCCCTTTCGAAATACAGAAAAGTACAAACCCAATCTGTACAGCTACCACGCAAACAACCGTGTGCGATGGCGCGATTTGATTCCTGCCGTTTCAGTTTATGCAGCTACACAATTTGCTACAGGTGGCATTTATCCGTATCAAGAGCCCTTTTATCCGTTGTTTAATTTCGACTATCGCCCTATTGAAGAACCTACTGTTTCGGTAACTGGGATGATTATTTTACAGCAACATTTAAAACCAGGGCTTGTATTGGTGCATAATATTGGAATGCGCTACATTACCGCTAACATCCAACAGAAAAAACTGATTGGAACACTTACGTATAGCACACGCGACAAGTTGTCTTTTTATGGAGAATATCAGATAGACGATAGTCCACTTTACCGAGATGTAACCCTAGGAGCTGGAGTAGCTTATTTACTATCAGACGACCTTCAACTGGATATTGCCTTACAACACAGCGTAAAAACAACCCCAAAACTGCTCAGCGCAGGTATTGGCGTTTCGTATCGATTAGATAAGCATAACATATGGAATGGGCAACCGCAAGATTTAAAAGAAGTAAAGCAAAGTCGTAAAGAGCGAAAAAAATTATTTAAAGAAGAAAACGCAGCCCGAAAAGCAGAAAAACGCACCAACAAAGGGCTACGCAAACTTGACAAAAAACAAAAGCGCATTGAGCGAAAGCTAAAGAAAGTACGATGATAGAAATTGTTGAGGTTAAAAACAGGCGCCAATACCGTGAATTTTTTCGGTTTCCGTTTACGCTATATCGTAATTGCCCACAATGGGTTCCTCCAATTACCAAAGAGGAAGAAGCTGTTTTTGATCCTAAAAAAAACAGAGTGTTTAATCATGCCATGGCACGGTTGTTTTTGGCAACAAAAAACGGCAAAACCGTTGGTCGGATTGCTGCCATGATTAATTGGGTAGAAATAGAGGAACTCAACAAAACGAAGGTTCGTTTTGGTTGGTATGACACCATTGATGACATTGAGGTAAGCAAAAAACTCATCGAGGCGGTTGAGGGCGTTGCTATTGCCGAAGGCATGACCTACATAGAGGGTCCAATGGGCTTTTCCAATATGGACAAAGCTGGGCTTTTGGTTAAAGGATATGAACACATGAACACCATGATAACGTGGTATCATCACCCCTATCAAAAAGAACATTTAGAGCAACTTGGATTGGTGAAACAAAGCGAGTGGATTGAGTTTAAAATTGATATTTATGACGCCAAAGATGCCCCTGAAAAGGTAAAAAAGTTTGCTCGGGTTATAAAGGAGCGATACAAGCTTAAAACACTGGATTTTAAATCTACCAAAGACATTGAACCACGCATAGACGAAATGTTCGACCTACTTAATCAAACCTATAACAAATTACAGTCTTTTGTGCCCATTCAGCAGCATCAAATTGAGCATTACAAAACAAAATACCTTCCCTACGTGCACCCTGAATTTATCAAATGTGTGGTGGACGAAAATGATGAAATGATTGGGTTTACCATCACCATGCCTTCGTTTACGGCGGCGTTAAAGAAAATCAACGGGAAGATGTTCCCCTTTGGATTATACCACTTGTGGCGAGCGCAACGCAAAAACAATCGTGCGGCGTTTTACCTTATTGGCATCAAGGAAAGCTATCAAAACAAAGGGGTTACGGCAATTATCTTTCAAGAAATTCAAGAAATGTTTAACCGCCGTGGCATTACTGCCGTGGAAACCAACCCCGAATTAGAGGAAAACAAGGCGATTCAGGCACTTTGGAAAAATTACAACCACGAACTACACAAGCGCCGTCGGACGTATCGTAAAGAAGTAAGCCTTTGAATATCAACGATACCATAGTAGCCCTTTCCACGGCACCAGGTGCTGCCGCCATTGCGGTGGTACGCCTTAGTGGCTCCGATGCCATTGCTATTGCCGAACAGGGGTTTCGGTCTAGGTTTGGCAAAAAAATCAGTGAGCAACCCACACACAGCGTGCTTTTGGGCGATTTTTATCAAAAGGATACCCTTTTAGACGAAGTATTGGTATCCATTTTTAAAAACCCACATTCCTATACGGGCGAAGATGTAGTGGAAATCTCATGTCATGGGTCGGTGTATGTTCAAAAACAGCTCATGCAAAGCTTACAGGATTTGGGCGCACGACTTGCCGAACCGGGTGAGTTTACCTTACGGGCATTTTTAAATAAAAAGATGGATTTGGCACAGGCAGAGGCGGTTGCTGACCTTATTGCCTCGGAAAGCGAAGCAGCGCATCATATTGCTGTGCAACACCTTAGAGGAGGCATCAGCGACAGTCTTGGGCAACTTAGAGCGCGATTGCTGGAGTTTGCATCACTTATTGAACTAGAACTCGATTTTAGCGAAGAAGATGTGGCATTTGCCGATAGAAAACAACTCAAGCAACTGGTTACCGATATTCGAAATACCCTAAAAAATTTATTGGATTCGTTTGCTTCTGGAAATGCCATAAAAAACGGCATACCGGTTGCCCTTGTGGGAAAGCCCAATGCAGGGAAATCATCGTTGCTCAACGCATTACTGGACGAAGAAAAGGCGTTGGTCTCTGATATTGAAGGTACCACACGCGATAGCATTGAAGACACGCTAACCATTGGCGGTATTCAGTACCGATTTATAGACACCGCAGGACTACGCCAAACAGAAGATACTATAGAAGCCATGGGCGTACAGCGAACGCAAGAAAAAATGGATACCGCAAGTATTCTTTTATATGTGGTGGATCCGCAAACCCAAACGGCAGCTGAGACCTACACGGCGCTTAAAGACATCTATCGGAAAGACAGTACGGTATTGCTAGTTATCAATAAAAAAGACTTGCTAAGCGATGCGTTGATTAAAAACTATACGCAAGCATTAACCGATTTGGAAGTGGAAAAACTGGTATTTACCACAGTCGTTATCAGCACCCAAAACAAAGAAGATATTGAGCAACTAAAAACGCATTTTAGCGGGCAACTGCAATGGAATACGGGTAGTGCGCTGATAAGCAACCAACGGCATTGGGCAGCGTTGCAAACGGCTATGCAAAGCATTAGCGAAGTAGCGCAAGGCATTGAAGAAAACCGCAGCAGCGATTTATTGGCGATTGATATTCGGCAAACCCTTTACGAATTAGGCACCATTACGGGCGAGGTAACCACCGATGATATTTTAGGAAATATCTTTGCGAATTTCTGTATTGGGAAGTAATTATAAAAAGTCTTTCTAAACATTCACCTTTTCTTATCACAAACTTCATTTCCAATTAATCGAAGAATACCATTAAAAGTTAAACCAACAATAAAGTTAAGTTTATAAACGATTAACATAATAAGTCTAAATTTAGAGTGAATTTTAAACTAAACAAAAATGAAAAAAATAGTTTTACTTGGTGCCTTATTGGTTTCCTCACTAGGTTTTTCTCAATACTGTATGTTTTTTGATTTTAAGACGGACAACCCTGAAGCGGTTGTAGCTACCATCTCAAAAATGATGGATACAGAATGGGGAAAGAACATTCAAGGCTCAAAATCTCTTTTTGGGTATTTCTTTAATGGAGAATATGAAGCGACACATTCCATGCAATTTTGCTTTCAAGATGAAGCTGGTGTAGCCAATTTTATGAATTCTTGGGCAGCTTCTGCGGAAGTGCAGCAATTGTCAAAAGAACTTGACAACTACATTACTGACATATCGCAAACTTTGAACACGCCCGCATGGTATCAAAACGACTGGTCTAACGATCAAGTATTTATGATTTACCAAATGGATGTGAAAAATCCTGCGGCTTATGTGGCTGAATATGCTGCGTTTTCTCAGAACATGGCACAAAAAATGAACGTGTCTAACTCTTATGGCGTTGCATATCCTGTAGCCGGAAAAACAGATGATTTTAGTCATTTTGTTTGGATTGGTGCGCCAAGTGTTGAAACCGCACTTTCAAGAAACAAACAAATGCTATCTGACGCATCATTTGCTGAATATGCAGCAAAAGTTGCAGGTGTTAGAGAGGTTGTAAACACACTTATGATGGTGCGCATAATGGACTTCTAAAAACAACAAAACACGTATAAAAAACCTTCACAAATAGTGAGGGTTTTTTTGTTGCTATTTAAGCCCTATTCTTAGGCTTTTTATTGGGTACTCTACCCTGATTTCCCATACCGTCTGTATCATAAACATCATACTCATCTGCGGCATTGCGTCTTTTGGCAGGGTTCTGATTGGTAATGATACTCAGTAAAAAATAGCCATAGACCACCACAATAGCTAGCCCGATAAAAAACATGATTTTATTTGTCATCTCTTCTGCGTTGTCTAATGGCAATGGCAAAACCAAGTATGGTTATAGGCCAAAGTCCCACATAAATGCCTTCCAATTCGTTTCCTGTAAACCATAGATATACCGAATACACAAAACTGAAAAATGCCAATAATATGGGATAATAGGTGTTTAAAAAATGCTTCACTTTTTCATTGATTTTGTTTCACAATTTAATTAAATTAAATGATGAATTAAATTTTTTCAAAACATTAACACAAGAAAATAGCTGTTATCAGCGTTTTTCTAGTAATTTTACACTATAAATTAATTGATGATGAATAAAATCCTAATCTTGTTACTTGCAATCCCTGTATTGCTAACTTCGTGTGTATCGCAAAAAAAATACAGTGCGCTTGAGTCCAGTCATAAAGAAACCAAAGACTTGCTTAACACCGCCACCGTAAAGCTAAATTCGTGCGTTGACGAAAAGGCAAAAAGCGACGCTACCGTTAGTGCGCTTCGTGACCAAATCAACTTTTTAAAAGCGAACAATCAAGAGCTTATCAACAATATGGGCAACCTTACAACGCTTTCGCAAAAAGGTGCCGAGAATTTGGAACGTTCGTTGGAATCGTTAAAAGAAAAAGACATGCGTATTACGCGTATGCAAGATGCGGTAACTCGTAGAGACTCGGTAACGCTTGCCTTAGTTACCAGCCTAAAAGGCGCATTGGTTGACATTAATGATGCGGATATCGAAGTTAACGTTGAAAAAGGTGTAGTATTCATTTCGATTTCTGATAAGCTATTATTCCGTAGTGGAAGTTACACGGTAACACAACGCGCCAAAGAAGTATTAGGTAAAGTTGCACGAGTCATCAACGACAAGACAGACTTGGAATTTATGGTTGAAGGACACACTGATAATGTTCCCGTAAAAACGGACAGTAATATTCTTGTGGATAACTGGGACTTAAGTGTTAAGCGTGCAACTGCGGTAGTGCGTATTCTTCAAGAAGATTTCTTGGTAGACCCCGCCCGTATGACTGCTGCAGGGCGTAGCTCCTATGTTCCCATTGAAGACAACACAACAGCTACCGGTCGTGCTAAAAACAGAAGAACACGCATCGTTGTACTTCCAAAGCTTGATCAATTCTTTGAATTGCTAGAGAAGGGTATGGAAGAGGCTACCAAATAAGCACCACGTACATCAAAAAACTAAGAGCAGCCTTCGGGCTGCTTTTTTATTGAACGACTTAAATTAATTCCGATACAAGTCACACGTCAGGTCGAGCCTGCCTGACGGCAAGGCAGGTGAAATGCTGCAAGCATTTAGTATCGAGACCTAAACAGTTTTCAGCTTAGCAAAACGCAACAACAGGTTCTTCTCCCCCGATTGATCAAAGCGAATAAGGGCTTTAGCATCGTTACCACTACCTTCCAAATGCAGTACCGTTCCAAACCCAAAACGACTGTGCGAAACACGAGCACCTTGTTGGATTTCAGAAATGTCCATAGCAGAAGCAGCAGTTGTCTTAGACACAGCTTTCATACGTGCCTTTGGCGGAACAGTTGCCGTTGGTTTCTTTTTGGGCAAGGATTTAAACCGAACTCTGTTGGGGTCAGGCGCATCAAAAACAGAAGTATCCAGCATGGGTTTAAACGTATAATCGTCCTGTACCACTTGATTGTCCACACAAGAGTCGTCCAATTCAGCTAAAAACCTACTGGGTTCTGCATCAATAATTTTTCCCCAACGGTACCGAGAAAGTGTATACGTCAACGTAACCCTTTTTTCAGCACGAGTTAATGCTACATAAAACAACCTTCTTTCCTCTTCCAATTCCGCACGTGTGTTTACACTCATGGCAGAGGGAAATAAATCTTCCTCCAACCCTACGATATACACATTGGGAAACTCTAAGCCTTTTGCCAAATGAATGGTCATCAGCGATACCGCTTTTTGGTCTTTTACTTCCTTATCAAAATCGGTAGCAAGGGCAACATCTTCCAAAAATTCTACCAAAGATCCTGTTGCATCAGCGAGTTCTCGCTGTCCTTCCACAAAGTCTTTAATACCGTTTAATAACTCCTCAATGTTTTCAACACGTGTAATTGCTTCAGGAGTTCCTTCTTTTTTTAATTCGGTTACCAATCCCACTTTTTTGGTTACCATATCTGCCATTTCAAAGGCATCAAGCGTGGGAAGCTGTACCCTAAAGGACGCTATCATGGTGTGAAAATTTTGTAGTTTGGTACGTGTGCCTGCATTTATGTTGAGCGGCAACTCCTGTACCTGAGCCAATACGTCATACAGGCTGAGTTCATGCGTATTTGCTGCAACAATAAGCTTGTTGATAGTTGTTTGCCCAATGCCCCTCATGGGGTAATTAATGATGCGCTTAAGGCTTTCTTCATCGTTTGGGTTCACCAAAAGGCGCAAATACGCCAACACATCTTTGATTTCTTTTCGTTGATAAAACGACAGTCCGCCATAAACTCTGTAGGGGATATTTCGCTTACGCAACGAATCTTCCATGGCTCTTGACTGCGCGTTGGTGCGGTATAAAATGGCAAAATCTTCATAGCCAAGCTGCGATTGCATGGCACGTTCAAAAATATCTCCAGCCACATAACGCCCCTCCTCACCATCTGTTGGACTGCGATGAATGATGATTTTATGCCCTTCGGGGTTTGCGGTCCATACATTTTTTTCCAAGCGATTTTTGTTGTGCGCAATAATTGCATTGGCAGCTTTTACAATGATTGCTGAAGAACGATAGTTTTGTTCCAATCTGTACACTTCAGCATCGGGATAGTCACGTTGGAAATTCAGAATATTTTGAATGTTAGCACCACGGAACGCATAGATACTTTGCGCATCATCGCCCACCACACAAACATTTTGGTAGCGGTCTGCCAAGGCACGAACAATAAGGTATTGTGAGTGATTCGTATCTTGATACTCATCCACCAAAATATAGCGAAAACGCTCCTGATATTTCGCCAAAACATCTGGAAAACGATTTAATAACTCATTGGTTTTCAATAATAAGTCGTCAAAATCCATCGCGCCAGCCTTAAAACACCTGTCCACATATTCCTTGTAAATCGTTCCCATTTCGGGGCGTTTTGATTCACGGTCTGCCTCTACAAGTTCAGGGTTGTTATAATAGGCACGAACTGTAATAAGGCTGTTTTTAAAGGAAGAAATTCGCGACCGAATCTGCTTTACTTTATACAGGTCTTTATCAAGATTTAATTCTTTGATGATGGACGACAATAACCGCTCAGAATCTTGGGTGTCGTAAATGGTAAAGCTAGAAGGATAGCCCAATCGATCTGCTTCGGCTCGAAGAATTCGAGCAAACACGGAATGGAACGTTCCCATCCACAAATTTTTTGCCTCGCTCTCCCCTACAATTTGTGCAATACGCTCTTTCATTTCGCGGGCAGCTTTGTTGGTAAACGTAAGTGCCAATATGGAAAATGCATCTACGCCTTGTTGCATCAAATACGCAATGCGATAGGTCAGCACACGCGTTTTTCCCGATCCTGCACCAGCAATTACCATTAAGGGTCCGTCTTTGTGAACGGTGGGTTTTTGTTGGGCTTCGTTAAGAAGTTGGAGGTAGTTTTCCAAAACGCAGATTTAAAAGTGAAAATAACCAAACCCTCACGGTTGATAAAGGCGCAACACAAATAGTTATTAACAGGAAACTGCTATCTTCGTTATTTATGGCTGTGCTACTTCAAAAACCGATTGATTATCTAAAAGGTGTTGGGCCCAACCGAGCGCAATTGCTCAAAAAAGAATTGGGCATACACACCCTTCAAGACCTGTTGTATTTTTTTCCACATCGCTATATAGATCGTAGTCAGCACTTTACACCCAGTCAAATCCCAAAAACTACTGCTGAGGTACAGGTATTGGGGAGTATTACGCATCTTGAAACCGTAAAGCAAAAAAGAGGAAGCCGATTGGTGGCAACCTTTTCAGACGGGCAACACCACATGGAATTGGTATGGTTTCGAGGGCATCAGTGGATTCAAAAATCGCTACAACTCAACAAGCCTTATATGGCATTTGGTAGGCTAAATTGGTTTGGAAACAAATGCTCCATTGCCCACCCCGAATTAGAGTTTTTGGAAGATCACGAACAACGAAAAGGAAATTTTCAACCTGTATACCCCTCAACAGAAACACTTACAAAAAGCGGTATCTCGCAAAAAGTAACGCGTCAAATCATGCTGCATTTGTTTGAAGAAATTGAAAAGGGAATTCAAGAGGTACTACCAGCCGCTACGCTTCAAAAATACAAGTTAATAGAGAAGAACATTGCGCTTACAGCCATTCATTTTCCAAAAAGTCAAGAAGAACTTGCGCAAGCGCAGTATCGAATGAAATTCGAAGAGTTATTTTTTGTACAACTGCAATTAGGGCTAAAAAAACTGCATCGAAAACAGCAACTAAAAGGGATTCCTTTCCCTGAAGTAGGTCAATATTTTAATTCTTTTTTCAATCAACACCTACCCTTTCCGCTTACCGAGGCACAAAAACGTGTGATTCGGGAAATTCGCACCGACCTAAAAAGTGAAGCGCAAATGAATCGTTTGCTGCAAGGTGATGTGGGCTCAGGAAAAACCATTGTTGCGGTATTGTGTATGCTTATGGCACTCGATAATGGCATGCAAGCCACGCTTGTTGCTCCGACCGAGATTTTGGCACAGCAGCATTTTACCAGTATCAGCGAGCTGTTAAAACCACTTGATATTAGGGTTGGGCTGCTCACAGGTTCGGTCAAAAAAAGTGCGCGTGTTCCCTTATTGGAAGATTTGGCTAATGGGTCGTTACACATTTTAATTGGCACTCACGCTGTGCTTGAGCAACCCGTAGCGTTCCAACATTTAGGACTGGCAATTATAGATGAGCAACACCGCTTTGGTGTGGCGCAACGTGCCAAGCTATGGCGGAAAAATAGCATTCCGCCCAACATACTGGTTATGACCGCCACACCAATTCCACGCACGTTAGCCATGACGGCTTACGGCGATTTGGATTTATCTGTCATTGATGAACTACCACCCGGGCGAAAACCGATTACCACGCTACACAGGAATGATAGTAATCGCTTAGCTATTTTTCAGTTTATGCGAGAAGAAATTGCTAAGGGCAGGCAAGTTTACATTGTGTACCCACTTATTCAAGAATCTCAAGCATTGGATTATAAAGATTTGATGGATGGCTATGAAAGTATTGTTCGTGAATTTCCACTCCCTGACTATCAAGTAAGTATTGTTCACGGTAAAATGAATGCTGAGGATAAAGCCTATGAAATGGCGCGTTTTGTTGCGGGCAAAACGCAAATCATGGTAGCTACAACAGTTATTGAAGTAGGTGTAAATGTTCCCAATGCAAGTATTATGATTATTGAAAGTGCCGAGCGGTTTGGACTTTCGCAATTACATCAGTTACGAGGACGTGTGGGGCGTGGCGCTAGCAAAAGTTATTGTGTACTGATGACGGGAACTAAATTAGGGCAAGATGCGCAAACCCGAATTCAAACCATGGTACGCACGCAAGATGGATTTGAGCTTGCTGAGGTAGATCTATCCCTTCGTGGTCCTGGAGATTTGATGGGGACACAACAGAGTGGTGTATTGCCCTTTTTGATTGCCAACCTCAAAAACGATAGCGATATTCTAAAAACTGTTCGGCATGCCGTAGATGGAATCCTTATAAATGATCCAACATTGATGCAAAAACAACATACAATATTACGCTCGGCATTAGCCCTTTCGCAACAAGGAAAATCGATTTGGAAGTACATTGGTTGAATTGTGTACTAAAAACATCGGTGTATCTTTGTAGCTTAAATATCAATCATGCACATCTCGTATAATTGGCTTTGCGATTTTATTCAAACGGACTTAAGCGTAGCAGAAATTGCTACCATCCTTACCGATTTAGGATTAGAAGTGGAGGGTATTGAACAGTATCAATCCATAAAAGGTGGCTTAGAAGGTGTTGTGATTGGAAAAGTATTACGCTGCGAAAAACATCAAAATGCAGATAAGTTAAAGGTTACACAAGTTGATATTGGACTGGATGAACCCGTGCAAATTGTTTGTGGTGCACCCAATGTAGCAGCAGGACAAACGGTTCCCGTGGCAACAGTTGGCACTACACTTTACTCTGAAACAGGAGAATCATTTGTTATCAAAAAAAGTAAAATTCGAGGTGAAGTAAGTCAAGGTATGATTTGTGCTGAAGATGAGCTCGGTCTTGGCGCTAGTCACGATGGGATTATGGTACTAGAAAACCACCACAAAGCAGGTAAGCCTTGTAAAGAGGTGTTTTCCATTACTTCAGATCACATTTTTGAAATTGGGCTTACACCAAATCGATCTGATGCCATGAGCCATTTTGGTGTGGCTAGAGATTTGCGTGCTGCCCTACTTCTAAAGGAAGAAACGCCTACCTTAATAACCCCACCCGTTAGTTCTTTCCGAACAGATAATTACAGTGGCGCAATTCAAGTGGATGTGCAAGATAATGAGGCAGCTCCGCGTTACTGCGGGTTGCGTATTTCTGGGGTAAAAGTAAAGCCTTCGCCTGAATATGTGCAGCATCGTCTTAAAGCAATTGGACTAAAGCCTATCAACAATATTGTGGACGCCACAAACTATGTACTTCACGAATTGGGTCAGCCGCTTCATGCCTTTGATGCAGGCAAAATCACCAGTGGAATTGTTCGGGTACAAAAACTTAAAGAAGGAACGCCATTTGTCACACTCGATGGAATTGAGCGCAAACTTAGTAGCGAAGACTTGATGATTTGCGATGGTGATACGCCCATGTGTTTGGCGGGTGTTTTTGGCGGATTAGAATCGGGGGTTTCTGAAAACACTACCGAAATCTTTTTAGAAAGTGCTTATTTTGACCCTGTTACTATTCGCAAAACGGCAAAACGCCACGGGCTAAGCACAGATGCTTCCTTTCGATATGAGAGAAGTATTGATATTGAATTGGTCAAATATGCGCTTAGACGTGCTGCGTTACTCATTCAAGAGGTAGCTGGAGGCGTAATTTCTTCGGACATAACGGATGAATATGCTACAAAGCACGAACCCTATCAAGTGCTGTTGAAGTTTGAATACATCAACAACCTTATTGGGTATGAAATTCCGCGCGAAACAATCAAAAAGATTTTGCAAGGATTAGATATCAAGATGACAAGTGTAACTGAAACCTCTTTAGGATTGGAAATCCCAACGTACCGCACCGACGTGCGCCGCCCTGCAGATGTCGTTGAAGAAATTTTACGTGTTTATGGGTATAACAATATCCCAACAGGTTCAAAACTAAACAGTTCAGTACCTGACTTTACCAAACAGTTGTCAAATCAACACGAACAGCGTATTGCACAACAACTTGTGGCGCAAGGGTTTTATGAGCTATATAATAACTCGCTAACAACACCGAAACACGGGCAGAATTCCGATGAAATGGTGAAAATTTTAAATTCCTTGAGTAGCGAACTTTCTGTGATGCGCACCCATCTGCTTTACGGAATGCTCGAAGCGATACAGTTTAACAACAACCGCCAACAACAAAATTTGCGCTTTTTTGAATTTGGAAACACCTATCATAAAGGCAATAAAGGAACCGAACAAATGGCAACACTCGGTATTGCTGTAACCGGACAACAACTTCCAAATCATTGGACAGTAGCAGAACAAAAATCCGATTTTTTCTTCTTAAAAGGAGTAGTAAAAAGCTTGCTTACGCGTCTTGGAATTAACGCCATAGAAACGCCCGGAAACCATGCGCACTACAAAGAAGCCATTGAATTTCACTTCAAAGACAAATACCTTGGAACACTCGGTTTGGTAAATGTAGATGCATTTGAACAATTAGCTATCGAACAAGATGTTTTTGCTTGTACATTAAGGCTAGACACTGTTTTGGCAAATACAAATCAAAATATTAAAGTTAAGCCACTTTCAAAATACCCCTCGGTACATCGTGATTTAGCGCTACTGGTAAATAGCGATACAACTTTTGAAGAATTGCATCAAATTGCACAAAAAACGGAAAAGCAACTTCTTGATAACGTTGAATTGTTTGATGTGTTTACAGGAAAAGGAATTCCAAATGGTAAAAAGTCCTATGCGCTCAGCTTTACATTAAGCGACAAAAACAAAACACTGACCGACAAACAAATAGACAAAACCATGCAGCGCATTGCACAGCAATACGAAAAACAACTAGGTGCAACGCTTCGTCAATAAGCTTGTTTATCAATGCTTAAACACTTGATTATTCGATAGTTATGTGTATCTTTGAGTGTTGCTAAAAAGAAATTTATGTTTGCGCTAACCAACATCCGAAGAGAATTAAATCAAGTCAGGGAGAAAGATCAAAAAAAAGATTTTAAGATTCCTGTAAATAGTTTTAACATTGATAAAGTTGATACCAATCGTATTTATCATATTGACCAAATAAAAAAGATTTGTATTGATTACAGACTACGTTTTTTGGATGCAAAGCTGTTTAAAGGACAGTTTCCTGTGGAGGCAATAGAAGAAATTAAAGCTATTGAAAAGACTCATCAAACTGAATTGTCTTCATTACAAATGATGGCACCCTCCAAACTTTTTAAATTAGAAAACGCTGACGACCCCTTGCTTTTTGCACCTATGGGGAATGGATATTACTATCTTATTCACCAATGGGGTAACGATTTGCATCCGCTACGGAAATGGTTGGTTTGGCCGTTTAAGAATTTGATTACCATGTGTGCTGCTACCTTGATTGGGAGTTTTGTTTTATCACTTTTTGTTCCATTGTCTGTTTTTACACCAAACCCAACCTTTAGCGACTTTTTCTTGGTTTATTTTTTTATGTTTAAGTCGGTTGCAGCTATTGTAATTTATTATACCTTCGCTAGAGGCAAGAATGTTAGTCAAGCCATTTGGAATAGTAAATATTACAACCGCTAATGCCCGATTCTTTTAGTTTACTCTACACCGGCAGTCTCGTCGAGGTACAACGCCTCAAGGCTATTTTGGAGGAAAACGACATTTTCCCCATTATAAAAGATGAAAACGAATCAGCTAGATTAGCTGGTTTTGGTGCCCCACCTATGATGCAGCAGCTCTGGGTGCCCGCATCTGAAGTAGAAAAAGCAAAAACCTTACTTTAAGAATACATTTTAGCACGTAACTCCTTTATTTTGGCATCTGCCATGTACTCGTCAAAAGTCATGTAGCGATCAATGACGCCTTTTGGGGTTAGCTCCACTACCCTATTTCCAACAGATTGTGCAAAGGCATGATCGTGTGTGGTAAGAAGCACCGTTCCTTTAAATTTGATAAGCGAATTATTAAACGCTGTAATAGACTCCAAATCTAAGTGATTGGTTGGCTCATCAAGCATTACTACATTGGCACGCTCCATCATCATGCGTGAAAGCATACAACGTACTTTTTCGCCTCCCGAAAGGACTTTTGCCGATTTTAAAGCTTCTTCGCCACTGAAAAGCATCTTCCCTAAAAATCCACGTAAAAACACTTCTTCTCGCTCCTCATCGGTTTTGGCATATTGACGTAACCAGTCTACCAACGATTCATCTTTACCAAAATACGCTGCATTATCTAGCGGTAAATAGCTCTGATTTGTGGTAACGCCCCATTGAAAAGAACCGGCACTTGCTTGCTGCTTACCATTTAGAATTTGATAAAAGGTGGTAGCTGCACGTGCGTCTTTACTATATACCACAACCTTATCGCCTTTAGCAAGGTTTACATCGATATTTGTAAAAAGTGGTGTACCGTCAATGTCGGCGGCAAGACCTTCGATGTTTAAAATTTGATCCCCTGCTTCGCGCTCACGCTCAAAAATAATGGCAGGATATCGTCTTGATGAAGGGCGAATATCAGCAATATTTAGCTTGTCAATCATCTTTTTACGAGATGTTGCTTGCTTTGATTTTGCCACGTTAGCACTAAACCGAGCAATAAATTCTTCTAATTCTTTCTTCTTTTCCTCGGCTTTTTTGTTTTGCTGTGCACGTTGTTTTGCTGCCAGCTGACTAGACTCGTACCAAAATGTGTAATTTCCGGAGTAGTGATTGATTTTCCCAAAATCGACATCTGAAATATGAGTACAAACCGCATCTAAAAAGTGACGGTCGTGGGATACCACAATAACAGTGTTATCATAGTTTGCCAAAAAATGTTCCAGCCACTGAATGGTTTCGTAATCCAAATCGTTGGTAGGCTCGTCCATGATGAGCACATCAGGATTTCCAAATAATGCCTGCGCCAACAGCACCCTTACCTTTTGTTTTCCGTCAAGGTCTTTCATTAATGTATAATGATGCTCTTCGTTGATATCCAGATTAGAAAGCAGCGTAGCGGCATCACTTTCAGCATTCCAGCCGTTCATTTCTTCGTATTTGATTTGCAGCTCCCCTACGCGATTGCTGTCAGCGTCCGAAAAATCAGGCTTAGCGTACAAATCATCCATTTCCTTTTTGATGGCAAATAATGGCTTATTTCCTTGAATGACTGTTTCAAGTACAGGAAAATCATCATAAGCAAAGTGATCCTGCTCCAACACCGACATACGCTTTCCTGTCTCGAGGTGTACACTTCCCGAATTTGGCTCCATTTTACCTGTTAACACTTTTAAAAATGTAGATTTCCCTGCGCCATTTGCACCTATGATACCATAGCAATTACCTTGATTAAACGAAACATTTACTTCGTCAAACAACACGCGCTTGCCAAATTGAACAGAAAGATTAGATACGGATAGCATACTGTTTATTTTTTGCAAAAATAGAAAAGCCCACAGACAATCTGTGAGCTTTTTCAAATGGATTTTTTTTGAGTTAGTTTCCTTTGTTATAATCAGCAAGGAATTTTGCCAAACCGCTATCGGTAAGCGGGTGCTTTGCCAAACCAACAATGGCACTCAATGGTCCCGTCATTACGTCTGCGCCTATATGGGCACAGTCAATCACGTGCATAGTATGACGTACAGAAGCTGCCAAAATTTGTGTGTCAAACTCATAATTATCAAACACGTTTCTAATGTCTTCAATAAGCTGTAATCCATCTGTTGAAATATCATCTAAACGCCCGATAAATGGCGACACGTAAGTAGCGCCAGCTTTTGCAGCCAATAACGCCTGACCAGTGGAAAAAATAAGGGTACAGTTGGTTTTAATTCCCTTATCTGAAAAATATTTAATTGCTTTGATGCCTTCCAAAATCATAGGAACTTTTACTACAATTTGCGGGTGCAATGCCGCAAGTGCTTCGCCTTCTTTTACAATGCCTTCAAAATCGGTAGCAATAACTTCAGCAGAAACGTCGCCTTCAACAATGTCGCAAATGGCTTTGTAATGCGCAATAATATTTTCTTGTCCCGTAATTCCTTCTTTTGCCATCAAAGATGGGTTGGTGGTTACTCCGTCCAAAATGCCAAGGGCTTGGGCTTCTTTAATCTGATCTAAGTTTGCGGTGTCAATAAAAAACTTCATATGGTTTATTTTAAATTATAAAAAGAGGCTAGTAAATTTTCGTAAGTACGCTGTGGTAACAAAAACTTAATTGCAGGCGAAAGAATTTCTAATAAAGGTCCAACGCTGTAATGCGGTTTTAATTTGTTTTTCAAGATAATTTTTTCAATTTTTTTTGCAACTTCAATAGGCTGGATACCCTTTTCAACATGAGCATCCATATCTGAAAGTGCATTTTTGTATTGATTATAATAAATGGAATCGTCTCTAAGCGGGGCATATAAGCGATTCGCTGCAATGGGAGTCTGTATAGAACCCGGAGACAGTGTAGTACACTGAATTGGAGTGTGTCGAAGCTCTAAACGCAAACTTTCGGTTACACGCATTAGCGCAGCTTTGGAAGCAGAATAAACACTTCTGAATGGCAAGCCGTTGTCCCCTGCCAAGGAAGCTACGTTTATAATTTTTCCAGAGTGTTGTTTGTGCATTTGTTTAAGCACCTGTTGCATTACAAAAATTGGACCCTTAAGGTTTGTGTCAAAAACCCTATCAAAAGGTTCCATTTCAAGTTCTTCTAAAGGACCAGCCATACCCATACCAGCATTGTTTATGAGCACATCTATACGAGTGTAATCTGAAATAATTTGATGTATCGCGGATTCAATAGATGCATTATCAGCAACATCCATTGCTACAAGTGGAAACGGATGATCAGGGTATTTGTTAGGCGTACGGCTTGTGCCAATTACGTGATAACCACAAGCAGTGAGGTATTGTCCGGTTGCTAAGCCAATTCCTGAAGAGGCACCTGTAATGAGAACAATGTGTGGTTTTTTCATAAAAAAAAGGGCAAGTTACCTACAGCACACCGCTACGACCGCCTACCCTTGCTGCGTTTCCGCCCTGGGGGGATTCAGCAGGAGCTGGTTGTATAGGGCTTGCCCAACGCAAATATATATGCTTTGTTCATTTTTTTTTCTGAACATTATGAGTATTTTTCAACATTAATTTAATGCCTTATGAATAGGTTATTGGGTCTTGTGTTTTTTGCGGTTCTTTTGGTAGTTGGAAGTTGCTCACCAAAGCAATCTATTTCGTACAAAATTGTACTAAAAACAACTTCAAAAAAAGTTCGCCCTACAGATACCATCCATTTGTCCTTAAACACATTAGCAGACACCAAAACACATCAGTTTTATTGGAACAACAAAAAGTTGACACAGCCGTTTATTGTACCCCAAACCACAGGAGAACAACAAGTTAAGGCAATTATTGAAACCGAAAACGGCACAAAAGAAGTCACAAAAAATATTCGTGTTTTTGCGCCAACAAGTCCAAAAGCGTTTACGTATAAACTGATAAACACCTATCCACATGACATTAATGCCTACACACAAGGACTGGAATTTGTGGGCGATACGTTATATGAAAGCACTGGACAGTATGGTGCTTCATCTGTTAGGAAAGTAGATTATAAAACGGGAGAAATCCTTCAAAAACTTCCATTGGATAAGGCATATTTTGGCGAGGGTATGACGCATCTCAATGGTAAAATCATACAATTAACATGGAAAAGACAACTTGGTTTTGTTTATAATGCATCCGATTTTAGCCTAGAAAAATCATTTAAATACACCAAAAGTCCTGAAGGTTGGGGACTTTGCACAGACGGAAAATGGCTTTACAAAACCGATGGAAGCCAAAAACTTTGGCGACTTGACCCTACCAGTTATGAAGAACTTGACAGCAAAGACATTGTCACGCATAACACCTTTTTGTCTAAAGTGAATGAATTGGAATATGCGAACGGGCTGATTTACGGAAATACGTATCAGTTTAACAAAGACGTGGTGGTAATTATTGACCCAAACACGGGTATTGTGCAAGGCGTGGTAGATTTTTCAGGATTAAAGAAAAGAGTACAACAACACAACCGATTAGACGTTTTTAATGGGATTGCCTATCACCCAAAACGCAATACTTTTTTTGTAACAGGAAAGTATTGGGATAAATTATTTGAAGTTGAAATTATTGAGAAATAAATCACGAAATACCATTTTTCAAACCTTGCTGCTGCTTGTAGCCATTGCCTTGGCAAGTTTGTATAGCAGTTGCCGCACTGATTTTACGTTTCGCCCTATACAGTCTTCGGAGTTGCGATTTAGCAGAGATACCGTTTATTTGGATACCATTTTTACAGGTATTAGTTCGGCTACTTATACCTTAAAAGTGTACAATACTTCCAACGATCCGGTTTCTATCCCTGAGATTTATTTAGATAACGGAGATGATTCAAATTTTAGACTAAATGTTGATGGGTTGAGCGGTAAGTCATTTCAAGATGTAGAGCTGCTACCAAAAGACAGCATGTATGTGTATATCGAAACAACTGCTGACATAAAAACGCTAACGCAAAGCGAAACCCAATTTTTATACGAGGACAAATTGCATTTTTCTGATGTTGGAAAGGTAACACTAATGACCTTGGTACAAGACGCCGTGTTTTTATATCCTAAAAAAGAGAACGGTATCAAAGAAAGCATACCAATTGGTATTGACGACGAGGGGAATACGGTTGGTATAGAAGGGTTTTATTTGGATGATAATGAACTCGTTTTTACAAACAAAAAGCCCTACGTGGTGTATGGTTATATGGGTGTTCCGTCAGGGAAAACAGCAATTTTTGAGGCGGGGGCGCGTATTCATTTCCATAAAAATTCTGGAATTATTGTTGCTAAAGATGCTACAATGCTTGTTAATGGCACCCCAAGTAGTGATTCCGAAACCTTAGAGGGCGAGGTTATTTTTGAGGGAGATCGATTAGAACCTTTATACGATGACATTCCAGGACAATGGGGTGCAATTTGGCTTACCACAGGAAGCACGCAGCATCAGTTTAATCATGCCACAATTAAAAATGCAACCGTAGGTATTTTGATGGATTATAGCGATGAAACAGCAAATCCTACGCTCACATTAAAAAACACCCAAATTCACAATAGTGCATCTATAAATTTATGGGGAAAAACAGCAGATATTTACGCTGAAAACAGCGTTTTTGGCAGCGCCGGTCAGGCATCTTTTTTTGGAAATATCGGTGGTAAGTATCACTTTGTACATTGTACGTTTGCGAACTATTGGAACAAAAGTTTCCGCGATAATCCAGCGGTGCTACTTAATGACTACACCCCTATTGATAGCGAAACAAATTTTATCAAACCTCTCGAAAAAGCAACTTTTGACAATTGTATTATTGAGGGAAGTCAATTTGTGGAGTTTTTTGCAGCGCAAGAAGGCACGGGAGCTTTCAATTTTAAGCTAAACCATACGGCAATTCAGTTTGAAAGTTCAAACCAATCCGTGATTGACAATCCGTTTTTTGATTGGAATAACACAACGTACTACAACCAAATTATTCGTAATGGTAAACCGGCGTTTGTAATGCCTGAAGAAAATGATATGCGCATTTCGCAAGAAAGCGACTTTATCCAAAAAGGGGAAGCGGCTATTGGTACGCAAGTCCCAACAGATTTGTTAGGTGTTCAGCGTAGCTCACCACCAGACCTTGGTGCATATCAGCATGTTGTAATTGAAGATTAGGCGTTAAAAAGTGGACGATGCGCCATCATAGCATGCACTTGTTCTCCAACGCCAGCAAGTACCGTTTCGTCCTCTGGGTTTTGAATAACCTCATCAATCAAAGAAACTATTGGCTCCATATCGGCAGCGACTAATCCCCTAGTGGTTATGGCAGCTGTTCCGAAGCGAATTCCAGAAGTAACAAATGGTGATTTATCATCAAAAGGCACCATGTTTTTATTTGCGGTAATCTCAGCTTTCACAAGGGCTTGTTCCGCTTGTTTCCCTGAAATGTTTTTGTTGCGTAAATCAACAAGCATCATGTGGTTGTCTGTACCGCCCGAAATAAGGTTGTAACCTCTATCTACAAATGCTTTTGCCATGGCTTGCGCATTTTCACGTACACGTAAAATATAATGCAAGAAATCGTCGGTTAATGCCTCTCCAAATGCAATAGCTTTAGCACCCACAACATGCTCCAACGGTCCACCTTGGTTACCTGGAAAAACAGCCATATCCAAAAGGGATGACATCATACGTAAATTACCGTTTTTGAATTTTAATCCAAAAGGATTTTCATAATCTTGTCCCATCATCATCAAACCGCCACGAGGACCACGAAGGGTCTTGTGTGTGGTAGTCGTTACCACATGACAGTGCGGCATTGGATCGTTTAAAATTCCTTTGGCAATAAGCCCTGAGGGGTGCGAAATGTCTGCCAACAAAAATGCGCCAACGCTATCTGCAATTTCTCTAAAGCGTTTAAAATCAATATCTCTTGAGTAAGCCGATGCACCAGCGATAATCATTTTGGGCTTTTCACGCGCTGCAATTTCTTCAATAACATCATAATCCAAACGCCCAGTTTCTTTATCTACACCATAAAAAACAGCCTCATACAAACGTCCAGAAAAGTTTACAGGCGAACCATGTGTCAGGTGACCTCCGTGAGACAAATCAAACCCCATGATTTTGTCTCCAGGCTTGATAAATGCGTGATACACCGCCGTATTGGCTTGCGATCCAGAGTGTGGCTGCACATTAGCATAGGCAGCGCCAAACAAGGCTTTTGCTCTATCAATAGCAATAGTTTCAATTTCATCAACCACCTCACAACCACCGTAATACCGCTTTCCAGGGTAGCCTTCGGCGTATTTGTTTGTAAGGATAGAGCCCGTAGCTTCCATGACTTGTGGACTGGTAAAATTCTCTGAAGCGATTAACTCTACACCGTTTATTTGGCGCTCTTTTTCCGCTTCAATTAACTCAAAAATTTGTGCGTCACGTTGGATATTCATAGCTAAAAGTAAAAGACAAAAATAGCCAAACAGCACAAGACAAAGTACTAAAAATGACGGTTTTATTAAAAACAAATGAACATACATCAGAAGGTTATACTTTTGTAGCATGCAAAAGACGATTAACATAAAAAACAAACGAGCGCGTTTTGAGTACGAACTCATGGATCAATACACCGCTGGGATTGTGTTAACAGGTACGGAAATAAAATCTATTCGTGCCGGGAAGGCTTCTATTGCAGAAAGTTTTTGTGCATTTAGTGAGCAAGGCGAACTTTTTATTATCAATATGCACATTGAAGAATACAGCCATGGAGGTTATGTAAACCACCGCACCAAAGGAGACCGAAAACTACTTTTGCAACGAAAAGAATTGCGAAAACTACTCAAACAAGTACAAAATGTGGGACTTACCATAGTGCCACTACAAGTATTTTTAACAGATAAAGGATTGGCAAAAGTGCGTATTGCTTTGGCTAAAGGGAAGAAAATTCACGACAAACGCGAAACCATAAAGGATCGTGATAACAAACGTCAGCTTGATCGTGTAAAAAAGAATTTTAAACGCTAATTTTTATCTTGTAAAAGCGGTACAAAACGAAAGTCGCCAAGTTCTAATTTTTGAAAATCGTTATCTGAAGTTCGGGAAATAATGGTCATTTTCTGATTGGCTTCGCCAACAGGAATCACCATCCTTCCCCCTACAGCCAATTGTGCTAATAAGGCTTCTGGAACTGACGGCGCACCTGCCGTTACAATAATTCTATCATATGGTGCTTGTTCGGGGTAGCCTTTGTATCCATCTCCAAAAATGAGCTTCTTTGGTTTGTAGCCCAGTGCGGGTAACCGCTTTAGACTGGTGCGAAACAACTCATGCTGACGCTCAATTGAATAGACCGCTGCACCCATATGGCACAACACCGCTGTTTGATAACCAGAACCTGTGCCAATTTCCAACACTTTCATGCCGGGTTTGAGTTGCAATTGCTCACTTTGGAATGCCACGGTGTAAGGTTGTGAGATGGTTTGTTCTGCGCCAATGGGAAATGCTTTGTCCTGATAGGCATGATCCACAAAACTACTGTCCAAAAACAGGTGACGCGGAATGTCGCCTATGGCGTTTAGAACGGCTGCTTGGGTAATCCCTTTTTGCTCTAAAACCAAAACCAATTGGCGTCGTTTTCCCTGATGCTTGGTTGTGTCCTGCTTCATCTGCCCAAAAATACAAAATCAACTGTCTGCCCGCCACTTAATCTTGTTACATTTGTAGCATGAAACGGAAGTTAAAAGCTAGGCGACTAAAGCTTTAATTTATTTTCAAACCGATTACCACAAGAGCTTGGTATTTTATTTCGGAAAAAGAAGTTTGATGCGTCAT
>JBMYLP010000001.1:0-49731 GCA_049596455.1 Flavobacteriaceae bacterium | reverse complement strand
TTTGCGCTTGCTGCATCAATCTGAAAAATATGATTTGGTTGGTTTTTATGATGAAAACAAAACCGTAAGAGATCGTATTGCTGAGGAATTTGGATTTAAGGCATTTGGTTCAGTAGCTGAACTGATAGATGCTGTTGAAGTGGTAGATATCGTAACACCTACCCTATTTCATCACGAACTTGCCAAACAAGCTGTTGAAAAAGGCAAACATGTTTTTATAGAAAAGCCCATTACCCAGACGGTTTCACAAGCCGAAGAACTCATCACTCTCGCTGAAAAACATCAGGTATTGGGTCAGGTGGGGCATGTAGAGCGATTTAATCCTGCTTTTTTAGCGGTAAAAGACGATATCAGTGACAGTATGTTTATTGAAACGCATCGCTTAGCAGAGTTTAATCCGCGCGGAACAGACGTTCCTGTTGTTTTAGACCTTATGATTCACGACATTGACACGGTACTCAGCGTGGTTGATGCGCCTGTTGCTAGCATCTCGGCAAGTGGGGTTTCCATTATCAGCGAAACACCAGACATTGCCAACGCCAGAATAGAATTTGAAAATGGTTGTGTTGCCAATCTGACCGCAAGTAGGATTTCATTAAAAAACATGCGAAAAGCGCGCTTTTTCCAAAAAGATGCTTACATCTCTGTAGATTATTTGGATAAAAAAGTGGAGGTGGTAAAGATGCATGACGCACCAAAAGACGTTGGGGATTTTGACATGGTATTGGAAAATGCACAGGGAAAGAAAAAGCGAATTTTCTTTGATAATCCTGAAGTTCCAGAAGTTAACGCCATACTTATGGAACTCGAATGCTTTGCCGATGCCATTACCAACAACACGCCAGTCATTGTTCCACTCACCCAAGGGAAAAGTGCCTTAGACATTGCCCTCCAGATTACAGCGCTTGTTGAAAAATCCTCGGCATGATAGCGGAGCAAATTCAAAAACTTAGTGTTGAATTACCGCAAGGAACAACCCTTGTGGCAGTTTCCAAGACAAAGCCCAACAGTGCCATTGAAGAAGCCTACGGTGCTGGACATCGTGACTTTGGAGAAAATAAAGTCCAAGAACTTTGCCAAAAAGCTGAGACACTACCCAACGATATTCGTTGGCACATGATTGGACATTTGCAGCGCAATAAGGTAAAATACATCGCCCCCTTTGTGCATCTTATTCATGGGGTTGATAGCGAAAGACTTTTGGCTGAAATCAATAAGCAGGGCGCAAAGCACCATCGTGTAATAGACGTGCTTATTCAAATTCATATTGCAGAGGAAAGTTCAAAGTTTGGGTTTTCATACGGCGAAGCAGAAGCCTTATTTTCCCATGAAAACCAATACGAAAATGTACGTATTGTTGGGCTGATGGGCATGGCTACCTTTACCGAAGATGAACAACAAGTAAAACGTGAATTTGAAACCCTTTCAGCGTTTTACAGCGAATGGAAGGCAAAAAAAACACTCACAATATTATCTATGGGCATGAGTAACGACTACCCTCTTGCAATTACTGCTGGCAGTAATATGATTCGTATTGGAAGCCTTATTTTTGGACGAAGAGATTAAGGCATGTACGCAGTAGTTGATGTAGAAACCACAGGAGGTAAGTACAACGAGGAAGGGATTACAGAAGTTGCCATTTACAAATTTGATGGCAATGAAATTGTTGATCAATTTATAAGCCTTGTAAACCCAGAGCGACCCATCCAACCCTTTGTGGCAAATCTAACCGGAATAAACGAAAAAATGCTGCGTAACGCACCCAAGTTTTATGAAATTGCCAAACGTATCGTAGAAATTACTGAAGAGTGCACCTTAGTGGCACACAATGCAAGCTTTGACTATCGCATGCTTTGCACTGAATTCAATCGATTAGGGTTTACCTATGAAAGACAAACGCTGTGTACTGTTGCACTTGCCAAGAAGTTGATTCCCGAGCAAGCTTCATACAAATTAGGAAAGCTTGTGCGGTCTTTGGGTATTCCACTTAGCGACCGCCACCGTGCGGCTGGAGATGCCCGTGCTACTGTCAAGCTCCTCAAATTATTATTAGACAAAGACACCAAAAAAACCATTGTCAAAGAAGTGCTGCGCACTAAGGAACATGATCAGGTTAAGCAAAAGTTTTTGCATTTGGTTGAACAGGTTAAACCTGTCACAGGGGTGTATTACCTTCACAACCAACAAGGAGATGTCATTTATATTGGCAAAAGTACCAATATGCGTAAACGTGTAAATCAGCACTTTACAGGGAAAAGTAGAAAAGCGTTAAAAATCCAGTTAGAAACACATAGTGTTAGTACCGAAGAAACAGGAAATGAGCTTATAGCTTTACTCAAAGAAGTGGACGAAATCCAACTGCACAAGCCCAAGCATAACAGAGTACATAAAAATGACCGTATCCGTTTTGGATTGGAATTGGGTGTTACGAGCTCGGGGTATCAGTTTTTACGCATTGCCCACGCGCAAGATGACATTAGCTATGTGACTACGTTTAAAAACTTAAATAATGCGCGTAAAACATTGTATTTCTTTGCGCAGAAATATACGCTATGTTTAAAATTGGTTGGATTAGAATCCCCTAAAAATGCATGCTCACACGAAGCAATTAATCAATGTATGGGTGCCTGTGTGGAAAAGGAAACTGCCGAGCAATACAACAAACGCGTGCAACAATGCATTGATAGACTGAGCTTTCAGTCGCCCAATATGCTGCTAGTAGACAAAGGGCGCACTCATGACGAACGGAGTATTATCCTTATTCAAGACAATGATTATAAAGGGTTTGGGTATGTGAGTCTAAATTATCAAATCACAAATATTGATATGATTAACACCATCATTACTCCCATGAAAAACTCTCGGGCGGCACGTCATATCATACAGCAATTTGTGCGAAAAAATAAAGTGAAAGAAATTATTCATCTCGATGCAGCGTCCTAAACTTATTACCGTTTCTGGTCCAACTGCCATTGGCAAAACATCCTTTGCGGTAGAATTGGCAAAACTTTTGGGCTGTCCTATTTTATCTAGTGATGCGCGTCAGTTTTATAAAGAGATGGAGATAGGAACTGCCGTACCCTCAGCCGAAGAACAACAGGGTATTCCCCATCATTTTATTCAACACAAAAGCATTCACGAGCCTTATTCCGTTGGGGATTTTGAGAAAGATGCCATTGCATTGCTTAATACCATATTTAAGTGCTCTGATGTAGCCGTTTTGGTTGGCGGCTCAAACCTATACACAGACGCAGTGGT
Source organism: Flavobacteriaceae bacterium (assembly GCA_049596455.1). Lineage (GTDB taxonomy): Bacteria > Bacteroidota > Bacteroidia > Flavobacteriales > Flavobacteriaceae > UBA7446. The sequence goes on along the minus strand of JBMYLP010000001.1, from coordinate 46,473 downwards.
TCGTGGATTAGATGATTTTCCCGATGTACCGAATGACATTTCATCGATGTGGCAAAAGGCATATGAGGCAAAGGGATTGACGCATTTACAAAATGAACTAAAACGTTTGGATCCTGCATATTACAATGTTGTAGATTTACAAAATCATGTAAGGTTATTACGTGCGTTGGGCGTTTGTACTGCATCTAAAAAGCCGTACTCCTCCTTTTTAGGACAACCCAAAAATGAACGCTCATTTGATGTAATTTCCATTGAACTAACCATGCCCAGAGAAGAATTGTATGAGCGAATTAATGCTCGTGTAGATGCTATGGTTGCAAAGGGATTAGTGGAGGAGGCAAAAGAACTTTTACCACACAAAGAGCTGAATGCATTACAAACTGTTGGATACAGAGAATTGGTTCCTTATTTTGAAGGAAAAGAATCTTTGCAAGAAAGTATAGCAAATATCAAAAAGAACACCAGACGATTTGCAAAACGCCAATTAACGTGGCTTCGCAATCACCCTGTCAAGCATAAATTACCAAATAACACCGCTGTTGGCGAGGAGTTACTTGAGGTATTAGGACTTAAAAAAAATATCTAAATTTTGCTGAATGCGACCTTCAACATCTGTAAGGTCAGCTTTTTGAAAGGTTTTGCCTGTAATATGTTCGTACAGCTCAATATAACGCGCTGAAACAGATTCAATATAATCGTCTGACATTTCGGGTAATTGTTGTCCGGGTTTGCCTTGAAAACCGTGTTCTATTAGCCAACGGCGTACAAATTCTTTCGACAATTGGCGTTGCGGTTCCCCTTTGGCTTGACGCTCTTTATATCCTTCGGCATAAAAATAACGTGAGGAATCTGGGGTGTGAATCTCATCAATCAACACAATAGTTCCATTGGAATCTTTACCAAATTCATACTTGGTATCTACCAAAATTAAGCCTTGTGCAGCAGCCATTTCCGTGCCACGAGTAAATAAAGCACGGGTATAACCAGCAAGCAACTGGTATTCCTGGGCAGTAACAATGCCTCTTTCAATAAGTTCCTGTGGAGTAATATCTTCGTCGTGATCTCCTTGTTCGGCTTTGGTGGCAGGGGTAATAATGGGCTCTGGGAAAGCATCATTTTCATGCATTCCGTCAGGCATAGGCGCACCACACAATGTGCGTTTTCCTAAGGCATATTCTCTGGCAGCGTGTCCTGCCAAATATCCACGAATAACCATTTCAACTTTTAGTGGCTCGCAGGCTTTTCCCACCGCAACATTCGGGTCGGGAGTGGCAATAAGCCAATTTGGAACAATATCAGCAGTAGCCGCCAACATATGCGCAGCAATTTGATTTAAAATCTGTCCTTTATAGGGAATTCCTTTTGGCATCACCACATCAAACGCCGAAAGGCGATCTGTGGCTACCATAACTAATTTGTCGTTTTCCAACGTATAAACCTCACGTACTTTTCCTTTGTATTTGTCTTTTAGCCCCTTTAGGTGCAAATTAGACTGCATAAGTGTTTGCATGAGCATCAATTATGGTGTTCCGTTTGTTTGTAGGCTTCTATGACTTTCTTCACTAAACGGTGACGAATAACGTCTTTATCATCTAGATATACCATGCCAATTCCTTTTACACCACCCAGCACCAAAATAGCTTCTTTAAGCCCAGAAATCACACGGCGCGGCAAGTCAATTTGTCCCGGATCGCCAGTAATCATAAACTTGGCGTTTTTACCCATTCGGGTCAAAAACATCTTCATTTGATTGTGCGTGGTGTTTTGGGCTTCGTCTAAAATTACAAAGGCATTGTCGAGTGTTCGGCCACGCATAAAAGCCATTGGCGCAATTTGAATAGTGCCATTTTCGATGTAGTGATCGAGTTTTTCTTTGGGGATCATATCACGCAACGCATCATATAAGGGTTGCATGTACGGATCAAGTTTTTCTTTTAAGTCCCCGGGTAAAAAACCTAAATTTTCGCCTGCCTCAACAGCTGGTCGAGTTAGAATAATGCGTTTTACTTCTTTGTTTTTTAAGGCTTTTACTGCCAAAGCAACGCCCGTATAGGTCTTTCCTGTTCCGGCAGGACCAATGGCAAAAACCATATCGTTTTTGGACATATAATCAACAAGTTTAGCCTGATTTAGCGTTTGTGCTTTGATGATTTTTCCGCCAACGCCGTGCAAAATCACTTTGTTGTCTTCTGGCTCTAAACCAAAGTTGTCTTCTTCATCGCTTTCCAAAATTTGTTGTACGGTTTCACCATTAAGCGAATTGTATTTTCCGTAGTGGGACACAAGTCTATCAACTTGTTTTTCAAATACTTCAAGTAGTTCTTCTTCCCCAAAAGCGGTGATTTTATTTCCGCGAACAACCACTTTTATTTTAGGAAAGTACTTTTTTAAAAGGGTGATATTTTTATTGCTTTTTCCTCCGTAGAATTCCGTAGGGTTGACCTCGGCTAACTCAATTGTAATTTCGTTCAAATGTGTGTTTTTAAAAAATAAACCCTAAGGCATTGAATTTTGGTAACTTTGTATTCAAAATTAAGCAATTTTTAGCTTGATAAATTAACTTAAGGTTATTTCATGGCGCTTATTACGCTAACAACAGATTTTGGTTTGCAGGACGCCTATGTTGCTGGGCTTAAAGCGCGGCTGTATCAGCAGCTGGAATCGCCTGAAATTGTTGATATTGCGCACTTGATTGACCCATTTCATATTGGTCAAGCAGCTTATGTGGTGCGGTCGGTTTATCGTAATTTTCCAGAGGGTAGTATTCATTTTATTGGAGTAGATTTTAATCAAACTCCTGAGCAAGAACTCATTATTGGACTGCTAAATGATCATTATTTTGTTTGTGCCGATAATGGATTTTTATCGCTTTTAGAGCCTGAACTTAATCCTTCACAATACATCAAAATAAACCTTCCGCAACCTACAGCATTAGAAAAGGCTATTGAAGCCATTTCGCATTTACACAGAGGTGGTGGGCTAAGTGTCATCGGAACACCGATTAACAGCCTTAAAGAACGCACTCAACACATGCCAAGAGTCAATCCACAGCAAACAGAAATACAAGGACATGTGCTGCATATTGATAGATATGGGAATGTAATTACCAATATCACAAAAAAATTATTCGACCGCATTCGGGACAAACGCGCATTTATTATACATGCCAGAAATCATGATTTTGAACAGGTTTTTAACGACTACCACGAAGTTATTCGGTATGACCTTCCCAAAGAAAACAGAGAGGAGGATGGTAAAAAGCTGGCATTGTTTAACAGTCAAGGACACCTTGAGCTTGCCATTTACAAGGGAAATCCAAATTATGGCGGAGGCGCAAGCACCTTGTTTGGGTTATCCTACTTAGACCCTATCCGTGTAGCGTTCATAACTGATGCATAGCTGTTGATAAAATTGTTTTAGGTTGGCAAACCGAAACAATATATTTGTAGTTAAACTCACGCATTATGAACTTTATCGTATCGAGTACGCAACTACTACGACAACTTCAGACCCTTAGCGGCGTCTTGAACACTAGCAATACACTTCCGATTCTAGATCATATTTTATTTGAACTGCACCCCGGTCAATTGCGTCTGACGGCAACAGATTTAGAAACAACCATAACTGCAACCGTAAAAGTGGAAGCCACTCAAGAAGGTAAAATTGCAATACCCGCTCGGTTGCTATTAGACACATTAAAAACATTTCCAGAGCAACCATTAACATTTTCTCAAGCAGATAACAACACGCTTGAAATTAGTTCAGACCAAGGGAAATATGCACTTGCCTATGCCAATGCCGAAGAGTTTCCACAGGCAGCTGAAGTGGTAGATGCATCGAGTGTAACTATAATGGGCGATACCCTAGCAACCGCCATTACGAATACTATTTTTGCTAGCGGTAACGATGATTTACGCCCAGTAATGAGTGGCGTATTTTTTCAACTTTCCTCAAGCGGTTTGACGTTTGTGGCTACCGATGCGCATAAACTGGTAAAGTATGAAAGAACAGATTTGACAGCACCTGAAACGGCTGAGTTTATCATGCCCAAAAAGCCGTTAAACTTGCTTAAGTCTGTGTTGCTAGGTAGCGAGTCTGAAGTTAAAGTGGATTACAACAGCAGCAACGTACAGTTTTCGTTTGATGATACTGTTCTTATTTGCCGATTAATTGATGGAAAATACCCGAACTATGAAGCGGTAATCCCTAAGGAAAACCCTAATGTGATGAGTATTAATCGGGTGCAGTTTTTAAATACCGTTAAGCGTGTGAGCATCTTCTCAAACAAAACCACACACCAAATTCGTTTGCGTATTGCAGGGGCCGAACTTCATATTTCAGCGGAGGATATTGACTACAGCAATAAAGCGGAAGAACGATTGGCATGCTCCTTTCAGGGGGACGATATGCAAATTGGGTTTAACGCGCGTTTCTTAACTGAAATGTTAAGCAATCTGAATTCAGAAGAAATTCAGCTTGAACTATCCTTACCCAACAGAGCCGGAATTATTACGCCGGTAGATGGCTTAGAGGAAGGTGAAAAAGTTACGATGCTGGTAATGCCGGTGATGCTTAATAATTAAGCTACAGCATATAATCTGTACTGATAAAGTTAGATTTGTGCGAATCTAACAACTCACGTAAAATCTCTTTATTACTCTCGTTATCTTTAGTAGCCACAAAGGTTCTAATAGAGAACGAGCGCAACGCATCCCTTACGCTAAGTGTACTTACGGCAGAGTTTTTTCTACCTGTAAATGGATATACGTCAGGACCACGCTGACATGAACTGTTAAGGTTTACACGGCATACAAGGTTGGCAAGTGTATCAATTAGCGGAGCAAGCTTATCAATGTCTTTTCCAAACAAACTTACTTGCTGCCCGTACATAGAAGCTGCCATGTCGTCCAAAGGCGTATCAATGTCTGTAAATGATATCACAGGAATCACTGGGCCAAACTGCTCCTCTTGATATACACGCATATCATGCGAAACTGGATACAATACTGCGGGGAAAATATAGTTTTCGGTGCGCTCGCCACCACGGGGATTTAATACTTCTGCACCTTTAGCTTTTGCGTCGTCTATAAGCTCCTGAATATAGTCCGATTTGTTAGGCTCTGGCAGAGGTGTAAGCAAGGTATTTTCCCATGGCATCCCCAATTGAAGCGCATCAACAGCTTTAGTAAACTTTGAAAGAAACGCTTCCTTTACGTCTTCATGAACATATAAAATCTTTAACGCCGTACAACGCTGCCCATTAAAAGATAAGGTTCCTGCAATACATTCTTCCACAGCTTTGTCAAGGTCTGCATCGGGTAAAATAATTGCTGGGTTTTTTGCCTCTAACCCTAAAACTAATCTAAGACGATTCTTTTTTGGGTGTAAATCTTGTAATGAAAGTGCCGATGAACTGTGTCCGATAAGTGCCAACACATCAATTTTGCCTGTCTTCATAATGGGGGCGGCTATAGTGCGCCCACGACCGAAAACAATGTTGACCACACCTGGTGGAAAACTTTCTTTGAATGCTTTCAACAATGGTGCAATAAGCAACACACCGTGCTTTGCCGGCTTAAATATGGCTGTGTTCCCCATAATAATGGCTGGAATAAGCAGCGCAAATGTTTCGTTTAACGGATAATTATATGGTCCAAGACAAAGTACAACCCCAATTGGTCCACGGCGAATATGAGCGAACACACCACCATGGTTATGAAATTTCGCACTATCACGATCAATATCTTTATACTCGTTAATGGTATCTACGATATAGTCAACAGTACGATCAAATTCTTTTTCAGAGTCTTTTAAGTTTTTACCTATTTCCCACATCAAGAGTTTTACAATAACATCTCGCTGCTTCTGCATTAGGGTAACAAAACGCTCCATACAAGCAATGCGATCGGCAACTTTCATTGTTGGCCACTCCCCTTTTCCTTTGTTAAAAGCAGTTGTAGCTGCATCTAATGCTTTTAATGCGTGTGCTTCGTCCATATTTGGCACAGAGCCCAACAAAGTAGGCGATGCTGTGCCTTCATTATTTGGTGTGTGAATTGAAGAGTAAACTTCAGCGGTTGGACCGTCCCAAAGCGTAAGCTCTCCGTCGATTAAAAAACTGTTGTGATGAAATGGAGAATCAATAGAATATTGTGTTGGTATATTCATAGTTATATTTTCATAGCGTTGCAAAGCTATATCAAAAATTGAAATAAATCAGGTTTATTATTTAAATAATCGCCAAAAAAACCTTTTTCTTTCATACGATTTAACAATGGCTTAAAGTCAGAAGTGGATTTTAACTGAATTCCAACCACCGCTGGCCCTTGTGCACGTGCACTTTTTTTGGAGTATTCGAAAAAGGTAATGTCATCCGTTGGTCCTAAAATATCTTGTACAAACTCTTTTAACGCGCCTGCTCTTTGTGGAAAACGGACAATAAAATAGTGTTTTAATTCGCTAAAAAGCAATGCACGCTCTTTGATTTCTGCCATGCGTGTAATGTCATTATTTCCTCCACAAACAAGACAAACTACATTTTTACCTCTAATTTCTTCTTTGAGTTGTGGTAATGCTGAAACGGACATTGCACCTGCAGGTTCTACAACAATAGCGTCTTGATTATACATGGTCAAAATGTTTTGACAAATTTGGCCTTCATCAACCAATAGCAAGTTGTCCATATATTGAGAACAATAATCGAACCCGATTTCTCCTATTGTTTTCACAGCTGCGCCATCCACAAAAACATCTAAGGAATCTAAGGTAATTCGCGCACCTTTCTTCAAAGACTCATGCATACTAGGTGCACCTTTTGGCTCAACCCCAATAATTTTGGTTTGCGGAGATTTGTGCTTAAACACATTGATGATGCCTGATATCAAACCGCCACCGCCTATCGGAATAATAATATAATCTATGGGTGATTTAGCTTGTTCCAAAATCTCCAAGGCTATGGTCGCTTGACCAGCGATAACATCTTCATCATCAAAAGGATGAATAAATGTTTTTCCTGTTTCGGAAACAAATGATTTTGCTGCTTCATAGCAATCGTCATAGGTATCCCCTACCAACTTAATAGTAACGTTTTCTCCACCAAACATCGCCACTTGTGACACTTTTTGCTGGGGAGTTGGTGTAGGCATAAAAATAGTACCCTGTATACCATGGTGACTACATGCATAGGCAACACCTTGTGCGTGGTTTCCTGCGCTAGAGCAGACTACGCCTTTGGCGCGTTGGGCATCGTTTAGCAATGAAATTTTATTAAACGCACCTCGAATTTTAAACGAGCGTACTGGCTGCAAGTCTTCTCGCTTCACCGAAATTGTAGCATCGTATAGCTCACTAAGGCGCAGATGCTTCTCGAATGGCGTTGGTACCGCAGCTGCCTGTACTCGTTTGGCAGCAGCTTCAATTGTTGATATGTCAAGCAGTGGTCTCACTTATACAATTCGCTTCATAGCAGTCATTGACGCACGAAGGGTTTTTCCAATATGCTCAATGGGGTGATTGCGAATCTGGTCATTCACTGCGATAAGTTTTTGATTATCAACACCGTTGCTATCTGCGCCAAATGCTGTTCCAATCACAGAAGTGTCTACTGTTTTCATAAACGAAGTAAGTAGTGGCTTACAGGCATGATCAAAAAGGTAACAACCATATTCAGCTGTATCTGAAATCACACGATTCATTTCGAATAACTTTTTACGCGCAATGGTATTGGCAATAAGTGGTGTTTCGTGAAGTGACTCGTAATAGGCAGATGCATCTTTAATGCCGGCCGCAACCATAGTGTCATATGCCAATTCAACTCCTGCGCGAACAAAAGCTACCATAAGTACACCTTGATCAAAATAGGTTTGCTCATCAATATTAGCATCGGTTGGATTGGTTTTTTCAAAGGCGGTTTCACCAGTAGCCGCACGCCAAGAAAGTAAGTTCTTGTCATCATTATCCCAATCTTCCATCATGGTTTTTGAAAAATGTCCAGAAATGATATCATCCATATGTTTGTTAAACAATGGCTGCATGATTTCTTTTAATTCCTCAGACAACTCAAATGCTTTAATTTTTGCAGGGTTTGATAAGCGATCCATCATATTAGTGATGCCTCCGTGCTTAAGCGCTTCGGTAATCGTTTCCCAACCGTATTGTATCAATTTTGCTGCATAGGCAGGATCTATTCCTTCGGCAACCATTTTATCAAAACATAAAATGGAACCTGTCTGTAGTACGCCACACAAAATCGTTTGCTCGCCCATAAGGTCAGATTTCACTTCAGCGATAAAGGAAGATTGTAGCACCCCTGCGCGGTGACCTCCAGTACCCACACAATAGGCTTTGGCTTGCGCCCAGCCTTTTCCTTCAGGGTCATTGGCATCGTGAACGGCAATAAGCGTAGGCACACCAAAACCACGTAAGTACTCCTCACGAACTTCAGAGCCTGGGCTTTTTGGTGCAACCATAATAACGGTGAGGTCTTCTCTAATTTGTGTTCCCTCTTCTACGATATTAAACCCGTGAGAATAAGACAAGGTTGCGCCTTTTTTCATCAGTGGCATAACAGCATTTACAACAGAAGTATGATTTTTATCTGGAGTAAGATTAATAACCAAATCTGCTGTTGGAATCATTTCCTTATATGTACCAACAGGAAAATCATTTGAAGAAGCATTTACATATGATGCACGCTTTTGCTCAATAGCACCACTGCGCAGCGCATACGATACATCTAAGCCCGAATCACGCATGTTTAAGCCTTGGTTAAGACCTTGTGCGCCACAGCCCACAATTACAATTTTCTTTCCTTCTAGTGCCTTAATACCATCTGAAAATTCAGAGGCATCCATAAATCGGCATTGTGCCATTTGGTGTAATTGTTCACGAAGGGATAGGGTATTAAAATAATTACTCATTGTTAGGAATTTAATCGTTTAATTTTGTTAATAATGCTTTTATGTTCATTGGGGATTTAGTCACCGAAATGCGACCTGAGCGTACAAATTGCAACAATCCGTATGGAGCCAAATCGTTATATAATTGTTCTGTTTCGTGGCGAAAACCTGTTTTTTCGATAACAAAAAACTCGGTGTTAACCGTTACAATATTTGCGTGACTATTTTTAATAATATTTTGAATGTGACGCTCTTCAAACAATGATTTTGAAGCTACCTTATACAACGCAGACTCTTGAAAAATAGTTTCTTCATCGGTATGATAAAATGCCTTTATAACTTCAATTTGTTTTTCAATTTGCCGTACCACTTTCTTTACCGCTTCCTCAGTAAGGTTTACTACAATCACAAAACGTGAAACTTCTTGAATTTCGGAAGCCGAAGATGTGATGCTTTCAATATTAATATGTCTTCGCTGAAAAATGGCCGAAACACGGTTGAGCAAGCCAACGCTGTTTTCAGTGTAAATTGAAATGGTGTATTTTTTTTCCATAATTACGATAATCTAATATCAGAAACCGATGCGCCAGAAGGAATCATCGGGAAAACATTATCCTCTTTTTCTACGCAAACCTCCAAAAAATAAGGCTTATCGGAAGCTATCATTTCATCAACAGCACTGCTCAATTCATCACGTGAAGTTACACGTTTTGCATCAATAAAATAGCCCTCGGCAATTTTCACAAAATCTGGGTTTACCATTTCAGTAGACGCATAGCGTTTGTCAAAAAACAATTGCTGCCATTGGCGCACCATTCCTAAAAAGTCGTTATTCAGTACCACTACTTTTACCGCAGCTTGCGTTTGAAAAATCGTTCCTAATTCTTGAATGGTCATTTGAAAACCACCATCACCAATAATGGCAACAACCTCGCGCTCTGGAGCACCCATTTTAGCCCCTAAAGCTGCAGGAAGTGCAAAGCCCATTGTGCCCAGACCTCCCGAAGTCACATTACTCTTCGAGTTTGAAAAACGTGCATAGCGACAAGCAATCATCTGGTGTTGTCCAACATCTGAAACAATCACGGCATCATTATTTGACGCACGGTTGATTTCTTTAAGCACCTCACCCATAGTTAGCCCCTCTTTGGTAGGGTGCAAGTCGTTTTTAATGACTTTTTCAAATTCTATCTCATCAAACTTTTTAAACTCCGCAAACCAATTAGCATAAGGTTTTGTATCTACTTTTTCAGCTAACATAGGAAGGGTACGCTTTACATCGCCCAAAACAGCTACATCTGCTGTAACATTTTTATTGATTTCAGCAGGGTCAATTTCTAAATGAATAACCTTGGCTTGCTTTGCATAGGTTTCCAAATTTCCAGTAACACGGTCGTCAAAACGCATTCCAATAGCAATGAGTACATCGCATTCGTTAGTTAGTTTGTTTGGACCGTAATTTCCGTGCATTCCTACCATACCTACATTCAATGGATGGTCTGTGGCGATAGCCGAAACACCCAAAATTGTCCATGCAGCAGGAATATTTGATTTTTCTACAAAGGTTTTAAATTCGGCTTCAGCTTTGCCCAAAATAACGCCCTGCCCCCATACGATTAAGGGTTTTTTTGCTTTATTGATTATTGCAGCGGCTTCGTCAATACTAGTTGGATTTACCTCTGGAACAGGCTTATAACTTCTTACTCCCGTGCAAGGGGTGTAACTAAAATCAAATGAAGCAAATTGTGCATCTTTGGTAATATCAACAAGCACAGGACCCGGACGACCAGAGCGCGCAATATAGAACGCTTTTGCCATTACCTGTGGAATTTCGGTAACATCTGTAATTTGATAGTTCCACTTCGTAACAGGGGTTGAAATACCAATAATATCTGTTTCTTGAAATGCGTCTGAACCCAACAAATGTGAAGGCACTTGACCTGTAAGGCACACCATTGGTGTGGAGTCAATCATGGCGTCAGCAATGCCGGTTACCAAGTTTGTAGCCCCAGGACCCGAAGTAGCCACGCAAACGCCAACTTTTCCGCTCACCCTAGCAAAACCTTGAGCAGCATGGGTTGCTCCTTGCTCGTGACGTGTAAGCACGTGCTGCAGCTTGTCTTGAAATTTATAAAGTTCATCGTAAAAAGGCATGATAGCACCGCCTGGATACCCGTAAATGAGATCAACCCCTTCTGCCAGTAGGCAATGGATTAAAGCTTCAGAACCTGTAATGTTTTTTTTAGATGTCATGCGCTATTCGTCTGTTACACAACCTTCAGAAGCCGTAGCCACTGCTTGTGCATATTTGTACAACACTCCTTTTTGTACTTTTAAGTTTGGTGATTTCCATTCACCACGGCGTTTGGCAAGTTCCTCCTCACTTAACTGTACGTGTAATTCATTGGTTTGCGCATCAATGCGAATGATGTCGCCATTTTCAACGAGACCAATTACTCCTCCTAATTGAGCTTCGGGGGTAATATGCCCTACCACAAATCCATGTGTGCCGCCTGAGAAACGTCCGTCTGTGATAAGTGCCACATCTTTACCTAATCCTGCACCCATAATGGCAGCAGTAGGTTTGAGCATTTCCGGCATTCCTGGACCACCTTTAGGGCCTTCGTATCGGATAACTACAACCTCGCCTTTTTGAACTTCACCAGCTTTGATTCCAGCATTTGCTGCAAATTCCCCGTCATATACTCGGGCAGGACCTTCAAATGAGAGTCCTTCTTTGCCAGTAATTTTTGCTACTGATCCTGCTTGAGCAAGGTTTCCAAACAAAATTCGAATATGACCTGTTTCCTTGATAGGATTGTCTAGCGGTCGAATTACTTTTTGGTTTTCTTTGAGCGATGGAACATCTGCCATATTTTCGGCAAGTGTTTTACCAGTAACGGTCATGCAATCGCCATGAAGCATGTTGTTATCAAGCATAAACTTAATAACAGCAGGAATACCACCCACACGATGAACATCTTCCATCAAGAATTTACCACTCGGCTTTAAATCAGCCAAAAATGGAGTAGTATCGCTAATACGCTGAAAATCGGTCAATGTAAAATCAACATCTGCCGCTCGTGCAATTGCCAAAAAGTGAAGTACAGCATTGGTAGAGCCACCCAAAACCGTTACCAATCGAATGGCATTTTCTAACGATTTCTTAGTTACAATATCTTTAGGCTTAATATCTTTTTCAATAAGCAAACGCATTGCTTTTCCAGCTTCAACACACTCATCTATTTTTTCTTGACTTACTGCGGGGTTTGAAGAATTATAAGGCAACGAAAGCCCTAAAACCTCAATGGCAGACGCCATGGTATTTGCAGTGTACATTCCACCGCACGCACCCGCGCCAGGGCAAGCATTATGAATGACTTCTTTGTATTGCGCCTCGTTTATGGTGCCCGCAACTTTTTCGCCCCAAGCCTCAAATGCAGAAACAACATCAAGCTTTTTGTCTGCCACACAGCCCGAAGCAATTGTTCCTCCATAAACCATAATACTCGGGCGATTAAGTCGAAGCATTGCCATGACAGACCCGGGCATATTTTTATCACAACCAACAACCGCAACCATTCCGTCATAGGACATTCCTCCCATAACCGTTTCCATAGAATCGGCTATTAAATCACGAGAAGGGAGTGAAAAACGCATTCCAGGAGTACCCATTGAAATGCCATCGCTAACGCCAATGGTGTTAAAAATAAGCCCAACTAAGTCTGCTTCTTTTGTGCCTTTTTTAATTTCGACAGCTAAGTCGTTGAGGTGCATATTACAGGGGTTACCTTCGTATCCAGTACTCGCAATACCCACCAAAGGCTTTTGAAAATCTTCATCTGTGAGACCAATCGCATGTAGCATTGCCTGCGCCGCCGGTTGACTAGGATCTTGTGTTACAGTTTTAGAGTAGCGATTATGTCCCATAGTTTTCTTTGAAATAAGAATTTGCTAAAATACAAAACGAGTGTCAATAAGGGGAATATGTTTCGGGTCTATTCAATAAAAAGTTAATAGTCGAAAAAGACAATCGGAGTGTCAATCAACAGTTTGTAAAAATCAAAAGTAAAAAAAGAGCCAGTTTTAACAATTGAAAACTATATTTTTACAAATTCGCTAAAAAAAGTGAAAAATATTGCTCATGATTAAGAATAACACATTAAAGGAAGTGAAATTTAATCAAGCTGCTTTTTATGATGCTGGAAATACGCTTAGTGTCCAAAAGCGAATTTCACATTTGAGGGCGCTTAAGAAGTGTATTACGTCAAACGAAGCGGAAATTATTGATGCATTACAGCATGATTTGGCAAAACCTGAAGCTGAAATTTGGTTAGCTGAAATCCATGTGACACTCCAAGAACTCAAAACGTTTATCAAAAATATTAAGCACTGGGCAAAACCAAAACGGATACCCGGAAAATGGTTGAATTTTCCCAGTAAAGATTGGATTGTACCCGAACCTTATGGAGTAACGCTACATATTGCGCCATGGAATTATCCATTTCAATTGGCGCTAAACCCTCTTATTGCTGCAGTGGCAGCGGGAAATACAGTTGTTCTGAAACCGTCCGAACACGCACCAAAAACAGCAGAGCTCTTACAAAAGATTATTTCAGAAGTTTTCCCCCCAGAGTGGGTCTATGTGGCTAATGGCGGTCCTGAAGTAGCGAAAGAATTACTCCAAATCAGATGGGATTATATCTTTTTTACCGGAGGCGTCCAAATTGCTAAAATCATAGCAAAAGCAGCGGCAGAACACCTAACACCTACTACCCTTGAACTGGGTGGAAAAAATCCCTGTATCGTTGATCATACGGCTAATATCAATGTAAGCGCAAGACGTATTGTTTGGGGAAAATTTTTAAACTGTGGACAGGTATGTATGTCGCCTGATTATATTTTAGTTCATCACGATATATACCCAGATTTGGTAGCAGCATTAAAGACTGAAATTGTTCGCATGTACGGCGAAAATCCACAGCAATCGCCCGATTATGCACGTTTGGTGCATCACGGTCATGTGTCAAAAATGAAGGAGCTACTCAAAGGACAAAATGTTTTGTTTGGGGGTGATGTTGATGAAAATGACCGTTATGTTGCACCAACGCTAATTGAAATGAACGATTTAACTAACAGTTTAATGGAAGATGAAATTTTTGGGCCCTTACTGCCTATTTTAACGTATCAGGATGAAGCTGAAATCCACCAAACCATTACACATTTTAAAAAACCTTTGTCTTTTTATGTGTTTTCGCAACGTAAAAAATGGGCACGGAAACTGATGCAAAAATACAGTTTTGGTGGAGGCATGATAAACGATGTCATTGTGTATTTTACCAACGACAAATTGCCTTTTGGTGGCGTTGGGCATAGCGGAATTGGGAGCTATCACGGCAAATATTCTTTTGATACGTTTACGCACAAAAAGCCCTATGTGGAACGCCCCACATGGTTTGATCCAAAGCAGCGTTATGCGCCTTACGGAAAATCATTTCCACTATTAAAAAAGATTCTACGCTGGATGAGTTAGCCCAACCATCCTTCTCTATCCAAACTTCGGTATTGAATGGCTTCGGCGATATGTGCATCCAAAATTGCGTCTTCACCCTCCAAATCAGCAATAGTACGTGCTACTTTTAAAATTCTATCGTACGCTCTTGCAGACAATCGCAACCTGTCCATGGCTGCCTTTAGCAACGTTAATGATGCTTTGGAAAGTGCGCAGTATTTACGTATTTGCTTGGTGTTCATTTCGGCATTGTGATGCACGTGTGCAACATCTGCAAAGCGAATTTGCTGTCGCTCTCTAGCAGCTAACACACGTTCGCGAATAGCTGCACTTGGCTCTGCCAGTGGAGTTTGTGCCAATTTTTCAAAAGGAACAGGTTGCACTTCAACATGCAAATCAATACGGTCTAAAAGTGGTCCTGATATCTTCCCCAAATAGCGTTGCATTTCGGCAGCCGAATGTCCAGGGGCAGCAGCATCGTCATTAAAAAATCCCGAAGGGGTTGGGTTCATACTTGCCACCAACATAAACGACGCAGGGTAGGTCAATGTAAATTTGGCTCTTGCAATAGTAACCTCTCTATCTTCTAAAGGTTGGCGTAATACTTCTAAAACACTACGCTTAAACTCCGGCAATTCATCCAAAAATAACACGCCGTGATGCGCTAGGGAAATTTCACCCGGCTGCGGATAGGTGCCTCCGCCAACTAAAGCCACATCTGAAATAGTGTGATGCGGCGATCGAAATGGACGCTGATGAATAATTCCGCTCCCTTTCATTTGCCCTGCTACAGAATGAATTTTTGTGGTTTCTAGTGCCTCATGGATAGACATGGGCGGAAGGATACTGGGCAAGCGTTTGGCAAGCATGGTTTTTCCAGCACCCGGCGGTCCAATGAGTAAAATATTATGCCCGCCGGCAGCGGCCACTTCCATGCATCGTTTTATGGACTCCTGTCCCTTAACATCCTCAAAATCTAAAATAGTAGCTTGCTCTTGTACCAACTGCGATGCCAAATCGTATGTCACCAAATTGTTTTGATGATATGAACTTAGAAAAGCTATTAAATCTGTTAAATGTTCAAACGCATGCACTTCAACACCTTCTACAATGGCAGCTTCTTGTCCATTTTCTTTGGGCACCAAAATTCCTTTAAATCCGTCTTCAGCAGCTTGAAGTGCCATGGGCAATACACCACGCACAGGACGAAGTGTCCCGTCAAGAGACAATTCACCCATTACAATCCACTTACTAAGTTGAGACGTTTCTACTTGCCCCGATGCTACCAAAATGCCTAAGGCAATTGGCACATCGTAGGCAGCACCTTCTTTGCGTAGGTCGGCGGGAGCCATGTTAATGGTAATGCGTTTTCCGGGGAGTTTATATCCACACTCCATCACGGCAGCTGCAATGCGATGATTACTTTCTTTGACAGCGTTATCGGGCAAGCCAACGAGATGGTATCCAACGCCAGGGTGGATATGTACTTCTATGGTAATGCATTGGGCGTTAATGCCAAAGACGGCACTTCCAAAAATTTGGGTTAGCATAAATAGGTCTTTGGTATAAAATTACAAATTTTAACGAAATTTGTGCCATGAAAAAAACAGACTTTCGTGCTATTTGCGGGCAATTTGCTACAGGAATAACTGTAATTACCACCTCGCACAACAATCAACCCTTTGGTTTTACGGCAAATTCTTTTACTTCGGTTTCCCTAGAGCCACCCATAGTATTGTTTTGTCTTAAAACGGAATCTACCACCAACAAAGCCTTTCAAGAAAGCAACGCCTTTGCGATAAACATTCTCGCTGAAAACCAGGAGGATATTTCCAATGCTTTTGCAAATCCCAAAAGCACACAAGAAGAACGCTTTAGCACTGTTGAGTTAATAGCGAATAAACTCCCTATTTTAAAAGATTCATTAGGGTATTTAGCTGGAGAAATCATCCAATTCCACGAAGTTGGTGACCATATTGTATATTATGGACAAGTAACCGATGGCGCAAAAACCAATGGCAACCCCCTACTCTATGCTAAAGGCGGGTACCAGCGGTTGCCGTGATTTACTTGCTGTAATCCCTTCTTTAAGCCATGCTAAATAAGTGTTGGCATCTGTATATTGTATCGGCGGATTTAAGAGCGTCCCGTCAGGGAGCATAAGCACATAATAGGGCTGCGATACCGATTTAAAATTTAACGCCTGAAACGCCGACCACTTCTGCCCTACCGTTTTTAGCGTTCGGCTACTGCCGTCAGCATAAGTCATCGTTTGTTGGTCTTCCTCAGTTAAGGGTTTTCTATCGTCCACATAAAGTGAAACTAGCACTACCTCGTCACGCAACAACGTGAAAATGTCTGGCTTTGTCCAAATGTTTTCTTCCACCTTACGGCAATTTACGCACGCCCAACCTGTAAAATCTAGTAGTATGGGTTTTTGCTGCACCATGGCTGCTGCCTTTCCTGACTCAAAATCCTTATAACAATCCAATCCAAGTGGGCAATCAGAATCTGTTTGGTACACCGAATAAAACGTTGGTGGCGGAAAGCCACTTAATGCGCGCAACGGAGCGTTTTGATTCGGTAAAATGCCTTGTGCCAAATAACCTACAAATACCAACACAGCAATCCCCAACGCTTTTTGTAGCGTACTTCCCTTTTTCGGTTTGGCATGTAAAAATGCCAAACAACCCAATAAAAATACCGCCCAGAGTAAGAGGATCAGCATCCAAATGCCAATAAATAGTTCTCGTGGTATCAAGCCCCAATTTTGTACCATATCGGCATTGGACAAGAATTTTAATGCCAATGCTAATTCAATAAACCCAAGCGATACTTTAACATCGTGCAACCATCCTCCAGATTTGGGTAATTTGCTAAGTACATTAGGGAAAAAGGACAAAAATCCAAACGGAAATGCCAATGCCGTTCCAAATCCAAGCATTCCTGCCGTAAGCTGCATGGCACCGCCATCTGCGGTAAGCGACCCAACCAACAAAGAGCCCAAAATAGGGCCCGTGCATGAAAAAGACACCAACGCAAGGGTCAGTGCCATAAAGAAAATGCCTAAGTAATTTGATTTTGCAGAAGCCTCATCTGACTTTGATGTCCATGAAGCAGGAAGCGTGATATCAAACAACCCAAAAAAAGACAGCGCGAAAAGTAAAAAGACCGCAAAAAATACCATGTTCAGCACCACATTGGTAGCGATGGAATTCAATACTTCGGGGCGTAATTGGTCTAAAAAATGGAACGGTAAACTAAGCAGTACATAAATGCCAATGATAGAAAACGTATACGCCAACGAACGCCGAATTCCTTCAGAGCGACTTGTACTACTTTTTGAAAAATAAGAAACCGTGAGTGGTATTAGGGGAAAAACACAAGGCGTAAGCAATGCCAAAAATCCACCTAGCAATCCCAGAACAAAAATCCCCCACCATGAACTATTCTTAGTGGCAACCGAAGCCTCTAAAAGCGCAGTGTTTTTTAAATCTAGCATAAGGCTATTGCCCTCGACTTCTATGTCCGTCAAGTCGCGGTCTATGGCGTTAACCAGAGTGCCATCGGTGGGGATAACCAAATTTTCTTCCCTAAAAATACAAATGGCATCATCGCAAGCTTGATATTCAATTATCAATTGAATTTCGTCAGCTGAAGTCTCAACAGCTTGCACCAGCATTGCGCCTTCTGTAAAGTAAGACAGTTCCATTTGAAAAATAGGGTCAAACCCTGTTTTGGGAGTTGTGCCTTGAATTACTCCAACTGGCGAAGCATTTTCCCACTTAAAAACTGTTGGTAGTGGACCGCCTTCTGGCAAATCGGTGCTGTAAAGTTTCCAGTTTTCTGCAATGGTAGCACTCAGTACCACATCGAAGGTTTGGGTATCTGTTTGGCGTGCTTGTGCACTCCATTGAACCGTGTTTTGCGCCCAAAGGCTTTGCGCAACTAAAAGGAGTAAATAAATTGGTTTCATACTATTTTGATTTGGAGGGATTCAGAAAAATTATCAGAAACAAATCTACGGTCTAATCGTTTTCCAACAATCCAAATTACGTCATTTTTGTGACATAAGACCCATTGGTTTTTCTTTTCAACCGCCGTCATCTTCTCGTCTTTAAAAAATTTAGACAGCTTTTTTTTGCCTTTCATGCCTATGGGGTAAAAAAAATCACCTTCGTTCCAACGACGTAAAACCAAAGGAAAAGACAATTTAGACCCATCTACCAAAATAGAATTTTCAGTGGATTTGGCATTTTTTGTAGAAGTAGAAATTTGAATTTTAACAGGATATTCAAGTCCGCTTTCTGATACTAAATAGTGCTTATCTAAACTATCGTGAGTTACTGTGGTCGTTGACAAAACCAAATGGTCACGCTCACGTAATAACTCATGCGTTGCGTTAACGCATTTTTTGCCGGAGTGTGTAGCTAACAATTTCTCCACTTCAACAGCATCAAAACCGAACGAAGAAAACAGATGATGCAGCCAAAATCCTCTTGGTCTTAAATGCTGAACAGTTGCCAGCGGAATAATAACACCATCTTTATTACGCTTCCATTGTTGTTTGATAGTATTTATTTGAATATCGATAGCCTTAAAAGCATCTTGCAGATGCTGCATGGACATTAGCGTGTTGGTAGCCGTTTGTGGTGAAAGGTTTAAAAAAGCCGGCATCACATCATGCCTAATGGCGTTTCGAAAGTATTTCTTTGAACTATTGGATACGTCTTCTCGCCATGTTAGGCCGTTTGCTTTGGCATACGCCAACAATTCTTCTTTAAAAAACGGCAACAACGGACGAATCAAAAAACCGTTTTTGGCAAGAATACCACCCAAACCTTCTACGCCACTTCCTCTTGAAAGACGCATAAATAAGGTTTCGATTTGGTCGTCGGCGTGGTGCGCCGTAAGCACGGCATCGTATTGATGCTTTTCTTTAAGTTCCAAAAACCATGCATAGCGCAACTCTCGCGCCTTTTCTTGAATCCCCGAATCGTTTGGGGCTATGGGACGTGTATCATTATGAAATGGCACTTGTAATGAAGCAGCTAATTCTGACACCAGCTTTTCGTCACGGTCGCTATCAGAACCTCGCAACTTATAATTGACATGTGCCACTTCAAAGTCATATCCGCATTTGGACAGAAGATGCGCCAGCACAACGCTGTCAACACCTCCGCTAACCGCAACCAAAATTTTTGGGCTGCTAGCAACGTCTAAAAGAGATGCGATATGGTCTCTAAACCTTTGTTCCATAACTAACAGATGTTGTATGCTGATTTGCTAAAACACGTTTAATGGCTTGCGCCTTTAGCTGACATTCTTCGTATTCTTTCTCCACATTTGCCGCAGCAGTTAGGGCACTTCCCACGTGTGTAGAAAGGTATTTTTGATTTGAATCATAAATCAAACTGCGAATAACAACGTTAAAATCAAAATCACCATTTGGTGCAAAATAACCAACCGCTCCGCTATATAAGCCCCGTTGAATTGTTTCGTATCTATCAATAAGTTCCATTGCACGTTGTTTGGGTGCCCCCGTCATGCTCCCCATAGGAAAACAAGCGTCAATAATATCCAATGAATGTGTGCTTTCAGCACAAGAAGCAATCACCGTGGAAATCATTTGATGCACTTGCGCAAAAGGATAAATGGCACATTGTTCTGCAACCGCAACAGAACCTTTTTTTGCAATTCGAGATAAATCATTGCGAACCAAATCCGTAATCATGATATTTTCGGCACGCTCTTTTGGGTCGGTTTTTAGTTGCTGTGCAGCTGCTTTGTCTAAAACTGCATCTTGATGCCGTGCAGTTGTTCCCTTTATGGGTTGGGAAGCTAACATTGTTCCTTCACGTTTTAAAAATCGTTCGGGAGAAGCACACATCAGATGTAAATTTTCCATTGACAAGTACGCAGCAAAAGGAGTTTTTGATATTGCGTTGAGCGATTGAAAAACATGTGGAGGCGAAATCTGTATGTTTTCAGCAAACCACTCCATGCAGTAATTCACCTCATAAATATCTCCCCTCAGAATGTGTTTTTGCAAAGCAGTAGCATTTTCCAAATAATCCGATTTTGAAATTCGAGGGGTCAAATCTATTGCACGTGATTCTGAAGAAACCAAGGGTGCTGTTGCTAAAATGTGTTTAAAATCGTCTTTGGCATTATCATGACTTGCATACAGTGCCGTTAATGTATCACCCTGCAAAAGCCATACTTTTTCAGGACAAAAAAATTGGAGTTTTCGAGTAGATATATATACAGGATTTGAAGGTGAAACTTGTTCCCAAGCGTTGGAAAATTCATACCTAAAAAAACCAAAAAGCCAGTCTGTGCCAATGGCTTTTTTAAGTGTTTTATACGATTCAATCTGTGATGAATGAGGGTTGTTTTTAATCGCCAACAAAGCGTCATAAGTGTTTTTTTGATGTGGATACTGGTTAGAATCGTACCACGCCAATGGGCTTGAATGAGCCGCCCAAGCAAATAACTTTGCCTTGATTTCGGTCGGATTTTTTACGTTAAATACTGTTTTTGTGCGTGTTACCAATCAAATACCTTCTTAAAAAAACAAAATTAGGCATTTGGTTAAGGAATACACCAACACTTTAAAAAAATTCTCTATTTTTGCGGCATGACTGTAAACCTAGTTTCACGTTTCACTCTTTCCCCGCGCGCTCGTCGCCCCTTGGGGTAGTCTATTTATTTATGAAACTAAGGTGTGTCCGGTTTCTCTCTCCGTTTATTATCAGTCTAATTTTCACTTCTCCATAACATGGAAATTCAAGTTGCAAAACGCATACATGTAACGTATGCCACTATCATTTCGGAAACTATAACCTCCTCTGCGGAAGTTCGCGGAACAGGAATTGCACGTCGTACTCCGGAATATATTCAGAAAAAAATTGAGTCGGGAAATGCCATCATTGCATTAGACGGCGAAAAATTTGCCGGCTTTTGCTATATCGAAGCGTGGGGACACGGAAAATATGTTGCCCACTCGGGGCTTATTGTCGCGCCAGAATATCGAGGGATTGGATTGGCAAAAAAAATCAAGACCAAAATTTTTAAATACACCCAAGAAAAATATCCAAATGCTAAAATATTTGGTATCACAACTGGTCTGCCTGTAATGAAAATCAACTATGATTTGGGCTACAAGCCTGTAACGTTTTCACAACTTACAGATGACCCTGATTTTTGGAAAGGCTGTCAAACATGTAAAAACTACGACGTACTCACAAGAACAAATCGAACCATGTGCTTGTGTACAGGAATGCTTTATGACCCAAAAGCAAAAAACAACAATGGTATTGTGGGGCGACTACAATCTTTCAAAAACGCATTTAAACGAGATAAAAAATGAAAAAATTAGTTTTAGCATACAGTGGTGGATTAGACACCTCATACTGTGTAAAATCGCTTAGCGAGCAAGGATATGAGGTACACGCTGTGAGTGTAAATACCGGTGGTTTTGACCCCGCAGAAGTTGAAGCCCTCGAAAAAAAGGCTATAGCTCTTGGGGCACATTCGTACACCAGCATTGAAGCGGTAGAAACCTTTTATCAAGATATTGTGAAATACTTGATTTTTGGAAATGTGTTGAAAAACAACACCTACCCGCTTTCGGTTAGTGCCGAGCGTGTTACGCAAGCCGTTGCCATTGTAAATCATGCCAATGAAATTGACGCAGGTTTTATCGCACACGGAAGTACAGGCGCAGGAAACGACCAAGTGCGTTTTGATTTGATTTTCCAAACCATTGCGCCAAAAATCAAAATTATTACGCCTATCCGTGATCAAAAACTTTCCAGAGAAGATGAGATAAACTACCTCAAGAAACATGGGGTAGATTGGTCATGGGAAAAGGCGCAATATTCCATTAACAAAGGACTTTGGGGTACTTCTGTTGGTGGCAGCGAAACACTAAAGTCAAAAAAGCCGCTCCCCGATGCGGCGTATCCAAATCCGTGTACAAAAACAGCCGCTGAGCAAATTTCGTTGCAGTTTGAACAAGGCGAATTGGTGGGTATCAATAACCAAAGCTATACGCCTGTTGCAGCAATTCAAGCTTTACAAGAACTGGCTGCGCCGTTCGCGATTGGACGTGATATTCATGTTGGCGATACCATTATTGGCATCAAAGGGCGTGTTGGTTTTGAAGCAGCAGCGGCACTAGTAACCATAAAAGCGCATCATTTGTTAGAAAAGCACACGCTTAGCAAATGGCAGTTGCACCACAAAGATTACATTGGTTCGTATTACGGGATGATGCTGCACGAAGGACAGTATTTGGACCCTGTAATGCGTGATTTTGAGGCGTTGTTACGCAACAGTCAAAAAACAGTAACGGGAAGCGTTAATGTAACCCTTCATCCATACCGATTTACACTTGACGGCATCGAATCGGATTTTGATTTGATGGACAATTCGTTTGGCACTTACGGCGAAGCCAACGAAGCATGGAGTACAGAGGAAGCAAAAGGATTTATCAAACTATCGGCAAATGCCGGAAAAATTTATCAGCATGTCAATAAATAACATTCAAGTAGGCGTTGTTGGTGGCGCAGGATATACAGGTGGCGAATTACTACGATTGTTGGTAAATCACCCAAATGTAGAAATCAATTTTGTGTACAGTTCCACACGTGCAGGGCAACCCATTTCAAATACACATCCAGATTTGGTTGGGATTTTAGACACGCCTTTTTCGGCGGAGCTAAATCCAGAAATCGATGTACTGTTTTTATGCATGGGACATGGCAATTCTGCAACATTTTTACACGAACACCCCGTAAATGACAACACTAAAATCATTGATTTGAGTAATGATTTTCGTTTAACAGCAGACCGTAATTTTATGGGTAGGTCGTTTGTTTATGGACTGCCTGAGGTAAATAAAAACATGATTAAATCTGCACAGGCAATTGCCAATCCAGGGTGCTTTGCGACAGCAATTCAGTTAGCGTTGTTACCATTTGCCGCAGCAAAAAAATTGCAAAACGAAGTGCACGTAAACGCCATTACGGGAAGCACAGGTGCAGGCGCAGTGCCTTCGGCAACAAGTCATTTTAGTTGGAGAAACAACAATATTTCTTACTACAAACCCTTTGTGCATCAGCATTTGGGAGAAATTGGCGAAACGCTTGCCCATGCGCAAGGGAGCGCATCAAAACTTCATTTTTTACCTATACGAGGAAATTTCACGCGGGGCATATTCGCTACTGCATATACTGCCTATGAAGGTAGTCAGGAAGACGCTTATGCACTTTATGAATCGTTTTACAAAGACAGTCCATTTACAGTAGTAAGCAAAAACGAATTGGCACTAAAGCAAGTGGTAAATACCAACAGGTGTTTGGTGCATTTGCATAAGCATGAGGGACAATTGCTCGTTACCAGTATAATAGACAATTTACTAAAAGGGGCTTCTGGTCAAGCTGTAGAAAATATGAATTTGATGTTCGGATGGGAGCAATCCACTGGATTAAACTTAAAATCAGCAACATTTTAACAAAAAAACAGAATAATTAAATAATATCATCGCATGAAAATTGCCATTTTAGGAGCTGGAAATTTAGGGCTAAGCATCGCCCGAGGGCTCATCACAAATAACAGTATTACCAAGCTATACCTCACTCGTAGATCTGTTGACAGTATTGCTACGTGGAGCGAATATGCAAACACGCACATTACCGCCGACAATAAGAAAGCAGTACAGGAATCGGATATTATCATTTTGGCTGTGCAGCCAAGACAGTTGGGAAAATTACTTAAAGAAATTAACGATTTACTCCACGAAAACCATGTACTTATTTCAACCGTTACTGGGTTTTCTATTGCAAAAATGGAAGAGACCGTAGGTAAAGATGTGCATATCATTCGATCTATGCCGAATACGGCAATTTCAGTAGGTAAATCCATGACGTGTTTGTGCGCAAACGAAAAAGGGAAAGAGAGACTAGCCATAGCAGAAGCCATTTTTAATGGATTGGGAACAAGCATTATAATTGAAGAGCAACACATGCGTGCCGCAACAGTTATTTGCGCTTCTGGGATTGCGTTTTGGATGCGACTTATTCGTGCCACCACGCAAGGAGGCGTTCAATTGGGGTTTGATGCTGAGGAAGCCATGAAAATGTCGATGTATACTGCTATGGGCGCAGCATCGTTGCTTATTGAAACAGGGGCGCATCCTGAAGAAGAAATTGATAAAGTCACCACGCCTAGGGGCTGCACTATTGAAGGATTAAATGAGATGGAGCATCAAGGGTTAAGCTCGTCGCTTATTCAAGGTATTGTGGCATCATTCAAAAAAATTAACGAAATAGCACAAGATTAACATGCCATTATTTGACGTATATCCGCTGTATGATGTAACGCCTGCGCGCGCCAAAGGAGTCCACGTGTATGGCACAGACAGAAAAAAGTATTTGGACTTATATGGCGGTCATGCCGTGATTAGCATTGGGCATCAACACCCTGTGTATAATCGAAGGCTAAAGAAGCAAATCTCCAAAATTGGATTTTATTCAAACGCCATTCAAAATCCGTTGCAAAAACAGTTGTCAAACGAAATTGAAGCGCAATCGGGGTGTAAAGGATATCAATTATTCATGTGTAGTTCGGGTGCTGAAGCCAATGAAAATGCGCTTAAACTCGCCTCGTTTCATACAGGAAAATCAAAAATAGTTGCCTTTAAAAATGCTTTCCACGGCAGAACAAGTGCTGCGGTGGCAGCCACAGATACGCCCAAAATTATTGCACCCTTAAATGCGCAACAAGAAGTCATTTTCTTGGAATTTGGCGATGAAGAGGCGTTAGAAAAAACATTGAGCAAAGAAGATGTTTGTGCTGTAATTATTGAAGCCATTCAAGGGGTGGGTGGATTGGATATGCCCTCGAAAAAATTCATGAAAAGCGTTGAAAAGGGATGTCGCAAATACAATAGTTGTCTAATAGCCGATGAGGTGCAATCTGGCTTTGGTCGTTCAGGTGCCTTTTTTGCGTACCAACATTTTGGGGTAACTCCCGACATTATTTCTATGGCAAAAGGCATGGGCAACGGGTTTCCTGTGGGCGGCATTTTAGTGCATCCAAACATTGAACCTTGGTATGGCATGTTGGGCACAACTTTTGGCGGAAATCATTTGGCGTGTCAGGCAAGTTTGGCAGTCTTAGAAGTATTGAAAAAGAAAAATCTTATTGAGCACGCAGCAAATCTTGGCGAAGCATTTAAAGCACAAGCCAAAACCATTAAAGGGGTGAAAAAAGTAAAAGGACATGGGCTTATGCTAGGACTAGAATTTGATTTTGAAGTGGGCGAACTCCGCAAAAAACTTATTTACGAACATCGCATTTTTACAGGTGGGAGTAGCAATAAAAAACTATTGCGTATCCTACCTCCATTAACCATACAACAAAAACATTTTGATCAATTTTTTGATGCTTTAAAACAATCACTATGACACAGTTTTTAACGCTTAATGACCTATCGGATTTTGATGCGCAAGTAGCCCTTGCGAAAAGCATCAAGGCAAACCCGTACCAATTTGAACAGCTTGGCAAACGCAAAACGCTTGGACTCTTATTTTTTAATCCCAGCTTACGTACCCGACTAAGCACCCAAAAAGCAGGGCGTTTGTTAGGCATGGACGTTATGGTGATGAATTTCAGCAACGAAGCTTGGGCAATTGAATATGAAGACGCCACCATCATGGAAGGATTGCGTTCGGAGCATGTAAAAGAAGCTGCGCAAGTGGTTTCACAATATTGTGATGTGATAGGCATCAGGGCGTTTGCCACGCTAACGGACAAAGAGAAAGACGAGTCTGAGCAAGTGTTGCAAAAATTTATTGAATACGCATCTGTGCCCATTTTAAATATGGAAAGTGCTACCGCACACCCATTGCAGGCACTTGCCGATGCACTAACGCTTTCGGAGCAAGCACTACCCAAAAAGCCAAAAGTAGTGTTGACTTGGGCACCGCACCCAAAGGCATTGCCTCATGCGGTTGGAAATTCGTTTACGCGCATGATGCAGCATTTGGACGCTGATTTTGTTATTGCAAACCCTGAGGGCTATGATTTGGATACACGTATCACAAAAGATATTCCTGTGGTGCATAATCAAGATGAAGCGCTTAAAGATGCTGATATCGTATATGCCAAAAATTGGTCGTCGTATGAACAGTACGGACAGATTTTAAGAACAGATAACCAATGGATGCTCACACCCGAAAAAATGGCATTGACAGCTAACGCCAAGTTTATGCATTGCTTGCCTATCAGAAGGAATGTAGTGGTGGCAGATGGCGTGTTAGATCATCCGAGTTCCATCGTAATTGAACAAGCAAACAACAGAACCTTTGCTGCAGCTGCAGTATTGAAAACCTTAATCGAGTGAAAGAAAAGCTACATATTGTCAAAGTAGGCGGACATTTGGTCAACGATGCCGATGCCTTACAAGAGGTATTGGCTGCTTTTGCTATCATAGATGCACCCAAGGTTTTGGTTCACGGCGGGGGAAGACATGCTACAGCTTTGGCAAAACAGTTGGGTATCACGCCCAAAATGATAAATGGAAGACGCATCACCGATGCGGATATGCTCGAGGTTGCGGTGATGAGTTATGCGGGTTTATCAAACAAAAAAATTGTAGCGCAGTTACAGCAACATGGCGTAAATGCCGTTGGACTTAGCGGCGCAGATGGAAATTGCATTGAAGCCGTAAAGCGACCTGTTAAGGAAATTGATTACGGCTTTGTAGGAGATATTGTTAAGGTAAGCGCAGAAGTGTTTACCTCTTTGGCAACGCAACATTTTGTGCCTGTGTTGTGCGCCATCACACACGATAAAAATGGACAATTACTAAACACCAACGCGGATACCATCGCTGCGCAAGTGGCTATTGCTTTGAGTGCTGCCTACGAGGTTAGCCTCTTTTACTGCTTTGAGCACGCAGGTGTATTGCGTGATATTGCCAATCCAACAGATGTGATTTCGCATCTAAATGCAACACAAACGGAAAATTTTGTGCACGAGGGGGTTATTCATCAAGGAATGGTGCCTAAATTGCACAATGGCTTTGATGCGCTAAAAAATGGTGTCAATGAAGTGGTTATCAGTAATGTAACCGCATTAACAAATTCAGAGGCTCCCAAAACGATATTGCAATGAAACGCATAGAAAAATTACAAAAAGAAGCGATAGCGTTGCTTCAAAAATTAATCAGCACCCCTTCGCTTTCTGGCGAAGAAGACCAAACGGCTGCGCATATCAAATCATGGCTTGAAAGCTATGGCGTGACCTGCAAGCAAGAAAACAACAATGTGTATGCGATTAACAAGCACGAAGACCCAAGCAAACCGTATTTGTTGCTGAACTCGCACCACGACACGGTACATGCCAACAGTGGCTACACCCGAAATCCGCACGATGCTACCATTGAAGACGGGAAACTGTATGGGTTAGGCAGCAATGATGCCGGAGGCGCATTGGTTTGCCTGTTGGCAACCTTTGTGTATTTGTATGAGCAAAAAGATTTGGCATACAACCTTGTGGTAGCTGCCACGGCAGAGGAAGAAACCTCAGGTCCAAACGGGCTTAACAGTTTACTAAAAACATTACCGCCTATTGATACCGCAATAGTGGGCGAACCCACGCAAATGCACCTTGCGGTGGCCGAAAAAGGATTGGTGGTTTTTGATGCCACCATCAGCGGAACAGCAAGCCACGCAGCGCATCCAAACGATGATAATCCCATTTATAAAGCCGGAAAAGTCATTGATTGGTTTAAGGCATTTGAATTTGACAGAGTGTCCGACACCTTAGGCCCTGTAAAACTTACCGTCACGCAAATTAGTGGTGGAAAACAACACAATGCCGTGCCTGCCGATGTAAAATTGGTATTGGACGTTCGCGTAAATGATTTATACACCAATGAGGAAGTCAGCACGTTGTTACAGGCTGCGCCTTGCGAGGTAAAAGCACGTTCGCTGAGGCTGGGCTCCTCATCTATTCCTATGGAGCACGCATTGGTTCAAGCGGGCATTGCTGCGGGCAGAAATACCTACGGCTCTCCTACCCTTTCCGATCAGGCGGTGTTGTCCTGTGATTCGTTAAAATTAGGTCCTGGCGATTCGCTGCGTTCTCATACTGCCGATGAATTTATTTATGTAAAAGAACTCGAAGAAGCCATACCGTTGTATATTTCCATTTTAAAACAAGCACTATGAAGCTTTGGCAAAAAAAACAAACCACAGTAACTGAAGCGGTTGACCGATTTACCGTTGGCGACGACAGGCATTGGGATGTGCGATTGGCACCCTACGATATTATGGCATCGAAAGCGCATGCACAGATGCTGTCCAAGGTTGGTTTACTCACAACCAATGAAGCCGATGCCCTTTGCCGTGAATTGGACAACATCATGGCGTTGGTAACAAAAGAGGATTTTGTTATCGAAAATGATTTTGAGGACATTCATTCTAAAATTGAATTTCTCCTTACAGAACGATTGGGCGATACGGGTAAAAAAATCCATACGGCACGTTCCAGAAACGATCAAGTGCTTACCGCCATGCAGTTGTTGCTTAAAGATGAAATTTCGGAAATTAAGGCATTAACACGTGAGCTTTTTAGCACGTGGATGACGTTGGCAGAAAAACACAAAAATGATTTACTGCCGGGTTACACACACCTTCAAGTGGCGATGCCATCGTCGTTTGGGTTATGGTTTTCGGCATATGCCGAGTCGCTCATTGATGATATTATCCTGCTCAATGCTGCGTATACAATTTGCGACCAAAACCCCTTGGGAAGTGCTGCGGGATACGGCAGTTCGTTTCCTATTGATAGAAATCATACCACGGAAACATTGCAGTTTAACACCATGAAATTCAATGCGGTGGCTGCGCAAATGGGACGTGGCAAAACGGAGCGTGTCACGGCTAGTGCATTAGGGTCTTTGGCGGCTACCCTTGGGCGTTTTTCCATGGATGTGTGTTTGTATATGAGTCAGAATTTTGATTTTATTCATTTCCCAGAGCATTTGACCACGGGGTCTAGTATTATGCCACACAAAAAGAATCCAGATATTTTTGAATTGATACGTGGCAAATGTGCGCTTATTCAAGGACTTGCCAACGACTTTGCGCTGCTAGGTCAAAACCTACCGAGTGGCTACCACCGCGAAATGCAACTTTTTAAGGGTAAGATGTTGGAGGGAATTGACAGTATAAAAGACTGCCTAACGATGTTAAACAGCACCATCAAAGAAGTAGGTGTTCGAAAAAACATCATGGAAGACAAGCTGTATTCCTATGCTTTTACGGTTGATGCACTTAATGAACTGGTGCAACAAGGCGTTCCGTTTAGAGATGCCTATAAGCAAGTGGGATTAGATGTTGAAGCAGGTACGTTTACGCCACCCAAAAAAGTACATCACACCCATGTGGGCAGTCTTGGGAATTTATCTTTGGACGACATTCAAGCAAAGTTTGACCAACACTTTTAATGCACAACAACATGGCAGCGCAACGGCTTTATTTTATTGATGCCCTTAGAGCGTTTGCCATTTTGATGATGCTGCAAGGGCATTTTATCAGTGGATTACTCGACACGAGTACCGTTGATACCAGCCATCTCGTTTACCGTATTTGGTTGTATTTCCGTGGCATTACGGCACCGGTATTTTTTACCATAACCGGTTGGGTGTTTCTATTTTTGTTGGAACGAAATCCCATAAAAGGATGGAAAAACCCACGCCTAAAAAAAGGGCTAAAACGTGCCGTTGAACTTATCTTATGGGGCTATGCCTTACGGCTAAGCCTCCCTTATTTTTTGACCACAGGACGGATTACCAAAACTTTTTTACGCCCCGATGTATTGCAAATTATTGGATGCGGATTGTTGTTTTCTATGCTGTTGTATTTGGTGTTTAGCAGGTTGGGAAGATTTCGTTCTGTACTGTTTTTTGGCATTGGTGTTGGCATTTTTAGCACCAACCCGCTTTATGCACATCTTACCTTTGAGCAACTCCCGTTGTTTATCTCTGCATATTTAACCAAAGCCAACGGTGCGGTTTTTTACCTGTTGCCGTGGTTGGGCTATGTAAGTTTTGGTGCGGGTATTGCGGTATTGATACCCAAAAGACCTCAAAAATTACCCTATTGGGCAATGGGCTTTTTGGCGTTGGGTTATATACTCTCCTTCCACTCTACCGCTATGATACATACGATGTCTGTAACATTTTCTAGTGCACTGCTTCAACAGGTATCGTACAACAATTTTTTGTTTATGCACTTAGGCGATGTACTCATGCTTTTTGGGGTGTTTATGCTATTGGAACCCCTAGTAAAGCAAAGCCTATGGCAAAAAATTGGCACCAAAACGCTATCGCTCTACATTGTGCACTACGTAATCCTCTACGGGAGTTTTACCAGTATCGGACTCTATAAGTTTTATCGCCAATCCCTTTCTTGGGAAATTGCTGTAGTGGGTGCGCTTGGTTTTGTGGTTGGGGTTACGGCACTTGTTTTAAGTTATCCCAACCATATAAAATCCTTGTTTGGGCGTGTAAAAAGACGTTTGGGGAGGGGGTGATGGTTTTGCTATGGATAGGCATAAAAAAAGGCGTTTTTTCAACGCCTTTTATATCATTCTGCAGTAGCCATACTACACATGCAACGCACGGTCTTCGGTGGCGGCAAGTGCCGCTTCTTTTACCGCCTCGGCATAGGTAGGGTGCGCATGGCTCATACGTGCCAAATCTTCGGCAGAGGCACGGAATTCCATAGCGGTTACCGCTTCTGTAATCAAGTCAGCGGCGCGCGCACCAATCATATGTACGCCCAAAATTTCATCCGTTTTGGCATGTGCCAATATTTTTACAAATCCGTCGGTATCCATACTTGCTCTAGAGCGTCCCAATGCACGCATCGGAAACTGTCCTTTTTTAAAGGGAACTGCGCTTTCTTTTAATTCCTCCTCTGTTTTTCCCACAGAAGCCACTTCGGGCCAGGTATATATCACATTTGGAATAAGGTTATAATCGATATGCGGTTTTTGACCAGCCAAAAACTCAGCAACCAATACCCCTTCTTCTTCGGCTTTATGCGCCAACATCGCCCCACGTACCACATCGCCAATGGCATAGATATTTGATGCGGTGGTTTGTAGTTTTTCGTTTACCTCAACCTGTCCACGTTCGTTTAGCGTAACCCCTGCTGCCTCGGCATTCAGTCCATTCGTAAACGGTCTTCTGCCCACAGAAACCAAACAATAATCGCCCTCAAACTTCTGAGGTGTGCCTTTTTTATCGTTTGCGGTAACGCTTATCGTATCGCCATTGCGCTCCACAGCGCTTACTTGGTGCGAAAGGTAAAATTTCACCCCTTGTTTTTTCATCACTTTCATCAACTCTTTAGAAAGCGCAGCGTCTAACACAGGGCTTATGCGGTCTGCGTATTCAATTACGCTCACCTCCGCGCCCAATCGGCGGTACACTTGCCCCAATTCCAATCCAATAACGCCACCACCAATCACCACAAGGTGTTTTGGGATTTCACTAAGCTCCAACGCCTCAGTAGAGGTAATAATGCGTTCCTTATCCAGCTCAATAAAAGGCAAACTTCCGGGCGTAGATCCCGTAGCAATAATGGTGTGTTTTGCCTCAATGGTTTGTGCGTCTTTCCCTGTAATGTCGATATGCGTAGCATCTTTAAAAGCGCCCAAACCACGCAATACGGTAATCTTGTTTTTATCCATCAAAAAATCAATTCCCTTAACGGTTGTAGAAACCACCTCACGCTTACGGGCAATCATTTGTGCAAAATTGACTTTTAGGGCACCGACAACATCAATGCCGTGGGTTTTAAAATCTTTAACCGCCGTTTCGTAGTGATGCGAAGAATCCAACAAAGACTTTGAAGGAATACAACCCACATTAAGGCAGGTTCCGCCAAGTGTAGGTTCTTTTTCAATTACAACAGTTTTCATACCCAATTGCGCACAACGAATGGCAGCAACATATCCTCCAGGACCCGAGCCAATAACGGCAACATCAAATTGATTCATTTTTTTGATTTAGCTTTACAAATGTACAATGAAGCGGGCAATCGTTGTATATGCTTTTTACTATTCCGAACAAAATTGTTTTAAAAACCTTATTGCTTTAACGAATGGCTGTAATTTGCTATTACGTAAAATATTTTTAATTTTACACGTAAATTAAATGCCATGGACAAAAAATTGACATTAAGTCTTAATCAAGGGGTGATTGACGATGCCAAAGTGTATGCAAAATCAAACAACACCAGTTTGTCAAAATTGATTGAATCGTATTTGGCAAGCCTCACAAAAAACACAACCACTGCACCGCAAATCACGCCTTTGGTAAAAAGTCTCAGTGGTGTAATTGACATTCCCGCTGACTTCGATGCCAAAAAAGCCTATGGAGAATTCTTAGCAGAAAAGTACTCATGAATCGGGTACTTATTGACACAAACATAGTGATTGACCTTTTGGCAGGACGAAAAGAATTTTATCCTGAAGCCGCTGAACTTTTTTCTCTTTCTGATAAAAACAAAATTACCCTGACCATTTCGGCATTGACATTTGCCAATACCCATTATGTGTTATCCAAACAGAGATCTGAAAATGAGGCACGCGAAATTTTAAGAAAGTTTAAAGTGTTGGTCGAAATCCTTCCCTTAGATGATAAACTTATTGAATTAGCCTTAAGTGACGGTACGTTTTCCGACTTTGAAGATGGACTCCAATACTATTCCGCCCTCGAAAACAAGATAGATGTTATTATCACCCGCAATAAAAAAGATTTCAAAAACGCTAAAATTCCGGTTTTGACAGCAAAAGAGTATCTTGCCAGAGCATAAGAACAAACCGCTAAATTTCCAATCGATGCAAAACACAAAACCTACCCTATCGCTAGGCATTGCCATCCTTCCTGTACTTGTTTTAGTCATTCTATTGTCTGTAAATGTGGGCGTTTATGGCGATGATGCGCTGAGCGGTTCCAATCAATTTATACTGCTTTTGGGCGGTGCTGTTGCTGCGCTCATTGGCTTTAGGCAACACATTTCGTACAAAGAAATGTTGGCGCAGGTTGCGGAAAATCTAAAATCTGTTACGGGGGCTATTCTTATTTTGCTTTTTGTAGGTGCGTTGGCAGGCACATGGTTGCTTAGCGGCATTATCCCTGCCATGATTTACTATGGGTTGCAAATTTTGCACCCTACCTATTTTTTGGCAGCCTGTATTGTTATTTGTGCGCTGATATCTGTGGCAACAGGAAGTAGCTGGACAACTTCGGCTACGGTTGGTATTGCACTTATCGGCATTGGAAAAGCCATGGGGCTTCCTGTGGGTATGATTGCAGGAGCGGTTATTTCTGGGGCGTATTTTGGCGATAAAATGTCACCCCTTAGCGATACGACCAACCTTGCACCTGCTATGGCTGGCGGGGAATTGTTTGCACACATTCGTTATATGACACTAACGACTGTACCTACCATTTTGGTTACGCTATTGGTCTTTCTTATTATTGGATTTACACAAAATCCTGAAAGTGTAGTCCAAACAGATGCGTTACTCTTGGCAATAAAAGAGCGGTTTACCATCAATCCGTTGCTGTTTTTAGCGCCAATAATAGTGGTCATTATGATTGCAAAAAAAACACCGCCGTTGGTTGCGCTGCTTATCGGCACACTCTTGGGTGTTTTGTTTGCCCTTATTTTTCAGCAACCGCTATTGGCTTTGTTAGCTAATCAGGATGTTGTTTCGTGGTCAAACAGTTACAAAGTAATCATGGATGCCATTACGGTTTCTACCACTATCGAAACCAGTAATCCACTACTAAACGACTTATTCCAATCGGGAGGAATGGCAGGAATGCTTGGCACCATTTGGTTGATTATTTGCGCCATGGTTTTTGGCGGAATTATGGGTGCTATTGGTGCACTCGAAGCCATAAGCGCAGCCTTGTTGCGCTGGGCAAAAAGTACTTTTCAGCTTTTTGCAAGTACGGTGGCTTCCTGTTTGGCAATAAACATTACCGCATCCGATCAGTACCTTTCGATTGTGGTACCGGGAAAAATGTTTGACAAAGCCTACAGAGACCGTGGGTTAGCACCAGAAAACCTCAGTCGAACCCTTGAAGACTCAGGAACCGTTACTTCAGTTTTGGTGCCTTGGAATACCTGTGGTGCGTACCAGTCAGGAGTGCTTGGGGTTTCGGTAGCCGAGTATTTTGTATATGCTATTTTTAACTGGCTTAGCCCGTTTACTACATTGCTTTACGCTGCCATTGGGTTTAAAATCAAGCAGCTCAAATCATAGCATTGAAGGTGCTTATCCTTTGATAGAAAATTAAAATCTGTATCCCCCTGAGTTGCTGCAAATTTGTTTAGTTTTGACACTCATTAATAAAACAAAAAACTATGGCTATAGTAGGAAAAAAATTCCCTGATGTAACAGTGAACGCAATGAACGAAATGGGTGATACCATTCAAATTAACGTACTTGAAGAAGCCGTGAATAACAAGAAAAAAGTGTTGTTGTTCTGGTATCCAAAAGATTTTACATACGTATGTCCAACCGAATTGCATGCATTTCAAGAGGCACTTCCTGAATTCGAAAAAAGAAACACCATTGTTATTGGTGCATCCTGCGACACGGCAGAAGTGCACTTTGCTTGGCTAAGCACTCCAAAAGACAACGGTGGTATTGAAGGAGTAACCTATAACTTGTTGGCAGATAGCAACCGAAATCTTTCTACGATTCTTGGTGTGCTAGACGGCGATAATCACCAATATAACGAAGAGTACGATACTGTTTTGATGGAAGGTGACAATGTGCCTAACCGCGCCACATTCCTAATAGACGAGGACGGAATTGTACAGCATGAAAGCATCAACAACAAACCCATAGGGCGCAATGTAGATGAGTTTATTCGCATTGTAGATGCATTAGCGCATAACCAAAAGCACGGCGAAGTTTGTCCTGCAAACTGGGAAGAAGGTAGTGAAGCTATTAGTGAGTCTAGCGAAAGTGTTGCTGACTATTTAAGCAAAAAGTAAGATGGTAACGGAACTAAGCGGAGACAATTTGCAGGAACTACTAGCGCAACACGACACGGTGTTGGTACAGTATTCTGCAGGTTGGTGTGGCAATTGCCGCATCATGAAGCCAAAGTTTAAGAAAATGGCTTCTGAAAATCCCAATGCGTTTTTTGTTTTGGTGGATGCTGAAAAAAATCCTGTTTCTCGAAAACTTGCTAACGTGGACAATTTGCCCACATTTGCTGGATTTAAAAGCGGTGCACTTGTAAATCAGGTGCAAACCAATAAGCTGGACGTACTACAATCATTTGTCAATGAAATTACCAATAATTAAGCACCTTACGGAATTCATACAGCAAAACGATGAAGATTTTGTTGTAGAAGCCGCCGAAACATTGGAGGCGTTAACCGAGGTTTCTTCGCTAAAAGAAGAAGAGCTTGATGTGATTGGTGAACTCATTTCAAATATGTACGGAGCCTTAGAAGTGCACAAAATGATTCAAGAAGGTGTTGCGCCCAAACAGGCACTCAACGACTTTATGAAACGTGTTCTTGGGTCTATCGATAAATAGATCCAATACTTACAGAACAAAAACCCGATGACTTCATCGGGTTTTTTTGTTGTATTTTTGACTGTTCAACCATGAGTATTAAAGAGAAATTCCGCCTAAAAGGACTCAACCGACAACAGCAAATTGTGTGGGGTGCCTTTTGTGTGCTTATTGCCATATTGCTGTTTACTGCCTTTGTTTCCTTTTTTCAAACATGGAAAATTGACCAAAGTGCCATCGGTGAACTTTCCAACAGGGACATACCAGTTAAAAACAGCATCCGAAAATTGGGGGCTTCGCTTAGTCATTTGTTTATCTATAAGGGGGTTGGCGTTGGTGCTTTTTTCATTGCCTTTATGATTTTGGTTACTGGCGTAAGCCATTTTATCAATTCAGGGACAAACAAACTAGGCATTCGTTGGATTTGGACATTGTTGCTATCGCTCTGGTCATCAGTTGGTTTGGCATTGATTTTACCAAAACATCCACTGCTAAGTGGTGTAACAGGATTTGAGGCAAATGCCTTAATGGTACACTACATTGGTCCGTTGGGAGTTGCTAGCATATTGCTGCTTATTGCCGTAGCTTTTTTGGTATATCAACTAAAATGGAAACCTGAAAACCTGCGCTTTCCATCCAAAAAAACACCATCGCCAAATGTAGTAGAAGATGAAGTAACTGAAGTTTCGTTTGATTCGCCTGATACTGAAAAAGAACATACTGTATTAGAAGAAGATAAGCCTGAACCGATAAAGAAATCAGCTTCAATGGGCGACGATGTAGCACTATCGGTCACGGAAACCGAGGAGGACGAAATCGTCAAAAAGGCAAAAAAGTTGGTTGCAGATTTTGGTGAAGTTGACCCAACCCTTGAGTTAAAAAATTTCCGCTCCCCCACCGAGTCGTTACTAAAAAGCTATCCGCACGAAGGCATTACCATTAATGAGCAGGAGCTTGAAGAAAACAAAGAGCGCATCGTGGATACGCTTAAAAATTATCAAATTGGCATTGCAGATATCAAAGCGACTATTGGTCCAACGGTAACGCTTTATGAAATAGTACCAGCTGCGGGTGTACGCATTTCTAAAATTAAAAACCTAGAGGACGATATTGCGCTATCACTTTCTGCATTGGGCATACGAATTATTGCCCCTATCCCAGGAAAAGGAACTGTTGGTATAGAAGTACCAAACAAAAAAGCAACTATTGTTTCGATGCGCTCTGTGATACTAGCTAAAAAGTTTCAAGAGGCAGAAATGGAACTTCCACTTGCGCTTGGAAAAACCATCAGTAACGAAACTTTTGTGGTGGATTTGGCAAAAATGCCGCACCTGCTCATGGCAGGAGCAACTGGACAAGGAAAGTCAGTGGGGTTAAATGCAATTTTGACTTCATTGCTGTATAAAAAGCACCCTGCCGAAATCAAGTTTGTACTTGTTGACCCTAAAAAAGTAGAGCTTACACTTTTCAACAAAATTGAACGTCACTATTTGGCAAAACTGCCTGACACAGATGATGCCATTATAACTGATAACAAGCAAGTTATTAATACACTAAATTCGTTGTGTATTGAAATGGATACGCGTTATGACTTGCTCAAAACAGCTATGTGTCGCAATATCAAAGAATACAATGCCAAGTTTAAAGAACGAAGGCTAAACCCACACGATGGCCATGTCTATTTGCCTTATATCGTGTTGGTTATTGATGAGTTTGCAGACCTTATCATGACCACAGGAAAAGAAGTGGAAACCCCCATAGCACGCCTAGCACAGCTGGCACGAGCCGTAGGAATTCACTTAATTATTGCCACG
This sequence comes from Flavobacteriaceae bacterium, assembly GCA_049596455.1. Taxonomy (GTDB): domain Bacteria; phylum Bacteroidota; class Bacteroidia; order Flavobacteriales; family Flavobacteriaceae; genus UBA7446. The sequence goes on along the minus strand of JBMYLP010000001.1, from coordinate 8,613 downwards.
CAACGCCCATCGGTGAATGTGATAACGGGACTTATTAAAGCCAACTTCCCTGCACGCATCGCTTTTCGGGTTACTTCCAAAGTTGACTCAAGAACTATTTTAGACAGCGGTGGCGCAGATCAATTGATAGGTCGAGGTGATATGTTATTTACACAAGGAAACAATCTCATCAGATTGCAATGTGCATTTGTGGACACACCCGAAGTGGAAAAAATTACAGATTTTATTGGATCGCAACGCGCCTACCCCGATGCGCATTTATTGCCTGAATACGTATCAGAGGAAAATACTTCAACAAAAGAAAATAATATCGAAGATCGCGACGCACTATTTAAAGAAGCTGCCGAAGTAGTTGTGAATGCCCAGCAAGGTTCGGCATCGCTTTTGCAACGCAAACTAAAACTGGGGTACAATAGAGCAGGTCGTATTATAGACCAACTAGAAGCCGCAGGAATTGTGGGACCTTTTGAAGGAAGTAAAGCCCGAGAAGTCATGTTTAGAGACGTGATTTCGTTACATGAATTTTTAGCAAAAGAAAATGAAAATTAAACTCTTATTTATTAGCCTACTCAGCGCTGGATTTGTATTTGCGCAAGATCAACGTGCTGCAACATTATTGGAAGAAGTTTCTGAAACTCTAGCCAATTATTCCAATATATCTATAGAATTTAGTTACGAATTGGTAAACCGAAAAGAATATATCAAGCAAAAAGAACAAGGCACATTGGTATTGCAAGACAATAAATACCTACTTAATTTGATGGGTATTCAGCAACTAAGTGATGGTAAAAATGTGCACACCATTAACAAAGAAAACGAAGAAGTGCTTATTGAACCTGTGGATACCGAGCTTAGCGAAGGACTGAATCCCTCCGAGCTATTTTCATTTTATAAAGAAGGATATCGGTTTTCGTGGGATATTGCACAACCCTTATACGGGGGCAGAACAATACAATTTGTAAAGCTAACCCCAATTGACACCTATGCGCAAGCAGCCTATTTGCTTTTGGGCATCGATACCAAAACAAAACATATTTACAAACTTATTGAAGTAGGCGAAAACGGAACTGAGACAACACTAACCGTGCGGTCGTTTACACCAAATAAAACCTTAGCCCCAAACACTTTTGTCTTTTCCGAGGCAGACTATCCAAACTACTATATCGATAGATTTTAATGAAGCTACCGCTAATAGACCGTTACATCTTAAAAAGTTATCTTACTGTTTTGGTGAGTTTCTTTTTTATTCTGATGTTTATTTTCATCATTCAAACCGTCTGGGTTTTTATTGATGAGTTTGCTGGCAAAGGATTGGATATCAGTGTATTGCTTCGGTTTTTACTGTATTATTCGCCAAAATTAGTTCCCTTAGTATTACCGCTTACAATCCTTTTGGCATCCATAATGACTTTTGGGAGTTTTGCAGAACGCTACGAGTTTGCTGCCATGAAATCTGCAGGAATTTCCTTGATGCGCGCCATGCGCCCACTTATCATTGTTAACAGCATAGCTTGTTTTGCCACGTTTTATGTTGCCAACACTGTAATTCCACTGGCAGAATTCAAGACGTATAACCTGAGAAAGAATCTTTCCAAAATGCGACCAGCATTGGCAATAACCGAAGGTATGTTTAACGATATTGGTGAAAGCAATATCAAAGTGGAAAGAAAATACGGCGAAAATGATAAGCTACTTGAGGGGGTAGTCATCCACGAAAAATCACCCAATCAAATTAATAATGTAGTGATTAAAGCCGCACGAGGCGAACTTAAAAGTGAAGAGCTACAAGAAGGCTTGCAGTTGGTTTTGTATGACGGGTATCGATATGAGGAAATTGTGCAAAAGAACAAACGCAAAAAAAATGATCCGCATAGCCGAATTGCCTTTAAGCAATACACAATGAATATTGATTTAAGAGCATTTAACAATGTAGATTTAGAAGAAACTAGTTATACCAACACCTTCAAAATGCAAAACATTGAAGAGCTAAGCCAAAGCATAGACTCATTAACAAAAGGCTATGTTTCGGAAATTGAAGGTTTTGCCAACACCGTATATCTCAGAACGGGAATCAAATCTGTTAACAGACTAAAAAGTTCATACAAAAAATATAGCTACAAAGGAAAAAAAGCTTATTTGGATTTATATACCACAGGGCAGCAAAGACGAATTTTGGACGGTGCAAAACGAAATATTGAAATGCAAATCAGCAATTTCAATAACCAAAAACGCGTGTTTTTTATTCGTGAGAAAGTGATAAACCTCCACCGGCTATGGCGCGACGACAAATTTGTGAATGCATATGCTGCCATTTTATTGTTTTTTGTTGGTGCTCCGCTTGGTGCTATCATCAGAAAAGGTGGCTTTGGATTGCCAATTGTAGTAGCTTTAACCATATTTTTGACCTATCATTTTGCTGGAACACTATTCAAAAACAGCGCAGAGGACGGCAGCCTTCATCCCTTTTGGGGTGCATGGCTTATTTCTATTGTGCTAACTGTTGTAGGCTTAGTTGCCACGGTTCGTGCCAGTAAAGACAAATCTGTTTTTGATGTGGAGCGTATGAAATTAAACTTAAAAGTGCCCTTAAATCTAATTGTAAAAAGATTGAAAAGATGAAAAAAGACATTCGTTTAGACCGTATTGAAGATGCCATCGAAGATATTCGAAACGGAAAAGTAATTATTGTGGTAGATGATGAAAATCGTGAAAACGAAGGAGATTTTGTTGGTGCCGCCGAAATGGTTACCCCAGAAATGATAAACTTTATGGCAAAAGAAGGTCGGGGGTTAATTTGTACGCCCATCACTGAAGAACGTTGCAAAGCCTTAGACCTCTACCCTATGGCGAGTAACAATACCGACCCTATGGGAACTGCCTTTACCGTTTCCATTGACCTAAAGGGGAATGGTGTGACTTCAGGGATTTCTGTAGCAGACCGGGCGAAAACGGTTCGAAAACTAATCAGCCCTGATGCCACTGCGCATGATTTTCTGCGTCCTGGGCACATTTTTCCGTTAGCCGCAAAAGAAGGAGGGGTATTACGTCGTACAGGGCATACCGAAGCTGCTATTGATTTTGCGCGATTGGCAGGGTTTCAACCGGCTGGAGTGATTGTAGAAATCATGAACGAAGATGGCACTATGGCGCGCTTACCACAACTCCGAAAAGTAGCAGATACGTTTGACCTTAAGCTTGTTTCCATTGAAGATTTGGTAAGCTATCGCATGAAACACGATAGTTTGATAGAAGTGAAAGAAGACTTTGAAGTAGAAACCACCTATGGGACGTTTCGACTTCGTGCCTTTCATCAAAACACGAATAACCAAATCCACATTGCGCTAACAAAGGGCACTTGGGAAGCAGATGAGGCTGTACTGACACGTGTACACACCCAACAGTTAAATAGTGATTTATTACGCATTCTAAACCAAAATGCAACAAGTTCTTTAGATGCCATTTTTAAGCACATAGAAAAAGAAGGCAAAGGAGCTGTGATTTTTATCAATCAATTACAACCCGCACAACGCTTGTTGGAGCACCTAAAAGTGATTCAAAACCCAAAAGAGAACACACGTAAAATGGACGAAAAAGATTTTGGCATTGGCGCACAAATGATTCACGCGGTTGGGATTCACAAAATAAAACTGCTGTCTAACAGTGATAAAATCAAGCGTGTAGGCATGTCCGGGTATGGACTTGAGATTGTTTCGTATGAAACGTATTAAGCCTGAAAATCATTAAAAACAAGAGCTACTCCATCTTTTTACTTCTAAGCTTATGCCCATTTAAGGCATAATAGAGAATAAGCACATAGCACGGCAATAAAATCCAGTAGCTGCTTGTGGAAGCTGTTGAAAGGGCATCCGCTTCAGAAACACCCGAGGCGATAAGGTCGTATTTGTTTTTATCCACTAATCTTCCATACAAGGGCGGAATTATTGCTCCTCCCGAAATTGCCATAATAAGCAAGGCAGAGGCTGTTTTGGTGAGACTGCCCAATCCTTTGAGTGTAAGGGGCCATACGGCGGGCCAAACCAATGCGTTGGCAATACCTAATGCAGCAACAAAAAATACAGAAGTAGCCCCATTGGTGTTAATGATGCAAAGCGAAAAGACTATACCTAAGGCAGCACTTATTTTTAGGGCATTGTCTTGACTGATATATTTTGGTATCAGTACTATGCCAAGAGCGTATGTAAACACCATGGCCAAAAGCGTATACATGGTAAAATATTTGGCATCAGCAACAGGAAATCCTAAGGAAATTCCGTAGGAAATAATGGTATCTCCCGCAATAACCTCAGCGCCAACATAGGCAAACAGCGTAAGCACACCTAACCATAAATGAGGGAAATTAAAAATAGACGCTTTAATATGACCCGCTGAACTGTTTTGAGGTGTCTCGGGTGCCTCTACGTGTGGAAGCGGAGCTTTTCTGATAAGCAGCCCCAAAAGCACAAGAACAGCAGTCATGATAAGATATGGCACAATGACGCTATTTGCCATAGCATTCAGCAATTCCGCCTTCTCCGTATTTGAAACAACAGCTAATTGCTTTTGTACTCCTTCTATTCCTGTTAAAAGCAATGCACCAAAAATAACAGAGCCTAACCCACCTGCCACTTTGTTGGCAATGCCCATTATGGCAATTCTTTTTGCCGCACGATCAATGGGACCCAGAATGGTGATATAGGGGTTTGACGCTGTTTGAAGCAATGTCATTCCAGTACCTTGTATAAAAATCGCCACCAAAAACATCCAATACGTTCTGGCTTGAGCAGCTGGAATAAACACAAGTGCCCCCATTGCCATAATTAGTAGTCCTAAGGACATGCCTTTTCGATAGCCTGTTCTTTTTAGCACATAGGCTGACGGCAATGCCATAACCACAAAAGAGATATACGAAGCCGATGCTACTAAATAGGATTGAGCATCTGTTAATTCGTGAATGGTTTTCATAAAGGGAATAAGCGCCCCATTAATCCATGTAACAAAGCCGAAAATAAAAAATAAACCCGCTATGATAGCAATGGGTATTATTTGGCTACTGTAATTCTTAGTCGTAGTGTTTTTCAATAAAAAGTGTATTTGACTGCACATCGCTTACGCAATGTGTAAGGTCAAATATATTGATATAGACTAAAAGATTCCTCCGCTACCACTTTTTTCATCATTATTGCGTTGTTTTCTTGCTTTAGCACGGTATTTCCCACTACCAAAACGGTAGTTAAATCCAAGCTGAACGGTGCGGCTTTCCCAATTAAATTCACCTTCTTGCTCAAACGGCAAGCGTGAACCAAATCGAAATTTCATGGTGTCAAAAACATCGTTAAATCCAATATTTACAGTTCCTTTTCCCTTGAGTACATTTAATCTTGCGCCCAAATTCATAAAGTACATGGGAAGCATATCAAACTGTAGCGTTTTGTTTTTCCCCCTGTAAAATAGAAACGCTGTAAAGGTTAGCTTTTTGCTTGCGCTTAAGCTGTTATACATTCTAAAATTCCATGAAACGTTATCTACAACATTGGTATCTCTGACAATATTAGCTACCGTGGCTTGCTCCAAAGGCACATCAATATATTCTGCAATTCCTTTTTGGGTTTGCGAGAACAAATCAAAACTGGTATTAAACGACCACCATTTTGTAGGTTTGTAATTGGACGAAAGCTCTACACCATATGCAGAAGAGTCATCAAAATTGTCGTGTGTTAAAATTATCTTTCCAGATGTTACATCGCTTTTATCTACATACAACGCACGATTTATTTCATTTGAAATAGAACGGTAAAACACACCGCCCGTGACAGATCCGTTTTTTAGTCTACGCGTGTGGTTTACTTCTAACGAATTGGTAAACTGTGGTAGCAATTTTTGATTTCCATATGATGAAACCAGCGGAGTTGACCATTCTTTTATAGGATTTACTTGACCAATTCCAGGACGGTCTATACGACGACTGTAGCTCAGCTGGTACGACTTTTTTTCTGTGGGCGAATAGGTCAAATAAAATGAAGGATACAACTGAGTATAATCGTTTGAAAATGGATTTAACTCCGTTTTCTTCGTATTCCCTATTGTGAGGGTTTCTTTTGCGTTAGCAGAAACCTCAACCGACTCGGCTCTAACTCCTACCTGATACGTCCATTTATTTAGCTTTCCGCCATAAGTAGCATACAGGGAATAAATGTCACGAGTGTAGTCAAATTCAGTATCAGGTGCTGGTCCAAAAACGCCTTTGCTATTAATAGACTCCCCTGTCGAAGAAAACATAATGAGTGTATTAAATAAGCGCGCCTCGGCACCTAACTCCAATTTACTGTTCTCTGTTAATGGGTTAACGTAATCCAAGTTGATGGTTGTTCGTTTTCTATCAGTTTCGTTTTTGTCATCGTAATTTTTTGTGTTTACAGGAAACGGATAGGTAAACGCTACAGGATTTTTTGAGTCAAAAATATTATGATCTACTTCTAGCTCAATATTACTTCCTTCTTTATTGAAGTCGTGTTTGTAGTTAAAGTTATACTGTGCTGAAGTGTTATCTGATTGTGCATCAAAATTCTGATAATCGTTAGATGCGATATTTTTTTCATAAGAAACCGTTCGTGTTGATCCGTTTGTGCTGTTTTCAGCAGGATTCTGGCTTGTAAATAGGGATACTGTGTTTTTGTCGTTTAAATAGACATCCACACCAACCTTGAAAATATGCGACTCTCGCTCATCAAAAAACTTAAAATACTGCTCAGAAAGGTCTTGAGGACGTTCAATTTGACCATGATTGGCATTTTTAGAAATGTTGTTGCTGTAATTTCCATAGACATTAAATTTTCCCTTGCGGTAATTTAGATTAAGTCCGCTGTTGAATTTCGGATTTATTTCTTTGCTCCAATTGGCGTTCAATGCGCCATTAAAACCAACAAGTTGATTTTTGTGAAGTACAATATTGATGATACCACTCATACCATCTGGATTGTATTTTGCCGATGGATTGGTGATAAGCTCCACCGCTTTGATTGCCGAAGACGGAATCTGCTTTAGCAATTGTGCGGCAGGAATATTAGACAGCTTTCCATCCACCATAACGGGAACATTCTCATTGCCTCGAAGGCTTATTGCCCCAGATTGTGGGTCAATGTTGATGGAAGGGATGCCTACCAATAGTTCGGAAGCCGTTCCAGCGGCTGCCAAATCTTTTCCAATTGTAATAACTTTTCTATCAACTTTTTGCTGTATGGTTGATACTTCACCAATAACATCTACGCCTTCCAACTCGGTAGATTCTTCAATAAGAGCAATTTTATCGAGCTTAACAACATACGTATCGCCACCAATAGTAACTGATTGCGTATGTTTTTTATAGCCAATAAATTGTATGGTAAGTGAGTGTGTACCCTCAGGGATTTTATCGAGTTTAAAATACCCTTTCTCATCTGTAATTGCGCCTGTTATTGTTTCCCCGTTGGCATTGCTAAGCACCACACTTACATAAGGTAATGGCTGGTTTAGGGAAGCATCATATACAAGCCCCGAAATAGCACCTGTTTTGGGAATACTAGCAGTAGCTGCGATAGTATTAAAAAGTAAAAAAAATACACAAAAAGCTTTTGAGAAAATTTGCCGATTCATGGTTGTTCATTTTTAAGTCTATTGACTTGGGTTCAGGGGTATAACGAACAATCAAAAATAATGTTACATCACAACACTAAAAAAACCAGAGTTTGATTGCCATAGCAACTACCATAGTCACCATAACAGCTTTAATTACGCCCTCGCCTTTTTTTACCGAATATCGAGAGGCAAAATAAGCACCAGCAGCATTACCAGTTGCCAATGCGACGCCATATTTCCATTCAATATGCCCGGAAAGAGCAAATGTGGCTAAGGCTCCCGTAGTATAAATAAACGCAACAGCCACTTTGGTGGCATTTACTCGAATCAAGTCCATGCGGTTTACATAGTTCATAAACAACATCATAATAAAGCCAATTCCTGCATTGATAAAACCGCCATAAATACCAATAAAAAAGAATCCTACCATAGACCAGATAAGGGTTTTGCCAGTAGTTCTTGGAGCAGTAGCAAGGGCATTGTATTTGGGTTTAAACACCATAAGCACTACCACCACAATCATGATAATGGCTAAAATTCGGTTAAATACATTTCCATCAATGTCAATAGCAATTCTTGCACCCAGTAGCGCACCAAGTAATGCGACGCCACCCAAGTACAAGCTAAAAGGGTAAGAATTGATTTTTTTACTCCTAAAACCTAAGGTTGCCGAGCCAGTAGCAACCAAAATGGCAATGCGATTGGTTCCATTTGCAGTTGCCGAGGGCAACCCTAAAAAAATGAGTAAGGGCAACGTAAGTAACGAGCCGCCTCCTGCCATGGTATTTATAAATCCGGCAAAAAGTCCGGCGGCTATGAGCAATAACAAATCGTAGGGAAAATCAATCATAACGCAAATGTAGGCATTCGCAGAAACAAGGAATAAATGCGTTTTTAGAAATAAAAAAAGGGACTATATTTGCAGCCATTGGAGAAATGGCAGAGTGGTCGAATGCGGCGGTCTTGAAAACCGTTGAGGGTCACACCTCCGGGGGTTCGAAT